>NZ_JBXAHY010000004.1:191941-580936 GCF_058795655.1 Chryseobacterium sp. GW823-FHT05E08 | reverse complement strand
AAAGATACAAATTATTTTAACTTTAACAACTTTTATTTAATAAAAATTTTAATGTTTGTTGTAATCTGTTTCGTAGTGTTTATACTCTGTTACCTCCTTCTGCGCTACCAATTAACTCGCGTTTTTCAGTGGGGCAAAAGTACTCCTTTCTACCCCCTACTTCCAAACTAATTTAACATAATGTTCGTGTAAAATGCTTATTGTGGAAAAGTTTTAATACTAATTTATTGATATAAATACATTTACGGAATAAGCCATACTTATCCACAGGATTCGATTGGTTTGTTGAAAGGTCTGGGAATGCGCGCTCGTGAGGGTTTTGGAGCTTTTAATATGAATTGAAAGGATTTCCTTTTATATAATGGGTATACTATATATAAGGTATGCTCTAATTAAACCTCATAGGTTTTCAAAACCTATGAGGTTGGAATTCGTGAGAGGTTATGCTTGAGGATGCCTTTTTTTATCTCCCACAGATTTTCACAGATTGGCACAGATCTTAAACTAGGGTTTGAGCGTGGAAGAGTTGGAGAGGATGAGTCTAGATCGGTTTTGGAGTTAGGGAAATGTGTAGGAGAAAGAATGTGGATTGATAAGTGATTAATGTCTGAGAAAAAATCTATTACGAGAAAAAGTAATAAGAATGTACGATACCCTAGCCCGGATTGGAGCGGCATCCTTTTTGGGGCGGCCGGAGCGAAGCAAAGGCCGGCACCAAAAAGATATAGTGGAAAGCCGGATGAAGCTCCTGAAATTTTTGAGTTGGAGGGTTGGAGGGTATGAGAGTATTTGAGGAGGAGATTGCTTCGGCGCTTCGCTTCTCGCAATGACGATTTGGGGAAATAAAAAAGCAGAGTTTAATGACTCTGCTATACCTTATATATATGATACTAAAAATTTGAAGTGATCTTCACTAATCCCACAGATTATTTTTTTGTAAGTTTTGTAATCTGTGGGAAAATATTTTTGTGAGTATTTATTGATTTAATGACCAAACAGAGTAACTGTTCGGAGCGCATTGAATTTTCACCCACTTATCACCTTGTGTCGTCGGGTACCAAGTTGAGCTTCCTGTGAAATCTTTAATTTGTTGGCTTGCCCAATTGGTTTGAATCCATCTTTCCTGCCAGCTTGATGAGTTGTTGATGTAAACTACCAATCCAGGGTTTCCATTGTAACCGTTACGTCTTGCAATATATTCATCGTTATCCGTGTACAGAATTGATGTATTTCCTGTTGCTTTGTTGTTGTGGATCCAGATCAGGTTATTTAATCTTTCTTTATTCAGCCACTCTTCGTAATCTCTGTAGAAAATCGTAGGATAGCCTTCATGAGTTAAGATGTAAGCATAGGCCAACATTTTATTGTTGATAATATCCGTGTCGTGGTTTGAGACGAAGGTTACGGCTTTGTAAGGATTTCTTTTCCACATCATGTCGTCATTTAATGCATTCAGATTTCCGTTATCGAAAGCTTCATCCATTTTATAATAGGCTGCAAAGTCGAAAACAGAACTGTTAGCATTATTTGCCCACCATTCTAATGTGTTCACGTTTGAATCCCATAATTCTCCGACAGAAAACCCGCCAACATTGGCATTCCAAGTATTGACAACCCATGGTCCGAAACCTTTAACATAATCAAATCTCCATCCATCAAATTTCATTACGTTTTTGTAATATTTTGCGACAGAATCATCTCTTCCCCAAAGCCAGTCCTGAACGTAAGGGTTTGCATGACATAAATCCGGGAAACCTCCAAATGCTCCTTCATCATTGTTTCCGTAAGAATTTTTGTAGAAATCATTGTAACTTCTAGGAAATTTTCCTGACGCCACTCCTGAAAAATCTGTCCATGTGTTCGTTCCTGTAAAAGGATTTGCCTGAGACTGCCCTCCACTGTTATGATTAATTACAATATCTGCATAAACCTGCATATTTTCGGTATGTGCTTTTGTAATTAATGCTTCCAGTTCTGATCTTGATCCGAAACGGGTTTCAACACTTCCATTTTGGTTAAAATTTCCAAAATCGTAGTAATCTGTTGGATCGTAGCCCATTGAGTAGGCTCCATTTTGAGCTTTTGAAGCTGGTGGAAGCCAAATTGCACCAATTCCGGCATTTGACCAATCGGTTACTTTAGTTTTTACAGTGTTCCACCAATTTCCTCCATCCGGAACATCCCAATAAAATCCTTGCATTAAGACTCCACCACCGGGTCCCGAAACAAATTTTCCATTTACTGAACCAGCACTTCCAGTATTGAAAGGTCGCCCATCGTGAGTAGTAACATTTAGTGTTTTGTTGTGGATCTCTAGTTGTTCAAGGCTTTTATCAACAATCTCGTCGTTATTCTGACAAGAATTAATAAAGCCTAATGCTAAAAAAGAAAGTAAGAAATGTGTTTTTTTCATATACAATGTTTTAATTATTAAACTAATAACGAAATTACACTTTTATTGAAATAAATCCTTATTTAGGTGAAATAATTTTTACATTAAATAATAAACTCTATCAATACATTATTCAGATCTTTATTAAAAAATAATAAACTTTGAAGATTTTCGGTACAATTTTTCCATTAATCCATATATTTGCATACTATGGAATACAATACCCAAAAAACCCAGCTTCATATGCCCGAATACGGCAGAATAATACAACAGTTGGTTGAGCGTTGCAAAGAGCTTTCTGACAGGGATGAAAGAAGCGAAATGGCGATGGCGATCATCGATTTTATGGGTCAGAGAAACCCACAACTTCGTGATGAAGACAATTATAAACATAAACTTTGGGATCATCTTTTTATTTTAGCTAATTATGATCTGGATGTAGATTCACCATATCCGTTTCCTACAAGAGAGCAATTGGCAGAGAAACCAAAAACAATGGAATACCCTAAATTACAGGGAGATTTTAAATTTTACGGAAAAAGTATTCTTCAATTAATAGAAAAAGCAATAGAACTGGAACCTGGCGACGAAAAAGAAGCTTTGAAGGAGGTTATTGCCAATAATATGAAGAAGTCTTACAATGTTTATAATAAAGAACATGTTACAGATGATGTGATCTTCCGTCATCTGAAAGAGCTTTCGGCCAACAGACTGGATCTTACCAATATAGAATCGTTGGAAAAGAGCAAGATCTATTACACAAGTAATAACAACCGAAATAACAATAACAGAAGCAACAGCAATAATAACAGAAACCAAAATCAGCCCAATAAAAGAAGGCACAACAATAATAACAATAACAGAAGCAACACTAACAACAATAACAGAAAGTAAATGAGTGGAACATTTCAAATAAGAGGAGGAAAAAGACTGCAAGGTGAAATTACTCCACAGGGAGCTAAGAATGAAGCTCTTCAAATTTTGTGTGCAGTTTTATTAACTGATGAAGAGGTAAGAATTAAAAACATTCCGGATATCCATGATGTAAACAGACTGATTGAAATTCTTGGAGATTTTGGTGTAAAAGTAACCAAAAACGGACATGGTGATTACACTTTCAAGGCTGATAAAGTAAACTTCGATTATATAAAATCCAACGAATTCAAAAAAGACGGAGCAAAACTTCGCGGTTCTATCATGCTAATGGGGCCAATGTTGGCAAGATACGGTGAAGCTTATATGCCGACTCCGGGTGGTGACAAAATCGGAAGAAGAAGACTAGACACTCACTTTCAGGGACTTGTAGAACTTGGTGCAGAATTCCATTATGATGAACAGGAATTCTTTTATTCATTAAAAGCTAAAGAACTTAACGGTAAATTTATTTTACTGGAAGAAGCTTCTGTAACAGGAACTGCCAATATCGTAATGGCGGCAGCTTTGGCAAAAGGTAAAACAAGAATTTATAACGCAGCTTGTGAGCCTTATCTTCAGCAACTTTGTAAAATGTTGAACAGAATGGGTGCTAATATTTCTGGCATCGGTTCTAATTTGGTAACAATTGAAGGAGTTAGTCACCTTCACGGAACTGAACATACAATGCTTCCAGACATGGTTGAAATCGGATCTTGGATCGGCCTTGCGGCTATGACAAAATCTGAAATCACCATTAAAAATGTAAACTGGAACCAACTTGGCGTTATTCCAAACACATTCAGAAAACTAGGAATTCAGCTTGAACAAAGCAACGACGATATTTATATTCCTGCTCAGGAAAATTATAAGATCCAGAAATTTATTGACGGATCAATTTTAACGATTTCTGATGCACCGTGGCCGGGATTCACTCCGGATTTGCTGTCTATTATTTTAGTAGTGGCAACTCAGGCAAAAGGAAGTATTTTGGTTCATCAAAAAATGTTTGAATCAAGATTATTCTTCGTTGATAAATTGATCGACATGGGTGCGCAGATCATTCTTTGTGATCCACACAGAGCAACTGTGATCGGTCTTAACCAAGAAGCTCCATTAAGAGGAACTACAATGGTTTCTCCTGATATCAGAGCCGGAAATGCACTTCTTATTGCTGCACTTTCTGCAGAAGGAAAATCAATTATCCACAATATCGAGCAAATCGACAGAGGTTACGAAAATATTGACGGAAGATTGAAAGCCATCGGAGCTGATATTGAAAGAATTTAAGAGAAGAAATTAGAGGTTAGAATTTAGATATTAGTTTTTAGCCTGTATTAATAAAGTAAAAGCGTTCAAAATTTTGAACGCTTTTTATTTTTTCGAGAAGTTTTGATTACCAGCCTCCGCCTCCACCACCTCCGCCACCTCCGCCGGAGAATCCGCCACCACCAGAACCGCTGCTTGAGCTTGACGGTTGTGTAGCTGCAGATCTTATGGAATTGGTAAGACTTGAGTTCAGTGTATTTCCAAAGCTTAAATGATTGATGGAGCTTCCAACGTACCAAGCGTGAACATACTCTGTTCCGTTCGCCATGTTTTTAACCATCGCATCAAATTTTTCACCCCAAATATCATCCACTCCCAAAACCATTGCAAAGGGAAGTAATGTTTCGAAAACCTGTGGAGTCATTTTAGGTGGATTATGAAATTTCAACTGTTCATTTTCTGCCGCTCCCATGTACATTTTGAAACCTTCAATTAAAGATTTTTGTCTCAATTTTTCTTCTGACGGTCTTTTAATTACATATTGATAGATCATCAAAGAAGTAAATCCTAAAATAATAAAGAAGTAACAAATACCAAAATTAATGAGTTCATTTCCACTATTTCCTACTTTAATAAAACCAATCAATCCAATGATAACAAAGATTGGAATAGGAATTAAAAATTTCCATGAAACTCTGCTTGACAAAAATGATACTACAAAAAATATGATTAAAGAAATAACATAAACAGCGATTCCACCAGCCATTTTTTCTGGCTCCGGGTCTATTTTATAGCTTATAAATAAACCTAAAGCATATACAACCGTCATGATTAAAATCGGCACAACAACTTTTGAAAAGTTATTCCCTTCATTTAAAAATTTATCATGCTGAAATGCCAATGTTCCTTTGAAGCTATTAACAACATTTTCAATTTTTGAATTATATTTTCCATCAAACTTTAAGGTATCATTTCCCGTGAAAAGAGTATTCATTAAATTGATCTCTTCTTTTGGTAAAGCCTGATCGGGTTCTTTCAATTTATTTAAAGTAAATGTCTTTGTACTGAACAAACCTAAAATTCCCGAATCTTCGCCTTCAACTATTTTTAAATAACCTTTTACAGCAAGATTGACGATTGAAGCGGTTAGAAATTTATTTTTAAAACTTTCATTTTCCAAATATCCCATTGAAGCCGGTGAAAGGTCTTCTGGAACGTTGAATTGTGGGTAAACTGTTGGCTTTTGCGGATCAACACCATATTTTCTCCATGTTGAATAGTAATAGAAAATCAAACCTAAAAAGATGATCATCCCGCCAATTAAAATTCCAAATTTTTCGAGGAAAGTCGGCGGTGGCGGAGGAATCATAATCCCTTTTTGAAATCCTGCTGCAATGGTTAATCCTTCATTCGGAGCTAAATTGGTTGCAGACCATTCCATCGAATTATCTGACAAAACTTTAGAAGTACAATTTTGAGAATTATTTCCGTAAGAACCCGTGTAACATGAATTTTGAAGAATTTTTGCGCCTTCAGGAAGTGTGACCTTTGCAGAAATTGTGTCGATTGCAAAATCCCAGACTGTCCCGTTTACGTTCCAATATACCTCATCGTATTTATCAAAAAATCCGATCTGATTTTCTGTTTTATACTTTATTTCATATTTATAATCGCCCGGACTTAGAATTACATCCTTATTTCCGACATAGATTTTCAGGTAACCGTCTCCAGTTTCTTCATGATAATCCTCCTCTACTCCATCTTTTTTTACGGAGATGATATCGTATTTTACTTTCTGAGTTTTGTTATTTAAGTTTCTCGACAAAGGAAGCGCACGGTAAATTCCACGTTTGATATTAATTCCAAGACTGTGGACGTTGATGTTTTCTGTAATATTCAGCGCAGATTTTTCATCAACATTAATATCAGAATGAAAAGAAGTGATCCGCTCAATTCCGTTTTTGTTATCACTTAAACTATCTTCTTCCTGCGAAAAAGCGAGCGTAAAAGTCAGCAAATAAAAAAGTACTAAAAACTTTTTCATTCTTTAAAACTTTACAGTTGGAACTTCTCTTTCTGCAGCATTTTCTAATTCGAAGAACGGAGATTTTACGAATTTATACATGTTGGCGATAATATTACTAGGAAAAGATTCAACCAATGTGTTGTTATCGCGAACGGTTCCGTTGTAATATCTTCTTGATTTTTCGATATCATTTTCTATGGAAGTCAGTTCAGACTGTAATTGTTGGAAATTAGTATTAGCTTTCAAATCCGGATATTGCTCTGCGACAGCGAATAAATTCATCATTGCCTGATTTAGATTTTTCTCCGCAGCTTCCTTAGATTCTACAGAATTGGCACCAACAGCCTGAGCTCTTGCTCTTGTCACACTGTCCAATGTTTCGCGTTCGTGAGTAGCGTAACCTTTTACCGTTTCTACAAGATTCGGGATAAGATCGTGACGTTTTTTAAGCATAACATCGATACTGCTCCACGCTTCCTGAACCAGATTTCTCAGTTTTACCAATCGGTTATAAATGGAAACTCCGTAAAGAAGAAATATTACAACTAATGCGATTACAATAATTAGAATGATCATAGATTTCGATTTTAATTTAGCTTAAAAATAACCTTTTTTTAATTATAATTTAAAATAAAAAAAGCGCTCAGTAAACTGAACACTTTCGTAATTAAAACTATATGAACCTCCCCTAAAAATACTTTCTGCAGAGATATTCTACAGTCGTATTTAGAAGTTTATTTTTATTCAGAAAGAACTCAAGTTCCTGATACTCTTCTGAAGTTACATTAATATATAATTGAACCGAACCAAAACTACGCCCGTTGACGTACTCCACATTAGCTGATAACACCTTGTGACAAATTCCGAACTGATTATAAATAGTATTCATTAAATGCTCGAATTTCATCTTGCCATTTAACTCTATTTCTAATATCAATTCTCTTTTTTGCAGATTAATTCTGTTGTGTAAAACCTGCACAGTTGGATTTGGTGTAATCATAACTAAATATTTTTTTTTGGTTAGACTGTTCTTGATTTAATTCATCTCATTTGTTTTAAATCTTTGACAAAAATATAAAAAAATATTAGTCTACCAAATTGGTAGACTAATAATTTTTAATTTTAACACATTATTTATTAAGTTTTTTAAGTTTTGGCTAAAGCCTTTGGAATTTGGGCAAAAATAAAACGGGCTAAAGCCCGTTCCTATTGATATGTTGTCCTAAATATTTAAAAAGAGATTTATTTTTAAACTAATTCCTAATTCCTAATTCCTAATTCCTAATTCCTAATTATTATAATTCCTTTATTCTTTCCAATTTATCTGATGTGGCCAATCCGTTGGGATTGCAACCTAATTCACCTTCCGGAACTTTAAGATTTTTCTTTTGATAGAATTGTTCCCAAAATTCATTCGTTTTCCCTGTTTTAGGGTCAATGAAAGTCATAGGTTCTAATTTGAAAATATTGTCTTTTCGAAAAGCTCTTTCAATAAAATCTGAACAGTAATAAGAGTTTTCATCTAAAATATAATTGAAATTATACGGTTTCCCCAACATACTTTCTGCTTTTTGAATGGCAGCAGGAATTGTATTTTGATATTTGGGTTTTAAACGATACAAAACAACTCTTTGTCCGTCATTCGCCTGATCTTTCAGAAAATATTTTAAATTTTGTTTTTGTGAACCGCTTTTTGGAGCGGCATGCAGAACAAATACTTCATTTCCTTTCTTTTCTAAAATTCCGATATGATCAAAAGATGCAGTTTTTTGTTTTTGAGTTACATTATTAATAGCTCCTGATAATCCGGTTTCTTTTGCGGTAACAAAAAGCAGGTCTCCATTTTTTAAATCTGAAAATGCAGAGTTTTTACATCCTGAAATCAATATTAGAACAAAAACAGCCAATATTTTAAATAAAAAATTATTTTTTAAGTTGTGTCTCATAAATAGAAATCCAGTCTTGTACAGTCATTTTTTTGCTCACCTCAGCTAATAATTCTAACGGAATATCATCCATTTTCTTGAAACGGACGCATGATTTTCCCATATCGAGTTTTCTTTTAGAATGTTTTGGAAATTCGGCTACAAACCAATCCAGCAGTTCTGGGTTTGCATACATTCCCATATGATAAAACGCAATGAAATTCTTTTGAGAAGCCAGTCCCATAAACGGAAGTGCTGATCCCGGAGTACAATGATAGCCTGCAGGATAAGTTTCCAAAGGAACATCCCAGCCAACCATTCCATAACTTACGCCTTTCTGAAAACCTTCAGGTAAATTATCAGTTATCGTATCAAATATTTTCTTGAATATTTCTTGTCTTTCCTCAGGAATTTTAGAAATATAATCTTCTACAGAATCTGCTTTAATTTGCATTTTAATTCGGTTTTTACAATTTTCAAAATAACAAAATTTATATGAACCCTGCCGTACAATTTTAATTAAATAAAAAAAGACAGCTATATATGAAATATAACTGCCTTCCCTGTTTATTTAAGTCTAAAAATTTTATTGTTTAATAACTTTCGTAACTGATTTAGATCCGTCTTTGAAAGTAATTGATAGTAAATACAAACCTGAATTCAGTGTACTTAAATTAAGTTCTTTTCCAGGATTATCAATAAGCTTAACAACTCTTCCTGAAACATCATTAACTGTTACAGATTTCACATCTTTCATATCAGAAATATATACTACATCTCTGAACGGATTTGGATATACAGAAAGTGATTTCTTCATACCAACCTCAGAAGTTCCTAATGTATTAGCCTCCCAGAAGATATCATCCCAGTAATAAGATTTTCCATCGTTAGGACTCTTTATAGCTAGTCTTGCATTTGCAGGAACTGAAGAAGGAACAGTTACTGTATATTCTGAGTTAGCAGCTGTATAAGCAGTGTTCAAAATTGGTAAAGCCTGAAGCAATACAAAGCTACTTGCATCTGCTGTATTGGTAACATATCCAACATTAAGCAAAGCTCCTGCGGTAGTTGTAACTCTTGCTTTAAATCTCAGCTTATGAGTTCCCGCATTAATATTACTAAATACCGGAAGAACAACAGTTGTAGGTGTAGAAGTAGTAGCTGTATACTGATAAACGTTTCTTGTTCCAGAAGCTGGTGTAGTTGTTGTAAGTGTCTGGCTACCTGTTCCTGCTAATCTTATCCAACAATCAGGTACAATATCACCTGTTCCGTAAGAATCAAAATTTTCAGAAAGTAATGTCACTGGCCCACATAATGTTTTAAATGTAACCGGATAAGACCATACACTTGAATCTGTTCCACTACAAATCGAACGTACCCAAATATAATAAGTTGTATTTGCAGTAAGGTTAGCAATATTTATTGTAGTAAGAGTCGTCGTTCCTGAAGCTGGCGTTGTAGCTGTTGGAGCAGTACTGTTTGTAGAAATAAAATACTCATATCCATTTGCCGGAGCCGGAGAAGGTGCCGTCCATGTTGCATCAGCAGAAACAGTACTCATATTAGAAACAACAACCGCAGTTGGTGTAAGACAAGAAGGTATTGCTTCCCAATATACATCATCCCAATAATAAGATTTTCCGTCATTTTTATTCATGATAGCCAATCTTGCATTTGCAGGTACAGAAGAAGGTACGATTACTTTATATTCTGCATTTGGATCTGTATATACAATATTAGATATAGATAATGTTTGGATAGATGTGAAAGTTGCTGAACTCGTAGCATCAGTAACATATCCAACATCTAAAGTTCCGGGTGATGTACTAACTCTAGCTTTAAATCTCAACCAATGCGTTCCTGCATTAATATTACTAAACTGAGGTAATACAACATATGTAGAATTTTGCGCCGTTGTACTGTACTGATAGATATTTCTTGTTCCCGAAGCCGGTGAAGTGCTGGTGATCGTTTGAGAACCCGTAGTATTAACAATTCTTGCCCAACAGTCCGGAACAATATTTCCTGTACCATAAGAATCAAAGTTTTCAAACATAGTCGTCATAGGACCACACAATGTTTTGAATGTTCCTGAAAACGACCATACACTTTGACCTGTTGAATTATTACATTTCGTTCTTACCCAATAATAATATACTGTATTCGCAGACAAACTTCCTATTGTTGTACTTGTCCCCGGAATATTAGTAAGAGTAGGAGCTGTTCCACTTGTTGGAGCTGTATTTGAAGTACTGTAGTAAATTTCATATCCTGAAGCTTGGGTAGTAGCTGGTACCGTCCAAGAAACCTGAGCTGAATTCGCTGTTAAAGTTCCTACAGGCTGTAAAGTAGGCGCCGAACAGTCAGAGAAAGCTTCCGCAGAGAAAGCAAAAACGTTTGTATATCCCTGAGCTGTAGAAGTTTTAGTTACCGTTACACTTTGTATTGGTTTTGTTTGATTAGCCGCATCAATTGCCAATGCATTCTGATACAATCTTGGATTTGTTGCGTTTGCTTCTAAAACATCTGTATTTCTATTGATTCTGCCAATTCCCTGAATGGCAAAATTTGTTCCGCCATACCAGTCAGAAACACTTACATTTGTAAAAGTCTGAGTGGAATTATCTGTAAAAGTTACAACTACATTTGCTGTAGACGCTCCACTTCCACTGGTTGAAAGCATGTACAAAGTAACCGCTGCCTTTGGTGTAGAAAACACTAAAGTTCCGGTATCATTTGCATTTGCAAGTCTTAAGGAATTACTACCACTTAAATCTCCAAGTTTAAAACTCAGTCCCGGAGTACCTGCAACTACAGAATTAATCATTCCATCCGAAGGTATCCCATACGTAAGAGCAGTACTGGAAGATGTAAGAAGAAAATCTCTCGCTACAAAAGCAAAAGAAACGCCGTCAACATCCGTAGTGGTAGAAATCGAAGAAGAGCCTACTCCATTAGCAATTACATCAGCATTATAGCCGGATTGTATAGGCATTGTTTGAAAATTTTGCGCCATCATAGAGGATGCCGACAAAAGAGCAATAGTATTTAATGCTCCAAAAAATAGCTTTCTTTTCATATTACTTAAAATTATCACTGTAAATGTAATAAAAAAACAATATAAAACACATATTAACATATTTATTTTAAACAAATAACATTAAATAACATATTAACCTCATTATAATTTAAATTTTTAAAATAAATAATTAAAACTAAAAAATTAATTAGCATAAATATTTCATCAAAATATAAAAGAAACACTACCGATTCAAAAATTCAATTAATAAGCATTTATTGATTATTTTATTATTGAAGAATTAAATGTTATTTTTGTCATACAAATTTTTGAACAATGCCGAATATTTCAAACAGAGCACAACACATGCCGCCATCACCAGTAAGAAAGCTGGTTCCTTTTGCCCTTAAAGCAAAACAGAAAGGAGTAAAAGTATATCACCTTAATATCGGACAGCCTGATATTGAAACTCCGGAAACGGCTTTAAATGCTTTAAAAAACATTGATTTAAAAGTATTAGAATACGCTCTTTCTGAAGGAAATATAGAATACAGAAAAGCACTTACAGAGTATTATCATTCATTAGATTTCACAGATCTTACGCCCGATAACTTTATTGTAACCAACGGAGGTTCTGAGGCTTTAAACTTCGCGATCTCAACGTTATGTGACGACGGTGACGAAGTAATCATTCCTGAGCCTTATTATGCTAACTATAACGGATTTACAAGTACTTTCAATGTAAATGTAGTCGCTGTACCTTCAACTATTGAAACTGGATTTGCACTTCCTCCAATTGAAGAATTTGAGAAGAAAATCACAGAAAAAACAAGAGCGATCGTTATCTGTAATCCGGGAAATCCTACAGGTTACCTTTACACTCGTGAAGAACTTCAAAAATTAGCAGAAATTGCTTTAAAATATGACATTGTTGTAATCTCAGACGAGGTTTACAGAGAATATGTGTATGACGGAAAACAACAAATCTCAATGCTTGCTTTCCCTGAATTAAGCGAAAACTGTATCATCATTGATTCTGAATCTAAGCGTTACTCAATGTGTGGCGTAAGAATCGGATGTTTGCTTACGCGTTCTAAAAAAATTCATGATGCGGCAATGCTTTTTGCTCAGGCAAGATTGAGCCCGGTTTTATTGGGACAAATTGCAGCAACAGCAGCGCACCAGAATGACGGAGCATACATTAGAGCAGTAAGAGAAGAATATACTCACAGAAGAAACGTTTTGGTTGATCAACTAAATGCTATTCCGGGAGTGATCTGTCCGAAACCAAAAGGGGCATTTTATTGTGTAGCTGAGCTTCCTGTAGACGATACAGAAAAATTTGCTCAATGGCTGCTTGAGAAGTATTCTCTTAATAATGAAACTATCATGGTTGCACCAGCCGGAGGATTTTACAGCAATCCTGAATTAGGTAAAAAACAAGTAAGAATTGCATATGTTTTAAAAGAACAGGACTTGATAAGAAGTGCCGAAATTTTAAAAGATGCTCTTGAAAAATATAAATTAGAGTTTCACCTTTAATATTTAATAAAGATGTCAGCAATAAAGATCAATACTTTGAAGATGTTATTTTCAACATTTTTATTGCTGATATTTTTTTCTTGTCAGAAAGAAACCCTACCAAAAACTGACAACAATAGGAATGAAATAACATTCATCGGGTTTTCAAATGTTGGCGGAAAGTTAGGAAACTATAAGATTATAAAACTAACAAAAGATTCCATCAATCTGACGCAGGGAGCGACTTCTCCAAAAATCCATAAAAAATGGAATTCTGCCATTGACCCTCAAACCTGGAAAAAATTAACCTCATCTATTGATATAAAAACGCTGGACAAAATTAAAAGTTCAGAAAGTTTACAGGCTCAGGACGGAATGGATGAAACTTTTCAGATCAAGACATTAAAAAGCTCTCATGTATTCGTCAATTCATATAATGATACGATTCATTATTATCAGCTTCAAAAATTCAAAGATCAATTAGAAAAAATTCTTCCAAAAGAATACAAATAATGCCATGCACGAAAATTTTTCTCTAAAACCTTACAATACTTTCGGTGTAGAAGCCAAAGCAAAATATTTTGTTGAAGTACATTCAATTGAAGAATTAAAGCAAACTCTCAAACTCTCAAACTCTCATGCCCTCCCACTCCTTTTCTTAGGAGGCGGAAGTAATATTTTGTTTACCAAAGATTTTGATGGATTAGCTATAAAACTTAATCTAAAGGGTATTTCTGAAAAAAGCTTAAACGACAATGAAGTTTTAGTTACTGCAAAAGCGGGAGAAAACTGGCATGAATTCGTATTATTTTGTTTGAATAAAAACCTTGGCGGACTTGAAAATTTATCTCTAATTCCGGGAAATGTAGGAACCTCACCGATGCAGAATATCGGAGCGTACGGAACTGAGATTAAAGATATTTTTGTAGACTGTGAAGTTTTAAACCTTGAAACATTAGAAATTGAAGTTTTTGACATTGAAAAATGCAGATTCGGTTACAGAGATTCTATTTTTAAGCAGGAAGGAAAAGGGAAATATGTGATTTTAGAAGTTACTTTTAAATTAACAAAAGACAATCACAACATCAAAACTGAATATGGCGCGATAAAATCTGAACTTGAAAATTTAGGAATTGAAAATCCAATCATTCAGGATGTTTCTAAAGCTGTTATCAATATCAGACAAAGCAAACTTCCAGATCCAAAAATTACAGGAAACGCAGGAAGTTTTTTTAAAAATCCAACGATTCCTTTAGTCCAATTTGAAGAATTGAAGCAAAAATTTGAAAATATTCAAGGATATCCAAACGGAGAGTTTGTAAAAGTTCCTGCTGGCTGGCTGATCGAACAATGTGGCTGGAAAGGAAAACAGATTGGAAACGTTGCTTCACATCAATTGCAGTCTTTGGTTATTATTAACGCAACAGGAAATGCAACAGGTCAGGAAATATTCGATTTTTCAACTGAAATCATTAATTCTGTAAAAGAAAAATTTGGTATAGAACTGGAAAGAGAGGTGAATATTATATAACTTTATCTTAAGATTTTATAAAAAATATTCAGATCGTTTTTCTGACATTTGTCACTTATTTTAATTTATTCTAAATAACATTATTGTAAAGCACTTATAATAAATATATTTGCACTCGCTTTTTTTTAGAATAAATAAGATTAGGATGATGAGATTTTTATCTTTTGTTTTCTTCTTCATTTTCAGTACGCATTTCATATATGCTCAGGAAGGAAGATCACAATTGAACATTACGGTTTACAACGAAAATAATAAAGAATTAGAAGGTGCATCTATTATTGTTGACCAATCTTCTGTAACGACAGATAATAATGGAAATGCCAATATTTCTTTATTAAATGGTAAGCATCATATTAAAATAATCCACCCTAATTTTCAGGAAAAAGAACTGAACATTACGCTTGCTTCTCAGCAAAATTTAACCATAAACCTTCAGCCGATCGATAAATTGGAAGAGGTTGTTGTCTTTTCTAAAGAAGGAAAAGGATTAACTACAAAATCCGTCATCGACAGAAAGGCAATGGAACATCTGCAACCTTCAAGCTTTTCAGATTTGATGGAATTACTTCCAGGAGGATTGGCAAAAGCTCCTAATTTAAGCGGAGTAAACAGACCTATTCTTCGTGAAAATCCGGGTAGCCTTTCAAGCAACGACTACAAAACCTCATCGCTGGGTGTGCAATTCATGGTGGATGACAATATAATCAATTCAAATGCTGATATGCAGATTTCGGTATCTCCGGATCAGTTTGGATATTCTCCAGAAGCCAGAGAAACTGCTTACTCTGGAATTGATATGAGAACAATTTCCACTAATGATATTGAAAGAGTGGAAATCATTCGTGGAATTCCTTCTGCTTCGTATGGAGATCTAACTTCAGGTTTGATTAAAATTGAGCGCAAAATCGGACAATCACCGCTTCAGGCAAGATTTAAAGCTGATGGTTTCAGTAAACAATATTATGTAGGAAAAGGATTTAAAATAAATGATAAATGGCAGTTGAGCGCGAGTGCAGATTTCTTGGATTCGAAAGCTACACCGACTGATGATTTTGAAAACTATCAAAGAATCACAGCTTCACTTCGTTCAAAGAAAATCTCAACACTTTGGTCAAGAACTTTAGAATGGAGATCAAACATCGATTTTTCAGTAAATATTGATAAGAAAAAAGTAGATCCTGATAATGGAACAGCTGACATAGACAGATATGAATCTAATAATAAAAAAATAAGTTTTACGAATAACTTTATTTACATTTTAGATAAGAGTTCATTCTTTAATAAGGTAACTTTAAATACAGCCATCCGTGCAGGATTCGAAAAAATTGAACAAACAAAATTAGTTCAGCTATCTGGCCCGCGATCTTTCTCTTTAGCTTACGATCAAGGAGAAAATGTTGGTTTCTTTCCAGATCTACGTTACGTCACTGAATTTTCAACAGAAGGAAAGCCATTGGATATCTCAGCACTTTTTAAAATAAACGGAACAAGAAAAACAGCAGGAATCACCCATGATTATGAAGCCGGACTTGACTGGAGATACTCTAAAAACAACGGGAACGGTTTGGTTTATGACATGAGAACGCCTCCCTCGGCAGCATCGGGAATAGACAGACCAAGAGCTTTTAATGATATTCCGGCATCCAACTTATTAGCTGCTTTTGCAGGAGACCAGATGAGCTATGCGATCAATCAGCATAAGTTTACTCTATATGCCGGTTTGAGACTTTCTCAAAATTTAGGAATTGATAATTCTTATGCCATCAGCAAAAAAGTTTTCACTGAACCCAGATTGAATTTCCAGTATAGTTTACCACATTTAATGATCAATAATTTCCCTTTGAAAACGGATGTTACATTAGGTTACGGTCTATTCTATAAGCAACCGACTTTGTTGATGCTTTATCCGAACAAAGAATATTGGGATTATACGCAGCTGAATTATTACGGTAACGAACCACAATATCGTTATGTAAACTTCATGACGTACGTACAATCGCGAGAAAATAAAAATATTGAAGCTGCAAAAAGTATTAAGAAAGAAATAAGATTAGATTTAAGTTATAGAAACAATGAATTCTTTATTACTTATTTCAAAGAAGATATGACCAATGGGTTCCGTGACATGAAAAACTCCATCGTCCATACTTACAAACAATATGATGCTTCGCAAGTTGACATTAATCAATGGACAGCTAACGGCCCCAACCTTACCAATGTGCCTTTTGTTGTAAAAAGTCTCTTCAATGAATATGAAACTGTTGAAAACGGAAGCACAACATTAAAACAAGGTATTGAATTTGGGTATACTTCACCAAGAATTAAAGCCATCAATACAAGATTTACATTAACAGGAGCCTATTTCAAAACTCAATATAGAAATTCACTTCCTATTATTTACAGACCTACTATCTCTGTTGGTACAGAACCTTTCCCTTACTACGGAATTTATAAAAGTGATAATGGATATGTTTATTCTAATATGAATTACAATTTACTTATCGATACTTACTTACCAAGTCTTGATATGATTGTTTCCGCTTCATTCCAGGGAAGTTTATTTGATAACAGAAGAAATGACAACAGAATTGCCGAGCCAATTTCTTATTACGGATCAGATGGAATTGAACATCCGTTCACAGATGCAGACAGAACAGATATTTACAAACAATGGCTGGTAAGAAATGTATCTACTACAGATAATCTGGCGACTTTGTACACTTTTACAATTACAGGAAATATTAAAGTAACAAAAAGTATTTATAAAGCTTTGAAAACATCATTGTTCGTCAACAGGCTTTTTAATTACAGCTCACCTTATACTTTTAATAATCTGAAAATTTATAGAAGATCAACCAATACTCCATATTTCGGAATGGAATTAAACTACAATTTTTAATATATATCAAAGAAAATAACATGAAAAAAAGAGTTTTATTATTAAGTTTAGTAGCAATGATGACGGCAACATTTACTGTTACATCTTGTTCTAGTGATGATGATTTTGGAGTAACAGCTACACAAAACGGAGTTTTAACTTTATCTTTTTCGGGTGAGAATATTTCTTCTTATGAAAATTTGGATATTGAACTTAAAGAAGTAAACACAGGTGCTGTGATTAAGAAAAATTCACAAAAAGCCAGTTCTACTTCTATAGAAGTACCTTATGGTTCTTACAAAATTACAGTAAACGGTCAGGTAATAACTACTCAATTGGAAGCAACTGCTGCAGCAGGAACCGGTAAAGCAGATATCACGACTTTAGCTACTAACGTTAATATCCCTTTATACTTCAAGGCTTTTCACAATGATTTTATTATTGAAGAAGTATTCTTTACTGGAATCAAGACTACGGATGGTAAAAACTATAATTCGGGGCGTTATTTCAAAATTGTAAATAATTCTGATAAATTATTATATGCAGACGGCTTGATTCTTGCGCAGTCGGAATTCCTTACAACAGACGATAAAAACCCTACACCTTATAATGTAAATGAATATTTTGCAGTAAAAGGAGTAATGGTATTACCTGGAAACGGAACTCAATATCCGGTAGAATCAGGAGATTTTATTGTAATTGCTGATAATGCGATCGACCACAGACAAAATACAAGCAATGCCTACGATCTGCACAATGCAAACTTTGAATTTCCTTCTACAAACCCAACTTTAGGACAGGTTGACAATCCTTCTGTTCCGAATGTAAAAGTTATTTATTCTCAAATGACTTACAACATGTTCTTCCTACACAACAGAGGATTCGAAAGTTATGTAATCGCTCGTTTTCCTGCAGGCGAAAATGAAACTACATTCTTAACCAACCACAAATATAATTACACTTATCAGAACAGTGCGGGAGGTGTAACTTCAAAAAGTACTTATTCTATTCCAAATTCTTGGATAATAGATGGAGAGAACAACAGTATCTCAACAAAATTCATTCATACATTAACTTCAGCAAGTATTGATGGTGGATGGACAGCCGCAGGAACTGTTGATAACGATGCAACACGTTACGGAAAATCTGTAAGACGTAAAATCATAGGAAAAATGGCAGAAAACAAGAATCTTTATATGGATACAAATAATTCCACCAATGACTTCGTGAAAGATTCTGAACCAAGTTTAAAAAATGGTATTGCACATTAAGATACTATTTGACATTCATTAAAATAAGTTATGCTTACTATAAAAAAATACTTCTATATACTGTTAATGAGTCTACTTACATTTTCTGTAAAAGCTCAGGATAGCCTTAGTCTTTTTAAAACTATCAACAATCAGTATAATATAGAAAGAAATTTTAAGACTAATTATTACTATAATCCGGCGGCAATGTCGGGTTATAGTTCTATTTCGTTCTCAGAATTTAATGTTGGATATCATGATAAAAATGATAAAACTTATCGTCAACAATTAGGAAGTGGAGACAAAGGTTTGACTGTTGAGGCAAAATCATTTCAAAAATTAAAACCCAACCGATATGTTTGGGGAAATGCAAATTACCAAAACTTAACCGTAAAAAATCTTATCCGAGCTGAAAATCTTGATTATGAGCGCATCGCTCCTTACATATCTTCCGATTCCGTTGGTGGAGATCTAAAATTAGAACGTTATGAATTTTCCGGAGGTTATTTACAGAAACTAAAACGTTGGACTTTTGCAGGGCAGATAAGTTATTTAGCTCAATTAGGCTATCGTTCAAGAGATCCTAGATTAAGAAGCACAACTTCTGATTTACGAATAAATGCCGGGGTAAATTATAATGTTTTCAGAGAATACGAAGTGGGCGTTTTTGGGGAATTCAATAAATATACTCAAAATAGCTCTATCTACTTTCAAAGCCTATTGGGCAGACCCTTCGTCTATCAAATGACAGGTTTTGGATATTCAAACAATATTTTCAACGGTGGAACCAATCCTGTTACAAGCTTTGAGGAATTTGGTGTAAAAGGTGGGTTGCAAATATCCAATAAACAAGGTAAAGATTTTTACTTGCAGGCAACCGTAGGAAGCTCTAATAATATTAAAAGTTATAGTGACGTAACATCATATTATGACATTTCAGACCTGGAAAACAGAACCTTTGAAATTGAAGGTGCTAAGTTTTTTAATTTTAATGAAAAGCATCGTGTAGGTCTTTTGGCAAATTATAATGCATCAAAAAAAACAGGTTCAGAATATGGTTATTCATTGAATACCGTAAGCATGACTCAAATTTTTAAAAGAAAAACGTACCGAAGAGAAAATTATGTAACCACAATAAAAGGTTTCTACCAATACAATCAGGACAAGTTTTCAATAACCGCTACTCCATTTTATGGTTATGAAGACATTAAAGAACGAAGATTATATCCAAATTCAGGACAAAAATTTGAATATTCTTATTTCGGAATTAATGCAGATTACAAACAGGAAATAAAAGAAAATCAGGTGTTAAGTTTTCAGCCTTATTTTTCAAAAAGAGTTGTCAATAAATCAATTAATGCATTGGCTTCTACAGGAAATGCAGCTGTTGATGGATGGGTTCTTCAGGATTATCAGTTCCAAACAAGTGATATTACAACTGTTGGAGCATCATTAAGATATGATCTAAAACTTGAAAAACTACCTGCATTCTTCGTAAGTGCAGAATATCAGTCACAAAAGATTCAGGAAAAAAACAATAATTTTGTAGGCGCAAGCATTGGAATAACATTTTAGGGAATGAAAAGAGGTATATATTGGGTTTTAGGATTGGTTTTATTGTTATTGTGGAGTTTTACGCCAAAGGTCAATCAGGATTTGTCAAACATTCAGGATCCGAGTATTGAAGATATTGTAAAAAGCTATAAAAAAGCAATCACCGACTGGCCAAAACCAAATATTGATTACGGAGTAAAATGGAATGAATTTGCGCCCATTAAAAACGACTCTACTTTCTTTGCAGATCAAGATAAACCTAATGTTATATTAGGAAAAATGTTGTTTTTCGATCCTAAATTATCAAAATCAAGCCAGGTTTCATGCAGTTCTTGTCACGACCCTGAAATGGGATGGTCAGACCGCAGACGTGTTGCGCTGGGAAATGATCATTTACAGGGCAACAGAAACACCATTTCATTATACAATATCGCGCAACGCCAGTCATTTTTCTGGGACGGAAGAGCAAAAACCTTAGAAGAACAGGCAGCTGGCCCGTTGAGTGCCCATCATGAAATGGCTATGGATGTAAAGACGTTACCCGCAAAAATACAGGCTGTAAAAGGCTACAAAGAACTCTTCAAAAAAGCTTACGGAACGGATAAAGTAACATATAACAAAATTGTAAAAGCGATCGCAGATTTTCAAAAAACAATTAAAAGTCAGCCAAGTCGTTTCGATAAATTTTTAGAAGGAAAATACACTGCAATGTCTGATGAAGAAATCTACGGCATGCATATTTTCCGTACAAAAGCCCGTTGCATGAACTGTCATAATGGACAAAATCTTACCGACGAATCTTTCCACAATATCGGATTGACGTATTACAAGAAAAAATATCAGGATCTTGGGTTATATGAAATTACTAAAAAAACGGAAGATGTCGGTAAATTCAGAACACCTCAATTAAGAGATCTGATGCTTACTCAACCTTGGATGCACAACGGATTATTCGATGATCTCGAAGGTGTTGTAAATGTTTACAACAGCGGAATGCACCAAATCGATCCAAGTCCGGAGAAAAAACAACTCGATCCGTTATATCCAATGACAGATCCATTATTAAAGCCTTTACATTTAACCAAAGAAGAAACCAAAGCTCTTGTTTCTTTCCTTCAAAGCCTTTCCGGAACAAGATATAAGATGAGAAGACCGGAATTTCCTGTGGAATAAAAAATATTTTAGTTATTTTAGCTAAAAATTCGATAAAAAACACACATGAAAATAGCTATTCTCGGAGCCGGAAATATGGGCTTGTCATTTTCAAAATCTTTCTTGAAATATGAATTAATCAAACCTGAAAGTTTGCATCTTATTACAAGAAACCAATCTAAATTCTCAAAAATATCAGAAGAATTCCCACGTTCTATGATTTCTATTTTTGATGACGTAAATGAATTGGATGCAGATTTAATCATCATTGCCGTAAAACCTCAGGACTTTCAAAATGTTGCTGAAAATTTCAGATTTAAACTAAAAGAAAATCAAATGGTTTTATCGATCATGGCAGGAATTAAAATCGAAAAAATTCAGAAATTACTAAATCATCCTCTTGTTGTAAGAGATATGCCGAACTCTCCTACCCTGTTGGGAATGGGGATTACGGGTTACACTTCTGCGGAAGGAATTTCTTTCAGTCAGTTAATTAATATTGAAAGATTATTGAATTCAACAGGAAGATCGGTTTATTTGGAAAACGAAGATCTTTTGGATGGTGTAACTGCACTTTCAGGAAGCGGGCCCGCCTATTTCTACTACATTGTAGATGCCATGATAAAAGCCGGAATGGAAATGGGAATTGACGAAAATTTATCAAAACTCTTCGTAAAACAAACGATGTTGGGAGCTTATCATTTAATTAATAATTCAGATAAAAATTTGGAAGAATTAATAAAAGACGTCGCTTCCAAAGGCGGAACAACAGAAGCCGCATTAAAAACATTCGAAGAAAATAACTTCAAAGAAATCCTGAAAAACGGGATTTTAAATGCTGAAAAACGAGCGAAGGAATTGAATGGATAGAATTTAAACCATTAAGTTTCATTAAGAAGTTAAGATTTTTTAAGACGATACCTAAAAATAGCTTTAAGAATCAAAAACTTAATGTTCCTTAACTTCTTAATGAAACTTAATGGTTAAAAAAAATATTATTTCCTAACCATAGGAATCTGCAAGTTCGTCGGGCGGTTTTCTTCAGTATCAAAACCTCTTCCGTCAATATTTCTTGCTCCCCAAAACATCATATCTTTATATAGGTAAATGAGATCATATTCTTTGAAAATATCTCCTTCATTCAATCCAAAAGGAATAAATTTTTTCTTGAAAATATTCTGAGATTTTCCAACTTCCCATTGATTAAAACCGTCTTTTGCAATATTATTCAATACGTCGGCAAAATTTTGAATCAACGGTGTAACTTCATAACTTTCGTTGGCCGTAAAATCTACTTTTTGCGCACCTTCCGCAACGGAATGTTCACCCTGCCACTCTACTTCTCCTTTGATCAATATTTTAACCAAAGGAATTTTCCCGAAAGCATCGGCATAGTTGATAATTTCCAATTGAAACTTATCTTCCGGCAAATAACTGAATTCTCTTGTTAAGTAAAACGGTTTTAAAGTTCCGTCTTCATTTTTAAACGAACTTGGCCGAACTTCAACCGCAATGCTTTTCCAATCACCAAGTGCTTCTTTTTTGATTTCTTCTACGAAAAATCCTCTCTTATCCATCTTAAATTGTTTTTAACAAATGTAATGAATAGGACAATTAATTAAACAAAACGAGGAAATTTATTTTCAATAAAATTAAGTAACAACCAACCCAAATAAACCCCGAAAGTATTAAGAATAACATCATCTATTTCACAAATTCCCATTCTTGTAAAATACTGAAGCGCTTCTACAATCACGATTGCTGAAATAAAGGAAAAAAGAAGACTTTTCAGCTCTTTAAGTTTAGGAAAGATCCAGCCCAGAAAACCAAACGGAATAAACATTACAACATTTCCTAAGACAATTCTGATAATATCTTCCCAACGAATCGTTCCTTCAATAAACTCTATCGTTGATAAAATAGGTTTTATTCTCACAATATTCTCATCATACTGAAATCTCCCCATTCCTAAAAACATGAGATACAACAGAAACAAGGTGTACGGAACAATAATAAATTTGTAAATTTTCTTTAACATCAATTGCAAATTTATTCATTTCAAAAACATTAAATTTGTATGTTAAATAAAATTAATGAAATACGTTCTACTTACGCTCATTTCGGCGATGCTGTTGTCTATATCCTGGCCAACTTACGGAATTCCGTTCTTTATATTTTTTGCTCTTGTTCCGCTTTTGATGATGGAACATGGCGTTTCAAAATTTTCCAAATTCAATAGAAAAAGTTGGGTGGTTTTCGGACTTTCCTATCTGTGTTTTATTATCTGGAATATCGTAACCACAGGCTGGTTATATGGCGCCAAAAACCCTGACGGAAGCCATTCTATGATGGCCGTTGTGTTTCCTGTGTTGGTTAATTCACTTTTATATTCTTTAGTTTTTCAATGTTATCATTGGTATAAAAATGCTCAGGGAACCTATTGGGGATTAGCTTTTTTCGTAGCAATCTGGATGAGTTTTGAAAAGTTTCATCTGAACTGGGAACTCACCTGGCCTTGGCTAAATCTTGGAAATGTATTTTCAGATTATCCAAAATTTGTTCAATGGTATGATACCTTGGGAGCAACAGGCGGAAGTTTCTGGATCTTGGTGATTAATGTTCTCATTTTTTACACCATAAGAATTTGGGAGGCAGGAAGAAAAAAGAAAAGTTTAATTATTAATACATCCATTGTAGCTGTTTTAATTGTTGTTCCGATGATTATTTCTTTTGCGAAATACAATAATTTCGATGAAAAACCCATCGGACAGGTAAATGTTTTAATGCTTCAACCTGATCTTGATCCTTACGGAGAAAAATATTCAACTGACAGTTTGACGATAGAAAATGACCTTTTAAGTCTTGCCGAAAGAAATTCAAAAGGAAAAATTGATTATTATATCGCTCCGGAAACGGCACTTCCCGGAAGAGGTTCTATTTCTGAGACTGCTTTTGAAAAGAGTTTACTTTTAAATAATGTTAAAGATTTCCTTGTAAAACATCCGGGTTCTGTTTTCTCAACAGGAATTTCTTCGCATCGTTTTTATACAAAAAAAGATAATTTACCAACAGAAGCCTATCAGCTTAATCCTTCACTTTGGGTTGAAAGTTATAATTCTGCAGTTCAAATCGTTCCGAATCAAAAAGTGGTCGTTTATCACAAAGGAAAATTGGTTCCCGGTGTTGAAATATTCCCTTATATGAATGTTCTAAAACCACTTTTAGGCGACGCAATGCTTAATTTGGGTGGAACTGTTGCTTCGTTAGGAATGGATAAAGAGAGAGTTGCGTTTTCAAACCCATTTAATAAAGGAAAAATTGCCCCAATCATTTGCTATGAAAGTATTTATGGTGAATTTGTAACTGAATATGTGAAAAAAGGAGCCAATTTCTTTGCGATCATGACGAATGACTCATGGTGGGGCGTTTCGGAAGGCCACAAACAGCTTTTATCATATGCAAAATTAAGAGCGATCGAGACAAGGAGAGAAATTGCCCGTGCTGCAAACAGTGGAATTTCGGCTCATATTAACGCAAAAGGAGAAATTGTAGAAGATACTTTTTATGGAGATAAAACAACTTTATTTGCTAAAATTAATCTGTATGACACGCAGACTTTCTACACAAGAAGTGGAGATTTACTGACTAGATTTTCATTTTTTGCGTTGGGATTCTTGTTGTTTTATTTCTTGATTAAAAGAGTTCAGAATAAAATGAAAAAGGCGTAATTTTTTTCCCACAGATTTCACAGATTTGCACAGATGTTTGTGGTTATTTGTGAAAAAAATTTGTGAAGATTTGTGTTTAAAATAATTTAAATAATTAAAAAATAAAATGGCGACTCAGAAACAATCTAAGTCGCCATTTAAAATAAAAGTAGAGAAAGAAAAGCCAGCTGGACGTCTGGCTTTTCGCATTGATTAAGGAAAAATTTCAATTATTTAATAATGAGTTTTTTGGTGATTTCTTGTTGTTTTATTTTTAATTTAATAATATAAACTCCTTTTGGAAGGTGAGAAACGTTGATCGACTGATCGCTACTCAACGTGACATTCAATTTTCTACCATCTATCGAATACATTTCAACATCTGAGACTTTTTCTCCTTTGATGAATACCCTTTCTGTCGCAGGATTTGGATAAATAGAAAATTGGTTTTCTAAGCTTATATTTTGAGTTCCTAATGTATTTTCCGTGGACGGATCAGAATAGACTTTTGAAGCATCAATCGATCTTACACTCCAATATACATTCTGAATGGATGGATCAAGATCTAAAAACCACGATGGCGTTGTTACAACATATTTTGTAAGATTCTGAGCTCCGGCAGTTGTTCCTACTTTGATTTCATAACGTAATGCATTTACTGGCGTTTTGTCATCGGAAGCGCCTGTCCAGGAGAAATTAAATCTGTTTCCGGTTTTTGTGACATTCAGATTTGTAGGAGGTGCGGGTTTTAAATTGGTTTCGGACGAAACGTTTTTGAAGATTTTAGTTAATGAAGGCATTGCCGGATCTGCCCAATCAAATCCGGACAATAGAACATCGAGATGATGATCATTATTATAGTCAAGTAGATGCACAAAACCCGGACCTCCTAATTTGTACAAACCTGTAGTTGTATTTTCTGTAAAATTGTGATTGATTGAATTGTAAGTGAAAACTTTTACCACAGCATCATTATTTTCGTCATTTCCTGATACAATGAAATCGTAGTATCCATCATTATTTAAATCACCAACACTTAACGATGAATCTGAAATTTCCGGAGTATTTATTTGTTGAATACTTAAATGTCCCACTCCATCATTCATTAAAACAGCTAGATATCCTTTATATTCTTCATCCTGCGCAGAAACCACGATATCCTGAAAACCATCTGCATTGAAATCAGCAAATTCTAATTTCCCGCTTGCTAAAGGAGGAAGAGTTTGAGTAAGCGTTAATGTTCCTGCTATATTTAAATATATCTTAAACATAGCGTCACTGTTCGCATCGTAACCTAATATTACTAGATCTAATAGGTTGTCATTATTCAGATCAACCATTTTAAAACTGCTGTTTTGGGTTCCTTCCATCCATCCGGGAAATAATTGAAAACCATTTCCTGTATTTTGATAATAATCTAATTTATTGACAAATCCGAGCCCATCGATATACTGAGTTCCATTCAATGCATAATCCTGCAAACCATCATGATTAAAATCAAAAACTTCCATTGAACCGTAGATTTTCCCCGACAGATCAGCTTCTTTCACAAAACCTGAACCTGTATTTCTGAATCTGTAATGTTTATAATTCACAATATCCATATAACTCAACCCTGTAGAAATAATATCTGCCAGACCATCATTATTATAATCAATGAATTTTATATCTCCTAAATGCGTTGCATCTGCCCCCAGATCGGCATAAGGAATGAATGTTGTTCCATTATTTTTATATATTCCATTATAAGTAGTATCTACATTTCCGTCACCATCAGAATCTATTGCTCCGTTTACAACAATATCCTGTAATCCATCATTATCAATATCACCTATATCGCTAGCCGGATAGTAGAAGTTATTCATACTTGTCTGAACCTCAGTGAAATTTTGCGCCGCTATACTTAACGGAAGCAGAGATAATAGAATAGAAATCCTCTTCATATTATTTTTATTTAGATTAATTAAAAACAAAGATATAAGATTAATTTATCGATCTTTAATAAAGTTGATATGAATTTTATCAGGCTCAATGCCCATGGTATCTGAAGTTTATTCTTACGTGTAAAATCAATATTATAAATCAACCAGTTATTTGTAAATATTTTATAAAAAATTTGCCTATCTAAAAAATTCTTCGTTATTTTGCAACCTCAAATATTATACAAATAAGAACATCGAGATATGTCAAGAATTTGCCAAATAACAGGAAAGCGTGCAATGGTTGGTAACAACGTTTCTCACGCTAATAACAAAACGAAGCGTCGTTTTGAAATTAACTTATTAGAGAAGAAATTTTACCTTCCAGAGCAAGATAAGCACGTAACACTGAAAGTATCAGCTCATGGATTGAGAGTGATTAACAAGATTGGAATCGAAGAGGCTATCGAAAGAGGCACTAGAAACGGATTGATTAAAAAGAACTAAATCATGGCAAAAAAAGGAAACAGAGTTCAAGTAATTCTTGAATGTACAGAGCACAAAGAAAGTGGTATGCCAGGAATGTCTAGATACATTTCTACAAAAAATAAAAAGAACACTACAGAGAGATTGGAATTGAAAAAATACAATCCTGTTCTTAAGAGATCTACCCTTCACAAAGAAATCAAGTAATTTATAAATATAATTTACCATGGCAAAGAAAGTAGTAGCAACCCTACAAAGCGGACAGTCTAAGAAAATGACTAAAGTTGTGAAAATGGTGAAGTCATCTAAATCAGATGCTTACGTTTTCGAAGAAAAAGTAATGAATGCAGACGAAGTGGATGCTTATTTGAAAAAATAAGCTTAGCTTTATTTACAATATAAAAAAACTACTCATTTTTTGGGTAGTTTTTTTGTTATCTTTGTAATAAAGAGAGATAATACAACATCTTATTATACAATCAAAATTCTAATATGAGTTGGTTTAAAAATATTTTCAAAAAGGAAGAAAAGGAAACTTTAGATAAAGGATTGGAAAAATCCAGTCAGGGGTTTTTCGAAAAAATAACAAAAGCCGTAGTCGGTAAAAGCACAGTAGATGATGAAGTTCTGGATGATCTTGAAGAAATACTTATTGCATCAGACGTAGGCGCATCCACTACCATCAAGATTATAGAAAGAATTGAAGAGCGTGTAGCCAGAGATAAATATGTAAATGTAAGCGAGCTAGATAATATTCTTCGTGAAGAAATTTCAGGATTATTGCTTGAAAATCCTCACGCAGGAACAGGAAACATTGATGCTTCAAAAAAGCCTTATGTAATAATGGTTGTCGGCGTAAACGGTGTAGGAAAAACAACTACGATCGGAAAACTGGCGCATCAATTTAAATCAGAAGGTAAAAAAGTAGTTTTAGGAGCTGCAGACACGTTTAGAGCTGCTGCTGTTGATCAATTAACGATTTGGAGTGAAAGAGTTGGTGTTCCAATTGTAAAGCAGGAAATGGGTTCTGATCCGGCTTCTGTAGCCTTTGATACGGTACAAAGCGCCCAAGCTCAGGGAGCAGATGTTGTTATCATCGATACAGCAGGAAGGCTTCATAATAAAATCAACTTAATGAACGAGCTTTCAAAGATCAAAAGAGTAATGCAGAAGGTTATTCCTGATGCTCCTCATGAGATCTTGTTGGTTCTTGACGGTTCTACCGGACAAAACGCTTTCGAACAGGCTAAACAGTTTACAGCAGCTACTGAAGTTAATGCTTTGGCAGTTACAAAACTAGACGGCACAGCGAAAGGAGGTGTTGTGATTGGGATTTCCGATCAGTTTCAGATTCCGGTAAAATATATTGGCGTTGGAGAGAAGATGCAAGATTTACAATTGTTTAATGGTACAGAATTTGTAGATTCTTTTTTCAAGAAGAGATGATTTTTATCATATATTTCTTTAAATTAGTAAATCACATTCATATTAACAATTAAAAATTTTAAAACTATGGGAATTTTAACTTGGATCATTTTTGGTCTTATCGCAGGAGCAATTGCAAAACTAATTATGCCTGGAACACAAGGAGGAGGTTGGTTAATGACCATCATCTTAGGAATTGTTGGAGCTTTCGTAGGAGGATTTATAGGTAGCTTTTTAGGATGGGGAACTACAGACAGTTTCGATTTCAGAAGTATGCTATTGGCTGTAGGAGGAGCGTTGATCGTTCTTTGGGTCTACGGAATGGCTACGAAGAAAAGCTAGTTATCAAATAATAGATAAAAAACAAAGAAGCCGGATTTGAAATTCAAATCCGGCTTCTTTTATGAAACAATATAATTTAGTCTATTTTAATCTGATAAGGCATTTCCATTTTTACCTCAGACTGTAACTTTTCGTTCGTAATCTGATTCAAAATTTCATAGTTTGCTTTACCAATTTTACTTTTAATAATCTTCGCAGAGATTTCGTCTTCATTAAGATCATTAAATATTTGCTCGAATGGAGTCATCTTTTTAGGGAAAGATGCAACATTGTAAGATGACTTCAAACCTGCCTTCTGTGCTGCAAATTTAATCGCATCGTTTAAAGTTCCCAATTCATCCACCAAACCAATTTGCTTAGCTCTTGTTCCGCTCCATACTCTACCTCCACCGATCGAATCGATCTGCTCGAAAGTCTGTTTTCTGTTTTGAGTAACAAAATGTACAAATCTTTTATAAGTACCTTCAACACTTCTTGTGATCATGCTTACTCCATAAGGACTCACTCCATTTAAAGAAGAGTAATACATAGAATTCGCGTTGGTAGCAACAATATCAGAACGTACTCCATTTTTATTGGCAAGATCCTTAAAGTAAGGTATTACACCGAAAACTCCGATCGATCCAGTTAATGTATTAGGCTCAGAATAAATTTTATCAGCTGCCATCGCGATATAATAACCTCCGGATGCTGCGTAATCACCAAAAGAAACAACAAGTGGTTTTTTCTTTTTTAACTGTTGAAGTTCAAATAAAATCTCATCAGAAGCATTTGCACTTCCTCCGGGAGAATTAATTCTTAAAACAACAGCTTTTACTTTATCGTTTTCCTGCAATTCTTTAATATACTTCACATACTTATCAGAATAAATATCGTTGTATTCATCTCCATTATTAATTGATCCTGATGCATACAAAACAGCAACTTTATCACCAGATTTATCATCTTCAGAATACGAAGCAATATATTTACCTAAAGAGATCTTATTTAATTTATCTTTTTCTTTTAAGCTTAATTTTGATTTAATTAATTCATCATATTCTGTTTTTTGAATTAATTTATCCGCAAGTTTATATTTCAATCCCAATTCAGGAATCATACCATATAAACTGTCAACAACCGTTCTGAATTGTGCAGTATCAATCTTTCTTGAAGCTGCAATTCTTGTAGAAGTATTTTTCCAGATATCATTTAAAAGAGTTCCTAATTGTTCCTTATTTTCAGGAGAAATATCGTTTCTCAAAAACGGTTCAACAGCAGATTTAAATTTACCGTGACGAATAACTTCAATACCAATTCCATATTTATCCGCAAAATCTTTGAAGAAAGTAACTTCCGTCGCAAGACCTTTAAGCTCGATCATTCCTGATGGATTCAGATAATACTGATCAGCAACAGATCCTAAATAATAAGAAGCCTGAGAAACTGCATTACCATAAGCATACACAAATTTCCCGCTCTTTTTAAAATCCTGAATCGCATTTCTCAGATCATCTATCTGGGTAATTCCTGCATGAAGATCATCAGCTTCAATACTTATACCTTTAATATTATCATCAGTTTTTGCTTTGTTGATGGCTTCGATAGCATCATAAATCAGAACGCTCTTGTTTTGATTATTAATATTAAATATTCCGGTTTGTTCTTCAGTAGGGCTATCTATTATATGTGTTTTTAAATTAATAGTTAAGACCGAGTTCTTCTTCACCTCTACAGATTTGTCACTTCCCATTGCGCTAAACACGAGCATTATAATGAAAAAGAAGAAAAATACGACACATAGTATCACAATTGCCACTATATTTGCCAGTACATTTTTAAAAAAACTTTTCATAAATCAATCATTTTCCAATATGTCGCAGCATAAGGTAGTTTTGTTACTGGGAAGTAACATTGGAGACAAAAAAAAAAATTTACAAGAAGCCCTCGAACACATTAAAAAAGGAGGTAACGATATATTAAAAATTAGTGAATTTTTAACATCTGAGCCTGTAGAATTTGTTAGTTCCAATATTTTTTGTAATATTGCATCAATTATATTCACACATCTTTCACCAATTCAACTACTTGATTTTATTAAAAGTATTGAAGTTGAGATGGGAAGAGTTAACGACTCGAAGATATCAGGAGGCTATGCCGACAGAATAATAGATATTGACATCGTTAAATATGATGAATTGAAGTTCACATCAGAAAGGTTAGAAGTCCCTCATCAGAAACATCTTTTTGAACGGGAATTCTCTAGAATATTATTAAAAGATTTTTTTTAAAATAAAACATAAAACATATTGTATGAAATTAGGTTTATTATTATTGGCCGCTTTGCCTATTGCTACTTATGCTCAGGACAGTATCGCCGTTAGTTCCTCTAGCGAATACCCGAATACTTTTTCCTCAGGTTCTGCCAATGTCCAAACTTTCGACAACAAGGCTAGAAGATTTAACGACTGGAGTATTTCAGTTGGTGGAGGTGCAGCATTTATGACTCAATCAGATCTTACGTCATTCTATGACAAAAAGGTTAACTGGGGTTATAACAGTTACGTAAGTATAGACAAGCAGATCTCACACACTTTCGGTTTAAGCATTATTTACCAAAGAGGTGAAACAAATCAAAAAGGTATGTTGGACGGTGTACCCGGACAATTAGCTGGTGTAGGAGTTGCAAAAACCAAGTTTAACCAAGTTGCTTTATTAGGAGACGTTAACTTTTCAAACATTTTGAGAAGAGTTGATAATCATTCTCCTTACAGATGGGCATTACATGGTTATGGAGGTATTGGACTCATGAACTATAACACATCTCTACACGACAACAACGAGTACAGATGGAGTACAACTCCCGCAAGAATTCCTTTGTTTATTGATCAAAAACTTGACATTAACTCAATTTACTATCAGTTCGGTATTGGTTTGAAATATAATGTTTCAAAACTTATTGACATCGAAGCTAGAACAATGTACATCATCAGTGGTGATGACGAGTTCGACGGTGGTGGATGGGCTAGTCCAAACGACTACAATCCTACCTCTACGGTTTCGAGATACAACATGATCAATGATAGAAGATCTGATAATATGTGGACAGTTAATTTAGGTTTATCATTTAAATTAGGTAAACATATGTCTCACTTAGCTTGGCATGATCCTTTACAGGAAGCTTACTACAGAACAAATGTTCTTGAAAATGCTTCAACAGATTTTGTTGTTTGTGAAAAAGGTGATAATGACAATGACGGAGTTTGCGATGACTGGGATAGAGAGCTTAATACTCCTGCTGGTGCAAGAGTTGATGGTGCCGGTGTTGCTTTAGACATGGATCTTGATGGTGTTATTGACTTATACGATAAGTGTGTAACAGTACCTGGACCTGCAGAAAACAACGGTTGTCCTACTAAATAAACAATCACTTTTAAACAACTAAAAAAATTAAGTAAATCCACTTTACTTAAAACAAAATTATTTAATAAAATAAATAAAAAATACACTATGAAATTAAGTTTAGCAATTGCTGTACTAGCATTAGCCTTTCCCTCGGCTATTAGTGCACAAGACTCAACGGCAGTTTCTTCAAACGGAAAATACCCAAATACATTTTCTTCCGGTTCTGCTAATGTTTCTCCATTTACACAAAAATCCAAGAGATTTAATGATTGGTCAATATCAGTAGGTGCCGGTGTACCTTTGGTTCAGTCTGCGGATTTAACATCAATTAAAAACGGTAACGGTAAAAATCTTTTTGGATATTCTGCTTATGTTAGTATTGATAAAGCTATTACTCATGCTTTCGGTATTAACCTTCAGTATGACAGAGGCGAAACAAGACAGGGTTGGTTCAATACTAAAGATGCAGCTCCTGCAGATGCTTCAAAATATCAGCAAGTAGCAGGTAGAACTCAGTATGACGCTATCTCTATCTTGGGAGACATCAACTTCTCAAACTTATTAAGAAGAGTTGATAATCATTCTACATACAGATGGGCATTACATGGTTATGCTGGTGTAGGTACTTTAGCATACAAAGCTTATCAAAAAGATGAGACTGGACAAAGATTAATGACTGAAATCAAACCTTTCAAATTAGGTTCATTCTTCGGTCAGGCTGGTGCTGGTCTTAAATTCAAAGTTAACAGAAGATTAGATATCGAAGGTAGACTAATGTATGTAATGACTGGTGATGATGAGTTTGACGGTGGAGGTGCACAATACAGTGCTATCAACCAACGTGAAGAACAACTTTCTGACAACTTCTTTAACGCAACTTTAGGCCTTTCTTTAAAGTTAGGAAAACACGAATCTCACGTAATGTGGCATGATCCATTGCAGGAAATCTATTATAAATTAGATGTATTAGCTAATAAGAAGCAAGATATCGAAGTTTGTAAAAAAGGAGATGCTGATAATGATGGTGTTTGCGACGATTGGGACAGACAATTTGATACTCCTGCCGGTGCAAGAGTTGACGGTGCTGGTGTAGCTCTTGACGCAGATTTAGATGGAGTAATCGATCTTTACGACAAGTGTGTAACTGTTCCTGGACCTGCTGACAATAATGGTTGTCCAGTGAAAAAAGATAACACTGTAACTGCTACAGCGGTAGAACAAGAACTTAAAAATGTATACTTTAATTTCAACAAAGCTACTATCAGACCAGAATCTAATGAAAGACTGGATCAAGCAGCTAAGATTATTAAAGAAAATGACGGTAAATATTTACTTACAGGACATACTGATATTAAAGGAAATGCAGGTTACAATTTAAAACTTTCTCAAGAAAGAGCTGCTGCTGTTGTTGTAGCTTTGGAAACAAGAGGAGTTTCTGCAGATGTACTTAAATCTAAAGGTGTAGGTTCTGCTGAAGCAACAATCCCTGCGACTGCTTCTGATGCAGAAAGATTAGCTGACAGAAAAGTTACAGTAAAAGCTATAGAGGATGCTAGTGAGTGGAATTCTATTCAAAAGAAAGATTACACTGACGCTCCTGTTGCAAAAAAAGCAGTTAAAAAAGCTCCTGCTAAAAAGAAGAAAAAGTAATTTTCTTTATAATAAATAAAATAAAACCGAAAAGAAGTTCTTTTCGGTTTTATTTTTCCATAAACTGGTTTTTTTTTATTAAATTTACATAATTTTCAGAATGGGTTCTTAAAACTGTTAAATATTTAATCTAATAAATGTTAGCAAAAATATTCATCCTGAAAATTACAATCATTTAATTAACTAAATAAAAAATACACTATGAAATTAAGTTTAGCAATTGTTGCGTTGGCATTGGCTGTTCCGACGGCTAGTTATGCACAAGACTCAACGGCAGTTTCTTCAAACGGAAAATACCCAAATACATTTTCTTCCGGTTCTGCGAATGTTTCCCCATTTACACAGAAATCTAAGAGATTTAATGATTGGGCAATTTCAATTGGTGCCGGTGTTCCTTTGGTTCAATCTGCGGATTTAACATCAATTAAAAACGGTAACGGTAAAAATCTTTTTGGATATTCTGCTTATGTTAGTATCGATAAAGCTATTACTCATGCTTTTGGTATTAACCTTCAGTATGACAGAGGAGAAACAAGACAAGGTTGGTTCAATACTAAAGATGCAGCTCCTGCAGATGCTTCAAAATATCAGCAAGTAGGAGGTAGAACTCAGTATGATGCGATCTCTATTTTAGGAGATATTAACTTCTCTAACTTACTTAGAAGAGTTGATAACCATTCTCCTTACAGATGGGCATTACATGGTTATGCTGGTGTAGGTACTTTAGCATACAAAGCTTATCAAAAAGATGAGACTGGACAAAGATTAATGACTGAAATCAAACCTTTTAAATTAGGTTCATTCTTCGGTCAGGCTGGTGCTGGTCTTAAATTCAAAGTTAACAGAAGATTAGATATCGAAGGTAGACTAATGTATGTAATGACTGGTGATGATGAGTTTGATGGTGGAGGTGCACAATATAGTGCTATCAACCAACGTGAAGAGCAAGTATCTGATAACTTCTTTAACGCAACTTTAGGTGTTTCTTTAAAACTAGGAAAACACGAATCTCACTTAATGTGGCATGACCCATTGCAGGAAATCTATTACAAATTAGATGTATTGGCTAATAAAAACCAGGATATCGAAGTTTGTAAAAAAGGAGATGCTGATAATGACGGTGTTTGCGACGATTGGGACAGACAGCTTGATACTCCTGCCGGTGCAAGAGTTGACGGTGCGGGTGTAGCTCTTGATACAGATTTAGATGGAGTAATCGATCTTTACGATAAATGTGTAACTGTTCCTGGACCTGTTGAAAATAACGGTTGTCCTACAGCAACACCTACAGGACCTGTAACTGATGATACTAGAACTTTAGAAGGAATTGAATTTGATTTAAATTCTGATAGAATCTTACCATCTAACACACCTATTCTTAACAATGCAGTTAGCTATATTAATTCTTCAAACGGAGCTTATAATGTAGTTGGTGCAACTGACACTAGAGCTTCTGATGCTTATAACCAAAAATTATCTGAAAGAAGAGCGAATAGCGTTAAGAGTTACTTAGTGAAAAACGGAGTAGAATCTACTAAATTAAACGCTATCGGTAAAGGTGAAAAAGACCTTAAATACCCTGAGTGTGACCCAGCTACTAAGTGTCCAGAATGGAAAAACAGAGCAAACAGAAGAGTTTACTTTGAAGCTAAATAATAAACTAATTATTTAATTATATTAAAGTCACGCATTGCGTGACTTTTTTTGTTGCAATACAATACTTTCCTTATTTTTACCTCATGATTTCTCAACAAGACTTTCAAAAATTAAAATATGAAACCCTGAAATATTTTTGGGGATATGATGAATTTAGGGATTCGCAAGAAGAAGTCATTAATTCAGTTCTTACCGAAAAAGACACTTTAGTTCTTTTACCTACAGGAGCCGGAAAATCGTTATGCTATCAGCTTCCTGCTTTATTAAAAGAAGGAACTTGTCTTGTGATTTCTCCCCTTTTGGCATTAATGAAAGACCAGGTCAACCAATTAAAATTTCGTGGAATTGAAGCAGAATATTTGTCTTCAGAACTTGATGATTTTGATGCTGAATTGATTTATAACAGATGTAAAGATGGTTTAACAAAACTTCTTTACGTTTCTCCGGAAAGATTGACGAATAAACAGTTTTTACAAAATATTGAAGAAATACAAATGTCATTCATTGCAGTAGATGAAGCGCACTGTATTTCGGAATGGGGACAAGACTTTAGACCAAGTTATCAAAATATAAAAGAGTTCAGAAAAAACAATCCTGAAATTCCATGTTTGGCTTTAACGGCTACAGCAACTCCAAAAGTGTTGGAAGAAATTAAAACTAAACTAGAACTTAAAAACCCTCAGATTTTCCATAAAAGTTTTAAAAGAGATAATATTAAAATCTTTACAGAAGAGGTCTCTGATAAATTTCAGCGAATTTTTAATATTTTAAAATATAATAATGATTCTGGGATTATATATGTCCGCACAAGAAAGGAAGCCGAATTACTGACTGAATATTTACATAAAAATCAATTAAAAAATGTAGATTTTTTCCATGCCGGATTAACTACAAAAGAGAAAAATGCGAAGCAAAATCATTGGAACAGAAATAACAATAATGTTTTAATTTCGACCAATGCCTTTGGAATGGGCATCGATAAAGACAATGTTCGTTTTGTTATCCATTTCTCTCCTGCTCCATCAATTGAAAATTATTATCAGGAGATTGGAAGATCAGGAAGAGACGGGAAAGACAGTTTTGCCTTCATGCTTTGGAATCAGCAGGAAATTTCAAATTTTGATCAGATCTTAAAAAATCAAACTCCCAATAAAGCGGAATTTTTAAAGATCGTTACTTACCTCTACTCTATTTTTCAGGTTGCAGAATATGAATTGCCCGAGAAAACATTTCAGTTAAATGCTGCCGGAATTCAAAATTTCACCAAATTATCAACCGCAAAGATTAAAAATGTATTGAATTTCCTTCACAATCAGGAAATCATTTATTTTAATGATAACAAAAGTCTTTCTTCTGTAGAGTTAATGATAAAGGCAGATGAAATCGAGCAACTACCCAAAAAAGACGCCTATTTTATAGAACTTTTACTTCGTACAATTTCAGGGATTACAACGCATAAAGTGTTGTTCAGCGAACAGCAGGTGAGCAATAAATTAGGAATAAGCATTCATTTAATAAAAGAAAGGCTTAAAGAATTACAGCAGAAAAATTATCTCGAATACGTAGACGGCGCATTATCAAGTGTGAAATTCTTAAAACCGAGAGATGAAAGAGTTATCAATAGCGGATATTGGAAACTGTTTGAGCATATTCAAAAAAATAAGATCCAGAAATGGGAAGAAATGAAATTTTACACAGAAAGCAATGACTACTGTAAAATGAAACTTATTTTAGCGTATTTTGGAGAAAAAAATTCCAAAAATTGTGGTCAGTGTTCGGTTTGTGAAAAGAATAAACAATCGATGTTTGGGAAAAATATTTCTCATCAGATCATCAAGTTATTAACTGAAAAACCGGCAACGATCGAAGAACTATCTGTACAATTGAGTTACCATCCCAAAGAAAACATTTTAGAAAATCTGATTTATCTTTTAGACTCAGGAAAAGTAAAAATGCTGAATTTTAGGACATACGCTTTAGCATAGGTAATGAGTAATTGGTAATGGGGTAATATTTCCATGACGAATCTTTTAATTTTTAAATCAATTAATTTTTCAATAATCAAAAGACTCCTATCTTTGCAAAATGAAATCATTGAAAGTAGTTTTTTTAGGCACTCCAGAGTTTGCAAAAACTTCATTGGAAGCTGTTCATCAATCTCACCATGAAGTTGTAGGCGTTGTAACGGTTGCCGATAAAGCAAGCGGACGCGGACAAAAAATTAATCAATCTCCTGTAAAAATCTTTGCATCAGAGAATAATATTCCGGTTTTTCAACCTGAAAAATTGAGAAATCCAGAATTTTTGGAAGAGCTTAGAAAATTAGATGCTGATGTTTTCATCGTAGTAGCTTTCAGAATGATGCCGAGAGTTCTTTTTGAAATGCCTAAAATGGGTACATTCAACCTTCATGCTTCTTTACTTCCTGATTACAGAGGTGCTGCACCAATAAATTACGCTGTTATTAATGGTGAAGAAAAGACAGGCGCAACAACGTTCTTTATCAATGAAAAAATAGATGAAGGAAATATTTTACTCCAAGAGGAATTAAATGTTTTCCCTGATGAAAATGCAGGAGCACTTCATGATAGATTAATGGAAATGGGTTCAAAATTGGTGGTAAAAACTTTGGATGGTTTAGCTGAAAATTCAATTCAGGAAAAACCTCAGCCAGAAGTTGAACATCCTAAAAATGCATATAAAATATTTAAAGAAGATACCAGAATAGACTGGAATAAAACTTCAAAAGAAGTTCATCAGTTTATATTAGGAATGTCACCCTACCCGGCTGCTTTTACAACATTAAAAATTGGAGAAGAAGAAAAAGGATTAAAAATATTTGGTGGAAAATTTGAAATCGAAGATCATGGAAAAACTGTTGGAAGTTTAGATATTTCAAAAAATGAATTTAAGATCTACACAAAAGACGGCGTTTATTTTCCTTTAGAATTACAATTAGAAGGAAAGAAAAGAATGAATATCAAAGATTTTGTGAACGGTTTCAGAAATTTCGACGAAATAAAAATGGCTTGATAAATCAAGCCATTTTTTGTTAATTGTCAAATGTGAATTAACTACGTTGTTAATTTTTCAGAATCACAAAAATTCACTTGCGAAGCAAAATTGACTATTCTCAATTCACATTTTTATAGTTGTACCAGCTCCGTCACCTCAACATCATATCCTCCAACCTGAGGTTTGATATTAGGATTTTGAGTGATTACTTTAAACTTATTGATTCCTAAATTCTTTAAGATCTGCGTTCCGATTCCATAATCTCTGAAATTATACGCCAAAGTTGGACGCTGTTGCTGACCATCCTGATAATCCAAGAATTGTTGTAACTTTTTTAGTGTATTTTCAGAATTTGAAACGTTATTGATAAAAATAACGGCACCTTTTCCAGCCTCATTTACCATGTTTGTTACTTTCTCCAATAAAGGCTTTTCACCATTATTCAATCTTGTCAACACATCAAAATAAGAATCAGAAGACTGAACTCTTACCAAAACAGGCTCATCAACTGTCCAAGTTCCTTTTGTTAATGCAAAATGAATCTGTTCGTTTGAAGTTTCTCTGAAAGCATAAAAATCAAACTCACCATAAGCAGTTTTCACTTTTCTTTCTTCCAATCTTTCGATAAGATTTCCTTTTTTAAGCTGATAATGAATAAGATCTTCAATAGAAACAATTTTCATATCATGTTTCTGAGCAAAAACCTGAAGATCCGGTAAACGAGACATTGATCCGTCTTCATTCATGATTTCACAGATTACACCACCTTCTTTTAAACCAGCTAATTGAGTTAAATCAATTGCAGCTTCCGTATGTCCGGCTCTTTTTAAAACACCTCCTTTTTTAGCACGAAGCGGGAAAATGTGTCCCGGTCTCATGAAATCTGTCGGTTTTGAATTTTCATCCATCAAAGCTAAAATCGTTTTCGCTCTGTCACCCGCAGAAATACCTGTAGAAGTTCCATTTCCTAGAAGGTCAACAGAAACTGTAAATGCCGTTTCTTTAGGATCGCTGCTACGGCTTACCATGATATCTAAACCAAGCTCGTCACATCTTTTTTCAGGAAGCGGCATACAGATAAGCCCTCTTCCATGAACAGCCATAAAATTGATTAATTCTGGTGTTGTAAGTTCTGCAGCACAAAGAAAATCACCTTCATTCTCTCTGTCTTCATCATCTACTACTATGATTATTTTACCATTTTTAAGGTCTTCAATAGCCTCCGGAATAGTATTTAATTTAATATCAGACATTTTTACTATAGATTTTTGCAAAGATACTCATAAAAATAAGCATCTCCCAATTAATATAAACGGTTTGTTACGCTTTGAATAAAGAGTCTTTGGCTTTTCTGATGATGTCATAAGAGTCTAATCTTTTCTGATGATCGTAAATGTGAGAATTGATCATTAATTCATCAACATTGAACTTTTCCTGAAAGCTTTTTAACTTCTCTGCAATTTCAGATTGATCTCCGATAAAAGTATATCTCAACTTCTGTAAAACCATCGATTTTTCCATTGGCGACCAAACATCATCCATATCATCAACAGGCGGAGAAAATGGTTTTCTATCGTTTCTTACAATATTGATAAATGCCTGAAACAAAGTTGTAGAAAGTTTGTGAGCTTCTTCTGTAGTTTCAGCAGCAACTCCATTGACGCAAGCTAAAATATAAGGTTTATCCAATTGTTTTGAAGGCTCAAAATGCTCTCTGTAAATATTGAAAGCCATTTCCATTTGTTCTGGTGCGAAATGTCCTGCGAAAGCATACGGAAGTCCCAATTCTGCGGCCAACCAAGCGCTGTCTGTACTCGAACCCAAAATATACAGTGGAATATCCAATCCTTCTCCCGGAATGGCGCGAACCAACGCATTAGAATTTTCCTTAGAAAAATATTTTTGCAGTTCTAAAATCTGTCTTGGAAACTGTTCATTAATAATTGCCGGATTTCTACCCAAAGCCTGAGCCGTTAAACCATCTGTTCCCGGAGCTCTTCCCAATCCAAGATCGATTCTTCCCGGAAAAAGAGATTCCAATGTTCCGAATTGCTCGGCAATGACTAATGAACTGTGATTCGGAAGCATAATTCCTCCCGATCCTACTCTTATTTTTTTTGTTCCGTTGGCGATAAAACCAATCAGAACAGAAGTTGCAGAACTGGCAATGCTTTCCATATTATGATGTTCGGCAAGCCAGAATCTGTTATAATTAAGATTTTCAGTAAAGTTTGCTAAAGATAAACTGTCCTGAAAACTATCATGAATGCTTTTCCCCTGCTTTACTGGTGCAAGATCTAACACTGATATTTCAAAGTTTTTCATATACGAGATATTTACTTTTTTTTAAAAGGTTATATGGAATCTCCTTTGTCGATTTCATACTTTAAATTTTTGGTTTAAAAAACCAAACAAATTTAAAACATCTAAACTGCATTAGTTACTTTTTGTAATTGATAAGTCTGATTGGTGTGATGAGAGAAAAACTATTGAAATTAATATTGATTAAAGTTTAAATTTATTACTGAATCAAATTTTAAAAATATCTATATTTACTCAATAACTGTAATTTAATGAAAACAAAACATGCTTTCTTAATCCTTATCATAGGATTTCTTCTCAACATTATTGGAGCGTTTTTAAAAATTGTCCATTTCCCAAATGCAAATTTATTTTTAACAATTGGTTCTACAATTGAAGTAATTGGTGTTCTATGTATTTTATATAAATTATTTACTTATCCAAAATTTAGAGATTTCATGAATTGGTAAGCCTACACAATGAAAAAATTTTATTTACAATTTATTTTAACTTTACTTTTATTTCTTACAATCAATACATGTTATTTTTGGGAAGGTGAATTTGGACTACTATTTTTAATTATTATAGTTATTATTTTCATTATTTATTTCGTTTTGTCTATTGAATTCATACGACAACTTTATATTTCTATTAAAAATAAATTCAGTGAAAAAACGAGAAATGTTCTTTTATTATTCATGTTTTCCTGTTTGACTTTAATTTTAATCAAGCCAGAAGGGTTGATCAACTTTGAAAATTTACTAGAAGGAGAAAACAAAATTTTTGCGCAAGCCGAAGGAGCTGCCAATTGTACAACAACTTTAAAATTAAAGAAAGATTAAAAGTTCATCTATGAAAGCATCTGCTTTGGAATAGATCGAATAAAGGGTGAATATAAAATTAAAAATGATACTGTCTATTTTAATTCTAGGAAAACTCTTGAATATGAATATGGCATTATTGATAAAGATGAAAATATAATCAGACTTTACAGAAATAAATCTGATACAAAATTTTATGAGCTTCCAATCCTAAAAAAATAATACGCATGAAAATTGCAACACTTAATATTGATTGGGCAAGAAAAATGAATTCTTTAAAAATTGAAGAATTCATCAATCAATTTGATTTTGATTTTTTAATTTTAACTGAAGCTGTAAATCTTAACCTTAAAAATTTCAAGTACAAATATTTTTGTGATCAGATTCCTGATAATGTAATTTATGAGAATCTTAATTATACAGAATATTTAAAGGGAGAAAAAGCATTTCGAACAATTTTATACTCAAAATTTCCTTGTATAAAAAAATATCCGGTAACAGATGACAAAACAAATCTGGCTTTGGAATTTGAAACTGAATTAGGTAATTTTGTTATCTATTCTACCATCATCGGAACTTGGTTTAATAGAAAACCTTTTGTTGAAAAAGAATTACAAAATACAATTCAGGATTGTAAAAAAATCTACTCCGTGAATAAGAATATTATTATTGTAGGAGATTTAAATACTTCTTTTAAAAAGGGAGAAGAAAAATTTTCAATAAACATTAAAACAACAGAAAATTTAGTTAATCTTTTTCATGATTTAGAACTAATGAATGCAACTAAAGAGATTGAAGAAAATATAGATCACATCATTATTCCTAAAACTTTTATGGAAAATAATATCGAAGCTAAAACTTTTGTTGATAAAGATGTTGTAAGCGATCATAAAGGAGTTTATATATATTAAAACCATGAAATCAAAAATAATGTACATCGAAAACAAATCTTCAGGTCATCACGGATTGGCATGGATTGGTTTTGTAGAATTTTCAAAATCCGGTCAAACGGTTTATTTTAATAACAAAGCGTTGAAAAAACTTAAAAATACAGGAATTTGGGGAAATCATTTTGACATAGAAACCGGAGAAGAATATTGGGTTTCAGGTGTGAAAAAGAATGGACAAAATCGCCATCAATATGGTAGCAGAAAAATTATGATTGATAAAAATTCGATTGATGAATATTTAAAACTTGTTGATTTTAATAACATTGATGAAAAATATTTCACGATAATTGAGTTTATCAAAACTGATAAAAGTCGATTTAATGAACTGGAAAATATTGAAATTGAATATAGAGATAATAGCCGTAGCGCAAGTTTTTTGGACAATAATCACAGGAAATTAATATTAAATATTTAAATAAAAAAGGTTTAATAATGAATTTGAAGTCACTTATTAAACCTTTTTAAATACTATTATTTATTTTTCTCCTTCTTAAAATTATAGTGATTAATCAAAATCCTAATCTCATTAAACTCAAACTCATTTGGTAAAGCACTCTTCCATTCCGTCAATGTTTCGTGAGGAGTTTTGTAGAACATATCTTCAAAAGCTTTGATCTTATCCGAAGTAATTACTCTTGAAATATCCAACAATCCTTGCTCGGCAAATTTCGCCAAATGTCCGATCACGGTTTCTTTGACTAAACCTCTTTCAAATGCAACTTCAGCAATAGTTTTCCCTTGTTCAAACAATTGAAAAGTAAGAACCTGTGAAGGAACTTTTGCAATTTTCATGCTGACTTCCTTGTCATTTTTTTCCTCTAAAAGCTTAGTTTCTAATAAATGAGCTTCTTTTAAACTATTCAGATATTCTTCAATATCTTCCAGCCAGTTTCTAAATTCTTCGTTATATTGCTTTAAGCCTTTTGCCCCTTTTATTTCAGCATAAAATTCTTTTAGAGGACTGAAAACTTTATCTCTGATTTCCGTAAAAAAGAAATTAACGGCTCCTTTTGTTTTGCCTTCAATTTCAGACCATTCTTCTTTTTGATCGATGAAATTATTTACTTTTTGAGAGATCACTTTTTCCAGCTTTTCGAAAATTTTCCCCAATTGGGTTACTTCATGTTTTAGCTGAATATATAATTGATTGGTTTTTACCGTATCAATACTTTTTGTCGTGATTGAAAGTCTATTCCACTCTTCCACTTCATTTAAAATCCATCTTGAATCTACAGTACGAAGCACTTTTTTAATGCTATAATCGTATTTCTCCTGATTTAAAATAGCTTCCACATTGTCATTCGCAAAAGTAGATCCCTGAAACTGCAGAATTCTGTTATCTTTAAAAATAACTTCAGGCGTAATTTTAGATTTCAATACAATTCCTTCCAATGTTCTGCAACGCGACAAGGCAACATATACCTGACCCGCGGTGAAACTTTTTCCGGCATCAATAATGACTTTATCAAAAGTCAATCCCTGACTTTTATGAATGGTAACTGCCCAAGCCAACTTTATTGGAAACTGCTCGAAGCTTCCTAAAACTTCTTCTTTAATATTTTTATCGGTGTCCAGAAAATATTTTTTCTGTTCCCAAACTTCTCTTTTTACGGTAATTTCTCTTTCGCTTCCGTCGAGAACTACTTTAATTTCATTTTCATCTAAAGCGGAAATCTCACCCAATTTTCCGTTAAAATATCTTTTTTCTCCGGAAATATCATTTCGGATAAACATCACCTGAGCGCCAATTTTCAATTCTAAAAACTGCTCATTCGGAAACTGATTTTCCTTAAATTCACCGAAAAGTTTCGCTTCAAAAGTAGAAGGGTCCACTTTTATTTCCTTTAATTTTTCCTGATTGATCTCATCTGCCATTCTGTTGTGAGAACACAAATAAACGTAAGATTCAGTACCTGTTTCAAATGTGGGATCATATCTTTCATTAAGATGTTCGAAATCTATGCTTCCTACATCTCCATCACGAATTGCATTCAAAATATCTAAAAAGCTTTCGTCAGATTGACGGTAAACTTTTGTTAATTCAATCGTCAACAAAGGAATCTCTTTGATCGCATGGCTATCAAAAAAGAAAGGAGAATTATAAAACATTTTTAAAATATGTTCGTCTCTCACCACAGGTGGAAGCTGATACAAATCTCCGATGAACAACATCTGAACACCTCCAAAACGTTGGCTATTTCTTCTGATAAATCGTAAAGAAAAATCCATCATATCCAAGACGTCTGCTCTCAACATTGAAACCTCATCAATAATCAAAACCTCCACTTCACGCAAAAGTTTAAGTTTATCTTTTCTGTATTTGAAATGCGGCATCAGGTCGGCAATATTATTCGCCAAACTGGTATCGATACGGTCGGTTGTCGGTAAAAAGGTTCGTAAAGGCAACCCAAACATCGAGTGAATGGTAACACCTCCCGCATTAATCGCAGCAATTCCCGTAGGAGCCACAACAATGTGCTTCTTTTTTGTACGTTTTACAAAATCGTTCAGGAAAGTTGTTTTTCCTGTACCTGCTTTACCTGTTAAGAAAATGCTTCTGTTGGTATATTCTATTAAGTCAAAAAAATGATTGTTCATCGCCGGCAAAATTACGGAAAATGAATTTGAATTTTTTATCTTGGCACAAGTTTTGAAAATTACAGGAAAGAAAAAGTTTATTTTATGAAAAAATTATTCATTCAGGTTCCACTTTTAGTATTATTTTCAGTTTTTGCTTTGAATTCATGTAAAGCGAAAGTTGACCCTAATACTAATTTACCTAAAGACATTGCAGAAAGGCCTGCTGACGAAAACAGTCAGAAATACGATCAGGCACAATTAGATAAACTGAGAGCTGAAATTGATGCCGAAATTTCTAAAGAAAAATGTACTGATGCTACAACAAATGAATGGAAGCCTGCTCCAATAGGATCTAAAGCTTGTGGTGGACCGAAATCTTATATCGCTTATCCAGCAAAATTAGAAGCTCAGATTTTACCGAAAATTGAAAGTTACAATACAAAAGAAGCTGAGTTTAATAAAAAATACAACATCACATCAGACTGTTCATTGGTTGGAGAACCGGCAGGAATTAGATGTATCAACGGAAAAGCAGAGGTTGTTTACCCTGTAGAATAAAATAAACACTCGAACTCAATCAGGAGTTTTCTCACTAAGGATAAAAAAAGCATTGTCAATTTTGACAATGCTTTTTTGTGAATTATTAAAATGTGAATAGTCAATTTTACTTCGCAAGTGAATTTATTGTGCTAAAAAATTGACAACGAAGTTAATTGACTTCGAAGAAAATTCACAATTCACATCCAAACTATCTTTCAACTTCTTTCGCATTCTCTTTATACCAAGAAGAATATTTTACATAATTATTAGCAATTCTGTTAACTTCCCCTTCTAATAGCTGTGCAGAAATATCTTTAATTTTTCTTGCCGGAACTCCGCCCCAAACTTCACCGGATTTAATATGTGTTCCCTGTGTTACCACAGAACCTGCACCCACAATAGAATTTTCTTCTACCAAACAGTCATCCATTACAATAGAACCCATCCCGATCAACACATTATCCTGAATCGTACATCCATGAACAATGGCATTATGCCCCACCGAAACATTATTTCCTATAATTAAAGGATATTTTTCATACGTACAATGCAACATTACATTATCCTGAACATTTACTTTATCCCCCATTTTGATGTAATTTACATCTCCTCTTATCACCGCATTATACCAGATGCTGCAATCTTTACCCATCACAACATCACCGATAATCGTTGCGGTTTCAGCTAAAAAAGTGTTTTCTCCTATTTGCGGTGTTTTCCCTAAAAGTTCTTTTATTAGTGCCATATTTTTATTTTGAAAATTTGAAAAATGAGCCGATTTAGCAATTAAATTTTTACTTCACAATTTTTAAATGATGTCGATAGCAAAAATCTAACTTCTAACTTCTAGCTTCTAACTTCTAAATCCGTATTTTTGTATCTCAAATTTAACGAAAAAATGCATACTATACTTATAGAACCAACCGAAAACCCAAAAGTGATGAAATTTGTAGCAGACTACAACTTGATTCCCGGGTCTTTGGAGCTGGACAGAGATTCTGACATCTCAGAAATTCCTTTAGCACAAGAACTTTTTAACTATCCTTTTGTTGAAAGAATTTTTATTACGGCAAATTTTGTAGCCGTAGCAAAACAAGATACTGTAGAGTGGGAACACGTTGTTGAAAGTCTGAAAAACATCATTGAAGATGAATTATTGGCTAACCCGAGAATTTACCTTCAAAAGAAAAAGGAAATGTATCAGATCTATGCAGAAATGACACCAAATCCGGCGGTGATGAAATTCGTTTCAAGCAAGCTGTTGTTGGAAGGTTTTGTTGAAGTAAAATCTAGAGAACAGGCGGATGGAGTTCCTTTGGCTCAGGCTATTTTTAAAGAGTTTGATTTCACTAAAGAAGTTTTTATTTCTGATAATTTCGTGGCAGTAACAAGAGATAATTCTGTAGAATGGCACCAAGTAATGATGGCTGTTCGTGGATTGATCGCTGACTATTTACAAAACGGTGGTGAAATCTCCACAATAGAAGCTCAAACACACGAAAATCCTGTAGAAAAGATCATCAACAGAGATTATACAGATGATGAGCAGAAAATTTCTGATATTTTAAATGAATACGTTGCTCCTGCTGTAGAAAATGACGGTGGAAAAATTTCTTTAATGGAATACGTTCAATCTACTAAAACAGCAAGAATGCTTTTACAAGGTGCTTGTTCAGGATGCCCAAGTTCTACCGCTACTCTGAAAAACGGAATCGAAGGTATTTTAAAACAATTCGTTCCCGATTTGGTTGAAAAAGTGGAAGCTGTAAACGGATAATTATTAAATATGAGAATATTTCTTCTTTTAATTTGTTTCAGCCTAAGTATTTTTTCATGTAAGAAAGAAACTGAGTCGCATTCTAATATTAATGCCGGATTTCATGAAGATCTTGTGAAATCTAATTTAGCCAAAGACAGCCTTCAGAAAATGGATGTTGTTTTTGATAAGCTTAATAAAAAGAATACGACTTTCCTGGATTACTATGTTCACTATTATTATAAGCTTGACAAAGAAACTCAGGACGAAATAAAAAAATCAAAGGGAGAAAATTTCTTAAGTGAACATCCTGAAGAGTATTTTGCACTGTTCACCAAAATAATCTCTGAGAAAGACGATAAATACCTTGCCACTTTTGGAATAACAAAAGATGAGGAAATGCTTGCCAGAGAAGTGTATATATTTCACTTAAAGAAAAACTATGGTCCGACTGTTGATGGACAACTGGAAAATCTAAATAAATAATGAAGGGAATTCTATTAGTAAATCTTGGCTCACCAAGATCAACGGCGGTAAATGATGTAAAGGAATATCTTGACGAATTCCTGATGGACGAAAAGGTAATTGATTATCGTTGGATATTTCGAGCCCTTTTAGTGCGTGGAATTATTTTAAATACAAGACCTGCAAAATCTGCAGAAGCTTATAAAACGGTTTGGACAGAGCAAGGTTCACCCTTGATTGTGATCACTGAAAAAATTCAGAAGAAGCTACAAAAACTGGTAGATGTTCCTGTTGAAATCGGGATGAGATACGCTCAACCAAGTATTGAAGCTGGAATTCAAAAATTGGTTGATCAAGGCGTTACCGAAATCGTACTTTTCCCATTGTACCCGCAATATGCGATGAGTACAACCGAAACTGTTATTGATAAAGCAGAAGAAGTTAGAAAAAAGAGCTTCCCAAATATAAAAATCAATTATATTCAGCCTTTTTACAATAGAGAGATCTACACCGATTGTCTGGCAGAAAGTATCAGAGAAAAACTTCCTGAAAACTTCGATGCTTTACAGTTCTCTTATCACGGAGTTCCGGAAAGGCACATTTATAAAACCGACCCTACAAACACGTGTAATTTAAACGATTGCTGTTCGCGTAAAGATAATCCGAGTCATCAGTTTTGTTATCGTCACCAATGTTTTGATGTCACCAATTCTGTCATTAAAAAATTAGGATTACCCAAAGAAAAAGTGATGGTTACGTTCCAGTCAAGATTAGGAAACGACAAATGGATGGAGCCTTATACAGACGAAACTTTGGAAAGTATCGGCAAAAAAGGAGTGAAAAACCTGGCAATTGTTTGTCCGGCCTTCGTTTCTGATTGTCTGGAAACCTTAGAAGAGATTTCGGTGGAAGGAAAAGAACAGTTCTTACACGGAGGTGGAGAAAATTTCCATTACATTCCTTGTCTGAACGATGAAGACCGTTGGATTGAAGTCGTGAAAACACTTTGTGAGGAAAAACTCAATGAATTTTATTTAGTTTAAAAATATAGTAACCTTCGGAAACGAGGGTTATTTTTTTGTGTAAATATAGGTTTGCGTTGTCGGAGTTCCCGAAAGCTCAAACCTTTTTAATTTCTTATCGTCGGAAACTCCGAAAGTCTAAACTTAATTTGATTGTTCTCGTCGGAACTTCCGACAGCTTAAACCTATATTGACTTGCATGGTCGGAAATTCCGACGGCTTCAACTTATATTTTGGGTTAAAATCTGACTTATATACTTTTATTTAATAGATGCTTCGACTACGCTCAGCATGACATCGCTACAAATTACCGTAAAATAAGATGGTTAGTATTAGAGCTGTCATGCTGAGCGGAGTCGAAGCATCTATTTTTCACTAAATATTTTATGAGATTGCTTCACCAATGACGGATCTTGAAAGAACGACTACCACCCTAGCCCGGATTGCAGCGGCATCCTTTTGGGTTGCGGGCAGAGCGAAGCGGAGCCCGTAACCCAAAAGATATAGCGGAAAGCTGGAAAAAGCTTCAAATAAAAAATAAAAAACAATATTTTCTATAACCACCCCGTTAATTTTGATACTTAATTTCAAATAAATATCAATTTCAAACAAACACCCCTATTATTTTTAAATAAAATTACAAAATTTAAATATTTTTCTTAACTTTACCCTATCAAAAGAAAAGCATTAACCATAAAAATTAAAAATGATGAATGCAACTGCCGAAATTTTAAAACACAAGATCGAAAGCTTCACTCCCGAATTGCTTCAAACTTTGGCAAGAATGGTAGAAAAGTTAGAAATGCAGAATAGATTTTCCGTTCCTCAGTTTCAGATGGATGAAGTTTTGTACAGAATTCAGTTTCACAACGAGAATCCGAAGACAAAACTTGATTTTTATGAAAATATTTCTGAGCTGGAAAAGAATTTTGCCTGATGAAAGTATTTTTGTCCTCCATTGCAAAGAACGATATAAGACTTCTTATGAGAGTTTTTAATGCAGAAAAAGAACATAAAGGAGCCTATTTTCTGGAAGATCTGAAAGAATCAATCCAACAAATTGTAGAAAATTCTGAAGATCCCGAAACAGAGCTCCAACAAATGAGCATGCAGAACTTCCCCGTTCACATTCATTATATTTTTGAAGATGATGAGAGTTTATTTATTACTGCAATCTTTAAGGAGATTAATTAATTTGAAAATGATTAAATAAAATATTAGCACATTTTTCAGGACTATTTTATATGTAGGGCCTTATAGGAGTTGACACCTATAAGGTTTTTTATTTCCTCACAGGAGTTCTGAACTCGCCATACCCCATCAAACCATCATAGCTTCTTCCGAAAGGCGCATAATATAAAAATGCCTGATAAAGATTTTCCGTCTGCCAGAAATTACCGTTGACTTCACCGAAATTCAATGAACCATCAGGATTTTTTGTAGCCAGAATATAGTTGTAGAAACCTTGTTTCAGGAATATTTTAGCAACATATTTTTTCCCCGCTTCATCATATTGCATTTGGTTTTCTTTGCTTGGTTTAAAATTATTAAAACCTCCCAACACATAAATTTCTTTATCCACAGGATCAGATTCCAGAGAGAAATATACCCAAGAATAATCCGCTTCTCTTTCTGCATTTCTTTCAAGCCCGATGTCGTTTCTTCTGTAATACCAAGCTCCGTTTACGTCCGGCTGATATTGATAATTCAGAGGAAACGCCCAAACCGGATGAAGATAGGTTTGATTCACCCCATCCTTCAATTCTGTTGCCTGAACCATATCTGCAGGTAAATTCATGTTTTTGTTATCGAAATAATAAAATTCATTATTTCCGGGGAAAACAAGATTCATTTGCTGGAAAAGTAATTTATTTCCTAAAGTCGCACTTGGTTTTAAATTATTGACTGTAACGTTCGGATTGTTATTCTGCATCACATTCAAACTCATTGAATTGACGTTAGAAGAAAGGTCTCCACCTTTTGATACCGCCTGTACCTCTACCCTTTGGTTCGCATTTGGATTTCTTGCATCCGAAATTCTTGAAATATTTAAAGCTAGGTTCGCATTATCTTCAACCACATAAAATCTTCTTTTAAAAAGAGGTTTTTCTGCAGAATCTTTATAAACGATCAATTCAAAATTCCCTGAAACCTTTGGCTGCATTTTATCATTAGGAAACGTCAGCGTATAATGTGTGTAGGCCTGTAATGTATTGAATGAATATTGAAATTTATCTATCATTCCATTTAAACTTCCATTAGCAAATTCTGTAAAGAAGAGATTATCATCCTGCCAGTTTCTGTCATAATGCTTGATCGTATATCTAAAAATATCACTTGAATTTGTAAGATCATCAAAACTTAAAACCAAGGTCTGATTAAGGTTGATCACCGGAGTTTCATCATTCGTCTGTGGGTTGAACAATTGTATACTTTGGATGTTTTGTCCAAAAACCAAACCACTCAAAGAAAGTAAAAGTATGCGCAAAGTTTTCATTATGACGAAGATAACGAAAAATCAATTTTTAAACCACAAAAGGCACAAAAGTTTTTAAAGTTTAACACCAGCCAAATAAGACAGAAAGTTACATTCTAAATATTCTCATTAAAATCTATGATAATCTTGAAGCTTTAAAAATAATCTTAGTTTAAATAAGGCTTTTGTGACTTTTGTGGTTAAATTTGTCCTAATAAAAACATTCAGCATATGCTTCAGATTCAAGGCTTCGTATTCAATTTTGCAAGCGAAAACACTTATATCGTTTATAATGAAAACAAAAATGCCTGGTTGATCGATCCGGGAAATATGAACGAACAGGAAACAAAAGCGATCGATAATTTCATTAAAGAAAATGAATTAAAGATTCAGAAAATATTGTTGACTCATGCTCATATCGATCATGTTTTGGGGTTGCAATGGGCTTTTGATACATTTAAAGTTCCTGTGAGTTTACATAAAGAAGATCAGGAAGTTTTGGATATGCTTCAGGCAAGCGGAATGAGATTTGGTTTTCAAATTGATCCTGTAAAAGTTGATATAGAATATGTAAATGAAGGCGATGAATTAGAACTTGATGGAGAAAAGTTTAAAATTTATCATGTTCCGGGACATTCTCCGGGAAGTGTGGTTTATCATAATGAAAATCAGAAATTTATGATTTCCGGTGATGTTATTTTTGAACAAAGTATCGGAAGAACCGATCTTTACAAAGGAAATTACGAGCAATTAATTGATGGAATTAGAACTAAACTTTTCATTTTAGATGATGAAACACAGGTTTTTTCAGGTCATGGAAATCCTACGAGTATTGGTTTTGAGAAGCAGTATAATCCGTTTTTGAAGTAATGAGGTTGAGGGTTTTAGTGTGGGAAAGTTTTAGGGTTTTAGAGTTTTTACAACTACATTATTATTCAGAATGAGCGAAAGTGAAGAATCTATGTGATAAATTTCTCCTTCGTCGAAATGATAAACTTAATGTATAGTTTTTCTCCCACAGATTACTCAGATTTACACAGATGATTGTGGGTATTTGTGAAAATATTTGCGTTTTTTGCGTTTCAAAATAAGTTTTGGCTAAAGCCAATTGAATTTTAAAATTTAAATAAACGGGCTAAAGCCCGTTCCTATTGATAAACAAAACCGTCAGATTTTTTCTGACGGTTTCTTAATTTGATATGAAAAAAAACTAATTGTTTAGAAATCAAATGCAACTGATGCTCTTACAGCAGCTCCCATAATTGGTCTAGCCATAATTGTCGTACTACCTGCTTGTTGTACAGATTGTGATCTTGGATCTCCTTCTGTAATTCCGATCGTATTGAAAATATTCGTTCCATCAACCGCAAAACGTATTTTTCCTAGCTGATAAGACATTCCGGCTCCAACTTCACCAAATGCAGGTAAAGTATCCTGATTGGTCTGATCCTGAAAACGCTTACCATAATAATTATAGCTTACATAAGTTCTCCATTGTTTTGTAATATTTACAGCTGGTGAAATATTAAAATATAATTTCGGGATTCTTCTTACTACATTCCCCTCCAAAACACTTCCTGCTTCCAAACCATCGTATTTTGGATTTTGAATTGTTCCGTTAAAGGTAAGTTCCAATACATTATCAAACAATCTTGCATATCCTTCTAACTCAACCCCAAAGTTTTTGGTATTAGCAAAAGTATTTTCTGAAGTTCCGTTAGAGAAAACATCTGTAAACGAAAGATTTTTAAGTGTAGAATAAAAAGGAATTACAGCAATATCAAATGTTCTTGAATAATATTTATATCCAACTTCAAACTGATTGGTTGATACAGATTTCAAAGGCTGATCCGGTGTCGGATTGGAGAAATAATTATAATACGCTTCTTCATTCGGAGATCTGAAACCATTAGAAAAACGAGCATACACTGCGTTTTCTCTGTTAATCTTATAGTTTGCGGCAAGAGTGAAAGAAACTTTATCAATATTATAATTCCAATACGTGTATTTATTTCCTAAAACACTCATATTATCGTCTGCCGTTGTTGTTAAAAAGCTATGAGTTCCATCTGTCGTTAATCCTGAGTTATTAAGATTAGCAGTCGTTGTATTAGCAAAATTTCCTTTATAATAATCATGACTATAACGAAGTCCTGCATTAACACTTAAATCATCCGTAATATTATAGTCTAAATTTGCATAAAGATCATTCAGACTTCCTTGAGTCTGTGTATCTCTCTGAAGGAAAGTCATATCCGTAACTCCATTATAAGTTTTAGAATATCCAACACTGTTTGGTGTTAATGAAGTATCAACTAAATTAAGAAGCTCAGGTCTGTCTGTTGCTGTTGTTAGAATATTGCTCCAGTTCCAGTATTGGTGGGATTTCCAGTTTGATTTATAGAAACCTGCCGTTACATTTCCTTTGTCAAATTTATAATTGAATTGTAAATCATTTACAAAGTTATTCATCTGCTTATCAATTGCCCAGAAACCTAATTCCTGAACATAAGCCGGATTCATAATTGCTCCTGAGCTTACTGATGAATATTGGAAATTGTTTCCGGCAATTCCATTTGCTTTAGCAAAATCAGACGCCAATTGAGGTGTGCCAGCCGGGAAAATTCCCGTGTAATTCATATTGATATTGGTATATCTTGTTTTGTTTAAAACGGAGAAATTATTTCCAAGATCATATTTAAATTCTGCTCCTAAAACATCAACTTTCGGATGAATTCCATCTTCTAAATTTCTGTTGAAAAATCCGCCGCCTGCTTGGGGAATATTTAACTGACTGATCGTTCTGTAGCTGTAAGTTCCATAATTAGCATCAAAACCACCGAATTCTTTTATATCATTTCCGTCTCTCACCAAAGGAATCGGAAGATAGAATGTATTTCTGTCGTCTAGTTTTTTATAATAAACTTTAGCGTATCCTTTATCAAAAACGTATTTCAGATTCATTCTGATTTGTCCACCCTGATTGGCTTTAAAACCAGTTTTTCTGATTCCGTCATCGCTTCTGTAGAAACCGCCAACATTGAAGAACAATTTATCCTGAACCAAAGCGCCACCCAAGTTGACATCGGTACGCATTAATCCGTAAGTGCTCGTTTCAAGTTTTGCAGTTCCTTTAAAATCGTTACCTCCTTCTTTTGTAATAAAGTTGATCAAACCTCCGGGAGAGTTCGTTGCGTAAATAGACCCTGAACCTCCTCTCAAAGCTTCTAATCTACTTACTGAATTATCAACACGGAAGAAATTATCTGCGTTAGCAAACTGTAAAGCTCCATCTTCGAAAACAGGTAATCCATCTTCCTGAACCTGCACAAATTCATAAGCTCCTGCAGAAGGAATACCTCTTGCGAAAAGGTTGTTTCCTACTTCACCACCAGAAGTCTCCACGGCAAACCCCGGAACTCTCTGTAATAAAGCAGCCGCACTGATCGGGTTTTGTTTCTGAATTTCTTTTGCACTGAAGGTAGAAATTGCGGTACTGGATTCAATTTTCTTTTTAGGATTTGAGTTCCCGGTAATTACGACTTGTTCAATAGACGCCGATCTGGTAGAATCCTGTGGAGTTTCCTGAGCATACGCATTGTTGAAATAAAGCGTTGCAATACCGGCAATTAAAAAGATCGATTTTTTTTTCATAGCCATATGATTTTTTTATAGTTAGTTTTAATTTTGTTTTAATTTTAAATAAACACCGTTCGTCCAACCGAAACCGTCCTGATTTGGATATTCTCCACCTCCGGCAATTGTTTCCGTGTCTAATGCATTATATTTCTCCATTAATTTTCCGGTGTTGTTGTATACTCTTTCAACATTCGAACACCAGTTATTTTTAATTTTCTCGGCAAGATCATCAAATCCATAATTTTTCATTGATTTAAAACCTAACCATTGATAAGGCGCCCAAGCATTCGGTAAATCCCATTGTTGCCCTGAGTTTTTGGTTGTAGTAACCAATCCACCTTGATACAAGAACTTTTCTTCTATATTTTTTGCAACAGATTTCGCCTGTTCTTCACTGGCCAAACCAAGGAATAAAGGATAAAGAGCAGCAATATGTTCAGACGGTGTTGTTGTGTGTTTTTTTGTGTGATAATCTTTATACATGTTTTCATCCCAAAAGTATTTATCGATCATCTGTCTTCGCTTTGCTGCTCTTTGAGTAAAGTAAAATTCCTTTTCTGTTAAATTTTGTAGCACTGAAGATTTTGCCAATGTTTTTTCCAAATGCCATAAAAGACAGTTCAGATCTACCTCAGCAAGGTTCAGTGTTTCTATTGTTTGTATCGTTTCGCCATCTGCAAACCATCTGCTGGAGAAATCCCAACCCGATTCGCAGGCGCTTCTTATATTTCTGTAAAATTCGTCTCCTGTATTTTCGCTGTCTTCAATATCAATTAAATAACTTTCAGGACGAGGTTCATTTTCTGCGTCATAATAACGGTTTAAAATATCTCCGTCAACTGTTTTTACAACTCTTTTTGTATTAGAACCATTTTCTAAACCTTCTTCACCATTCATCCAGAAAGCATATTCTTTTTCCAGTGTATCGTGATATTTGATGTAAATATTTTCATCTTTTGTAGTTTCAAAAAGCAAATCAAGCATCAACGAAAAATACGGTGGCTGAGAACGACTCAAAAAATGAGTTCTGCTCGCATTCGGCACAAATCCAACTGTTTGAATTAAATAAGAACAGTTTTCAATAATATTTTCCATCATTTCCACTCTTCCTGAAACCTGTAAACCAAGCATAATAAAATAGCTGTCCCAATAGAAAAATTCATTGAAACGCCCTCCAGGAACAACATAAGGCTTTGGAAGTTTTAATAATGTTCCTTTTTCTTCGTAAGCAGTTCTTGTCAGTTCATCCCACAATTTTTCGATATGTTCGTTAATTGGCAACTGCTTTTCTCTCGTGATAGAAATTTTAGCGCCCAAAAAATCGAAATTTGACATTACAAAAGCTTTTAAATAGAAACCTTCTGTATCTTTTTCCTTTTCATATTTTGAGTTAATTTCAGCAATAGAAAATAATGGAACTGCATCTGTCATCATCTTTTGATCTTCAAAAACTTTAGATCTTTGAACATCATCAAAAAGAACCTGAATTTCGTTTATGTAAAGTTGATTACTCATTTTTATTTTTTAGGATTTATTTTTAATTTATTCATGAAAATTGCCGAAACAATCAACATTGAAAGTGGAATTAATGAAAGGTAAAACGCCTGCTGTCCGCTAAATTTTTCAAATACAAAACCTGTAATTATCGAACCTATCGTTCCTCCGATTGCAGAAAAAACGACAATCAAACCAGACATTGCACTGTGTAAATATTTTGGAATTGATGCTAAAATCACAGAATTAATACTTGGATAAATCGGAGCTAATAAACCGCCCATTAATGGAAATAAATACACAACTAATGGAGCGTTCAGCCAAGTTGTTCCTGTGTCGATATGAATATTGTGAGTTAAAGGTAAAACCAATAAAATACTTATTGCAAAACCAATCACGCAAAAGGAAACAACGTAAATCCAACTGAATTTTTTCGAGAAAAACCCTGATAAAAATCTTCCCAGCGCAAAAGCACCCGCCAAAACCGCACCCGCCTGAATACTCATCGAAGTCGGAACTTTTAGGATTTCTTTATAAAAAGTTGGCGTCCAAGTTTGGAAACTCTGCTCTACCAAAACAAAAAGAAAAGCACATAATAAAAAGAACAACACTTTTCTGTAACTGAATAAACTTGCGCTGTTTTTTAAGTCTCCCAGCAGGTCTGTTTTTTCACTTTTTGCTTCATTTTCATTCAATTTAGAAAAGAAAAGAAACAAAAATGATAATGCGGAAAGTGCGCCCAACACCCAATAAACATTCAGCCAATGGGTAGATTTCGGATTATGGTCGTCTATAAATAAGCTGAATAAAACATTTCCAACCAACACTCCGATCATGAAAAACCCTTCCAGATATCCCATAAAACTTGAGTGCTCTTTATCTGTATTCGTCACCAATCCGATAGATGTAAAAACCGAAATTTTAATCAAAGCAAAAGAAACTCCGACAATCGTAAACAGCAATTTGAAAAACCAGAAATCATTAGAAAAAGGCATTACAAAACACATACAGCTCACCAAAAACAATGCAATCAACATTGATTTCTTGATTCCTATTTTTGGTAAAAAAGATGCTAAAATAAACGAACAAATAGCAATCGGCAAGTCTTTAAAACCCTCCAAAATACTTGCAGAAGATTTCGAAATTCCGAAATTTTGCTGCATCTGTAAAATTACCGTTCCCACAGAATTCAATAGAATTGCAAAAACAAAATAATTTAAAAATAAAACCGCCTTTATGTTGAAATTTTTCATTAAATAATTTCTTGGTGGCTAAGATAGAAGCATTTTACTTAACGTTAATTTAACATAGTAAATGAATATTTGAACTATATTAATATAATTATTATTTTAGTCGATAAAATACGATTAACTGAATGAAAGTTACATTTGAACGAGTGATCCCCGATGAAAAGAGCTCTTTTCGCACAATTCACAACAACTCACCTATTTCGGAATTTAAATGGGAATACCATTACCATCCCGAAATTGAACTCGTGTGCGTGATTTCGGGGAACGGAACACGCCACGTTGGTTACCACAAAAGCAACTATACGAACGGCGATCTGGTATTAATTGGTTCTAATATTCCACACTCCGGATTTGGATTAAACTCTATTGATCCGCATGAAGAAATTGTTTTGCAGTTCAAGGAAGATATTTTGCAGTTTCCCCAGCAAGAAGTTGAAGCAAGATCTATTAAAAATCTGTTGGAGCTTTCAAAATATGGGATTCAATTTCATACTAAGGTCAAAAAAGCAATGCTTCCAAGGTTAAAATTAATGCTGGAATCTGAAGGCTATAAAAGATATTTATTGTTGCTTGAAATTCTTTTCGAGCTTTCAAAATGTACGGATTATGAGCTTTTAAATAAAGAAATTATGCCGTACACGATCATTTCAAGAAATAAAACGCGTCTGGAAAATATTTTCACCTTTGTTGAACACAATTATGACAAGGAAATTAATATCGAAGATGTTGCAAAACTTGCGAATCTCACCCTTCCCGCTTTCTGTAATTTTTTCAAAAAAGCCACACAAATTACGTTTACAGAATTTGTGAACCGATATCGTATTAATAAGGCTTGTTTGCTAATGGCTCAGGATAAAAGCATCTCAGAATGCAGTTACAGTTGCGGTTTTAATAATGTGACTTATTTTAATAGAATGTTTAAAAAATACACCCAAAAAACGCCTTCTGAGTTTATTAAAAATTATTCTCCTAGTAAGGTGAATGTCGATTTGAAGATTGAAAAGGAAGTTAAAATCAAGGCTAGTTTTTAATTTAAAATTGTGGATAACTCTGTGGATAACCGTGTTAATAACTTTTAAACACAATAGAAATCAATACATTAAAATATATACGAAATATAATAAAATTTACCTTTTTCGTTTACGGAAAACCATAAGGAATAGTAATTAGTATAATTTATTTTCGTAGGAAATAATTTATTAACAATATTAATTACAAAATTATGGCAATTAGAATTACATGTATCAACAAAGACAATGGATACCACGAAAATCCAAATTTAGCAATTACAGACTTAGGCTGGATAAATGAAGAAACCAAAAAAACTGGAAAACACACTAGGTTGCAAATATACAATTGGATAAAGGATGAAAATGGTAAAGCTTATGTTACAGATAGTAATAATAATGAAGTAAAAGTTATTACAGCTGAAACTAATAATGGAACCAAATATTTAAAAACAGAAGCAGATAACTCAACAAAAAACAATCTATTATCACTTCCTGAATGTAAATAAAATCACCATTCTATCTTGAATTAAAAAAGCTGTTCTTTTATAGAACAGCTTTCATATATTTTAAACAAAATGAAAATTTATTTCCATTTAATATTACAACCCATGCTTGGTCTTTGGATATCTTCCTGAGGCTCGCCTAATAAAAGATTTTCAAAAGCGATAATTAAATCTTCACCCGTAACATCTTTATTATTTCCAGGTCTTGAATCATCCATTTGTCCTCTGTAAATAAGGTCTAATTTCTCATCAAAGAAAAAGAAATCCGGTGTACATGCCGCTTCGTATGCTTTTGCGATCGCTTGACTTTCGTCATATAAATAAGGAAAATCAAAGTTCTTTTCGATTTGGAATTCGATCATTTTCTCTGGAGAATCATCCGGATATTTTTCTACGTTATTAGCGTTGATCGCGATGAATTCTATTCCTCTTTCGTTATAGTCTTCATATAATTCATTCAATTTGTCGATTACGTGAAGAACGAACGGGCAATGGTTGCACATAAAGATCATCAATGTTCCTTTTTTACCTTTCAAATCATCCAATGATTGAATTTCATTACTTTTTGAAGGGTTCGGAAGCTCAAAAAAAGGAGCTTTTGTTCCTAATGCGATCATATTTGAGGGAGTATTCATATCTTTTTTATTTAGCCACAAAGATAAATATTTCTTTTATTATATAGGTAAAGAAGCTTGAAGCAGAAGGAAGAAGTTACATAATTTGAAAAACAATTATAATCCAATCGAATTAGGCTATTTATCCCATTACTTTTTACAATAATTTCAAAATCACTTACATAAACTCCCATTCTTGCAGCTTTCAGCCTATTTATGAAAATACTTTAAAATCATTCGTTAGTGTTAAATATAGAATAACATTTGGAAGTTATACTTAAAAGTTTGTAGTTTTGCTAACACTGTTAGTAAAATAAATATCATGGGCTTACATGAACGTCGTCAAAGAGAAAAAGAATCAATACGTGCCAATATTTTGGATGCGGCTTTTTCTTTGGCTAAAACGGAAGGTTGGGCCTCGCTTTCAATACGTAAAATTGCAGACGCTATAGAATACAGTGCGCCAGTAGTTTACGATTACTTTGAAAACAAGGAAGCAATTCTGTTTGAAATTTCACTGAACGGTTTTCATTGTCTACACATAGAATTATTAAAGGCTCAGAAAAAGCACGATACTCCCGAAGAGCAGATTACAGCTATTGTTGATGCTTATTGGAAGTTTGCATTTAAAAATAAAGAATATTACCAGCTAATGTTTGGTCTTGGAATGCAATGCAGCGGAAAAGGTTTGATGAAAGAAGAATTTTCTTCGTTTCAGGATATGATCTATGATTGTACCTATGAAATCATCAAGAAAAAAGGTTCAAATCCTGATAATGCCTGTCACTCCTCTCACGCTTTATTTTCTGCGGTGCATGGTTTGATCTCTATTATGATGATGCGTAACGATGATATCCCTTCTACAATGAATAAAACAACATTAGACGAAACGGTTGCGGCTTTTGTTAAATCTTTGTAATTTTTTTTTGAACCAAAAATTAACACCGTTAGGAAAAGTAACACAGAATAATTAACATTATTCAATTTTTTTTTAAACTAAAAAAGAAAAAAACTTTAAAAATGAAGACTAATTTTATAGCATTACTTTATGTAATTTTCTTTCCTTATCATTAACACCGTTAGGAAAAATAACACTACACACATTATTTATACATTTAAAATCAACATTAAAAAAATTGTAATCATGTAAACAATAATTTACTCAATATTAAGAATTCTGTAATTTTTTTTGAACTAACCATTAACACTGTTAGGAAAAATAACGGAATTTAAATTAAAAACAATACTACTTAATCTAACACTTCATTAAAAATTTAAACTTAAAATGAAAACACTTGCAAAAACGAGGATTATCATACTAATTTCAAGTATTATCCTTTTACAGAATTGCACCAAGGCAGCCGAAGGATCAAACGCTGCTCCACCTGCACCAGAATTGCCAGTTTATACCGTAATCACATCTCCTGCAACAGTTTATCAGGAATTCCCGACAGCTTTAGAAGGAAAAAACAATGTAGAGATCAGATCTCAGGTTGACGGATATTTAGATAGAATTTATGTAGAGGAAGGCGCTTATGTAAAAGCCGGACAACCTTTATTTAAAATAGATTCAAGAGCTTATGGTGAGCAAATGAATATGGCACAAGCTAATTTACAAGTTGCCAATGCAAACATTCAGAAAGCTAAAGTTGAGGTTGACAGACTTCAGCCTTTGGTAAGCGCGAAAGTAGTTTCTGATGTACAGATGAAAACTGCAAAAGCAAATTATGCCGCAGCTGTGGCAGCCGCAGCTCAGGCAAAAGCTTCTGTTGGCGGAGCTAGAATCAATGTAGGATTTACTACGATCACAGCACCAGTTAGCGGATACATCGGAAGAATTCCTTACAAAAAAGGAAGCCTAATTTCAAGAACAGATCCAAGTCCATTGACTCTGTTATCTGACATCAGCGAAATTTATGCCTATTTCTCTTTAAGCGAACTGGATTTTATTGCTTTTCAAAATAAATATCCCGGAGCAACTTTAAACGAGAAACTGAAAAACATGCCAATGGTAGACTTGGTAATTGCAGACAACAGCACCTATCCTGAAAAAGGTAAAATGAGCATTGTTGACGGACAGTTTGACAAAAGTACAGGAGCAATCAGCGTTCGCGCCGTATTCCCGAATGCACACGGAACGTTGAGAACCGGAAATACGGGTAGAGTTCGTATGCCTCAATTATTCACAAGTACACTTGTTATTCCACAAGAAGCAACTTTTGAAATCCAAGACAAAACCTACGTTTATGTAGTTGGAAAGGATAAAAAAGTAACCGGAAAACCTGTAAAAATCTCTGGAAAAACAGATAGTTATTACTTCATTTCAGAAGGACTTGCTGTGGGAGATAAAATCGTATTTACAGGAATCGGAGCATTGAAAGACGGTGTTGCCATTCAGCCAAAAGTCATTTCTTCTGATAGTTTGCTTAGAGCAAAACCTTTGTAACAATCCTTTTCAAAAAAACAGAAGACTTAAAAAAATAAACTTCTTATGTTAAAACAATTTATAGAAAGACCGGTACTTTCAACGGTCATCTCCATCATACTCTTACTCTTGGGAGCGCTATCGGTTTTCAACCTTCCGATTACCCTGTTTCCGGATATTGCGCCACCAAGCGTACAGGTGACGGCATTTTATCCGGGTGCGAATGCGGAAGTTGTAGCCCGTTCGGTTGCGGTTCCTATTGAAGAGGCGGTGAACGGTGTTGAGAATATGACTTACATGACGTCAAACTCAAGTAATGACGGTACAATGACTTTGAGCGTATTTTTCAAACAAGGTTCAGATGCAGATAATGCAGCCGTAAACGTTCAAAACCGTGTATCAAAAGCGATGAGCCAGCTTCCACAAGAAGTTGTACAGGCGGGAATTTCGACGCAGAAAGTTCAGAACAGTATGATTATGTTTATGGGACTTTCGAGTGATGATCCTAAACAATACGACGAGCTTTTCTTACAGAATTACCTTAAAATTAATGTAATTCCACAAATTCAGCGTATTCCGGGAGTTGCTCAGGCTCAGGTTTTCGGGACGAGAGATTACTCGATGAGAATTTGGTTAAAACCAGACAGATTAGCAGCCAATGGTCTTTCTCCACAGGAAGTTATGGCAGCTATTAAAGATCATAACCTTGAAGCTGCTCCGGGACGTCTTGGACAGGGAAGTAAGGAAACTTACGAATATATCCTTAAATATAAAGGTAAATTAAACAAAAACGAAGACTACGAAAATATTGCTATTAAAGCCAATAATGACGGTTCATTCTTAAGATTAAAAGATGTAGCGAGAGTAGAATTCGGTTCATATACATACACAGCAGCTAATAGAGTGGATGGTAAGCCTGTAGCGGGTTTTGCGATCCTCCAAACAGCAGGTTCCAATGCGAACGAGATCTTAACAGAAATTGAAAAACAGGTTGATCAGTTTTCAACAACGCTTCCAAAAGGAGTAAAACCGATTATCATGTATAACTCTAAAGACTTCCTGGATGCATCAATTCATCAGGTGGTAGAAACTTTAGTGATTGCATTTGTCCTGGTATTTATTGTAGTATTTATTTTCCTTCAGGATTTCAGATCTACATTAATTCCTGCGATTGCGGTTCCGGTTGCGATTATCGGTACATTTTTCTTCCTTCAATTATTTGGTTTCAGTATCAATATGTTGACTTTGTTTGCATTGGTTCTTGCGATTGGTATTGTGGTGGATGACGCGATTGTCGTCGTCGAAGCCGTCCATTCCAAGATGGAACACACAGGAATGCCTGTAGAACAAGCTACAACAAGCTCAATGAGTGAAATTTCCGGGGCGATCATTTCCATTACATTGGTGATGTGTGCCGTGTTTATTCCGGTTGGTTTCATGCAGGGTCCTGCGGGGGTTTTCTACAGACAGTTTGCCTTTACATTGGTTATTGCGATCATGATTTCAGCGGTAAACGCTTTAACATTAAGTCCTGCTCTTTGTGCATTATTATTAAATGATCCTCAGGGAGAACATGGAGATCACGGTCATAAAAAAGGTTTTGGTGCGAAGTTTTTCAACGCATTCAACGTTGCCTTTAATAATATGACTAAAAAATATATTTACAGTCTTAAATTTTTAATTAAAAACAAATGGGTGGGTATAGCTGGTTTAGCTTTAATCACCGGAGCAAGTGTTTTCTTAATTAAAAAAGCTCCGTCAGGATTTATTCCTACAGAGGATCAAGGTTTCGTTTTATATGCTGTGAATACACCTCCAGGAAGTTCATTGGAAAGAACACACAGAGCAACAGAACAAATTGATAAGATTGTAAATGGTGAAAAAGCAACCAATCACCTTTGGGTAGCCGATGGTTTGAACTTCATCAGTAATGCCAACGCGTCTCCATATTCTGCAGGTTTTATTAAACTTAAAGATTATGACAAACGTGGCGACATGAAAGATCCTGATCAAATTGCAGCTGCATTGACAGGAAAAGTAGCACAGGTGAAAGATGCCAGCGCATTCTTCTTCAACTTCCCTACAGTACAAGGTTTTGGTAACGTTTCCGGTTTTGAATTTATGCTTCAGGATAAAACCAGCGGTTCGTTTGAGCAATTGGGAACAACAACTCAGGCATTTATCGGAGAATTAATGAAACGTCCTGAAATTGCATTTGCCTTTACAACGTATGCAGCAGGAAACCCGCAATATACAATTGATGTAGATTCAGATAAAGCAAATCAGCTGGGAGTTTCTGTGACAGAATTGATGCAAACGATGCAGATCTATTACGGAAGTAGCTTCGTTTCAGATTTCAACAGATTCGGGAAATATTACAGAGTAATGGCTCAGGCAGATGTTCCTTATCGTACAGATGCGAATTCTCTTGAGGGAATTTATGTTAAAAATAAGACAGGCGAAATGGTTCCCGTAAAGACTTTAGTGACTTTAAAGAGAACTTTCGGGCCTGAAACAGTGACAAGAAATAACTTATTCAACGCTGTGACAATTAACGGAACTCCGAAACCTGGTTACAGTACCGGAGATGCGATTAAAGCTGTAGAAGAAGTTGCTCAAAAATCACTTCCTAGAGGTTACGGCTACGAATGGACAGGTATCACCCGTGAAGAGATCAAAACAAGCGGACAAACAGCTTTTGTTTTCATGTTGAGTATCTTATTTGTGTATTTCTTACTGGCAGCTCAGTATGAAAGTTATATTCTTCCGTTTGCCGTTATTTTAACGATTCCTACAGGAGTTTTCGGGGTATTTGCTTTCACAGGATTAGCTGGAATTGATAATAATATTTACGTTCAGGTTGGATTAATCATGCTCGTCGGATTGTTAGCGAAGAACGCCATCTTGATTGTAGAATTTGCCGTACAAAGAAGAAAAGCAGGAAAAACATTAATTGAATCTGCACTTCAGGCTTCAAGATTACGTTTAAGACCAATTTTGATGACCTCATTTGCCTTCATCATCGGTATGCTTCCGTTGGTTTGGTCACAAGGTGCAGCTGCAAAAGGTAACCACTCTATCGGTATCAGTACAGTTGGAGGGATGTTTACAGGAGTTGTATTCGGGATTTTCATCATTCCGGTGATGTATGTGATCTTCCAATATCTACATGAAAAAATGCCAAGCAGAAAACAAAAAAGACTGTTAAAACAAAAACAACAGGAAGAACTTTTAGCAACTGCTCATTAATAAAAATGAATTACAAACTTTGAGAGATTTAAATTGAAATTTTAAACGCAAAGAATTTTAAATATAATGTTTATTAAAGATGCAAAGAAAAGCGACAAGTCGCTGATGAAGCTAAATGATTAAAAGTTCGCTTCTTAAAATCAATTTTAATTGATTACAACTTTGCTCCTTAAAATATTAAGAATTAAAAATAAGCCTTTGCGTTAAAAATTAAAAAAATAGAGCAGCAACTATTCAAACTAATATTATAAAAGCAAAGTATTTTCTCCTACTAAAGACATCTTTGTTTTAAAATAAAAACTCTCAAAGTTTTGTATTCAATTAAAAGTTTAAAAAACTATGAAATCGCCATCACTTGGAAACGAAAATTTCAATAAAATCCAGCGATTACATATGACCTTTTAATAAAATAAATATCTCCATATGAAAAGAATAAAGAATATTTTTCTCACATTTATATTAGCTATTGGCTCGGTTTCGTGTGTCTCTAAATTGGCATATACAGAACCGGAGCTTGAGCTTCCAGAGAAATTCCAATACACGGCAACCGCAGATACTGCAAGTGTTGCCAACCTGGAATGGAAACAATTTTTCAGCGACCCAATTTTACAAGGTTTAATTGAAAAAGGAATTAACCATAATTATGACCTTCAGATTGCTTTAAAGCAAGTTGCTTCTTCACAGGAAAGATTGAAACAGGCAAAATATCTTCAATATCCTGATGTTGGTTTCGGGGTTTCAGCGCAGATTTCAAAACCATCAAAAAACAGCATGAATGGACAAAGCTTAAATTTATTTTTAGGTCAAAGCCATGTTGAAGATTACAATGCAGCCTTTAATTTATCTTGGGAAGCTGATATTTGGGGGAAAATTAAAAATCAACAAGAGGTTTCTAGAATGCAATATCTTCAGACTTATGAAGCTACAAAAGCAATTCAGACACAGGTTGTTGCAGCGATTGCTCAAGGATATTATAATCTGTTGATGCTTGACAAACAAATGAATATTGCAAAATCTAATTTAGAATTAAGCAATAACACCTTATCAATCACAGAAAAGATGTGGCAAAGTGGCGACACCACTTCATTGGGTGTTCAGCAGGCAACTGCTCAAAAGCAATCTACGGAACTTTTGATCACTCAATTGGAACAAAATATTGCGATTCAGGAAAATGCATTGAGTATTTTGGTGGGTGAAAATCCAAATAAAGTGAATAGAACCATCGAAATGTCCGACACTTCTTTACCTCAAAATATTTCTACAGGACTTCCTGCAGCAATGGTAAGTCGTCGTCCGGATGTTCGTCAGCAGGAATTGGTGTTGTTGGAATCCAATTCAATGGTTGGAATTGCTCAGGCAAATATGTATCCTGCATTGAAAATCACAGCAAACGGTGGAGTAAATTCATTTAAAATTGATAACTGGTTTCAGATTCCGGCATCTTTGTTCGGTTCTGTTTTAGGAGGATTAACTCAGCCTATTTTCCAGAAAAGACAATTGAAAACCGATTTAAATGTTGCTAAAATTCAGAGAGAGAAAAACGTGTTAGCGTTCCGTCAATCTGTTTTAAATGCAGTAGGTGAAGTTTCTGACGCATTAGTTTCAAACGAAAGCTTAAAAGTTCAGGAACAAAAAGCAACCGAACAAGTTGCAACGTTGAAAAACGGAATTAAAAGTGCCGAAATGCTTTACAAAGGCGGAATGGCAAATTACCTGGAAGTAATTACAGCTCAGGGAAATTCTTTACAGGCTGAACTAAATCTTGCATCCGTAAAAAGACAGAGATTAAGCAGTATTGTAGATTTATACCGAGCTCTAGGTGGCGGTTGGAAGTAGTCAATTAAATTAATATTGTTTGAAGTGCGGTTTTTCGGAATCGCACTTTTTTTGTTTAAAATATCTTCAATGATAATAAAATGGTTGGAGAAACGCTAAGGCGCAAAGTTTTAATAAAAGACTGTTTTAAGGCGCAAGAAAATCAAAGATTTTCAGCAAGTTTAACGTATTAAATTTTATCGAAGATAAAATCCTTGCGCCTTTTTCATATATTCAAATTGAAAAAAATTGCGTCTTTGCGAAAACCAACATGCGCTAAAAACTTAATAATCTTAACTTCTTAACCAAAATCTTAATGGTTAAAAATTGCATTTATTTTTAAACGCAAAGTTTTAATATAGGAAAACTAATATTTGAGTGAGCAAAGAAGAACGACAAAGTCGCTGATGAAGCTAGCTTGTTAAGAATCAATTTCATTGATTCAATTCTTTGCTCCTTTAAATATTCAGAATTAAAAATAAATCTTTGCGTTAAAAAAATTACTTGCCAATTTCCTGATTTATATACTCAATCAAACCATCAAAATCCTCCTGAGAATATCCCAATTGCAAATAATGAATATCATCCGCTTTTCTGTACCAAGTCAGTTGACGTTTCGAATATCTTCTGCTGTTTTTCTTGATTTCAGAAACCGCAAAATCCAATTCCCATTCTCCCTCAAAATATTTGAATAATTCTGCATATCCAACGGTATTTAAAGCAGTCAATCCTTTAAATTTTTCCAGACCTTTTGCTTCCTCCAACAAGCCTTTCTCCATCATAATATCCACTCTCCTATTGATTCTGTCATACAGTTCTTCTCTGGGAGCTTCAATACCGATTCGGATCACATTAAAATCTCTGGAATCTTGTGAAACAGCAATTAATTCAGAATATTTTTTATTGGTCTGCCAAATAACATCAATAGATCGAAAAAGTCTTCGGTGATTATGAAAATCTACCTCTGCAAAATACTCAGGATCGAGTTCTTTCAAGATTTCCTGCAATTTTTCGATTCCATCATTATCTAAAATCTCCTGAAGTTTTCTTTGGTTTTCTTCATTAGCTTCTGGTAAATCATTTAATCCTTCAATCACCGCTTTTTCATACATCATGCTTCCGCCAACTAAAATGACAGTATCATATTTTTTGAAAAGTTCGTTGAGTTTTTTTAAAGCATCTTCCTCATATTGTCCGATAGAATAATATTCCTCAACCGAAAGATTTCCAATAAAATGATGAGGTGCTTCCCCCAATTCTTCTGGCGATGGTGAAGCGGTACCGATTTTCATTCCTTTAAAAAACTGACGCGAGTCACAAGAAATAATTTCTGTGCTAAAATGGTTAGCCAAATCAATTGCCAATCTCGTTTTTCCAATTCCGGTAGGGCCTACAACAGAAATTAAATTTTTATTTTTCACAGCGCTAATTTACAAAAATTGATTTTTTATTTTCAACCACAAAAGTCACAAAAGACTTTCTTTGATTTTTAGATATTTAAAAGCTCAAAAAAGCAGAACGTAAACTTTTTTGCTCTTTTGAAAACTAAATATTTCTAAACTTTTCTTTTGTGACTTTTGTGGTTAAAATTGAATATAGTGAGAACACATACACTTAAATGTTTATCTTTGTACGACAATAAAAAACTATGATTTTATCAATGACCGGTTTCGGTAGAGCCGAAGATGTTTTTGAAGGAAAAAAAATAACCGTAGATGTTAAATCACTGAACAGCAAAAGCTTTGATTTAAATATAAAAATACCGTTACGCTATAAAGAGAAAGAATTCGAGATCAGAAAAATTCTTAACGATAGAATTATCCGCGGAAAAGTGGATTGCTATATCAATATAGAAAATCTTGAAGAATCCAATGATGTGAAAATCAATAAAAAACTGATTGATTCTTACATGAATGAGCTTCGAAATATTGCTTCTGATGCTCCTGAATTTGAGTACCTTAAAATGGCCGTAAGACTTCCTGATGCAATTACCTCAAGACCAGACGAATTAACGGATGGTGAATGGGAATCTTTAGCAAAAATTGTTAATAATGCTGTTGACAAATTTGAAGATTTCAGAAAGACAGAAGGGAAAACATTGCATCTGGAACTTGAGAAGAATATTAAAAATATCGACAAATATTTATCTGAAGTCATTCCTTTTGAAGAGGTGAGAATCCAGAGTGTAAAAGAACGTTACCAAAAATCTTTAAAAGAATTTGAAAACGTTGATGAAACTCGTTTCTATCAGGAAATGGCTTATTTCACAGAGAAATTAGATATTGCTGAGGAAAAAGTAAGATTAACTCAACACTTAAAATATTACCAGGAAGTAATGGATAATGAAGATTTCAACGGAAAGAAATTAGGTTTTATTTCCCAGGAGATCGGAAGAGAGATCAATACATTAGGTTCAAAAGCCAATCACGCTGAGATCCAAAAATTGGTAGTGATGATGAAAGATGATTTGGAAAAAATTAAAGAACAAACGTTAAACGTATTATAATTAGTTGATTGTTTTTGGTTGATTGTTGTGTGTTTTATCCGTAATAATCAACTAAAATTCATCAGCCAACAACCATATGAATAAAGTTATCATATTTTCAGCGCCGTCAGGAAGCGGAAAAACTACATTAGTAAAGCATTCTTTGGAGATATTTAATGAGCTCCAATTTTCAATTTCTTGTACTACGAGACAACCGAGAGGAAATGAAGCTCATGCTGTGGATTATCATTTTTTAAGTCCTGATGAATTCAGACAAAAAATTTCGGAAGATGCTTTTGTAGAATTTGAAGAAGTGTATACTGATAAATATTACGGTACTTTAAAATCTGAAGTTGAAAAGATCTGGAATCAGGGGAAAGTAGTGATTTTTGATGTTGATGTAAAAGGTGGAATTTCTTTAAAAAAATATTTTGGAGAAAAAGCCTTATCTATTTTCATTGAACCACCTTCCATTGAAGAATTGGAACGAAGATTGATTTCCAGAAACACAGATGATGCAGAAACTATCAAAACCCGCGTAGAAAAGGCAGAAGAAGAAATGTCTTACGCAAAAGAATTTGATAAAATCGTGATCAATAACGATTTGGATATTGCAAAAGAAGAAATAGAAAGTTTAATAAAAAATTTTGTAGGAGAAACTAGAAATTAGAAGCTAGAAGTTAGTTTTTGAAACGTAAAAATTTTAACTAACAACTAATTTCTAAACTCTAACTTCTACAATCAAAAAACATTGAGGTTGATATGAGTACCGAAACATTAGAAAAAGCTAAATCTGCGATTCCTGTAAGAGGATTTTTGGATATAAAAGATTTGGTAATTCCTCAAGGAGAAGAATTGGTGAAAGCTATTCTTAAATTGAAAGAAGAAAAAAATGCGGTTATTTTAGCGCATTATTACCAACCTGGAGAGATTCAGGATATTGCCGATTTCTTGGGAGATTCTCTGCAATTGGCAAGACAGGCAAAAGATACCAATGCTGATATGATTGTATTCTGCGGAGTACATTTCATGGCAGAAGCGGCGAAGATCTTGAACCCAACTAAAAAAGTAGTTCTTCCAGACACCATGGCGGGATGCTCTTTGGCAGACGGATGTTCAGGAGAAGGTTTGAGAAAAATGCGTGAGCAGCATCCTAATGCTCTGATCGCAACTTACATCAACTGCAACGCTGAAACAAAAGCTGAAAGTGATATTATTGTAACAAGCTCAAACGCTGAAACTGTGATTGAAGCTTTACCAAAAGACCGACCAATTATTTTCGCTCCGGATAAAAACTTAGGAAGATATTTATCTAAAAAAACGGGACGTGATATGATTCTTTGGGATGGAAGCTGCATCGTTCACGAAGCCTTTTCTATGGAGAGAATTGCACAACAGTTAGCAGATCATCCGAATGCTAAAATGATTGCACATCCGGAAAGTGAAGAAGCCGTGTTGAAACTGGCTCATTTTATCGGTTCTACTTCTGCTTTGTTAGATTATGTAGAAAAAGACGACTGCCAGACCTTCATCATTGCTACAGAAGAAGGAATTCTTCACGAAATGAGAAAACGCGCACCGCATAAAGAATTGATTCCTGCTTTGGTTTTTGACGAAAGCTGTAACTGCTCAGAATGTTTCTACATGAAACGTAATACAATGGAAAAGTTGTACTTATGTATGAAATATGAACTTCCTGAGATCCTTATCGACGAAGAACTTCGTTTGAGAGCATTGAAGCCAATTGAGGCGATGCTTGATCTTTCGAAAAGTATAAAATAAACGAAAAGCACTGTTTTACAGTGCTTTTTTCTTTATTAAACCATAGGTGTGTAGCAAGTTCCACCCTGTTTTCGCCAGCATCCCCACCCTCCCGGACGGAAGCATACATAAGCTTCACCTCCGCAGGCATCTATCTGAACCTGAGTGAAACCCCCTTGGATTTTTGTCTGTTCTATTCTGGAAAGTTTTTTTAGATTTTTCATAGTTTATTTGAATTTGGATATTTAAGTCATTATTGAGGAAAGCAATCCATACTTACTAAAACTTTTGATTTACAGCATGACGGCAAAGCATCAAAAGCTTCACATGATCTTGGAAGCCCTGGCCCGTAAGGTCCTGGAGGGCAAACATAATTACAAGTTGCACCACCGTTAATTGATCTCAAATTTTCTCTGTTAATTCTTTTTAGATTTTTCATAATATTTTGATTTGGTTTAGTTTAAAATATAAATTTCAGTTTTTAAAACATTTTTTTAGATCGCAGAAATTTGAACAAAGCAATCTACACTCACCATCACACACATTTTACAGGTCTCGGATAACCCAAAATAAGCTGCACAAGAAGCACTAGAGGTATCAGGCCATCCGCCATCAGGTCCAAAAACAAGATGGGAAGGACATCCTTCACAACGCGAAACTCCAGCTCCGTTAATCTGTTCTAAATTTTGTCTGTTTAATTTTCTTAAGTTTTTCATGATACATTTATTTTAATATTGGAACTAGTTCAAAACACTTCATGTTAACAAGAACACATTTTCTGCAAGTCTCTGGAAGTCCCCAATACGCTTCACAAGAATGAGTATCATTTGGTCCAAAGGCGCCTGTCGGACAACCATTGCAATGTGTAATTGGCGGTACTCCTGCTCCATTGATTTGTTCTAAATTTCTTCTGTTTAATCTTTTTAGATTTTTCATAATAATTTGATTTAGTTTAGCTTATAAATTTAATAAATATTTTTAATAAATCACATTATGTTGAAAAATAATCTTTTTACTTTACATTTTGATATTTAAAAATAATTTGTACATTTGTTTTACAACAATGAAATTTACAAGAAACATATCTGATATTTCTACTCCGAAGTTTTCTACTTCTGAAGTATCTTCTGTTTCTACGACTACAACTACTACCCCATAACGGGGTACATTTTCACATATTATCACCGGCACCTGTGCTCTTTTTTTTAAAGAGTGAAAAATCTTATTTCAATAATTCAAAATCAAAAAATGATGAAAATCCTCAAATTCGGCGGAACATCTGTAGCCAATTCAGAAAATATTCTGAAAGTAGAAAATATCATTAAAAAAGAATCTTCAGAGAAAATAGTTGTTGTCGTTTCAGCCTTGCATGGTGTAACTGACATGCTAATAAAAGCAGCAGAACATGCATCAAGTAATGATGACAGCTATCTCTCAATCATCAAAACAATTGAAGAAAAACATTTAAATCTTGTAAAAGAACTTATCCCGATTTTAGAACAAAGCGCGTGGTTAAGTTTTGTAAAAAAACATTTTAATGACATCGAAGATCTATGCAACGGAATATTTGTTTTAGGTGAATTTACAGGTCGTACAAAAGATAAAATTACCTCTTACGGAGAATTTTTATCGTCAAATATTATTGCTGCAAGATTTAAATTTGAAAAATTAGATGCTGTCTGGATGAATTCTGCGGATCACATTATCACAAATAGCAATTTCACCAATGCAAAAGTTGATTTTGAAGCCACTGAAAGAAATTTAATTAAATATTTTGAAGAAAACCAGCATCAAATTACTGTAGTTCCAGGCTTTATTGCTAAAGATCACAACGGAAATATGACAACATTAGGAAGAGGCGGATCAGATTATACAGCATCTATATTTGCGTCATTACTCAATGCGGAAGAACTTCAAATATGGACTGACGTAAGCGGAATGATGACCGCAGATCCAAAACTTTCTCCCAACGCGAAACCTATTCCGGAAATATCTTATCAGGAAGCAATGGAACTTTCTCATTTTGGAGCAAAAGTTCTTTATCCACCAACAATTCAGCCTGTAATGGTGAAAAATATTGATTTAAGAATTAAAAATACTTTTGATCCTGAAGCTTTGGGAACTTTAATATCTCATAATATTAAAATTTCAGAAGGTGAAGAACAGCAAGTCGCAGTCGGAATTTCAAATATGAGCAACATTGCCCTACTTACTTTAGAAGGCAGCGGAATGGTTGGAATTCCCGGTATTTCGGCAAAATTGTTTCAATGTCTTAGTCACGAAAAAATAAATGTAATCCTCATCACTCAAAGTTCTTCGGAACATTCAATTACGATTGCGATCAATGAAAAAGATACTTTTAATGCAGAAAATGCCATCAATTCTTCTTTTGAGGATGATTTAAAATTAAAAAGAATCTCTCCTGTAAAAATAGAATCCGGACTTTCAATTGTCGCTCTAGTCGGAGAAAACATGAAAAACCGAAGCGGTGTAAGTGCCAAAATGTTTGGCTGTTTAGGAAATAATGGAATTAATATCAGAGCTATTGCTCAAGGTTCTTCCGAGCGAAATATCAGCATTGTAATCTCAGAAAAAGATATTAAAAAAGCTGTAAATGTTCTTCATGAAGAGTTTTTTGAATCAGAAATAAAACAGGTTCATCTTTATATTTGCGGAACAGGAAATGTGGGTTCAAAACTGATTCAGCAAATTTATGATCAAAATAAATATTTGCAGGAAAACCTTTTGATTAATTTAAGAATTGCAGGGATTTCCAACAGTCGTAAAATGGCATTTTCAGATCAGGAAATTTCACAAAATGAATTGAATGAAAAATTAGAGAATGGCGAACAAGCTTCTATCAAAAAATTTGCAGAAGAAATTATTTCCCGAAATCTTCGAAACTCAGTTTTTGTAGATGTAACCGCCAACGCAGAAGTTCCTGAAATTTATGAAACTGTATTAAAGAGAAGCATAAATATTGTCGCCTGCAATAAAATTGCAGCTTCCTCTGATTTTGAAAAATATAAATCATTAAAAAATATTGCTAAAAATCACAGTTGCAAATTTTTCTTTGAAACCAATGTAGGAGCCGGTCTTCCCATTATCGGAACCATTAATGATCTGATAAGAAGCGGAGATCAGATTACTTCAATTCAAGCGGTATTGAGTGGAACATTAAATTTTGTTTTCAACAATTATGATGGAAGCAAAACATTTTCTGAGATCGTAGCCGAAGCACAAAAACAAGGTTTTACAGAACCAGATCCAAGACTTGATTTGGCAGGAACAGATGTTGCGCGTAAAATTTTAATTCTAGCAAGAGAAGCCGGATATCCACTTCAATTTGATGAAATAGAAAACATCCAATTTCTTCCTGAAGACTGTATGAACGGAACTGTTGAAGATTTTTACATCATGATGATTCAATATGAAGACCATTTTAAAAACATATTAGATGAAACTAAAAAAGACGGGAAAATTTTAAAATATGTTGCCGAATTTAAAGATGGAAAAGCCAAAGTCGGACTACAGCACATCGCACCGGAAAGTGACCTGTTTCATCTTTACGGCAAAGACAATATTGTTATTCTAAAAACTTTGCGATATTCTGAGCAGCCATTAGTTGTAAAAGGTGCAGGTGCAGGCGCGGAAGTAACAGCAAGCGGTGTTTTTGCAGATATTGTTCGTTCAATTTAAATAATAAAATATGAAAAAGATAAAAATAAGAGTTCCTGCAACAGTCGCTAATTTGGTTTGTGGTTTCGATATTTTGGGAATGGCGATCAATCAACCGTATGATGAAATGGAGTTTAAATTACTGGAAATCCCTGACATTATCATAAAACATACAGATAATTTCGGACTCCCTGAAAAAGCGGAAGAAAATGTTGCCGGAGTTGTCCTTTTAAAAATTCAGGAGCATTTGAATTTAAAAATTGGCTTTGAAGTGATTATTCATAAAAATATAAAACCGGGAAGCGGGCTCGGCTCCAGTGCGGCTAGCGCCGCCGGAGCCGCCTTTGGAGCTAATGCTTTATTAGGGAATATTTTATCTCAAAACGAAATGATTCATTTTGCGATGTTTGGAGAAGAATTGGCTTCTGGAGTAAGACATGCAGACAATATCGCACCATGCCTTTTGGGCGGAATAACATTAGTGAAATCAACAGATCCTATTGATATTATTCCGCTGCGATGTCCTGATTTGTTTGTTGCGGCAGTACATCCACAAGTTGAAGTAAAAACATCTGACGCAAGACAAATTTTAAAGAAAAATATATTGTTGAAAGACGCCGTCCAACAATGGGGAAATATCGCAGGATTGGTTGCAGGAATTGAAAAAAACAATCATGCTTTGATCGGAAGAAGCCTCAACGATGTTATTATTGAGCCTGTCCGAAGTATTTTGATTCCAAAATTTGATGAAGTTAAAGCAAAAAGTTTACAGCTTGGAGCTTTGGGCGGTGGGATTTCCGGTTCTGGCCCATCTATTTTTATGCTGGCAGAAAAAGAAGAAACTGCACAGAAAATTGCTAAAATGATGAAATCTATTTATGATGAAATTGATATAGAAAGTTTCGTGTATGTCTCAAAAATCAATCCGGCAGGAATTGAAATCATTAATGAAGATTAGAATTAATCCAATTAAAACCAAGAAAATGATCTACTATAATTTAAAAGATAAAAAAGAACAGGTTAATTTTAAAACAGCCACCATTAAAGGACAGGGAAACGAAAAAGGTTTATTTTTTCCCGGAAAAATTCCCCAGTTTGAAAAAGATTTTATTGAAAATTTAAATCAATTCTCGGATGAAGAAATTGCATTTCGATGCATGAAAGATTTTGTTGGTGATGAGATCCCTGAATCATTATTAAAAGAAATAGTTGCCGAAACAATCAATTTTGAAATTCCGTTGAAAAAAATCAATGATAAAATTTCTGTGTTAGAACTTTTTCATGGTCCGACGTTGGCGTTTAAAGATATTGGTGCTCGGTTTATGAGTCAATGTCTCTCCTATTTTTTAAAAGATGAGGATAAGAAAGTTACCGTTTTGGTAGCAACTTCAGGCGACACGGGCGGTGCCGTTGCTCATGGTTTTTACAAAACTCAGGGAGTGAATGTGGTGATTTTATATCCAAAAAATAGAGTGAGTCCGGTTCAGGAAAAGCAATTGACTACATTGGGAGAAAATATTTCGGCAATTGAGGTCAACGGAACTTTTGATGATTGTCAGAATATGGTGAAGCAGGCTTTTTCTGATCAGGAAATTAATTCAAATCTGTTTTTAACATCAGCCAATTCCATCAATGTGGCGAGATGGCTTCCGCAGCAGATTTATTATCTTTTAGCTTTAAAACAATGGAAAAAAAACAATGATGAAAATCCTGTAATCTGTGTTCCAAGTGGAAATTTCGGTAATATTTGCGCAGGGATTTTAGCTCATTTCAGAGGATTACCTGTGGAACATTTCATAGCAGCCTGTAATGAAAATGATGTTGTCCCGAATTATTTAAATACTCAAAATTTAGAATTTAAAGATACTGTTGCAACACTCTCAAATGCGATGGATGTTGGAAATCCAAGTAATTTTATAAGAATTTTGGAGATCTTTGAAAATCAATTTGAAAATCTTAAGAATACAATTTCAGGATATTCTATTCATGATGATGAAACTTTAAAAACCATTTCAAAGGTTTACAAAAATTACGGATATACCTTGGAACCTCACAGCGCGGTTGCTTTTGCTTCGTTAGAAAAATATTTAGAAGAAAATCCTAATAAAAAAGGCTTTATTCTTGGAACAGCTCATCCAGTAAAATTTCCTCATGCCGTGGAAAAAGCTACGAACATTAAAATTGAAGTTCCGGAATCATTGGCTGAATTAATGAAGAAAGAGAAAAAAACTGTAGAAATTAACGCAGATTTTGAAGAATTAAAACGAATTTTGCTTGATAAAAATTAAAAGCAATGAGCAAAATCTATCTTGAAGATGTAAAAATATATGCCTATCACGGAGTGTTGCCAGAAGAAAATATCATCGGAACTTACTATATATTGAATCTGGAACTTCACACGGATTTGTGGAAAGCTTCAGAGTCGGATGATTTGAATGATACGATAAGTTATGCTGATATCAACGCAATTGTTCATGATGAAATGAAAATCAAATCGAAATTATTGGAGCATGTTGCAGGAAGAATTATTTTAAAAATTCATGAAAATTTTTCTCAGATTTCTTATATTAAATTAAAAATAACCAAAACAGCTCCTCCAATGCAAGGCGAAATGAAAGGCGCAAGTATTGAACTGGAAAAAAGTTTTAAACCTGAAAATTAAAATATCCTTATTTTCGTATCCTAAAAAACATAAGAAATTGAAATTCATTAAAATATTATTTCTATTAACGTGTATCAATATTTTTGGGCAGACCAATGTTGATAATCAATTGGCGGTGTATAATTTTCCGAAAATAAAATCCAGTATTACGATGCCGGTGACTATTCCGCTTTCGGAAATCAACAATATGATCAACGCTTCTGTGAAAGACCTCATCTATCAGGATGATTCTTACACCGATAACAACAATGACCAATTCAAAGTAAAAGTCTGGAAAACCCGTGCTATCCGAGTAGTTGGAGGGACTAATCAAAATTTACTGATTGAAGTTCCACTGAAAATCTGGGCAGAAAAAGGCATCGGAACTTTGGGAGTTTACACATACCAGAACACAACTTTTGAAACAGTGATGTCGTTCAACACGTCTTTAAGTTTTAAAAATAACTGGACTATTATGACCAATACGCAACCTAATGGTTTTAAATGGGTTACAAAACCTGTTTTAGATTATGGAAAAATTAAAATCCCAATCACTTCTTTGGTTGAAAAAAGCTTAAAAGAACAGCAGGAGAAATTCTGTAAAACCCTTGACCAGCAAATGGCTACACAGTTGAATTTTCAACAGTATGCGATGATGGCGTGGAATGTTTTTACACAGCCTTTCAATATTTCTGAAGAATATAATACTTGGTTGAAAGTGACGCCTATCAATATTAATATTACTCCATTAAAATTTTACGGAAACCAGATCGATACCAATATTGGAATTGATGTGTATTCTGAAACTTTCACGGGAAGCAAACCAGAATCTTCTCAACCTATAAAAACGGCAAGTAATTTTAACTCAATTCCTGTTTTAGCAGATAAATTTTCACTTCAGACGACTGCAAATATTCCTTTTACGGAAGCCTCCAATATTGCAAGAAAAACTTTTCTGAATAAAGAGTTTGATTTAAAAGGTTCTAAAGTAAAAATTACTGACATCAGAGTTTATGGACTGGATAATAAAATCATGATCGAAGCTGAAACGTATGGCTACGTAAAAGGGAAAGCCATCATTTCCGGAATTCCTGTGTATGATGAAACCAAGAGAAAAATTGTTTTGTCTAATACTAAGTTTAAGCTGAAAACTATGAATATTCTTCAAAAGACAGCTTCCGTTTTATTCCAGGGGAAAATTGTTAAAATGATTGAGGAAGAATACGGAATTCCTACTCAGGAACTCGAAGAAACATCAAGAAAAAGTATTGAAGAAGCCTTTAATAAAGAATATTATAAAGGTTTGAATATGAGAGGAAAGGTTTTCAGCCTAAAACCAACTAATATTCTTTTAAACCCAACAGGAATTACCGCCGTTATTGACATTAATGCTACTTTAAAATTAATCGTCAACGGAATGTAAATTAAAAAAACTAAATTTAAAACCATAAACTAAACCATGAGAAAAATTTTAAGAATTATTGAAGATAATAGAGCTTCTAAAGGTGCCAGATTTGCTAATCTGGTGATCGACAGAATTGTTGTCTATATTTTATTCTTCCTTTTCGGAACCTTTTCCGTATTAATCCATCAATTATTAAATATTGATTTTTTCCTGAATATTACAGATAAACTCACACAATTGAGTAGAATTGAAGATATTATAGTAACATCATTATTTTATTTCATCTATCTATTTCTAATGGAATATTTTACCAAAGGAAGAACGGCAGGAAAATATATTACCGGAACGAAGGTTGTAACAACAGAAGGGACGATACCTACCCTTCAAGAGTGCTTTATTCGAAATATTTCAAGGTTCGTTCCTTTTGATGCGTTCTCTTTTTTAGGAGAAGGAAATGGATGGCATGACAACTGGAGTGATACAAGAGTAATTAATATTAAAAATTATGTTGCTGAAAAACAGACAAAAGACGATATAAACAGCCTTGGTGCAAAAGAAAATTTTTAAAAACCTTTTGTAGCGTAATATATTTTATTATATTTGCACACCTCAAAAATGGTAAACCATGGTACTTTGGCCGAGCGGCTAGGCAGTGGTCTGCAACACCATCTACAGCGGTTCGAATCCGCTAGGTACCTCAAAAACCTCTAATCTATTGATTGGAGGTTTTTTGTTTTTAAAATGTGTCAATATTTGTGTCAACCACAAGTCATATTTTCTTTTCACTGATTTTAATGGTGGGGATATTCGATACGTAAATCCAGATTTATATTTATTAATAATACATCTATGCTCACTTAAATTGGGGATCAATGCACTGCTTTGTACAATCCTTTTAAGGTATTTGATTCGTCTAGTTTTGATAATATTATTAGTAGTCTTAAAATTTTGTTTCTTCGCACTTAAAGGAAAAGAATTAACTTTACATTAAACTAATTACACATGAAATTATCAATAGAAAAAGAAGATGAAATCAAGAAAAAAGTAGCCAAGTCTTTTGAAGAATTCAAAAATAAAAAGAGGTTAACTAAAAGTGTTGGAAGAAAAATAAATCCTTTGGAATATCTTAACAAAATAAAAATTGCAGAAGAATTCGCTCACTATTGTAAAGTTTCAATTCTTTACAATAGTGACGAAGAACTAAAAGCAATAACTTCGAGACTTAATTTTGAAGTCCAGATAGTAGTTAATGATATAGCTGATAACTATTAAAAATAAAACAGTCACTTATGGGGACTGTTTTATTTACTAGATAAATCCATCTAATTCTTTTCTAATAAATTTTATTTCTGGTTTTATTTTGAATAACTTGCTTTTTCAGTTTTTTGTGGACTTAAAATTTGATACTCAGTTTTCTTTACTACTTCTATCTTATCCCCAGTATTTTCTTCTGATTTAGTATTGCTCATTGAAATAGCACCGAATATAACGGTGAAAATTAATCCTAAAACAAAAAATACAATTTGTGACATAGCCGGATTTCGAACGTTTGAAGAGTAAATATTCGGAGTAACTGATGCAGTATTTTGCGTTGGTTGTAAAGTACCTGTTAAAGCCATTAATGAGAAGATTCCACTTAGGATTGAACAAATAAACAATGCCCATGAAATTATTATGAGAGTTGAATTTGTTAATATTGATGGGCCTAATATATCTTTTGAAAAAGTGATAGTTAGTGCAATTATCCCTGTTGCTAGCGTTATAAGTTGCTTTACAGTATCAGCTGCAAAATCAAACGCTTTTTTCTCTTCATCAGTCATAACTAGCAGAATGGCCAAAGTGGACAAATTACATCTCTTACACTGTTAAAGCTTTTATAGTCAATCTGACTTCCAGAGCGTGAATTACTAGCTAAACGTTCGATAAGAATATCTGTGTTTAAAAGCGCTCTAGTATTTTCTACAACTGATGATGCTTCACCATAGCTCATTCTATCTACTGCAATATCAATCAGTTTGTGAAGGCTTTCTTCAGTTTCCTTAGTTAAACGCAATCCTAAACTTTCGGATTTATTAATTGCTCTTTCAAATAGAAGCTGTTTTAATCGTTCTCTCATGTTTTTATTTTTAGTTTCCGAATATACAAAAGTTTATTACTCGATAAAAAATATAACTCAAGGTTATTAGTTTTATCCTCGGCTACGCTCGGGTGTTTTTAATTTTTAAAATTAATTAACTTCTCATTGTTAATTTTATTTTTTACTTTTTCAGTTATTGCTTTTTTCCAACTAAAATAATCTGAGCTTTCCCAAATTAAATTTAATTCATCTATTAAATATTCTACTACCTGTTGGCAATGCTCGTAACAATTGAGAAAATACTCATAATCGCAGATGATATTGTCACCCTCATTTCCTCTTTTTAATTCTTTAACTTTTCTTAAATAAATATCATTAATTATACCATCATTATGCATGAATAAATCTCTAGTGGCCTTTAATTCTATGTAATGCTTATAAGATTTACATCTAATAAGATCTATACCTGAAATATCTTTGAAATCTTTTGCGAAATCTTCAGGTGATTTATATGTTAGGTCATTTATTATCCTTTTAAAAAGATAGTTTTTCAATTCATCAAGTGACTGTGATTCTAAAATTATTGTTGCATCTATTTTGATTTTACTTCCTATTTTTTCTGGATACTCCTGTAATAGTTTGTTTATTACAATAACAAAAATGCCTTCTACCATAGTAACCATCTTGTACAAGCCGTCGATCGGTAATTCATCAATGCATAATTTTCTAATTCTATTTTTTATGTCGCTTTTTGTGTAATTATATTCACCTTCAATAATTCGTCCATCATCTAAGATTCCTAGCTGTGTTTTTACATTAATGTTATCTGATTCTGATTGTATGTTATCTATGTAATAATTAAAAGCTAAATTAGATATTGCTATCTTCTCCGCGATATCAAACATTATTAATTTTGACTCATTTACGAGTTTATAAATTTGGTTTCCAAATGTCATAATTCCATTTTTCACAAATATAATAAAAAACCACCTACTGCAGGTGGTTTTTAGTATGTTAGCTTAGCTATTCTAATTAAATCTCAACCTTATTCTAATACCTTTAGCGGCAGGAATACAAAGATAACTTTCAGTAAAAATGTGTGCTGCCACAACTGTTTTACCTTGAGATGTATACTGGTCAATATAAGTTTTAAAATTATGGTAAACAGTATTCGCAGCATCATTTGTCATACCTTGATTGTACGGAAAAATATCTCCGTAGTATGATGCATTATCAGCATCCTGACCATAGGAGAACTCCTGATAATCGTTATAGTAAGCAGGATCATTTAGGAAATCATTGTATGCATTATAACCGTAATAAATTGTAGGACCACCAAAGAAAGGACCCGTCGGTGCAGGAAATAAAGCCTGCGCAACAAAATGATCTAGGTATATTTGATTTCTTCCCCACATTGGAGTTAATTCCTTATACAAAACCTCATAATTGCTGATGTACGGATAGTTTGGATTAACATTGATAGGATTAATGTAACTGCTTGAACCACATTTGAAAGTGATTGGATCAGCAGGCGAACCCTCTTCTGAACCTTTTTTAAAAGCTTGGATTTTTGCTTCAGATAATGTAGAAGTTTCTTCGTTTTGTAGCTCATCATTTGTTGCACAAGAAAATAGCAACATGCTGCTTGCTAGCAGAAGTAATTTTTTCATAGTTATTAATTTTGTTAAGTCACCAAAGATAGAAAAATTATTGAGTCTACAAAATAACACGTAATTTTTCTTTATTTTCCTCTAAGAAATATCTTTTAACTCGTCCGATTTCCCAAATAGGAATGCAAACTTTTTAGTATGTCTGATTCTTGCAGTCTTCAAAAACAGACAATTGAAGAAAATAAAACTCAATAATCAAATATTGCTACTGCATACATACCAATATAAAAAGTTACGCCTTACAGCAATATTAAATAATCCGGATGATCTTTCTTTTTATGGACTCGCAAAATTAAAAATACAATTCTGGAAAATATTTCCTTTAGCTGAAGCCAAGAATCCTTACGCCAAGTCAAAAACGAAATGAAACGTTGCGCTCGTGCATATGGACTCCGAAAATTCGACGAACTACAAATCAAAAATTAAATCAATACTCGCAATTTTATACAATGAAAAAAAATGTAATAATAAAAAGAGAAGTTATTGAACTTTTATATCTCTATAAATTTTTCTATTTTATTTTCTGAAAATACTACCTCACATCCTTTCATTTAACAAAAAACCTCCTGGGAAGGAGGTTAAAAAACACAAATGATGAAATAAAATTATATCGAAAGATATTAATCCATTTAATTCTTTAACAAAGTTATGGTGTGGAAAATAGTTTTCTTATGAGTACAATCACAAGCTTGCTTAAATATTTGTTAAAACTACATCAACTCCATTATGATTTTATAATATAAAATATAGCAACACCGTAAAATTTTAATTTTCTTATTAGAATTAAAAGAATAATTAATAAGTCAAAACATAAATTCGCATAAAAAATTCAAATAACTTATCAATTCACTGTTAAATGATATAATCAATAACTTAATATTCTAAAAATAATAATTTAAACATATAATTTCATTATCAATATTAAATACATAACAATAACTATAAAATAGAAAATTATTAATTAAAATACATTGATCTAGGTCATAATTTTCAATTTTATTAAGCGTTAGATTTGATGTGAAAATATAATTCACACAAATATGAATAAAATCTCCCTTCTCATCGCAAATTATAACAACGGAAAATACTTTCTGGAATGTTATAATTCAATTATTGATCAAACGTATCAAAACTGGGAGGTCATAATTGTTGATGATGCTTCTACTGATGACTCAATAGAAATAATTAAAAATACTATAGCAAATGACAGCCGTTTTAAATTGTATGAAAACGGTACAAACAAGGGTTGCGGCTATACCAAAAGAGAATGCATGAAGTACGCAACAGGAGAAATATGTGCTTATTTAGATCCTGATGACGCACTCTATTCTATTGCTTTAGAAGAATCGGCTGAAGAATATTTATTTAATAATAAAATTGTTGCCACTTACTCGAAAATGATGTTGTGCGATGAAAATCTGAACCCTCAAAAAACCTTTAGTGCCACAAAAAGAATTTTTAATGATAGATATTTTTTCAATTGCCCGATACAATTTGCTCATTTTTTCACTTTCAAAAGAGAAATATATTTTCAAACCGAAGGAATTGATCCTGAATTAAAAAGTGCAGTAGATCAGGATTTATACCTCAAAATCCTTGAACTTGGAGATGTTGCCTTTATCAATGAAAATCTATACAAATACAGACTTCACGCAGATGGAATTTCTCAGCACAACTCAAGACAGGGCGCAAAAGACTCGTTTGCAAAAGTGATTCATGAAGCGATGAAACGAAGAGGAATTAAAAGAATTCATAGCAAAAACGTTCCGGAACAATTTACCAACGCACATGAGATCTATAAACTTTTAGAATATCAGACCGAACCATTATTCAGAATAAGAAATAAATTCAATATTGCTTTCATGTAGATTCTAAAAACAGATGAAAATATTTGTTCCCAAAATAAATATTAACTGTATTATTTTTCCCAATTCCCACAATTCTATTATCAATATTCATCAAAAAAGGTCTCCCTTGCGGGAGACCGTAAAAACACAAATGATGAAAAAAATCTATCCGGAAATGAAAACCCGAATAGAATATTGTAAAAGTAATTCACATTACTTCATTTTCCTTTTTAAATTATAAACTTTTAAAAATTTATAACAATAAAGTATTAGTTAAAAATCCTAATTTACAGCCAATCACTAAAACATATGAATAATAATTGCTATTAGAACACTTTATATATAAAAAATTCTAATCTAAGATTTTACCACTGCAAATATAAACTAATTTTTATTATTCCTCCCATGCAATACAAATATAAAATGCAACATATTCATCTGCATTTAATTGAGTATCAGAAAGCATTCTTCCAGCCTAATTACCCCATCACATCTAAACTATATCATTCCAAAGATTATTATTAATCAAACAAAAGCTAAAATTTTAACTATTGAGTTCTAATTGCATACAATTTGGTAATTCAAAAATATAAATTTTATATTAATTCAATGATAATCAACAGTTAATATTTCTTTATGTTAAATTCATCTGAAAAAACATTGTCTATATAAAGATGTAGAAAAATTTGATAATAAAGCAAATTCATTTAAAATTAAATAAATACTGCTCCAATTTTGCAATCAGCTACACAGCACTTTAATACTTTTTTAGAACATTTAACATTAGTTAACTTAAGGTTGGCTTCATAATTGAAAATATTATAATAGTTAAAGTCAATTCGACTAGAACAACCCTATTAAAATTTGAGTTATGAAAAATATAGTATTAACAGGGCTTTTGTCAGTTTTTTTATTGACAGCCTGTAAGAAAGATGATCAAGTTGCTGAAAAGTCTCTTGAACAACAGAAAATCGAGTTTCAAGCTAAACAATTGGATATAGAGAAACAAAAATTAGCCATTGAAAAAGAAAAAATGGCTTATGAGGCTCAGAAAAAGGCTGATAGTATTGTTGAAGTTCAAAAAGCTAAAACTGCGGCAGCTAATAATTCAAGACCACAAGTAATAAGAGAAACAAAAACCATTTACAGAGACAGAGAATCAAGCTCTAGCTCTAATAATGGAACATATGCAGATAACGGAAATAGTTCAACAGGAACAACTGCAACCAAGAAAAAAGGAATGAGTAAAGCTGCAAAAGGTACCATCATCGGTACTGTAGGTGGAGCCGCAGCAGGTGCGATCATTGCTAAGAAAAACAGAGGTCTTGGTGCCGTAATTGGTGGTGTAGTTGGTGGAGCAACAGGATATACAATTGGTAGAGCTGGTGACAGAAAAGATGGTAGAGTTCAACCAAAATAATTAATATTTTCACAATAAATTTAAAAGATTGCTTATTTTTAGGCAATCTTTTTTTATGATTTTAATTTTACTTTCTACGATTCTTATTATTCCAACCTTGCTGGGTTTTGGGAAAATTGTGGAAAATTTTTCAGGTTCTTTATTTAATGGAATTTCTTCAAAAGTTTTTTCCGGAATATTGGGAATCAGTTTAATATGGACGATTCTTGCATTTTTTATTCCCTTGAATATTTATGTAGAAATTATTACCCTTTTAATTGGACTTTTTTATTTTTTTAAAGATAAATTATACCAAGAATTTTATAGTTTTTCAAGAAAAGATACAATTCCAATTGCATTAATTTCATTTATAATTCTCTTAGCAAGTTCCTATTATCCTTATATATTAGATCATTTCGGATACTATCTTCCAACCATAAAATGGCTCACAGAATACGGATTGATAAAAGGAATTTCAAATCTGGATCTCACTTTGGGACAAATGTCTGTCTGGCATATTTTTCAGGCTGGATTTTCTAATTTTTCTGATCCTTTTTTAAGAATTAATACGATTTTACTGATTGTCTATGCAATTTATATTATCGAAAAGAGAAGTTGGATTCAATTATGCTTCATTCCAATTTTGCTTTTGTTTTCGCAATCCCCAAGTCCGGATCTTCCTGTCATTATATTCTCAATGATTATTTTGAAAGAGATTCTTTCGGGAAATAAAAATGTATCATTATTAATAGGATTTTCGGTTTTTGTTTTTGCTATAAAACCTACTATGATCTGGCTTCCGATTTTAAGTTTCCTCTACTCTATTTTCATTGTTAAATCAAATTTCAAAAGTCTGATTTTAGGAATTTCAATTCTTATCTTATTCTTAATTAAAAACATCTGGACTTTCGGTTATCCAATTTTTCCAGTTTCAATTGGTGATATTGGAGTAAGCTGGAAACCTAATCCCGAAGTTTTAAAAATTTCGTCTCAATATGCTATTTTGAAAACTTATGATATGCAATATTCCTATCAGGAAATTCAACAATTTTCTACGATAGATTATATTAAAAACTGGCTTTTCCTAAATGGAATTAAATCAAAAATCAACATTCTTTTTATTATAAGCTTATTAATCTTTATTGGTTTTACAGTTATTAAAAAAAATAAGATCATTACATTAATTTGTATTTCATTAATTATAAAAACCGTTTTAGTACTTCTGTTTTCTGCACAATACAGATTCTTTATCGATGTTTTTTTTGTGATATTTTTTGTAATATTCAATAATTATTTCACCAAAAAGAAATCATTTATTGTCTTCGCATCATTAAGTATATTTTTCATCGGATTTTTATCTTTCCCGAATCTTATTCAAAAATATATGCCAAGTTTCAGATTAAGTAAATTCATGGGCACGTTTGAAAAAGAACAGTTATACAAACCGTCAAGTTATATTTATAATAATTTCAGTACACAAAAAGTTGGAAATTTGAAGTTTAATATATCTAAAAAATATTCTTTTAATTTTGATACTCAGCTTCCTGCTATCTCATCAAGTTATATTTCTGATGATGTAAAAGCAGAAATTTTCCCGCAACTTATTGATGAAAATAATATCAAAAAAGGATTTATCTGGAAAAAAATGAATCCAAAAGAGAAAAAAGAAGCCCAAAACGTTATAAATACTATCGAAAACACCAATAAATAGAACCAATCCGTAAACTTTATTATGTGGAGAAAAATCGGTAATTTTGTATTATGTTCAATACTTTAGGTAATCTTCTCAGTCTTACAACATTTGGAGAAAGTCACGGTGTGGCTTACGGTGGAATCATCAATAATTTTCCGGCAGGTTTGGAAATCGATCTTGATAAAGTTCAGTATGAATTAGATCGCAGAAAACCAGGTCAATCGGCTATTGTTACACAAAGAAAAGAAAGTGACACCGTAAAATTTCTTTCAGGAATGTTTGAAGGAAAAACAACCGGAACTCCAATTGGTTTTATCATCGAAAACGAAAATCAGAAATCAAAAGATTATGATCACATCGCTAATTCTTATCGTCCGAGTCATGCAGATTTCACGTACGATCAAAAATATGGGATCAGAGATTATCGTGGCGGTGGAAAATCTTCAGCGAGAGAAACAATCAACTGGGTTGTTGCAGGTGCGCTTGCAAAACAACTTTTATCAAATATAGAAATCAATGCTTACGTTTCTTCTGTAGGCGATATTTTCTGTGAAAAACCGTATCAGGCTTTAGATTTTTCTAAAACTGAAAGCAATGAAGTTCGTTGCCCAGATGCAGAAACAGCAGAAAAAATGATTTCAAGAATCAAAGAGATCAAAAAAGAAGGAAACACGATCGGAGGAACGATTACTTGTGTCATCAAAAACGTTCCTGTGGGAATTGGAGAGCCTATTTTCTCTAAACTTCAGGCAGAATTAGCAAAAGCAATGTTAAATATCAATGCCTGTAAAGGTTTTGAATATGGAAGCGGATTTTGTGGAGCTAAAATGACAGGAAGTGAGCACAATGACGGTTTCAACACAGATTTCACGACGAAATCTAACCTTTCTGGAGGAATTCAAGGTGGAATTTCTAACGGAATGGATATTTATTTCCGTGTTGCTTTCAAACCTGTAGCAACGATTTTACGACCTCAGGAAAGCGTTGATAAATATGGAAATCCAGCCATCGTGGAAGGAAAAGGAAGACATGATCCTTGTGTGGTTCCAAGAGCTGTTCCTGTAGTAGAAAGCTTAGCTGCTTTTGTATTGGCAGACTTATTTTTGATCAACAAAACTAGAAACATCAATAATTTTTAATATCAATTAATCGTATGGAAAATTACTGGGATAAAGGAATTTCTTTCGAAGAGTATGTAAATACAGGAAAAGAAAGATTAGCAAATCCAACCACTCAACAAGACACAGATTATAAACAATATTACGAATTGGGACTTCAAAGAATGGAAAGAACTTTAAAAAAGTATACTCCGGATGAAGAACAATTAAAAGAATTAGAATCTAAAAATTTCGACGGAAAAATTTTAATTATTTCTGAAACTTGGTGCGGTGATGCAAGTGCAACTGTTCCTGCTTTGGTTAAATTTTTCGAAGGTCATAACGAAGTAAGAATATTTTTAAGAGACAGCGATAAAAGTCTGATCAGCCAATTTCAAACCAACAGAACAGAATCTATTCCGAAAGTTATTATATTGGATGAAGATTTCAGCGTAAAAAATTCTTGGGGACCAAGACCGAAATTCGGAAAGGAATTATTAATGAAATACAAAGCCGATCCGGAAGCATATACAAAAGATCAATTTTATAATGATCTGCAGTTGTACTATGCTAAAAACAGAGGTAAAGACGCTGTTCAGGAGATTTTAGAATTACTTTAATTATTAAAATTTAATTATTAGTAAATATGCACTCTCTTTGTCATTCCGTAGGAATCTCAACAAAGCATTTTTCATAATGAATCTTAAAACAGTTTAGATTTCTACGGAATGATAAAATGAGCGCTTAAATTCATAAGTTTAACCTAATTTTTAAGCTTAAACAATTTTTATCAAAAAATAAAAATGAAAAAAAATATAATTTATATAGTCTTGATCGCCATTATCGGCGTGATCGCTTTTGTTCCGGGAGTCAAAGACACTCTTAAAGATTTGTTTTTCCCGATCGCGACGATTGAAAATGCGGTACACATCAGTGAAGAAGATTATGATATCGAATTAAAAGGAATCAATGTTCCAAGCACGAATCTTAAAAACTTCAAAGACAAACCAATTTTCTTGAATTTTTGGGGAACTTGGTGTCCGCCTTGTAGAAAAGAATGGCCTTCAATTCAAAAATTATATGACACAAGAAAAGGAAATGTAGATTTTGTTTTAATTGCAATGAATGACCAGGAACCGGCTGTAAGAAAGTTTTTAGAAGAAAATAAATATAACGTTCCCGTTTATATCGCTCAAAGTCCGATCTCAGAAAAACTGTTGCCGAAAGTATTTCCTACTACTTTTCTTTTAGATAAAAGCGGAAGAATCCTTATAAAAGAAGATGCTTCAAGAGACTGGAACACAGAATCTACCCATCAATTCATTGATAATATTATTAAGTAATATTTAACTAAAATTTTTATTGAGTTGGTACGGAATTTGCGAAATTTGTATAGTTGAAAAAATTATTTTAAAACTAAACACACAATGAAGTATTCAAAATTAAATTTGGCAAAAGAAGCCATTAGCCATAAAGGTTTCGTAAAAAAAATCCCTGATATATTCAGGATGATAAAAATGTGGAGAAAAGGAGATTATCCCGTGAATTCCATTGATATTATTCTACCATTATTAGGTCTTGTCTATGTAATTTCACCAATTGATTTACTACCAGAGGTTGCAATACCTGTTTTGGGAGTTTTGGATGACTTGGCAGTTTTGTCACTAACGATTCCTAAATTGGTAAAAGAAGTCGACAAGTTTTTACTTTGGGAAGCCGAAAAGGAATACAGCTCGGGTCAAACAAAAGTAATTGACGCGCAAATATTAAAATAAATAAAAACCATTCCGAAAAAGGAATGGTTTTTTGTTAATAGTGAATAAGTCAATTAGCTTCGCTGTCAATTTTAATAATTTAAACTAGCAAATAACCGCAAACAATTGACAATTGACTATTCACTTGCAAAGCAAAATTGACAATTCCCCTTTCACATTTTAAAGTTCCCTTTCAAATCCTTAAATTTGCAACATCTAATAAAAAATAATGGAAAGTAAAAAAGAATTCTTTTTGGAGTGCTACAAGCTAGGTATCATTAAATTCGGAAGATTCACTTTAAAAAGTGGTATTGAAAGTCCGTTTTATGTAGACTTAAGACCTTTAGCCTCAGATCCTAAAATTTTAAAAAATCTTGCTAATTATTTATTGGAAATGCTTCCTTTAGATAATTTTGATTTGATCTGCGGAGTTCCTTACGCTGCACTTCCAATGGCAACAGCTATGTCTTTGGAAAGCTACATTCCATTGATTATCAAAAGAAAAGAAGCAAAAGATTACGGTACTAAAAAAATGATTGAAGGAATTTACCAGAAAGGACAAAACTGTCTTTTGGTAGAAGATGTAATTACTTCCGGAAAATCTTTAGTAGAAACCATCGCTGAAATCGAGCAGGAAGACCTTAAAGTTGCTGACATCGTTGTCGTTTTAGACAGAGAACAAGGCGGAAAACAACTTTTAGAAAACAAAGGATTTAGAGTTCATACCCTTTTCAACATTTCAGAAGTTTGCGAAATTCTTCAGGAAACTGGAGATCTTAGCGATGAAGAAGTAAAAAGAATTCAGGATTTCCTTCAAGGGAATCATATTCAGTTTGAAGAAAAAACAAGATCTTCTTACGAACAGAAATTACAAAATGCTCAACATTCGGTTTCTAAAAAATTATTAGAGACAGCTTTAGCAAAACAATCAAACCTTATAGCTTCTGCTGACGTTACTACAACTCAGGAATTGTTGGAATTGGCAGAAAAAGTAGGTCCGAATATTATTGCATTAAAAACTCACATCGATATTATTTCTGATTTCGATTACGAAAAAACAATCGTTCCATTAAAAGCTTTGGCTCAAAAATATCAGTTTTTATTAATGGAAGACAGAAAATTTGCTGACATCGGAAACACTCAGGAATTACAGTTCACAAGTGGAGTTTTCAAAATTACAGATTGGGCAGATTTCGTGACTTCTCAAGTTATCGGAGGTTTTGAATCGTTGGATTGTTTCAAAAATGTAGGAGTTGTTGCCATCATCGGAATGTCTTCAAAAGGAACTTTAACAACCAACAGTTATAGAGAAGAAGCGCTTAAAGTAGCTTTATCTCATCCAAATGTAATTGGAGGTGTTTCTCAAAACGCTATTCCTGAGGAGATCTTATTGTTTACTCCGGGAGTGAATTTAGCAGATTCAGGAGACGGAAAAGGACAGCAATATAATACTCCGGAGCATGTATTTAAAACGCTTCACACAGATTTTATTATTGTAGGAAGAGGAATTTATAAATCTGATAATCCTGAACAGGCTTCTATCACGTATAAAAACGAAGGTTGGAAAGCATATTTGAATTCTTTAGAAAAAAAAGCAATTCAGAACTAAAATCTTACGAAATCTCTTCAAAATAAGTTATATTTGGTACTTTATCAGAATTTTGAAAAAAAGTATTAGTATTTGTCTTGTTTTGTTTTTGGGTGTTGTAGAGGTTTCTGCGCAAAAAGACAGCATTTATATTGAAGCCAAATTGTCTTCGGATAAAAAAACGCTGAACATTAATCAGGAACTCGTTTATTACAATAATTCCGAAAAAGATTTAAATACCGTAAAGCTTTTAAACTGGGTTTCGGCTTACAGAAAAAGAGGAACTTCGCTGGTTTACAGAAAACTGGAAGACAGAAATAATGATCTGCATTTCGCAAAACCTGAAGAACAGGGAAAACTTTTAAGTTTAAACATTAAAAGTTTCGACAATCAGGATATTTCTGTAAATAACATATCAGAAGAGAATCTTTTTCTTCCTTTGACTAAGACTTTAAAGCCCGGCGAAAGCGTAAAATTACAACTGCAATATCAGATGCAGCTACCTGATAAAAAATTTACAGGCTACGGAACATCTGATAAAAATATAGCTTTAAAATATTTCTTTATTGTTCCGGATCATTTTGATCCGGACAATATTTCTCAGAGAAATTATCATGATATTGAGGAATCTATCAGCTTCAATACCTTTTGGACGGTCAATTTTGACATTCCTGTAAATTATTTCATCGAAAGTAATCTTCAACAGATCCAGATGAACTCTTTTAAAGGATATTTAGATTCTGACCCTGAATTCCTGATCTCACAAAATGAATTTCCTTCCATAAAAATCAATACTTCCGACATCAACACTGAGGTTAAATTTGGATATAATTTAAAACCGGAAGAAAAACAAAATTTAGAATTTTATTTACCATTACATTTAAAATTCATTAAAGAAAAAATAGGTTCTATTCCTGAAAGAATATTTATTTCAGAAAAGTTCAGAGATAAAGAGGATTTCTTCGGAAACAATGACATTACGTTTTTGAAATTCAGATTCAGACTTTTTACCGAAGCTGAAAAAACGGATATGGATTATTTCGGGATCATTGCTAAAAAAATTCTTGACGAAAGTATTATCACAGACAAGCAGGATAACCATTGGTTTAAAAATGGTTTAAAATCTTATCTTGAAATTCAATATTTAAATAAATTTTACTCTGAAACAAAACTTTTAGGAACTTTACCCGAAACTAAAGTCTTCGGCGTAAAACCTTTAAAACTGTTCCATGCTTCAAAAGTAAAGTTGATTGACCGTTACGGTTTAGCGTATCAATATATCATGTCTCAAAATCTTGATCAGAAAATTGATGAAAAATTTACTGTTTTAAGTAATTTTAATGACATGGCCATCAGTGGTTTTGAAACAGGAAGTCTGTTCAATTATTCGGCTGATAAAATGGGTTATGAAAAATTCAATACCCTGTTAAAGAATTATATTGCTGAAAACACCGATAAACAAATTAATCCAAAGGATTTCTTAAAAGAACTTTCTCAGGAAGATAAAACAACAAGTTATTTAACTGATTTTCTTGAACATAAAAACAGGGTTAATTTTAAACTGAAAAGATTTAAAAAAGAAGATGACTCTTTAAATATCAATATCTACAAAAACACGCTTTCCTCAATTCCTGTGAAGCTGGAAACCGAAACCAAGGAAACAAAAGAGAAAAAAGAATATTGGATAGAAACCGACGAAAATGAAAACACAAAAATGTTTTCTATTCCAGCTTTAGATATTTACAAGATCACTTTAAACAACGATTTTATTTTTCCTGAATCGAAGTATAGAGATAATTTTCTTTATGCAAAAGGATTCTTTTCAAATACAAAAAAGATCAAATTAAAACTGATAAAAGATATTCCGAATCCTGAATTCAATGAAATTTATGTAAGTCCAAGAGTTCGTTTTAATAATACCTATGACAAATTTTTGATCGGATTTAATTTTAAAAATCAATCTTTTTTTGATCAGAAGTTTTTATACTCTGTAACTCCAACTTACAGTACAGGTACAGGGCAACTGACTGGTTCAGGATCTGTCTCCTACTCTTTTCTGCCTGCCGAAAGTATTCTGAGGAGTTTAACCTTTGGAGTTTCGGGATCTTATTTTCATTATGATTATGATCTTGCTTACAGAAAAGCGTCTATTTTTTCTAATATCAATTTCAGGAAAAACCCGAGAAGTACGGTGAGCAGAGGAATTGGTCTTTCTTATACTTATTTTGAAAGAGATTTAAGCCCTTTAATGATTGCCAATCGCGATTATGATAAATACAATCTCTGGAGTGTGGGTTATGGATATTCCGACAATCAGATGATTCACGAAAAAAGTTTAAGCGTAAGTACGCAAGGAATGGAAGATTTTAACAAAATCACCGCAGAAGCTTTTTACAGATGGGAGTTTGCTCCAAAACAAAAATTAAGTGTAAGATTATTCGGAGGATATTTCCTGAGAAATGAAACCCGAAATAATACTTTCAACTACGGTATTTCCAGAGTTTCCGACTACTCTTTTTCTTATAATCTTTTAGGTCAAAGTGCCAACAGTGGAATTTTATCCCAGCAGTTTATTTTGGCTGATGGTGGTTTCAAATCATTTATTCCCGGAAGTGTCAATAAATGGGTTACCTCTGTAAACGTAGATTCAAGTGTTTGGAAAATATTTCATGTGTATGCTGATGCAGGTGTTTATAAAAATAAAGATCAACCGACACAGTTTATTTGGGATACAGGCGTAAAAGTAAGAGTAATTCCTGATTTCCTTGAGGTATACTTCCCGATTCAGTCTTCTTTAGGTTTTGAACCTTCATTTAAAGATTACGCAAAAAGAATTAGATATACATTGGTTCTTAACTTAGGCTCAATCATCAATGCTGCGAGAAGAGGTTGGTACTAAAAAAGAAAAACAGCTACGAATGGCAGCTGTTTTCATGTACAAAAATTATTTAAACTAATCTTTTAATATCTTTTGAGAAACAGGTTCATTATTAATAGTTCCTGTCACAATATAATTTCCTTTTGGTAGATCAGAAACATCTAAACTTAAAATATTTTTCGCAGAAGTAGCTTTTAAAATCGCTCCCACAGAGTTGTAGATTTTCACATTTTTCACTTCAGTTCCGAACATCAATTCATTCTCTTTGACAAATCCATTTTGGATGAAATTGAATTTCCCAGTATTATTATAAATATCAGTAACAGCCAATGTTCCACCGGAAGAATTACCCGGAGAAGCCGTTGCAATGGTAAAATCAACTACATTATTATTGGTATCACCCGAGATTCTTGTAATTGAAGTTGTCGTAGTTGGTGATGGAGCCGGTCCCGGACCTTCAAATTGATCCGCTGTAGGTCCATAGCCTACAAAATCTAACACATTTGTAGCTGTTGGTCCAGTAACCTGCGTGGCATTGCTAGCTAAAACAATTTTTCCAGAAGTAACGGCTATTCCGATTCCGACCGAAGGATTTGGAGTTCCATTATAATTAATAACCGTTGTAGCGATAAAATCCGGAGTTGGGAGATCTACCGTTCCGCCGCCCCCAGTTGCTTCCTGAATAAGATAAGCCTGTCCGGGGCTCAAAGTGATACTTGGTAAATTATGATATTGAGTAAAAGCTCCAACAGCCGGAGCATATTGAATGGTTGCTCCTGTTAAAGTAGCTGTCGCCGAACCAATATTTTTCAGTTCTATAAAGTCATTCTTTAATGTTGATCCCGAATTTCCGCCGCCGCCGTAAATTTCGCTGATAACAATCTGAGCATCCATTAATGCAACCGTCGAAACTAATCCGATAATAGTAAAAAGTTTTTTCATGATAATACGATTTTTGTGGTGTTATCATGAAAATGCAAAAACAATACCGAAAAACTTTAATTAAAATCAATAATATATTGAATTTTTTAAATTAAACACAACATAATTAATTTTAAATAATAGTATCTGTTATTAATACATGCATTTAATTAAGATTTAATTAAACAAAAAAACCGCTGCTTCAATGAAACAGCGGTTGTATATTTAAAAAATATTTCAGATTAGTCTTTCAAGATTTTTTGAGAAACCGGTTGGTTATTTACAGTTCCTGTAACGATGTAGTTACCTTTTGCTAATTCAGCAACGTTTAAAGTTTCATTTTCTTTTACAGAAGAAGTTTTTACAACTTGTCCGAACATATTGTAAACTTTTACATCTTTAGCCTGAGATCCGAAAGTAATTCCTTCATTTTTAACGAAAGTGTTTTTAACGAAGCTTCCTTTTGCTTTAGCAAAATCCGCAGTAGCCAAAGAACCAGTAGTTACAATGATATCATCAATAAAGAATCTATTATTTGCAGCTACACTTCCTTCAAAAGTAAGAGTTACCGCACCTGTAGCACCTGTAATATTTACCGTATAAGTAGAAAATGCCCCTTTAGCTAAAGTTACAGTAGCCTGGCTTAATGTAGCACCAGTAGCAGAGATGTTTAAAGTAGTAACTTCACTTGCTCCATTCCAAGCTCCAGCTCTAAAACTTAAAGTACCGTTTCCTGTTAAAGTGATTGACGGTGTAGTCATTGTTCCTTTTAAAGAACCTGTTCCCATTTTAACACACTGGTTACCTTTGTAAGCCTTTGCCAAAGTCCAAGCTCCTCCAGTTGTATAAGATGTAGATCCATCTGCAAATCCAGAAGCAGCTACACTTCCACTCCATCCACCATCATTTCCACCTGTTCCTGATACATCATCAAATGTTGCGCTAAATACTGTCTGAGCATTTGAAATAGCCGAAATAAGTACAATACTTAAAATTGTAAAGATTTTTTTCATAACTTAAATTTTTAATTATTAATAATTTACATGACAAAATTACGTAGATTTTTTTATTTGAAACAATAATTAGGTTAATTTTTTGTTAATAATGCTAAAAGGCTTACCATTAACATTTTTTAAGTATTTTTACCAATTATTATTAAAACCTTGCGGAATTTTATTCTATTATTCTCGTTGTTTTTCATGGGCCTATTCTTGGGAAATGCTCAGGTTTTTTCGTGGAAAAATCCTAACATTCCGGAAGACAGTATAAAAAAGGACAGTATTCTCGCCGCAAGACTTGAACAGGATATTTTCACAAAAGATACTTTAGACTTTGTAAGAACCAGCAACAGAATTATTGTAGACGAAGCGGTTCTTGCTAAAAATGATAAAAAAAGATTTTTGGGCGAACTAAATTCTAAAGGTTCTATTATTAGAGGGATAACTTTTGGTAACAATCAGGGACAGTCTGTACAAAGTTCGATGGATCTGCAAATTTCCGGGAGACTTTCTAAAGATGTAACTATTTTAGCCAGTATTTCTGATCATAACTTACCAATTCAGGCAGATGGATACACGCAGACTTTAGAGGAATTTGATAAGATTTACATGCAGCTTAATATAAAGGATAAATCTATTCTTAGAGCCGGGCATCTTGATCTTAATGAATCTAAAAACTATTTCGCAAAATACCAGAGACGAAGCATGGGACTTCAGTTCCAGACAGAATTCGGAAAGGATAATAAAACTTTTGTAGATGTATCAATGGGTGTGGCTCGAAGTGAGTTCCATAGAGTTCGTTTTCAAGGGGTTGAAGGTAACCAAGGGCCTTATCGTTTAACAGGGAAAAATGGCGAACAGTTTATCACCCTGATCTCAGGTTCTGAACAGGTTTTTATTGACGGTATTTTAATGAAGCGTGGTGAAAACCAAGACTATATAATCAATTATAATACGGGCGAGGTAACTTTTACCAGTTTTAGACCAATTTTCCAGCAAAACTTTATTACTATTTCTTATAATTACGCGAATAGAAATTATTCGAGATATTTATTCACAGGAAAACTTGAGCATAAGAGAGAAAAATTAAAAGTCGGCCTAAGCTGGTTCATGGAAAATGATAACAAAAATGCTCCGCTAGCTCTTAATCTTTCTAAAGAAGACGAACAGATCTTAGCCAACGCAGGAAATGATCCTAATTTAATGTATGCTCCGTCAGGTGTGATTACTGAATATGATGTCAATAAGATTTTATACAAATTATCACAAAACGGCAATGGAAGTTTCTATGAATTTTCCACAGATCCTAATGAAACGCTTTATCAGGTTTCGTTTACTTATTTCGGGATCAATCTTGGAGATTATAAAATTACACAAACTACCAATAACGGTCGTGTTTTCGAATATGTAGGACCAAATGCGGGAGATTACAGAGCCGTGAGAAAATTGCCTTCACCACAAAAATCTCAGGTCTATTCTGTAAATTCTGAATTTTTACTAAAAGATGGAAAAATAGGAGCGGATTTTTCATTGAGTAATTATGATTTAAACTTATTCTCTTCAAAAGATTCAGACCAAAATATTGGGTATGCCGGACGTATTTTCGGGAATAAAACTTTCACAAAAAATAACTGGAAAGGTACTCCAAGTTTTGAGTATCAATATATAGATAAGCAATTCCATATTTTAGACAGAATTAATGATGTTGAATTCTCGAGAGATTTCAATTTAGCTCAGGAATTTAGCGGAAGAACGCAAAACAGATTTATTTTCAGCTTTTTAAACAAATGGAATAATAAATCTACCTTAAACTACCGCATCAACTATCTGGACGAACAGGATTCTTATAAAGGAATGAAAAATGATCTGGATTTTGGCTGGATCAAAGGAAAATTCTTCACAAAAGGAAATTTATCTTATTTGAATACAAACGCTATTCAGCAGGATACAAAATTCATCAGAGGTGGTGTTTCTACAGAATTCACAGGTGCAAAAGGAAGCTGGGCAGTCGGTGGAAGTATGGAACACAACGAGAAAAAATATAACGACACCCAATTGATGGATGTTACAAGTTTTAGTTGGAAAGAATTATTTGTTCAGAAGAAAATCGGAGACAGTACCAGAACGAAATTGTTGGCAAGAGTCTACATGAGAGATAATGACTCGGTGCGTGACAACAGACTTCAAAACATGAATAATATTTTAGGTTTCATGGCAGAAAGTCAGATCATCAAAACTGAAAAAACAACTTTAAACGCTTTAATTCATTACAGAAAATTCTTCTATCAAAATCAGGATATTGATGCATCAAGAAACAATGATTTCGTGGTTGGGAATATTCTTTACAATCAACAGCTTTTCAGAAACGGTATGCGTTTGCAGGCGTTTTATGAATTAGGAAACGGACAGGAAGCGCAAAGAGAATTCCAATATTTAAAGGTTACGGACGGACAAGGTATTTATAAATGGACCGATTACAATGGTGACGGCGTTCAGCAGCTTGACGAATTTGAAATTGCAGAATATTCGGATTTAGCACAATACATAAGAGTTTACACGAATTCTGTGCGGTATATTCCATCCAATAAAAATAAAATTCAGTTGGCTTTATTTGTAAATCCGTCTATTGTTTTTAATTCTGAAAATAAATTTTTAAAGCGTTGGAATTTTAATATTTCCTTAAATTCTCAAAACTCATTCTACAAAAAAGATAAGGTTTTGGTAATAAATCCGTTTGAGAAAAATGCTGACCAAATTCTAAAAAATCAAAACATATTAGCCTCGGTTCAGTTCAGTCCGACAGAAAAATCCGGCTGGAATGGTAACTACCGTTTTATTTCCAACGACAACCTCATCAACGCCAATTTCAGTAATGAAGAAAGAGAGCAGGTTTCTCATTTCTTAAATGTTGGATATTGGTTTAATAAAGAGTTCAGGGTAGATTGGGAAAATTCTGTTCATGATATTCAAAACTCTTCACAGTTGTTTGCAACGAGAGATTATCGTTTGAATAATTTTGAGACTAAGCCAAAGGCGACTTATAAATTTACGGATGCCATTCAGGCTGAATTATCGTCTGCTTTCCGTCAAAAGCAAAGAATGGACGGCGAGGAACTATTGAAGGCTTTTGACATCACAGGAACGATACAATGGGATCGCAAGAAAACTTCCATCAGAGGGAATTTCTCTTTCATTAATAATAATTTTAATGGAAATAACTTCAGCATCGTTGGAAACCAAATGTTGGATGGATTAAAGCCGGGTAAAAACCAGGTTTGGAGTGTTTTCATTCAACAGGCGATCAATTCTTTCTTACAATTGAACTTAAATTACGAAGGAAGAAATTCCGGAGACAGAACCATACATATCGGAAGTATGCAGGTGAAGGCAAGTTTCTAAATTCACTATTTATCACTTAAAAGAAACAAAAAACCCGACTTAAAAGCCGGGTCATAATTTTAATTCTATTTGGTTTTATCTTTTTATAACTTTTATGGATTGTGATTCTTTTTCAGAATTAACTTTCAAGATATAAGTTCCAGTAGGTACTTTTCTCATATCAATTAATGCTTTATCTGAATTTACATTCTCAACAATCACTCTTTGTCCAACCGTATTGTATACTTCTACATTTTTGATTTTATTCACATCATTAATGGAGATAAAGTCTACCACAGGGTTTGGATAATAATTAAGTTTCTTCTTAGCAACATCCTGTACCGCTAAAACAGTTGTAACAAACTCATAACCTCCAAGATCCGGTGTTGTTGCGTTTCTGGCATTACCATCAGCGTCTACCGTAACTTCCGGAACCGGTGTTGCTTTATTATCAAGAGTAGAATTACCCGAAGAAGCTAAATGAAAATCTGTAGCAGAAACAAACGCAGGAAGAATATTAAGAGAATTCACGTTTCCTCCGAAACCTGTTTGCATATCTGTTAAAGTAGCTCTTGCAGAACCTATAAACCCAAGACTTGTTCCTGAAGAATAATAATCATTATAATTAATATTAGAGAAAATTGTATTCGCAGAACTTGAATAAACTGTATATCTGTCGCCTGCCTGTGTTTGGCTGTTTACAAAAATATTATTTCTTAAATCAATTGCTCCTGCAGCAGTCACAGTTGACAAAGCATTAAATGCAGAAGGTCTTCCTGCTACGGTCTGACTCGCGTCCATCACAACAGTATTGTAATATATTTTATAACCGCCGCCTGCGCCGACTACAATTCCGTTACCGTTATCATTTACTCCGCCAGCTGCAGCGTATCCATATCCTGAAATACCATTTACAATATTATTGGATACCAAAGTATTTGCAGCAACATTTGTAGAAGCTACATAAATACCTTGTGAACCGTAGCCATTTATATTCGTATTTTTAATTGTACTTACTTTATTTTTATCGATAATTACCCCGTTCGTAGCTGTACCGGCTACATAAATTCCGGCAAAGATAGTACCCGTTCCGCTTGAAGTAAAATTGTTAATATTATTACTTCTTATGATAACATTAGCAGCTGCTGACGCTCCTGTATTTCCCGATGTCACCGTAATTCCTGTTGCTCCTCCTGCAGATGTACCAGTATACCCAAGATTTGTAATTGTATTTGAGGTTATTGATGAGTTCACCGTTCCCGTTGCAAACCAAACACCTCTTTTGATTTCGGCATTTGCGGTTTCAAAATTCCCAATCGTATTATTGGTAACTGTTGCTCCGTCTAATCCTTGCAGATATATTCCTACCAATCGGTTCGCATCTGCGCCTGTTGCAGTAAAATCATTTCCTGTAACCAAAGTATTTGCTCCGTTACCGGCAGCGATTGCTGTAAACAGATACATTCCTATATAAGATTTTTTTACGGAGTTATTTTGAAGGGTAACATTATTAAAATATCCTCCCGTAGGTGTTGTATTCCCATCATACATGATAAAAGCTGAAGAAGTATTGATACCATTAACGATATTTAAATTCTTAACAACAATATTCGTATTGGCAGCCGCTGCAGTTGTCGCTATGAAGTTAATGACCTGCGGAGCTGTTGTGGCTGTATTGGTAAATGTAAGATCGCGCGTTGTACCTGAGACGGTATTACTTCCGTCCAACGTAATATTACTTCCAAGAATTCTTACAAGCGTTGAACTTGCCAAATTCCCCGAAATTGTTGGAGTTGCTCCCGTTGCAGGTTTTATAGCAACAGAAGTGTAACTTGTTGTTCCTCCACTTGCATTTAAAACCGCCGTCGCAGTTTCCGTAGTACTTGCTGTAATACTAATATTAATAGCTCCCTGATGGGTTCCTGCATTAATTGCATCAAATGCATCTTTTAATGTAGTATATGTTCCTGTCGTTGTGCCTGACGTTGCAGCTAAACTCACTTGTGCATTTAAGTTTATCGCTGCAGCACTTACAGCAATAAAAAATAGAATTTTTTTCATGTTATTGTTATTTGAATTGGATTATAAATATATGTAAAATATTCAAACTAAAATCAAAATAAATTAATTTAACATAAATAAATCACTTTTAAACTAAATAAAAACCAATCAATTACGAATTTTTAACACATATTTTATTCCCAACTTAAACATGATAAAACAACTTTTCTAAATGTTTTATAATTTCGTAAATTTGCATCATGATAAAAATAGGCAACATAGAACTGCCGGAATTTCCGCTTTTGTTAGCTCCAATGGAAGATGTAAGTGATCCTCCATACAGACGCTTGTGTAAAATGCATGGTGCAGACTTAATGTATTCAGAATTTATTTCTTCTGAAGGGTTGATTCGTGACGCTATGAAAAGCCGAAAAAAATTAGATATTTTCGATTACGAAAGACCTGTCGGCATTCAGATCTTTGGAGGAGATGAAGAAGCAATGGCAATGTCTGCAAGAATTGTAGAGACGGTAAACCCGGATCTTGTTGATATCAATTTCGGATGTCCCGTAAAAAAGGTTGTCTGCAAAGGCGCCGGAGCCGGAGTTTTAAAAGATATTGATTTAATGGTACGTCTTACAAAAGCTGTTGTAAGCTCTACTCACCTGCCTGTAACTGTGAAAACACGTTTAGGATGGGACAGTAATTCTATCAATATAGATGAAGTTGCAGAACGTTTACAAGAAACAGGAATTAAGGCACTAACAATACACGCAAGAACGCGTGCGCAAATGTACAAAGGTGAGGCTGACTGGGAACATATTTCAAGAATTAAGCAAAACCCCAATATTGAAATTCCAATTTTTGGAAATGGTGATATTGATTCTCCCGAAAAAGCTTTAGCATACAAACAAAAATATGCCTGCGACGGAATCATGATCGGTCGTGCAGCCATTGGCTATCCTTGGATTTTTAATGAAATAAAACATTTCTTTAAAACAGGAGAACACTTACCTGAACCTACAATCTTCGACAGATTATTAGCTGTTCGCCAACACGCAGAATGGAGCGCAGAATGGAAAGGTGAAAAATTAGGACTGATAGAAATGAGACAGCATTACAGCAATTATTTCCGTGGAATTCCTCATTTTAAAGATTTCAGAAGAAAATTCTTAGAAGTATATACTTTGGAAGAAATGGATGAAGTAATTAAACAAACTCAAGCGTTTTACGAAGAATATCAGGCTCAAGTATAAAACAAGAAAACCATCAAATATTTGATGGTTTTTCTTTTATTATTTAAAGTTAAATATTTTAATATCCTTCTGAAGAAGACTGATTTTTAATTAATCCTAATGCTGAAGAAGTTCCTATTCTTTTCACTCCCAAATTGATCATTTTCTCGGCATCTTCTGGAGTTCTTACCCCTCCTGCTGCTTTCACAGGAAGTTTTCCGGCATTATCAAGCATAATTTTTACACCTTCAAATGTTGCTCCGTTCGGCTTTCCACCGGTAGTTTCATAAAAGCCTGTTGAAGATTTTACGAAAATATTCGGAAGATCATTTTCAGAGAAATTTTCTTCTGCCCAATTGGATATCTTTTTAGTAAGATCAGCAATCTGTTCATCAGTTAAAGCTGCGATCTCAATGATCCATTTTGCAACCTTTTGATTTTCGATACACAGCTGTGTACACTTTACAAATTCTTCTTTTACTAATTCCAGATTTCCTTTCAGATAAGCATTATAATTAATAACAAAATCTAATTCGTCTGCTCCGTCTTGTATTGCTTTTGAGGCTTCTGCAAGTTTTTCATCAACAGAATAAGTTCCTTCATGAAAACCAATTACAGTTCCTACAATAACATCTGAATTCCTTTCCTGAATATACTTTTTGATCTCGGATACATAATCCGGACGGATCATTACCGCAAGAATTTCATTATCAATAGCTTCCTGTGCAAGATCTTTGTCTTTCTGTAAAGTTTCTTCGTTTGAAATACCCGATTGTGCCGGAGTTTTCAAATATGTTGAATCCAAATATTGAGCAATATTCATAATCTGTTATACTTTCAATTGTCTGTAAATACCTTGCTCCAAAGATATGAAAGTTTCTGTTCTTGTCACTCCTTTTAACTTCTGAAGTTTGCTAAGAATCATCATTAAATGATCATTATCCTTACAAAGAACTTTCAAGAAAATCGTGTAATTTCCTGTGGTGTAATGCGCTTCTACTACTTCATTGATCTCTTTTAAAGCTTTCACAACTTCAGGGTAATGACTTGGCTGATCCAAAAATACACCGATATAAGAAATTACTTTATATCCGATCTTTTTAGGATTCAGAAAAGAGATTGAATTTTCAATAACTCCTGCATGCTCCAGCTTCTTAATTCTCTGGTGTACAGCGGTTGTTGAAATTCCTACATTTTTTGAAATGTGAGCTAAAGAAGTTTTAGCATTATCCATCAACATATAGATGATCTCCTTGTCGATTGAATCTAAATGGTAGTTTGCGTTTGTTGAATTTTTCATTTTTTCTACTTTTTTTAATTATTTATGTTTTTAAAATTGTGTTATAAATCGCTAAATTTTACAAAAACCGGAAAATGATCGCTGTACCCACCCAAATACCGTGTACCGGCATAAGTTCGAAAGGGTCTTTCTTCAAAATTCCTGTTCCTACTGCGTATTTTCTCAGAGTTGAACACTTCAGCCTCCTGAAATGACAAACCAACATTATCAAATAATGATTTTGATAATATAATCTGATCAAACAGCAATCCGGATTTATAATGAAAAGTAGAATAATTTCTTGTGGAAAACAACTGCTGGAAAGGGTTTTCTAATACCTTCTCGCTGGCGTTGTCATAGAGAATTTTTACTATATTTTCATCATCTGGGTTTTCGTTAAAATCACCACACAAGATTACATGCTCCTTTTCATTTATTATATTCAAGATCCGCCCCCGAACCTCGTTCAATATAAAAGCTCTTTTTGGTTTATTAATATCTTTTTCTCGCTTTGAGGGAAGGTGCGCGATAAAGACATTAATAATCTCTCCTTTATATTTCACTTTAGAATACAATACATCTCTTGTTGTGTCGTAGTTTTCTGTGTTTTTATCTATAATTTCAAAGAAGAAAGTAATGGTTTCTGAGTCTATTACTTCTACTTTGTTTTTATCATACAATAAGGCAACATCTACATTTCTCTCATCCATAGAATTGTAATGAATAATGCCATATTCTGAATTAAAGGGCTGCAATTCCACAAGATCTTCCAATACTTTCCTTCCGGAAATTTCAGACAGACCTATCATAAATGGCAGTACCCCATTTTCCTCCTTCATTAATTGAAATACGTTCGCAATTTTTAAAAGTTTGTTCCTGTATCTTTTATCGTCCCAACCTCTTAATCCTGATTTTGTAGGATCCAATTTATGAATTGGTGCAGGATCGGGCAAAAATAAATTTTCAACATTGTAAAAACTGAACAACTCCATCGCCTCGCATTTCTATTCTTTATTTTTTATACTTTAGTTTCGATATGTAAATTTATTATTTTTTTTCAAATATGGTTAATTTATTTACAATATATTTACATTAATTTCATACTTAAAACAATAACAGTTTAATGATAAAAATAACTAATTTTAAACATTAGATTAAAATTTTTAATCATTTCCAAGTTCTATCATTCAAAACAAAATCAAAACAGTATATAAAATTTAAAATAATTAGAATAATAATCTATTATAAATAGGATTATGTAATCATATTTAAATCTTAATCGCAGTTATTGCAATTATTATTCCATTTTTCGAATTAATTATTCAAAAAGTGAAAAAAATGTTTCTGATTAACGAATTTAAGTAACTATTTCGAGAGTAAATCAGGACGTTTTTCTTTAGTAATCCTCATTGCCTCGTCGTGTCGCCATTCTTCAATCTTAGCAAAATTACCGCTTAATAAAATTTTAGGTACTTCTAAACCTTTATAATTTTCAGGTCTTGTATAGATTGGTGGTGACAAAAGATCATCCTGGAAGCTATCAGTTAAAGCACTCTGCTCGTCATTCAAAACTCCGGGAACCAAACGGATAATTGAGTCTGCAAGTACACACGCAGCCAATTCACCACCCGTAAGAACATAGTCTCCGATCGAAATTTCCTTTGTAATATGCAGATCTCTCACTCTTTGGTCGATACCTTTATAATGTCCGCACAAAAAAATCAGATTGTTTTTAATAGAAAGTGTATTGGATATTTTTTGAGTTAAAGTAACTCCATCCGGCGTCAGATAGATCACTTCATCATATTCTCTCTGAGATTTAAGCTCCGAGATACATTTATCCAACGGCTCGATCATCATCACCATTCCCGCTCCGCCTCCGTAAGGCTCATCGTCAATTTGTCTGTGCTTATTAATTGACCAATTTCTCAATTGGTGAAAATGTACTTCTACCAATCCTTTATCCACAGCTCTTTTTAAAATAGAAGTTTGAAAAGGGCTTTCCATCAACTCAGGAAGTACGCTTATGATATCAATTCTCATTGTAATGTTTCGTTTTTCTTATTCGGTAAAATAATTAGTCTTAAAGATGAATCTTTATTAAAATAGCTCCACATCCAGTTGAAGAACACTGCAAGTTTATTTCTTACACTCAAAATCAACATTAAGTGTAAAAACATCCAAAAATACCAAGCAAAAAAGCCCTGGAATTTTATAAATGGTAAATCTACAACTGCCCTGTGTTTTCCGATGGTTGCTAAAGATCCCTGATCTTCGTATTCATACTCCTTCCATTCACTGGAGGTTTTCTTCAAGAAATTCTTACCTAAATTTTTTGCTTGATTAATGGCCACATTCGCAACCTGAGGATGCCCTTGTGGATATTTTGGAGTTTCCATGTAGGAAATATCTCCTATTGCATAAATATTATCGTATCCTTTTATTTTATTAAAACGATCAACAATATATCTGTTTCTGTTTAATTTATCTTCCGGAAAACCGTCTACGACATTTCCGGTAACTCCTGCCGCCCAGATCACATTGTTTGACGGAATGCTTTTCCCGCTCTTCATATGAACTTTATCACCATCATACTCAGTAACATATTCTTCACTCATGAAAGTTACTCCCAGATCTTTCAAATATTTTTCAGATTGAACCTGAGCTTCCGGACTCATTACAGCAAGTGGTTTTTCTGTCGAACTTATTAAAATGATCTTTAGATTATCAAAATTCATGTACGGATAATCTCTTGGCAGGATTTCTTTCTTCATTTCAGCGAAAGCTCCGGCTAGCTCAACACCTGTCGGTCCACTTCCTACGATAACGATATTCCAGTTTCCATCGTCGCTTCGGCTTTTTTCGATAATCAGTTTTTCAAAAGTCATTAAAACATGATTTCTGATTCCGATTGCTTCCTGAGTATTTTTCATTCCGAAAGCTCTTCCTGCAAGATCTTTATTACCGAAGAAATTAGTTTTACAACCTGTCGCGATAATCAATTTATCATAGGTGAATTCGGCTTCATCGGTGATCACTTTATTGTTTGCAGCATCAATTTCCCGAACTTCCGTTAAACGAAACTGAGTATTTCTTGACTGCTGAAAAATTTTCCGGAACGGGAAAGAAATATTGGAAGGTTCTATCCTCCCACACGCTACCTGATAGAAGAGCGGCTGAAACATATGATGATTAACTCTATCCAGAACAATTACCTTTTTGTTCTTGTTATTCAACGTTTTTGCAAGTTGTAATCCCGCAAATCCTCCTCCTATAATGATGATCTTTTCGCGTGTTTCCATATTATACAAATTTACAAAGAATTAAGTTATTGGCATTACTCTTGTAAATTTAATTTATAAATTATAACTTTGAGTAAGTATCTAAATTTAAACATTTGATTAACAGTTTAATAAATGTCAAATACAATATCACAAAAAGAAGAACAGGAAAATGCAATAAATAAGTTGTTGCAGGGATCATCTTATATAAGTCAATTGCCACATTTAATTGGATATTACGCTCCTCAAAACGAAGGCTCTCTCTTAAAAACTTCTGGGATTCTACATCATGAAAAAGATATCTTTATTCATGTTGCTAACAATAAAAGATTGGAAAGATTAGAAAGAGAAATACAATTATTAAGAAAATCAATATTAGTTTACAAAGAATCGCATCGTTATCCAATAAATTATAAATATGGTATTCGCAAATCTAACAATAAGATTAAATACCAAATCAAATCTCCTTTTGAAGAAAAATATTTTAATGTTGTTTTTGAAAAAAACATTTATATATGGTCAGAAAAAGATGTATGGAAAATCATCTATATAATTGACAGTGATGATCTCTTCGAAGAAACATTAAACGAATTTAATAATCAAATTACTAAAAAATTCATAGAAGTAATATTTAGAAAATCTATGCACTATTTTTATATTGATAAATTTTCTCGAAAAATCTCAACAAGCAAAATTTCATCAAATTCTCATTATGAAAGAATTTCTTTATATGAATTATTAGCATATTTAGACATTAACAAAATTGAGAATTTAATTGATAAAGGCTCTATCGGTTATGAATAGGAAATTGGAACTTCTTTCAATACTTGGTCCTTTAACAATTCCATTTGGAAGAAGTACATTACCATCTAGAAGAACCTTGGAAGGTGAAAAAATATTATTCGAATCATATAATGCTAATAATGGTGGTTCTCCAAAAGATATAATATATTATCAAAACTCTGAAGAGAATGACAACCTAAAAGAAAGTACCTATTTGTGGGTCATTAATAAAAATGGAGATATTTTAATACTTTTAGAACAAACGGCTAATTCGATATCGCCTAGAGGTCATGTATGTCATACTAATATTACAGGTGGCGATGAAGCGTATCAGGGAGGTGAGCTATGGTTCTTAGACCAAACCAGAATTGTTATCAATCAAAAATCTGGTAGATATGGTGATAGTTACAATCAAGAAAAATATATTATAGAATATTTTGAACTTTCAGGTTATAAGGTTAATATTGCCGATTAATAGTTATTTAACTTAGTTTTATAGCTATGTTTTTATGACACAAAAAAAGTACCAAAAAAAAATTGCCAAAAAGATTCATGACAACAGGCGAAAAAATTATTTTTTCCGTCGCAAAATTGTCTTAGCCATTTTATTTGTTGCTTTATTGGGCACGGGATTGTACTTAAAACAATCGATAAGCTATTATTACGCTTTATATTTTAATAAATTCAGTCATAAAAAACTCCATAATAACGAAAGGGAAACATTAAGAATTCAAAAAATTCTTAGTAATAATCTCGATAAAACGTATGGTTTTGATATTTCTCATTATCAAAACCGAGAAGATATAAAATGGGACAGCCTGAGCATCGGAAACAAAACCATTCCGCTGGAATTTGTTGTAATGAGAGCCACAATGGGCAACCGAAATGCCGACAAACATTTTGAAGAATTTTGGCAGCAGGCAAAGAAAAACGAATTAATTCGTGGCGCTTATCATTTTTACAGAGCTGATGAAGACCCTGTAATTCAGGCTAATAATTTCTTGGCTAATGTAAAATTGGAAAGCGGAGATCTTCCCCCAATTTTAGATATTGAAAAAATTCCGAAGCGAAAAACCAACAAAAAATTAATTGAAGATTTAAAAGTTTGGTGCAAAATTATCGAGGAAACCTACGGTGAAAAACCAATTATTTATACCTATTATCATTATTATAAAGATTTTTTAAAAGGCGAATTTGATGATTATCCTCTTTGGCTGGCCAATTATAATGATGTTCCTACTCCATCTCCAGAGGGCAATTGGGATTTCTGGCAGTTTACAGAAAGCGGAATCGTTCACGGAATCAACACAAAGGTAGATTTGGATATTTACAATGGCAGCTTGTGGTCTTTGAAAAGATTGACGATAGATTAAATTATTTTCTCAGAAATTCTAAAATATCAGCATTTAATTCTTCCGGGTTTTCTAAAGGAATAAAATGTGTTGCATTTTTATAGATTTTAAGCTCAGAATTTGGAAGTTGTTTCGCTATAAATTCCGTATGTTCTTTTTTAATTACATCATTTTCTCCGGCAATTACAAAAACAGGATTTTGAATTTTATTTAAAGAATTTTTCGTTATATTCGGTTCTTTCAGCATAATTTTCAGCAAACGTATTTCATTGAATTTTGCAGGATCATTTTCAGCCTGAAAAACCTGAAGCTGAGTTTTCATATTATGCAAAAGTCGCGAATCTACTCCTTCCGGGAAAACATTAGCTCCGATTGTTACAAGCTTTTTCAGATGATCTGGATATTTCAGGGCAAACTCAAGACCGGTATTTCCGCCATCGCTCCATCCGACGATATTTACTTTTTTCAAACCTAATTCGTCAACCAAAGCTTTTACATCATCTGCGAAAATTTTATAGGTAAAATCCATTTTTGATGAATCTGTACTTTTCCCCTGACCTCTTGTATCTATTGCAATTAATTTATAATATTTAGAAAGCTCAGGAATCTGTTGGTAAAATTCCTGAATACTTCCGCTGTTTCCGTGAAGTAAAACCAAAGGCTCTCCTTCACCATATATTTCATAATACAGATCTGTATTTTTCAGCTTTAAAACCTTTCCTACAGAAGAATTTTTACCGTAAATAGAATTTTCTTTTTCCATATTATATTTGCTTAGATCAGGAATAAGGTCTGTAAGATTTTCATCAGAAACAGCCGTTTCGTCTTTTACATTCTTTCCGTTTTTATCAACTTTTACATCAATATTTATTGCCGGAGCGGCCAAAGTTATTTTTTCCCAATCTCCGTAATCACTTAAAAGGTCTTCTCTGGATCCATTCAGCTTTAGGGTTGAGTGACGAAAATATATTTCCAATGAACTGATTTATGAGAATATTATTATGTTTTATCAACCCGAAAATCTCAATAGGTTCTGCGCCAATGGTGGATTTTATTTCCAAGGCTGTTCTTCCGAAAATTATTCTTTTAAATTTGTTATTAATTGAAAATTCCACCATGCCTAGAAGCATATTCAGATACAATTGCTTTTCTTTTTGAAGCTCTTTATCATAGCCTAAAAAATAGGTATCAATATCTTCGTTATTGAGAATTAAAGTATAAAATCCGATTAATTTTTGATCTAAAAAATATCCAAAGATTTTAAAATTTTGATTTAAATTTTCCTTCATACTTTCAAAATGATTTTCAGCAAGAAAAAACGTATTGAAAGGAGCATTTTCGGCCACATTTTGATAGAGAACATTCATTTCTTTTTGATGTTTTTTTATATCATCAAAATTCATTTCGTACTTTTCAATTCCATCAAATTTCTTTCTGGCAGAGCGGGCTCTTGTTCTGTATTTTTTAGAAAAATCATTTAAATAATCTTCAAAAACAGTCCAGTTTTCTTTTAATTTCAACATCATATTCGGCTGAACTGAAAATTGAAAATATGGTTGATGATTTTTATCTTGAAAATACTTCACAAAATTAGACTGATAATCTTTATAAATGATCAAAGATGTTTTTCTGATCTCTTTTTGCATTTTCTGAACCGCCTTATCCAAAAGCAGAATAACTTGTTCTAAAGTAATTTTAGAAGCATCAAAATAAAATCCGTTTTGCCCTGTCAACATATTGTTTCCCAAGATCATAACATCTTTACTGAATTTTCTACCAAAGAAATTTCTGATGTTGCACCAAACTTCATTTTTCTGAAAAGTAGCATGATTTTTAAAATTTAAATACTGAAATAAAGCACCACCAATCAATTCATTATCAACGAAAAAACCAACATAATAGCATTGCATGTTATCTGGTTTAGACGATTCCAAGACATGGAAATATTCCTTAGAAAGCATGATGTTGTGATTTCCAATTACAGAATTCCACTGTAAAGGTAGCTCCGAAACACTATTATATATCTTTAAATTATATGGCACCAGTTGTGTATTTTGGAAATAAAATTTTAAATAATTGATAATCCATAGTTTTTATTTTCGTTTTACTTACATAAACGAATGAGCTTTGTTTTTTCTTTAATTAAATGATTTATTTTTCAATCTATCTTTGTTTATGCTTGCAATAATTAAACGCAAAATAAAAGCTACTATTTAGAATATACTAGATTAACCTGAACATGGATGTTTGACTTATATTTAAAAAACAAAGTATTCAACTGCACAAAGAGCTATAGAACATAAAAAAGGCCACAAATGTAGCCTTATAATTTCGATCGTTAGAATTTTATTTTTGTGTAACCCAATTAAAACCTCCCGGAGAATACCAACCGCAGACAATTCCACCCATGATTGTGATCGTTATCGTCCAATATGCTGTATTAATGAAGGTATATTTCCAGGATTTCCTTTCAAACATGGCATTGATTGCCGTAAGTGGAAATACAAATAAAACTCCAGCCATGAAACAATGCAAAGCACCGTGACCAAAAGAACGATAAGCTGTTCCGTAGTCTTTCATAAAGGCAAAAAATGAAGGTTTTGCGTTTGTTTCGTCTCCACCAATCATTCCTAAAGCTCCGAATTGATGAATAGTGATCATTTGTAAGAAAAAAGCAATCAAAAAAGAGAGGATAAATGCGAAAACAAAGACAAATCCCATGTTTGATCCTTTCATTTTCTCTTCAGTTAATCCCACTTCCTGCATCCAAACAGTTCCGAAAATTTTTGGATGGTACCAGATAAATCCCATAATTAGGGGTACTAATGCGGCTACCGCAATAGCCAGAAAGTTAATTTGCATCATAGTTTTTTATTTTAATTTGTATATCAAATCTACATTAAAAATCAATACAATTGTAAATTAATTCAAAATTAAAACACATTTAATGAGATTTCAATAAGCAAATTAATAATTTTAACATTAAATACTAAAATAACAAATGAAATACCTGTTTGATGGAGTTTAAACTTTTATTTGGCTCGGTAAAAAAATAAAAAAGTAACTGTGGAATCCCTGGTATGATCTCTAGAATCAGCGCAAATAGAGGAACTAATAAATATATTAATATTGGGAATCTAAGTTTCATTGAGAATTTTTTAATCATAGCATTCCAGATGGTTTTCACTCTTTCTTTATCATTCCATAAGATTAAAAAGCATAAAATAAAATACCAGATAAACCTTCTTGTAAAGCCCATTGCTAAACCTTCAGGCATGAAACTAATGTCCATTAATAAAATATTAGCGGCAATAGGAATAAAAAAACATTACTCCTAAAATTGCAGTCCTGTTAAAAAGAAGTAAAATTCCGGCTATCATCTGAAGAACGCCGATTGTCGTCTTAAAAGGCTCATGATCAAATAAATACCACATCACTCTAAATAAAGATAAATCCTTGATTGGGGTTGCCATTTCCTGAGGTGAGATTCCAAATTGTCCGTTTTCAATAAGTTTGCTGCATCCATAGCTGAAAAATGTAGCAGCTAGTAAAAACCTTGCCACTAAAATAAAATATTCCCAATAGCTTTCTTTGGGAATTGAGGATAGTTTTTTTATCTTGTTAATAATTTTTTAGTATTAGTTTATTTAAAAGTTTTCTTGTTACATTTTCGTACTTTTGCGGCTCAATTGAAAATTTCAAATCAAACCATTACATTCCAATGAATTACGTTTCTGTCGAAAACCTTACCAAATCTTATGGCATCAAAGTTTTGTTCGAAAATATCTCTTTTCATGTAAATGAAGGAGACAAAATTGCCATTGTTGCCAAAAATGGCAGTGGAAAGTCTACCCTTCTTAAAATTTTGATGGGCAAAGAAATTGCAGACAGCGGAACTGTAGTTATTAATAAAGATATTCAGGTTGTTTTGTTTGATCAGGAAATCGAGTTTGATTCTGACTTAACGATCGACGAATTTATGATGACGCTTGATTCAGCGCCAATTCAGGCATTGAAAAATTACCATAAATCACTCCTTTCCACAGATTATGATTTCATTGAAAAAGCTTTAGCCGAAATGGAAATCCATAAAGCCTGGGATTTGGAAAATGATATGGCACAAATTCTGTCTCAGTTGAAGATCACAGAGCTGGATGCGAAAATGGGAACTCTTTCCGGAGGTCAGATCAAACGTGTTGCATTAGCAAAACTATTGACTGAAACCAGAGCTGAGCACCGTCACACCCTTCTTATTATGGATGAGCCTACCAACCACCTTGATGTGGAAATGGTAGAATGGCTGGAAAGTTATTTGAGTAAGGCTAAAATCACTTTAATACTGGTAACTCACGACAGATATTTCTTAGATGCCGTTTGTGGAATTATCTGGGAAATGGAAGATAAAAATCTGTATTTCCACAATGGTTCTTATGCGACTTATCTTGAAAATAAAATGATTCGTGAGGACAATATGAACTCTACCATCGACAAAGCCAACAATCTTTACAGAAAGGAATTGGAGTGGATGAGAAGACAGCCAAAAGCGAGAACTACAAAATCGAAATCCAGACAGGATGATTTTTACGAAACTGAAAAAATAGCTAAAACCGATACCAGAAAAGAATCTCTTGAGCTTGATTTCGAAATGAAAAGGCTAGGAAATAAAATTCTGGAACTTAGAGATATTTCTAAAAGTTATGGTGATAAATTATTACTAAAAGATTTCAGCTATCAGTTTCAAAGAGGTGAAAAAGTAGGAATTGTAGGAAAAAATGGTGCCGGGAAATCTACCTTATTAAATATCATTCAAGGTCTTGAACCAAAAGATTCCGGAGAAATTGAAACCGGAGAAACTATAAAATTCGGTTATTTTTCGCAAAAAGGACTTAAGTATAAGGAAGACGAAAGAGTTATTGATTTCATCAAAGAAATTTCTGAAAACTTTCCTTTAGCGAATGGAAGAACGATCTCTGCATCGCAGTTTTTGAGGTTATTTTTATTTGACGATCAAACCCAATATTCACCAATCTCAAAACTTTCGGGAGGTGAAAAAAGAAGATTGCATTTGATGTACATTTTATATCAAAATCCAAACTTTCTGATATTTGATGAACCTACAAATGATCTTGACCTTCCTACATTGACTGTATTGGAAAATTTCTTATTGAACTTCCAGGGAAGTTTGATTATTGTTTCTCACGACAGATATTTTATGGACAGAATTGTTGACCATATTTTAGCGTTTGAAGGAGAAGGAAAAATCAGAGATTTTATCGGAAATTTCTCAGAATACAGAGAAAATTTAAAATTAGAAGAGAAAAGTCCTAAAGTTGTTGTGGAGAAAAAAGTTGAAGCTCCTGTTTCGGCTCCTGCTCCAGTTTCAACACCACAGTCACAGGCTACAAAAAGAAAACTTTCTTTTAAAGAACAAAGAGAATTGGAAACTATTGACAAGGAAATTCCTCAATTGGAAGAGCAACGTGCCAAGATTCTTGAGCAACTTAATAATGAAAGCGAATATGATAAAATCGCTAAACTTTCTGCAGAATTAGAAGCGATTTCTGAGAAATTGGAAAACCACGAAATGAGATGGTTGGAGCTTCAGGAGATATAATTGAGTGGGAGAGTTTTAGGGTTGGAGTGTTTTAGGGTGAGAATGTTATAATTCTTGTCATCAGCATCAAGTTTTTAAAATTTGAATGTAATACATCAAACACTCCAATCTTCTTACTCTAAAACCCTCCAACCCTAAAACCCTCCAACTCAAAATCTCTCTTACAATTCAACTACTCTACCTTGTTTCGAGCTATCCCAAGCTGCATCAATAATTTTCATATTCTGAATAATTTCTCCTGCCGGCGATGGTAAATAATATCCGAAAACGATGTGTTCATAGATATTCTGATAGTAATTCATGTAATTTCCTGGTTCGCTTGAAGTAAGTATTCTTTCTGTTTCTGAATTTTCATTTAAAATGTTTATAATCCCGTCAGTTTCTTTTAAAGGAATCGTCCAGTCTTTTCCGTAAACAGGAATTGATCCTGCAACCAATTCATTTTCCTGATTATCTGTTCTTTCTTGTAAAAAAGTTCCTTTTTCGCCATGAATTACATAAGCGTAATGTGCTTCTTTACTGAAAACAGAGGATTTTAATCTTACTCTTAAATCATTTTTATAATACAAAAGAATTTCGAAATAATCATTGGCAAACTCATCCCCTTTCATTGAAAATACATCTGCAAAAAGTTTTTCCGGAAAACCAAAATACTGTACCGCCTGATCTACCAAATGCGATCCCAAGTCATGAAGCGAGCCAGAACCAGTTGCCTGAGGATCTTCCTTATGTGCTTTTCCGCTTGCTGTTGTGCGGAAACGGTCAAAACGAATTTCTGCTTCTTTGATTTCACCCAATTTTCCTTCACTCATTATTTTTTGAACCTGAAGAAAATCGCGGTCAAATCTTCTGTTTTGATAAACGCTTAGAAATAATCCTTTTTCTTCGGCTAATTTTACCAATTCTTCCGCTTCAGCAACATTTACGGTGAAAGGTTTTTCAACAATTACATTTTTCCCTGCTTCAAGAGCCATTTTTACATATTCAAAATGGGTCTGAACAGGCGTGTTTACTACAACTAATTCAATATCAGCATTAGTCAACATTTCTTCTACCGATTTATAGATTGTCGCATCAGGATATTTTTCTTTTGACTCTTCTTTGCTTCTTTCCACAACAGCCGACATAAAAAATCCCGGATGTTCTTTTAAAAATGGTGCATGAAAAATTTTTCCACTCATCCCAAAAGCACAAAGTCCAACTTTTACCAATTGCATAATTTTAATTTTAAACAAATATATTCATAATTAAATTCCCGATGAATAGTCTACAATATTCATAGAGACAATTCATTACTCATTAAAAACATGACAAAAATCACAACATTTATTTTGAATTAGTCTAAATAACATTATCTGAATACCTACATTTGCACCTTATTTAAAACCACTCTAAATTAAGTAAAAATGAAAAGACAAATTACTACCTTAGGCTTCATTGTATTGGCAGCCACAGCCAGTGCACAAATGAAGTTTACCCCTGAAAATGATACAATTAGAATCCAGACCATAGAAGACGTAAATCTTTATAAAACTGGAAATCCAAATAAAGCAAAACCATTATCTACCAAGTCAAACCTTACGGTAATGGAAACGCCACAGCCAATTGCTATCATCAGTCACGATATTATTGAGCAGCAACAGGCAAAACAATTGGGTGATGTACTTCAAAACGTAAATGGTGTTTATCTTACTTCTGCAAGAGGTGGTTCACAAGACAGTTTCGGAGGACGTGGTTTTATTTTTGGAAACGATAATATTTTCAAAAACGGATCAAGAATTAATAGTGGAGTTTTCCCTGAGGTAAGTGGTTTAGAAAGAGTTGAAGTTTTAAAAGGAGCCAACGCAATGCTTTACGGAAATGCAGCTGCCGGAGGTATTATTAATATGATTACTAAAAAGCCTAAATTCAATTTCGGTGGAAGTGTTGGATTGAATGGCGGAAGCTGGAATTCTTACAAACCTACGGTAGATATTTACGGGCCATTATCCAAAAATATTGCATTTAGAATGAATGGCGCTTATGAATATGCAGAAAGTTTCAGAGATGTCGTAAAGTCTACAAAATATTATTTTAATCCTTCATTTTTATTTAATATCAGTCCAAAATCACAATTAATTGTTGAGGCTGATTATCTTAAAAATGACATTACCCCTGATTTTGGGATTGGTTCTATTACAAAACAAGATGGTCTTACTTATGAATTAAATGATTTGCTTCCAAGAAGTGCATTTTTAGGAACAGATTGGCAATATCAAAACGTTCAACAGGTTTCAACGAATGTTACTTTTAATCATCAGTTTAATGAAAAATGGTCTTTAAACAGTACAGCTTCTTATCAAAACTATACGAAAGATTATTTTTCTACGGAAAGAGTACAGTGGGGATATGAAAAAACCACGAACCGTCTTTCATGGAAAAGACCTTTAAATAAAACGTATAACGAACAAAATTATACTTCTGCACAGGTAAACCTTAATGGTGAATTTAATACAGGAAAAATTAATCACAAAGTATTAATTGGAGCAGATGCAGATTACAGTGCTGCAGATTCTTATACTTATTATAATCCAACTAATAATCTGGCATTCGGGAATAACTATTTTTACGGAACAAACGGAAACAGTCTTGGAACAGTTTATCTTGATGACCCTTCAAGCTGGGCAAGCGGTACAACTCCTGATGCTTCAACATTAGAAAAGAACCGTATCAATACCAGAAGAATTGGAATATACGCACAGGATTACATTAGCCTTACCAAAGAGTTTAAAGTAATAGCAGGATTACGTTGGTCATATATTGAAAACATGCCAACAATAAACACTAAATTCAAAACTAATAAAAGTGGAGTTGTTAACCCTAATTCAACAACGGGTAAAGGATTGGTAGATAATACGGCATCATCAGATCAGGCAATATCTCCAAAAGTTGGATTGGTTTATTCTCCCAATGATAATCTATCTGTTTTTGCTACCTACACGAATTCTTTCGTCGCTAATACAGGTACATTAAGAAATAATGAAGCTTTAACTCCAACCAATATTGATCAATATGAAGTCGGAGCTAAGAAAAACCTTTGGAACAATGCTTTAGCAATTAATCTTACTGTTTATCAAATATTATATAGAAACTATTATCAGGTAGCATTAAATGATGCAGGACTTCAATTAGATCCGAACGGATTGATTAAAGATTTTGCTGGAAAAATGCGCAGCCGTGGTGTAGAGCTTGATATTACTGGAAATCCTACTGAAAACCTTTCCATAATCGGAGGTATTTCATATAACAACTCTGTATATCTTGATACACCGGAAGCTTTCGGATATGTTGAAGAGCAAAGACTGGTAAGAACACCTGCTACAACAGCAAATGCTTCAATTTTCTATAAATTCACCAATTATGTAAAAGGATTAAGAGTAGGTGCAGGTATTTATTATATTGGTGATAGAATCGCAGGATGGAATGATACAAAAACTGGGGCAAACAGTTTAGCTTCAAGAAATGGAGTAAGCAGAATGTTTGATTTAAAAGACTACACGACCGTTTCACTATCTGTAGGTTACGAATGGAGCAAATTCTCAATCCAAGGAAAAGTGGGTAATTTATTTGATGTTGTAAATTACAATGTTCACGAAAATTATTCTGTAAACCCTATTACACCTAGAAATTACTATTTCACATTAACATATAAACTTTAATAATTTAATATTATTAATAATTTCATCATTCAAAGTGGAAGTTGCATTTTTGCAGTTTCCACTTTTGAAATTTAATAAACAAAGATATTGATACATGGATAAGATTAAGGACACAAGAACTTTCATGAGAATTACCCACCGTTATTTAGGATATTTCCTTGCGGGAATTATGGCGGTTTATGCTGTAAGTGGCGTTTTATTGGTTTACAGAGATACTGATTTTCTGAAAAAAGAAAAAAAGTATGAAAAAACAATTGCTAAAAATTTGAATGAAAAAGAATTAGGCAAGGAATTAAAAATGAAAAACTTCGAAGTAGAAAAAACTGAAGGTGACATTTTGAAATTCAAACAGGGAACTTATAATTCTGCTACAGGAGAGGCTAAATACTCTAAAAAAGAGCTTCCTTTTGTTTTAGATAAGATGACAAAACTTCACAAAGCGCAATCGAAAGACACATTATCACCGTTAAATACCTTTTTTGGCATAGCCTTGTTCTTCTTTGTCATATCAAGTTTCTGGATGTTTAATCCAAAGACAAAAGCATTCAAAAGAGGAATGATTTTCACCATTGCAGGACTTGTAGTTTCTATTATTCTCTTATTTATTTAATATCATAAAATTATTCGTTAAAACGTTAAAATAATATGATATAAAAATCATTAATTCACGCTTCAGTTCCAAAAAAACACCTGACATTGAGCAGTCTGGCACATTTGTTGTTTAATCCTTACTTTAAGAATAATAAACATTAATTATTAAAAATTATAAATTATGAAAAAACTAATTCTATCAGGAATATTAGCTGTAGCGGGATTAACTACTACAATGAATGCTCAAATTCAGGAAGGTAACTGGATGGTAGGTAGTAGCCTTGTATCAAGTAACTTTGGATTAAATACTGGTGGTGGTTACAGCATTGGATTACAGCCAAAAGGTGCATATTTTATTAAAGATAATGTTGCAGTTGGTGGATATGTAAATTTAGGTATCAGTAAAGTAACAAACGGAAGCCCGACAGACTTCACTTACGGTGTTGGTGCTTTAGGTCGTTATTTCCTATCTCCGGGTGAGAAAGGTGTTGACAACTTATTAAACCACGGTCGTTGGTTCTTCGAAGGTAACTTAGGTGTTGGAGGTAGATCTGTTGAAGGAGGTAACTCTACAACTGGTTTAGACTTCGGTGTTGGTCCTGGTTATTCTTACTTCATCACACCAAATATCGGTCTTGAAGGTTTAGTAAAATACCAAGGTCAGTCAGGATTCGGTAGTGAGGGATTAAACTCTAACATTACTTTCAACGTAGGTTTCAGTATTTACTTACCAACTTCAAAAGGTAAGCAGATCATTAACGACGCAAAATAAGAAATCACTTCACATATACATATAGTATACAAATGAAATCGCCTCGAAATGTTTTTCGAGGCGATTTTCGTACAAATTAAAACTAAACTATAAAAAATCAAATAAATCACGTATTTGGTTGTGGTGTATATCTCAGATAAGGCTTTATTTCTGTAACGCCTTTCGGGAATATTTTTCTTGCATCTTCTGTTGAAATCGAAGGCGGGATAATAACATCTTCACCATCTTTCCAATTTACAGGTGTTGCAATTTTATGTGAGTCAACTAATTGAAGAGAATCCAAAACTCTAAGAATTTCATTAAAATTTCTTCCCGTTGAAGCTGGATAAGTAATAATTAATCTTACTTTTTTATCCGGATCAATAATTAATAAAGAGCGAACCGTAGCTGTTAACGAAGCATTCGGGTGAATAAAATCATACAATTCTGAAACTTTTCTGTCTTTATCCGCAATGATAGGAAACTGTACATCTGTATTCTGAGTTTCATTAATATCTTTAATCCAATTTTGATGATCTTCTACTCCATCCACACTTAATGCAATTACTTTCGTACCTCTCTTCTCAAATTCTGACTGCAGTTTTGAAGTATATCCAAGCTCTGTTGTGCATACAGGCGTGTAATCTGCAGGATGTGAAAACAAAATTCCCCAAGAATCTCCAAGATAATTGTAAAAATCTACATCTCCCAAAGATGATTCTGCCTGAAAGTTGGGCGCGGTATCTCCTAATTTAATTGACATAATATTCTGCTTTGTTAGTCTACAAATTTAGTAGACTTTTTGATACTGGCAAAATATTTGTTAAGAATTTATATATTTATTTAATAAAATTTTCATTTCATGCAGAAAAATGGTTTAAGTTACATCGATGTTGTTTATAAAGTTCTGGAAAATTGGTATTTAAGGTTTGCAGAGCTTACCCCGAAATTAATTGTAGGGATTCTAGTTTTCACCTTTTTTCTAATTACAAGTAAATATTTAAGTCAGGGTTCTGTAAAAGTCTTCCATAAATTATTCCCGAAAAGCAAAAAAGAAAGTTCTTTAGTAACATTAATCGGAGTCTTCAGATTTCTGATTATGATTATGGGAACTTTTATCGCGTTGGAAATTATGGGATTCAGTGGTTTCCTTTGGAAATTTATCGGAAGTTTGGGAGTCGCCGGGGTTATTGCCGGGGTTGCCTTGAAAGATCTTGTTTCAAGTATATTTTCAGGAATGCTTATCGGGATTGATAAAGCTTTTAAAATCGGAGATTACATTACAATTGGCGCTCATTCCGGAACCGTACAGGAAATTGGATTTTTAACTACAAAACTAATCACAGACGATGGAAAGAAAGCTTATATTCCCAATCAGGTAATTTTTAATGCTCCTTTCTACAATATTACGGCTTCACCTCAACGAAGAATTATTTTAAATTTTGAAATTCCGGGAGATGAAGATCTTAATAAAGTTCAGCAAGGTATTTTAGAGGTCATAAAAGGTTTAGAAAATGTTGACAGACTAGATACGTCAGAAGTTATTTTCACCGATCTAAAACAAGGGGTATTCACTCTACAGGCGAAATTCTGGATGAAAGTGGGTGCAAATATGGTTCAACTAAAAAGTGAGGCTTTTATGAAGATTAAACAACGCCTAGATTCAGACAATATACAATTGGTAACTCCAACAAGTATCAGTATCACCAATGGAGAAACTACTTTGAACGAAAATCACGATTAATAAAAAAACCGCTTTGTGAAAGGCGGTTTTCTTTTATCTTTAAAATTAGATTATTTCAATTTTAAGCTATCTTTCTTAGGCATTTTAGCACAGGAATCATTCTCTTTTATAACTTTTCCTATTTCGTAATTTTCATTTTTAGGAATAGAATCTTCTTCAACCACAACCATTCCTGTTGTTGCATAAGTAGTTTCTTTGGGTTTTGCACATCCTGTTAAAAATAGAATCAAAGAAAATACAGCCAATGTAATTCTACTGTTTTGAAAATTTGATGGAATATATTTTAAAAATTGGGTTTTTAATCGTTCAGATTTTTCAACTTCTTTAGCTAATTGATGACTGTAAAACCTCCCACAAACTTCTTCGTCTTTCTTTTCATCAATAATTTGCAGGATTTCTTGAGGCTGTTTTTGTGTAAAATCAATCACACATTTACTGCAAACAGAACAAAATCTCCCTTTTTCCTGAGGAGACATCATTTCCCAATTTTCGGAACAAGGATTCGGAATTTGTAGATTTTTCATCAATTATTATTATTTAATTTTTAAAAAGAAAAAACCGTTCCAAAAATGAAACGGTTTTAATTTTATATAAAAATTTTAGTCTTAAGCTAAAACTTCTTTTACTTTGTTTGCAGCTTCTTCTAAAGTAATTGCAGAATGTACAGGAAGACCTGACTCGTCAATTAATTTTTTAGCTTCAACAGCATTAGTTCCTTGTAATCTTACGATCAATGGAACCGGAAGGCTACCCATTGCTCTGTAAGCATCTACAACACCTTGAGCAACTCTGTCACATCTTACGATACCTCCGAAAATGTTGATCAAGATTGCTTTTACGTTTGGATCTCTCAAGATGATTCCGAAAGCAGTCTGTACTCTCTGAGCATCAGCAGTACCTCCAACGTCCAAGAAGTTAGCAGGGCTACCACCAGATAATTTGATGATATCCATCGTTGCCATTGCAAGACCAGCTCCATTTACCATACAAGCAACGTTACCGTCTAGTTTTACGAAGTTAAGACCAGCTTCACCAGCTTCAACATCCATTGGATCTTCTTCTCTTGTATCTCTCAATGCTTCAAGATCTTTGTGACGGAACAATGCGTTACCATCTAAAGTTACTTTAGCATCTACAGCGATAATTTTGTTATCTGAAGTTTTCAACACAGGGTTGATCTCGAAAAGAGAAGCATCAATTCCTGTATAAGCATTGTAAAGAGATGCAATGAATTTTGTGAATTCTTTGAATGCATTTCCTTCAAGACCTAAGTTGAAAGCAATTTTTCTAGCCTGGAAACCTTGAAGACCTAAAGCAGGATCAATGATTTCTTTGTGGATCAAATGAGGAGTTACTTCAGCAACGTGCTCAATGTCCATCCCACCTTCAGTAGAATATACGATTGTATTTTTACCTTCAGCTCTGTCTAAAAGAATAGAAACATAAAATTCTTTAGTTTCAGTTTCTCCCGGATAATAAACATCTTCTGCAACCAAAACAGAGTGTACTTTTTTACCTTCAGCAGAAGTTTGTGGAGTAACCAACTGCATTCCGATAATGTTTTGAGCGTTTTCTTTAAGTTTATCCATGTTTGGAGAGAACTTTACACCACCACCTTTACCACGACCACCTGCGTGAATTTGTGCTTTTACAACCCAAGCTTGCGCCCCAGTTTCAGCAGTCAATTTTTCAGCAGCTGCTACAGCTTCTTCTACATTGTTCGCTACGAAACCACGTTGGATAGCAACTCCGTACTTTGATAAAATCTCTTTTGATTGATACTCGTGAAGATTCATATTATTTTTATTATTTTATTTTAAATTTTAAAGGTTGACAAATTTACTAAAAAGACATGGAAGTTCAAGTTTATTGACTTAAAAATTAAAGCGTAATGAACTTGATTTTTAACATATCTACCAAATTTGCCTTATTCTTCAGTTAATTTTTCAGACTGTGATCCAATAAATGGAATTCTCGGAGCCAGAAAATATCCCGTTAAACTTGCAAAAAGTATCGGAACAAAGTATGTAAACCCCGTCAAAGTTCCTAAAATAATGGTTGTACTCATCGGAGTTCTCGTTACACAAGCATTAATTGCAGCCATACAACTTACAATTGCTAATGTTGTATCGACGGTAGGAAATAAATTATGGATAATCAACCCCAATGTTGTTCCCACAAAGAAAAGCGGAATGATGAAACCACCTCTCCAACCCGAAGTTACGGTGATTGCAATGGCTAATATTTTAAAAATTAAGATTAAAATTAAAAAGTTTAATGCAAAATTTCCGTTGATGATCTGATTGATCTCATTGTGCCCGAAATATCTCGTGATCGGAAAATAGAAAGCAATAATTCCCAAAATAACTCCGCCCACGAATGTTTTAATGTAAATTGGTAAATTTCTGTATTCAAAAACTTTCTTGAAAAATTTTACGACAAAAATAAAGATCCAGCCAAATAAAGTTCCTACAATTCCAAAAGCGGTTGCATAGGCAAAATCGTAAACTCCTGTGTAATGATAGGCCTTCAAATCCCAAGTCGCCCCGATCCCCAAATGGATGATCAAAGCAAACATCAGATAACTGAAACAGCTCGCCACCAAAGCTGGAATAATGGCTTTGTAATATTCAACGGCGTGTTTATGATGCAAAATTTCTAATGAAAAAAGACTTCCTCCAAGTGGAGCGCCAAACAGCGCCGTAAAACCGGATGCCATTCCTGCGATACTCAAAGAACGCAATTCCTCACCTTTCAATCTGAAAATTTTCCCAAGCCAAGTTCCTGTAGAACCTGTCACCTGAACCAAAGGTGCTTCAGGACCTAAACTCCCTCCCGATGCCACACAAAAAAGGGACGACAAAATCATGGAAGGATTATTTTTCGGTTCTAATTTTCCTTTGTTAAATCTGATATTATTAACAATCAAATGAATTTCTCCCGGATCACCGATAAAGTGAATCACCAAACCGGCCAATAATCCACAAATCGCCATCGTCGGAATCACCATCCAACCTTGAAATTCTGCTAAAAATTCGGTGAAATGTTCAAGAACGATCCAATATAATCCGGCAATAACTCCACCGACAAGACCTGTAAAAGCCCACATAAAAAAGGTTCGACTAAACACAAACGGATTAAATCTGATGGGTTGATCCAAGAGATCAAATGTTTTGATAATTCGCCTTCTTCTATTGATTTTCATTTTAATTTATTTTTAGACATTAAAAGAATCTCATCATTTGTTTTAATGCTTTAATCAGCTATTATTTATTCAAATCTTAACACAATTGGCTGTGCAAAGTTTTGCACAATTGGTTTTTGATTATACAGCAAAGGCTTTTCCAAGCCGCCAATCGCATAAAGGAATAATGCACTGATGATACCAAATTCTGTATCAGATGCTCCTTTATACTTCACGTTTTTGAATTTTCCATCGATATCAATTACAAAATTCAAATTACAACGATAGGTTCCTCCGTCAAGATCTTCTATTAAACGAACAGGAAAATCAGCTGTTAAGCGTTTTTTCAACTCTCCAAGCTGTTGGAAATTTTCAACTTGACTAATATCAATAGGAGCATTTTTCACTTCCTCAGCTGGCCTACTTCCTACTGCTGGAGGCACATTATTTTCGGTCTGAATCCCGCTTGCTGTTTTAAATGAAATATTGGGATCTATCTTTCCGATCATCGTCTCTTTGTCATAGACTTTTTGGTACAGATTTTTTAGACTGTTTAATTTTTCACTGTAAAAAAGTCGATACTTTTGACTATATAAAACCTCATCTTTTTTGTAATCATACCGTTTAACACTATCGGAAAAACGTTTTTGTATATTTTTTACTTCAGTTAAAATATTTCCATTCATTAATGGTTTCTTCTCCTGTGCATTCATTTTCTGAACACTTACAGAAGAGATCATAAACGAAATAAAAAATAATAAAAAGCGATGATTCATGGTTTTATTTTTCTGCAAACAATCTACACAAAATATCGCAGATTTACTTTTTTGATTAAATTCTATTCTTAGCAAAATAAACAATCAGCATTCCCCAGCTTATGATCATCAATAAACCTCCAAGCGGTGTGATTGGTCCTAAAAATTTCAAGTTTGCTCCTAAATAATCTTGCATACTCAAGAAATAAATACTGAACGAAAACAACATCGTTCCTGCAATCATCAAAATAGACACCCATTTTTCTGATGAAGTTTCAAACTTTAAAATGTATCCAACGATCAATAAAAAGAAAGCAGCATACATTTGATATCTTACTCCAGTTTCAAAACTTTCCAGTCTTTCCACAGATAATATTTTCTTTAAAGCGTGCGCGCCGAATGCACCTAAAATCACTGACAACATGCCGTAAACAGCACCAAAGACTAAAGTTATTGTTTTCATTTTTATAATTCTTCTAATTCTAGATTTAAATATTTTTTCGTTTTATGATCCTGCCAGGTTCCTATGATCTTATTGCCTTTCAGATCTGCTTCTATCAAACCTCTCAGCATCCATTGCCTGGCTTCTTCACTATAATAATCGCTTTCTACAAGTGCAATATGATTTCCTTGTATCTTCCCATTCCACTCGATTAGTTTTTTATTTTTATCATACCAATAAACGGCAGAAAAACTACCATCATCATAGATCTTTTTGATTAAAACTGTAATAGGATACTTTCCATCAATTTTTCCTTTATATAGTTTATTGCTAAGACTTGTTTTATCAATTTGCTCCAAGCCTGACAACAAATTTTTCGCGTAAGGGTTCCAATATTTATCCAGTTCTTTGTAAGGAAATTCAACAACGTGACTGTCCAGCTCATCCAATGCTCTCATTGCATGATTAGAACATCTTCCTGCAATAAATCTTATTTTATCCTTTCCGAAATAATATCCGATATCTTCTAAAGTAAATGCCGTAAAACATTCTTCATAAATGGCAATCTGATCCAAAACCTCTTCTGAAGGATTTTTCTCTGATTTTAATTGTGAAAGAAAATCATTAACCTCTTTCTTTACCTGTTTCTGAATTAAATTTTCAACTGTTTTTATTGAATTGGCTTGAAATAAATCTTTAGCATTAATAAAATTTCCCGTCCTCAAATCAAAATTCTTCCAGATTGAAAAACTTTCAGGATAAGCTCCGGAAGCTTCACCGTCTAATGCAATACTTAAAATATTTTTAGGTGTTTCTAATTTCTCCCAACTGTAAAAATAAACGTAATTGGAATATGAAGTTTTTCCCGCTGAAACCAGGTTAAAAGGATTTCCTTCTGCTCCCGGAATATATTCTAATTGATCAACCTGCAAGAAAGTATTGATTTTGTTTTCAACTCTAGGGTTTTCAGAATAAGAAACCAACGGAAAAACAGAATCTTCAGTCTTCGGTTTTAAATCAGTTATTTTCAAACTTTTCTGTTGTGAAAAACTTAAACCTGAAAGAAGCAAAAAGAATAAAATTTTACTTCTCATTACTTAGATTTTAAATAGAGCGTAATAAATCTGGCTACCAAAGTAGAAATCCCCAAAATAATAAACATAATAGCAAATTTCTTTGAACTTCTAAAACCCGGATTGTTTGTTTTCTTTAAAAATATTCCAAATATGATAAACAGGATTGGTAAAGCAATTTGCAGCATTATTTATTTCTTAATCTGTTAAATTCGTTGATAACTTCGTGGTGCGTAACTGTTTTATCTTTAAAATATGTCACAAAATGTTGCTTTTCTTCTTCCGTAGCTCCCATTTGGTTCAGAATGTTGAATAAATGCATTTTCATATGACCTTTTTGAATCCCCGTTGTCACCAAAGAACGTAATGCCCCAAAGTTTTGAGCCAAACCGGAAACCGCCAAAATACTCATTAATTCCTGAGCAGAAGGCTTTCCAAGTAAAGCTAAAGAGAATTTTACCAAAGGATGAAGATTCGTTAAACCTCCCACAACTCCCACAGAAATCGGAAGATCAATCCAAAATCTGAAAATTCCGTTGTCGGTTGTACAATGCGTTAACGATCTGTATTGTCCGTCTCTCGCTGCGTATGCGTGCGCACAAGCTTCTGTTGCTCTGAAATCATTTCCTGTCGCAATTACCACAGCGTCTACTCCATTCATTACGCCTTTATTGTGAGTTGTCGCGCGGAAAGGTTCAATTTCAGCAATCGTAACCGCTTGTTTGAATTTTCTAGCAAACTCTTCATTAGAAATTCCACTATCGTCTTTTAAATCTTCAATTTTACAAGAAACCTCAGCTCTTACGATACAATCAGGTGTAAAATTGGAAAGAATATTCATCACAATCTGTAATGTATTTTTTTCTTCCTGTGTGAAAGATTCGCTTGTGGCCACTTCCTGTTTTAGCGTTTTTCCAAACTGCTCAAGGCAAGAATTAATAAAATTCGCACCCATTGAATCTACCGTATCAAAACTTGCTTTAAGCTGGTAATAATTGGGCATTTCAGCAGTTTTGTCAATCAATTTTATATCTAAAATTCCACCACCACGATTTCTCATGTTTGCCGTAATGTCATTGGTCGCTTCAATCAGTTTTTTCTTTAAATTGAAGTTAAAAAAATTAAGCAGTTTATGAGATTCAACATTAAATATAAAGTGCGTGTGACCTAATTTTTCAGTATTGATGATCGTTGTTTTAAAACCACCTTTATCAATCCAGAATTTTGCTGCCTTTGAAGCCGCCGCGACCACAGAACTTTCTTCAACAGCCATCGGAAGAGCGAATAATTTTCCGTCGATCAAGAAATTGGGTGCAATTCCGTAAGGCATATAAAAATTGGAGATCGTGTTTTCAGAAAACTCATCGTGAAGTTTCTGAAGATCAGCATTTTCGTTCCAATATTGTTTTAATATATTTTGATATTCTTCGTTTCCTTCAAGATATTCTGTGACAAGCCAGTCGATTTTTCCTTGCTTTGTTAATTTGGAAAAACCTTCAACGGGTTTATGGTTCATATGGGTAGATTTTTATTTCTTATTATATGGATGAAAAATCGCGATTTTACGATTCAACGCATAAATTGATGACCGTAAATATACTAATTTTGTCTCTGTAATATGTTGATAACTTCCATGAAAAAAGATTGACATTTATCAATTTTGGAACTACATTTGAACAAAAAACCGAACTTTTAAACCACAAAAGTAACAAAAGCTTTTCCATCATAGAGAAATACATGATTGTAAAAAAGTAAACATAAGATTCTTAAAAATCTTTGATTTTTTCTTCTGTGAACTTTTATTTAAACTTAAAATCTTTTGTGGCTTTTGTGGTAAAAATAAAATAAAAAAATGAATTTTGACCGTCTGAAAGAAAAACTCGAAATCCTTGCCGATGCAGCGAAATATGATGTTTCATGCTCATCCAGCGGAGGGTCGAGAAAGAACAAGAAAGGCGCTTTAGGAGACAGTTCCGCAAGCGGAATTTGTCATACCTATACGGAAGACGGACGATGCGTCTCTCTTCTCAAAATTCTTTTAACCAATCACTGTATTTACGACTGTGCTTACTGTGTTTCCAGAAGTTCGAATGATATAAAAAGAGCTGGTTTTACAGTTGATGAAGTGGTTGATTTAACGATAAATTTTTACCGCAGAAATTATATTGAAGGATTATTTTTAAGTTCAGGTATTTTCAAAAATGCCGACACTACAATGGAACGTTTGGTTCGTGTTGCGAAAAAATTACGTCTTGAAGAAAATTTTAACGGATATATTCATTTAAAGTCGATTCCCGGTGCAAGTGACGAATTGATGCAGGAAGCTGCTTTGTATGCCGACAGATTATCTATTAATATTGAAATTCCAACAGAAAGCGGCTTGAAATTATTGGCTCCTGAAAAAAATCGACAGGATATGCTCAATCCGATGAAATATATTCAGAACGGGATTGCTCAATATAAAGATGAAAAGAAAATTTTCAGAAAAGTTCCGAAGTTTGCGCCTGCCGGACAATCTACTCAAATGATTGTTGGCGCAACCAATGAAAATGATTTACAAATCATTAAAGTTGCCGATCATTTTTATAAAAATTTTAATCTAAAAAGAGTTTATTATTCCGGTTATGTTCCTGTTTTGGAAGATAAAAGATTGCCTTCTTTAACCACAGCAGTTCCGATGCTTCGTGAAAACCGTTTGTATCAATCGGATTGGCTGATGCGTTTTTATGGTTTTAAAGCTGAAGAAATTTTAGATCCAAATATGCCGTTTCTTGATTTGGAAGTTGACCCGAAATTGAGTTGGGCATTAAGACATTTGCATCAATTTCCTATTAATCTACAAACTGCGGATTATCAAATGATTTTAAGAATTCCCGGGATTGGAGTAAAAACGGCTCAGAAAATTGTGAGTGCAAGACGTTTTCAGGTTTTGACAATAGAACATTTGAAAAAATTGGGAGCAGCTGTAAACCGTGCCAAATATTTTATCGATTTTACTGCAGGAAATATTCATTTGAGACATTTGACTGATATTAATCTCAGAAAACTATTAATTGGAGGAAGTACGTCTAAATTTCAGAATCAGTTTTCGCAGCAGTTGACTTTATTTTAAACTTTTTAAACACAAATTTCACGAATATTTTTCACGAATTTCACTAATAATTCTGTGACTTAAATACCAAATAAATTCACACTAAAACTCAAACCCTATAACTCTCCAACTCAAAATGACTACCCTACTCTACGACGGAAGTTTCGACGGACTTTTTACCGCGATATTTGAAGTTTTCGAATATCGTTATAAAGATGTGGAAATTATAAGTCGAGAAAGGTTTTATCAGGAAAATATTTTTGCAGAGATTCATGAGGTTATTACTCAAACTGAAAAAGCAGAAAGAGTTTTAAATAAATTAGAGCAAAATATCGGCAAATCCGGGATTCATGAATTGTTGAAAGTTTATTTATCCGAGGATTTGGAGTTGGAACAGCTTATTTTATCTGCTGTAAAACAATCAATACAGCATCCAGATAAAAATATTCTACAAAACTATGCAGATAATGAAATCTTGAAAATATCTAAAATCTGCAAATCCGTCAGTCGAGAAAGACATAGAATGACCGCATTTGTACGTTTTGAAAAAATGCAGGATGAAGTTTTTTTCGCTAAAATAGATCCTGATTTTAATGTACTTCCTTTAATTCGAAAGCATTTTAAAGACCGTTACCAAGATCAAAAATGGATGATTTACGACTTGAAAAGAAATTATGGAATTCTTTACGACTTGGAAAACTGCGATTTCTTTTATTCTGACGAAAAATTAGACTTAAATAAATATCAACAGAAGTTTCATGATGAAGAAACTCAATATCAAAAGCTTTGGCAACGATATTTTACGAAGACTAATATTGTGGAAAGGAAAAATTTGAAGTTGCATATTCAGCATGTTCCGAGGAGGTATTGGAAGTATTTGACGGAGAAGAATTGATTTTTTATTTTACTATATAGTCCAGTTTTTTTCTCCCACAGATTACACAAATTTGCACAGATGTTTGAAAATATTATTTTAATCAGCTAGCTTTTAGCTATTGCTCAATCGATTCACCTGTTATCCAATCCTTTTTTAGTGAAAATATTTCATCTTAATATGAGTTTGATTTAATGCTTCCGAATCTAAAACTGCGAGATATATTTTTAAACCAACAAATTTTAGACATTTTTAATAATTTATATTCAAAAGTCTTATGAAGTTACTACGATAATCTGAACTTGTTTTTGTAGATTTGTGTTCGAAATTTTTTACTAGATGAAAGAGAGTGCTGTAAAAAAAATTGCAGTTCTTACTTCTGGAGGTGATTCTCCGGGTATGAATGCAGCATTAAGAGCGGTGGTAAGGACCGCAAATTATTATAATATAGAATGTTACGGAGTAAGAGAGGGCTATAATGGTCTTATTCACGACGAATTCCTGAAAATGGGACCTCGTTCCGTAAAAAATATAATCAACCAAGGCGGAACTATTTTGAAGTCTGCCAGATCCAAGGAATTTAGAACCAAAGAAGGCCGTCAGAAAGCCTATGAAAACTGTGTAAAATACGGTGTTGATGCATTGGTTTGTATCGGTGGAGACGGAACTTTCACAGGAGCAAAGATCTTTAATGAAGAATTTGGGATCAGAGTAATTGGTGTGCCGGGAACTATCGACAATGATATTTTCGGGACTGATAACACGATTGGTTACGACACTGCCTTGAATACCGCAATGGAAGCAATTGATAAGATCCGTGATACGGCAACTTCCCACAACAGAGTTTTCTTTGTTGAGGTGATGGGTCGTGATGCCGGCTTTATTGCTTTGAATAGTGGATTAGCAACAGGTGCTTTGGATATTTTGATTCCTGAGAAAAAAGACAGTATGGATGAGCTTTTTGCAACATTCAGAAATGCTGAAAAAACAGGAAAGGCTTCAAGTATTGTTGTGGTAGCTGAGGGCGAAAAATTAGCCAACATCTACGAACTTGCAGAACAGACAAAGCAGGAATTCCCGGAATATGACATTCGTGTTGCTATTCTAGGACACATCCAGAGAGGAGGATCACCAAGCTGCGCAGACAGAGTGCTGGCGAGCAGATTGGGTTACGGAGCCGTCGTTGGATTAATGGAAGGAAAAACAAACGTAATGGCCGGAATGCGTTCCAACGATATGGTATATACACCGATCGAAGAAGCCATTAAGAAACATAACGAAATCAACAAAGATCTATTATTGATTTCAGAAATTTTAGCAATCTAATATTTTATAATTTAAAACAAACTATTATGTCAACAATTAAAGTAGGTATCAACGGGTTTGGTAGAATTGGACGTCTTGTTTTCAGAGCAATGACTGAAAGAAGCAACATCGAAGTTGTAGGAATCAATGACCTTATCGATGCTACATACATGGCTTACATGTTAAAATATGATTCTGTACACGGAATTTTCCCGGGAGAGGTATCTGTAGAAGGTAACGATCTTGTGGTAAACGGTAAAAGAATCAGAGTAACTGCTGAGAGAGACCCGAATAACCTAAAATGGAATGAAATTGGTGCTGATTATATTGTAGAATCTACAGGTTTATTCTTGTCTAAAGATTCTGCTCAGGCTCACATCAACGCTGGTGCAAAAAAAGTAATCCTTTCTGCTCCTTCTAAAGATGATACTCCAATGTTTGTAATGGGTGTAAACCACACTGAACTTACAGACGATATCAAAATCTTATCAAATGCATCTTGTACAACTAACTGTTTAGCTCCTTTGGCTAAAGTTATCCACGATAACTTCGGAATCGTAGAAGGTTTGATGACAACTGTACACGCTACAACTGCAACTCAAAAAACTGTTGACGGTCCTTCTGCGAAAGACTGGAGAGGTGGTAGAGCTGCTCTAAACAATATTATCCCTTCTTCTACAGGTGCTGCTAAAGCGGTAGGAAAAGTAATCCCTTCATTGAACGGAAAATTAACAGGTATGTCTTTCAGAGTACCAACTGTTGACGTTTCTGTAGTTGACCTTACTGTAAGATTAGAAAAAGCTACTTCTTACGAAGAGATCTGTGCTGCTATTAAAGCTGCTTCTGAAGGTGAATTGAAAGGTATTCTTGGATATACTGAAGATGCTGTAGTTTCTCAGGACTTCATCGGAGACAAGAGAACTTCAATCTTCGACAAAGACGCTGGTATCATGCTTTCTCCTAACTTTGTAAAACTTGTTTCTTGGTATGACAACGAAATGGGTTATTCAAACAAGTTAGTTGATATGCTTGTACACGCTGCTTCTTTATAATTAGAAATAATTAATTAGCAATATATAAAGCCTTCCGATTGGAAGGCTTTTTTTGTTTTCAGAATTTTGTATTTTTGAAATAAACATACACAAATGAGCTCAAAAACTTTTCAGGAAAAATCTCGTTTTCCGATATTTATTGTAATGCTACTTATCTTTCAGTTAATTGTAACGACCTTGATTCTTAGAAAAAATGGAGAATTTGATATGATTATAGTCTACATCACCGTTCCTCTTGTTTTACTTTTCACTTTTTCTATTTTAAAATTAAATCTCAATAAAAATTATTTTGAATACAGCTTATTCCCTTTCACCTTTACATCAAAAAAATTAGAATGGAGCGATATTAATGAAATCCAAATTGTAAAAGCCAATCCTCTTTTCGATTTTGGAGGTTGGGGAATTAGGCTTTCAAAAAAATATGGAAAATCCTTTATTATGGGAAGTAACGACATCGTATTTTTACAATTAAAAAACGGAAAGAAAAGATCCTTCTCCATAAAAAACAAAGAAGCGTTAGTTGAATTTTTCAATGAAAATAATATTTCCTACGAAATAAATTAGTTTTAAAACAAAAAAATACCTCCCAAAAAAATTTGAGAGGTTTTTAGTTTATCCTTTTCAACAGCTAACGAAAATTTTAAACTTTATCATTAGGATACTGTTCTCTGCAAACAGCATATTTCTAATTTTTTATTGTTTGATTAAATTTTTTCTAGACCAAGAGTAAGTTAAGAAATATTCAACTGTAAAGCTAAACAGTTTAAAGAAAGTTTTCATGGTTATTAACTACACAAAGTTTAGAATTTTATCTCGATAAAAAAATCCCCCTTTTGAGGTATTTTTAAGAAAATTTTAACTATTTTTAAGCAAAACTGAATCATGCAGAACTCGGAGAAAGAACACCCTTTAATTGAAATATGGAATAGCTATCCAGGCATCAGGAGAAACGATAATAAAACCCTGCAAAGACCTCCTATAGAAAGAATCATTGGTGAAATGTTCGCTATCGGAAAGTTCTATTATTATGTATTAAACCTTACCAACAGTACACTTTCTCATCATCATGAAAATATTTTACAGCTTCATGGCTTAAAAAAATATCCGGAAAATTTAAAAGAAGTGATAGACCTCACCCACCCTGACGACATTCCGTTTGTTATGAAAGCAGAGCAAATGGTTATTGAAAAAATGCTGGAAATTGGTCTGGATCATCAACTGTTCACGAAAGCGAGCTATTGTTTCAGGATGAAAACGGCCAATGGGAATTATGAATTATTTCATCATCAGGCAATTCCGACGTTAGAAGACGAGAACGGACATCTTATACAATCCATTAACATTCATACAAATATTCATCATATCACTACCCAAAATCCGTACACTGTTTTGGTTTCGGGAATAGGTCCGAGAAATGATTTTCATCAAATGAAAATTGAAAATCAGTTATTACCTCAGCATTCCTGCATGAATTTAACCAAAAGAGAAACCGAAGTAATTTCCCTCATTGCCAAAGGATATTCCGGAGCTGAAATATCCAAAATGTTGATCTTATCTGAACATACAGTACGAACACACCGAAGGAATATTTTAGCAAAAACAAACTCCAGAAATAGCAAAGAACTCGTAAAAAAAGCTTTTGAATGGGGACTTGTTTGATGTCAATTGTGAATAATCAATTGTGAATTAATCCTATCAAAAATTCACAAGGAAAGCGAATTCACCATTATATATTCACTTTTAAATCCTGATAAATCTCACCAGGGAATTTCGGCTTAAAACTTGTATTTTTATATTCAATGGAAAAAGCAATTTTACAACCTCGTTTCAAGGATTCTCAACATTTTAAAGACTTTTGGATAAAAGGCAACGGCAAACAACTTACTGATTTTACCGGAGCAGAAGTGAGTTTTAAAGATTTTGAAAAATTTGCTCCTTATTTTTATCACGTCGATGAAATCGGGGATGAAGTTGTAAAAGACGTTTATCTGACTAAAAAATTCAGTGAAGGTTCGAAAGAAATTGAAGGCTACATTCGAAATGGAGTTTCAGAAAACGACGACGTTCCCAAAAGTGTAAAAAAATTGTTTTCACAAACTCAACATGTTCCTGAGTGGCTTAATTATGACTTGCTGAAAAGTGGTGCTGAACTTTGTATGAGAAGCAATCTGGATTCTTTAATTTCTCTGAGAGATTACTGCTTAATTGGAGGTTACGATTATGCTTATCTCAACAAGCCATTAATTGCAACTGAAGCTTTAAAGAAAGGTGCTGTAAAACGACTTTCTGAAACATTGGATTTTTGGGTAAATGCAACCCGATACAACGCTTTGGAAATTCACGCAAAAGGTTACGAATTCGCCATCAAAACAAGATTAATTCATTCTTACGCAAGACTTTCCATTAAAAAACATTACAAAGAATGGGATACTGAAAATTGGGGTGAACCCATCAATTCATGGGATATGATGGCGACTTATATCGGTTTCAGTCTGGTTTTTCTTCACAGTCTTAAAAAATTAGGAAACACATTTTCCGTTGAAGAAGAAAAAGGACTTTTTCACCTTTGGAAATATGTCGGATATCTATTAGGCATCCCCGAAAATCTTTTACCGGACGATAAAAAACAGGCTACGGAATATTTTTATTTATGGACTTCCGTCCAGCCACCAGCCGATAAAGATTCTGCCTTATTAGCTCATTCTCTTTTAAATGAATCTTTGGAAAATCCTATTCTGAAATTTAAATTTCAACGAAAAAATTTACGCTATTTACACATTTGCTGTACATGGTTTTTATTGGATGATGATGTTTGCAGGAGATTGCACATTCCAGATGTTTCCAACAGAAAATTATTTCCGAATACTAAAATTATCATTAATAAAATTTATGACAATTTGGTCAATCGAAATACCAGAATTAAAAGAGGTAACAAAGCTCAATTGAAAGTATTGGAAGACTATTTGAGGGTTACGAAAAATTCTAATTTTCATTAATTTTTTTTAGGAGCTATTTCCCGCTTTTCGTTACAATCTTTTTTTTCAAAAAAGGATTTTCACTGCAATCGGGGCTAGGATTTCAGGGATTGTGGCTTCGAGAACCTCAGCCACCAAGGAAATTTTGTCGTTCTTCCTAAGTATAACTTCACTACTAAATAAACATAATATTTGTCATTCAAAGGAATCTAAACAAAGATTTTTCCGATTCTATATCTACAAAATAAACTTAAATTCCTACAGAATGACAAGCTTTGTGGTTAATTTAATAACATGAAAGAGAATTTAAGCAATAAAAATATTTTCAACTTTCACCACTGAATAAACAACACGATTTTAATGCTACATTCAATTCGTTCTGAACCATATAACCTATTAAATTTTATCATTTTTTAACTATAAAATCAATTCTCAGTAACAAATAATATTAGTTTTTGACGGTAAAATTCACTATTTTTGAGCAATTATTTTAACAACAGATGAGCAACATAGACGATAAGAAAAAAGCACTTGCATTAGTGCTTGACAAGCTAGATAAAACATACGGAAAAGGGACTGTAATGACGTTGGGAGATAGTGCAATCGACACTACTATCGAAGTTATTCCTTCAGGATCTTTAGGATTAGACATCGCTTTAGGCGTTGGCGGATATCCAAGAGGAAGAATCATTGAGATCTACGGACCTGAATCTTCAGGTAAAACAACTTTAACGCTTCACGCGATCGCAGAAGCTCAGAAAGCAGGTGGAATTGCTGCATTTATTGATGCAGAGCACGCTTTCGACAGAGGTTATGCAGGAAAATTAGGAATTGATCTTGAAAACTTAATCATTTCTCAACCGGACAACGGTGAGCAAGCTTTGGAAATTGCCGACAACTTGATCCGTTCAGGAGCAATTGACATTGTAGTAATTGACTCAGTTGCTGCATTGACTCCAAAAGCGGAGATTGAAGGTGAAATGGGAGATTCTAAAATGGGTCTTCATGCAAGATTGATGTCTCAGGCTTTGAGAAAATTGACTGCAACTATTTCTAGAACAAAATGTACGGTAATTTTCATCAACCAGTTGAGAGAAAAAATCGGTGTAATGTTCGGAAACCCTGAAACGACAACGGGTGGTAATGCATTGAAATTCTATGCTTCTGTAAGAGTAGACATCAGAAAAGCAAGTGCGCCTATTAAAAATGGTGATGAAGCTGTAGGAAGCCGTGTAAAAGTGAAAATTGTGAAAAACAAAGTAGCTCCACCTTTCAAAATGGCAGAATTCGACATCATGTATGGTGAAGGTGTTTCTAAAACAGGAGAAATCCTTGATGCTGCAGTAGATATGGGAATTGTGAAGAAAAGCGGTTCTTGGTTCAGCTACGGCGAAACTAAACTGGGACAAGGTCGTGATGCGGTAAGAGATCTATTGAAAGACAATCCTGAACTTTCTGAGGAATTAGAAAATAAGATTAAAGAAGAAATTGCTATTAAAAAGCAGTAATTTCTAAAGATATATTTAACAAAATCGGCGGCACCCAAGGTGCCGCCGATTCTTATTTATGAATATTAAGGTTTCTCGTCTGTTAGCTCAAATCCCCAATCTTTTCCTTTTTGTGTGGCAGGAACACCTTTGGTCATCCAAGCCGGAGCCTTGGCACCTTTAAGATAATAATCGAAAAACTGCTGTTCACGGATTTGGATATCTTTTCTGTTCTGACGTTTTATAAGATTATGATCGTCGCCATTATAATTCAGAAGCCAAACCTGTTTCCCCAGACGGCGTAATGCGGTAAACATTTCAATTCCCTGATACCAAGGCACTGCCCCATCTTTATCATTACTCATAATGACTACCGGAGTTTTCACTTTATCAATCGTAAAAAGCGGTGAATTTTTAATATAAAGATCCGGTGCTTCCCATAGATTTTTCCCTAATCTACTCTGTGATTTTTCATACTGAAACTGACGGTTCATTCCAGAACTCCATCGGATGCCTCCGTATGCAGAAGTCATATTTACAACAGGAGCGCCACTCCATGCGGCTGCATACATATTGGTATGAGCAATAAGATAAGCCACCTGATAACCTCCCCAGCTTTGTCCCTGAATTCCTATTTTAGTTCCATTCACCCAAGAATTTTGCTTTAGTTTTTCAACTCCCGAATTGATATATTCCATCGCAGATTCTCCGGGAAAACCATCGATATATGAAATATCAGGAGTAAAAACCAAATATCCGTTGCTCACAAAATAAGAAATATTTAATCTTGAAGGTGTTGGAGCCGGAGCTATATAACGATTCAGATTATCAGAAAGTTTTTCATAGAAATAGACAATCATGGGATATTTTTTATTCGGATCAAAATTTTCCGGTTTGTATAAAACTCCTGTAGATGAATTTCCTTTTGGGGTTGTCCAGTTTACCAATTCGTCGGTTCCCCAATTATAAAACTTTTGTTGAGGATTTGTATCACTCAGCTTGTCCTGCTTCGAGAAATCTGATGTTGCAAAAATATTTGGAGAATCGGTATATGATTCTTTCATTAAAATATATTCTTCCGCATTTTTTGCTTTTTGAAGGCTACGGTATCCCCAAACGTTTTCCATTTGAATCTTTATAGGATCAGTATTCGAATGAATAGATGTTTTAAAAATTCCGTTCGCTTTGGATGTATTATCAAAAGCCGATAAATAAATAGAAGATTTTCGGTTTAAACTTTTAATATCTTTATCTAAATCGTAAGTATCAAATGTTATTTTATTTTTACGTCCAAATCCATTTGTGATATTTCTTGGCTTTTTTGAACCGTTCAGGAAAAACTCCCAAAGATCGTAACGGTCTTTAATAATCACAGATTCATCATTATCCGTCCAGGATGCGATCCCATAAGGGTCTGGAAAATCTGGCATATCAAACTCTTCATCTACGAAAGAAACTGATAATTCGCCATTCAAAGGAAGCGTTTGCTTTGTCTTCACATTATAGCTGAACCACTTTCCCTTTTCTCTGTCAAAAATCACAACGAATTTACCTAGCGGCGATACAGCGACCGAGCCATTAAGATTGTGAATGATTTCTGTTCTTTCCCCAGTTTTATTATCGATAAGGAAATATGTTTTCTTTGTTGAACCCTCCCATTGCGAAGAAACACGGTTATTTAAACTGGTAATACCCAGCGCAAATTCAGCATTTCCTTCATTTACCAATCTTAAAGTATCCAAATCTTCTCCATCAATATTTCTGAATAAATTGGGTTTTTCCGTTTGCATTACTGCTGCATAAGATTTTTTCAGATCATCTTTTAATTCCTTGAGCTGTACCGTTTGCAGATAATCATCTTTATAATTCCAAATATCCACAACAGCATGATCGTTTGCAATCATCGCGGTATCTTTTGCAATAGGTTTTGGAGCAACACCAAAATAGAGCTGCTTCCCATTTTTGCTGAATTTCGGTAACCGATTTTCAGAAATTACCCAATTCTTTTTCATTTCCGAATTATCGTTGGCTACAATTTCTTTTTTATTGTTTTTTAAATTAAAATAATACAACTGATACAGTTTCACCAAATCATTCTGTGCAGAAGAAGTACCTACAAATGCCAGCTGATTTCCTTCTTCATCAAAAGATAACTGCGAAAAATCGCCTTCCATCTCAGAAATTTTATTTACCGCTCCTGTTTGTAAATTAACTACCTGTACGGTTTGAAATGCATATTTCTTTGGCTTTGATTTGTCCGTAACTTTTTTATCCACAGATTTATCATCTGCCGAATCTTTCTTTTCCTTTTTATCTTTGGTTTTCTTTTCCGGTTTCTTGGTTACAAAAACGAGTTGTTTCCCATTCTCACTGAATTCATAGCGAAAAACATTATCATAGATTGTGCTGTTCCCATCCAAAAGATTTCGAACGACTAACTGTAATGGCTTTGAATTTTTATCATCTTCTTTCTTTTCATCTCCATCTTCTTTATCAGAAGCATCATCCGAAGATTTATCTTTTATATTTTCCAAAAGATAGGCGACATAAGAACCTCCTTTTTCCGGGATTTTAAACCCTTTTACATTAGGAATTTTCTCCGTTTTACCACTTGAAAAATCAATGATGGCAAGGCTGTCTTTGGTTAGCTTATTCTGTTTTAATTTTTTGTCCTTTACCGCTTTTATATCTTTATACAAAGGGCGGATTTGAAAAACACCAAACCTTGAATCATTTGTAAATTCTACTTTCGTTCCTCTAGGAAACTGCTTCGAAGTTTTATTTTTAACCGAATATAAAAAAAGGTTGGGATTTCCTTCCTGAGCATCCACAGAATAGGCAATCCATTTTCCATCATTTGAGATTTTTCTCGCACCAATATTTTGCCAGCTGTCGTAAACAGAATGGTCTAAAGGCTTTTTCTGTCCATACATAAAACTGGTCATGATGAGCAGAATAAAAACTGTACATTTCAACTTCATTTTAAAAAAATTTAAGGATTAAAAGTAAGACATTTCATTGACAAATTCATGTTACACAGTTGTAATTTTGCTAGAAGAGGAAGGCTGGAAAAAGGAAGTCAAAAATGCCATAGCTACTTTAATCCGGCTAAAAATTAAGCCTTATAATTTATTAGATCGATTGAGGCTTTCTCCGAAATGAAAGGACAATACATAACTTCCTACCTCAAACTTCCTGCTTCCAGCAAAAAAAATAATGTCAATCTGTCACTTTCTAGCGTGTGGTATTTTTTTTGTGAATAACAACACAAATCAAAACTAAATTATTATGACTAAAGGAAATATTAATGTGTCTGTGGAAAACATTTTCCCGCTTATCAAAAAATTTCTTTACAGTGATCACGAAATATTCTTGAGAGAGCTAATCTCTAATGCAACGGATGCTACTTTAAAATTAAAACACTTAACAAGTATTGGTGAAGCAAAAGTAGAGTACGGAAATCCGAAGCTTGAAGTGAAAATTGATAAAGAACAAAAAACACTTCGCATCATCGACCAAGGAATTGGGATGACTGCAGAAGAAGTTGAAAAATACATCAATCAAGTTGCTTTTTCAGGAGCTGAGGAGTTCTTGGAAAAATATAAAGACACCGCAAAAGATTCAGGAATTATTGGTCATTTCGGACTAGGGTTTTACTCTGCGTTTATGGTGGCTGAAAAAGTGGAAATCTTAACTAAATCTTACAAAGATGAACCAGCAGTTCGTTGGATCTGTGACGGAAGCCCGGAATTCACTCTTGAAGAAACGACAGATAAAACAGATAGAGGAACTGAAATCATTCTTCATATTGCAGAAGATTCTTTAGAATTTTTAGAAGAAGCAAAAATCCGTGAACTGTTATTAAAGTATAACAAATTCATGCCTGTCCCTATTAAGTTCGGAACAAAAACGCACACGTTACCTCTACCTGAGGATGCTCCGGAAGATACAGTTGCTGAAACTGAAGAAATTGACAACATCATCAACAACCCAACACCGGCATGGACAGTTGCTCCAAGTGATTTGACGAGTGAAGATTACATGACATTCTATCACGAGCTGTACCCAATGCAGTTTGAGGAGCCTTTATTCAATATTCACTTGAATGTAGATTATCCTTTCAACTTAACTGGGATTTTATTCTTCCCTAAATTGAGCAACAATTTAAATATTGAGAAAGATAAAATTCAATTATATCAAAATCAGGTTTACGTAACGGATGAAGTAAAAGGTATCGTTCCAGATTTCTTGATGCTTCTTCGTGGTGTTATTGATTCTCCGGATATTCCATTGAACGTTTCCCGTTCTTACCTTCAGGCTGATGGCGCTGTAAAGAAAATTTCTTCTTACATCACTAAAAAAGTTGCCGACAAAATGACTTCTTTAATTAACGAAAACCGTGCAGATTACGAACAAAAATGGAATGACATTAAAATCGTTATCGAATACGGAATTGTAACTGAAGAGAAATTTGCAGAAAAGGCAGACAAATTCACGCTATATCCAACAACTGACGGGAAATATTTCCTTTGGAGTGAGTTAGAAGAAAAACTGAAGCCTACGCAAACAGATAAAGACGGTAATCTAATCATTCTTTATGCTTCTAATGCTGATGAGCAACACAGCTACATTCAGTCTGCGAAAGATAAAGGATATGAAGTTCTTCTTTTAGATTCTCATATCATTCCTCACGTGATCCAAAAACTGGAAACTTCTAAAGAGAAAATTTCATTTGCAAGAGTAGATGCTGATCATGTAAATAATCTGATTAAAAAAGACGAGCCTAATATTTCTAAATTAAATGAAACTGAAAAAGAATCATTAAAAAAGAATGTTGAAGACGCTGTTCAAGATAAAAAATTCACTGTTCAACTTGAAGATTTAGACAGCAATGATGCTCCGTTCACCATTACTCAACCCGAGTTTATGAGAAGAATGAAAGATATGCAGGCAACCGGCGGCGGCGGAATGTTTGGAATGGGCAGTTTCCCTGAAATGTATAATCTTGTTGTAAACTCTAACAGTGAATTTGCCAACCAGATCTTGAAAACTGAAAATGCAGAAGAAAAAGAAGGATTGGTAAAGCATGCTTTAGATTTGGCCAAACTTTCTCAAAATTTATTGAAAGGAAAAGATCTTACAGACTTCATCCAAAGAAGTTATAAACAACTGGAAAAATAGTTTAATTAATTATATTGTGGTTTCGGGGTCGACAAAGTCGACCCCGAAACTTTTTATATCACTTTATTGTTGAGCCTTTTTTAGCATTATTAAGTAATTTTAAATATCTTACATTTGCAAAACACACCAATTACAAATGTTTGAGATTACGATCCAAATGCTTCCTTTTCTGATGCTTTTCAGTTTGGGTATTGCACTTTTTCATACTGTTATTCTGACAGGATTACTAGAGCTCAAGATCAGACCAACATGGATCATGTTTATCATTGATCCTTTGATTATTGCTTTAGGATATTATTTCTTTCCTCACCAATCAGGATTTATATTCATCGGGCTTTTTATTTCCGTTTTTTTATTAGCAATCATCGCTATGATTACGAAAGGAATAGAAAGCATTTATGATTCTTTCAAAAAAGCAAGACAAGAGAAAAAGCCTGTCTGGAAAATTATTTTAGGTGGTTTTGGAATCCTTTTCGTTTACTTGGGATTCTTCTATTTTGGGATCTACTCTATTTTCATCATTTTCTTTATCATCATTCTCGGTTCTATTTTACCCAGTAATAAAAATCGATTTTTCTTTTACCAAAGAAACCTTCCGACCTCTAAAATTAAAAGCGTTGCCATCGGTTTGGCAGAAATTTGTGGAAAGGCAAAAGCCATAGAACCGGTATTTTCATCTTACAGCACGACAAAATGCGTCGGATATATTTATACGGTAGACGAAATTACCGAATCTAGAGATGACGACGGAAAAACAAGTAAATCTTATCATGAAATTAAACGAAAAATAGGTTTTAATAATTTTTTACTGGAGGATGATTCCGGAAGTATTGAAGTTATTCCTGATAAAATAGAATGGATCAGTTTCTGGCCTGTCACAGAAATAGAAACCGGAAATTTACGGTATCGCGAATATATTTTAGATGAAAAAACAGAGATTCTGATGATCGGGCAAGCTTTCTATGAAGATGCAAAAACCATTTTTAGATATGACGATAATAAAAAGCTTTTCGGGATGGCTCATTTGGAATGGGTTAATTTCGCTAATAAATGGAGACCTTTAAAATTAAAAGCCGTCGCTACTCTATTATGTATTGCCCTTTTTTCAGCTTTTATTATATTGATTCCTGTAAAAGCCAGTGGAACTAAACTTATCTTCGAATCGGTAAACTGGAAAGAAAATTTTTCTAAAAATCCTTTTGATTTCTTTAAATAAAACTAATAAACAATGCTCATACCTTTACTCATTTTTATCATTGTGATTGTTGCTGTTGTCTCGTTTCTGGTAAAATCTTATAACCAGATTGTAATTCTGAGAAATAACGTAGAAAAAGCATTCGCCAATATTGATGTTATACTGAAACAGCGGGCAGATGAAGTTCCCAATTTGGTTCGTGTCGTTAAAGCAACCGCACTGCACGAAAACACAACCCTGAAGGAGCTTGTTGCACTTCGAAGTCAATATTTACAATCAGAAAATACGAACGATAAAATAAAAATTGCACAAGGCATTAACGGAGGAATTAAATCTCTTCTAATTTCTATCGAAAGTTATCCTGAAATAAAAGCATCACAATCTTATTTGGAGCTGCAAAAAAGACTAAGTGATCTGGAAAATATGATTGCCGACCGTCGCGAATATTTTAACGATTCAATCAATTTATACAATACGGGAATTCAAGTTTTTCCGGATGTATTGTTTGCTAAAATAATGAGTTATCAAAAAATGAAAATGCTGGAATTTTCAGAGAAAGAAATAGAATATAACGGTGTTCAACTTTAAATTTAAATAGACATGGTCATAGATTTAGGCATTATAGGAGACTTCGTGAACTCACGAAAATTTTGGGGATCATTGGCTATTGGTTTCCCAGTGGTTACCATCGGACTTTTTGTTTTATATAGTATTGTTAGGAAAATTACATTCTTAAAAAACATTGTGCAATACATTTTATTGACCTATGGATTATCGATTTTACTATTTATACCCGTTATCTTTTTCTCCGCATTTTTGGAAACCGAAAAACTGAAACTTGCTCTCGTTTATCTTATTATCCTGTTTTTTGTTTCGATATTTACACTGTTCAATCAACGGGAATGCATTAATTTTATGAAAGAAGTTTCAAAAATGAAAAACTTTAATGCTAATAAATCTTAAATTATGTGGTATACTTTAATTTTTACTACCATTATTATCATTCTGCTTGTCATCAAAAAGAAAAAAACAGGAGCAAGTATTTCGATAACCGGACTTATTTTGCCCATGCTTGCTACCCTTGTTATTTCAGGAATGTTCTTTTTTTTAGCCGGAATTGTTGGTCAATCAGCTTACGCTTATTTATTTGAGAAAAAATACGATGCGAAGGTGGTAAAATATGATTATACCGATGGAGATTCAGAATCAGATGCGGTGCCTATTGCTATTGTAGAGTTTAAAAATGATAAAAATCAAACCATTCAAAAATCAATTGGATATGGAGCAAGCCATCCTATCGAGCTTGGAAAAACCATAAAAGTCTCTTATAAAGAAGGAGATAAATACATCAAAAACATGAGTTTCTGGGAGCAAAAATTGATTGTATCTCTTGTTCTTGTATTCTTTTTCATCTTCACCATCGCCATTATTGGAATTACACTTTACGCTCTCAATCGCGACATTTCATTTATCTGGACAATTGTTATGGGCTTTATGATGTATATTGTTTTTCCAGGCGCTATGCTGTTTTTTATCATCGTGCTTTCGTGGGTAATTTGGGAATATTTCCAAGGAAAAAGAGATGACATGCCCATTTGGGCTTTGGGAATTTGCAGTTTGTTCGTAACATTTCTGATTCCTGCTTTATTCGGATATTTTAAGATGCTTTTTGAAAAAGAAAATTTTAAGCAAAGCAGCAAAAAATCGAAGCTCATCAAAACAAGATTCATAAATCTCAGCAAGAAGAACCCAAAATAACTTCTTCTACAAACAAACCTTCACTGTTTATTTACCAAACTGTAAAAGTCTTATAATTCGTCCAAAGGATTCCAAAATAGTCTCTTGAAATTTTTAATTCTGAAATTCTCCACCTCGATTCCTTCTGCTTCTAATCTTATTTGAAATTCCGGAACGGATAAGGTTCCTGAACTTGAAATCACACGATGAGCCGGAACATCTTTCGGGCAACCTCCCATTGCTTTTCCGACATGACGGGAATGATTGGGGTAGCCGACTGCTTTTGCAATAGCTCCATAGCTTGTTACTCTTCCTTTGGGAACGAGTTTGGTAATTTCCCAGACTTGTTGTTTGAATATTTCGTCCATTTTTTTGTTTTTATTTTGAAACGCTTACCTATTTTTAACGCAAAGATCGCAAAGTTTTTTTTGAAATGTTTGAAAATATTTTTCGTTCGCAAAGGCATTTCACTCAGCAAAGTAACGAAGTTGGGATCACCTTATTTTTATTTTTGCATCATTTTTGAACTCTACTTGTCTCAATGGTGTTTCTCATTAAAATATAAAGTTATGAAAAAATCATTTTTTAGACTCGTAAATAAAATCAATAAAGCTATTTTACCGAAATTGAGTGATAAAGATCCGAATACACTGACTAAAGTTCAGAAAGGGATTTTGGCTTATCGATATTTCGTGCTGACTAATTCTTTGGACTGATCGTTTTGCGTGAGGGATATGGAGGGTGCGACTGAAAGGAGCAGTGCAAAGCACCGAAACGAAGTGGAGCCCGGAGAAGCCCGACCCGAGATTGGGGTTTAGCTTTGGAGAGGGGCACGCCCTGATTTTTATAAATATTTTGACCACAGATTTTCACAAATTTACACAGATGTTTGTGTTCTAATTTTCTTTGTTAATTGTGTGTATTTTTCTTTGATGCTGTTTATTTAAACACAAATTTCACAAATAAGTTTTCACGAATAAGCACAAACATCTGTGTAAATTTGTGAAAATCTGTGGTTAATAAAAATAAAAAAACGTCCAACAAAAATTGGACGTTTATATAACTTCAAGCTTCAGACTTCTGTCTTCCTGCTTTATGAATTTTCTAAAATATAAGAGAACATTAAAGGTGCACAGATGGTTGCATCACTTTCAACGATATATTTCGGTGTTGTGATATCTAATTTACCCCAAGTGATTTTCTCATTCGGAACAGCTCCAGAGTACGAACCGTAAGACGTCGTAGAATCCGAGATCTGACAGAAATAAGACCAGAACGGAATGTCGTGCATTTCCATATCCTGATACAACATTGGAACCACACAAATTGGGAAATCTCCTGCGATACCTCCACCAATTTGGAAGAATCCTACTCCTTTTCCACCTGAGTTTTTAGTGTACCAATCTGCTAAATAAGCCATATATTCGATACCTGATTTCATTGTAGAAAACTGTAATTCTCCTTTGATACAGTAAGAAGTGAAGATGTTACCCATTGTTGAATCTTCCCATCCCGGAACTACAATTGGCAAGTTTTTCTCTGCTGCAGCAATCATCCAAGAGTTTTCTCTAGGAATTTCGTAATACTGCTCCAACACTCCTGAAAGGATCATTTTGTACATATATTCGTGCGGGAAATATCTTTCTCCTTTCGCTTCAGCATCTTTCCAGATCTCAACGATATGTTTCTGCAATCTTCTGAAAGCTTCTTCTTCAGGAATACAAGTATCTGTAACTCTGTTCAGTCCTCTTTCTAAAAGAGCCCATTCGTCCTGAGCCGTAAGATCTCTGTAATGCGGAACTCTTTCGTAGTGAGAATGTGCCACCAAATTCATTAGATCTTCTTCAAGATTCGCCCCGGTACAAGAGATAAAATCTACTTTATCCTGACGGATCATTTCAGCAAGAATTTTCCCTAATTCAGCAGTTGACATTGCCCCCGCCAAAGTAATCATCATTTTTCCGCCATCTTTAAGATGTGCAACATACCCTTTAGATGCGTCTACCAATGCAGCCGCATTGAAGTGCAGGTAATATTTCTCTATAAATTCAGTAATCGGTTTGCTCATTATTTTGATTTTTGCAAAGATAAAACTTAAAAACGGAATGTAGCAGCAGCACTTAAAGAAACTCTGTGTAAGCCTTCTTTTTGATCTTCTCCGAACTCAATTGTCTGTCCGTTGAACTTCATTTTATTCAGTGTTCCGGCTGTTAGTCCTACTTTTGGACCAATTAAAAAGTTCTTGGAAATTTGATATTGATACGCAAAATTAATTTCAGCGCCTAAATTAGAACCAGTTCCTTTTACGTTTCCTGTTTTTGTTGAATATGAAATTACTCCTAATCCCATATCAACATACATTTTATGTCTTGTTGCTTCGCTAAAATTGGAAATCATCAAAGCCGGACCGAAGAAAGTGATATTATCTTTAGTCGTAACAGCCGCAGAGACAGGCATTCCGCTCATATCGTATCCTAAAAGAAATCCGTCACTTGATGCACTGTAATTAGAAAATTTCAATCCAATTGCTACGATATTTTTTAAATGATAATAGGCAGAAATATCGAAATTTACTCCACTTTTTAAGCCATTAACATAATCTTTTTCTGCTTTTGTTAATCCCGGAGTCGTTTTGGCTGTTCTCCATGCGTATCCTACAGAAGGAATAATTGAAATTTTCGGTTCATTTTGCTGGGCAAAAGAAAGTAAAGAAATTGAAAAAGCTCCTAAGACTATTAGTTTTTTTAACATTATTTAAAATTTTGGGCAAAAATAATGTTTTTATTGATTATCCAAAATCAAAATTTGAAACGCCTGTTTTCTTTCTTTTCAGACATTTTCTTTTTGGTATCCAATCTTTTTTCTTTTTTCGCTCGGGAAGGTTTTGTGGCGATTCTTGTTTTTGGAACAATTAAAGCTTTATTAACGATATCTATAATTTTTTCAATCGCTTTATTTTTGTTCATTAATTGTGTTCTGCTTTCAGAAACGGTTAAGAATAAAAGTCCCTCTAGATTTATTCTATTTTTTAGTTTTTCCTGAATTAAAGCTTTTTGTCTTTCATTAAAAAATTCAGATTCGTCGACTTTCCAAAGTACGGTAACAGCCGTTTCAACTTTATTGACGTTCTGCCCTCCTGCCCCACTGCTGCGGGAAGTTTTGAAATTGAGTTCTTTTGAAAAATCTTTCATTTTTAAGATCATTGGATTAAAGAGTAAAGATAAAAGACTTTACAATATGTTTTTTAATTCTGTCCTGTTCACTTTTCCATTCGGTGTTCTTGGGATTTCATTAATGAAAATAATTTCTTTCGGTTTGTGAAAATTTTTCTCAAATGGAATTTGATGTATTTTTTCAACTAAATCATTCGATTCTTCTCCTTCAATCACTAATATCAATTTTTGTCCCAAACTGTTATCATCTATTCCTAAAAATACGACTTCATTCGGAATTTCTTTTTTAACCAAAGCTTCCAGTTCCTCAGGGAAAATTTTTGCCCCTCCGGAATTGATGACATTATCTATTCTTCCTAAAAATTTAAACTTATTTCCATCCTTAATCTCAACTAAATCATTAGTTTGCAAGACCTCAGCATTTACATTCGGTGCAAAAATTCTTAAGCATCCTCTTTCATCTTTCGAAATAGAAACATTTTCAAATGCTGTAAAATAATCTTCTGCTTTTGGTGAAATTTGTTTTAACGCAATGTGAGAAAGCGTTTCTGACATTCCATAGGTTTCAAATATTTGGGTTTGAGAATTTGAGAGTTTAAGAGTTTGAAAAATTTTATCCTTCAAATTTTCAGAAACTGTTGCTCCACCAATGATTAAATTTTTAATTAAATAGAGCTTATCTAATGAATTTTCAACCTGTAAAGGTGTCATTGCACAGAAATCTATTTCTTCATCTAAATTTTCAAGTGGTTTTAAGGATGGATTGGCAATAATTAGCTTCATTTTTCTTTCAAATGACCTAACCATCATCATTTTCCCAGAAATATATTCTACGGGAAGACACAATAATGCATTATCACCTTCTTTTAAACCTAAAAAATTGCAGGTCATAACGGCAGAATTGAGCATCTTCTTTTTTTCAATTTCGAAAACTTTCGGAATTCCTGTAGAACCTGAAGTCTGTACTTTCACTGTTTCAGAATCCGACAGCCAATCTTCTAAAAAAAAAGTCGCTTTCTTTTCAAATTCCGTCTGCGAATGTAAATTGTTAATTCTGAGATTATTGAAGTCTATCACCATATTTACCACCATAAAAAGTTATGTAAATTTAAAAAAAAGTTTAAAAAGTTCTTGCAAATAATGAAAAAAGCTGTAAATTTGCATCACCAAAATAAAAACAGACCCATAGTGTAACGGTAGCACTCCGGTTTTTGGTACCGTCAGTTGGGGTTCGAATCCCTGTGGGTCTACAAACCATCCTTATTAAGGGTGGTTTTTTTGTGTATAATTTTCAAAAATTAATCCCGTTCAAAGACAATCACTTATACTTTTTTACATAAAAAAATTGCATTTTTTCAATGAAGCTCTTGCCTATAAAGAAAAAAGCTGTAAATTTGCATCACCAAAATAAAACAGACCCATAGTGTAACGGTAGCACTCCGGTTTTTGGTACCGTCAGTTGGGGTTCGAATCCCTGTGGGTCTACAATCAAGGAGAAATGATCATTTTGATCATTTCTCTTTTTTTTTACACCCGCTAACTCATTATTAATCTGAAATATATGATGTGCTATTGAGTTAATTCGTGCGGTTCGATAATGTTTTCCGTCAAATTCCAATTTTTCAGGAAATATCGAACCAATTATTGCCCGCTTTGTCTCAATGCCCCCTTCTTGGTAATGTTTTCCGATATTTTGAAGTGTCTCTAAGGCTTGTTCGAGCAGTTTTTTTATATTGCTAATTTGAGGAACTGAATTTTTATTTAATCCTTCTTCCAATTTTAAAATCCGTTCTTTGCATTCACTTTTAATTTCCAGATATTCATCATCATCAATTATCTCTGACAGAAACTTATTTCGGGCAAAAGATAGTTTGTTATTGAGTGAGTCAATTTCGTCAGATATTTTCTTTTTCTCTTTTAATGGATCGTTAATGAAGTTCTGATAATTCTCCGTCAAAAGCATTTTTAAATATTTTTTAACTGGTGTATTCATTTCAAATGCCATCAATCCATCTTCAAAAACTTTATTGACAAGTTCCGCTCTTTCTCTGAACCCGCAGGTAGAATTACAGTGGTAATAATAGTATCGATTATTTCGACCTTTCGAAGCACTAGCAGTAATTGTCTTACCGCAGTTAGGGCAGGTCAGAAACCCTCGAAGAGGAAAGTTTTCCTGAACAGTGATTTTTGTGTTCGGTCTTTGAGGTCGTTTCTTACCATCTAATATTTCTTGTACCTTATCAAAAAGTTCCTCACTTATCAAAGGTTCGTGTTGACCTTGAACAAAACAGGCTTCTTCATCTTTATGCTTTGGAACAAACACTTTACCGCAATAAATCGGATTACGGATAGCTATATGAAAAGAAGTCCTGCTGACACATTTTCTCAAAGACTCATTAATTTTAGTTCTTATAGAATTGCTTGCGTAGATGCCTTTTGCCAATTCATTGAATGCCCACTTCATTTTTGTTGCTTCCGGTTCCTTGATTGAAATATACTTTTTACCATTCTCTGTAATTTTATTTGCATATCCAAATGGAGCTTTGCCCATAACACGACCTTCTTTGACAGCTCTTCTCATACCGTAAAAAACATTGAGTGATCTTCTATCATTTTCAACTTCAGGCGCAGCCAGATAGATAGCCAACATCATTTTGTTTTCCGGGATAGAAAGATCAAGCGGTTGTTCAACGGCTTGTAATTCTACACCCAATTTTGAGAGGATGCTTATCATCTGATAGGCATCGCCTGCGTTTCTACTAAACCGATCCCATTTTGTAAACAAAATGACATTGGTTTTAGAACCTCTCTTCTTAAGTTCAGCCAAAAGCTTCTTCCATTCGGGACGGTTAAAAGATTTTGCAGAATGATCTTCATAAATAATATTACCTACAGTAAAATTATTCTGTGAACAGAAACGACTTAAACGTTCTTCCTGGTCTCTTTGGGAATAACCTTTATCTGCTTGTTCATCTGTCGATACACGTATATATAGATCTGCTGTTTTCATAATTTTTAAATTTAATTCTGTTGAGTAATATTGAAGTATGGTAGAATAATAGAATGTCAGATCTATCAGCAGTCACTATCTATTAATGAGTAGCAAATTTCTGATCAGTATCGAAATATTTTTTGATGATCATTAAAGTAAGATTATACAGAAATTCCATTATTTGTTCAGCTTCCTCTTTTGTTAATTCCATGCCTTCTGATCGGAAATATTCAATTACTTCCTCAATTCGTATTTTTTTTATTTCTTTTGCCTGAGACATAAATGCAGAATTTTCCTAAATATAATTTAGAGAAATTCCATTCATTCCATGTTATGTATCTCACCGCATAATTAGGAACAGAAAGTCTTCAATTAGATAATTTTTTTTTAAATGTTTAATTTGTTTTTCTGTTAGTATTGCAATTTCCGTTTTATCACAGATTAAATTCATTAGTGAGAATTGAAAATGAAGATTTATTTGATATTTTATAACTGAGTGTTTTTAGATTCAAAAACCACTATGATAGCTTCAATAAATAAACGAACCAAGGCAAACCACACCATCATATCAACATGCTCATTCATTTCAGGGTCGCTGTCAAATTCTATTGTCTCTTTCACAATAAATCAGGGTCTTTCATCTTTCCTAAAATTTCTCAAAGTAATCTATTCCAACTACTACTGACAAGAAAAGAAGTAATAACTCAATAATAAACTCTTCCGATATGGTTGCATTTAATATATAGCTGATACTATCGAAATTGTTGAAATTATCAGATTCGGATTTTTTTAAATCGGTGGAAATGTCTTCAAAATAATAATGAATAAGTAATAACAAGCAGGACAGAATTCCTGCTGTTTTGATATCCTTGATACCAACCTCTCCCGATAACAGTTTTTCTAGTTGGTAATCCTGAATTACATCTGGATAGCTGTCCAGATGTTCTGTAAGTTTTGGATTATTCAATTGATCACACAATCTAAATATCCAACTTCAATACCTTCTCTTTGAGAATTTTGAAACAGAATACTTAATGCAATGTCAGCCTGCTCTTTTGTTTGCACAAGCTGTTTCTCTTTACTAAAGTGTTTGTTCTTTTTAATGTCAATAATTTTTCTGTAGTAAAGTTGACAAAGGGATAAGAGATATTCTATTCAGATAAAGAATATTTTATTCAGGATTCTTGGTTGCCTTATTCTTGATTTTTTTAAACCTCTTTTGTTAATTATCTGCGCTGCAACCGACATCTTAACTAAGTGGATATGTGAAGTGATAATCAAATTGTTCCTTAATAAGGAGATAGCGATACGTAAACAATTTCATTAAGAAAAAATTCGAATTTTTCTAAAGTCTTGCATTCAAATACTTTTTCAAATACAAGAAATGGATTTTGATATCTTCTTTTTAAAGATCCCTGACTTATAATTAGCCAATCGTTGGGAGCTTTTTTTACTTCCAATCTTTTAACTTTGAAGTTTAGCAGATATACACCTCTTATAAATGATCTGACAGCAATATGAAAATCAAAAAATGTCTCCCGGGCATTCTTTAATACAGCCTTCAACTTTAGTTACATACATCTTAATCTCGCTGAGTGTATTTTTATAAAGATCTACATTAAAATAGTTGAAGAAAGCATTGATCAGCTTAAATATATCTATAATTTCATCGATTGCCCAGAAATTAGTTTCAATGATATTTTATCTTTTCATTTCAGAGCTTATCTGTGAATAATCTATACTGCTAAGGAATAAAATATCTAATTAAAAGGATATTTTACAGGATAATTTTTTAACTTTACATTTCACACGAATTAACAGAAATGGCTTTATCTTTAAGCCTTTGAAATTTTGGATAACCGCTATGGAACAGAAAATACATCAAGGAAGAAATGTGAAACGCTTTAGAGAAATGCTTGGCATCAAGCAGGAAGCTTTGGCTTTTGATTTGGGCGAGGAATGGAATCAAAAGAAAATTTCTTTGTTGGAGCAAAAGGATATTATAGAAGATGATCTTTTGAAATCAATTTCAAATGCTCTTAAAATCCCTGTAGAGGCTTTTCAGAATTTTGATGAACAAGCTGCAATAAATATTATTGCTAACACTATTACCAATAATGGTAATGGAGCTGTTTATAATCATAACCCAGTATTTCAACCTATTGATAAATTAATGCAATTGCACGAAGAAAAGATTGCTTTATATGAAAGAATGTTGAAAGAGAAAAATGAAATGATGGATAGGCTTGAGAAGCTTATTAACAAATAAAATATAAGTAAATCGGATAATTACTTTTTATAAGAGAGGCTCAACTATAAGTTGAGCCTTTTATATGTTTCGACAGCAATTTTTATTTGAAAAATTTGAAATTTCTCATTTATGTTTTATAATCTGATCTATTTTACTTTTCTTAGGATTACAGGCCTGTTAAAATAAAAAATATCCTCTAATAAATTAATTGGTAGAGCAAATGCTTTAGATATGTCTGAGTAACTATACTCAAGTTCATTTTTTATAAAAAAGTTTGTTGAAAATAGACAGGTGTATCAATATATACATTTCCTAATTCATTTTTATTTTGACAGCTAAGACTCATTTCGATAGAGAAAAATCTGTATGGTTCTTTTTATATGTAACTAATATCTCCAGCTATTCGAATAATTGATGACATACTTACTAACCAATATTGTTTGAGCGGAAGTAAGTCGCCCATCTTTAAATATTGCAAAGATCTTCCGATCTCAGCTGATGACATTAGAAATTCGCTAGTAAAAATCTCTGTTTCATTTTCATGCCACTTTTCATCTCAGTATCCTGATATTGCATAATTTCCTTCGTTGTGCATCAGGATATGACCAAGTTCGTGGATCAAACTTCGGCGTTTTCTGTCATTCGAAAAATTTTTATTTACAATAATCACAGGATAACCTTGATCAGTTATAATTGATATTCCATCAAATTTTTCTATTGCCGCTTTTCTTATGTCATTCGTCATGAGAATCAGTTTATGATTGCAATTTGTTCCAAATCAACCTTATTCACCATTGACGCAAGATCTCATTCTCACGTTACCATTGGTGTGATGAAATTCATAACTGTCCTATTGTCTGGATGTCAAGCATTATAGCCGGTGAAGTTGTTCCTTTCCTATTTTGTCATTTGAAGCATCCACAGAAAATGTAGAAACGTAGATAGAAAACTATCAATAGAATTAAATAATCACTTTTAGTTTTGTTGCAGAACAATCTCAAATATAAAAACTAAATTTTCTATGACATGACATATCAATCCGATAAATTGAAAGTTATTAAAATTATACTTTTATTGAATTATAAAATGTATTTTTATGAATAAAAACAGTTCTTTTTGGTAATAATAATCAATAGAATGATATAATAGCATCAAAACTTCGACCATTAGTTAAAATAAAAGAAATCTTTACGAATGCAATTAATTTTCAAAGAAATCCACATAGGAAGAATTATTCATCAAAGGGTTAGGGACACTGACATTGTAATGGACAGAATTGTGAATGTATTCGGGTGTACGGAAACTGAAATAGAGAAAATGTATGAAATGAAGATATGGATTCAGGACTTATGTTAAAGTGGAGTAACTCTTCTCCAGATTATAAAAAAATTTATACTGACATGATTGAAAGGAAATATCCTCATTTAAAAAGTCAGTGTTATTCTATTTTAAAAAAAGATAAACTTTCTACTTTAGATGTTAGCAATCTAAATACAATATTATCCGGGGAATACTGCAAAGAGGATTTTATATTTAATCAACGACATAAGGTGTACAGCTATGAATCGATTTGTCATATTCTTAACTACCAGAATAAAAACCATTTAAATAATTCTCAAACTGCATTACATTTTCAAGTAAGCAGGCAGTCTGTCAGAAAATGGAAGAAGTTATTCTCTAATGATATCAATGAAAATGAGAAATTGTAAGCTATCCATAGAAAAGAGAGGTGAAAATTATATTTTCGCAATAATAGTGGTAATTATGATATTTCCAGCTTTTTTTCTAAATGATGAATAAGGAGTGGAAGTTGGAACTTGGAGAGTCCATAGATTGATGGAATGGGGTTGGAACTTTATCTTCTGATTAATATTAAAATCTCACAAAACGATTCTAAATGTAGCTATTAAAAATTATATTATCGGATTACCACCAGACTCAAGAAAAACTTAATAAATTGATTTTACGCAGTAAACGAACGAGATATAAAAACAAAGATTAATCGAAGCACTAACTTATTATTGGATTTCAGCAGATTATTTACCAGAAGAGGTTAAACAATTTGCAGATGAAATTGATACAGTTGTAAGCTGCATTCCAAGATCAATACGAGGTTGTTTCTGCAAATATGCGGAAAACAACGAATTCGGATATTATAAAAACGAACGTTTACATTTTTTCCTATATTTGGACTTTCCGATATTTCTTACAAGATTTTTACTAAATTATAATATTTATCTGCTTATTCTTCTGATCCTACCTCATAACTATAGTCCAATATTAGATAAATCCTCAACAACCTTATTGAATAAGTGAAATTTAGATATTTACTTTCTTTTTGGCTATAAGACCTCTAAATATTTGACAGTAATAAAAATAATTATATATTTACATAACACAAGATAAAATTAAAGATGAAAAGAATATTTTGGATTTCGGCTTTTGCCTGCCTTTCAATTATAAACTGTAATTCTGGGTCGAATCAATCAGGCACATCAAATAACGATAAGGATAAAATGAAAAATATTTCAGAAAATTCTCTTCCTTTTGTTAATCTTCCGGCTGAATATAATACACCTGATGGTTTAGCTATAGCCAAGGATGGGAATTTGATTCTCTCAGTTCCTAATTTCAACAATAAATATTTAATAGAAAATGGAATGATTAGCAAATATTCCAATCCTTTTATGGCTGTAATAGGAAAAGATAATTCTATTTCTCATTGGTATGATTTCAAACCACAGGATTTGCACCCAGACACAGGAAAAGTTGGTCCTATGGACAGTGATTTTGGTCCGGACGGAAATCTATATATTGCTGATATGCAGGTGTTTTTTGATAAAAACCATAAATCCAGGATCTTAAGAATCAATATAATTGATGGCAAGGCTACAAGCGTGGATGTTGTTGTAGAAGGTTTTATCGCGTCCAATGGGGTTTTTTGGCAGGGAGATTTTCTTTTTGTAACTGAGTCGATTTTGGAAGCTCAGAATAAAAAATTGCTCAGTGGGGTATATGCTTTTTCGCTTAAAGAGTTACAAAATAAACATCCCATAAGATTACAGCCATATCAAAACGGTAAGGGAGATAACCATTTGGTAGAATCTTTCCAATCCGATAATCATATGGGATTTGGAGCTGATGGTTTAACATTTGATGATAAGGGATTTTTGTACACCACAGTAATTGAGAAAGGCCAAATTTTTCGTTCAAAATTGGATCACAACAATAAAGCAGTAGAAACAGAACTATTTGCAAGTGCTCCGTTTATGAAAGGCCCGGATGGATTAATTTTCAGTACAATCTATAATAAATTTTATGTTGCAGACTTTCTTAATAATGCAGTGTATTCAATTGACAGAAACGGAAAAGTCACCATACTGCAAAAGAATGCAGATACCAATGGTAAAGATGGTAAACTGGATCAGCCAGCGGAAGTCGCTTTAAGAGGAGATGAATTAATTATCGTCAATATGGACATGGCTTTGGCTACACAGGGATTTGCTGTAAATAAGAAAGTTGATACAGATTACAATATCAGTAAGATTAATTTGCAAAAAATGAAAAATTAGCTGTTTAAAGAATTACTATAAGATTGCATTTGCAATTTCTTGTTTATTAATATAATTCATAAAAACGACAGTAAATATTTTTTAATTTTTAGCAATTAGTGCTTTACTTTAGTTCTGACAAATTTAAGTGCTTAATACAGTACCTTAATTTATTAATTACAAACTTTGTATGTCTTCAAACCAATTTAGATATTTTAGTTTAAATTTTTAAGGAGGATTTTCGTTTTACAAACTAGATATTTTTTTTTATATATTTTTCTTATTTTACGGATGGATTTTATTTTATTTGCTTTCTTTTTTCCAAAATCTGTTCTGATGTTCCCGAAGTATATATCACTCGGAGTTAGGTTATTTATCTACTCGTCATAGCTTTTTTATTGTAGTTTTCCCACATTTTTCCAATGTCTGGATAAGCTCTTCGGAATAATAAAAATGATTTAGTTTCACTACATTTTTATAGTTGTGTAATAAAGTTTAATTTTACCTTGGCATTGGGGATACATTGGTTTTTTCGTAAATCTGTTACATCTTTAAATTATCTTTAAGATAGGTTTCAGCTCATTGGAGACGTACTAAGAACAGTTATCTGAGAGCAGTTTCAGTTTCAGTTTCGGTTTCGATTTAGATTTAGATTTGGTCTTCAATTTCGCTTTTTTAATGACTGTGTCCAACGTTGGTTTCACACTTCGGCTTTCATCGAGTCACACAGCTGCAAGTGAATGATGTAGCGACTGTAGTCGTCCAAAATCATGCTTAAATAGTACCATCCCTACTAAATGATCTTGAAATAAGTAAAATCTGTTTGCCACATTTGAATGCACAAATTCCGTTTTGCCTTTGAACTCATTTGCTGCTGAAAGAAGAAAATGATTCGGTGCCGGGATTAGTCTATTTGCTTCAAAATACGTTAAACACTGGATTATTAAATAAAACAACTTGTTCATCGGTAATTTTGTAGGCTAGTTACCTTGTAGACAATCGGTGTGTTCCAAAGCGATTTCTATCACCAAATATTTCTGTCTTTCAGTAATGCTTTACATTGTCTTGTGTTTGTCCTTTTCTAAGTTTCAAGGCTATCATAGCTGTATTAGAGCTAGCTTTGACACCATTTATAAAACTACTTGTGGCAATTCCAAAACTTTCCAAGGTTCGCTTCAAACCGATTTCACTCCTTGTTCCAAGCATAGAACTGCGATTGTGCAATGTTATGGTTCCAAAGTTCGGCTACAAAGGTCTCAGTTCGAAGACTTTCCATACAATTATAATCTTTTGCTCTGCAGTAAATATTCTGCGGATGTTTTGACGAATATCTTTTACAAATTTTGATGTTGCCATAGTTAAAATTAATCTTTTATGAAACACTTAAATTTCTAATATTAAATGTCTACTTTTTGCTGACAATTTACAAAGTTATGACATACTCAAGAACAATTTTTCATAGAAGAAAATCTTTCCAAATTGGCAAATGGAATTATATATTCTTTAGGATTTAAATCACTGACTTCAACATCACTGATTAAGTTAAATGTACTATAGATGCAGCGTGTTTATTATAAGAAAGCACCATTAAATATGATTAAAATCGATGCGATTGTACTTCATGTATTTATCCATTGAAAATTTTCAAGACTTTGATCCACCTAAAAACCCTGTTAAATGAGGAATTTTTAAGAGATTATCTTAAATTCATTAATTTCATTGTTAACATTAATAATAACTATTATCATAGCTATAAATAGTAATGGTATATAAAATAGAAATCACAATCCATATATCATTAATAAACCTTATAAATAGGTTAGATTTTTTTTTCAGCTGATGTAGGTATATTTAATCATTCAATTGGCATGACTTTTGTATTGCCAAATATATGATGAAGTAATTTTATTTAAATATATTATAACAAAAACTTATGAAGAAAATTTTATTGTTAGTTCTGTTAAAAGTTTTATTGATATCATGTAATGATAAAAATGAAGATATAGTAAGTGATCCCGAGGAGAAAATTAAAATCCCAGTAGTTGTTAATGTTGTGTATCACACTCCAGAAGAAAACATTTCAATGGAACAGATACAATCGCAGATTGATGTATTAAATGAATGTTTTAATGCAAAAAACCCTGATTTTAATTTGGTTCCTGATATATTTAAAAATGTTAAAGCTAATGTTGGAATAGAATTTGTACTTGATGCAGTATATAGACGACAAACCAATGTGGTCGAGTGGGATTTTGATGACACTACCGTTGATGCACAAATAAAAATAAGAAGTACAGCTATGGGAGGTTTAGATCCTACCGACCCTGAAAGAAAACTTAATATACACGTAGTGGGTAAAATGAAAGCAAATTTTGCTTTGCCTCTTTCTGGTTATGATGAATTATTTGCTCTTGATGCTCCTCCTGCAAATGAAGGAGATTTACATATGAGTGGGGCGGTAATTTCTCATTATTGTTTTGGAAGGGTGGGAACTGTTAGGGCTCCTTTAGATAAAGGAAAAGTAGCAGTACATGAAGTAGGTCACTGGTTAGGTCTAACACATTTATATGGTGGTGAAGACTGCCGTGATGATGGTATAGCTGATACTCCTATTAATTCAACATATAATGTACTTAACAATCCTCTTTTTCCTCTCGCAGGGACTTGTCCTAATAGTCCAGTTGAGATGACAATGAATTACATGGAATCTACCGCAGATATTGCCAGATATATGTTCACCAATGGACAAAAACAATTAATGCGTTCTAATTTTGTACCGGGAAAGGTATGGTATAATTATATGATCAAATGATTCTCAGTAGCGCATTAGTATATACACTTGTGTTCATAAATATCTATCTTATTGATTGTATTGAAAAATAATATTTAATATTTTCATTATTTGAAAAAATTAGAACAATACCAAATGCTATTAGAATTAAAATATTTAGCTGGGGTTCAAAGTGCATAAATCCCAGCTGGATTATTTGATACTTTGGCATTATGTCCGCAACGAATTCTGAGTATGGAATAAGGCAAAATGATTATGTTATATATTTTATAAGCCCATAGTAATATAAATTCTGAAGTAAGATATCGTAAAGATTTGTATCTTTAATTAAGTGATTGGAATCTTTCTATTTCTGCTTACAATTGTTGTGCATGAAATGTTAGAAAATCAAGAAAGAGCAGATAGTTAAAACTATTGAAAAGTTAGATCTTATTTACCAAAAAAATTCAATCTTATTCATGAATTCATTATTGTAAATTATCTTGTAATTTCTACAAATATCATAATATTTGACCATTATAGGTCCGTTATTCTTTCTAGATATGTTAATTATAAAAGTAAATGAATCTACGAATTTGGAAAATTTAGGGTGAGAATTTAATTACGATTTAGTTAAATTTGTCAATCCTCAATTTAAACTTCAGTTGTTACAAAAGGTTTAAGTATATAAAAAATAGTTCATCTAAGCAATTAGTTTAGCTAACAAAAAATAAAGTCGGGATAAAAACCTGGCTTTTTGTTTTGCTAACGACTTGGATCTGTATCTGTCATCTGCAGATCTTAAGAGGACATCATTTTGCTAACAATTAACAAATTGTACCTCTTTGGAATTTTTAATAATTTATAAAAAAAGAAAGGTTTACTAATAAACCAACCTTTTAAATTAAAATTGTAAAAATATTAACTTTAAGTACAGAAGTTAATAATTATGAATTACAATCCTTATACAAAAGTGTAAGTAGATATAATTGTTCTCAAGTATAGTACCTGTAAATAAAGTTGCTTTATTGTAACTTGTGAATCAGTAACAGGTGGATTACCCAACATAGTATTAGAAACATAATCCATTTGAATGGTTCGGGTACTAAACTTTTCATTTATTACTTCATAAAGTATTTGTTTCATAAGTAACATTTTCTGAGAATTGTAGTTTTACGAATACTAATTCTCACATAGTTCATTATGTAGTGATTAATAAAAACATATTACCTGTTTATAGATAAATAGATACTGTGTTTATAATTGCAGATAAAGCATAAATCAATTGAAAAATATTCTAATTCTTTCATAAGGCTTAAGTAAACATAAAAGTCCATTAGGAGATTTAAGGATACCACTGAATCAATTAAGTAATTTCTATCTAAATATCTAACAGTCATTAATTATTTAAAAAAAAACCTAAATACTGTGCTAGTATTATTGAAATCTCAAAATTAACTGATTATTCTAAAAATACGGTGCAAAAAGAAATAAGTATATTAAAAATATGCTTAATAAATAGCAGATGCTATCAGAAATAATTGTAAATTATAACCTAAAGTTTTTATGAAAAATATAACCCTACCTATTTTATTTTCTATTTTTACTTTCTCAGTAATTTCTTCTACTATGTTTGGACAAGAAAATGAAAAACTGATCAAAATTTATCTCTCCCAACATAAAATTAAAGATTATAAAAAATCTGATCTTACTAATTTCATTATTGATAATGAAGATAACTCAAAATCCTTAAACGGAAATGTTGTTAAATTTCTACAAACTTACAATGGTTTTCCAATAACTAATGGAATATCTACAGCATTGATAAAAAATGGAAAAATAGTTTATTTATTAGACGCTTTCGAAAAGGATTATCAATTTGCAGATAATGCCACACCTGCTCTTAATAGTAAACAAGCTTTTGAAAAAATAGCTCAAGCATTAGATTTAAAAGATAGTTCAAAATACACTTTATTGAATTTTGATAATAGTACATCTTTTAAAAATAAGCAAATAGCCAAACAAAGACTAGTTTATACAAAACACAATAATAATCTTGTCTTATGCTATGAATTTATTATATCAGAAAAAAATGAAGCTTATAATATTCTTATTAATGCTTCAAATGGTGAAATAATAAAAAAGTCAAGCTTAGTAAACTATTGCCATTTTAATGAAGCTCCTTATTGGAATAAAAATATAGTTTCCTTTCCTCAAAATAAAGAATTTTATATTTCTGATAGTACGAATTTTAGTATTTTAACTGCTGATAATGCAACATATAATGTTTTCAAATTACCTATAGAAGCTCCTAATTTTGGTGTAAGGATTAATGTTCCTAATCCGTGGAATCTTTCTTCTTCACCTGAAGGATGGCATTCTGATGGAACTAATCATTTTACTCAGACCAACGGAAATAATGTAACAGCTGGATTTTTGAATTCGGATTTCAGCATGTTGATTTCGCCAGATGGAGGAATCAATAGAAATTTTAATTTCCCCTTTAATGATAATGCGACTACGGATGACAATATAAATGCGGCTGTGGTAAATTTGTTTTATTCTGTAAATATGGCACATGATATCCTTTATCAATTTGGCTTCACAGAGTCTTCAAGAAATTTTCAAAAAAACAACTTTGGAAATGGAGGTATGGATAATGATAATATAGCTGGTATTGTTCTACCTTTACCGACTAATAACGCAACTTTTATAAATTATCCCGACGGGACTTCTGGAGAACTTTCTGTACAATTATGGAATGAAGCGGCATATCTTTACTATAACTCACCGGGTATTGCACAAAGTAGAAATGTAAGAACTAGAGGCGGTTCTCAACTAAATGTCACAGGTATTACAGCTGATATTGTGACTACAAATGTAATCGATGGCTGTACTCCTTTACCGGTCGGATCTTTAAATAATAAAATAGGATTGATAAAATCCGGTAATTGTGTTGATGCGATAAAAGCTAAAAATGCACAAAATGCAGGAGCACTTGCGGCCGTCATATATGAAGCTTCAAATATCGAAAATTTGACTAATATAAGTGGTAGTGATTCAAGTATCACAATTCCGTGGGTTAAAATTTTAAATTCAGAAGGAGAATATATAAAAAATTTATTAAATAACTCTATACCAGTTAATATCACATTGAAAAATGATCCATCATTAGCAAAAGAAAAGAATTTAGGATTTGATAATGTGGTTGTAATGCACGAATATATTCATGGTTTATCGAATAGATTAACGGGAACGGGATACAGTTGCCTGGATGAAAATATTTCAGCAGAGCAAATGGGCGAAGGTTGGTCTGATTTTTACGCTATGATGTTTACCAACAGACCTGAATATAACGCTGATACAGCTAGAGGGATCGGAACATATTTAATAGGAGAACCTAGCACGGGAATTGGGGTTAGACGTGCAAAATATTCAACTAATTTTGCTATAAATAATTATACATATGGTAAAACCAATGGAATGGAATCTCTCTCCAATGGAGTTCTCGTACCAAATGAACATTCTATTGGTTTTGTTTGGGCAACAATGTTATGGGATTTACATTGGAAGTATGCCCAAAAATATGGATATTCTTCTAATGTGATAGCTAATATGACTAATGGTAGCTCAAGAGTTTTACAATTGGTCACCGACGCATTGAAACTTCAAGCTTGCAATCCTACATTTATTGACGGAAGAAATGCAATCTTAGCTGCTGAATTAGCTACAACAGGAGGTGCAGACAAATGTATGATTTGGAATGTCTTTGCAAAAAGAGGTTTAGGTATTAACGCGACCGCAGGATCTAAAACCAATATTAATGATCAGGTAGAAGACTTTACTGTACCTACAGAATGTAATGTATTGTCAACAAATGATGTAAAAGCAGTTAAAAATTCGATTTTAATTTATCCAAATCCTGTTAAAAATGAGTTTTTTATCAATTTCCCAAGCAATACTCTTGGTAAAGTAAGTGTTGAAATTTATGATATGTCCGGAAAATTAGTTTCTTCAGAAGATAAAATTTCTCCGGATGCTAAAAAAGCAATTTCTACAGATAAATTAGTAAACGGAACGTATATGGTGAAGATAAAAGGTCTTGGCTTTGATGCTTCTTCTAAAGTTATTGTTAAAAAATAATATCTAAAAGATTAAATTATATATCGCCTCAAGCTTGCTTGAGGCGATTTTATTTTATATGATCAAAAGTATTCTACAAAATAGAAACCCATTTGCGACAAAATATGAAAAGCAATTAAATAAAATTTAACTATCTTATCTTATTGCTAAAGCTATTTTTTTGGAAATAATCATGAATTTAAATATGAAACAAAACAAGAACAAGAAATTGTATTAGTATATAGATACTTGATTCAAAATACAATTATCTTGTGAAATTACCTTTTTATATCAAATAAATTATCTGAAATTGAAAATGAAGACCAAGTAAAAAAATGTAGAGTTAATGAAGAGTAGTTCTATATTGACATGGTAACACGTTAATATGCATGGAGAATATGATTTTATAATTAATATATATAAGCCACCTTTTGACAATTTTTCTTCTTAACGTTTGTAAGCTTACCGTAGTATTCGTTAAAAGCATTGATCTGCATAGATCTTCAAGATTTAAATGAATAATGTAAATATAGTGTAATTTAGTATGTAAAATACAAATTGAAAACATTAAAATTAAGCATCAGGAAGAATTATTAAATATTACATATAACTGATTTTTTTTAAAAAAAACCGATAAAAGGCAGCTAAGGTAGAGCGGTCATCCATTTCTTCACCCAGCCAAAAGACTACGGCATAAACGGTTTCCTCCCTGAAGGTACCCTCCGATTATTCCGTTTCCTTTTGGCTTTTCCCCTTGCCCGCTAAGATTATCTGCTTTCTTTTTTCCGGTTTTTCTTTTGAAAAATATTCAGCGAAGCCCCAAAGGCTTTTAGGAGATGGGTCGGGGAAGAGATTGAGAACAAATTAAAATGTACAATCTTAAAAACCTACGATTATGAACATTATTGGAAGACTGACAAGGGATGCAGAAGTGCGCAACTTGTCAAATGAAAAACAAGTAGTTAATTTTTCAATTGCTACGAATGACAACTATCGCAACAAACAAGGCGAACGAATCGAACAGACCACCTATTTTGAATGCGCCTACTGGATCTCTCCAAAAGTTGCTGACTTTCTAACAAAAGGCACTTTGGTAGAATTAAGCGGAAGAGCCTATACCTCTGCGTGGTTAGGTTAGGACGGAGAGCCTCATGCAGGTTTGAATTTCCACACCTCACAGATCAAAGTTCACAGCAGTGGTAAACGAACTGAAAACAAGTTTACTGAATCGAATAAAAAAGATAAGAAGAAAATTTCTAATTCTAATTCCAACGACAGCGACAAGGATGATGACCTACCATTTTAAAATCATTAAACAGAATTCTCTAACAATTAAATATTAACATCATGGCACATAATTTAAATTTCAACAACAGAACAGGAAAATATTCATTTTTCAGCGTAAAGGAAAAAGCATGGCACAACTTGGGGCAGATCGTACAGGAGTACCCTAGAAGTGAAGAAGCCATCAAATTTGCAGGACTTGACTACGAGGTCGAAAAATCTCCCCTATTTACAAAAGGTGCAGGCATTATCGAAAATACCAACGGAATAGAAATGATCGATTCAGAATTGGAAGTTCCCAACTACTTTGCCAATATCCGCACCGATAATAACACCGTTTTAGGCGTAGTCGGAAAAGATTACCATATCGTACAAAACCGTGAAGCCTTTTCATTTTTTGATGCCATTGTAGGCGGTGGAAATGGAATCTTATACGAGACTGCAGGAGCTTTGGGGAATGGGGAACACATTTTTATCACGGCTAAATTACCTGATTATATCCGTGTTGGAAATGGTGACGATATTACGGAAAAATATATTTTCCTAACTACCTCCCACGATGGGAGCGGAAGCATCACCGCTGCATTTACGCCTTTGCGCATCGTTTGCCAAAACACCCTAAATGTTTCTCTAAAAAGCATGAGCAATGTTGTAAGAATCAGACATACCGCAGGAGCAAAACAACGCTTGGAAGATGCTCACAAAGTGATGGCATTAGCCAATACATTGAGTAAAGAATTAGAAAACACTTTTAATCATTGGGCAAATATTAATATTGATGACGATGAAATGAAAAAACTGATTCAGTTGGCACTCTGCTCCAACAAGGAAACCTTAAATCATTTGCAGAAAGGAAATTCTGATGAATTATCAACCGTTTTTAAAAATATCGTTGATGATGCTTTTGCCTATGCGATGGTGAGCGACACCCAACAGATGGAAACTACAAAAGGGACTTTGTTCGGGGCATATAATGCGGTAACAGGCTATTATCAGAATGTGAAAACATACAAAGACGATGAAGCGAAATTACAGTCAATTGTAATGGGCGGTACTGCGCAGATAAAATCACAAAAATCTTTTGAACTGTGTACTGGATTTGCAAAGTTTGGACAGGATATTTTCAATCTGAATTAAAAATAAGGTAACCACTTTTTCTGGTGGTTGCCTTATTAAAACCAACTTAATAAGTACGGGAAAAATAAGTCTCTGCCGTATAAGAGCAAAATCAATGAAATTTAATATAGTCAACGAGATAAAATTAAGTTATTCCAGAAAAGGAAATTCTGAGAAATTGGTAGGAAGTTCACGGGATGCGGTGGAAGTTTTCCGTCAGCATTTTGATGCAGATGAAATGGATTATAGAGAATCTTTTTTTGCCTTGTATCTCAATCAGGCTCACAAGGTTTTAGGGATCAGGAAAATTTCTGAATCGGGAATCTCTTCTACGGTGGTCGATGTTCGTATCATCATGCAGGCGGCACTGCTTTGTAACGCTTCAGCTGTAATATTGGCACATAATCATCCTTCCGGAAATTTGAAACCGTCCGCCGAAGATCTAAAAATTACGCAGAACATTAAAAGCGCATCAGAATTTTTAAATCTCAAATTACTTGATCATTTTATTCTGACATCAACCGATCATTTATCATTTGCCGACGAAGGTCATTTATAAATGAATTCATATTATTAAACAAACTACACGACAATATTTGAATTGTCGTGTAGTTTCAAATCGGGCGAAAAGACAATTCCTTCTGGTGGTCGGAAACGTCTTTTCGCAGTTTAGAATGATACAACTCCTATGATCATATCCCTAAAAGCCTAACACTTCATAAAAGTTGTGAGCTTTTACAGATTTAATGTTTAATTAAATGATAAAGATATCAATACTTCTTATTGAGAGAATGTTATTATTAAAAATCTTCACTGCAGCAGTTAAATAATCGATTAAATAATGTTGTCAGAAAATCATCCCTCATTACAAATGTTCAATTAATAAATATTTGAGACACAAAAAAGATTTGATGAAGCATTGGTAATAAATCTTTTAAGATCTAAATCAGCGCTGAACATAAAAGATATTTCTATGAAATTTAAAATCCTCTAACATTTTTAAGAAGCTCGTGAGGATAGCCTAACGAAATTGTACTTAGATCATCCAATTTTTGAATTTGTTCATCAGATAATTTTATTGTGGTTGACTTTAAAGCGTCATTAAAATGATCGATAGTACGGGCTCCAAACAAAGGAAAACCATCTTTTGATAACATCCAGGCCAAAGCAATTTGCCCAGGTGTCGATTCAAGTTCTTCTGCAATTACAAAAAGTTCATTAATAATTTTTTCTGCAATTTTACTTTCCTTGTAATCGTCAGTGGAACCAAGAGTCATTCTACCTGTACCATCATTTCTATATTTACCAGTAAGTTGTCCTCCTGCTAAAGGAGAATACATCATGGTGCCCAAACCAAAATGATCCGCCATCGCAATGAATTCGCGGTCAGCGGTTCGTTGTAGCAAATTATATTCAATCTGTATTGCTGATAATTTTACAGAAGATGCAACTGCCGAAGCCTTCCAGGCTGGAAAATTTGACAATCCTGTATACAAGACCTTGCCACTGCTTACAAGATCTTCAAGCCCTCTGGCAATTTCATCAAATGGCGTGTAGCCATCGTCATAATGTGGCATATAGACATCGATATAATCTGTCTTTAATCTTTTGAGACTTGCTTCAATAGACTGTCTCATGGCCTTGCGGTGATTTCCAAAATTTGCAACATGGGGTTCAGCCTCGTAACTACGTGTATATTTTGTACAAATGATAAAATTTTGACGTTGACCCTTTATAAAATCTCCTACGATCTCTTCGGATTGTCCCAATTGATAAGCATCGGAAGTATCTATAAAATTACCGCCAGCATCTGCAAAAGCAGTTAAAATTTCTTTCGCATTTTCAGGTTCTGTCCCATAGCCTGTTCTAGTTCCAAAACTGGCAGCACCCAAGATAATTTCGCTGGCATGCAGTCCTGTTTTTTTTCCAAATAAATTATATTTCATTTCTTTAATTATTACTATGCCAAAATTAATGACAGTAGGTAAAACATACAAGTACGGCTGAATTTAGCCATATCAGAAATATTTTTTATTACTTACATTTGGATTATAATTACAGATAATGTACAAGAAAAAAATAGCGGTTTCATTGGATTGCGGACTGCATCTTTTTATGGAGATCATGAATGGCAAATGGAAGATCAGCCTCATTTGGTGTATCTATTCTGGTGTAAAACGCCCTGGCGAACTACAACGTAAAATGCCAAAGGCATCCAGAAGAGTTTTGGACACTCAATTAAAGCAATTGACAGATCATGGAATTATCAGCAAAACCACTTACGATCAACTTCCTCTTAAAGTTGAGTATGAGCTGACTGAATTGGGTAAAACACTAATTCCAGTCATTACATTCACTGCTCAATGGGGTGAAGACCATCGTGATGAATTAGAAAAATTCATTCGAATCAACTCCTAATTATTTTTTGCGTTTAAAGATATAATATTTAGTTTAATGAATATTTTCGGTGGTTGCTATTGGTAATCTTCAGTTTTATGATCTTGATCGTTTGTTTAGCCCTTTATTGACCTGATCTTCTATGAATGTCCTTATGAAAAAGTGGCTTGGTATAAAACCAAGCCGCTGGAAGTCAATTAAAAATTCTAAGATGCATTGTCAAATTCAAAATCCACTCTTCTTTCATTTCCAAAACTATCTTTGATCCAAATACTGAATTGGTGGGATTCGGAAGATGTAGAAGTATAGTAAAGCCTGAACACTTTTTGTGGAAGTGGATATTCATCATTCGGCAGATAAGGCGGATCGCTGTAATAGTGAAGTTGTCCTGCTCCCTCATACTGAAAATATCGGATGCTGTACGTGGTGCCATTAAAGTCTGAATCTGTCAGAAGTGAGATGCGGATCTCTACGGTCTCATCCTCTCCTATCTTTGAAGGAACAGGCATAACCTTTACCTCAAATGGAAAGTCCTGGTGGATTTCAATTTCAGTATCCTGACAAGAATTTAAAATAAACGCTAATAAATACAGCAGCAGAGAATATCTGAAAATCAATTTGGCTTTTTTCTTGATTAGATTTTTCATAGCAATTGTTTTTAAAAATTAAACCTTAATCCAAAGCCAAACAAAGCGTAAAACTCCCCTAACTGGCTGTTTAGTAAAAAGCGCAGTTGTCCGTTCACTAAAAACACCAGATGTTCTGTCAGATAGCTCTCTAATGACAGCTTGCCTGATGCACCGCAGATGAAACTTTCAGTGGTACTGATCATAGCTCCATCATCGATCATCTCTTCACGCCTATTTAACTGTTCGTAACCGACAACTCCGCCTAATCCTATATTGATGTTGACGTTTCTCATCGCACCTCCCCATAGATAAAGACTGTAACCTCCGTTGAACAAAAAGGTATCTATTGGAATATTGTAACTGGCATATTCGTAATACTTTCTACTGTATTCGGCTAGCCCGAAAAAATAATGACCATTCTTAGCGTAAGAAATGAGACCTGCACCAAAAGTGTAATTCTGTTTTTCAGGAGATTGCGGAAATACTGAATATGTCAATTCAAATCCCCTTTGTTTCGGGATCATCTGCTGAGCATTTGATCTGATGCTTGTTATTAATAATAACAGCATACTTAAAAATATCCTTTGCATTTCACTTCGCTTTTATGGTTAGACTGTTGATGAGTTTTGCATTAAGATCTTCGTTTTCAAGCTGAACTTTCTGATGACGTTCGCCGTTCTTTTCAAGAATTTCAATTTCCAACACCTGATCTTTTAAAAGGGTGAACTGGTCCAACAAATAAACTCCCAAAATATCGGAATGATGAATTGCGGTCATCACCGGAAAATGGATTCGAACCGGCTCTAACAGTTTATCCTGAATCACTGTTCTTTTTAAATTCTTCTTATCAACAATTTTGAAATTCACTACATCGATGGCAAATGCGACATTGCTGCTGTTCTTGACCTGTAAGGTAAAATAGAACTTATTGTCGTTGACGTGCAATGCTCGAATAGAGAACTGAATTCCAAAGCTTCTGGAAGATATGTGTTTGATGGTTCTGTTGCTTTTTTCATACAGGTTTTCCAAGATCAGTTCCGTCAAAGAGGATGAACTTCCTTTCAGGTCTTCAAACAAGACATCGGGAGAATATCGGAGCTCATCTGCCCTTTGCAGTTTTAGCAGATCGTAGTTAAGTGTTTGCGGATAGGAACTGTAATAAACATCGAAGTTGTAAAACTTTCCGTCTTCGGTAATGACCGAAAAATTAGTCTCTTCTTCGAAATCCCTTACTGCCGATTTGATCCGAAGAACATTTCCAACAGGTTCTGCCTTATTGGCGACCAGCAGATCACTCCCCAAGTCGACATATCGGATTGGAGAAGGAAAAAGCAGGTGCGAGGTTTTATTGTAGGTGACCTGCATTTTGTAGGGTTCCAACTTAGCTTCCTCCAGTGAAAGATAGGAAGCAGCGGAATCCTGAGCCAGTGATTTGCCTGAAAAGAGCAGAAACACGATCATCAATAGATAATGGCTTTTTATTTTATTCATTTTATTGTTTTTTAATTGGTTATTTTTTTGGCACAAGCAAAACCTGATGGCCCGCTTTTACCTTTACTTTTTGTTGTCTGACCCGTTTCTGGAAATAGCCTGACAACCCCTGCACCACGCCTCTGCTTAAATCCGCCGCGATCTGCTGACCTGCCGATTGGGTCATCATTATATTGGTTCCTGAACTTTGACTCATATTTCCTACAATATCAGTGACTGCATTTTGCTCCGGTGAGTACGGAACATATAAGCCGAGCTGACCATCATTGTCATGAACATTGATCTCTACAGGAAAGATGCTGCCCTGATATTCTATCGACGAAATTTTCAATTGCAGTCTCCCTCCCTGAAATTTACCATTGCCTTTTAGCAATGTTCCGGCTGGAATTTCTGTACGACCTACGACGAGCATGCGCTCCAACAGCCTGATCGATAATGTAGCTTCATTGGTCATCGTCTTTGACTCTTGCACTATACCTTTGATTGCATTTTTGGATTGATTAAAACCCTCACTATTATCAATGCTTCCTAAAAACCGATGATCATAGAGACCTGCCAAAAAGGCACTGTCTGATGGCTCCCTGTATAAAGAGGAGACGATATTTTGACGAGCTGGTCTTACTGCCGTGAGCATTGCTTTGTTCTCAGAGGGATTTTTAACGTCTGCTGTATTCGAATCAGATTCTTCCTGCTTATTACTTTGAGGAAGGTATTTCGCAGCCATCTGGTAGGATTTTTCCATCAGCTCTAACTGTTCATTCATTCCGAGACCGGCCGGAACAGCACTGTTCTGTACCGCTTCATTCTTAAGTCTCGAAATCTCTTTTCTGAGATTATTGACCTCTTGCTCATCCCTGCTATAGAAAGAACCCAAGGTCTGCTGTGCCTGGCGATAGCTGTTCACTGCATTCTGATCCGGTTGAGCTGGTGCATCCCCCTTGCCTGTTAATGAATTTTGACCGTTATTTTTTTGATCATTCCAGTAATCAGACAATGAAATGATCGCATTTCTTTTCTCTTCATTCCTTTGTTCCAACAGTTGCTGCTCGTAGGCCTTCTGTTTATCAGATTGCAGCTGGTCATCCTTTGCCTGTGGTATCCCTGCATTAAACCCTGACTCTTCAATGATCTTGTTTTCTTGTGGCTTGAAGATAAGATAGAGGCTACAGGCGCAGACCACTGCCATTAAAAAATAAATGACCGGTTTCTTCAATCGCTCCCAGTGTAATTTATTCATCCCCTTCAGTTCGTTTTCCGACTCCGACGATTCGCTTTCGGTGACTTTGATTTTATCTGAATCTCTCATAGCTTTATTTTTTAATGGTTAAATTGACATGATCCTCAGCTGCTTTCTTCGAAAAACTATGATCTGAAATGGTACTGATATGGCCGATGAACATCGTGTTGGTTTTATTGGCAGTAGACATCCATATACTGATCATAACGATTACGGTCAGCACGATGTAACCCGCAAAAAAAAGCTTGGTAAAAAACCGTTGCCGCTTTGTCGGCATGGCATTCCATCGTCCTTCTGCCTGCAAAACATAATTTTCAATGGTATCTCTGATTTTTTTCATTGTTCTGACTTTTAACGTTCAACAGTTTCAAGATCTTTGTTTTCAAGAACATTGAATTTTTCAATGGTAAATCCCTGGGGATTGCTGTCTGACCTCACGGAGTTCACTAATGAACAATTGGTAATCAGACTTCGGATCGTCAGATTGCTTGACCGGATAATGAACTGCCTTGCAAAGGTCTTGACCGCATAAGGATAGTTATTGAAATCTGCCACAACACTGTCAACCTCTATCCTCTGCTGGATGTTGCCTGAGATGATCCGGTTGTAATACCCTTTCTCCTGCAGGTCTTTGTAATAGTCGAAAGCCGACTGATCGGCGAGATTGAAGGCTCTTTTGACATTGCTTTCAATGGCGTTCTTATCCGGTGCCACGGTAAAGAACAGCTCGTGAAAACGCCTTACATGCTCTCTGGCTTCTACAGGCCTATTGATCGACATATCCTGTGATAGTGCCACCATCAATGATTTGCCGTTATCCAGAACATAGATCTTCTGACGCTGTTGCTCTGCAAACTGATAGGACTTAAAAACAACTACGCCCACCACCGCAAAGCAGAGCACTACAAAAACAAAGGTGAATAAACGAATCTGCTTAAAGCTGCTCTCTATATTTCTTAAAGTTTTAAATTCCATAGGATTGTTTTTTTATTTTAATAATCTGCCTGAGATATTCCCTGTTGCGGAACCCGCTGCCGCACTTGCAACATTGCCTGATTTTGTAGCGGTCTGATTGATATTGCGCATAAAGTTGCCTGCGCCTCCTGCTTGAATCACCCATCCTGTAACGGTTGGCACCGTAAAATATCCAATGATCCCGATGATCATATAGATGATGTAAACTGTGTTGGAAGTATCTGGGATGAAGTTCGGATCTGCCAGCATCTCAATATCCCGCTCCAAAATGAGCGATTGTATCTTGGCTAGGATTGAACTGAAAATATCCGTAACCGGTAACCACAGATAGACACTGATATATCTCGTGAGCCATTGGGTCAGTGTACTCTGAAAACCATCCCATACTGAGATGGCAAAAGCAATGGGTCCCAATATGGAAAGTACAATGAGAAAGAAGGTCCGGATCGTATCAATGACCAACGCGGCGGACTGGAAGAGAATTTCCAGAAATTCACGAAAACCATCCCTGATCTGCTTCTTGATATCAAACATTTCTCTTTCAATATACATTCCCGACATCGTTACCAGGTCTGATGGCGACCATCCCAGCTCCTCAAGTTTTTTATCAAATTCCGCATCCGATATCAGATAGGCCATTTCTGGATTTCTGAGCATGGCTTCCCGCTCCAAAAGGTCTTTCTTCTGTTGCAAATCGTTGAGATCCAAAACCTGATCTTCTAGCATCGAATGGCTTCCTTGCACAATGGGACTTAGTATGCCATTGATACTTCCCAGTACCAATGTTGAAAAGAACATGATACAGATACCGATGGCAAAAGGTCTGAGCATCGGAAACAGATCGATCGCTTCAGCGCGGCTGAGTGACTGCCAAACCTTGATGGCCACATAGAACAGTGCGCCCAAGCCGGCTACGCCCTTTGCAACGGCAGCCATGTCCGCACATAATGGCATCATTTCATCATAAACCGTACGAAGGACTTCGTGTAAATTAGTGGGTTCCATCTTACCAATATTTTTGGTTTGAAGTACCGTAAAGATCCAATACCCTTTGGGTGTTGTTCTGTTTTTTTGCTCTCAGGTAGCTGACAGAAATATTCTTGTTGGTGTAGTAGCGCACCAGATTATGATATTCCTTCACTTCTTTGTAAACACGGTCGATCACGTCCATTCTTTCTTTGTCATTGAGCGAAAGCCCATTGGCCGTTATGATCTCTTTGAGTTCCTTTAAAAGTTCAGTGCTTTCCGTCAGCAAGGCTGAATAACCGTTTGCGATCGCTGTCAGTTCCTGCGCATTGAAGTTGGGATCATTGAGCATCTTACTGAAATTCGTGACGTAGATCTCTGAGACGTCGCCGACCATCAGAACGGTCTGCTGCACTTTCCTAGCATCTTTGACCAGATTATTGATGGCTTTCAGTTTGTCATAATATTCCTTTCCCTGTTCATAGACCTTCTTTACTTCGTTGAAGTTCTTGACGACGTTGGAAACGGTTGATGAGGTCTGCACTATTTCATTGGCGCTGTTCAGAATGCCTGATGCGAGATTAGCCGGATCGGTTACCACGAATTGTGCTTTTGCGAATGTTGAGGTAGCGAAAAGCACTACCATTGCTGTTTTAATGATCAAATTTTTCATTGTTGTAAATTTTAAATGATTGAATTAATTGTCTTTGGTCAATTTGATTCTCTTGAGAGAGATCCTCTTAATGGCATGTTCCACATTGCCGTCAAGTTCAGAAGCGAGATTCATGACTTCCATCTTTTCTGTTTCCTCAGTGGTGTAAGCCAGATATTCCTCGGTGGAGACCTCCGTGGCATAGACCGCAGAGTGTGTCCCGCCCAGCCCGATCCAGACTTCCTTGTACAATCTTCTCGAATCGTTGTTCATATTAATCGAAAGCACCTGAGATTTTTCCTTATCAGTCAATCCCAACATTGCCTGGATATCATCGAATTTGTTCATATACTTTCTCTGATCCAAAAGGATCTTACAGTCTGAATTGTTGATGATACTCTCCTTGACGATCGGTGACTGGATAATGTCATCCACTTCCTGCGTTACCACAATGGCTTCTCCGAAGAACTTTCTCACCGTCTTGAACAGGTATTTGATATACTCTGCCATGCCTTCTTTGGCAATCGCTTTCCAGGCTTCTTCAATGAGAATGAGTTTTCTGATTCCTTTAAGCCTCCGCATCTTATTGATGAAAACCTCCATAATGATGATAGTCACGATCGGGAACAGGATCTTGTGGTCTTTGATTGCATCGATCTCAAACACAATGAAACGTTTGGACAAAAGGTCAAGCTGCTTTTCTGAATTCAGCAGGTAATCGTATTCACCGCCTTTGTAATAAGGTTCCAATACATTGAGAAAGTTGGCAATGTCAAAGTCCTTTTCCCTGACCTTTTTTTGTTCCAGAACTTTCTGGTATTCATCTTTGACATAATCGTAGAATCCGTTAAATGAGGGATGGGAATTTTTGCTCCTGATCTGTTCAATGTATCCGCTCACCGCATTGGATAAGGCCACTTCCTCAGATCTTGTCGGCGGTTCGTCATCCCGCTTCCACAACGTGAGGATTAAGGTTTTGATGCTTTCTCTTTTTTCAATATCAAAGACGCCGTCATCGGTATAGAATGGATTGAAAGCAATTGGATTATCTTCAGTATAGGTAAAATACACGCCATCCTCCCCCTTCGTCTTTCCTCTAATCAGTTCACATAATCCCTGATAGGAATTTCCGGTATCGACCAGCAACACGTGAGCACCCTGCTCATAATATTGTCTGACCATATGGTTGGTAAAAAAGGATTTTCCACTTCCTGAAGGCCCCAATATAAACTTGTTTCGATTGGTGATGATTCCCTGTTTCATCGGAAGGTCGGAGATATCCAGATGAATGGGTTTTCCGGTCAGCCGGTCGGCCATCTTGATCCCAAACGGTGAAGGAGAGTCCTGATAATTGGTCTCTTCGGTGAAAAAGCACAATGCCGGTTCGATGAATGTGTAAAAGCTTTCTTCACTAGGAAAATCACCGGCGTTTCCTGGGATCCCTGCCCAATACAAGGTTGCCGTGTCCGTGGTGTTATGTCTGGGCTTACATTCCATTAAGGCTAAAGCACTGCCTATATCATTTTTCTGCTGTTTGATTTCAGAAGGATTGTCCGACCACGACATTATATTAAAATGGGCTTGGATGGACTGGAGACCATAGGAATGGGCTTCATTAAGGTATTTCTCGATCCATTCTTTGTTGATCTGATTCGCCCTGCTGTATCTTGCCAATGAATGCATGTTTCTGGCAGACTTTTCGAATTTGTTCAGGTTTTCATCGCTGTTATCAATAAATAAATATTGGTTGTAAATGTGATTGCAACTTAGCAGAAGTCCTACCGGAGAAGCAAAAGACAGCAGACAGTCACTTCGGTCGGTACTTAATTTTTCATATCGGCTGTGTGATGAGACCGTACCGGGCAGATCATCGGTATCAGATAAGGTATGCATACATATCCTATTGTTTCCGATACGCATTTCTTCTGATCCGAGCTTGATATCCTGCAAGGATGTATTCGATTGTCTTGACAGGGTCAGGTATTGTTCCAATATTCCCGACTGGTCGTCGGTTCCTGAGATCTCATCTTCGGTCATTCTTTCCAGATGGACATAACCACTGTCGTTCATAATTCGTTCAAACTGATCGACGGATTCCAAAAAACGGCTGATCACCTCTTTGTCCTTGATCTCCTTGGGGATCAGTTTGCCTTTACAGAGTGATGAGAAATTGCTCTGCATCCGCATTCGTTCTTTACTGGTCTTTGTAATGAACAGATAGCAGTAATGGTTAAGAAATGGTCGTTCATTGAAATGACGCTCAAAGGATTTGGAAAGAAAACTCTGGTTTTCTTTGGACAGATCCGGGCTATAGTTTTCTTTGATAAACCAGTCCTGTTTGTGGACGACCGTAAAATCCGGCATGGTCTTGATGGCCTTGAACCAAGCTGAATGGATCGCTTCATATTCTGCCGATGCCACCGTAAATAGTTCAGGTAGTCTGACCTTGAAGCAGACCGTGACATCCGCATCTTTTGAAATAATGCAATCGTTCTCTATCGCAAGCAGTGGAAATTTGCTCTGCAGCGTTGCGGCTTTGGAGGTATTTCTCATGTTGAAGCTTTTTGAAGGTTGCTTTTTAGGTAGCGATAGATGCATTTTCGACTAATGATATACTTCGGATGCTTTTTTTGAGCGCTTAATTTCATCAGTCCGTGCTCGCCATATTTCCCATTCAGTAAGAAGGTCTGCCAGATGAGAATGGCACTACTTGCTGCGCCAATCGTGAGGCAGAGATAAGTATTGACGCCAGCCATGTACATGACCATCACGAATACGAGTATCCCCAATAATCCTCCTGCAAAAATGAACAGGTACTGTGCTTTGAGTCCTTTGAACTCTACCGTTCTTCCGATACCTTTGTTGATATGATAGGTTTTCATAATTATCATTTTAAAGGAAGAATGAACGAAGGATCGTTGCTGCCACGATCAGAAAAATACACGCACCAAACCAGCTGGCAGCGGTCTTGCTGGTGTCGGGATCACCGCTGCTGAACTTGTTGTAGACTTTGACCCCGCCGATCAGTCCCACGACCGCACCTATCGCATAAATTAATTGCGTTGCAGGCTCAAAATAAGAGGTGACCATCTGGGTCGCTTCGTTGATTCCTGCGGTACCATTGCCTTGGGCAAAGACACCCGTTACTGCTAAAATGGTCAGAGTTGATAGCAGTAGTTTTTTTCTTTGTTTTCTCATAATTGAAACACATCAATTTGTTATGGTGTGCCGCACTTTGCGGAACTATGGGACAAAGATGTCAGGGTCTTGGGATTACTTTAGAAGAATGGCGGCATGGGGAATCCTTTGGCTTTAACTAACAATGTACGTTAATTGAATGGAACAATTTGAGGTCAAAGTGCTGTCTCAATTCATCAAATCGATAAGTCTGAGATCAAAAGTTTTAGGATAAAAATATCTGGAAAATGAAGCAATTTATTGAAACCTTTCATTTTGGCACTGAGTAAGCAAAACTTATAACAAATGAAATAGTACTTATTGATAAGAATTACTATTTCGTTGCATTAATGATCGGGTTTTTACTTGGAAGATGCACTTCTAATTCTGGAAGATATTTTTTTAAGTATTCTGGTGATAATTCATCTTTAGTTAACACAGCAACAGAAGATTTATATCAAGTTAATGATAATAAAATATTTACAATTAACTATAAACAAAGTTTTGAAAATCATAAAAATAAATAACATGAAATCAACATTATTTTAGTCAAACTAATACCCTATTTATATCTTGCGATTATTCTAACAACAAAGTAAACTTGCACAATTACAAGTAGAGAATATTGCATTGAAAAGAAAAGTTAAAACTTATAAGTTTATTTTTCACCTGTCATAGCTTTATTTTTATACTAAGCTATGGCTGTATTTATTTTTTGACAAATTGTTGGTTGTAGTTTATAAAAAAACTCCCTTAATGAGAGATCTAAATTTCCTGGATATTAAAAATATCTGAATTGAATTTTATACAAAATAAAAACCTCTCAGGGGCGAGAGGTTAACACAAATGATGAAAAAAATATCTCTATCAAGAGATATTTGTAAAGGTAAATTATTTTCTAATTTCCTGAAAATAAAAAAGTAAAAATCCCCGACCGCAGTCAGGGAAGTGATTTGAAAGATATATAGTGGATGTGATTAATTTTCATTTTTCAAATTTTATGCCGTTTTCGGATTTTTTGTATATTAGTTACAAATAAATATAAAGCACATGTTAAAGAAAAGCACTAAAGAAATATTATTAAAAGACTTGATAGAAATCAAAGCACTACTTGTACGGGAATTTGACAATAGTCAGGTGCCATTTGCTAAGGGAGGCGCTCTTGATCAGTTTTACCTTACTAAAGCATTAGAGTTTCAAAGAAATGCAATACTATATGATTCCCTTCTAAATATCGGAGGTATTGATGAAGGTGCTGATCCCGATAAAACTTCCCCACTGGAAAAAATAGCATTAGAAATAACAGATATTAGATCTGCAATTGAAAGCCATAATTAAAAAAGTAATCTCCACCATTGTAGTGGGGATTATTTTTTTGATACTTAGTGTAAAGTCGTATGTCGTAGTTACCTAATTTTATAAACCGAATGGTTATAACATAGTATCTTAAATGATACACATGATTGCGTAAACATGCAGAAACAGTTTATTTATAATTTGCGAAATTTATTTAAAAAACGAAAATAAAACATCTGATCTTATGTACTCTATCATTAGAAGAAGGACAGCTTGCTCTTTAATGTCGCCAACGGCGGAGATGAACACACTTAAAATATTTTACTAAAAATCTTGAATTCTTTAATGATGTTGGCGGATTGGCAGGATATGAAGAAACCATTGATGATTTTACGAGAGTCGCTAAAAATTACTCATACAACAGAAGAATTCTTATACCAGAAATTGCAGAAGTATATCCGATTAAAGCTAACGAAGTCATACAAACAGGACTCTATCAATTTTGTTGCCTGGAAAACAAAACCCTTAACCAATTGCGCAACATGCAAGTTTGTGCACAAACAATCGTCTGATAGTTATAAAATCTCAAGAGTCGTTGATTAGGAACCAGACATGCATCTTTATGAAAAATATGGAAAGTTAAGTTTGCACTGACATTATCTATAAAATGACCAGATAATACAAAAGGGGAAGCTGCCTAAACAAATTCCCCAATGTCGAAACCTTCTGCACCATCTTTACACTTAGAAGAAATTTTATCATCTTCATTCGAAATACTCTGGCTCAGCAGAGCAGCAATTCGCTTTGAAGCATCACCTAATGAATTTTCTAAAAGATCAAAAAGCTCGGTTCCATGAATTTTTTGAATGATGAGAACTGCTTGTTGTTCAAGGTCAGGCTCCAGCGCATCTTGTTGAAGCAGCTGTCCCGCAGTACTCAATTCCTGAAAGGTAACCCCTGTGGCAAACCCGCTTTCTATTTTAGAATCATCCTGGTACTGCCAGTCTTCTTCCTCGTCATCCCAATCATTATTTCTGACAAGAATATCGTCAAGTTCTTTCCTCGAAGCCATATTTTCAAATACCTCCTCCTTGGTTTCTAAATCAAAATTATTTGCTTTTAGTAAGATAGATTCGCCCTGGCCTTGATCGACATCAGATGGCTTTAACTTTCTTTCTTCTGTCTTTGTTTTTCCCATAATAGAGGGCACATTCCAGTGATCTTCGGCACTCTTTTCGTGAGAATGCTGATTTTGATTTGTAAACTTCTTATCCCACAGTAGTAGGATGATAATGAGTAATAACCCTATGATGATTAATTGTTCCATATGATGAAAGATTAAAAGATTGGACGGTATTTGCTGTTGAAATCATTGGTGATTTCTTTTTCGAAAGTCTCGAAATGATATGTCAGGATATTATCAAGATAGGCATATAAAGGGATCTGATCATCTGAAATAATCTGAATGATTCGGGACAGTCGTTCATGATATTCAGGACGGATGTAAATACTTTTATCACCGCGCTTAGTCATTGTATGATGGGTTAAAAACTGCTCAGCATAGGTAATTTCACTGATTTTTTTGCTTTTTATTTTTTGCTTCGTCATTGGCTTTTCCTTTTGGGAATATAGTTCCTCACTCTGCAGCTCCTTCTTTGTGTTGCCAGCCATGATAGACATCAAATATTGTTCATCGATATTGTTGTCTTCGCTCTTCTTTTTATCAGTGTCCATTTTTTCACAATTTTACAATTCGTAAAAACTCATCCATAAACTGATCCAACCTGCATAATGTCATCAACTTAGGGTCTGCTGGCAGTAATGTAGAGCGGAAAACGGTTTTGGCGACCGTCTCCCCTTCTTTCCGAAATCTCTTGCTGTCTGTGATGGATGTTTCCATCAATTGAAGTCCCAGATCTTTGATCACTTTCTCATAGTTTTTATATAATGGTGTTCTCTCCCTGCCATCGACCTGGTTCCAGAACAGCTGTATGCTTTTGATCTCGGTATGTTTTTTTTTCATCAGGATATTGGTCAGAACATCCGTAAAACTCAGAGTGCTTTCAAGAACAACCCTATCCGCTGTAATTGGAGAAAAAATATAGTGAACATTGGCAAGTGTACTCAAGATACCCGCTGTATTAACTGTTCCCGGTAGATCCAGAAAAACGATATCCGGCACAACTTCGGAACTGCTAACATACGCTTCAAGCTCTTGCAAAACCGTATCAGTCTTGCTTTGGAAAACAGGATAGGCTTTTTTATTAATGGTTGTAAACTGCTTATGGGCCATTTTTTTTAATACCTCATTCTGCATCACTGTTTTCAGGTCCCTCTCTCTCATCTGTATCAAACTGTACTGTGGGAAGTCACAGTCGAACACAGCGACTTGATATCCTAAACGGTAGTGAAGGATACTTGCCAACAGTGCTGTGAAGGTACTTTTTCCCACCCCTCCCTTTTGAGTGGAAAAGGCGATAATTACGGGTTGTTTTTTTGTTTCCATTTTTTTTAATTTTATAGTTGAACATTAGTTAATGGTACTTGTAGAGTGGCTGATGGAGAGAAGGATTGCGCTACTTCCAGCTTTTCTTAAATCTTGGACAACTGAAAGCATATCTGACTTCAGGAATTATAGTAATCTTTCAATCAGTGAGATGGTCTGTCTTGAATAGATCCCGTTCTTCCGTCAGGTTGTAATTCCTGACTGATCTCTTTCCTTCGGGCTTTCAGGATGTCCGGCAAGCTTGAATTCCTGAATGCTGAAATGCTAACCCTCAAGATCTCAAACAATGTTGCCATCCATCAGTCCCGCTGACATTCTGGTACAAATAAATAACATCCGGCTGCACTTAGCTTTTAAGTGGTTGTCTTTGACTCGCAGTGGTCTTGTTTGGCCTTCTGAACATCAGAGGATCTGTGAAGCATTGTGGTTTACTTTGTCAAAGGGAGATTGTATGGATCAAAGCTCATCATCTTTAAACATAAGAAGCACTTGTAAAGCTGGATTGAAATATTGTATTGTGGGTTTAGCCTTTCACCAGAAAGGGGCAAGTTGTGTTTTGAGCATCTCGAAACGTTTTCGGATGCGCAAAACAACTTGCCCTTGCAGGAGGCAAAAACAGTCTCCGAAGTCGATGTTTTGTAAATTTAATTGGATAAATGATGAGTGAACCTAATGGTAAACCACAGAAAAAGACAGGACGCCGTCCAAAGGCGGATCCTGCCAAGATTCGATATACGATCTCGTTTAACGAGGTGGAACATTCCCGCTTTCTTGAACTTTTTGACCAGTCGGGAATGAACGTTAAGGCCCATTTTATCACATCGTGTATTTTTGAAAAGACGATCAAGACTATCAAATTGGATAAGGGAACGGTGGATTTTTATATGAGACTGACCTCATTTCATAGCCAGTTCCGGGCTGTTGGGGTCAATTATAATCAGATGGTGAAACTGTTATACACTAATTTTTCAGAGAAAAAAGCAGCAGCTATCCTTTACAAATTGGAAAAACAGACCTTAGAAATGGTCGATATCTTCAAAAAAGTGATGCAGCTCACAGAAGAATTTGATCAAAAACATTTGAAAAATAAAGAATAGGATGATCGCAAAAATTGGAAGAAGCAGTAATCTTTTTGGCACACTGTCCTATAATAATTCAAAAATGGAACAGGATAAGGGAGAGATTCTGATGACCAACAAAATGATTGAAACCGCTGACGGGAAATATTCTGTTGCTCAACTAGCAAAATCATTTAAGTCTTACCTATTAGCAAACCGAAATACCGAAAAGCATACGCTACATATTTCCCTAAATCCTGATCCTAGAGATAAAGTTTCTAATGAGAAATTTAGAAAAATGGCTGAGCAGTATATGAGTGAAATGGGTTATGGCGATCAGCCTTTCATTGTGTTTAAGCATACCGATATTGACCGTAGTCATATCCATATTGTTTCGGTTTGTATAGATGAAGAAGGAAAAAAAATCTCCGATCGATTTGAAAACATTCGTTCGATGAAAGCCTGCCGAGAACTAGAAAAGAAATTCGATCTAATATCCGCAATCAGTAAAATACATCAGGGGGATAATAAAATTTTCCGCCCGGTAAATTACCAGACTGGTGATGTGAAAAGTCAGATAGCTGCCGTCGTTCGTCATGTGTCAGACTACTACCAATTTCAGACTTTGGGGGAGTATAATGCGCTGCTTTCGTTATTCAATATTACCACTGAAAAACTGGAGGGTGAATTGTTGGGAAAGTATTGGCAGGGTTTATTGTACGTTCCTATAAATGAGAAAGCCAAAAAAGCAGGAAACCCGTTCAAGGCTTCCTTATTCGGAAAAAATGCAGGACTTCATGCTTTGGAACAGCATTTTATAAAATGTAAAAAAGCTTTGAAAGATTCCCCGATCAAACAAACCCTAAAATCAGCCATTATCCTAGCCCTGCAAACCACAGCAGATGAGCAGACCTTTATAAAGCAATTGATGGAAAAGGGCATTGACGTCGTAGTACGCCGGAATAATGCAGGACGTATTTATGGAATAACTTTTATAGACCACTATTCTAAGACGGTGTGGAACGGTTCACGATTGGCAAAGGAACTTTCTGCCAATACATTTAATGCTTGTTGGAACAATAACACCAAACCCTACATTAAAGAAACTGTGCAGCCACAACAAAAAGAATCACAGTCCTACATTAATGAGAATTTACCTAAAGAAGAACCACATCATTTATTCGACTTTTTAACTACTGCAAAACTCAAAGACGGTTTGATTGAAGCATTTGGCGGTCTATTGCCCGAAGCACAGGGCGAAGATTACGAGGAACAGGATTTTGCCAACAAAATGAAGAAGAAAAAGAAAAGTATGCAAAAATGAGAATATTCGGAGGCTTCTTCGATTTAGCCTTTTAAACAAAGCAAATTCGGACGTTTAAACAAAGAAATACACTTATATCCTTTCTATATTTGTTTCATCAATAACAAATTAAATTCAAAACATGGAACAGAATAATTATCAGGGAGCATTGCAACAACCGATTGATTCGGGTTTTAACTCAATGTCAACCGCAACAGATGTAATCAAGGGTATTGACCTGAGTGGAAAGACAGCCATTGTGACTGGCGGAAATACAGGCATCGGTCTGGAAACCGCCAAAACCCTGGCACAAGCAGGAGCAACCGTAATTGTCCCTGCAAGAGATGTAAAAAAAGCAGAACGAAATCTGGATGGAATCGCCAATATTGAGATAGAACCAATGGATTTAATGGATCCTGTTTCTATTGATGCATTTGCTGAAAAATTCTTAACATCAGGGAGGTCGCTTCACCTGTTGATCAACAATGCAGGCATTATGTGGGTACCACTGCGCAGCGACATACGTGGTATCGAATCACAACTCGCAACCAATTATCTGGCACAATTTCAATTAACTGCAAGACTGTGGCCCGCACTTAAAAAAGCCAACGGAGCGAGGGTTATTAATATATCTTCCCAAGGTCATCAGTTCGGAACCTTTAATTTTGATGATCCAAATTTTCAGAACCGTGAATATGACACATTACAAGCATATGGTCAATCCAAAACAGCAAGCAACTTATTTGCTCTTGAGTTAGACAACCGTGCAAAAGCTTTCAATGTAAGGGCATATAGCCTTCACCCTGGTTCCATCGGCGGAACTGAACTGGGAAGAGAGGCCCCGCAGGAACTTTTCCAAAAAATGGGTTTTGTAGATGGAAAAGGCAATATGCTTCCCGAAGTTCTCGCATCGCTCAAAACCATTCCACAGGGCGCTGCCACTACCGTGTGGTGTGCTACTACCCCATTGCTTGATCATATTGGAGGTGTGTATTGTGAGGATGTGGATGTTGCACCGTTAGCATCCGGGAGCGACATATCGACTGGGGTAAAATCCCATTCTCTTGACGAGAAAGATGCCAATCGACTGTGGAAATGGAGCGAAGAGGTCATCGGTGGGGTTTTTCAAGTTGTTTAATTTGGAAATCAGGTCAATGTGATACGTACTCCGTTCTTTTAAGCATAAGCGGACTTTTAACAAAATGATATCTAGGAATTTTTATCTTTACGGTATAGTTTCTTAAAGGAGAAATAAAAACAAACCCATGCAATACGAGGCAAAATATATAACGGATGAGATCAAGCTTTCCTGCTATGAGGATAAGTTTTTCAAATCAGACATTATTTTTGCGGACCACATGCTGATCTGGTTCATTTCGGGAGAGACAAAAATTGTCCAGGCGGATTCCACCTATATCTTCAAGACGGGCGATATTTTCCTGATTCCAAGAAATCAATTAGCCACTATCATCAATTATCCCAAGGACGGTAAGCCCCACAAAACAGTTGTAATGCACCTCTCTACATCAATATTGAGAGATTTTTATGCAAAGCTTGATGTAAAGGTTACAACCACTGAATCGCAGAAAATATATCATTTCAGTAATCACCCTTTAGTGGAAAGCTGCCTGTCTTCCTTGATTCCATATTTTGAGATGAAGGAACTGCCTGGGAATATTGCATCTTTAAAAATTACAGAAGCAATCAGCATACTGAGAACCATCGATATAGGTATAGACCAAATACTAGCCAATTTCGAAGATCCCGGAAAAATCGATCTGGCAGGCTACATGGAAAAGAATTTTATGTTTAACCTTTCCCTGGAAAAATTCGCTTATCTCACTGGGAGAAGCCTCACTACATTTAAAAGGGATTTCAGTAAATTATTTAACACAACACCACAACGCTGGCTGACAAAAAAGCGTCTGGAATTGGCATATTATCACCTATCCGAAAAAAAAAGAAAGCCCGCAGAAGTTTATTTGGAAACAGGCTTTGAAAACTTATCACATTTCTCATTTGCTTTTAAAAAGCAATTTGGACTGACCCCCACAGAAGTGATGGTAAAGAACTCACATCGCTGAAAATTTGAATCGCTAATATTATTATTCCAAACACCGCCATTCATCGCCATGGAGTGCCATAGTTTAATGTTCTCTATTTAGAGCCTTTAATTTCACAGGACAACACTAGAAATTAAAATAAATAATGCACGGAGAAGATGATCTACGAGGACTTGCCAAGATTATGGCATTTATGCGGGCCATAAGTGTTATTTTGGTGTTGATGCATGTTTATTGGTTTTGCTATGTTTTTTTTATGGAACGCGGCTGGACAATGGAACTGATCAACAAGATATTGGATAACTTTCAGCAGACCGCAGGTCTTTTTTCTCATACACTGAATACCAAGATATTTGCTTTGGTACTATTGGCGCTGAGCTGTTTGGGCACAAAAGGGGTGAAGAACGAGAAGATCACCTGGTCCAAAATTTACGTGGTTTCGAGCATTGGATTTATACTATTCTTTTTGAACGAACCCTTATTAAAGCTACCCTCTGAAACTGGCATCTTTCTCTATATCCTTACCATCTCGTTAGGATATATTACTTTACTGATGGCTGGGGTTTGGATGAGCCGTCTTTTGAAAAATCATTTAATGGATGATGTATTCAATAACGAGAATGAAAGTTTTCAACAGGAGATAAAACTGTTGTACAATGAATATTCAGTCAATCTGCCTACCAAATTTTACTATCAGGGGAAATGGCATCATGGCTGGATCAATGTGGTGAATCCCTTTCGCGCCACCATTGTTTTAGGTACGCCAGGCTCAGGAAAATCATTCGCTGTAGTCAACAACTATATAAAACAGCATATTGAAAAAGGATTCTCAATGTACATCTATGATTTTAAATTTGATGATCTTTCGACCATTGCATACAATCATCTTTTACATCATTCTGAGGGGTATTTAATAAAACCTAAATTCTATATCATCAACTTTGATGATCCCGGAAAAAGTCATCGTTGCAATCCCCTAAACCCGAACTTTATGACGGATATCTCTGATGCGTATGAAGCAGCCTATACCATTATGCTGAATCTTAACCGAAGCTGGATCCAAAAGCAGGGTGACTTTTTCGTGGAAAGCCCTATCATCCTTTTGGCTGCGATCATTTGGTTTCTGAAGATCTATAAGGATGGTACGTACTGCACTTTTCCGCACGCCATCGAACTGCTGAATAAGAAATATGAGGATGTCTTTACAATCCTGACCTCGTACTCCGAACTGGAAAACTACCTGTCCCCTTTTATGGATGCCTGGCAGGGAGGCGCACAGGATCAGTTACAGGGACAGATTGCTTCAGCAAAGATCCCCTTGTCCCGAATGATCTCCCCACAATTGTATTGGGTAATGACAGGAGATGATTTCTCGTTGGACATTAATAATCCGAAAGAGCCTAAAATCTTGTGTGTAGGCAATAATCCCGATCGGCAGAACATTTACTCTGCTGCACTTGGGCTTTATAATTCAAGAATTGTTAAGTTGATCAATAAAAAAGGTCAACTGAAAAGTTCAGTGATTATTGATGAGCTACCGACCATCTATTTTAGAGGATTAGATAATCTGATCGCAACCGCCAGAAGCAACAAGGTTTCTGTTTGCCTGGGATTTCAGGATTTTTCACAGTTGACAAGGGACTATGGCGATAAGGAAAGCAAAGTGATCCAAAACACCGTTGGGAATATTTTCAGTGGACAGGTGGTGGGCGAAACGGCAAAGTTACTATCAGAAAGATTCGGTAAGGTCTTGCAGAAAAGACAGAGCATTTCCATCAACAGGAATGACACTTCAACATCCATTTCAACGCAATTGGACAGTCTGATACCGGCCTCTAAGATCTCAACATTGACACAGGGATTTTTTGTTGGTGCGGTCTCAGATAATTTCGATGAAAGAATAGAACAAAAGATTTTTCATTCAGAGATCGTCGTTGATACCGTTAAACTTTCTGCCCAGGAAAAGAATTATCAAAAAATACCTCAAATCCGTTCATTTGTCGACAAGCAAGGAATCGACTGCATGCAGAAAGAAATTACAGCCAACTATAAAAACATCAAAGCTGATGTCCTTATGATTATCAGTAATGAAATGGAAAGAATTTCAAATGATCCGGATCTACAGCATCTGATTAATAAAGAGTAAAGAAAACCTTAAATGACATTAGGAGGCATTTAAGGTTTTAAAAAAAATTACTCCCCTTCAGTGTTCAGGAAGTACTGATTGAGATGGTCACTGACCAGATGCAAAAACTTCGTTGGACCCTGTTTGCGGTTCCTGATCTCAAAAATCGTTTTGTGAAAGTTGCCCAGGTCCGTGTCCAACGATCTTTCCACGAATTTGATGACCTCACTGAGTTCGACATTACCCCCATTGAAACAGCGCATCTGATATAGGGCGTACACGAGCTCGATCAGTCCGACCTTCGATGCAGACCATACCAATGGTGACAAAGTTTTAGTACTGACATTATCACTTAAGTTTTCAAGTTGCTTTTTTAGGTATTTGTCCATTTGCTGACTGGCCATGAATCTCGCTATCAGATGATCGTGAGAAGTGGTGAAGCTGGTGTCAAAATTGTAAAAGCCGAATGATAATTTCATTTTCAGATCGTATGAATTCCTGACAAACACCTTATGGTCGAGATAGGTCGCCTCCCTACGGTAATAGCCATAAAACTCCGCCTGTTCAACATAAAAGTTTTTTAGTTTCTCCTGCTCTGCCTCATAATATTTTTTCAGAGTCTTGTCCCCGGCACTCGGTTTATGGGATTCGAGGTCTAAAATTGTGGAATAGTAGATGAATTTTGAAATGAACTGAGGCTTTAGTTTTTTGAAGAAATGAACCTCTTCGGCGATAGTTTCAAAATGATGGTTGGTGATCATCTCCTTTAGCTTTCTGATGGATTCATCGATCAGTATCAGTGCCCCCTCTGCAACCTTGACCATGTCTTCATCATCGTCATACACTTCATTGATCCTTAACTCTAATTCTTCATACAATTGAGCGATCTTTCTAAAAATAGTTCTTGTTACCATGTCCTTTTTTCAGAAAATTACAAAAAATCGTCTATTCATACCACTATCAACCGATTCCCAATTCCTGTTTGCGCTTCTTGATGTAATCAGTCGGACGTATGCCATTAATATCAAAAAAAAGATTCGAGAAATTCTGGCGGGATGCGATGCCACATTCCTTTGCCAACGCCTCAATGGTGAAGCGGAGGTACATGTTATTGGTATTGAGAAGATGGGTGATATAGTTGATCCTGAGCTCCGCTATATATTTATTGAAATTCATTCCCTTGTGTTCATTGATGTAGACTGACAGATAGTGGGAATTGGTTGACAGCTTCACCGCAACGTCCTTTTCGGTCAATCCCTTCTTCAAAAATTGCTTTTCAAGTTCAAATTTTTCCAGTTTTTCCCTAATCTCAAGGCTCATTTCTGGTGTTAAAGTGGTTTTCCTTGATGCGTCTTCAATAGTTTCATCTTGTATAATATCTTTGACAATATAAGTCCCGTCAGATATTCTATTTTGAAGCAGATCATATTGTTTTTTTATTTTCCGGTCTTTGATATAGCGCACGACAAAAAGACCAAGGACTATTGTTCCAGAGAATATCATAATCTTTGCGAACCTCATTTTTCTTGTGCTGGTATTCTCCAAATCGTCCTTTTGCTCGATCAATGTTCTGCGGTCATAATCTTTATGAAGCTTTGAAGACAGGTATGGGTAATCTTTTGAGATCAGACTGTCGGCTTTAAGCAGTTGATTGGTGTAGTACAACTGTTTGGTCTCATCAATATCTTTATTTTTATAATGTTCAATCAAAAAATTATAGCTCCTGTAAACTTCAGGTAGTATAAATTCATGCTTTTCGAAGATCGTATCTATTTCACTGTAGTAATGGATCGCCTGATCTATATCATTTTGTGCTTCGGCTATTTTACCAAGATAATAGTAAATCACCGAAGCCCACGCAAAGTCATTACGTTTTGAAATCACAGGCAATGCCTTTTCCAGATCTTTCTCTGCCTCAGCGTAATTCTTATTATGAAATTTTGAGATGCCTAGGCATTTAAGGAAATAGCTGTTTTCAAGTACAAAATCATGATCATTTAAGGTCATTTGATATCCTAACCGGCTAAGGCTGTCACTTTTCTTGAAGTTTTTAAGATACCTGTTGACGATGGTCATCTGGTGAAGGCTATTTAGATAGGCCTTCTTGTAATTGAACATCTCATTATCATGAAGGATATGTTTTGGTTTTGACGAATAAAAAGTAACACAGTCCTGAAAATGTTCAAGGGCTTCGTCATAATACCCCAAATGTTCTTTGACGATCCCCAAATGATAGATGACCTTATAATGATGATACTGATCCTCTGATCCTTTTGAATATTGATGAGCTTTTAGATATTGATCCAAGGCGAGCTTATATTTTTTTTGATAGAAATAGTAGATGATTCCTTTACTTAGATAATCTTTACTTATATCATCACTCGTTCCGTACTTTATACTGACCGCTATAGCACTGTCAGCATACTTGATTTTATTATGGTAATCAAACTGTCTTCCGTCCCTATATCCCTGAATTAATCTCTGAAGATTATTTTCATTTTTTGCTTTCTTGATGTACAATTTGACATATGGCATTGCATCCATATCGTCAATGGTCATTTTTTCGTAGTTTTTTCTGATCTCACTGAAAGTTGTTTCTTTTTTTTGCTGGGAAAATAGCAGTTGTGAAAATGCAGAAAATACAACGAAAAAGTAATTTAACTTTTTCATATACTGATTATTAGAACCTCACCATCTCAAAATTAAACATTTTGTGTCTAAATAAAGCAGTTTTAAGGGAATTGGAAGCTTATCGGCAGCAGTATTCCAAAATCCTTTTATCTATAAGGCTTTAGGGGAAGTTTATCCCTGTATCAATTTTAAAATTGAGACGTATCTATTTTAAAATGGGTCCTTAGAGTAGTTTTTTTCGTGGCTTCAGCCGGATAACTTTGGCTTCAGAATTCTAATACAATCCGGCCGGGATAACCAACCAAAAAAATTAAAAATGAAAAAGTTAATCCCAATTTTTAGTGTAACGGTCGCTTCAGTTTTTATGCAAAACTGTACCCATCGAGATGATGAAATCAATGAACGTGATGATCAATCTGATCTGATAGAAAAAACAATGATGATGAAAGGAGATTCTGCCAAAATATCAGAAGATATTGTAGATCCAGACCCGCCGGTAAGAGATGGTGACAACTGGCGGCTTGTTCCAAATAAATAATCAAATTATATAACCTATGATTCCCCTTACCTCCATATCAGTTGTCACAGGCTTACCATGTCCGGAAAGCGGTATCTGGGAAAGTATGGGGAATTTTAAAACGACAATCACCTTATTTAAGGGTGAGAAAATGCCTGACTATTGTGGAAGGAAAATCAAATGGAGATTGATTCAAGTCTGTTAAAATTTATAATTATCTACCATGAGAAAGACATATTCTATAATCGTTAAAGTGATCACCTACTTTTTTATACTGCTTTTTTGCTATGCCGCAATCAGCAAAATACTGGATTTTGAAAACTTTCAGGTTCAGATTGGACAGTCTCCTTTGTTGACGGCCTATGCAGGGGTCATTTCTTATGGTGTCATCGCTATTGAATTCATAATCGTAGCACTGCTCACGATTCCGCTGACCCGATTATCGGGCCTCTACGCTTCCACTGCTTTGATGTCTGCTTTTACCATCTATATTTTCCTGATCTTAAACTACAGTGAATTTGTTCCCTGCTCCTGCGGAGGTATTCTTGAGAAAATGAACTGGACGGAACATCTCATATTTAATATAACCTGCGTTGTAATTGGAATTGTAGCTATTTACGTTGAAAATAAAATCAGAAATTTATCCCGCAGGAAAAGTATTTATTTCCTCATCATCAGCAATTTATCGGGTATTGCATTAGTTATTATCCTATTCATTTCATCAGAACATATCATTAAAAAAGAGAATAATTTTACCCGAAGATTTTTTCCCAATGGATTGATCGAGCAGGAAAAGAGAGAACTCGATAGTGACTTTTATTATTTTGCGGGCCAAGATCAAAGCGACATATTTTTAGGAAATATTACCCGTCCTTTAGAAGCGAAAATTCTATCCAAAAATCTTTCCTCATCCTCAGATTTTAAAATACAATTAGACACCTATGTTTACCTGTATAAGAATTTAAGATTACAAATCAAATCACCATATTACTACTTACATGATGGAAGCGTGCCGGTTATTTTCAGAGGGGTAATTAATAATCCTGCCGCTGAAAATATAAGTTATAAAGATGCTTATTTTGATCAGCTTGCTGTCTTAGACAGCACAAGATTTGTGTTTCGCACAATCAGTGGTAAAACGAAAGCTTTTACATTGGGAATTCTGGATCTGAATGATGAAAAAAAAGTAAAGCTCCATCCTGAAATACTGAAAAAACAGATGGATGGAATCTTTGATTCTGATGGTTTATTGATATCAGAATCAGATCGACAAAGAATGATTTATACCTACACTTACAGAAACCAATTGATTTTGATGAATCAAAATCTTAATGATCATCTCATCCAGAATACCATAGATACGACTTCTGTTGCAAAGATAAAAACGACCACCTTATCTGACGGGCGCAAAAAAATGAGTGCACCTTCTTACAGAGTGAATAAGCTGCAGGCGATTTATAAAAAATACCTGTTTAACAACTCAAATCTCATGGGAAAAAATGAATCCCAGAAAAAATGGAAATCAGCAAGTATTATTGATATCTACAACATAGAGAATCACACCTATGTGGGTAGTGTTTATATTCCGGATCGCAATCATAAAAAAGTGAGCGGCTTAATGATTACAGAAGATCACTTGTATGCAATCATCGGAACTGAAATCATTTCTTACGGCTTCAGGGAAAGTCTCCTTAAAGCTTTAAAATAAAGGGAAAGCCGAAAACCTTACAGAGTAGGCACACACTAAACATTTTTTATTATGAAAAAGTTCATTATGCCGGCAGTCATTATGGCAATGGCTACGGGAGCTGCTTTTGCAGCGAAAAAAAGTGACAGCAAGAAAGCTGTTGAAATTGGTTACCGTTTAGGTAACATGGGCGAAGCAGCCTGCGTGGATACACCGAAAAGTTGTGATACCAATGGAACTGAGGTCTGTACCTTTAATGGACAAACCTTAAGACAGCTGGATGAAACTTCTTGCGGTGATACCTTGTTCGAAATTCAACCTCAGTAACAGAGTGAAGGGATGTAAAAACATCCCTTCTTTTTTTATAGTAATTTACAAAATCTGAAGTTTAGAATTGTATTTGATGAAAAGTTAGCATCGACTTTAAAACCTAAATTACTGGTTATTCTGACTTACGTTACTGTTGTTTGCTTTTCAAACTACTATATCAATCTCGGATATCGAAAAAAGGTATCAGTAAAAAAGGTAAAATTTCTACTCAAATCAACTTTCATCTCTGTTATGCCTTTCTACATTTTATCAGTTTCTTCTTATAAAAGATTTTATAACATTAAAATTATAGTTCAATCGATCGTTTTTTGAGATTTAAGATTGTTTATTATAGATAATTCCGACTTTTGCAAGTCTTGATCTATGTATTGAAAAACTTTCTTTTGGGATGAATAATTAGTTTCTACAATAGCTCCGGGAATTTCAATTTTGTAAAATTTCAACAACTACACTTTCATTGTTTATAAATTCAAAAATACCTTTAGAAGTAGCTTCAATAGTATTTTTCAAAATTATTTGAACTTCATTTGCAGAGTATAAATGTTTTTCTGCCATCATATCGTTTTTTTGAGATTTACATTTCATTTTTAGTATTTGCTAACTTTAACATTTAATATATATTATGTTAATTATTACGCAAAATAATATTAATTTATGTTAATTTATATAAAAAATAAAATGCTATCTTTACATACATTTAAAAACTCTCATTCTATGAAAAAGCTTTGGCTTTCAATTCCCCTGCCTATCTTTGGTATTATAATGGCTCAGTCAGGCAATATCGGTGTTAATACACCCAGTCCTGGTTCAACTTTAGACATTAGAGGTCAGCAAATTAAAAAAAAATCTTTTGATTTTCTGAAAATCAAAAGGGTTTTCTTTTCTAAAGAGGCTAGTTTCAGATAATTTATAAAAAACAATGCAATACATAATAATACAAAATTAATCATGGAAAAATTTTACTCCCTTCTTAGAAAATATTGTCTTTAGGACAAAAACTAATGTAAAAGTTAGTATACTATTTCTGTTTCCACCTTACTTTCAATATGGCTCAATAATAATTAAATTCCCCACTCATTAAAACATAATTGAGTCATTACATGTCTGGAATAAATAATTCGTAAAAATTTGGATTAAGATTCTAAAAACTACAAATGAAAAAAGCAATTATTAGTAATTTCTCTTTGGCAAATGGAAAACATCTTTTACCAAAGTTGAAATTGTTATATGAACTCTGACCCGATCTACACACAATTATGAATGCACTCATATGTACATAGAAAGAAACCCTATGCAATGCAATGCAATGCAATGCAACACTGTTGCATATTTTTCTTGTTTTTTATATTAGGGTGTTTTTCAGTTTCGGCCCAATCACAAGATAGTGCATTTTACTTTTCTCAAAAAAATACTGTACTCTATATTGCCTCGGGAACGGTAATTAGCAATTCGCAAAACATACATGTTGCCTCCCCAACCGATAATGCACTGTATATTCTAGGCAATACTGCTGTAATTCTAAATGGCACTAGTAATGCTTCTATTGTGCATGTTCCTATTAGAAATAAAACCACTACAACTTCACTTTTAGCAAAAAAAACAAAACAAACCGTACGTTTTCAGTTGAGAGAAATAGCGAGAACCAATGCTAAAGTTCAACAATCTGCGATCGTCATAAAAACAAGATTATCTAAGGAAAATGCAATATTAAAAATGCAATTTTCCTGTTGGATGGTAATTTCAACTTCGCACACTAGCCTGCAAAAAAAACATACAAAATCGGTAACGAATTTCTCGCAATTTTATGCTTGTTCATTAGGGGAGAAAGCACTTTCGGTAGCAAGTAACTACTTTATTTATAGCTACAACAACTGCGTGCAGCACTCCGCTGACTATGCACTGTTCTCTAAACCACCAACATTTTTTTTCCAATCTTATCCAAAACATATTGAGTTGAAACCGTCTAAATTCGCTTTGCCGTTTTCAGTCGGTAGTTTTAATTTTCAGTCATCCTATGTTTGCATTAGGAAAACAATTAGAGTATAACTAAATTTATTTCAACAGAAGAAGAGAAGATAAAAAGCTAATTTTAGTCATTGTGAGTCTAGAGGTAACCTGGCATTTTTTCTGACAATCAAAAACTTATAACTTTATTACAATTAATATATTATTAAAAATCATTTAATTATGAAAAAATTACTTTACACAGCAGCATTAGTACTTTCTGGGTTTGCCGCCAAAGCACAAGTGGGCGTTGGCACAGCCACTCCAGACGCATCTTCAATGCTTCATATAGTAGGAAGCCCATTATTATTTCCTAGAATTAGTGGAACTACGTCTTTTTTATCACCAACAGACGGTATTGTGTTTTATGATACCGCAGCAAATAGTTTACAAGTATCACGCAGTAACGATAAATGGTTTAATCTCCTAGCAGGTACTGAAATTACTGAAACAGCTGGCGCTGCTCCTGCGAGTGGTAATGTTGGTATTGGTACTTCCAATCCTGATGGTAATGCTGCGTTAGACGTTGCTACAAAAGGGATTATATTGCCAATCTTGGCTAGTGACCCTACAGGTGTTGCAGGGATGATGTATTACAACTCAACATCTGATGATGTGAAAATATTTACCACTAGCTGGATTACATTAAATAAATTTTAATTAAAACAAAATGAAACATATACAATTTTTTATTTTATTACTTATGGCAAACCTAAGTTTTGCGCAAATAGGTATTGGTACAGCAACTCCAAATGCAAATTCTAGTTTAGAGATCAGTAGTTCTTCTAAAGGAGTTAAGTTTGTAAATTTGGCGACTGCCCCAGTTTCTTCTCCTGCTAAAGGATTAACATATTATGACACTACGCTACAATGCTTACGTACTAATTTCGGAACACCAGCTGCTCCACTTTGGAAATGTATGGGGGCTGTTGCGACACCACCTGTTATTGGCGCTTTAGATTGTACCAATGCAGTTGTCAGTAATTATAATTTTATTCCCGGAAGATTATATGCAGGTGGAACAGTTACAGTAAATTATACAGGTGGAAACGGTGGTGCTTACCCTGCAATATCTGTTAACAGTGTAGTTGGTTCTAATGGAGGTACTACGGGGCTTACTGCAACTCTTCCAGCAGGAACCTTGGCAATTGGTGCTGGTTCTTTAGTATTTACAATATCGGGAACACCAAATATAGGTTCTGTTGCTACGTTCCCCATCACTGTTGGAGGACAAACCTGTTCTTTTACTTTACAAACTTGTGGTGCTTATTTAGGTGCAGGACAAACCTCTTGGAAAAATTTCATGTGCCACAACCTTGGGGCAGACTATACAAAAGATCCTAATTTACTAATAGCTGCAACACAACAAATACACGGTAATTACTACCAGTGGGGTAGAGTTGCGCCAGTTGCTACACAGACGGCTATTATTGGTGTTTGGAATACAACTGTTCCTGCTAATAATTTATTGAATGATATTACCAAAACAGTCAATGACCCATGCCCAGCAGGATTTAGAGTACCAACAATTGCACAATGGCAGAATGTGATAGGAAATATAGCGGGTGATCCACCAGCTGGTACATTTCACAATACCCCAATTAATGTTTCTGCCAATGATTTTGGGAATTTTACTCCTTTAGGCTTTTCTTCAGCTTTAACGTACAGAACAGGTGGTATAATAACCTTGACATTACCAGCTGCTGGCCTTCGTAATCCAGCTAATGGATCCTTAGTTAACCGTGATGCCTCTGGTATTTATATGAGTTCTACAACTGGTTCAGGTAATAATGCACGTAAGTTTAATTTTGTAAGAGATAGAAATACTGGTTCAGCTCCTTATGGTGTTGGTCCTTATCAACTTACCGGTGGTATTGACGTAAGTCGTGCTACTGGATACGTTGTGCGTTGCATCAAAGAATAATCACTTATTTTTGCACTGAGCTTGTTTAAGAGGTGTCTATTTAGACTATGTAAGTTTGATTATATAGTTACACCGCAGCTCGTGCTCAACTTGGCAGTAAGAGATAAGATTTTTAAAATGTTAAGACCCTGCTCCTAATAACAGCAGGAGTCTTTTTTAAAGATAGATACAGCCTTGAGCTTATACTTAAAAAGAAAGACCATTGCACAAGTGCCAACAATCAATTTAGGTTTATATTTTGAGTATGCACTTTGCAATACCTTTATATCAGGAAGTACTCCTACTCCCAAAAATGTGCTATACTTTTTAACGAACTTTGTCTACGAGTTTAATAAATTTCTTTTCTGTAGAGCTTAACGGTTTGTTTTTTTTTGACTTTTTAAAATTCTATTTTTAAGTTCCTTCTCTTTCACTAAGGCTTCATTTTTTGCTGATTAGCGTTATGCCTTTTGCAAATCTGCCGTATCTGAAACTTCCTCCAAATTCGCTATTTAATCATCTTTTTATTTATTTTTTTAAAAAAATTAACTTCGCCGAGGCAAATTCCTTAAAAATTTAAAAATAAATGAGTAATAAATTAAAAAATACATCTTGTTAAAAAACACGCTTTTGAGCTTCTCAATTCGCAAAGTCGCATCTGCAAAACTAGCTAGTCCTTAGTTAGATAATAGCCCTTTTAGAATGCTGCTATATCAAAAAATACAGTATAATTAATATCAAAATGGATAGCTGAAAATTTAAAAATTCTAATAAATTTTGTAAAAATAATTAATAAAAAGTGAGTTTTTGGTAACAAACAACATATTTATAATAGAGGATCTTTCGAAAGTCGAAAGACGTTAATAATCAAAAAAGAGATGATCGTTTTGTGAGATTATTTTTGATTATTAACTAACAGATATTTTTTTAACTTTATAAATGTAATAATAAAATATTTTTATCATATTCACTGCAAAAATGGTTTAGTTTTTGGATTCTACCAAAAACTAATATTACCATATTTAAACTTTAATTCTTTTAGTTATGATAATTAATGAAGATCTTTTATTAAAATACGGAGCAGATTTTTCAGATTTTCAATCAGGCGAAACTATCTTTTCCGAAGGTACAGTACCTAATTTTTATTTTCAGGTTGTTACTGGAACTGTTGGACTGCAAAATTTATTTGATGATGGAAAAGAGTTCATTCAAAATATTATGACAGCTGGAGAATGTTTTGCAGAATCATTCCTTTTTGATATTAAACCTTACAATGTTACAGGTATTGCTATAACTCAATGCCTCATTTTAAAGCTTCGGAAAAATGACTTTTATAAGTTGTTAGAGGACAACGATCATCTTTCTTCTTTGTTTTTGAAATACTTTTCATCTTGTCTATATGATAAGTACTTTATGATGCTTAATCTTGCAGCGTCAGACCCAATTAACAAAATTCAAGCAATATTAAATATCCTTAAACGAGATAATAATTGTAAAAACCCCTTTTCCTTTCAAGTTCCCTTAACACGTCAGCAAATAGCCAACCTGACAGGATTGAGAGTGGAAACCGTAATAAGGTCTATTAAAAAAATGCAAAATAATGATGCTGTAAAAATTGAGAATGGTAAAATCTTTTGCTAAAAAATAAAATATTATGAATAATTACATTTTTCAAAAAGAAGATTTCGTTGCAACTGATGATGGAAGATACAGTGTCGAATTTGATAAAGATCAAATAGGTAACGGAATAGATATAGTTGTTGAAGAGTTACTACCCGATGGTAAATTCAGTCCACTACAAGCAGAAATTAAATGATTCGACGATAAAATATTTGTCTTTTGGAGTAACCCTTTTGATGGCAGGATTGTTTCTGATATAAAATACTGAAGGCTAGTAGGTATCGATCGAGAATTATTGATGCTGTTAGTGTAGTGAAATTTCAATATTTCTGACCATGACCTCATTTTAAACTCAACATTAAACATTAAATATGTTGGTAAAATGAAAAATTGGCTCAATATTAGATGTGAAAATTTAAACCAAATTTAATATTATTATGGCAAATTCAACAGAACCTAAGACAAGTAAAAGTACTCCAACAAAATCAGGAACAACAGCAAAGAAAAGTACGACAGGCGGAAAGATTAAGGCAAAAAGCGATGCCGCTGAAAATTTAAGAGAATTTTTGGTAGATGGGCTCAAAGATCTGTATTGGGCAGAAAAGCATTTATCAAAAGCGCTGGTGAAGATGGAAAAAAATGCTACCTCTCCAAAACTAAAGGATGCAATCAATAACCACAAATCTGAGACTAATGTACAGATCAACCGCCTTGAAGAAGTTTTTGAAATTTTAGATGAAAAAGCTAAAGCGGAAAAATGTGATGCCATGGAAGGCTTAATCAAGGAAGGTGAAGGTATTATGGAAGAAACTGAGGCTGGTGCTGTTCGTGATGCAGCGATTATCGCAGCTGCACAGAAGGTTGAACATTATGAAATTGCTTCATACGGAACTCTAGTTGCATACTGCCAATTATTGGAAGAAGACGGGGCAATGAAAATTCTTCAACAAACACTGGATGAAGAAAAATCTTGTGATTCATTATTGACAGACCTGGCAATTTCGGAAATTAATCTTGAAGCTGCAGAAGAAGACGATAAATAAGATAACATAAGCAATAAAAAAAGTAACCTGTAGGTTGCTTTTTTTATTGCTTATCAATCGGTTCGGTTTCATTAGTAATTAAAACTTATCTACAAATTAAAACTTGCAGCCAAATAAGTCGCTGACCCTAGTCATACCATTTATAAAAATACATCTTACTTTGGTATTCATTTAAATAACCTTGTTTACATCTTTAAAAGCTAAAAAGATTCACGGACTTCCTAGGCAGAGAAAGGGAGCTTTCCACGACACTGAAAGTGAGAAACACTTTGAGGACACCGACATTGCGACCAAAGCATTTGAAGTAAATCAGAACAAAATTTCTAAATATCTACAACTGGGCAGAGTATTATAATTATACATTTACAGATTTTAAACTTTTTGATTGTAAGGGTGAACCCGCCTTTCGTAACCCTAAAAAAGGTGATTTCGTAAGAATAAATATTACCGCATTTCCTGATCTGGATTCGCCTCATTTTGGGTCAGGATAAAGGATATCGTTCATTTGAATTATGATATTGAAAAACTTTATATTATTTTCCAGCCTTCTTATGAACCCCATGGTCAATATGAGCATATAGAACATTTTTACAGCAAACATTCTTCATCAACATTTATGATTTCAAAAAAGGACAGACATATAAAAGTTGCAGTATATGGAAGAAATGAAACTGCAAATCTCAATACAGGTTTTATTAACAAGATCAAAAATACTTTTACGGCATTATTGGCCATAGCCGCTATGTCAAAAATTCAGTGGAAAATTTTCACTGATTCTCTGATTGATTGTTAACGAATATCCGATTCCAAAACAGTGTTTTTTACAGGTGTGATCAGAACAGGATTTGTAAACATCTGCAAAACTCAGATATTACCAGTAAGCTTAAAGAAAAATATCTAAACGAGGAAGGTTTTATGATTGCTGGCACTAGTGCCGGAGCGATGTGCATGCCCGATATTATATCTGCGAAGCAGAGAATGGTGAGACAATACTCGGACATGATATCAAACTTGATTCAGGACTGAGCCTACTTAATAATCGTTTTTTGAGACTTACTTATATCTTTTATCAATATTGTCAAGCTTTCCGAAGGCGGAGATTTTAGAACAAAAGTTCAATAGAATTACTGTTGTTGAACTTTGCACAAATATTTTATGGGAACATTTCAACCTTGCATTTGGCAAATCCTTGTTAGTAAAAGTTTTTTAGTTTTTGTGAAGTTAAAAATTCAATTGTTGAAATTAATTTATTCACTTTAAGATTCATACTATAATTTGAATAGTATGTTAATTCTTTAATTGGCAAATCCGAAACGCTAAATTTACGGATGTCAATATTTTCTAATTTGAATGCTTTAGGAATTTCGTACTCGTAAATTGCTTGTAGAATTTTATTCAATTTAGTAGCATCTATATTCAATTTTTCTAAGTGCCCCATTACTTGAATTATTTCACTTTCTGAGTTCTCGAGAATTGAATAATTTAATCTAAAGTTTCTATATGAATCTAAATAAGGAAAATGCATAAATTCTAAACTTGCTTGAAATGCACAATAATAAACAAAATAATTAACTGCAATGTCACTTTTATTTTCTAATTCTCCTATAATTGACATTTTTTCAAAAATTATTCTTTTTAATTCTAATGAATCAAAAATATATAAATCATAACTTTGATTTGAGCAGTCTCTTAAAATGGAAAAAGATTTATCAAACTCTTTTTTTAAGATTAGTATGTCTGCTTTAAATAATAATAGACTAATCTTTTCTTTAGTATTATTGGGAACAAGATTAAGTTTACTATCAAGGAAATTCAAAGCATATTCTTCATCTATCTTGGAAAATAAGTTTGAAAGAGGTAGAATTGAATCTATCAAGTTTATTTCTTGAAATTTTTCGAAATTATTATTTACATTTTCTAAAATTTTGTTTTTTTCAATTCCAATTCTTTTCGAATAATCAATATATCTTTCTAAAATTGAAAATATGTCTTTATATTCAAAATTATTTTTTTCAATAAATTCATTTAAAAATTGATATACGTTTTCAATATCTTGTTTTTTTAATTGATTTGTCAAGAAAGTTTCGAAACCTGAAACTTTGTATTTTTTATCCTTAAAATTATATTCCATTCCGTTTGTATAAAATTTTCGCTAACGTTTTGGGCTTTCTGGGATTAAAAAGCAACTATATCTAAAAATTTACTTATTCAACAAATATAAAGATTACAAGTTGTAATAAATTATGAAATATTACAAAAAATCCTCGGCAAAAGCCAAGGATGATAATAATTTATATCTACTTTTATGTTGCTTATAACGTTACATGATTAATACAAGCTAATTCTGGAGTGCTACGGACTTCATCTAGAAAAAGAAAATGATTATTTCCTTTATACTTTAATGGTCTTTCAATATTAAATGAGTAATTCCGGTCGGTTACTTCTGTAATTGTTACTGGAAGAGCTTTTCTGCCATTCCATGATATCCAAGCTTTATCTCCGACATTAAATTTTTCACTCGTTCTTTTATCAAAATGATTCGGCTTAATATTTTTCACTATTGTTATTCTTCTAGGATCAGAATTTATGATTGAAGCTTTAAAATCATTTTTTTCTTTTGGAAGTAAATTTCTCTTCAAATAAGCGGTAAAACTTTTCCATGCATTTTTCAAAACAATAAAGACAATGCCGGAAACACCTTTAGAATGCAGATATATATTATACGATTCCAGATCATCATATAATGGCCATTGATTATCTTTTTCCACATCTCTAGCTAAATCGCCTAATGGAGAATTCCTGTTTATTTGTTTACGCAGCCAGCTCGTAAAATTAAGTGGAACAGTTGTAGTCACAGAAGACTTTGTATTATTACTTATATTTCTTTGACAATCGATCCAATTGGCGAATCCATAAATTTTTGCTACGATATTTAAAGCATCTGTGTGCTTAATATTAAGTTCTCTTTTAAGCCTTTTAGCTTGTAACTTATAAAAATTGATTGTATGATTTTGTAATTTCATTGAACTTTTCTTTTAATCCACAACAGATAAATGTCATCCACCAACCACTACCTTTGTGTATGGAACAAAAGTTATTCAATTAATTTGATTACAGTGCTTATCAGCTTTGCTATTGGTGGACGGCAGGGACTGTAAGAAATACCCATCGCTAAATTAGTAAAAATTTTTAAGATCTACACAAAAATCTTTTTTTCTTCGTTTTTAGTAATATCATTCAACATCATCAGTTTCAAAAAACTCCCATGGCCTAAAATTTTCTTCAATTTTATACTGGCCTCCAAGCTCGATTGAATCTAATTCTTGATGGTTTCCTAACTCAAAATCACAGCAGAAGCAGAAAAAATGAGTTGGCAGAACATTTATATTCTGAGTAATTTCAGACTCATTTGCTTTACCTTCTGAAACGGAAATTAATTTACCTGTTAGAATGCCGATGTTTCCACAAGCAGGGCATATCTCATCTTTACGATACACGCGGCTACCAAACCACTTATCTTGTGTAGAATTTGTTATTTTTTCGTTTTGTAGATCTACAGTTAAAGAACTAAATGTTTTTCTATGAAGCGAAATCCTATCTCTAACTTTTTTTTCAAGGTCCGCATCCCTTTCAATTATCATTTCTTCAGCTGCTTCTGCCTCACTACTCTGTAAAAGGTCTGATAACGTTTTATCTTGGAACTCTAATAAAATTTTCAAAGTTTTATAATATTTAGAAAGCCAAATTTTTGTTGGAAAATTGTTAAATCCCAAATTCCCACTATGGAGTTCTTCATTTCTTTTAACAGTAATATCTTTACAAAATGCTTTTTCGGTTTCTGTGAAGTTAGGCACAATTACTTCACATCTTTCTATAACCAATTTTGTTGGAATTGAAATCGGTATATAATGAGTTCTTTTCTGGAAACCAAAAGCATATAGAATATTTTCGCCATCTTTTGACTCAGCTAATAGTACGGGATGTACTTTTGCCAAGGTAGCCCTAGCAATAAATTCTAAAGCAATTGCCGCAAAAAAAGGAAACAGTTCACTCTCTCTATCTTGCAGAAGTGCTTTATCGATGTAATTTTTTCCTTTCACCCACAATTTTTCGTAAGTCCATGTGCTATTGAAACTCATTTCTATAATTGTGATTGTTTATTTGACATTTCTTTTATTTCTGTATCTGTATGGTTATCCAAAATTTTAGCATACCTATAAAATGTTGCCCTGGTGAGTCCAAAAGGTTTATAAATTTCTTCCGGACGTTTTGTGACATCTTTATAAATAGAACGCAGGAGTAACAGTTTGGAAATTGTTTCCGCAGTATATCCCTTTGGTCTTCCTCCTAATCTACCTCGTGCTCTGGCAGACTGCAGACCGGCATTAGTTCTTTCTCTTATTAATTCTCTTTCATATTCAGATAATGATGCCATTATATTTAAGAAGAGTCTGCCATTCATCGTAGAAGTATCTACTCCATCGGTTATCCCTTTTATAATAATACCTTTATTACTTAAACTTAGGACAAGATCTATAATGTTTTTTAAGCTTCTCCCTAATCGGTCCAGCCTCCAGACATATAATTCATCACCCTCTCGAAACTGTTCGATCATCTTATCCAGTTCGGGACGATTTTTTGTTGTACCGGAAATTTTCTCCTGGTAAATTTTTTCGCAGCCAGCTTTTTCAAGAGCTTCAATTTGTAAATCTAAGTTTTGGTCTTTAGTTGAAACCCGGGCATATCCTATTTTCATAATTTGTTACATTAAACTCATACCATGTAAATTTATCAAACTTTGTTTAGTGATATGACATTTTGAGAAAATATATAAAAAAAATAAATTGATCATATCCGACCACTTTAAAAATCTCACAAAACCACCTATAAAAAATTATATTTTATAAAATACTATTATTGTGAACTAGTGTTTGCTCTATCTATCTGTTGAAGATTTTCTATCTGGAATTAATTCATTCTTCATTTGCTTATCAATCCATTCTACATCTATCTGATCTTTCAGAAAGTAATCCAGCCACTCTGCTGACCGATTGTGTAGATCCTCTTTTTCTTCCGTACTCATACTTAACGAATGATCTCCTTTAGTGTAGAACAATACGACTGCATCTTTATGATTTCGCTTTAATCCGATATAAAACTCCTGAGCCTGTTCCCAGAAAATATTTTCATCTTTCTTTCCTGCCCATAACAATATGGGTGCGGAAACTTGATCTACATAATAGATCGGATTATTTTTGACATACAATTCTTTGTCTTCAGAGAATGTTGCCGGCATTTCATACTGACCGCTTTCAAACTGCATATAAAATGGGGTATGAAAGTTTCTATTATATGAAAAATAAGATCTTATAATATCGCTGTTTCCTGCTCCTGAAATATAAGTCGCAAACCGGTTTGACTGCGTTGCAATAAAATTCGTGATATATCCTCCATGTGAATGCCCGATTAAACCTACTTTTTTGAAATCTATTGAACTTATATTTGTTAGTGCGTCTAATGCATGATTAACACAATCTAAAGCATCAATCCCTGTCCCCTTTTTTCCAAATACAATATCGGGTTCATAAACAAAGTACCCTCTTTCAATCAGACATCTTTTATCATATGCTACATAACTGGCATATCCTTTAATCAAATATTCTTTTGCATAGGCTCTTTGATTCTGGTATACCTTAACGACCATAGGATATTTCTTAGAAGAATCATAATTCAGTGGATAATATAAAGTTCCTTTCAATGGCTGACTTGTAGAATTAAAATAGTTGATAATCTCCTGTTTAAATTGACTTGCAATTTTATCAGTACTGTTGGAACTGTAAATTATTCTAGGATTTTCTCTATTTTGCTGACTGTACAATTCCGGAGGTTTATTATAATTTTCTGCCAGAAAAAAGAATCGGTTGAACGATGGATTATATGATAAATCTGACAGTTTATCCTTCGTTTTTGAAATGATACTCGTCTTTTTCCAGCCTTTAATAACATCATATTTTACTACATTATTTTTCGGATCAACAGTTTTGACCAACAACGGTTTTTCAGGATTTACGGTCTGGCAGGCAAAATGATATTCGTTGAACTGGCGGTTGATTTTAATATTAACCAAGTTGGCTTCTCCTTCTGTTTCTCTCAATCGGGTAAGATTACGTGATGCAAGCTCAAATACCCGGATGCCGCTACTGCTGTTAAAGTAAACAGACCGACCGTCTTCTGTGAAAACAGGAACTTTTAAATCCTCAGCAGCAATTTCCATTTTTGATAAATTTTCGATATTCCATAGTTTCCATTTTTTTCTGTCCTCACTTCCTAAAATAAACTGACCGTCCGGGCTGTAGATGATCTGAGGTGCTTTGTAATCAACTCCGCCAAAATATCCCAGAGAAGTTTCTTTTGAAGAAGCGATATCATACAGATGGATTTTTATTGTTGGTTTCCAGAACACATAATCTTGACCTTGATGAGGATGGTATCTTAATAAATAGCGGTTATTGGTGAATGTCATAAACATCTCTTCTGAATAATTATTTAATTTTTCAGCAGTTTCGTTATTTAAATTGAGAATATAAAACTTTTTTAAAGTTTTACCCTGATACACAGATTTTATGTTGCTCTCATTGCTGTACCATATTTCCAACAATTGATTGTCTGCTTCCGTCTTTTTATGCAGACCCAACAGAAATGAATTGGAGATACCAATTCTGGACATGGTTAAATCGGTAAAATCTTTTTCATTACTGAAGTCAAACTCTACAGATTTGCCTGAAATGAGTTCAACAATGTGTATTTTGCTTCTCGAAACTTGTTTGTCCCCATCGATACTATGTCCGTCACTTTCGTTGATCATGATAACAGTACTGTCATCTGAAACTTTAAGCTGACTGATCAATTCCGAGGTGTTGAATACCGGAAGCACTTCGGAGTTTTTGACCAAACTGACTGCAGTGATTGAATTGTTTTTCTGACGAATCAAAAAACCTGTTTCTTTAAGAGCCTGAAAGCTTATGACATCCTTGAACCTATTTTTTAAACTCCCATTTTTGTCATAGATTTCCAAAATACCACCTTTATGAAATATCGCAAACATTGAATTTCCATCCTTGAGCTCGTTTACTTCAACTTGTATTACATCTTGATACTCCTTTTTGGTTTTCATTTTTAAATCATAAAACCATGCTTTTCCTTCGCCTGATACAAGCAATTTATTATTTCCTAAAAATTCCACTGAATTTATCTTAGTCAGTGTCAATACATGCTTTTGAACTATGTGTCTGTTAAAAACCAGTATGGTATCACTGTTTTTATAATACCATTTTCGTACAGCTACCCACTCCATATCGGTAGATTGACCTGCTATGCTGATTCTGTACTGTTCCGCCGATGCAGAAATGCCGGCGAGTTTAGGCGCCGGCGATTTTGGGGTTTTCTTTATTTGGCCATTCATTAATGATGAAAGTATAGCAACCAAAAGCATGATGAGATGTTTAATAGCCTTCATTCTGAGGATAAAGATTTTTATTCAACAGCAGTTCCTTAATCGGAACTGGCCATACTTGATGAAAGATCTTGAAATTGGGTTTAGACGAAACGAGTTCCGATAAAAGATTTCTTCTTTTCAGATGCATGAAACGATTTCCCATCTCGGCAAAAAATTCTTTTCTGTTTTCTGCCGTAATTTCCTGAAGTGTTTGTTGTTTCGAGAGGATCAATGGCAATGCAGTTAAGCCCGCTCTTTGTCTGGTCTTATTAATTAATGGAATTGCTTCCGACATTTTATCCTGATTAGCTAAAGATTCAGCCAGCAGCAGATCAACTTCTTCGAGTCTGAAGACAATTGAATACTCTGTACTGTTATTGCTTGTGGCCTTGTATTTTGAGGCTCTGTATTTGGTAACCTGATTAAAAGTAACTCCTGTGATCCATTGACTCTTCCGAAGATCACCAGAAGCAAAACTATTGATCAGATCAGTAGAAAGGGCATGAATAGATGGCGCAGAATTGACAAAATAATACAACGTCGATTCCTTTGTCGGATCAACAGCGTTTTTGGGTTTAAGCTGCCATAGGATGTGCTTTCCGTTTTTTAAAAACACTTTGGAAAGATCGTTCTCAAATTGGTACTGTGGATCAGAAATAATTCCTTTTAAAAGAATTTCAGCTTCGCCCCATTTTCCTTGCGTCATTAATACTTTGGCCAGCATAAACTCAGCAGCCTTCCGATTCAGAACAATTCTTTCAGGTTCTCTGTACTGATCTGATAAGAGGCTGATCGACTCTTTCAGATCGCTTTCCAGTCTTTCTAATACTTCATCAGATGCTGTTCTGGAAATGGATTGATTGATCTGATAATTGGTCGTTACCGGATAGGCAATAGCTCCGAAGGTCTGCTGGAGATAGAAAAAAAGGACAGAGCGAATCGCTAATGCCTCTCCCTTCAGCCGTTGCTTATTTTGCTGGCTGATTCCTGAAGATACTTCTACCCCTTCTAAAATGGCATTCACCTGATATACTTTTTGGTAAGCAGAAGTCCAGTAAGCCAATACCGCACTATTGTTGTCAATATGAATATTTTGGTACAGATCGTATTCTGCATTGGTAATGGAAGATGCAAAATTATCAAGGTCATCGGCATAAATTCCCAGAAGAGGTCCTGAACCCTTAGCCCCTCCGGATATGGGAGAATCTTCCCATAAGCCGGCATATACTCCTGCTAACGCAGCATTGGCAGTCTGAATATCTTCAAATACAAGGTTGGTGCTGATTTGATTGGTAGGATCTTCTACCTCAACCAGATTTTCACATGAAGTCAGTGAGAGGTAAATGCTCAAAGTCACTGCAATGATATATCTATAATGTAAATTTTTCATTATTCAAGATTTAAGTTAAAAACTGATTTGTACACCCATGGAATAGGTTTTAAGCGGAGGCAGAAATCCCGAGGCTATAAATTCAGGATCGATTCCAAAGTATTTGGTTATCGTCAGGAGATTCTGTCCCTGAAGATAGATTTTCACACTTTTAAAAATCTCTGACTCCAAAGGAAGTGTATAGCCGATCTGAATATTTTTCAACCTGATGAAAGATGCGTCTGAAAGCGAAGCCGTACTGTTTTGGAAATACGTATGCAGTGAAGCTTTGGTTCCGTCTACTCCTGAGCTGTACGGCATATATACTCCTGGCGGATTGGAAGGTGACCATACATTAAGAACTTCTACAGGTTGATTGTTCATACTTCCGGGCATCAGCATTGTTCTGTTGTAGTTGAAATTATCCCTTTTGACGAAATGAAACAGAAATGAAAAGTCCCAGTTCTTCAACCTGAAACTGTTGTTCCAACCTCCGAAAAACTTCACATCCGTATCGCCGATGACTTTATTATCATTGGGTGAGGATATTTTTCCATCGCCGTTGTAGTCCGTAAATTGATACAGACCAGTGGCAGGATTGATGCCTTCAAACTGGTATAGTTTGACGATCGAGGTAGACTCGCCTATTACATATCTGTTGGAATAGGTTGACCCCTCCAATCCCGGAAAAGACAACAGTTTGTTTTTAGGAAAACTGATATTGAAACTGGTTTCCCAGCTAAAATCTTTTCCTCGGAAAGGTCTTGCCCCCAGTTCGAATTCATATCCGCTGTTTTCAACAGTAGCATCTAGATTAGCCAATACTGAGCTGAAACCTGTGACGGCAGGGAGCTGAATTCCGACCAATTGGTTGGAGGATCGGTTTCTATACCAGGCCGCAGTAAGATTAATGGTATTTTTTAAAAAGCCTAACTCTATGGCTGCTTCCAGCTTAGTTGTTTTTTCCCAGCTGAAATCAGGATTAAAAAGTTTTGAAGGAAGCAATCCTGCTGTATTATTGTAGATGAGTGTAGAAACGGTATAATTATCCAGATACTGATAGTCTCCGATATTATCACTTCCTGCTGTTCCAAGACTTCCGCGTAATTTGGCAAAACTGATCCACTTCGATTCCTTTAAAAAGTTCTCATTTGAAACTAACCAAGCAGCCCCAATCGCTCCAAAATTGGCAAATCGGTTATTAGGACCAAACCGGCTGCTGCCATCTCTTCGTCCGGTTAGATTAAGGATGTATTTTTTTTGGTACTGGTAATTGATTCTTCCGAATACAGCGGCATATCGGTACTCGGCAGTAATCTGATTGCCAATGGTTCTGGTTTTGGCAGCACTGATGTTATTCATAAATAGATTACTGTCAAAGCCTACTCCTACGAGAGAGCCTGAGTTATTATTCTCATTCTGAATACTGCTGCCTAAGAGTACAGAAATCTGATGGTTCTCCCCTGTCCTGCTCCACTCCAATTGAGGTTCAAGAATGTAGGAAAATCGGTCCTGATTGTTCTTAGAGGTTCTTGAATAAATACTCGACTGTCCTGTTGCGGTTGCTGGATTATAGATCGTATTCGGCTGAAATGCCCATTCTTCAAAGGTATTGTAATTGATTCCTCCGTTCAGTTTGATCCTCAAATCTTTCAGCAACTCATACTGCACATTAAGGTTTGAGATAAACTGCAGGTTGTCATTTTCATAGGTACTGTTGTATAGGGCAACCGGATTATTGAATGTATTGTTCTCCCAGTTCAGGCTGCCGTCATTCTGGTACAGCATCGGAGCATTGGGAGATAGTAAATAAGCGGGACGTGAGATGTCCTCACGAATCACATTGTTATCAATCTTTGAAAAAATATTGGACAGCGTCAGCTGAAACTTTTTGTCTAAAGACTGGTGAGAAATACTCCCGTTTATGGTGTTGGTTCTGTATCTGAAATCATCTCTGAAAATAGATCCCTGCTCGCTATGTCCGAGACTTAGTAAAAATGAAGTGGTTTCACTTCCACCACTCAAGGATAGCTGAGTGGTATACGACGAAGCAGTATTTCCCAGAAGGTATTTTGCCCAGTCGGTGTCCCGATTCTTATCCCAGGAGCCATTGATATCGTAGGCATTGACAGGAAAGGTGTTGGTTCCGTCATTTGAGAAGGCCTGTTTTCTCATATCCAGATACTGCGCGGTGTTCATCATCTTCATTCGGGAAGCGACTGAACTCAGAGCATAATTGGTGTTGAGCGTTGTGACCAGTCTTTTGGATTTACCTTTTTTGGTATTAACGAGGATTACTCCGTTAGCTCCCCTTGATCCGTAAATCGCCGTAGCATCTGCATCTTTAAGGATTTCGATGCTTTCGATGTCGTTCGGACTGATGCTGTTTAAAGGATTGATGCTTCTCGCAGGAAATATGGTTGCCGTATATAATGAGGTCACTGATCCGCCTACCGGAACGCCATCAATTACGTAGAGAGGCTGATTTCCGTCAATTTCTGAGTTGGTCAGATTTCTAAGACTGTTTCGTCCTCTTATCTGAACATCAAAGCCACCACCCGGCGTACCTGAGTTTTGGGTAATACTGACTCCTGCCATTCTACCCTGTGCTGCTGACAGGACATTGGTCACAGGCTGGTTTTCTATGTCTTTTGCTGAAACTTTGGCGATGCTACCGGTTCTTTCTTTGTCTTTAACCTTATAGTAGCCAGCGTTGAGAATAACTTCTTCGATTCCCTTTACTTGTTGTTCTAAGCTGATATTGACGACGGTCTGATTGGTGGCTGTGATTCGTTCTTCAGCATAATCAGGATGTCTGAACAATAGGATGGGATTTTCTTCTGAAACCTGTAATGTATAGGTTCCGTTTGCACTGGTGGTCGTTACCTGATCGCTGCCCTCTTGGGAGATGGTTACTCCTGATAGGGGTTTGTTGGATGCAGTAACGGTACCAGAAATGGTGCGTGTTTGGGCTTTTGTGTTGGTGCTGACAGCGGTCAGCATAAGGCCAAAGAAAATACCTCCTATCTTGTAATAGGAATTTTTCATAGATTTGTAAAAGGTTTTTAATCGTTAAATTAATTACTGATCTGCTCTTTCCCTATGTCGTCAAACTGTATGGGAAGGGGCTTTTTTGTTTTTTTATTTTTTGTAATTAATGTGATGGATTCATCGATGGATAAAAACTTTCCTGATGCCCTTTGGTATGAAAAAGGACTTGTGAGGATCTAAAGCAGTGACCGCAAGGCACCGGAAAGAATTTAATATGAATGAAATCTGTGTCCCGTGTGAGCTATTGAAAGCCGCAATAGGTTGTACCCTCCTATTGTATCCTGTAATCTGATACTATATTTTAGGAAGCGGGCTTAGATTTATATGTAGATGTGGGCGAACTGCATTAAGAAAAAAAACAGCGTGGACTCTACATTATCTACTATTGAGGTACTGGTATACCGTGCAACAGATAAGAGGAAGAGACCCACGCCTAGGTCGTGAGCCGCTTACTTATCCTCTCGTTGCTTTAAAGTACCAGTTTTCAATAGCGAGATTCTAAGCAATAGCTTCTAATATTCTTTGAAGTATCGCAAAGTTAACAAACTTTTATATTGTTAACATAATTTCAAATATATAAAAAAATATCGGTACGGCATAGCGTAACGATATTATTTTTTTGAAATTGTTAATTGCACTTGTGAATACTGAACAAAATATTTACAAAATTAAGATCATCATTTCCTTAAAAAAACTTTTGGAGAGAGGTAAAAGTCTGCAAAAGGAATTTAAGGATAATAAAGTTGTATACAGCTACCATGGAGTTGCTTCTAATGCACTCCTGCGAAAAGCAACAATCAATGATACTTTAAATGGTATTACATCACCGAAAGCTACTACTTTGATAAGTATTGTTGAGGCTATGGAATTTACTATGAGTGATTTTGGTAAAGAGTTTGACAGTATTTTAGATGAGGAAATAAAAACATATCTGAATGAAAATTCATAAAACATTTCACTTCGATTTACTAATTTCGCTGTAATATATATCATAACATTGCGGTAGAACTCCCTCAGATTCTCTTATAAATCTCTCTTTTTGTTGTATATTTTTCTTTTGCTTTAGGGAATCCATAGAAGCAGTAAGCTTTGCATCACTTTGATAAAGTACTATACACAAAGTAATGATTATGATTGTTGATTGCACTATAGATTTTTTGATGTTTTCATATTTGTGGTTTTTGTAAATAAAGAGATAAAAATTACTAACTTTTAATCTTAACCTTCTAAATATCTCGTAGCATTATTTTTATTGAAATTCTAATTATTATGTATATTTGGGCTTAGTGGAAATTCTTACCAAACCTTATAAATAAATGAATATAATTAAATTTATTAAAGAAAAATAAATATAAGCTTATTTTCACTCAACCAAGTGAAACAGAAACTCGTACAATTTATAGAGGATTAGATAAAATGCAGTCAGAACTGAATGTTCTATCAAGGACATTAGAAAAATTATCAAAAGAAACGGGTCTTTCTTTAGAGGAAATTTTAAAAACCCTTGAAAATCAAAATCAGAAAAAATGATAAATGATGCTGTTTTCAACATATCTCTAACCAATTCTATTAATTTGTTAACAGAAATAAATTTATATAAAGGAAAAGGTCCTAAAAATATAGGGGACTATTCATCTGAATTTAAAAAAATATCAAGACGAAATAAACATATAGAAATTTATAATGCTATTAGAGATAATCTTGATTATGAAATAATTCTAAATGATGACTCCTTTTTTCAATTTTGTCGATTAGATAACTACTTAAGGTTTTCATATATCGAAAATCCGAATTTTAAATATACAAAGTATGACTATTTAAGATTTAGTTTTACTGAAGATGAAATTCTGGATTTTAGTGAAGAAGATGTTAATGAGCTTTTAGATGAAAATGAATTTGAACAATTTTTAATTGAGCAGGAGGTAAATTCAAATTTAACATACATTAGATATGATTATGATAAAAAAGGCTATAAACCATTACTTCATTCCCAATCGCATATCCATATTGGCTTGAATGAAAACTTTAGAATTCCGTCTTCAATAATTTTAACTCCACTTCAATTCGTAACCTTTACCATTAAACAAAGATATTTCGATGTTTGGAAAATTTATCATGAAAAATTTGAAGTTTTAGAGTTTAGTCAGAAGTTATTAGATATTAAAAATCAGTGTAAAACAATTTCTGATCAAAATATTTGGAATGATATAGAAAAAAATGAAATTTATATAAGCTAGAATATCAAAACTAAGTTATATAAATTTCGGAATAGGAACTAGGTTTTCTGGTAAAGTATGATTAGTGTTTCCATAAATGTAATATGCAATTGTAGCAATTAATATTAAAAGGAGCACTACAATCCAAAGAGTCGTATACCATTTTTTCTTCTTTGTTATATATAGTAGATCCGAATTATGTTCTTCATCATTATTAAGAATACGAGCAATATCTTCCTCTGTTAATAGATCAGTATATCTTATTTTAAAATGGTTGTAACTCTTTTTAAACCTGCTTTCTTGTTCAGTAAGTTCCAATCTTGAAATTACCATATAAACCAGCGTTATACCTATAAAAACAAATGTTATTAAAGTACTATACAAGATAAAATCAGAATTATTTTTTGGTGTAGCAAGAATTCTCGTGACTATCAATGAAGAGAAAAATGTAACTAACGAAAGTGCAGACTTTTGAAATCCGTTAGCAAAATTATCTGTAAAACTTGCTACGCGCTTGCCATAATCTAAAATTTGGTCGGACATTTTATTTCTAACTTCAATGTATTGTTTTACATTCTGTTTTTCATAAATTTTGTAGCTGGATTTTAAAGATTCAAATACATCTCCCTCAAGCTCTAAACTAGAGTTCTTTTTTAAATGTAACGAGATTAAGTTTCTAGCTAAACCAATCTTATCTAAAATGTTCCCGCTACTGTATATCCATAAATATATATTGTAAAAATCATCTAAATTTTTAATGGTAATATTATCTGCATCTATGGATTCACTGATTGACCTATAACCATTTAACTTATAATAAAAACTTTCTTTTGTTAGATCAGTAATATCAAAAATTGATGATAATAGAAGAATTTTGCCTAACCTTTGAAATCGTTCCAATGTTGACAAATCAATTTCACCGTTACCACCGAAAATAAAATCTTCTGGCAGAACATGTAGTTTTCCAAAAAATGATGAGTGATTATTAGAAACTATATTACTAATTCTTTTTTCACGATAATCAAAATTATCTTCTGTAGGTTGATATTGAGCAGCAATAAAGAATTTACTACTATTTAATGTACCAACAAAGTCATTTATTAATATATAAATCTTTGAAGTATGATCAAAAATACTGCTTGAGAAAAAGTTTGCTAAACTTAGACTGTCAAATGATTTTATGTAATTAAAAAAACAGTCTTTTGCATAAAAAAGGAATTGATTATCGTTTGGAGTTTTATAAATATTGATTTTAACATTGATTTTTTCTCCCTCTTCATGACTTGACAGTAAATTATTTAGATCGTTAAGACTTGATGCAAAATTACTATCATCTTTGATCACAACAGAATCACCCTGATCAATAGAGAAATAAACAGAACAAATATCAGAATTTTTGACTTCCGCAAAAATATCTTTGAAATTCTCTTCTTTAGGCGTTAGGATTGTAGGATATGAATATCCTACAGTAAATTCACTGAAATCTTCTTCAAAAATTTCAATCTCATTAGGAGTTCCAATACTATTTAAAAAAGCATTATATCTCATACTTTTACATATTAACCACCAAATTCTTCAAAGCCTGTTGAGGTCTTGATAAATATACCTTTTTCTTGTCGGTCATTTCGAGCACTTTCTATTGTACCAGGATTTATTTCTCCTTTCAGAACCAAATCGATACTTTCATGTAAAGTAATAGTTCTTTTTATTTTAGCAGTGATTGCTTTTTTCACTAAGCTAAATTGTGGATCAAAAGCAAATTTTGCTGGAAGCTCCCTGGCTTTATCTTTATACTTGTCAATATCTAAACCTTCTTTTTCGGGAACATATCCATTTAAACATTTTTCAATATAATCTTCCATCTCGAATTCTTCATTGGAACGAAAATAATGAATGGTAGTATTTCTTAAGTTCCAAAAATCAATATTGGATTCTTTTCTTATAGCATTAAGAATTTTGGATTCAATAATAGTAAAAGCCTTTTTTGTATTTTCCTCATCTTCATATTTTTTCGCAAGCTCTAAAAAACTATCCCACCAATATTTTGATATTGATTCATTAATATCATTAACATAAATATCTTCTATATTTTTTTCATTGTCAAAAGTGATTTGGACAGATTTAAAAATCTTCTTCTTTAAAGGAAATCCATCTTGTTGAGTAAATGTTGTCCTTTCTATATATGAAAGAGTTTCAGCTTTGCATATGATAATTTTTTCAACATTTCGATCGGTAATATGCGAAATGATAAGCAAGCCTTCATGCAGTTGTTTACCTAATCTTGAAATTTTTTCCTGGGCTTCAACTTCAATTCTCAATAATCTGTCGGCAATTGCTTCTACTTCACTGAAATCTATACCATTATTAACAATTTGGCTGACTATATTAATAACCTCAGTATGCGTGCTATTACATATGAACTGTCTACCTCCTTGTGTTGAAATTTCATGAACAATACCCTGAATAAAATTCATGTAATCCGCTTCATTATCCGTTGCTTCTAAACTTGTATGCTTGTTAGCTTCTAAATCCAAGGTATATGAACCGATGCTATGAATCTGAAGGTCGCGCTGTGGAAAAGCAGCTTCCTGCTGTAAATCGTTATTGTCTGCCATTTGAGTAATTGAATGAAATACAATTTTAATGTATTATGGTTAATAATTTTTGCTAATGTTATGATTTATAACATAATTGCCAAATATATTAAAAATACATTATCAGTATTTACGTGTTTCCGTAATTAAAGTAAAAAACCATATAACTATTGTAGAACATTCGTTGAGACAATGTAAATCTTAATCAAAATAAGTATTAGTGGCATTTATTAAAATTCTGACAATTTCCTCTCACTGTCACTTAAGAAAATAAGGTTGTCGGGCTCAGACATAAACCAAGCAAAACTCCCCCAAGCTAATTCAGGAACAGTTTTACGGAATGGTTGTACCTGTCTATCCCTATAAGCAGTAACGAATGCAATATTTTGTCGTTTGAAACCAGCTTTGTCACTGAGTTCATACAAAGATTCTTTTCTTCTCTCGGAAATTGGTCCATCAGAGGCAACAACTTCCACAAATACCAAAAGCGGATCTGGTGTACCCAGATCTGCTAAGATCAGATCGGGCAAATTTTTATCTGCTTCGATTTCAAGGCCTATGGTTTTAGCAATAGCATCATCTATAAATGTTACTTTAGCGTCACTTGTGCTTAGCCATAAGACCGCTGGTTCTTTTAAAAATTTTTTGGCAAAAACTTCTACAACAGCTTTAGATATTTCCGAACTTGGACCAGCACTTAAGTTTCTTGCTTCGCCATTCGGAAACGTTACAAGAACTCTCCCATCAGTTACATTTCCGGTTCGGCTTGCTAACGATAATCTCGCTCTTGCACTGGCTGATAAATTAGTATTCTGCCATGATTTGATTTCTGATTCCAATTCCTCTTCCGCAATCGATGGGTTGAAGAGATTTGCAAAATCATTCTGAAGTGTATAGCGAGGTCGGCTGGACGTAGTAGGTAGACCAGCTCTAGTAATAACCGCTCCTACAGGAATCAATCCTTCTCTTAAAGTCTCGTCTCTGATAGGTTCTCTCGTATTATCTGCATACCATCTTTTGCCCTCGGGCTGAAAACCTTTCGATAATGCTTGAGTACCATACTGTTTACGATTCACATCATCGGAGAGAACCGATTGCTCAGTTGTCATCCTATATACATGAACAGGACCGATAAAAGTATCATTTCCATCAATCGCACCAATGTAAAGCATAGTGAAGATTGTGCTGGCAGCCATCTCCCTAATAAGATAGGTTCTGTTGGGAGTACCTTCAGGAAATATCAAAGGAAGACGCTCATGGATTAATTCTCTTGTCACGTATGGAGGCAATTGATTCATTTAGTTTTTATTGTAAATTTTTGTGCATTCCTTTTCAATAAGATCAGAATCTGCATTATTACTGATTAATGTATTTAGGCGTTTTAATTTTGATGGTTCTGGCAATGGTAGTGATTCTAATTCATAAGCAGATACTGCAACGCTCCCACTGATTGTCGTGAATGCGTCGTTAACAACCCTGCTGTTTAAGAAAGTTGATAATGTTTTAAGGTTTACAAGAGGATCAGCGACCGTTGCAATAATCATATTCAAATGATTTTCAATAATTACCGATGTATATTCTTCAAACAATTCATCAGGAAGTACCGATGTGATCAATCTTTTATCCTGTTCTTTAGAAGTGGTGCGTTGCAACAAAACACAAGATTTTTTGGTCTTTAGGAAATCGTCACCGTCTTTAGATTGGAACCATTTTTTATGATTTTTCTTCTCTGCCTTCAACTGAAAATTTCCATCCTTTGAAATGGCCTCAGCCCAAATTATCGGATAAGAATTTCTGTTTTTTTTATCAGATAATTGTTTTTTATGTCGGTTCCAAACTAATTGTCCTGTACTTACTTTATATCCGTATGTACTAAGACGATTGTTCATGTCCGACATTGTAGCTACAATTTTAGCGTGTTTAATATTTCTTGGTAATATCCATGGAGAGCCTTTATCAATAGGTAATTCATACTTACCAGCTGAAGAAATCTTTAATTTGCCACTAGGTAAGGTCGCAATCTCACTAATCTCTACAACTGGAATTTCGTCAGACAACTGATTTTTCTTTTTATAGACTGCTAATAGGGTTTCTTGCAGTACATCTTCAAACACTCCTTTTCTACCAGCAACAAAATCAATCGTTACCGGGTTAGTTTCTTTCCGAATGAACATTCTCAATTTTTTAAAATATTCACCAGAAAGATAACTCGTAGGTGTAAGATACCCTATAATTCCACCAGGTTTAACTAGATTGATTGCCAAATGAGTAAAGACACCATATAGATTTGCGTGACCAAATAGACTGTCCTCATATTCTTCTCTCACTTCTTTATTCAATGTCAGTTTACCGTAAGGGGGATTTCCAATGACCACATCAAATTCTCTTCGGTTAGCTTTATCTGAAAAAAAAGCGATCGTATCACAGATCGTTACCATTGAGTTTATGCGTCGACCCGCTAAGTTCATAATATCTTTTACTGCAATTTGTAAAAATATTTCTGTTAGCCAAGCTGAAAATGGGTCAATTTCAAAACCCTTTAGATTTTGTTCCAGATGTTGCAGTTGTTCTTCTGGTGATAGATAATCAATTGCAGAGAGTATACGAAGAGCTATCGGTGCTAAAAAAGCCCCACCCCCGCATGCTGGATCGGCTACAGAGCAAGATGCCCAATCTACTCCGGCACTTTCCACACCGTTTAATAGTCTGTCCGTAAGTGCAGGTGGAGTATAAAACACACCGTTATCTGATCTCATTTTTTCCGGAAGGATACTGGTGTATAAATTTCCTAATTCATATGAGGCTTTAATTATGTCTAGTTCACCGGCAGCCTTGCCAATAACGTTGGCAACCGCTTTGATACTATCGTCAAATTCAACAAGAGGAAACTCAATGCGACTGAGTTTTATCGGAAAAGATTGTAAAGAAAAATTTCGTTTTGAATTCCAATATGAATTAATAACACGTTGCATAAAGTATTGCACTGTGTGGAGTCTTACCTCATCTTCAAATTGTTTTGCCCAAGCTTTAGCCATAACCTTCCCACTGACCAAAGTTTTTAAAGGGTCTTTATCTTTGTTATTCAAAACAGCTAAAATCTCCTTTGTGATAGTTGATTTAACTGTAGTTTTTTTATGACTTAATAGAGTACTCATAATATATTTCAAATATAGCTAAACTGCAATCTTTAAACAAGAAACTTCTGAAGAATCGTCTTTTGCAAAGCTAAGTTCCTAATGCGACAAATTATGACGTATTAAATAAATATTTTTATCATAATAATACTCGGGCAAATAAAAATAGTCGTAAACCATCATCTAACACCATAATATATGTTTAATATTTATATAGCCTGTACACAATATTCTATGAAGATTACTCAAGTAAAATTTTTACAGAAGACTCTCTACTATCTTTATACAGAAACCATGAGATGTTGATGATTTTGAGATAATCATTTTTGGCTCCCAGCCGTTTATGTTGTTTTTCGGATAAAGGTTCAGTAATTGAAATATATTCTCCAATACGGGGAAGGAATGGGAGCTCCCATTTGATTTCCACTGATGAATGTTTATAACATAAAAACACTTTCATATTTTTTTATTTCTAAGATACTTATTTTAAAGATAAATTTAGTGGTCTGGGAATTCAAATACGGTTTGGTGGTCATCTTTCAAAACTAGATAGGCACTGAATTTTTTGCCGTTTTTGGCCTTCATATTTTTGATGAGTGGTGTTCTTTTATTGTTGATGAGTGAAGTGATGTGTTCTATGCTGAGCTTTACTCCGCAGACATTTCTGAACTGCATCCAGTTGCATTGCTCAATAGGGCATTTGATGATCTTGTCTTTGATGATGAGGTGTTGCTGTTGGCATTTTGGGCATTTGAGTTCGGGAATGTTCTCTTTAAGAATTGAGAGTGATAATAGTTCTTTGGTGATCTCTTTTGTGTAGTCTTTGATATCGGTAATGAATTTTTTTGAATTCAGTTCGCCTTTTTCGATCTTGTCGAGTGTCATCTCCCACTCTGCGGTCATTTGTACATTGGCGATCTTTTGGTCTTTGACAATATGGTAAACTTTAAGTCCTTTTTCGGTTGGAGTAAGCGTTTTGCTTTTTCGGATGATGTAGTTTCTGCTCAGAAGGGTTTCAATGATGGAGGCTCTGGTGGCGGGTGTACCTATTCCAATGTTCGAAATCGCTTTCTGCAGATCTTTATCTTCGAGTGATCTTCCTGTATTTTCCATCGCTGACAACAAATCGGCCTCATTGTACAGTTTGGGGGGTTGGTCGTTTTTTCCTGTAGCACAGCTTGGGAGATTTTCAGTTCATCTCCGATTTTCATTTCTGGCAGGTCAATAAGTGTTTCTTCGACGTTATGGTTATTGGATGTGCTGTCGTTATTTTTGTTATTATCGTTATGGTCTGAGAGTATCCCTTTGATGGCACGCCAGCCCTTATTTAGTATCTTTGATCCTTTGATGCTGAATTCATAGTGATGTATTTTAATCGTGATATGACTGACTTGTTTGCTGCAATGTTCTGAAAGGGATTCCAGTAAACGATAGGCAATCATATCGTAAATGGCTTTTTCCGTTGCGGTGAGTGCGGATGGTATTTTTGTGGTGATCAAAAGTCCGTGGTGATCGGTCACCTTGAGGTCATTAACCATCCTTTTGTTGAAGTTCCCGAATGTAAGGGTTGAAATGGCGGGTTTGAACTGATCGACTGTATTGAGAATTCTGACCAGCTCCGGGATCTCTGCCCAAAGGTCTTTGGGAATATATTGACTGCCGGTTCGTGGGTAGGTGATGAATCTTTTCTCATAAAGACCTTGTGCAGCCTGCAAGACTTCATCAGCTGAGAGACCTAACTTTCTGTTAGCCTCTTTTTGAAGTTCTGTCAGATCAAAAAGAAGAGGTGATGGTTCTTTTACAATATTGACAGAGACATTCTCGACAGTGGCTCTGCCCTCCCGCTCTATGGCTCTTAGAATCTGTTCTGTCTGTTTTTTATCAGCCCATCGTTCATTGGAATGACTGGTGAAATCCAGGTATTCTTTGCGGTGCTTCAACTGGATCTGGAAGTATTTCTTCTGTTTAAAATTTTGATGGTCTTCGAATCTTTTGCAGATTAAAGCCAGGGTTGGTGTCTGTACCCTGCCTAATGAGTAGACATCCTGATTAGCGGCAATGCTTAATGCCTGAGTGGCATTGATCCCAACCAGCCAGTCGGCTTCGCTTCTGGCTTTGGCTGCCTCATACAAACCGTCGAACGCTGAACCGGGCTGGAGCTTTCTGAACCCTTCTTTTATAGCTTTTTCGGTAAGGGAACTGATCCAGAGTCTTTCGAAAGGTTTGTTGCATTGAAGGTAGTGGTAGATGTATCGGAAGATGAGCTCTCCTTCCCTTCCTGCATCGGTGGCTACAATGATGCTGTCGCATCGGTTGATGACATTTTGAATTGTTTTTAACTGTTTGAGCGCTGAAGGATCAGGCTGATAGCCTTTGTGGTTTTGCTTTTTGATAGATCTTGGGATCAATAGGAATGGATCTGGAAAGATAGGCAAAGAGGCTTTGTCAAAGCCTCTTATACCATAATCTTCCGGCATTCCCAATGACACCAAATGGCCTAGTGCCCAGGTTATGCAATAACCATTGCCTTCCATGTAACCGTCTTTTCTTTCGTTGGCATTTAACAATTGGGCGATCTCTCTTGCGACACTGGGCTTTTCTGCGATGATAGCTTTCATAGGGTTGGATTTATTGTGGTTGTAATTGTTTTTAATTGTAATTGATTATTACATCTTGCGCCCTTTGGATCTGGCAGGTTTCTTCTGCTGTTCTTCCTGCTGTTTATTAGCAGGCTGCTGCTGTTTGGACTCCAACGGTTCTTTATGATTCTTGGTAGCTTCGTTGGTCTTGCCATCGGAATTGACCGCTTTCTGGGTCTTACGGTCTTCTGATGGTTGGGCTTTTTCTTTCAATTTGTTAGGGTTGGTAAAAGAAAAGTCCGTTTTAGAGGTTTCCTTGTTGAAGGTGATATAGCCTTGATAGGCTTTTCCTTTGCCGTCTATAAGTCCATCAACATAGACCGTCTGCCCTGCTTTGAACTTTTCATATTGTGCATCATCCAGTTCTTTTCCACGAAATACTTTTGGGGCTTCCCCGTCTTTGGATTGATTTTGCTGACTGGATGGATTCTGTTGTTGTGATTGATGCTGGTTTTGGTTGTTGTTGAAGATAAATTCAACATAGCGCTTGTCTGCGTTGAATTGTACGGTGGCATCGAACAGTTCTCCTTTTTTGGAGGTCATGCTTTCCAGATAAAGTGGCTTCCCTTGCAACAGTGTTTGTTTTTGGTGGTCATCCAGCTTGATGCCTTTGATGTCATCCGGAATTTTCATATACTCGGCTCTATAGGCGACAAGTTCGTTGGTCAATCGGTCACGGCTGATCACGGACGGGATGATCTCATCGGTCTTAGGATTAACGAGGTCGACGACCCTGCCCATATTTCCGTTTTTTTTAAGGTTCTTTATATCGTCTTCGGTGAACTCATGACCGAGGAACTTGAGGTTGTAGTTCGGCTCTTTGCGGATGCCGTGCAGGTTAACGGCAACTTCGCCGTTGTCTGCTGTCTGAAGGGATAGACGGACATCCATCTTGCTGACCGCTTTTCCCAGATTGATGGTAATGGGAATTAAGGTATTGGTCTTAAATCCCCTGAGTAGCGGATCTAAAGCATTCATCTTTTCAAGCTTTTCTTGGGTTAGCCCGAATTTTTCCATCGTCTTCCAGTCGATTTGTTCCGGCTGAAAACGATACTCCTGATTGTCTGTGTTGTTTTCCATTGTAGTCTGATTTTTTAATGGGTTGGTGTTTTTTGGTAAGACTTCATATTCTTTCAGCTGTTCCTTTTCTTCAGGCGATGCCTGATCAATATAGTCCTGAAGGTTTTTCGCGGTATTGACCGCATCATATTCCGAGACCTTGAAGAAGTTAAAATGGGAAGGATTTTTCAGCTGCCGGTAGAAATTGGAAAAGAAGTTAGAGAAGATATCACCGTGTTTGTCAACCAGGATCAACTGGTCATTGTCTTTCTTCTCGTCTGGTGGTAACTTTTGCAGATTTCCATCTTTGTCCACCCCTTTGACCATCTCGACCGCATTGGTTTGGATGTTCAGGACAAGCAGGGTGTCAGATACCGGCTTAATCTCATAGGTTTCATTGGTTTCATTCTGTACCTTATTTTCCATAGCAGATATTTTGTATGATGAAGGTAGCAGGATGAGTGGTAGATACTTTGATCTTGAATTGTGCCTACTTCTTTGGCAGCTTCTGTCCTACTTCATTATGCACTTAAACATTCTCTGATGAGCTGATGGACATCGGACTGCTTATAGTAAAGCTTACCACTGATAGTATAGTAAGGCAGCTTTTTGTCGGTGCGGTAGCGTTGCAGGGATCTTGAACTGATCTTTAGGAGTTGTAATACGTCTTGATTGTCAAGCAATACCTCTCCGTCGATCTCTATGAATCTGGATTGACTTGATGATACTTGTTCTTTAAGGATGTCGAATCGTTCCATGATCCTTTCCATCCATGCGATAAATTCTGTTCGTTCGATATTCATAACGGTGATTTTTAGGTTTTAATGATGTGAACAGTTGATCAACTTTTAATGGGGTAAAGTTGAAATATGCAGATCACAAAAAATCACTACCTTTTCGTAGTACCGAAAAGATTTTTTATAATTTTGAAACATATATTTGGTCGTCACTATTTGAAACAGTGACACAGGTCCATAAAAAAAAGCACTGATTAGACTGATTAGTCAGATCAATGCTTTCATCGTTCAAAATGATAAATATTAAAAACTTTATAGCTGATAGTATGCAAGATCAAACAGTCGGTGATGACCCGCCATCTACCGAAATGTTCTCCTCTAATATATTGGGATTCAGATGATGCCAGAAAAGCAACGATGTTGACTACTTCATCAGGCTCCCCTATTATCCGATCGGCACACCTAACGTTTCAATGATGTTTTGAAAGTCCTCATCGAAACTCACCTTTGATTGTTGCGCAATATTTTCAACAAGCTCATTCATTGATGGTGTTTAAATACTCTGGAGACACCATATTTATCCTTACACATTTTGATCCTACTGCGCTCACCAGCGCCTTGCTGTAAGCGTTGAGTGCTGCCTTGGCTGATGAGTAGGACAATGTCATGTTCCAGATCGGCAGCTTGGCAGCTCCTGCAGAATATTGATAATCGAACACTCTTTCTGATCAAGCATTGCAGGTAAAAATGCTTTATTGATTCGAACCATTGACTAAAAATTAAGCTCCCAACTTTTGCACCAATTTTCATCTTCCAACTTGATTTAGCTTCCTCCAGGCCCTAATTCGCGCCTGCATTATTAATAATGATATCTATTTTCTCGTAGTTTTCTAAGATCTCTTTTGCGATTTTTTCGGCACTGGCTGCCTGATTAAGGTCTGTGTCAATAAAATAGTGGCTTCTGGAAGTGTCTTTTGATTCTATTCGGCAGTTATGACTACTGTTGCTCCGTACGAACTTAGTTTGAATATATTTTTAGAACTTTTTATATTAAATGCATCAAAAGATATAAGGCTGATGAATGAAATAATGAAAAATATTTTTTTCATAATGTTCTGATATTCCGATATAGAATACTTTTTGTTTTTAAATAATTTTATTAAAGATTAAAAATTAATATATGGTTCTACAAAAAAGTAATCCAGAATGTCCGTTTATACAACCTTTACCTTTTATATTTTCTGAACCGTCACGTTCGTTACATTTCCCATACCGGTAGGACCGATTTCAGAGGAGAGGATAACGCAGCTCTGATTGGGAGCTGCTGTGAAACGAACCTGATATCCTGCGGAAGGCACTACTAGCATTGTAGTATAGTTCATTAATTCTCCGATTCTTGTACCCGCAGTTAAAGTCGGTGTATCTGCTCCGGCATAATGGCTTCCCCTAGCGAGGTAGTTATTATCCGGAATTGGTCGTATTCCCAACACAAGCTGTGCACCATTGGTAATATCGGCGAAGCTTGCCTGTAATGTAACGATATAGTTTCCTGCTTGGTTGAAGGTGAGCGTCCAGTTGCTTGTATTATAAGTATAATATGCCGAGGTAACCAAAGGGGTTGCAAAATGCAGTGTAACGATTGTCGTGCTGTTAGTAATTGTTTGGTCAGCATTTAAGCGGGCATGAAAAATATCGCCTGTTGCAAAACCTATTGTTTTCAGGATACCGTTTGCATCGGCTACTACCATCCTGTCTGTTCCGGCAACACCTACATTGGTATTAATATTACGTACTCGTACGTTACCACTCCCTATATCCAGTTTTTCTGTAGGTGCAACAATGCTTATGCCAACATTACCGGAATTTGTCAATGCAAAATCATTTGCCTGTTGAGCTGCTGTGGGAGCTCCGAAAGAGGCATTGTCTTTTCCTGCGTCGATATGAAATGCTGTTTGCGGATTTTGGGTATTTATGCCGATTTGCGCAAAGCTCGTGATTGAACATAATAAAACTGATAGATTAATAATTTTAGTTCTCATATAATTGTAATTTTTGTGGTTTTTTGCTTTTAACAGTACAACATTTATGTGATATCGATTCAGAACTATCTGTCTCCATATCATTAAATTATATATCATTGTACTGGTCTAAAGTTAGTTGTAAATTGCAAAGTTTTTCAGCAAATCTTGTAGATATTTATCGAATGTGTTGTAAATTATTTTTTACAAAAAAGCCTCTCAAGTTGAGAGGCCAGGGTGAAATCACTAATTATCCTTTAGAAAAAAAATTATTGTTTTTATTAGAATTACAGTCAGAATAAAAAACCTTCAATACAAGATTTTAATATAAAATTACTAATACTTCTTTAACCCTGTTTTATCAATTGCAGTATTGCTGTACACTTCAAAATTAGAATGAAAACAAGCAGATTCCAATTTTATTATGTAGATATTAATCGGATCTACTGTAATTTTTTCACAAAAAAATTGCTCTCATATAGAAAGATGTAAAACATAAATTTGAAAAAAAAAATTATTTACATATTTTTATATATATTTTCATAAAATTTTGAAAGCGCAAAATATATGATTTATTACGTATAACATTTATCGAAGCATCCCGTACCGTAAACTACTTATTCATAAATGAAATATATTATTTCACAGGGTCACCGCTCTATTATATACTCTAACAAAAATAAAATTTCTATTTCGGAACAATAATGCATAGCAATCTATCCCAACTGTTATAATTCTTTTCTACAAAAAAAATCTCCAATGAAGAGGCTTTAATAAATTCGCATTATCATTTGAAAATATACATTGTATGTGTTTCTCATATCAGATATAATCTGCTGCAGCATTTACAAAATATCATTTTTTATATATTGCTTAAAATGTCCTGATACGGAAATTGTATTTCCGTACCAGGACAAAATAAAAAATGATAATTTATAAAAATTAAAATACCCATGTCTTATATTTTGTCTTTCTTCGTAAATCAAAGATTTGAGATCAACAGATAATTCTAATTGCCAGACTCAAAATAAACTTTAAAATATGGAGTTAACAATTATAACTTATGGAGATTAATCGCATATCCTTTAAAATATTTTCTATAAAAATTGCCTTTCAATTAAGAAAGGCAAACGAAAATAACTGTTATAAATACGAATATATACCTTAGGCTCAGTGTAGTCCATACTATATTATTCATAATTGGTATCAGGCGATCCATGCTCTTTTACATATATGGGGGGATATCTAACCTAACGTGATCACTTAGCCAATCAAGTAACTCTGGCTGTCTTTTTTTCTTTTCTGTATTTTTATTTAATTAATGTGTCAGTTAAAATATTTATTTTACCTGTTTAATAATTACATAACTTCCAATATTCACTGTAGCGCTTCCAACCACCGGTTGAACTATAACTCTAACGGTAGTATCCGTGGTTGGAGTGTAAATTGCTGAAGAAACCGCAACTCCAATTCCTGCACCGCCAGAGAAAGTTGTTGGATTAAGAACTGTTAGGTTGGCTGCATTAATTGCAGTAAGCGTTGCTCCTTGGTACCATCTTAACCTAATGTCGCCAGCTGTTGGATTTGAAAAATCTGTAAAATGCCAGTATGCGGCCAATTCATATGTCTTTCCTGCCTGTAAAGTAAAAACCCCATTTGTAGCATTTAGCGCAATATTATTAGTAGCCTTTACCGTGTTGAAAATGACATTTCCGGTTGTGTTAATAACTGCTGGTGTCGAAATCCCAGCAAAGATATAGTCTGGAATAGGACCTACAGATGTGGAGTTGTTATAATTAACGGTTTCCCAAGTGATCGCTGCTCCTGTAAGCCCCGTACTGATTAATGTAATGCTTTGACCAGGACCTATATTTACAGAGCTATTTCCATCTATAGTCTCTGTACCATTAGTATTCACTACCAGATTTTGAGCGACAGTTCCGTTCTTAATTAAATACACACGACCTTTATAATTCCCGGCACCAATTGCAGCTGCAGCGGGAAGGGTAAGTGCACCAGAAGCAGTACCTTTATATACCACATAATAATCGTTAGAAGTCATGGCGTAAACAGGACTTATAATAGGAATATAGTTCCCTGCAAATGAACCTTTAACGTCAAGCGTAGAGCCAGGATTGGCATTATTAATACCTACATTCCCGATTGTGCAAATGCAATTCCCGATATGAGAATGGCAGCTGTGATAATTAGTTTTAAAAATTTGTTCTTCATAATTGTTTCATTTAATGCGATAATTATCATGTGATAATCAATCTGTATTTGTTTTTGCTGATAGTGGATTACTTTTGTATGGATATAGGCTCAATGCAATTTATATTATACCATTCATTATTGGGGGAGGGGTATACCAGATATGGGACGGGATAGCCAACCTAAGGAATCACTTAGTCAATTAAGTAACCACAGCTGTTGTTTTCTTTTATAATCTATGTCTCAAAATTAATTTGTTGGTATGGCTGTTATATTATTTTCTCCGGCAGATGAGCTCATTAAATTAGTGAGCGGTGCAGACCATCCTATTACTGCATCAACTGCACCGACTATATAATAATAAGTTTTAGGACTATTTGAAACATTATTTAAAATCACTGAACCTGACATCATGTTATAAAACATACCTGTACTAAATACACCACTTATTAATTTATTCCCAATCAGGTCAGGTGATTGTACAATTGTACCTGCAGTTGAGTCGGTAAATGTTGATCTTAACCAAATACTGTATCCATTAGGAACAGGTGCCATTGGACTAAAGGTAGGAGAACTCACTATACAGTTTACATAAACAACGTATTTACTATTTGCTGGTACTGTAATGGAAGCACCAGTAGCATTCCATTGGTTCCAATTTGCAACAGTTAAGGTTACTCCCGTACCTAATGTTCCAAATAAAGCTGGCGCAGATGATGTAGGTAATGCCATCTTGCGAATCACCCCATTATTATCAACCGCAAGCATATTTGTTCCTCCTGATGAAGGGATATTTCTAAGACGTGCTGTACCATCAACATCTAACTTTTCAGTAGGGCTTGCTGTACCAATCCCCATGTTTCCCGTTCCCGTTACACTCAGGTTATTGCCTGCATTTGCTACGATCGTTGCTTGGTTGAGCGTACCCCCCAGCATTACAGTTGACCCTGTAGCCGTAAGGCCATTGCTAGCGGTTACAGAACCGCCCACTCCACTTGTGTTAGAAGTTGAGCTATACCCAATAAGTTCCCATGTGGAAGCCGTTCCGCTAAGCCCAGTGTTGATCATTTGCACACTTTGGTTTGGAGCCACAGTAACACTGCTGCTTCCATTGATGGTTTCTCCTGTCGCAGCATTTACCGTAACCGTAAATATGGTATTGTTATTAATGGTATACATTCTTCCTTTGAAGTTTCCTGTTCCGGCTACTGCAGCAGGAAGGGTGAAGGCTGCATTGGCAGTTCCTTTATAAGAAACATGGTAGTCTGTAGCGGTCATTGCGTAGGTAGTTGACGTTACCGCATTATATTGTGCTGCTAACGATCCTTTTACATCAAGGGTAGAATTGGGGTTAGCAGTATTGATACCTACGTTTCCCGATTGTGCAAGTGCAATTCCAGAAATGAGAATGGCCGTTGCTGTACTTAACTTTATAAATTTATTTTTCATTGCTTAATTGTATTTTATTAATCTTTTTTTGTGTATTTTCTTAGCATAGCAATTTTGATATTGTACAAAAGTGCTCACTTACTTACCGTCCTTCCATTATTATACAGGAATTCCAGCTCTCTTATCATAAATCGCACGATCTCCCAAAAAATGACACTGAGTACTTTCTTTTTTGGCTCATATTTCTTGTTTCAACAAGAAAAAAATATATGCCTTATTGTAGAATGATTCAATTTTAACATTTTTAGTTGAAGTTTTTATATATATGTAATTTATTATAGATAGTATCATTATCAAAATCGGACCTGCGAATGCTTTATTCTAAAGGTAAAAAATAACATTATATGCATTATCTCAATGATTGCTTAAAAAGTAAGAAGCAAGGTTCTGAAGATTTCCGTTTCACCCTTACTTCTTTACTTCATCTATTTGTATTAAAACCTTATTAAGTGTATGATCAATACGCTGTGTATTTAAATAAAATCTCACACTTAATTGCAAGACAAAGAAACGAGGGATATTTCATTGTCTTTTTGTGTTTCTAGAATCTTTATTGTATATTAGTATTAGAATTACGTTAAGATATGTCATCAATAATCATTCCTTCTAATGGATTGGTTGTTAAAGAGGTAATGTCGATAAAACTTAAAAAAAAAGCGTAGATGAGTTGGGTTGATTTCTAAAATAAAACTTGGATTAGCAGTTCTGATGCCCACACAGCAATCTCGGTTTTGTCCCGAGACCAGTGTGCCTACAATAAGTAGCATCGTTAAATACATCATGAGTAGTACTTTTTTCATAAGTGTAATTTCTTTTAGTTGTTATATTTGGGTTCGTGTAAAATAAAGAATCAATTATGTTATAATTAGAATTTCGCCGTCGTTCCAATGTCAACTTGAGACTTCGGATAATGACTTTTTCGAAAATAGGGGTATTCTTCATAAGTTTATGTTTTATATTGTTAGGGGGTGTATTTTTCGGACGGAGGTATACATAGACACAATACTTCTAGGATGTAAGGACATCATAAATCCAGTAATGGATTATAGCACTTACAAATCTAAACGTGATTTTTAGTGAATTTTTGGATCTTATTCCTGAAATTAGATGGTATTGCCTATGCGCCTTTTTTTTTGTCGCTGCAAAGATTGATGCTGAGAGTACAGCATAGTACAAGTGTTGTTAAAAAATTTTCGCATTAGAACGTGTTTTTATAGATTCGTTTCTTTTTTTCATATCTATTATTTTTTCGAGTCAAATTCTGTAATGGATATTTAATTTATCTATACAGACAATTGAAATGTAAAAAATAATATCCTCAAAAATATACTAGATATCTGATATTGAAAAGTTATACCTTTTCATCTTTTATTTAGTAGCGTTTTGGATAATCTTATTTGATTGAATAGCATTAAATATCAATCAATTCTTTTTCATAGGGCAAAATTATATAATGCACAGTAGTTAAACAACCGATTTGCGTAGAAAAAAATAAAAGCATTTGTAGAATTTTTTCTACAAAATAAATAGCAATTTGTCACTGTTTTCAGTGATCAGTAAAAAACAGAAATACTGATAGTTATACTATTCATCAACAGTAATAACGAATAATATTTCAATTAATCATTTTTTGTTGAAATATTTTTGTATACGTTTTAAAAAGCCTCCTTAAATAAAGGAAGTCTTAAACAAATAAAAATAATAGTGGAAAAATTTAAAAAGGACTTAACTTTCTGATGTAAATATAAATTAATCGGGACAATTTCTACAAAAATGATTATAAAAAGATATGATGCCTATCTATGGAAAAATTTACATCATATCATTTAAAAATCTTATAAAAAAATTTTTGGACATATATCTGGAAAATTCTTGCTAAAGGAAAATATAAATATTTGAGATATTAATAAAAAATAGGTGCAGAAAGACAACCGCAATCTAATGTTAAAAATATTTCTAAAAGTAAATTTCTTAATTTGTGATAAATAGATTGCGAAATGTATGCTATCTAATAACCCACTAAAACTGAACTTAAAACTATTTTTTAGACAAAATCTATATATTTCTTTGCGCTTAATTTTTAGATTGATTAGACATTAAATTTTGATACTCTCTTATGATTAAATTTCCTAAAGCTGAATGCCTTCTTTGCGTGATGTAAAAAGTTTCTACATATTCTAACACAGAGTTTTTGGCATGGTTTCTAGTTTCATATTTATTTTGATAAATAAGTTCCATTTTTAAGGTCTTGAAAAACTCTCCGCTACTGCATTATCATAACAATTTCCTTTTTCGCTCATACTTCGAGTAATGTTTTTTCGGACTATTGACGTAAATTCTATGCAAACATACTGTATCCTTTGTCCGAATGAAAAATTAAACTATCACGATCCTGTAAAGGACGATGAAGTAGTGCCATTTTCAAGGCAGCAATACTGGTGTCCTAGGCTTTCATTGTCTCACTTAACGATCACCCTATAACCTTTCTGTCAAATAAGTCAATATCTGTCATAAGATATAACCAACCTTGGCCTGTATGGATATAGATAATATCATGAACCCATACTTCTCTGCTGTTTTTAACCCGAAAATTCTGATTTAAATAGTTTTCAACAACAGGGTATCGATGAGATGAATTGGTAGTCTTTTTAAATTTTTTCTTTACAATACCCCTTAGGTCACGCTCTCTTATCAGTTTGGCAACAAAAGGGCGAGAAGCCCTTATTCTTTTTGATTCCAGCTCCATGACACTCCGGGGGCTCCCATATCTGGCACGGCTCCAATGATAGAAACTGCTACTGCTTACCTTTAATACCTCACACATCTTCCTGACAGGAAACACACTGGCATGTTCTTTGATAAATTTATATCTTTCCCGTCTCTCTTGGAGAAGATGCCTACCACTTAGATATCACGTTCAAGTTTTGTTTATTCTACTATATTTGTTTTTCCTTGCTAAGATTACCTTCTTTGTGAAGCTTTCTCCAATTGACTAGACTTACTTTGCAAATCACCAATTCTTGAGCCACCAAGGATATATTGCCTGTTCACTTAAAGATACTGCTTGGATCTTAAATTGACTACGTCGAATCTGCGATTTCTAAACTGTAATTTTTTCTGATCTTTTTTCATACTCTTAAAGATAAAGAGTATCAGAATTGTGTCCTAACAAAGTTAGCAACTCCAATGACAAAAAGTATTAAATAGGAAAATAAAAGCCTCCTTAATGGAGGCTATAAAAACACAGATTATGAAAAAGAAATTTAAAATATAATAAACGAAATGCATATTCCGTATATTACTTTCTAATGCTAGGACAAATATAATTCTATTAAAAGAGAATTAATGAAAAAAAAATGTAGAAATAAATAAACAAAAACGTAGAATTAATTTGACAAATTATAATAAGCTTGAAATCTATTATATCATTCATTCGTTATTCAGATACTATATAATAAAATCAATTTATAATGAAATAATACTAGAATATATATTTGGAAAACAAATTTTTTTATGTGTATTTTATTGTTAATTTAAACACTAATTATTCAGTATTTAAAATAATGATTGTAATTACAATTGTTGTTTTTCTGTAATTTTCCCCTTATATTTGTATTATTAATAAAAAAAAGCAAATTTGATTAAACATTTATTTCATTTATCAGTGATTTTTATATATTCTTGTATTTATTGTCAAGAATATTCTTCTCAATGGTATAATACAGACAATGGATTACCTCAGAATAGTATTAAAGATATTGCAAAGGATAAATATGGTTTTATATGGCTTACTACAGAAAACGGTATTGTTAGGTTTGATGGGTCTAATTTTATTACATACAAAAATTTTCCAGTTAATAATCAACGATTTACGAATTTTTATGGTAATGTTGATAATGACAGTATATTTACAACAGGAGGCTATAAATATTTTATAATCAATGAACGATTTCCTAAAATTACAATATCAAAAAACTCTCAAAACACACTCAGAAAAGATAATTTAAATTATTTTTTATATTGTTCAAGCTATATATATGATTCTTTTCCAGGTATAATAAGTTATTATTCACCTTTTAAAAATGGAACGTATTATCTGACTGAGGATTCAATTTATTATCAACCTAAAGGTAGTAGAAGTACGAAAAATTTAAACATTACACCAAAATATGGAAATAAATTATGTGTTTTTATAATCGACCAATTCTTATTATATATAAATTATCGGACAAAAAAAATTTATTCTATTGAAAATGGAAAAGTCATTAAAATATTTGATCAGCCATTACTGACAGATGTTAATAGTAAAATTTATTGGAGTAAGGTTAATAATCAAGTTCTCATATTAAATAAAAATGTATTATATAATTTTATTTATAAAAATAATAAGATAGATATTAAAAGAATAGCATATGTTAATACAAATAATTTAGAAGGTGCTCTAATTTTATATTATGATGAAAAAGTAAATAAAGTATTTATTGGAACGCCTACAAAAGGATTACAAATTTTGCATCTTTTTGATTTTTATACTACTAAAAAAGTTAATATTGCAAAAAGTTCTAATTTTTATTCAACCCTTAATTATGATAGTTCAAGTGTCATTAATCCTGCGGGTGAAATTTATAATAAGTATGGATTAATTTATAAAAAAAATTTTAAAGGTGCTAATAAGTATTTCATTGATTATGATGAGAAAAAAAATATCCTTGTTCGTGATGTAGGAAACATATTGCACATATATAAAAGATCGTCTCAATACAGGGACTTCAGCACATTGGCAACTAAAAAAAATTTTTTTATAGATTTCTTATATGATGAAAACAGGTATTATGCTATTATAGGTAAACCAAAAAAAAATTCGGGTTACAGGGGCTCACTGATGGTTTATAGAGATAAATCTTTTAGTATAGTTGAAAAAATATATAATATCAACCACGAACCAACAAAAATAAAAAAGATTGGAAATAATATTTTAGTTGGAACAATTCATGGTTTATTTATGATCAACTTAAATAAAAATAAGATTTACAATATAACTAGAAATCAGGACTTACATATTAGAAATATTATAAAGACTGAAGATGGAAATATTTGGATAACAACACTAGGGAAAGGATTTTACTTGTTAAAAAATAGCAAATTAATAAAAATGCCTTATGATAAAGATAAGAATTTAGCGTCTGCACATACTATTTTAGAGGATAAAAAAGGTTTTTTTTGGTTATCTACAAATAATGGATTATACAGAATTAAAAAAAACCAACTATTGCAATATGTCAAAAATAGTAACATTTTTATCAATTATTACAAATATTCTAAAGAATTAGGATTTAATACTAATGAATTTAACGGAGGGGGTAATATCTCAGGAAATAGATTGCAAAACGGACAATTTGTTCTTCCATCTCTTGAAGGACTTGTTTTTTTTGATCCATTAAAAATTAAAGCGCACTATCCCGAAAAAGTATTTTTAGAAAGAGTTTTTATTGATAATAAAGAAATATTATACAAAGACAATCTGGTGATTGATCAAGAATCCGACAGATTAGATTTTTATATAGACACACCTTATTTTGGAAATAATGATAATGTTGTTGTTTTTGCTAAAATAGAGGGTGCTCAAAACCAAAAATGGACAGCTATAGGGAAAGACTTAAAATTTTCACTTTCAAATCTTCCACATGGAAATTATTCTATTATTGTTAAATTGTTGATTTCGGATAATAATAAATTTATATATAAAAAAATAAACTTTAGAATCCCTCCATACTTTTATCAAACTCTTTGGTTTAAAATCATTAATGTTATTATAGCTCTTCTAATTTTATATCTTTTAATAATTTGGAGAATTAATTTTCTTAAAAAGAAAAATCAGGAACTTGAATATATAATAAATATTAGAACAAAAAAATTATCTGATACAGTAGAAAATTTAGAAATTACAAAAGAGAAACTTAATAAAGAAGTTGAACAGCAAAAAAAACTTATAGGAACAATAACCCATGATATTACCACACCTGTAAAATTTATAGCTTTTACTGCAAAAGAGGTACTAGATAGGGGTGAAAATAAACAAGAAGTTTTAGAAAAGGTTCTTACTTCAATATACAAATCTTCTTTTCAACTTTTTAATTTCAGTTTAACATTAAAAGAATATGCTGATATATATAGCAATTATAAAGGCAATGACACCGAAATTTATTTTCTCAAAAATGTTGTTGAAGAAAAAAAGATCCTATTTAATGAAATAGCAAAAAATAAAGAAACTTCAATTGAAAATCTTGTAAATCCTAATTTAAAGATTAAGTTAAGCAAGAATATTCTTTCTGCAATATTACATAATTTATTAGATAATTCGATCAAATATACTTTTGGAGGTTCAATAATGATTGAAACAAAAGAAGTAGAAGATAATATATATTTAATTATAACGGATAGTGGGATTGGTATGGATGAAGAAAAAATAGATTATTATACAAAGCTTCAGGAAAATATTGAAAATGAAAAATTACTCTTGCAGAAATATGGCCTTGGTCTTCATCTCGTAATACAGTTACTTCAAATGATTGAAGGAAAGATCATATTTACAAGGAATAAACTACAAGGAACTACATTTACATTAATTTTAAAAAAAAATACAAAATGACTAAAAAAATCCTAATTGCAGATGATCACCAAGTTGTACTTATAGGTACAAGCTTAGTTTTGGAATCTAGATTTGAAGATGTTAAAATCGATCTTGCAGAAGACTATCCTGAAGTCCTACTAAAACTTACAAATCAGAAATACGACTTAATTCTTTTGGATATTAATATGCCTGGCAGCAAAAATAAAAAAATGATTTCTGAAATTAAAAAAATTGATTCTCAAGTTAAAATATTAGTTTTTTCAGCATATGAAGAATCTGTAGCTGTACAATATATAATTGAAGGTGCTGATGGATATATTAATAAACTAAGTAAAAATGAGGAAATTTTTGAAGCGGTAAAAAAAATTTTTGTAGAAGGAAAGTACTATTCAGAAGAAATTGTTAATTATTTTTTAAAAGCATCTATTAAAGGAGAGTCTCTGAATCCAGTTGAAAGTTTATCAGACAGAGAGTATGAAATTTTTATGTTAATGGTAAAGGGTTATGGTAATCTTGAAATATCAAATACAATGAATATACAAATGCCCACAATAAGCACATATAAAAAAAGGATTTATAATAAACTTAAAACTACAAATCTTGCTGATTTAATAAAAATTTACCAAACTTATATATCATAAATATAATATTATTAACAAATGAGGTATTTACTCACTAACTTTTTAATTTAAAAGTTATTTTTGAAATTTGAGATCTTATAGCTCAAAGATTTTATGCAGTAATTTTACAAAGAAGATGGTTGTAACTCACACTAGATTGAATAAAAAGATGTCAAATATAAGCAATATTAAAAAGTAAATTAAAGAAATGTATAGCTTTAATGTATGCACTTCCAATATCTCAGTGATAACAAGTATTATTAGTAGATAACTGATTCTTAAAACTATACTTATAATCTGAACTCATTTACCAAAAACATTGCTCCATCTTTCACATGCCAAATATAGATTTGTATTGTACACCAAATGTAGGATATCAGTAAATTTGTTGGCTATTAGAATATGATAGAATTTTTGCAGATATAAAATACATTTACACAATTCCCAAGAAATAAGCGGCAAGAATATCTTTGTATTATTACGCTATAAATCGGAAGGTACATATTTATACTCTATCTAATTCTAGAAAAATAATAAGGTTAAATCATTGTATTTTTTAATTCCAAACATAATCTGAAAGTTTATGCCTAATTAAATTGAAATTCTCATAAATAAAAATGCACTCAAAAATAAAATGTTTTCCTAGACAAATTAAAGTCGTACAATGTGTTTATAATGTATTTAAATTAATTAAAATGGCTATTGCTAATGAAAATTTGGAATTGTTTTTTAATACTATTATGTAATTATTTAAAAAGTTCATATTATAAAATAATCAAGCCATAACATTTACCTATATATTTTACCGATTAGTGCTTCAAGTAAATAATTTAAATTAGAAATAATACCTGGGTAATAGTAGAATACATTCTTTAAATAAATTATTTCTACAACTATAATATTTAGATTGTGATATTTTCATAATATATTTGATTTTATTTAAATTTAATATTATGAAAAAAATAATTTACTTTATCGGAACTTTTTATAGCATTTTTTAAATGCTCAAATAATTTATAATGATATTCCAGATGTATCTATTAAAATGATTCCAAACAATTCTATTAGTAATATTTTAGCTATTGATTTTAATAACGATGGGATAGCCGAATATAATTTCCGATATGACTATTTTGGCGGGAATTTTTACTTGCATATGATGTTTAACAACAATATTAATAATAAAATGGCAGTTAAAAATTCTGGAACATTTTCTTTTGAAAAGTATCTTCAACCACTTAATTCTAATACATTAATTGGACAATCTATGCTCTGGGATACCAATTATCCTGAACCATTTATTGGAAATTCCAGTACTGATACAAATTTTCAAAATTTGGGAGATAAATATATTGGTGTTCAGTTCATAGTTGGATCAAATATTTATCATGGATGGGTGTATGTTAATTTATCTAGTCTTACATTTAAGTCATATGCATATCAAAATACTCCAAATACTCCCATTAATACAGGACAAATTACGCTAGCAACAACAGAAAATAAAGTTGAAAATACCGATATTGCCAAATCCTGCTAAAGAATATATAATTATCAAAGATGTTAATATAAAAAAATTTAATTACAAAATTACCTACACAGATTGTAAAATAATTTTACAAGGTGAATCATATTATAATGAAAAGATTTTCTTAAAAGATCTTAATAATGGAATATATTGTTTACAATTAAAAGATAACAATAAAATAATTAGTAAAAAAATATTGATAACAAATTGATTTGTATATCAAAATAACCATTTTTTTTGATTTGATTTACTGTGATAATAGATATTTTCTATATTTTTTTTTAACATATTTCAAAGAAAATGCCACGATTATGTAATGTTAAACAATTTATCATCTTCAAAGTATAATTAAAATTATTTTGTGTAATAGACTATCTTAAGCAATATTGTAAGTGAAACCAATATTTCTAACAAATGCCCCATACCTATCTTTAAATTGCCACTTAGCCTGACTTAGAATAGAAATTCTATGAAAGTATCGAAAAAAAGTACTTGAAAATATAGTTTATCAATTCTTTCAATCAAACATATTGTAATTTATTGCTGGTACTCTATTTGGCATTTAGTTAAATTTGCTATATGGTGCAAAAAAACACAGTCTTTCAACTTATCACATATTAAGTTAACAATTATTTTTAAACACTTATTTATTATATGTACTATTTTTTATTGCTATATGACTTAACTTATACAGTAGATTATATGGAGTTGTAATTTGAAATACATAAAATTACATGAACATCAATTGTAAAATACTTACACCTCTTAATAAATGCTACTTATTTTTATATAATACATTTTAGAAAGTAGATGATATTCGGTTCGATTTTTCGATGTATGGATCTTATTATTGATTCTCTTTTTCTTATTGACAACTTTATTTTATATGTCAACATTACATATATTAATCGTAACAACAAGAAATAAGAAATAAGAAAAGAACCAATAGGATCTAATAACATTTTTTGAAGATACTAATCATACTGGTGACGAAATGAGAAAGATGAATAATATCAAATTAATTATATATATCATACATATTTTTAAACCCAAACAGAAATTTGCTTGGTTACGCAAGGGGAGTTTGTCAATTTTGAATTAATATCTGTAAAGGTATAACATGCATGTAAGAATGTATAAGACGCAGAGATTTTGTTTATGAATTATAACAATTTTGAGTATATCAACTTTTTATAAAAGTATTATGCTTAAAGCAAACAATCTCTTATTTATCCGATTATTACAAATTTATAGAATACATGGAAACAGACTGGGTAAAAGTAGATGATATCATAATACACGATCTCTAGCTTAATTAATAAGTAACAAAAGGATGAAATATTTGAAAAAAGAAAAACGGATTTGATAACTTATGTTTGATCTTTGGATATAAATTTAATTTTACAGTATTAGAAGAAATATTTTTAATCTAATTAAAATTAATTCTTATAAAATTTAAACAATCTTATTGGATTATATTGAATGAGGAAATCTGCTCTGTTTCTGTGGCAGAAGGTGTTACTGCTGGTTTTCTGCAGCTTTCATTTCGCAGATGATAGATGCTTTTGAATTTTCTAAAGACGTTGTAACCGCCACACTCTTGAAGACAAATTAAACTTTTGAAAGTTGATGAGCGGGATGCAATAAAGTATAATTGCGTTTCTAAGGATGTTACAGACGAAATGCGCTAAATTGCATTATTTAATATAGACTGGGGAGTATATAAAACTGGATATGCAATTCCTGTAAAAGAATGTAATCAAAAAGTTTTTATGCATTTTTCATTCGCATACAATAATGAATTATATTATCCAAAAAATTGCAACTGCATCATAAACAAAGGCTTTAACAGCTTAGTTGTAATACGCAGAATTTATTCTCAGATGCTTTAAATTTGAACTCAATCAAATGATTTTAAGTAAAAGACATAGAAATCAAAAATCTATACATATTGATCACCGATGCAATCAGTAGAATTGGTTATGAACTTACAAAATTATTCGTGCAAAATTGCCATGGTTATTGTACTGCGTGGTCATAATCAACTAAGGCTTTCTGTAATCAAAGCTATTTAATATGCTATATAGTAAAAATAACAATTACACCAAAAAAATACGAAATGAAGCCTCAATTGATCACAGGTGTTCCTTTACAAGAAAAAGGAAGTTTTCACGATACGGAAAGTATTCGTTTATCTAAGGATTTTGAAGATACAGTTGATTTGTACAAGACTTTAAAAGATCGGCTATTGTCGGTAAATTACTGGAATTATTATGCCAGTGGAGTTGGAGCGGATTTTAAACTGCATGATAAAAATGGGAATTTAAAAAAAAGATTGCCTGAAAAGAGAGATTTTATCAGGATTGATATTCCTGGACCCGGCAATTTTGAAGCAAGAGGGTTTGATTGGGTTGAGATAACAGCTATGGATGAAAATCTGGCTGCTAATGATGAGATTCTTGAACAGCTGATTATTGAATGTAAGCCCTCAGCGATACCAGGTACAATAAATGCGCGCACCGCACACTTTTACACGGGAGATGCAACCTCTACCTTCATCATATCGCGGGGGAACGATTTTATAAAAACAGGTATTTACGGACGTAACGAAACACCGAATATGGATGCTCAGATCGCAGACAAAGCAAGGAATTTAGCTATTGCATTGGGTGGAATGGTTGGAATCTCAAAAATTCAGTGGAAAATTTTGACAGATGGACTAATTGAGTTCTGACCCAATTGATAAATAGATATTGAGATTATATTAAGTTTTTCTAAAAGAAGAATCGTTGCTCTAAAATAACGTTAGAGGATTTTATTCCTTCTTTATAATATAATAACTGAAAAGTAAAATTTAATAAAATTTGTGAATCGATTATGATCATTGTCATAGGATTTGCCTTCCTGAGCTTGTAGCTTTGATACACCAAATTAAAATATGTTATATGAAAGCAATAATCTCTTTAGCTCTTCTTCTAGGGCTTTTGACAATCAGTTGTAAAAAAGAAGTACAAACAGCACCACCAATTACTGCTGATTCATCTGCTATAGATTCAATGAATGCAAATTCAACTTCCCAAGAGACAACAGATAATACATCAAGAAATCCAAATGATAGTGTTGCCACTATTAAGATGAAGGACTCAGCTGGCGTGAGATCTAAATAAGGACACGTATAATTTAACTTATTACAGAATAATAGAATAACTAAAAGTATTATTCAATTATGTTTCACACTGTTTCTACGGTGTGCTGGGATTGTATCATCTAAACATTAAAAATAAACCGACTGTAGTCTGATACTAGTCAAGGACTGCGGTACATCACTAAATATTAATTTCAAAAAGTAAAATTTATGAACACTAGAAATTCAAACAACAGAAGTTCAGGCAGAAATTCATCAGATGATGACCAATCAATGCTTGAGGAAGCGTACCAATTAGGTTATGAGCATGGTTATAACGACGGAAGTGAGGATGAGGAGTACGATGATGATTTCTCAGATTTTGAAGACTATTTCGACGAGGAAGGAGGGTATGATGACGAAGATTATGATGACGAAGATTATGATGACGACGACGAAGATTATGATGATGACGACGATGACGACGACGATAATAGGGGCAGAGGTTCAAGAGGCGGAAGTCAAAACAGGGATAGTCAGGGAAGATTTAGTTCTGGTAGCAGAGGAAGTTCTGGCAGTAGCTCTCGTGGAGGATCCCGTTCAGGTTCTGGATCAAGGTCAGGAGGAAGCGGAAGATCTTCAGGATCCGGATCTGGGTCAGGATCAAGATCAAATTCAGGATCCGGAAGATCAGGATCAAACAGTGGAGGAAGCTCAAGAAACTCTAATTCAAGATCGGGCGGAAACAGTGGTTCAGGAAGAGGGCGTAGTTCAAATTCCGGTTCAGGAAATAGCCGTGGATCAAACTCCGGTTCAGGAAGCAGTCGTGGCTCTAATTCTAACTCCGGGTCAGGAGGTAGCAACAGAGGTTCTAATTCAGGAGGGGGAACATCAAAAAGAGGTTTTGCTTCAATGAGTAAATCTGAACGTACAAGAATAGCCAGAATGGGAGGTCAGGCTTCTCATGGTGGTGGAAGATCTTCAGGATCCGGCAGATCCGGATTTGGAGGCAGACGAAATTCATAATTCTTTTTAGGCTGCCTCTTTAAAAAGGGGGCAGCCTTTTAACCATTTAAATCCTATTACATTATGGCTACTAAAACAACAGAAAATGCGACAACCGATGCTGCTGATAAAAAAATGGCAGTAGAGAATGCTACAGTAAAAGAAAATGAGATGAAAAATGCTCCGCTGCATAAATTTTTTGTAGATGCACTAAAAGACATTTATTACGCTGAGCATAAATTAGTAGATGCGTTGCAGACTATGCATGACGCAGCAACAACCGAAGAGCTTAAAGATGCTTTTGAGGATCATCAGTTACAGACTAAAAAGCATATAAGCCGCTTGGAGAAAGTTTTTAAACTCATTAATGAGAGTCCGGAGCAGAAAAAATGTGAAGCAATGGATGGATTGATTAAGGAAGGCGGAGAAATCATTAAATCTACGGAAGAAGGCACGATGACAAGAGATGCAGCTCTGATAATCGCGGCGCAGAAGGTAGAACATTACGAGATCGCAAGCTATGGAGGCCTAACGCAACTTGCTATTACTATGGGACACGATAAGGCTGCTGAGCTGTTAGAAAAAACACTGCAGGAGGAAGAAGATACAGATTACAACCTTACGGAGATTGCAGAGACTAACATTAATTTTGATGCCCAGCAGGAAGATTAAATAGATAAAATTTAAACAAGCCATACACTATCAGCTGTATGGCTTGTTTTCAATAATATAAAGTAGCCTTCATTTAAAGAATAAACACTACCCTAAGTTCGTTAATACATTAATGAAATACAGATCAATTTTAAGTATGTAAAATCTATATTATAAAGTATCATGGAATTTAACAAGATCCTTTTGGAACAAATAAATGAAGAATTTATGAGTTGTGATCACACCATTTCTATTGCAGAAAGCGTTACCGCTGGTGCGATGCAGCTTGCGTTTTCGGAAATGACTAATTCAAAATTATTTTATAAAGGCGGTATCACGGTACATAGCCCGGATAAAATAGTGAAGCTGTTAAAGATAGAGGCTTCCGAGGTCAAAAATTCTAATTATGTATCCAGCCATATTGCTGACAAGTTGGGACTGTATGCATCCAAAATGTTTGAAAGTGATTGGTGTATTGCTACATCAGGGTACTGTACGCCGGAAAGACATTCGGTATTTGAAATTTATGTTTATTACTCCTTTATGTATAAAAGACAGGTGGTCTTTTCAGATAAAATAGAGTTCAATAATTATAAAAATAAACTTAACCCTCTTTCTGTAAAGTTATATTATACCGAAGAGATTTTACGTAAATTTCTAAGTCAGTTGAAACTGACCTTTATCTTAAACAGTAAAGAAACTAACGACAGATAAACATTATAAAAAGAAAGAGAAAATAAATTGCTCATAAAGTCTTTGTTTCCCCACACCAGCATGTTCTATAAATTTATATTTTACCCGTCTCTCTTGGAGAAGATGCATACCACCTTTTTTTAGATATCACGTTCAAGTTTTGTTTCTTCTAGTATATTTGTTTTTCCTTGGTAAGTTTACCTTCTTGTGAAGTTTTCGCCAATTAATGAGACTTTCTTTACAAATCCCCAATTCTTCAGCTATCGAGAACACATTGCATCGCTGCTCACTTAAAGATACTGCTTGCATCTTAAATTAACTACGTCGAATCTGCGATTTCTAAACTGTAATTTTTTCTGATCTTTTTCATACTCTTAAAGATAAAGAGTATCAGAACTTGTGTCCTAACAAAGTTAGCAACCCAAACAGCTTATGTAGCTTTGGTTATGGCTACGGTAATCCTTCAGCATATTAATAAAATTTAATGATATAATGATTAAATATCATATAAAATTTGTAACTGACCTACAGTTAATAACAAGTCTATTAAACAAATTGAATCATTCGTGTATTCTGTACACATTCTATATTAAAAAAATATCCAGCAAAAGATGAGAATTGTTCAATATTGCAGGACTATCTGAATCCTAAAATAATGGACAATTACCATGTGATCTTGACTATAAACTTGTGCAACAAGATTATTAATATTTTTTGAAATAGCAATTAATCCATTGAAATTAATTGCAGCATTAATTATAGGTAATATTCCATACCGCTGCTATTCTTCAAATATAAGTTCCAAACTATAAATTGGAAAAAAAATTACCAGTCGTTTGGGCATAGCTTGCCATTACACTGTTATTATTAATAATACTCAGATCTAATTTGTATTGCAACATACCAACCACAATTAATTTCTGCATCATTTTTATTAAAACTAATACCGTTTGTAACTAAAAAAAGTGAATTCTTCACTACTATCATGAAAAATTGCTCCGGCATTACGTTATTGGTCAACTATTACTGTTACACCATTATTAATAATTTGCTTTGCTGTTGAACGATTATACAATTCCTACCTGTAACAGCGGTATTCTGTGAACAAACTGTTCTAACATTAAAAAAAATATTAGGTATAATATTTTTATCATTACTCCAAAATTTATTATATTAAAATATTTTTTGTTATGGTCGGCTTTTAAAAACTAAAACGATGTTAAACTTATGAAATAAGTTAAATACTATATGAATATTTTATATTTAATTCATTACTTTATAAAATATTGAGACTAACTAATGGTACCTGAAAAATTTTCTTATCACGATGGATCATTACTCCATCCACTTCCAAATGTATATTGAAATGAAGTACCTCCAACGGTAGAATTAAAATAAATGGTATTTTTCCATGTAGCAGCAGTATTGTGAGCTCCTTTATCACCTACAGTCTTGTTGCTGAATAAAAATATTTACAAAAGACGCACCATTATTGTTAGACATAGCAATACCTCCATTATAAAATGTATTGCTGTTATTCTATGACTATGAATTCCAAACAGCACATACTTCATTCGTAGTTTCCAGAATATGGAGCTGTGAAAAATGTCCTATGTTTCTTTAATATCAATATTGTCCTATCCATCATTATTTAAAGTATTGTAAGTATCACTCTGCATAGCTGCATCTCACAGGCAATTAAGCCCGTCCATTAAAATTGAAATTTACTTCATTTCAGCCGCATCCAGTTCCTTTATTCTATACATAATTTCCAGCAATATGGAGCTGTAAAAAAGTTGATAAAATTCCAGCGTTATTGGTAAAGGATTAATTATCATTATTAACAATCTACCAGATGTTTGTGCGCCGACATCCCAACGACAATTGATCTTACCACCATTAGTATTTAAGTCTATACATTACCTCCATCAAAATTCATAGCACCTCTTGAGTTATATTGTACAGCTCCGGCATTACGATTTTGATCGACCATTATAGTAATTCCATTATTAACGTATTCAGTTGTAGTAGCACTATTGTATAGAGTATAAGAATATCCTCACACTACACATTTACTAATCTAGCCACTGATAACAGCTTTATTGCTTTGACAAAAAATTGTTTACCTGCAATTAACATCAATATGATTAGTATCTTTTTTTAAATTATAAAAAAAAAATTGTCCTTAAGTATCTTATCTTAATATTATTATAAACAAAAAACTATGTCTGGATACTACTTACTTTAAGTATTAAGATTTACAATAAGGACAATCTAAACTGTGTATTTTTATTTAGCAGAAACTATATATTAGATTTTAGCTTATTCAAATGATCATCAAACAGGAGAATGTAAATTATTCTCCTGTTTTTAGATCACATCATTTGTTAATTAAAAATGCTAAGGAACATTATATTTTTTTCATAAATATGTTTAAAAATAAAGACTGATAATACTAGAGTTATAAATAATAAGTCCACTTTTTTCATTTATATTTATATTGCAAAATTATAATTATAGTAATATTAAAACAATTTAATCATGTAGAAATAAATTCATGTATTTTATAGAAATATTTCTACAAATTTAAACGTTAAGATGTACAACATTCAATTAATATATTAAGATATTGATAATGTTTGTTTAAAGCAAAAAAGGTTATATTGAAATAAAAAATAAATATTTACGTAAAAATTAGTACAGTTAAGACTCTAGCGGTATAATTATATTTTTATATATACTCCACCTTAATTTTGATACGATAACCCTTTTATCTCAGTTATATGTGTTTATGTATATTTTGCAAATTTACACCTTATTTTTTGTTAGTAATCAATAATTTGGGTTCTATAATGTACTAAATCCCTTTCATCCTAACTGTTCATCTCTAATTAGTGGTAGTTCAAGGATTAACGTATAACGTATAATTAGATCAATGGTTGAATACTACTTATTTGTATTTGGTAAATCAAATATATTCATTCTATTAATTATTTTTAGCATGACCATTGCAGGTATTTTGTGTTTAAAGTTGAATTCATAGGAGTTCTTTACATTCATCTTTAAGTCCGTTTTTATTATTATCACCGATAATGTTTCATCACATTATATGTACTTATAAGTATTATATTGTTGACTGTAATCAATGTTTTTAATTATAGAAAATTATTTTTTCAAATGAAAAATGAGGAGATTAATAAGACCTTTAATATCAAAAATTTTATTGGAAATAAATTCTACATTAAAATAAATTTATTTCTACAAAGTTATGATTCAAAATTATTATAAATAAATTTATCTTGGTACGCTAAATTATTTGAAAAAAACTCTAAAATATCTTTATTAGTTCTTATAATCGTATTAGACTTAGATATAGTATTTTATGATTAGTATTGAAAGACAAATATGATTTTAAATGTCAGAGACCATGTTAATCTAATCTAAAAAAAAAATATTACTCTTAATGAATATAAAAGTAAATAACAAAAAACCGATGTATAGAAGGGCAAGTATTATTGCTTTAACAGTTTTAATAATCTTTATTTTATTATTGCTGCTTTTACTGCTTGATTTTATCCATCTTCAGTTAATAATATCTGCAATTGCAATGATAATAATATTAAGTTGGATTTTTTTACGGTTAGAATCTTTTTGCTATAATTTTGACGGAAAGTATGTTATAATTAAAATATTCCACCCTTTTGAAAAAAAATTGATTTCTACGTATATAGAATTTCCTAAAAAAGTTATTTATGATTTTACTATTATAAATAATTTTGGACATCAAATTATTGTCATTAAAGTTTTTGAGTTAAATGTACATAGCATATATGAAATAAAAGTATTTTGCTTAAGCCATAAACAGATTAATGAAATTAAAAATTCACTTTCTTCTATAATAGATGCAAAAATTTTGGATACAAATAAAAATTGTCAAACCACTCAAAAAAATGATGCAAATTACAGATCAAAATAAGTTATTAAACTGGAGCAAAAATATTTTTGGTTTTTATTTTGAAAGTTTTCATTTAAGTTCAAAACTTTTACAGCTAATTTATTATTCTAAAAATGGTTTTATTTTTTGAATCCGATTATATACTAATTTTACATCTCTAAACTTAAAATCTTTTATTTATGATAATCGATCAGGATCTTTTACTAAAATATGGAGCAGAATTTTCAAATTTTCAGGCGGGCGAAACAATTTTTTCAGAAGGTTCAGCTCCTAATTTTTATTTTCAGATTGTCACAGGAACTGTTAGGCTTCAGAATTTATTTGATGATGGTAGAGAGTTTATCCAGAATATTATGACACCAGGAGAATGTTTTGCAGAAACGTTTCTTTTTGATGTTAAACCTTACAACTTAACCGGTATTGCTATAACACAATGTCAAATTCTAAAGTTGCGGAAAAATAACTTTTATGAATTGTTAGAAGATAACATTCGTCTCTCATCAATGTTTCTCAAATACTTTTCATCACTTTTATATGATAAATATTTCACTATGCTTAATCTTGCATCAGCAGACTCGATTAATAAAATTCAAGCTATTTTGAACAATCTTAAACTAAACAACAATTGTAAAAATCCATTCAGTTACCAAGTTTCATTAACACGTCAACAAATCGCCAATCTGACAGGATTAAGAGTGGAAACTGTTATTAGAACAATTAAAAAAATGCAAAGTAAAGATATTGTAAGAATTAAGAATGGAAAAATTTTTTACTAACATATCATACTTTAGCTTGAAAGTATGTATTTTGTTCAATTATAATGTACAGAAATGGTTTTCATTTACTTATAACATATCTTTAAATTTCATTATTATTCATAAAAACACTAACATATATTCAGACCATAAATCTTATAGGGTTTTATCACTAAAATCGATTGATTTTTATATTTAATATTTATCACAAAATTCAGAATTGGATTTCTGTTTTTTTAATTCTCATGACCCTATTAATTTTAATGTGGAGAATCAAATCCTCGTCATACAAAAAAAGTCTCAGATAACACCTCATTTTACTGACCATTTCTCTAAAATACATTGCACAAGATCAAGGTTTGTAATAAAAATTCGGCCCAATGCAAATGCATAAAGATACTTTCTTAAAAAAACACTTACAAATTATTGAGGTCTGAAGCCTTATGACGAAAAGCTCCAAGTTTTATTTCATTAAATGCAAAAACTTTTCAATATTTCTAACATCTATCTGAGAAGTGTTATGGAGCACAGTCAAAATAATGAATCAACAATTCAGGATTTTAATTTTTTATTTTTAAAAGAGTGTCTCCAGGCTGTCAGTAGATTTATCTATAAACTACAGACAATCCGAAGGTTAAACAAAAAAACATTTTTGTTCCGCGGAAGTTGTCGAATGTCAGGATGTGAAATTTTCTATTATCAATTTAACATTGGTCATTCACCCAAAACGGTAGTTCCATTTGAAATATCGGTAAAACTAATCTACAAAGCTATAATGTAATTACCTACCTGATTAAAAGTGAGAGTTCCTAGTCGAGTCATAGTATGTAGATGTAACTAATGGTGGGACAAAATGTACAGAAAATTGTAACACCATTAGTAATAGTTTGGTCAGCATTCCACTTGGCAACAAATGAACTTGTGATAAATCCAATTGTTTTCAATATACCATTCTAATTAGCTATTACTGACCACTTGTACCTGCAATTCCTAAATTGTAATTAATTGTTCGTAAATTAACATTTCCCATAGAAATATATAACATTTCGATGGTAAGATTGTACTTATTCCTACATATTGCTGTTATACATAGATCATTTACCGGCTGTGCTACATTAGGAACATCTGTAACGGAATTGTGTTTTGGATCATATATATGAAGTAAAGCCTTCCTAATTATCCATATTCACTCCACCTCGTCCAAATATTGCTACTGTAAATAATGACACTGATAATTTAATAATTTTGGTATTTATTATTTCTTAATATATATAGAAGTTAAATCGGAAATACTTCGAAGGATTTATCTTTGAAAAGTTAATATCATAGCAGTATGCATACAAAGAATATATATTTATATTTTTAAAATTATAATAAAAGAAAATTGTTATTTTTTTGCAATTAATATAATAATAAAAATGCGGGAAATTTAATCCCGCATACAATACAAAACGAAAAAGATATGGAAAATATAAAAGTATCAATTAATTTTCATAAAATTCTATCAATATTCAATAGTAAAATTAATTCTAAAATTTTTAAATATCTGATCATTTTTATAGATATTTATCGTTTATGTCGTAAAAATAATTCTACAACAAAATTCCTATTGTTTCATCTTTTTAATTGGGTTCAAAGTACAATGTTGATTAACAATTTATATTTGATGATAAATTCATTGAAATTTAGAGAATCACTTATTTATTTTTCTTATTAAATAAATAAGTGTTAACAATATTATTAACATTTGGTTAATTATTTCAAGTAATTTATTCAAACTAAGAGATTATAAAAATTAGTTATTTGTTCATATTTGCAAATTAAAATAAAATATTACTTTATAAATCATCATAACATTTTACTAACAAGTAGAACAATAATTGAATCTACGTTATTAATTAAGATAATTTGTTAAAAAAATCTATAATTTTTAATAAATACATTACAACTGTAAATAAAATTTTAATTTTCGCCATATAATAAAATATTTTATTATAGATATAGAATAATTTCTACAACAATCATTATTTTTTTCTATAAATAATATTTGTGTTTTTCCTATTAAACAGGATATATTTGATAAAACTAAATACTGATTTCATCCTTAATTAAATTTAAATGCGTTATATCACAGATAACTGTATTTAATTCAAAATATATTATTTTCACTTCCATTAATTTAATATATACTAAATTTTTATTATGAATATACATGAAGAAAACCATAAAGACATACATATTGGAAAATACATTTATAATAATTGGTATGAAAAAAAAATTGATCTTGCAATAACATCTAAATTTTTGAATTGTAACAGATCAGAAGTAAAAAAAATGTTCAAAGCAAAAAGTTTGGATGCTGAATTACTTTTATGTTGGTGTAAGTTATTACAATATGATTTTTTTAGGATCTATACTCAGCATCTTATAATATTTGCGCCTCACAAATCTACCACTAATATTAATATTAAGAATTCTAATATAAGATCTCTAGACATCCGAAAAAATCTTTATACAAGGGGAATTATCGAATTTATTCTAGAACTTATTGAAACTAACGTAAAAACAAAAAAAGAAGTAATTGAAGAATATGGTATTCCCAAAACAACTCTATATAAATGGATTGCCAAGTTCAAAAAATAAGACAAATTTATTATCAAATGGATTTAAATTATAAGAAAATTTACAATGATATGATATTATTAAAATATCCAAATAAGATGCCTCAGTGCATCCCTATACTTAATAAACCAGAATTTTCATTTAATGATATCTTGAAATTGAATAAAATAATCTTTGGAAAAGTTGATAAAGATACTATGAAGTTTAACAGTAAAAGACATTCTTATAGTAGAAATGCAATTTTGGAGATCTTGATTTATCAGAAAGAAAACAATTTAAATAATTCACAGTTGGCATTGCATTTTAAGTTAAGTAGAAACACTGTAACAAAATGGAAAAAGATTTATACTAATGAACTCTGTTAAAAAATTTTATATACTGAATATTTAATAATCGAAAATTTATTTAGTTTTACAAGTATTTTGCCAGACATTAACCATTAGTAGTTGTTTTTCTTAAGTTAAATCTATAAACAAATTCGTCAACATATTTTTGAAGGTGTTTTCTGGAAACATTATTATACAATCCGCTTACTGAGTTTTAAGAATTTTCCTACAATATTTGTATGAACTGAATCGTCTTGCAAACTTACATGTCCTTTTTTAGGCTATCTTAGTAAGTACCATGACTATTTAGGCGAACATTTTTTATGGGGAGATAGAAGAATCCATAAATAGTAACAGAAAATAATAGACCGCGAAATCCTAGAGCATGGTAGAAATCAGTAAAAACCATCATATAACTTTAATAATATGTAGCCTTTTATAAAAAAAGGTAACTTCCTTCCAATTATTTCTTAATTTTAATATATTTCGAACAGCTAGTGACAAATTTTGAATATCCAAATTAGATTCTAAAATTTCACAGAGTATCCAGGTTCTATCTTTCTTTTTAAATGGAATCTGGTATTCTGTTAAATATTAAATCAATTCTTCTTTCCAAAGTAGTTTAGCAATATAAAATCCTTTTATGTTTTTATTACGCACTAATTTTTCTCACTTGCTCTACTGTCCTCAATCCGTTTTTATCATCACACATTATTAGATCAACCCAAGATGGAATTGTTTTTTTAATTTTAGATAATATTTTCCTTCAGTAACTACTGATAAATAATCAAAAACCTTACTGTATACTTCAATTTGTGAAGGCAATCTTAGAATGTGTCTGAAGCACTTTTGATTTCATATCCATGAAGAGAATCATTAATAACAGCCGTGTCTATTCTAGCTCCAGCAACTGGTAGACCTAGCTCATTACTTCTTTAGAGTCACTATTAATATAATACGACAATTCAGTTTTTCTTAAAAGCTATCTGATACAAGGATCTTTTATAGGCCAAATGTATAATTTTTTTTCTAAACGCCGAAAAATAAATCAGACTCCGCTAATTTTACGCCAATATGAATTAAATGAATTCTCTAATTTTTAATTCTACAAAATAAAATCTGCCATAGCTTTATTTTTCTACCAAGTTACAGCAGGATTTATTTTTTAGCGAGTTTATAGTTTATAATTTAAAGTATTCTATAAATAAAAAACCTCTCGGAATGAGAGGCCCAACTTTTCTGGTTGTAAAAAACTAACTGAGTTTATATCAGTTTGATAAAGTTATAGATATCTTTTAATATCACAATTTTTATTTAGTGACGAATTATATAGTTACCATATTTTAAATAGTAAATCATAAATTTTATTATTGTCCAAAGAAATATAATTTACGTAAATCATCAATAAAATGATTCGAAATTTGTTCCTCGTTGACTACAAACCATTCTTTTTTAAGGATGGTTTTTTTATTTCTATAAAGCACAAAAAAGGACAGATAAACATCCGTCCTTTCAAAATATCTTTTATCTAAAAAATATAATTATCCTTGTTTCGGCTTGTATAATTTATACATTACGAATAAAAAGGCTACCCATATCGGAATTAAGATCACCTGAATTTGCATTCCTGTAATACTCATTAATACCAAAATAGCTAATAAAAACAAAATGCAGATATAATTAGATATCGGGTAAAATATAGAAGGAAATTTCGTTTTTTCTCCCGATGCTATTTTACTTCTTCTGAATTTTAAATGCGTATAACAAATCATCAACCAATTGATAATTAATGATGAAACCACCAAAGCCATTAAATATTCAAAAGCTTTTTCCGGAACTAATTTATTAATGATAATACAGATTCCTGCAAAACAAGAAGATATAAGGATTGCATTAATTGGTACGTGATTTTTATTTAATTTCTGTAAAAATTTCGGAGCATTACCTTGTTGTGCCAATCCGAAAAGCATTCTACTATTACTGTAAACACTGCTGTTGTAAACGGATAATGCTGCTGTCAATACAATTAAATTCAAAACATTCGCAATCAAAACATTGAATTGAATTACTTTTCCAAACATCGTAAATTCTAATCCATTCAGATTTTGAAAAACCATTACAAACGGACTTGAACCTTCTGTAATTTCTCTCCACGGACTCAAAGAAAATAAAATAACCAACGCCCCAACATAAAAAATCAGAATTCTATAAATTACCTGATTAGTTGCTTTAGGAATTGTTTTTTCGGGACTTTTAGCTTCTGCAGCGGTAATTCCGATCAATTCTAATCCACCAAAAGAAAACATAATCATCGCCATAGCCGCAAAGAGCCCTGAATATCCTTTTTCACTGTGATTGAATAAACCTTTTGGAAAAAAACCACCGTCATTCCATAGATTAGAAACACTTGCATTACTTCCTCCTGTGCCACTTATCAATAAATAAATACCGAAAATAATCATCGCAATAATGGCTACAACTTTTATAATTGAAAACCAAAATTCCGTTTCACCGTAAACTTTTACGGAAGCCAGATTTAAAGCATTAATTAAAATAAAAAAGAATAAACTCGAAACCCAGAGAGGAATATCTGGCCACCAAAAATGGATGTAATGACCAATCGCCGTAAGTTCGGCCATACTTACGAGAATGTAAAGAATCCAATAATTCCAGCCAGAAGCAAAACCGGGAAATTTTCCCCAATATTTATACGCGAAATAACTAAAACTTCCCGAAACCGGTTCCTGAACGACCATTTCACCAAGTTGACGCATGATAAAAAAGGCAATAATCCCTGCCAAAGCATATCCTAAAATAACAGATGGGCCTGCCAAAACTGCCGCAGGACCAATTCCAAGAAACAATCCTGTTCCGATGGCGCCTCCTAGGGCAATTAATTGAATGTGTCGATTGGTTAACCCTCTGACAAGAGAACCTTTTTGTTCCTCTTTATTTTCATTGTTCATAGATCGAAAAAATATAGCTTAAATATATAAAAACTTTCGCTCTTGATTTTATTGGAGACTTTATAAAAGTTAATTGACAGAGTTAATAATTTTAATCCTCAACAAGCATTTAATAAAGAAAGTAAACTTAATAGTCTATTCACACCCTATTAATACTAATATCCTAATCTTGCAAAAATTTTTACAATGAAAAAAATATTCCTTTTTCTTGCGCTGGCAGCGGGATTGGCGAAAGCTCAGAACAATTCTGACCATGTCGTTTTAATAAGTATTGATGGTTTAAGACCTGAGTTTTATCTGAGCCCTGAATGGTCTATGGTAAACCTCAGACAAATGATGAAAAAAGGAGCTTATGCCAATGGTGTTCGTGGTTCATTTCCAACCGTGACATATCCATCTCACACTACCATCGTAAGCGGAGTTTTACCTGCAAAACATGGTATTTATTATAATACTCCGGTTCAGCCTTTGGGAATTACGGGAGAATGGTTTTGGTTTTATAAGGATATTAAAGTTCCAACGATTTTCAGTGTTGCTAAAGAAGCCGGACTCACTACTGCAGGGGTAAGCTGGCCTGTAACCGTAGGAGCTCCAATCACTTATAACTTACCAGAATATGTTTATCTTCCAAAAAACAAAGGAGAGAAAAAGGATGAAGTAAAAGCAATGAGCTTAGAATCAACACCTAAAGAGCTTTTCCAAGAAGTTCAGGATTATGCAGTCGGGAAATTCGGGGAATATGGAGCAAGTTTAGACCATGACGTAACTGATCAAAACAAAGCAAGAATGGCCGCTTATATTTTAAAGAGATACAAGCCATCATTTTTAGCCCTTCATATTGCAGCTGTCGATCACTTTGAACATGAAGAAGGAAGAGATGGCGACAAAGTTCGTTCTGCGGTTGTTGGTGCGGATGTAGCTATCAAAACACTTATTGATGCCGCAACAGCAGCAGGAATTGATAAAAACACAACGTTTATCATCACAGGAGATCATGGATTTGTGGATATCCATTCTCAGTTTAACCCCAATGCTATGCTCGCAAAAGCAGGATTGTACGATAATGACAAAAAAGAAGACTGGAAAGCTTACTTTCAGGCAAGTGGAGGCTCTGCATTTTTACATTTGAAAAATCCTAATGATAAAGCTACATTAACTAAAATAAACGAACTTCTTAACAATTTACCTGATGGATACAAAAAACTGTTCCATGTTCTAAATAAGCAGCAAATCGCAGAAGCACAAGGAGATCCGACCGCATCATTAGCATTAGCAGCCTATCAAGGAGTGAGTTTTGGAGCAACCGCTACAGGAGAATTATTAAAAGCAGCAGACGGAGGAACCCACGGTTATCTACCAACAGATTTTAAAGAAATTCAAACAGGATTTGTTGCTTTTGGTAAAAATATAAAGCAAGGAACGGTTTTACCTCTAATGGGACAGGAAGATATTGCTCCATTAATTGCACAATTATTACATCTTACGATGAAAACAGACGGAGTTTTATATCCGGGACTATTGAAAAAGTAAAATTTTCAATTAAAAATTAAAGGCTGCCTCTTATTGAAGCAGCCTTTTTGATATTATATCTAACAAGTTTATAAATGCTCTTTTGGAATGGCAATATTATTTTTCTTCATATATTCTACAAGATCGTGATATTTATCTTCAAAATCATTTGTTCCGCATTTGTGGGAAATACTACAGATGTCTGAAGGTTTTATATCTAAAATTCCTGAAATCTTGTTTAAAATATCCAAATTAATCTTCACTTTAGAATTTTCAATATCGGAATAGGCTTTCTGTGAAATCCCCATTTCAAAAGCCATATATTCTTGGGTAAAATCTTTACTCCTTCGAATTTTTCTGATGTTTTGTCCACATATCTTCATCCTTTTTGTTTTAGTAGTTTTCGGTATATTTTAGAAGTTTATCTAATAGCCTCTAACAAAGTTAATAAATACCTTTGGCAAAACATTATACACGTTACATGATATTTATTTCATCCTAAAATTTGGTTTAAAAATTTACCCAATAAAACCATTTTAAAAGAAAAATTTATCACTTCGGTACACACAATTGGAATTATGGAGACGCAAAGATTTAATTATGACAATAATATTGTCAGAGCATTCTTGTATGCTACTATTGTATTTGGTTTGGTCGGATTTTTACTCGGTCTTACGGCTGCTTTAATGCTTTTCTACCCGGAATTACCTGAGTTTTTATTCGGAACAGATGATACTACGATTAAAAGTTTAGCATCCGGAAATATTCAAGGGTTGATCAACACTCAAGGTGCAATGGGATTTGGAAGAATCAGAATGCTTCATACCAGCGCCGTGATCTTTGCATTTGTCTGTAATTCATTCTTTTGTGGAGCTTACTATAGCATGCAGAGACTATTAAAAACAAGAATGTACAGCGATACTTTATCTTGGTTACATTTCTGGTCTTGGCAAATAATGATCGTCAGCGTTGTGATCACTTTCTTAATGGGAATTAATACTTCTAAAGAATACGCGGAACATGAATGGCCAATCGATATTTTAATCGCATTCTCATGGATCATCTTCGGTATCAATATGTTTGGAACGATTGCGAAAAGAAGAGTAAGACATTTGTATGTTGCCATTTGGTTTTATATCGCAACTTGGATTGCCGTGGCAATGCTCCATATCTTTAATAATCTTGAAGTTCCGTTATCATTCACAAGCTGGAAATCATATTCTGTATATGCAGGAGTAAAAGATGCTTTGGTTCAATGGTGGTATGGTCACAATGCGGTTGCATTCGTATTAACGACTCCGGTTTTAGGCTTGATGTATTATTTTATGCCTAAAGCTGCTGACAGACCTGTCTTTTCATATAAACTTTCCATTATTCACTTTTGGTCTTTGATTTTCGTTTATCTGTGGGCAGGTCCGCACCACCTTCAATATACCGCTTTACCGGCTTGGGCTCAGGCAGTGGGAACAGGTTTCTCCATCATGCTGATCGCTCCGTCTTGGGGAGGAATGCTGAACGGACTTTTAACCTTAAGAGGTGCATGGGATAAAGTAAGAGAAAATCCTATCCTTAAATTCTTCGTCGTAGCCGTTACCTGTTATGGAATGGCAACTTTTGAAGGCCCACTTTTAGCAACAAAATCTTTAAATAAAATTGGTCATTACACAGACTGGGTGATTGGTCACGTACACTTAGGTGCACTTGGATGGAATGGTTTCATGGCTTTCGGAGTTATCTATTATTTGATTCCAGTGATGTGGAGAACCCAACTTTGGTCTAAAAAATTAGCTAACTGGCATTTCTGGCTGGGAACGTTAGGAATTATTTTCTATGCCGTACCAATGTATATTTCAGGATTTACACAGGGATTAATGTGGAAACAATTTAATCCGGACGGAACTTTACTCTATAAAAACTGGCTAGATACCGTAACTGCAATTATTCCTTACTTTAAAATGAGGTTTGTAGGAGGGCTGCTTTATCTTTCAGGGGCAATCTTAATGGTTGTGAATGTTATTAAAACAATCAAAGCCGGATCATTCCAAAAAAATGTACCTGCAGAAGCACCTGCTTTAGCCAATATCGGAAGCAGCAGAAAAGAAGGCGAAGGCGCACACCTTTGGCTGGAAAGAACACCAAAATTATTATCCATACTAGCTTTTGTAGTGATTTCAATTGGAGGATTGATAGAGATTGTCCCTACCCTATCTCTTAAACAAAGCGTTCCTGAAATTACCGCCGTGAAACCTTATTCACCATTGGAATTGGAAGGAAGGGACTTGTATATCCGTGAAGGCTGTAACTCATGTCATTCACAAATGGTAAGACCTTTCCGTGATGAAGTGATGAGGTTTGACGGTAAAAACGGACAGTATTCAAAAGCGGGAGAATTCGTTTATGACAGACCATTTTTATGGGGATCAAAAAGAACCGGGCCAGATTTACACAGAGAAGGAGAAAGAAATCCGGATTCATGGCATTTTAAACATATGTATAACCCAAGAATTACTTCTGCAGGTTCTATCATGCCACGTTTCCCTTGGTTGATTACCAATAAACTGGATCGCTCTCAAATGGTGGATAAAATGAAATTAATGAAAAACAGTTTCGATGTTCCTTACACAAAAGCTGAAATAGATTCAGCCGGCAAATGGGCAGATAATCAATCGAAAGCCATCGTTAAAAGAATTTATTCTGAAGCTACCGATGTAAGAGATCAGGTTGAAAAAGACAAATCAACGAAAGGATCTTCATTCGTTCCGCTTGAGCAGAGAGAAATTATAGCAATGATCGCCTATCTGCAAAGATTAGGAACCGATATCAAGACAACAGAGATCAAAACAGCAAGCATAAAGTAATCATTAAATTTTATTACAATGAAAACAAGAACCCCAATTTCAATATATATTGCTGCAACAATTGGTTTAACGATCATGGCATTCGAAATGTTTGCTCAAGATTCAGGATATTTTTCTTCACCTTTTTTCTGGGCATTAATATTGATCACGACCATTTTACTTCTCATCATGAATTCCATTGGAGATTTGGTTGAGAACGAAAGATTCAGCAGGTTATCAGAAGATGAGAGAAAAGAATATTTAAACGAAAAAAATGTTCCTTATTATCAAAAACTTTGGAATTCAGCCTTTAAAAAACAATCTGCAACCGAGGAAAAAGATATTCTGATCGATCACGGTTTCGATGGAATCACAGAACTTGATAATTCTTTACCCAAATGGTGGATCGGCTTATTTTGGTTCGGATGTATTTTCTGTGCAGTCTATTTATTCGCTTTTGCTTTTACAGATTACGCCCATCCCGAAGCCGAATTAAACAAAGAAACCAAAACCATGTTGGCATCAATCACAGAATATGAAAAAACAGCTCCACAGATCAATCTGGAAACTGCAAAATACAGCGCAGACAACATCGCAGAAGGCGAACAATTATTTAAAACAAATTGCGTAACCTGCCACGGAGACGGAGCAAAAGGAGGAATCGGTCCGAATCTTACCGATACGCACTGGATCAACATCAAAGAAAAAAGTTTATTTAAAAATGTATTCTGGATGCTCGAAAACGGATCTCCAAATAATCCAACCATGAGACCTTTCATCAAAGAAGGAACGATCACAGGAAGAGATGCCGAAAAAATTGCGGCGTATGTTTATCACATCAATCAGGAAACAACGCCTATTACAGAAGCTCAGGGAGGTGCCGCACCTCAGGGCGAAGAAGTAAAATGGGAAAATAATAACGAATAAAATTTACACCTAAATATCAACCATGCCCTCTTTTAAAAACTAACATTTGATTTCATTTTTGCATCACACCTTTTCAACGAAAAAAAATGATTAGAAAGAGGGCTTTTAAAAATATCAACCTAAATCCATGTCTTGGCTGTTCTTATCAACTAATTCACTTGACTAGCTAAACTAAATTCCATAATAGTCGGCCAAGGCAGGATTTTTGTACTTGCAAAGTGCTAATACAACAAAGAAAATTAATATTCAATGAAAAATGATTTATTATCTTTGTTACAAACCACTTACATTTGAAACTTAAATTTAACAAAAGAAAGATCCTAAAGCGTATTGCAATAACCTTTATTTCAATATTGGTTTTCCTCACTTTGCTTATATTCAGCTTAAGGCTTCCGGCGGTTCAAAACTTCATCAAAGACAAATTGGTTGTCTATCTTGAGAAAAAAATCAAAACAAAAGTAAGCTTAGAAAAGGTTTATATAGGGTTTCCAAACAGTCTTGTTATGGAAAATTTGTATTTAAAAGGCCAAAATATCGATACGCTTCTTGCCGTAAAAAAACTGGATGTAGGTTTAAATATGCTTAAACTAATCAATTCCACTGCAGATATTACTTCTGTTGATCTGGAAGGCGTTCGCGCGAATGTGATTAGAAAGCCGGACGGGAAATTCAATTTCGATTATATCATGGATGCTTTTGCGACAACTGATAAAGAAGAAAGCCCGTCAAAACCATTCATTATTTCTCTTGATAAAATTAATTTAAAAGATATTGGCGTTACTTTTAACGATCAACAATCGAATAATGACATTAAATTATATTTCAAATCCTTCGACACCAGAGTTAAAACTTTCGATTTAACTAAAAATACTTATGCCGTTAATGACATTAATCTTGACGGATTAAAATTAAAACTTAAACAAGATCTTGTAAAAGAAGTTTCCAAAAAAGTAGAGAAAAAAGTGGATTCTCTCAACAATCAAAAACCAATGCAGATTGGGTTAAGAGGAATTAAATTAACCAATTTCGACATCGATTACGGAGACGACAATACCAAAACATTTGCAAAAGTTTTATTTAAAGAATTAAGCACGAAAGTCAACAAACTTGATCTTGAAAACAATGCTTATAACGTTGGAAATGTAGTTCTTTCGGGAGCAGATATCAACGCCAACTTATATCTTCCGGCACAAAATGCCAATCCAAAAAATACGAAAGAACCTGAACCATCAACCAATCCCGACAAAGAAAAAGCAATGAAACTGCTTTTAGGAAAATTGGTTTTAAATGACGTAAAAGTAGCTTACAACAACACCGCGATCGCTCCTACAAAACAGGGAATGGATTTCAACCACATGAATTTTTCTAAAATGAATGTTGAGGTTCGAAGCTTTAAAATGGAGAATAATACTTTCGCAGGAACAGTAAATTCAGCGGAAATTCAGGAAGCGAGAGGTTTGGATATTCAAAAATTCAACACCGATTTTGTGTATGGTGAAAAAGAAGCTTATTTGAAAGATCTTTACTTACAGACTCCAAAAACGCTTATCAGAGATGAGGTTATTTTAAATTATAATTCAATCGAACAGTTAAGTTCAAACCCGGGAACCGTAAAAATTTCAGCGAATATTAAAGATTCTAAGATTGGTTTTTCTGATATTTTAAATTTGGTTCCGACGTTAAGAAATACCGTTCCATTCAACAAATATCCAAACGCGATATTGAGTGTAAACGCCAATGTAAAAGGAATTGTGAACGATCTTTTGATTCAGGATCTGAAAGTTTCAGGATTGGATCAATTGCGAGTTGCCGCATCAGGAAGAATTAAAAACGCGATGAATCCTGACAATCTGTATTACGATCTGAGAATTGCAGAATTGTCTTCATCGGCAAAAACGATCTATAATTTAGTTCCGAAAAATACAATCCCTTCAAACATTTCTCTGCCATCAAATTTCAGTATAAAAGGAACCGCAAAAGGCACAACGAAAGTCGTAGATGCCAATCTAAATCTGTATTCAACTCTTGGAAATGCAGCAATTATTGCTCAAGTAGATATGCGCAGAAAAAACCATGAGCTGTATGATGTGAAAGCCAATCTTCAAGGTTTACAGATCGGAAAATTTATTCAAAATAAAGATATCGGATCAATCACGGCTCAAATTTCAGCAAAAGGAGAAAGTTTTGACTTCAAAAATGCAAATGCTGACTTGAAAGGTCATGTTGCATCGGCAGTTTATAAAGGTTACCGTTATCAGAACATGGATCTTACAGGCAAGATCAACCGTGGCGTTTATAATATTGTTTTAAACTCAAAAGACCCGAATGCTAATTTAAAATTAATCGCTTCCGGAGTTTATAACGAAAAAAATCCTACTGTAAAAGTAAACGGAGACATCATCAAATTAGACTTAAACAAGCTTGGTTTCTATGATAAACAAATGATCATCGGAGGAAAAATTGACGCTGATTTCACCAATCTTGATCCTGATAATCTTAATGGATATTTAAATCTTCAAAATTTTGCTTTCTCTGATACGAAAGAAGTGTATCCAATTCAGGAAGTTAATTTGAGGGCTTCTTCAACCCATGATTCAACAAAAATTATTTTCAACTCGCAAATTGCAGATGTTGAACTTGCAGGAAAATATAAATTGACTCAGATCTTTGGATCTTTAGCCAATACAATTAATCAATATTATCAGTTTCAAAAACCCGGTAAGGCTCAGAAAATTGATGCTGGACAACATTTTACTTTTAATGCTAAAATTAAAAATGATGATTTGATCAGAAAATTTGTTCCGGATCTGAAAAGTTTTGAAACGATCAATTTAGTTGGAAATTATGACGCAGATTCTCAGAAAATTGAGATCGACGGACAAATTCCACAATTGTTATATGGTGAAAATTCTATTGAAAATGCTTCATTAAAAGTCACGAATGAAAATCAGGCTTTACAGTATAATCTTGGTGTAGCAGCCTTAAAAAGTTCAAGTTTAGCTTTAAACAAAGTGAATATCAACGGGGATGTTTCCAATAATATTATCAATTACAATATTACAACAAAAGATGAAAAAGATGTGACTCAATTCCTGATCGCAGGAAATGCAAAATCACTGAACGATATTACAGAAATATCTTTAAATCCGAATGGTTTAAAATTAAATTACAGCGATTGGATCGTTGGCGAAGGAAATAAAATCCAGATCAGCAACAAAGGAATTTTGGCTGATAATTTCAGACTTTCAAATGGAGGAAGTGAAATTTTACTTCAATCCGAGACTCAATCTCCAAACAGTCCTCTAAATGTTTCGTTGAAAGATTTCAAAATTGAAACCATCACTGAAATTATTAAAAAAGATACGGTTTTAGCAAAAGGAACCATTAACGGAACCGCTCAGCTTCGAGATTTAACGAAAAACATGACATTCAATTCTGATCTTACGGTTTCAGATTTATTCGTTTATGGAAATCCGGTTGGAAATCTTGCTGTGAAAGTCAACAATACTTCACCTAATCTTTTAAATGCTGATATTGCCCTTTCCGGAAACGATAATGATGTGAAAATCTTGGGAGATTACAACACCTCTTCAAGCACATTTGACCTGAATATGGCGATCAATAAACTTCAAATGAAATCTGCACAAGGATTCTCGATGAACGCGATTACCAATACGGAAGGTTATCTTTCAGGAAATCTGAAAATTACAGGAAGTGCCGACAAACCTAATATTTTAGGAAAAGTAAAATTCAATGATGTTGGTTTGGAGATCGCAAAAACAGGAAGTGATTTCAGAAAACTGAATGATGAGATCGACTTTACAAGCAGAGGAATTGAGTTTGATAAATTTAAAATAAACGATAAAGACGGAAATTCATTGGTTGTGGACGGACAGGTTCTTACTCAAACCTACAGAGATTTTGCTTTCAATTTAGATGTAAATGCGAAAGATTTCAAAGTAGTAAATTCAGAGAAATCCAACGATGCGATGATGTACGGAATTCTTGCTATTGACGCAGGACTTCACATTCGCGGAAATTTAGACTTACCAAAAGTTGACGGAAGACTGGCTGTTTCTGATGATACGGATTTCACTTTTGTACTTCCGCAAACTAGTCCATCATTGCAGGAAAGAGACGGAATTGTTGAGTTTATCGATCAGGATCAGGTAGTTTTAAACAAAACCATCAAAGCAGATTCTCTGAAAGCTCAAAGCCGAATCAAAGGAATGGATGTAAGTGTAAATATCGAAGTAAGCAAAGAAGCTAAAATGTCGATCGTTATTGACAAAGCCAACGGTGATTTTGTAAAACTTCAAGGTGAAGCTGAGTTAACAGGCGGTGTCGATCCATCAGGAAAAACAACTCTTGTCGGAGTTTATGAAGTGGAAAAAGGATCTTACGAACTTTCTGTGAGTCTACTGAAACGTAAATTCGATATCCAAAAAGGAAGTACTATTACCTGGACAGGAGAGCCAACCGCGGCAACAATGGACATCACGGCCGTTTATAAAACAGAAGCCCCTCCTATCGACCTTGTTGAGCAACAGGTAAGCGGAGAAGATGCTTCAATATTGAATCAGTTTAAACAAAGAATTCCTTTCAATACCTTATTAAAGATGAAAGGTGAATTGTTGAAACCTGAAATTTCGTTTGATATTACAACTGATGAAAAAAACAACGCTGTTTCATCAACAGTAACAGATATTGTAGATGCTAAACTTACCCAGCTTAGAACTGAAGAATCTGAATTGAATAAACAGGTCTTCGCTCTTCTTTTACTGAACCGTTTCATTGGTGAAAATCCGTTCGAATCCGGTGCGGGAATGTCGGCAGAAGCGATGGCAAGACAGAGTGTGAGTAAAATTCTTTCACAGCAGTTGAACAATCTTGCATCAGGGCTTATTAAAGGAGTTGATATCGATTTAGGTCTTGATTCGTCGGAAGATTATTCATCAGGAGAAAAAAATACAAGAACCGATCTTAATGTTGGTTTAAGCAAAAAATTATTAAACGACCGTCTGAAAGTTACTGTTGGAAGTAATTTCGCCTTGGAAGGTGATGCCCGACAAAATGAAAGTACAACTAATATTGCTGGCGATGTAACCGTAGACTATAACCTTTCAAAAGACGGAAGATATATGCTTCGTGCGTATCGTAAAGATGAATATCAGGTGGCTCTTCAGGGACAGATCATAGAAACGGGAGTTGGTTTTATTATCACTTTAGATTATGACAAATTCCGTGAGATTTTCCAAAAAGCTAAGAAAGACAGACGTAAAAAAGAAAATAAAAATAACCAGGTGGTAGAATTTAATAAATAGACGTAGAAACTATTAGACTTAATCACAGTGTTAAAATGTAAATATGAAAAGTAAATTTAATATATATTATAAATATTTGTTCGCTTCGGGATTTGCCGCGATAAGTCTTTCGTGTAGCAATACCAAGTATCTGAAGGAGGGACAAATGTTGTACACAAGCGCAGAAGTAAAGATTGAAAACGATACAATTTCGAAAAAGGAAAAAAATGAACTTCAGTCTGCTTTGGAAGAAAATTTAGTTCCGAAACCCAACTCAACAATATTAGGATTACGTCCGAAATTATACTTTTACAACATCGCTAAAGAACCTAAAAAAGACAAAGGTTTTAATTATTGGCTAAAATATAAAGTAGGTGAAAAACCTGTTTTATTGGGAGATGTTGATCGTGAATTTAATAAAGATATCATTCAGAATTATTCTGAAAATAAGGGATATTTTAACGCAAAAGCGACTTACGACACTGTTTCTAAAAATAAAAAAGCACAGGTAATTTACACCGTAAGACCTGGTGCAAGATATTTAATCAGTAATGTTAAATTTCAACAGGATTCTACGCTTGTCAACAGAGAAATTCAAACTTTAACAAATAAAACCATCTTAAAAGCCGGACAGCCTTTTGACCTTGACGTTATTAAAAGTGAAAGAGAACGAATTGATAATGGTTTAAAAGAAAGAGGTTTTTATTATTTCAGTGGGGACAATATTATTGTTCAGGCCGACAGTACGGTGAGTAAAACCCATAAAGTTGAACTGAATGTAAAACTGAAAGAAGACACTCCTGATTTGGCAACAGAACAATTCAGCATTAATAATGTGATTGTTTTTCCAACTTACAATATTCAGGATGTAAAAAAAGGGAAATACAGCGTTCCGATGAATCCGGATTCGCTTTCAAAATATGCTTATGATGATATTTATGTAATTGATCCTCAGCATAAATTTAAACCGAAAATTTTCGACAGAGCATTATATTTCAAAAAAGGCGACTTATACAACCGTTCCAATCATAATCTTACGTTGAACCGTTTGATCAGTTTGGGAGTTTTCAAATTTGTGAAAAATGAATTTGTAGTTTCAGATTCTTTAAATCATAAATTTGATGCGTACTATTTATTAACTCCGAGACAAATTCAATCACTTAGGTTAGAAGCTTTAGGAAGAACAAACTCCGCAAATTATGCAGGTAGTGAATTGAACCTTAACTGGACACACAGAAACTTCTTCAAAGGAGCAGAACAATTTAAAGCAGCTGTTTATGGAGCTTTTGACGTGCAGATGGGAGGTCAGGAAAATGCAAAAAATATTTTCCGTGCCGGAGCGAATGTGCAGCTTTCTATTCCGAGAATTGTTGCGCCGTTCCGTTTTAATTCTTCGAGTGCGTTTGTTCCGCGAACCAATATTACTTTAGGGTATGAATTGCTAAACCGTACAGAATTTTATAAGTTAAATAATTTTAATGCATCATTCGGATACGTCTGGAAAGAAAATGCAAGAAAAGAGCATGATTTAAAAGTCATTGATATCACTCTTGTATCTCCTGCGAATGTAACTCAGGCATTTTGGGATCAGGCAACAACTCCCGCTGCAAGAAGAGTCGTCGCAGAGCAGTTAATTTTTGGACCAACTTATACTTATACCTACACCAATACAATGCTTCCCAAAACCAATACGATCTATTATAAAGGGACGTTGGATCTTGCAGGAAATATTACAGGTTTGGTAACGGGAGCTAATGTAAAAAAAGATAAACAGAAAGAGATTTTCGGAATTCCGTTCAGTCAATATGCGAAAATTGAAAATGATTTCAGGTTCTATCATAAGTTTACGGAAAAGAGTTCGTTTGCCAGCAGGTTTATTGGCGGTATCGCTTATCCATATGGAAACTCAGAGTTTGTCCCTTTCTCTAAACAGTTTTTCTCAGGAGGAAGTAACAGTGTTCGTGCTTTCCGTGCAAGAACTTTAGGACCGGGAAGTTTTGATCCAAGAACGATTCCGAAAGGAACATTATTAGATCAGTCAGGAGATATTAAATTAGAATTAAATGCTGAATATCGTGCTAATTTATATAAATTTTTAAATGTTGCCGCTTTTGTAGATGCAGGAAATATTTGGCTCTTAAATGATGATTCTTCCAGACCTGGTGCTACATTTTCAAAAGATTTTGCAAGCGAAATTGCCGTTGGAGCCGGAGTTGGTCTAAGACTTGATTTCTCTATCCTGGTTTTAAGATTAGACTTAGCAATGCCTTTGAGAGTTCCTTATTATGAAAAAGGTGACCGTTGGGCATTTGACAGAATTAATTTCGGAGATCCAAGTTGGAGAAAAGACAATCTTGTATTGAATATCGCAATCGGATATCCTTTTTAAGGTTCTGATTTTTAATATTTTAAACACAAATGTATGGTAAAAAACGCAAAATTTTTCTGGGAAGTTTTAAAAGAAACTTTCGACGAATGGAATAACTCCAACGCATCACGAGATTCTGCGAGTCTTGCCTATTATGCTATATTTTCCATTCCGGGTTTGTTGATTATTATTATCTGGATTGCAGGTAATTTCTTCGGTGAAGAAGCTATTCGTGGTGAAATAAGCAACCAGATCAGCGGAATAATGGGAGCTGAAGTTTCAAAAAGTGTAGAAAGCATGATTGCCGGCGCTTTGATTGATAAACAAAATATTTTTATGAAAATTGTGGGTATTGGTTCTTTAGTTTTTGGTTCCACTACTCTATTTTTTCAGCTTCAGCATTCACTGAACAGTCTTTGGGACGTACAGTCTGCTCCGAAAAAAGCTTTGGTTAAATTTCTTTTAGACCGAGCCAACTCACTAGGAATGATCCTTATGATCGGATTTTTATTAATGATCACCATGATTTTATCTTCATTGATAAGTGTTTTCAATAATATTATTACTAAATATTTCGGTTTTGAGACTTATTTACTCGTAGAATTAGTGAATTTTGGGGTCGGTTTCGGATTGGTAATGTTGATGTTTGCATTAATGTTCAAATTTCTTCCTGATGTACAAATCAGCTGGCGACCTGTTTGGAAAGGCGCTTTTTTAACGACACTTTTATTTACATTAGGTAAATTTTTATTAAGCCTTTATTTTGGAAATTTCAAACCTACTTCCGCTTTTGGAACAGCCGGAACCGTAATTTTGATCATGATGTGGATTAATTATTCCTGTATGCTCGTCTTCTTTGGAGCCGAATTTACAAAGGTCTACACGTATAAAAAAGGGTATAAAATCGTTCCATCAAAACACGCAAAATGGAGCGCTGCAAAGCTCTATGAAGAAAGTCATAAAAATCAAACTCCTCAAGTCTGAATTTGATTTTTTATTAATATAAAAGCCTCCTGAAAAATTTCGGGAGGCTTTATTTTGCAATCTACTTTTATACTATATTATTAAATTTTCAATTAATTTCATTCTCACAACTTGGCATTTGTATTTACTTATAAATAATTAAAGCAATATGTTAAAAATATTAATTATTTACAAATAATACAATTTTTCAATTAATAAAATACGTAATTAATACAATTTAACAAATATTCATCAAAACAAAAGAGAAAATAAATTAAGTTTGTAATACAAAAACATCATCAATATCAAATTAATAATTTTAATCTAACCTCTTATGAAAAAAAAATTACACATTTTAACTACTTGCCTTATCTTACTTTTGATAAACTGCCGAGAGGAAGATTTAAGCCAACAGGAAAACCCAGTAGCATCAACCCAGAGAGCGAGTAAAGTAACCTCCGGCATATATGAATCTGAAATGCCATATAACCTAAATGTGGTTTATTTTATTCCTTCCGATGTAAGTGCACGCCCCGATTACGAAAGAAGAGTAAGCGAAACCCTACTCCATGCACAGGAATATTATCGACAAATGATGTATAATTGGGGCTATGGAAATCGTACTTTCGGATTACTAAAAAATCCCACAACCAATAGGATCAAAATAAATATTGTTAACGGAGCTCTGCCTATATCTTCTTATCCTTACTCATCTGGAAACCAAATATTATCAGAAGTAAATGCTTGGTTCGCAAACCATCCAGCCGACAAGACAAGTGACCATAATGTAATAATAACTGCTACACCTTCCATAAATACCGAAATACCATATTATGGCTTAGGCAGAAACTTCTTTGTTGGCGATAACGAAGATAGCGATGTTCAATATTTCAATGAAAACAGCGCAAGAGGAAACCAAGCTAAAGCCTATATGGGTGGATTTCTTCATGAATTGGGACACGGCCTGGGATTACCTCACGATGCACTTGCAAAAAGCCTTACCAATGTTGCAGGATACGGCACTTCACTTATGAGCTGGGGTAATCAAACCTACGGCTACTCTTCTACTATTCTTACCAAGGCTAGCTGCGCCATCCTCAACAACACCCAGTTGTTTTCAACGAGTGCCAAGCCGACGGGTTATTTTTACACAGGCAGTAATGGATTTAAAATTACCAGCATCAATCATAGCTACATAAACGGGCGTATCAATATTTGGGGTACTTACAGTGTAGACGCACCCATCAATGCAATAAATTCTTATTTCATTCCCAAAGATTCATATTACCACGCTGTATCAGGCTCAAGCAATACTGATGGTACAAATACTTTTTCCACTTATGTAGATGTTTCAGATCTTTATTTTACAGAAAAAACTTATAGCCTTGTATTACAAGCACAGTTCGTTAATGGAAACTCCAATTGGGTTACCTTTCCATTTACTTTTAAAAACAATATACCTGATCTTAATTTTCCGGTAAATAAAGACAACTGGACGGTAAGCAGCAGTTCTCAATACGCAGCTTATCCTGCTTCACTTGCCATTGATGACAATATCAATACTTATTGGCATACCAATTACAGTGCAGGCTCTGTACAAACCGATCCTATTGCGGGGCAACCACAAAATTTTCCTTATTACTTTGATATTAATATGGGGGCAATCAAAGGGATATCCGGATTATCATTCACCCAGCACCAAGGACTTGTGCGTACCGCAAAAACAACTGTAATATATACAAGAGCAACCACAAATGACGGCTGGAAACATCAAGGGACTTTTAATCTAACAAATACCATAGACAAACAATATACCGCATTTGCCCAAAAAGAAAACTGCAGATACCTCCGTATTGTTTTCTATAGCAGTCATGACGCCCAACCTTATATAGCAATGCCCGAAATTGGAGCTTACGAATAATAGTAAGAAATATATCAAAAGTAATTAATCAGACCTCTTGAAAAATTTCAAGAGGTTTTTATTGTTTTAATTCCAAAATTTCTTCCAGATTAGTTCTCAATATAATGACATGAAGTTCTAGCTATAATTAATTAAAACAATTAAAGACCACTACTAAATTAATTACTAATAAATCATTTATATGATTTAAAAAACATGTAATTAACATTTTTTAACATTAAATAATCTAAATAAACCTAAAATTTAATTAATTTTGCAATATTAAAATTTAACAATTTTAATATTTTAAAACAACACACAATGAGAAAAAAAATTTTAAGCACACTTACAGTTTGCCTTATCTTACTTTTAGGGAGCTGTAGAGAAGAGGATTTAATTCAACAAGAAAATCCTACAGTAACATCATCCCAAACAGCCAGCAAAGTCTCTTTAGGAGCTTACGAATCTGAAATGCCATACAATGTTAATGTTGTATATTTCATCCCTTCCGATGGTACCGCCCGACCAGAGTATGAAAGAAGAATAAGCGAATTCATGATAGCTGCTCAGGACTTTTACCGTACCAATATGTATAACTGGGGTTACGGAAGCCGTACTTTTGGACTTTTAAAAAATCCGGCAACCAACAGAATTAAAATTAATGTTGTTCACGGTACATTACCGCTGAGTTCCTATCCTTATTCAGCCGGAAATAAGATTCAGGCCGAGGTTAACACATGGTTTGCAACTCACCCCGCAGACAGAACAAGTGAGCATACTATTGTTTTTACAGCAGTACCTACTCCCGAAACAGAAATACCTTATTATGGTTTGGAGAAAATTTGTTTTGTTGGCGATAATGAGCAATGGGATTATCAGAATTTCAATCAAAATACCCCTCAAGGAAGTAAGGCTAAAGCATATATGGGAGGATTTCTACATGAATTAGGCCATGCATTAAGCTTATCTCATAATGCTCTTCATAAAACATCGCCATATGGAAGTTCATTAATGTCCTTAGGTAATTATACATATGGATATTCTTCTACTGTACTTACTAAATCAGACTGCGCGATCTTAAATAATATTCAAGTATTTTCTGCGACTACTAAACCTGCATTCTATGCACTCGGTAAAGAGTTTAAAATTACAAATATTACTGGAAGTTATTCTAACGGTCGTATAAATATTTCCGGAACTTATACAGCAAATGCTCCAATAAATAATATACTATCACATTTCATCCCCCAATCAAATTATTACTATACCGTAACAGGATTAGCAAATTATTCATCTAATACATTTAACACATTTATTGATATTAGTGATTTACATATAATTGATAACGAAAACTACCTTTTTGTCCTACAAGGGCTATACTTAGATGGAACTAAAGCTGATGCTAAATATTACTATTTCACTATGAAAAACGGAATTCCCGACATAAAATGGGATATGAATAAAGACAATTGGACTGTAAGTAGCAGCTCACAACAGTCATACTATCCTGCAACTCTTGCTATTGACGATAATATTAATACCTATTGGCATACCAACTATGATGCAGGAACGGTACAGACAGCACCAGTAGCCGGTGCATCACAGAATTTCCCTTACTATTTTGACATTGATATGGGGTCTATAAAAAGTATATCGGGGCTTTCATTTGTTCAGCATCAAGGTCTTATAAGAACGGCAAAAAACATCACGGTTTCTACAAGAAACTCAACTACAGACACGTGGAAAATCCAAAACAGCTATACGCTAACTAATGTTACGAGCAAACAATATACTGCATTTCCACAAGTTGGCAATGCAAGATATGTTCGTATAAAATTTGAAAGCAGCTATGATGGTCAGCCTTATGTTGCTATTCCTGAAATTGGAGCTTATTAAGCTAAAAAAAACTTAACTATTATTAAAAAGTAAAGCCTCCTGAGATTCAAGAGGCTTTATTATTTTTACATTCTGTTTACCGTTCCTATTCCCAGAAGCAGTAACGATTTTTGTATTGTTTTTGCTGTAAGATCAGATAGATTCAAACGAGCTTGCTTTAAATTTTCATCTTCCAATATTAAAATCTTATTACTTTGATAGAATGAGTTGTAAGATTTCACCAAGTCATATAAATAATTGGCTACTAAAGCCGGGCTCAGAGATTCTGCAGCTTTTTCAACAATTCCTTTATAATTAGATAAAAGCATAATTAATTCCTTTTCTGGTTGATCGAACTCAACTACAGAAACTTCTTTATGCTGATAATTCGCTTTAGACAATAAAGATTGAATACGAGCATAAGTATATAAAATGAAAGGTCCCGTATTTCCATTAAAATCAATACTTTCTTCTGGATTGAACAGCATTTTTTTCTTAGGATCAACTTTTAGCATAAAATATTTCAATGCAGCCTGACCTATGATTTCGTATGAAACTTCTTTTTCTTCGTCCGAAAGACCTTCTAATCTTCCTTGTTCGGTTGCTTTCAATTTTGCTTCTTCATACATTCCCTGCATCAAATCGTCTGCATCTACAACAGTTCCTTCACGGGATTTCATTCTCCCATTAGGAAGCTCCACCATTCCGTAAGATAAATGGAACAATTGATCAGCCCAAGAATATCCCAGTTTTTTCAAGATCTTAAATAAAACCTGGAAATGATAATCCTGCTCGTTTCCAACGGTATAAATTAATTTCTGAATATTATTTTCTTTAAAACGCTCAACCGCTGTTCCTAAATCTTGAGTCATATAAACAGACGTTCCATCTGAACGTAACAATAATTTCTGATCTAAGCCTTCATCCGTAAGATCACACCAAACCGAACCGTCTTCTTTCTGGTACAATACACCTTTATCCAAACCTTGTTGAATAAGGTCTTTCCCTAAAATATAAGTATTACTTTCATATTGAATCTGATCGAAATCAACCCCTAATCTTTTGTAAGTTTCACTAAAACCTTTGTAAACCCAAGAGTTCATTTCTTTCCAAAGATTTCTTACTGTTTCATCTCCTTTTTCCCAATCCAGCAACATTTTTTGAGCTTCAACAATCAATGGAGCATCTTTCTTAGCCTGATCTTCCGTTGAACCTTGAGCAACCAATTCAGAAATTTCCTGTTTGTAGTTTTTATCAAATTCTACATAATAATTTCCTACAAATTTATCTCCTTTTGTATTTGTTGATTCAGGAGTTTCACCATTTCCAAATTTCTCCCAAGCCAACATTGATTTACAGATATGAATCCCTCTGTCATTAATGATTTGAGATTTAATCACATCATATCCTGCTTCTTTAAGAATCTGTGCAACAGAAAAACCTAATAAATTATTTCTGATGTGTCCTAAATGCAAAGGTTTATTGGTATTTGGAGAAGAATATTCTACCATCACCGCAGAATTTTTCTTTTCTATTTTTGAAAAACCTTCTGCTACCGATCTAAATTGATCTACAAAGAATTGATTTTTAACTTTAACATTAAGGAAGCCTTTAACCACATTAAAACTTTCAAGTAATTCTGTTTGTTCCGTCAAAGCTTCACCTAATTCAACCCCAATACTTTCGGGATTTTTTTTCAACTGTTTTACTAAAGGAAAAGTCACAATTGTAAAGTCACCTTCAAATTCGGTTTTATTTTCCTGAACTTCCAGATTGATTTCTTTTAACTGATATACATTTAAAATAATCTCTGAAAGTTTTTCTTCTAATATATCTTTAATATTCATGAATCTATTCTTTTTTTCAAGGCTAAATGGAATCAGCCTTATTTTATCTCACAATTTTGAAGTACAAATTTAGTGAAATAAAAAAGACTTCGTAAACGAAGTCTTTAAAAGTTGTTAAGGGTTAAGGCAATTATAATCCCATCTTCTACATTCTTTTAATATAGGATTCCAACTTAAGCAGCATAAAGGAGCTTGCCCGCCCTGAATTTTTCTAAGATCTTTTTTAGAAAGTGCTTTTAAATTTTTCATAAATATTTTTTTGTTATTGGTTAACCAAATATAACAAAAACATAACACAAATGCAATATTCAATTGGTATATATATACAAAAAACCGCCCGAAGGCGGTTCTAATATGAATGTTAAAATATTAAAATTTGTCTCTGATTAATTTGTATCCCAAATTAACTTAGTATTCATTTTATCACCACCAATTGCGTTAGATGCGGCTTGATAATTTACTGTATTTAATGTTTGCACAGAAGTAGGATAGAATAATCTATTTGGCAGATCTGTTAATCCGGCTATCAAAGAAGTAAATGTGTACGTTGTATTACCTCCATTCGCTACGTTTAAAGTACCTGTCTGACCTGGTAATAATAATGTATTTGGATATCCAGTTCTTCTATACTCTGCCCAAGCCTCATATGGTTGCATAAATAGCGATATATACTTCTGAGTAAGTACATTAGCCTTAGAAGCTGCTGGTAGAGACGTAACGTAAGAATTAATATTAGCAGTGCTTACACCCCATTTTTCCATAGATGCTTTTACTCCATTAACATAATTGGTTTGAGACCAACCATTAGCCTCACTTAGTAAAAATTGAACTTCAGAATATTCCATTAAAATTTCAGTATAATCTGGCTTCAAAACATTTTTGCTGAAAAAGTTTGAACTTGCCGCCTGACTTGGAGCTACAGAGCTAGGAACTCCATAAGGCATACCATTAAAGTCATTAGGATCTGTTGATTCTGGTGATGTTCCAGCTAAAATCAAAGCTTTATTAGTTCCTTTTGGTGTAGCATACTTAAATAAACGAGGATCTAAGCCAAAACTCCCAACATTTCCTTTCAACAATTGTACAAATGTCTTAGAAATAGCAAAATCAGATCTTGTTCTAAAATCATTAAATAATGGAGAAGGATTGATTAAATTATTTTCATAAGTAACCCCTACATTATCATCATTAGACTGCATTACCCCAGAAGCAATAGCATCCGTAATATTAGCCTCGGCACCTGCTACAACTCCCTTAACTCTAGTCGCAACCCTTAATCTTAATGAATTAGCAAACTTTTTAAGTTTTTCTCCTGAACCAAATAATACATCTCCTTGTGTAAAAACAACTTCATTTTCATCAATCATTGCAGAAGCCTCTTTAAGCTCTTTCATAATATCTGCATATACTTTTTGCTGACTTGCGAATTTTGGTTGCAACTGAACATTTACATTTAAAGCCTGAAAGTCACTATCTGTATTTCCATATGAATAATAAGGAATATCTCCGAATGAATCAACTAAAGTCAGAAATGTATATGATAGCATAATTCTTGCTGCAGCAATTTGATTTTCAGTAGGACCATATGCTCTCATTTGTACTTTAGTAGCAGGATCTGTATTTAGATCAATTATAGTTTTATAATCTTGTGCCACTCTGTAAGAGAAGCTCCATAAAGATACACCTGTTGATAATCTATATTGATATCTATCCTCCTCAGTATAGGCTCTCTGTGCAGAATACTGTACCCATGGTAAAGTTATTCTTCCTGATTGCCATTGATCTCTGGTATTATCCATTAATTCTTTATTCGCACTATTAAACAAACCATAAGTTAATGGCTTGCTAGTTGAATTTGGATTAATATCTATTTCGTCAAATTTATCTGAACAGCTATTCGAAGCTAAAGTTACTGCTAAAACAGATAGTATTAAAAATACTTTTTTCATTTTCATTAAAATTTAAAATTAACATTTACTCCATAAGTTCTAGTAGAAGGAAGAGATCCACCTTCTAAACCTTGGACATTACCTGAACCATAAGAAGTATTTTCAGGGTCAATTCCTTTATTTGCTAAATTCCAAGCAAATAGATTTCTTGCAAATGCTGAAATTCTAATCCCTTGGATTTTATCACCTATAATAGATTTTGGTAAATCATATCCTAAAGTAATATCTCTTAGCTTAATATAACTAGCATCAAAAACATTTTGAGCATCTACAGTATTGTAGTAAGTTCCTCCCCATGTTGGTGCATCTAAAAGAATGTCGTTAGGCGTTCCATCTTCTTTCACACCAGCAAGAATAACTCCTGCTTCTCTGTTTCCGCCTAAAGCAGATTCTTCAAGCATTCCTGAATTCATCCCAAACATATTTGTTGTAGAAAAATATTTCCCACCTTGCTGAATATCAATTAGGAATGATAAGCTTACTGATTTATATTTTACAGTATTTCTGAAACCCATATTATACTGAGGTAGTATAGAACCTAAAGATTTAACTTCAGAAGCTTTATAGAATCCATTAGCATCAACTACTCTATTTCCATTAGCGTCATATACATAATCTGTTCCATAGATTGATCCATAAGCTTGGCCAACTTGAGCTACTAACTGTGCTCTAAATGGAGCATTTGTTAATATATAATTTTGTAAATCCTGGTATAAGTTTACAAGTTTGTTTCTATTTTGAGCAAAGTTCCAAGTTAAATCCCAAGAAAAGTTTTCATTTCTTATCGGAGTAACCGTAACCATGGCTTCAATTCCTTTGTTAGTCATTTCTCCAGCATTAATCGTTTTGAATAAATAACCAGTAGAAGGATCAATAGGAACAGGAATAATAAGATCTGTAGATTTAGTTTGATAATATGTAACATCAAAACCTAGTCTATTTTTGAAGAATCTTGCTTCTATACCAATTTCTTTTGTAACTTTTAATTCTGGTTTGATATCTGGATTAGCTGCTGTATTCGGATTTGAATATTGAGGAGCTCCATTGAATGGCGAACCAAAAGAAACATACGTTTCCCTAGCATATGGAAGTGTTCCTTGGGCAATACTAGACCATCCAGCTCTTACTTTACCAAAAGATAACCAATTAGTTTTTAACACATTGGAAAACACAAAACTTCCTGTTACTGATGGATAAAATCCACTATCATTTAGCATTGAATACCAGTCATTTCTTCCAGTAGCTTCTAAAAATAACATATCCTTATAGCCTAAAGAAACTGATCCAAATAAACTTTTTACTGCAGAATGACTTTCATTATTAGTAGCAAGAGAGTTTTCCACTCCATTGTTTAAATTATATAATCCTGGGATAACAAGACCACCAACGGTTGTTCCTTTCAACCAACTTAGCTTATTATCTCTATAATTAAAACCTACAAAAGAATTTACACTAAAATCTCCAAAATTATTATTATAATGCGCTCTACCTTCATAGTTAAATTCAGAAACATTTCTTTTTTCTAAAGTATAATTAGAAACAGCTTGCGATCCTACAGCTACTCTCGAAGAGATATTTTGACTATAAACATCTCCGTATACTTTACCTACAATAAAGAAATGCTTATCAAAGCTATAAGTTAAACCAGCATTACCAAAAAATCTATTTCTTGAATCTGCTGACGTATTTTCGTTAATAGTCCAATATGGATTATCTGAATATAAAGGTGTAGCATCATCGTATGCAGATCTATTCCAAGTTCTTTGGCTACCATCTGCTAACTTATAATCTTTTAATTTACTAAAATCTAAGTTTCTTTGTCCAAACTGGTAAAACTTTTGAGCAACAGAATTATCTCCATATCCAACTTCAGGTCTATTAAAACCTTCTGTATGCACATAATTCATAATAGCTTCTGCTTTCAAATTTTCAGAAAGCTTAGAATTAAGATTCATACTAAAATTATCTTTTTTAATTTTAGAAGTTGGTACAATACCAGAAATATTGGTATTAGTATAAGACAATCTTATATTCGTATCTCCAAAAGATTTAGCTACAGAGAAATTGTTTGTATAGGTAACTCCTGTATTGAAAAAAGAATCAACATCATTTTTAGGAGCTACCCATGGAACAGGTTTTAAATAGTCAGCTGAATATTCCGGATCAAACGCATACCAAGGAAGATACATCAAATTTGGATCATACTTAGGTCCCCAAGAAGCATCTGTTTCATACTCTTGAATATTGTATGTTTGCCCGTTGATGTTAGCTGTCGGTAATGTATCCGAATATCCACCACCATATTGATTTTGTAATTTAGGTCGGATATAAATACTTTCAAAAGTTACCCCCGTATTAAACTGTACATCTGTTTTACCTTTTTTAGCAGATTTGGTAGTATATATAATTGCTCCGTTTCCAGCTCTTGAGCCATACAATGCAGCAGCAGGACCACCTTTTAGAACTGTTACGCTTTCAATATCATCAGGATTAATGTCGAAAGATGCGTCACCATAATCTCTTCCTCCAGCTCCTCTCTCTGTATCAGCATCATTGACATTAGAATTATCTAAAGGCACACCATCTACAACAATTAAAGGTTTATTTTCTCCTGTTACAGAACTAATTCCTCTCATTGTAATTCTCGTAGATCCTCCCATTGTACTTGGGGCAGTAACCTGTACTCCTGCTACATTTCCAGATAATGCACTTACTGCATTTGTCTGTCCAGCATCAGAAATAATGTCGCCCTTAACTTCTTGGGCAGCATAACCTAAAGCCTTTTTCTCCCTTTTAATACCAAGTGCAGTTACTACTACACCTTCGATGTCTTGTGTTTTAATCGTATCATTCTTCTTTTGCTGAGCATTCGCAACAGCCAAAGACGAAGATAGTACTAAGACAAGCACACCTGCTGTTAGTTTCTTCATATCAAATTATTTTTTTGTACCGTACAAATTTGTAAAACTTTCTTAAGAATACAAAGCAAAACCTTAAAAAATTGTTATTTTTATCATAGTTCTTAGAAATTTCGTATTTTTACAACATTAAAAATGTTAATTTTTGTGGAATTACTAAAAAAATGGACAAATCTTTACATCGAAGCGGGGTGTGATGAAGTCGGTAGAGGGTGTTTATGTGGTCCGGTGGTGGCAGCGGCTGTCATTTTAGATGATAATTTTAAGCAAAATTTAGTTAATGACTCTAAAAAGTTAAATTTTAAAACCAGAATGGAGCTTGATGACTATATTAAAGAGAACGTTAAAAGTTATGCAATTGCAGAGCTTCCTCCAGAATTTATAGATCAGCATAATATATTGAATGCCAGCATTCACGCAATGCATAAAGCGTTGGATAAATTAACAATAAGACCTGAACTTATTTTAGTAGACGGAAATAAATTTCATCCTTACAATTACATACCACACCAATGTATTATTAAAGGTGATTCAAAGGTATTATCGATTGCGGCGGCGTCTATTTTAGCCAAAAATTATAGAGATAGATTGATGATTGAACTTCATGAAGAGCATCCTGAATACGGATGGAATACCAACTTCGGATATGCTACAAAAAAGCATCAGGAAGCCCTGATAAAGCATGGTCCCACGAAATATCACAGACAATCTTTCAGACTTAAATATGATTAGAAATTTTGAGTAGATGAATTATGGATTTTCAAACCAATCATAATTTAATTTAAATTACATCTAAATAAACAAAAAGGAGTAGATAAATCTACTCCTTTTCTATGTTTTAACAAATATTATTTCTTTTTCTTTTGTTGCTCAACTGTACTTTGTTGTTGCTGAGCTTTTTCCATCATCTCTCGCATTCTCTTCTGGAATTTACCTTCAGATTTCGGTTTTTCTTTATTGGCCTGAATCTGTGCGTGAATTTTCTTTTCATCCAGAATCACATATTTTATGACTAGGATAATTAAGATGTTGATCGCATTCGATACAAAATAATACCAAGAAAGACCAGACGCTGATGTATTCAAGAAAAATAAGAATGTAATTGGGAAAATATACATTAACACTTTCATGTTCGGCATACCTTCCTGTTGTGGTTGCTGCATATTTCCTGAAGTCATTACTGTATAGATTAAAATTACAATCGTACAAGCCAATGCAAATACACTTAAATGATCTCCTAAGAAAGGAATTTTAAATGGTAATTTAATTAAATCATCATAAGCAGTTAAGTCTTTTGCAAACCAGAATCCTTGACCTCTCAAATCAATAAAGTTCGGGAAGAAACGGAATAATGCATAGAAAATCGGAATCTGTACCAATGCAGGCAAACATCCCGCCATCTGATTCACTCCGGCCTTTCGATAGATTTCCATTGTTGCCTGTTGCTTTTTCATTGGATCAGCATCCTTGAATTTTGCGTTAGCTTCATCAATTTCAGGACGAATAACTTTCATCATCGCGCTCAATTTATGCTGCTTGTACATAATTGGCGACAAGATTAACTTCACAATAATTGTCAATATAAAAATCACCCAACCTGCTGCAATTCCCCAAGATGCGATCAAATTATACATCGGCATAAAGAATCCACGGTTTAGCCATCCTATAAACGACCATCCTAATGGTAAAATTTCGTCAAAGTTTTTATCGTAAGTTTTTAATAATGGTAAATCTAGAGGTAAGAAGTACCAAGTAAAATCTTGGTTCAATTCACTTCCCGTCATTTGAACAAAACCTTCATAGTTCAGTTTTTTCAAATATTCACCTTCTTCAACTGTTTCCTGATTTCCTTTACTGTGCGTAAATCCGTTTTTAGCTTCAATTACAGAAGAGAAAAACTGTTGTTTTACACCAATCCAGTTAAGAGTTTCTTTTTCCTCCTCCATTGTTGTTCTTCCGTCATAATCATAGTCTTTATAATTATTGAAAGCATAAGAGAATTCTGAGTGAGACTGCTCCTGAGCTCTACCTTTTTCAAGATTTCTTACACTGTAATCCCAAATAAAATCTGCTTTAGTATCAGAAGTAACTTTAGCAAGACCTTGAGATCTTACTTTGAAATCTACTGTGTATTTATCTAACAAGGTATAAATGAACTGAATAACAGCTCCATTATAGTTAGCCGTCAATGTCACAGCGTTCCCGTTAACCGTTGGAGAGAAAACTAAATCTTTAGTATTGATTACTTTCCCTGTTTTATCCTTAAACTGAAAACCGTAGTTTGAGTTGTTTTTTGTGATCAGATAAAGTGGAAGATCAGCTCTGTCACTCTTGTGATCATAAGCTTTATATTTTAAAAGTTCTACTTTAGAAACCTGTCCTCCTAAACTTGAAAATTCCAATTTCAATTCATTGTTTGCCAAATTTGCAGTCTGAATTGCATTAGGAGTTACATTTGGATTGATATTGCTTGCCTGAGTTTGTTTTACAGCATTTTTAACTTGTTCAGTCTTTTGTTGCTGAGCTTTTACCTCTTCCTCTTTCGATTGTTTGTTTTGGAAATAAAACATAAAACCGAAGAGTACCAAACATAAAACCGCAAAACTAATCATTTGACTTTTATCGAGTCCGTTGTTCTGTTGCATTTTATTTTAATTAAATTTTTTACCTATTTAAATATGTAGCCATGCTACATTTCGAGTCGACAAAAATACTGTTTTTTTATCAAAACTCTATCTTATAATATATTACTATATAATAAACTCAGGCTGAGAATAATCAGTCTGAGTTTATTTATGACGTTTGTTATCTAATAATTACTTTATCTAAACCTTCAAGGTTTTAAAACCTTGAAGGTTTCAGTATTACTAAAATCCTTTTATTTTTTCTCACAAGCCTTAATAAAAGCTTTGAATAAAGGATGCGGTGTTGCAACCGTACTTTTGTATTCCGGGTGATACTGGACTCCAACATAGAACGGGTGATCCGGCATTTCTAATGCTTCCACCAATCCTGTTTCCGGGTTTGTACCTGTAGCTAAGAAACCATTCTTTTCGAATTCCTGAAGATAATCACTGTTGAATTCATAACGGTGACGGTGTCTTTCAGAAATATTTTTAGCTCCGTAGATATCATATAACTTAGAAGCATTTTTCAATGAACATTTCCAAGCACCAAGACGCATTGTACCTCCTTTATCTACAACATTTTTCTGCTCTTCCATAATTGAAATTACAGGATCCGGTGTAGAAGTATCAAATTCCATTGAGTTCGCTTTCGCATGTCCAAGAACATTTCTTGCGAATTCAATCGTCATGATCTGCATTCCTAGGCAAATTCCCAACATTGGAACTTTATTTTCTCTTGCATATTGAGCTGTAAGAACTTTACCTTCAATTCCTCTGTCACCAAAACCTGGGGCAACAAGGATTCCATCAACACCATTTAAAGTTTCTTTGATATTTTCGGCAGTAATATCTCCACTGTAAACCCATCTTACTTTTACTTCAGTTTCAAGACTTGCACCTGCATGTTTGAAAGCTTCAGCAATAGAAATATAAGAATCCTGTAGAGAAATATATTTACCTACTAAGGCAATTTCTACCGTTCTTTTAGGGTTTTTGAATTTTTTAAGGAAAGTTTTCCAGTCTTTAAGATCAGCTTCTTTATCATTTTTCAGATCTAATTCTTTTAAAACTACATCATCAAAATTTTGTTTCTGAAGGTACATTGGAACTTCATAAATCGTTTCCAAATCTTTACATTCAATTACATTATCTAAAGAAACGTTACAGAATTGAGCCAATTTCGCTCTCTGATCTTTTGGAATATTGTGTTCTGTTCTACACACTAAAACATCTGCCATAATTCCGCTTTCCATCAATTGACGAACAGAATGCTGAGATGGTTTTGTTTTTAATTCTCCACTTGAAGCCAGATAAGGCAATAAAGTCAAGTGAATCACCATAGAATTTTTCTCTCCCAACTCCCACTTCAACTGACGAACAGTTTCAATATATGGTAAAGATTCAATATCTCCAACAGTTCCACCGATCTCAGTAATAATGATATCGTAGTTCTGTTTAGATAAAATTTTAATTCTACGCTTAATTTCGTTTGTGATATGAGGAATTACCTGAACTGTTTTTCCAAGGAAATCTCCTTTTCTTTCTTTATCAATTACAGTTTGGTAGATTTTTCCTGTCGTAACGTTGTTATTTTGAGAAGTTGGAGCGTCCAAATAACGCTCATAGTGACCTAAATCCAGATCCGTCTCCGCACCATCTTCGGTTACATAGCATTCTCCATGCTCATAAGGGTTTAATGTTCCTGGGTCGATATTGATATAAGGATCTAGTTTTTGGATCGTTACATTAAAGCCGCGTGATTTTAGTAGAAGTCCCAGAGAAGCAGAAACGATTCCCTTTCCCAAAGATGAAGTTACACCTCCTGTCACAAAGATGTACTTTGTATTCTTTTTACTCATTAGATTAGGTTTGTGCAAAGTTAGGGGAAAAAGAAACACAAAGCAATTTTTTACCTTTATGAAATTGTAAAACATGCCTCTATCATTTATAAATCCTGATGAAAAAATTTATCTATATTTGATCTCAACAAACACAAAAAGCCATAACCATAATGATTTCGGTATATAAACTCAAACCAAAATTCCAGCAGCTGCTCACTCCTATTTTATTATTTTTAAATAAAAAGAAAATTACTGCCAATCAAATTACGATCAGTTCCATTTTGTTATCTGTCATTATTGGAGTATTATTTTGGAATTCTAATATTTCAAAGTGGTTTTTCCTAAGCTTACCAGTCGGATTATTGATAAGAATGGCTTTGAATGCGTTGGACGGAATGATGGCAAGAAAGTTTAATCAAACGAGTAAGTTGGGAGAAATTTTAAATGAAGTTGGAGATATTATTTCAGATGTGATTATATTTTTTCCTTTATTAAAATTTCAGCCGGAGAGTTTATATTTAATTATCGTTTTCATTATTGTAAGCATCATTAATGAATTTGCAGGATTGATTGGAAAAGTTGTAGGAAAAGAACGCCGTTATGATGGACCAATGGGGAAAAGTGACCGCGCTTTGATTCTAGGTTTGTATGGTTTGATTGCATTTTTTGGAGTCAATATTTTAAATTATTCTCAATATATATTTGGACTGATTATTTTATTACTTCTCATCAGCACTTATACCCGACTAAAAAAATCACTCCATGAAGCCTGAAGAAAATAAATTCGCAGATGTTCCTTTACGCGTAAAAACATGGGTTTACATTATCCTAGTTTTCGCGCTCGGAATTTCTCATCCTTTAGCAATGAAGATCTTTGTTTCATGGATCAGTTTTCAATGTTTTTTTGAATTTTTGAGAATGTTTAAAGTGAATACCAATAAAATTATCCCTTCTATTTTCGTTGGAATTTCACAATTCTTTTTATTGTATTTTTTGAATATTGAGAATTATTTTCTTTACAGTTTGGCTCTATCAATCATTATAATCTTATATTTTTCAATCTTAAAATCATCCGGAAAACAATTATCAGGAATAGTAATAAGTTTAATAGTTTGTCTTTTTGCTTTTTCACATTTAGCTTTTATCAGAGAAAATATTTCAGGAATTTATTCAATCATTTTTATCGTTGTTGTCACTGAACTCAATGATGTTTTTCAATATTTAATGGGAAAATTCTTCGGAAAACATAAAATCGTTCCGAAGATCAGTCCTAATAAAACCTTGGAGGGATTTATCGGAGGAGTATTTTTGACGATTATATTAAGTAACATTTTAGGATTCTTTTTATTGAATTCTAATATTCTCATCAATACAATTTTAGGTTTTATTTTGGGAATTTCAGGATTTTGTGGAGATGTTTTCATGTCTTATTTAAAAAGAAAAAGCGATATAAAAGATACCGGAAGTTTACTTCCCGGACATGGCGGTTTATTAGACCGAATGGACAGCCTTGTCTTCAATGCTCCAATTTTTTTCTGGCTGCTTCCATTTCTTTTAAAGATGTAAAAAATGAACGAAAAATTTAAAAGAGCGTTGATTTTTTCAGGAGGCGGAACAAGATTAATGATCTACCTCGGAATGTTTGCAGCACTGGAAGAACTAGAAATGAAACCCGATGTTCTCATCGCTTCATGTGGTGGAGCTTTTGCTGCAATCATCATCAATGCTTTCCCCGACAACCTTTCAAGAAAAAAATATTTACAATCCGAAGAATATTTTCAATTTGTATCTCAAACAGCATTAACAAAACATAAAAAGCTCTCTGAAATTGGACTTTTCTCATTAAAAAAAATATTCGATAAAAGAAATGCTCCTTATATTGAAGATGTCTTTAATCGATATCTGGTTGAAATGAATCAGGATTTATCCGAAGATTTTCCTTCATTAAAAAATGCACAATTTTCTCAAGAAATTCCGACTTTAATTATTGGCTCAGAGCTCAATTTTAGTCCAACAGAAATTGGACAAAAACGATTTGATCGAAAATTATATCAAAAAACAATTTTCACCGATCCTGAAACAGCAAAGAAAATAATTCCGGAACAAATCATCATTAATTCTGAAAATTTAAAACACAGTGCCATCGAAGAAATTCCCAACATAAGAACTGATATTTCTTTGTTGGCAAGCACGAGGATTTCCGTTTCTGATATGTTCTATGTTGCTCCCGCTTCACTTCAGGGGAAATATTTTGCAGGTGGAGCGATTGATCTCATCCCAATTGAATTGGCAAAGCATCTTGCTGATGAAGTTATTATTGAAAAAAAACAATCCTACACTCCTGTTGAAGAAACTTTTGTACGTGCTGTTTTAGGATACAGCGGAAATAAAAGGTTAGAAGAAATTGAAAAACAGTCACCAGATTTTCAAATTGACACGAATAATATTAAGCAAAAATTGGAAGGACACTACATCAGAAAAAGTATCAATTGGAGAAAATTTGAGATTAAACTTTCTTTACCAAAAAGTCATCAACAATTTGTAAAAGATATGGAGATGCAGTGGCAATACGGTTTTGACCAGACGATCAAGAGTATTAAAAAATAAAGACAGTTAAGATTTTTACATCTTTCATCATTAAATTAAACTTATTTTTACCTAAAATTGAAAATCACAACACGCTCATGAACGTTTTTATCGCAGGTGGAACTTCGGGAATCGGCTATTCTCTTGCTCAGCATTATCTTTCAAAAGGATATCGCGTGGGGATTTGCGGAAGAGATTTAACCAAAATTCCTGAAAATAGTTCAGAAAATTTAAAAATATTTCAAGCTGACGTTTGTGATATAAATTCAGTTTTTTCAGCATTAAAAGACTTTCTACAAAATAAAGATCTTGATATTTTCATCAATTGCGCCGGAAGTTACGCAGAAGATGTTGCCGGAAATATATCTTACGAAGAAGCCGAAGAAATGCTGCAAACCAATATTTTAGGAACCGTAAATTGTTTCGAAGTAGCCAGAAAAGCGATGAAAGGTCAAGACAAAGGAAGCATTGCTGTTATTGCTTCGGTTTCCGGGATTATGGACTATGAAAATTCAAGTTTGTATACCAAGACTAAACGTTCGGTGATTCAAATTGCGGATGCTTATCGCCGAGCTTTGAAACCCTTTGGAATCTCTGTAACGACGATTGCTCCTGGGTATGTTGACACATTGAAATTGAGAGAACTTAACGATAATGATTTAAGCAAAAAGCCTTTTCTTACTGATGTTGAAACGGCAACAGCTATCATTTCGGATGCTATTGAAACTCAAAAAAAATTAATCATTTTCCCTGCAAAAATGAAATGGATGATGAAGTCATTATCCATCCTTCCCTCTTCATTATTAAATATTATCATGTTCAGAAAAGCCAAATGGATGAAAAACGACCAAAATTAAAGCAGAAAATCTATGCAATGTTGCTGTGTTCCGTTGTATTCATGATTGTTTACAATTATTCGGCGTGGCATGTTTCAAAGCTTGAAAAAGTTTTGTCTTTTGTTTTTGATTTTGAGAAATACATCCCATTTCTCCCTTGGACAATTATTCCTTATATGACCAGCGGACTGTTTTTCTGTTCTGTTTTTTTCTTTTGTAGTACGAAAAAACAGCTCAAAGTCCTGACCCAAAGAATGTTGTTTGTAACTGTTGTTGCTGGAATTTGTTTTTTATTATTTCCATTAAAATTTTCTTTACAGAGACCGGAAGTCAATAATTCTATTTTCGGATATTCATTTCAGTTTTTAACAACTTTTGATTTGCCTTTCAATCAGGCTCCTTCCTTACATATTGTGTATGCTTTTATTTTTTGGAGCATTTTTAGAAATTTAAAAAAATGGAGAATATTTTTAATGATTTGGCTCGTTGCTATAGGAATTTCTACTTTAACAACTTACCAACATCATTTGATTGATATTCTCACAGGAACTATTTTGGCTCATATTAGCTTCATCATATTTCCTTATCAGAAAAACAACTTTTTATATAGGAATTTTCAAGTCGCTAATTTCTATTTTTTGGCTGGATGGATCTTTGTTTTAGTCTCTTTATTATTGTATAAATTTTCAAATGAATCTTGGCTAATTTTGTTGTGGCCAGCTCTCGTTATGATCATAGTTGGTTATCAATATCAAAAAAATAATATTCACTTTTTAAAAGACACTAACGGAAATATTCCTTTTTACAAAAAACTGTTTTACTTTCCTTATTTATTCATTTATTGGACATTTTGGAAGTTTTTAAGAAAGAATAAAAGACCATTAGAAATTGTAACCAACATTTATATTTCGTCAAAACCTGATAAAAAAGATTTGCAAGATTTTGAAATTAATAAAAATATTTCCATCTACGATCTCTCAGCAGAAATAGAAGAAAATTCTGAAATAAAAGAAAAATCTACCTATTATTCTGTTCCTTTTTTAGATATTGGAATGTTGGATATTGATCAAACGAAAAAATTAGTTCTAAAAATCACAGAAAATTATCATCAACTTCCGAAAGACGGAAAAATACTCATTCATTGTACGATGGGCTATACCAGAAGTTCTGCCATCGGCATTTTAGTAATGAAAAATATTCTATCTTTACCTCTAAACCAAGCAATAACCAATATGAAAGTCCTGAATAAGAATGCAATCATCCATTTTTATATCTACGATTTTCTGAAAAAATTTTAAATATGAACAGCGGAAATTTTAAAAGTTTTGATGAAAGCGAAATCTTTTATCGTGAATGGAATTATCAACCTCAACAAAAAAGCATCATCATCATTCATCGCGGACACGAACATTCCGAAAGACTGAACGATATCGCACAATCGCAACAATTTTCAAACTATAATATTTTTGCATTCGACCTTCGCGGACATGGACATACAAAGACGCCAACCTCTTCTATTTTTATGGATTATGTTCGTGACTTGGACTCTTTTTCAAAATTTTTACAGTCAAAATATGATGTGAAAATTTCTGATATTTTTTTACTTGCCAACAGTATTGGAGGTGTTATCGCTTCCGCTTGGGCACATGATTTCGCACCTAATATTGCAGGAATGGCTCTTTTGGCACCCGCTTTTAGAATCAATCTTATCGTTCCTTTGGCAAATGAAATGATAACTTTAGGAACTAAATTAAAGAAAGGATTGATTATCAAAAGTTATGTAAAATCAACAATGCTGACTCACGATCCTGAACAACAAAAAGCCTACGATACAGATCCTTTGATTACTCGATCTATTGATGCCGAATTACTGATCGATCTCGCAAAAGCAGGAAAACGTTTGGTAGAAGATGCAGAAGCCATCGACACACCTACTCTTATATTATCTGCTGAAAAAGATCATGTTGTTTTTAATAAAGATCAGAAAAGTTTTCATGATCAATTAGATACAGATTTAAAAAAATACGAAGTTCTTCCCAACTTTTTCCATGGAATTTTATTTGATACAGGAAAAGAATTGGTTTATGATAAAATTAAAGATTTTGCTGAAAAATGTTTTGGTCAAACTCAGAAAAAAGCATCACTTTCGCCTGACAAATTTTCTGTAAAAGAATATCAGGATCTTCAAAATAATGTAGGCAATAACCTGAACTTTAAATTTCAAAAATGGTCTCTTAATACTATAGGAAAGATCAGTAAAGGAATGGAGATAGGTTTGAAACATGGTTTTGATTCTGGCGCTTCTTTAGATTATGTTTATCACAATCAGCCTCAAGGGAAATTAGGTTTCGGAAAAATGATGGATAAAAATTATCTTGAAGCTATTGGCTGGACGGGAATTAGAATCAGAAAGCAACATTTGATCAAACTTTTAGAACAAAAAATTCAAATCCTGAAAAAAGAAGGCAGAAAAGTAAAAATCCTTGATATTGCAGGCGGAACGGGAAATTATTTATTTGATATTAAAGAAAAATATTCTGAAGTTGAAATCGTTGTCAATGAATTTGTAAAGGCAAATATTGAGATTGGAGAAAAAGTAATCCAGGACAAAAAATATCAAAACATCAGATTTACTAATTTTGATTGTTTTGATCCTGAAACGTATAAAAAATTAGATTTTGAACCAAATATCACCATCGTTTCGGGAATTTTAGAGCTTTTCGGAGATAATGAAATGGCAAGTAAAGCGATTCAGGGAATTAATTCTATTTCAGAACAAAATTCATTCATCGTTTATACCGGACAGCCTTGGCATCCGCAGTTGAAAATGATCGCTTATGTTCTGAATAATCATCAAAATAAAGACTGGATCATGAGAAGACGTTCGCAAAAAGAACTTGACAGAATGATGACTTTCAACAATATTCAGAAAGAAAATATGCTGATTGATGATTTTGGAATTTTTACGGTGTCTTCTGGGAAGGTTAATTTTTAACTTAAAAATAAGACTTTAAAAACATAATTTAGATTCCTCCGGAATGACAAATAAATGATAAAATTTTAAACTGGAATAAAATAAAAAGGCTTCCCAAGAATATTGAGAAGCCTTTTCTTAAACCAAATTTATATGAAAATTATTGTTTAGCTAACTCAAAATATAAGTTAACGTCAACGTCTTTAGCTACGCCAGCACCCGTTGGATCATATTTAATGTTATAATCTAAACGGTTAACCGTGAATTTTGTCTGGAAACCCATCACTTCTTTTCCCTGTTGATTCTTAGTAATTCCACCGTAAGTTACTGGAACACTGATTTCTTTAGTAACATCTTTAATAGTCAGTTTACCTTTTAAAGTGTATGTATTATTTTTTTCTTTTGTGATAGAAGTACTTTCAAAAGTCATTGTAGGAAACTTCTCAGCGTCAAAGAAATCTGCGCTTTGCAAGTGCTTATCTCTCATTTCTACACCCGTGTTTACAGAAGATGTTTTAACAAAGAAGCTAAACTCGGCTTTATCTAAACCACCCTCTTTACTAGCAGCCACTTTTCCGTCAAATTTATCGAATCTACCTTGTACAAAGCTGATTCCCATATGTTTGATATTGAAATTCACTGAAGAATGCATTGGATCTACTGCCCAAGCTGTTTGTGCAAATCCTACAACGCTTAGTAAAGCGAATACAAAAGTTAAGAATACTTTTTTCATTATATTTTATTTTAGATTAATCTTATGGCAAATGTAGGCAGTAAAAAACTACCTGACATTGATCTATGTTAGTTTTTGATTTTTGATGAATTTATTTTTGAATAGAGTAAATCAATAAGATACATCAAAAGTAATATGGCTAAAGAATTCCCATACATCAATATCGATAACATATTTTCATTTGTTGGATTTGAAAAATAAGAGAACGGATTATTTCCCGACACGATCAGCATAAACAAGTAAATAACTTCATATAAAATCGCAATTCTTAGTATTGAATGATAACTTTTTCTAAAAATAATGACAGTTACCAATCCTATTCCTGTAATTATTGAGGTGAGAATTAGAATTAATATTGAATACATTCCGAAACTTCCACCGGGCAAATCTAAACTTCTCACCGACCAATCTGTACACTGAGCATTTAAAAGGCTCATTACAATAAATATTACCAAACTTTTCAGAATATTTTTCATGGTTGAAAATTAACTAAAATTTCGGAAGAAAAATTCAAAAAAAAATCAAGAACTTCGCGGTATGGCAAAATTAAAAACAGCATATTTCTGTCAGAGCTGCGGAACACAGTATTCTCAGTGGATGGGACAATGCAAAAACTGTGGAGAATGGAATACTTTGGTGGAAGAAGTCGTAGAAAAAACCTCATCTAAAACGCCACCGTTTTCAAAAACAAAGCAACACGTCATTAATATTGTTGAAGTTGAAACAATAGAAGAACCTCGTATAAAAACACCTTCCGAAGAACTTAACCGAGTTTTGGGAGGCGGAATTGTTTTAGGTTCCGTTACTTTGATCGGCGGCGAACCCGGAATTGGAAAATCGACGTTACTCTTACAGCTTGCCCTGAAAATGAAGAAAAAAGTGTTCTATGTTTCGGGGGAAGAAAGCGCTTCTCAGATCAAAATGAGAGCCGACAGATTAACGGATGTTCAAAATCCGAACTGTTTTCTTTACACAGAAACTTCACTGGAAAAAATCCTTCATGAAGCTAAAAAACTAGAGCCTGATTTTGTTATAATTGATTCAATTCAGACATTACAATCACAATTAATTGAAAGTTCGCCAGGAACCGTTTCTCAGATCAGAGAATGTTCCAACGAAATCATTAAATATGCTAAAGAAAATAACGTTCCTGTTTTCTTGGTCGGTCACATCACGAAAGACGGTCAAATTGCAGGTCCAAAAGTCTTGGAACATATGGTTGATGTTGTCTTGAATTTTGATGGAGACAGAAATCACCTGTTCAGATTATTAAGAGCTAATAAAAACCGTTTCGGATCTACTGCTGAAATCGGGATTTATGAAATGGTTTCCCAAGGTTTAAAGGAAATTAAAAATCCATCCGAAATTTTAATAACTAAAAAATTCGAGGAGCTTTCCGGAAATTCTGTTGCCGTAACTTTAGAAGGAAACCGCCCGATGTTACTTGAAATTCAGGCGTTGGTAAGTACCGCCGTTTATGGAACTCCACAAAGAAGCTGTACAGGTTTTGATGCTAAAAGACTAAATATGTTGTTGGCCGTTCTCGAAAAACGAGCAGGTTTCCAATTGGGCTCAAAAGACGTTTTCTTAAATATTACCGGAGGAATAAAAACTGACGATCCCGCTTTGGATCTTGCCGTTATTGCTTCTATTTTATCCTCGAATGAAGATATTGCGATCTCAGAACATTTTTGTTTTGCGGGAGAAATTGGATTAAGTGGTGAAATCCGCCCCGTTGCACAAGTCGAACAGAGAATTACGGAAGCTGAAAAATTAGGATACGAGGTTATTTTTGTTTCTAATCTTAATAAAATCGCCAAAAGAAAACACGGTATCAAAATAGAAGAAGTAAGTAAAATTGAGGATTTTCATGAAAGGTTGTTTTAATATTATTTAATCATTAAATAAATTCACTTTATGTTGAAATATTATGTTTATATTTAAGTATCCATAATCATAAAACTTAAAGAGACATGAAAACAAATTTTATTATTCTACTTGTTTGCTGCGTTAATTTATTGTCAGCACAGATCGGTGTTTTTCAAAATCCTGTTAATGAAGGGAGTTTATCAGATAACCAGAAGATTACAAAAGAGCTTGCTTCGAGTTATATTTCAACAAAATATTATAAACAGTCTGCCTTTAATTTAGATTCTGATCTCAAAATTAATTTACCCAATAATAAACAAATCATTGCAAAATTTGATAGAGTTTTAACTTACAGCAATAAAAGTGAATCTTACGTCTACAAAATTGAAAACGAACCACAATCCGATTTAGTATTTTCAAAATATGATAATATTGTAACCGGAATGTACGCTCCAAGTACTGGGGAAAAAGTGATGTTCCATCAAACAAATGGTGATATTTTCGCTTTATCAATGGTAAGTGACCAAAAAATTCTGGATCAGGATTCTAAAGATGACCAAATTTTAGACTCTACACTTTCCGGATTCGGAAAAGTAAATTCTAATGTTTGCCTTTCAACAACTCCTGTTTGTGCAGCTTCACGTGTTGACGTGATGGTTGTGTACACTTCCGCGGCAAGAACTGCATGGGGCGGAGTTTCTCAGAGTAACTCTTTTATAGCGACTGCCATTACTAATTTTAATACCTCTTTAACGAATTCCGGTGTTTCTAATGTGACGATTAATCTGGTCTATTCCGGAGAAATCGCTTATACAGAACCCGGAAATATCAGCACAGATCTTTCGAGGTTAAGAACCAATAATGATGGGTATATGGACACCGTTCATACCTTAAGAACAACTTATGGAGCCGATTTGGTTGCTTTAGTTACCGGAACGCCAACCAATACCTGCGGACTGGGTTATGTAAATACAAATGCGACCAATTATAGCGGTGCGAACGGATTTTGTGTAAGTCTTTATAATTGTGCGGTTTCCAATTATTCTTTGGCGCATGAATTGGGACACAATATGGGATTACAGCACGATTGGTATGTGAATACAAGCACGACTCCATGCAGTCATCATCATGGATATGTAAACAGAACAGCAATTAATTCCGGGACTTCGAGTACTTCTTCTCAGCGTTGGAGAACTATTATGGCTTACAATGATGAATGCTCAGCGGCTGGATTTAACTGTACAAGAGTTAATCGCTGGGCCAATCCAAGCGTCAATTATAATTCTGAACCTACAGGAATTGCCATTGGAAATACAAATCCATCCAACGAAGCTTACGGATTTTCACGTTTTGCATGTGTGGTTTCTAACTTCATGCCGACCGCTTCCGCAGATGTTTTATCCACCTCAGAAACGCTTCCTAATGCAAAAGAATTTACATTATATCCAAATCCGGCAAAAGATGTAATTACCATTTCGTTACGTGATAATGAAAGATATTCATTTAAAATATTTAATAATGCAGGACAGCTCATTCAAACAACTGCTGAAAGAAGTATTAATCTAAAAGGATTCAATTCCGGAGGATATTTTTTAAATATTTATGATGAGAAAGGATCATTTGTAGGAAGTAAAAAATTTATCGTTAAATAATTTTTATAGAATTAACCAATCAAAATCCTCTGAATATTTTAATTTTATTCGGAGGATTTTCAATTTTAAGCCTTATCTTGTAGTATGAATTATCTGGCTCATTCTTTTCTCACTTTTTCGGACGGACAAATCGTCGGACAGTTTCTGGAAGATTTTATCCGAAACAAAGACCGTTTTTCTTTTCCTAAAGATATTCAGGACGGGATTACCCTGCACAGAGCTATTGATACTTTTACTGATGCTCACCCTGCATTGCATGAGGCTAAAAAAGTTTTCAGTCCGTTGGTGAGATTGTATTCCGGGGCGTTTGTAGATGTTTCGATGGATTATTTTTTAGCAAATGATTTAAGCTTAAATTCGCTTCAAGGCTGGAAAGAGCATTCTTTACGAGTATACCGAGTTCTTAACGAAAATGAAAAATGGCTTCCCGAAAATTTCAAAAGAATGCTCGTGAAAATGGAACATGATGACTGGCTTTATAATTATCGTGAAAATCAGGGAATTAAATTCAGTATTCAAAACGTTCTTAATAAAGCAAAATATTTAGATAAAGACCTTCCTGTTTTCGAATTATTTCTTCAAAACAAAAAGATTCTTCAAGAATGTTATGATGCATTTTTCCCGGATCTGCTGGCTCATGCACAAGCTATCAATGCACAGCTAAAAACAGAAAATCCATTTTAATGATAAAAATAAAAAACACTTACTACGGTAAGTGTTTTTCAATGTTTGGGAACATTTATATTGTTTTGTGTTAGTAGAATTATTGTGCCTGAAAAAATAGTTGTTTATTCTTATAATTAAAAATGATGTTTGAAAATTGTTTAACAAAAGAATTTTTTATCCCTAGTTGATCAAATGTTATACTACTTTGCCGAAGCCGTATGAGTACGTGATAAAATTGTTTAAGTTTCATGACAAGTTTATTTAAGTTTCTTTTTATAATTGATAAAATACAATTTTTTAATAGCTTCATTAATCTACAATCACAATGAGACTAAAACTATATTTTAACATAAAATAGCAATTTATATATAAAATTAATCGTTTTATGTTGAGACAAATATAATATTTTTTATTTAAAAGACAAGGATTAATAATAAGTATTAATGATAATTAATAAGAACCTCATAATCAACATATATTTAGTGTAATAATTTAGAAAAAGTAAAATATTTCCTTTTTCAAGTCGATTAATTATAGAATTTAATCCCCAACTTATCGTTTACATCATGAAAACCTTTTACAATAATTATTTAATGTAAATATTCATTTAAAACTGTTGAAACAGGTATCTGTTAGGATAAACAAGCTTTTCGCTTTTACGATTTCCATTGACAATGATATGAACAATATTGATCTGGTCATCAAATAAATTATAGAGAAAACTTACGGCTGCTTCCACTTTTTTAGGAGAAGTAAGCGTCTCGGATTCTAAGAAAACATTAACAGATTCGCTGTCTTCTTCATAGCCGACATAATTTACTTTTAGGAATTTGTTGTCAGATTTTAACCTAAAATATTCAGCACTGTAATTTTTTAAAGCTTCATTAAGTTGAGCTTTGTATTTTTCATCATTAAAATGAAGAGGTTTTCCATATTTTTTAGATAAACCATTTTCCAGATCATCAAGAAAAAAACGTCCTGTGATTTCAAAGGTTTTCGATTTTGAGTTGTAATTAATTTCTACAGAACCTACATGATAAGGATGAAATTCTTCCTTAGTCTTCAAATCATGGGATTTAACGGAAAACAACAGAGAGAGTGCTACAAACAAAAAATTAAGCTTCAAAAACATTGATATGAAATTATTTAAACAAATATAAAAAAAAGTGACAGTTATTAGCTGTCACTCTTTAATTGTAAAAATTATTGTGAGATTATTCTTTGATAATCTTTTTCACTACTTTAGAATTGTTGTCTAACGTAATTGTGAATACGTATGTTCCGCTTACAAGATCAGAAACATTAATTTTATTTGATGTAGAACTAATATCTACGTTTCTCACAAGCTTACCTGAAGCATCGTGTATTGTTACCCCAGCTTTAGAAGCTTTACCTAAAGTTACATTCACAAAGTTCTTCGCAGGATTAGGATATACGTTGATCTCAGCGTTGTCTTTGATATCATTCACTCCTAAAGTAACAGAGTTTGTTTTTACAAAATAACCTCCAAATCCTGTTGTTTGGAAGCTTACTTCCCAATATTGATAGGTTTCATTCCAAACGATATCAGCAACATTTACAGCAACCGGAGTTGCAGCACTTCCGAAAGAAGCGATTGTTCCTGTATTACTTGCACTTGTTCCTGTATATTTTTCAACAATAAGATTAGCTTTGTTGGCATTATCTGTGCTTGAAGTTGGCAATTTAACCGCATTTGTAAGGTTATAAGCATCAAATTCAGCCTGCTTGAAGTATAATGTCACTTTTCCTGTTGCCGTTGTTGCATTAGCTGCAGGATTCATTTCAAATCTTCTTGAAACATAGTTTGGCTGAGCGTTATCAACCCAAACTTTAGAAGTAACATTTCCTGTTACGGTGCTTGCCGTCTCTTTTTCTACTCTTGAAATTAACTGACAGTTATTCACGAAATAATTGTATCCTGTGGCAACCGGAGCCAGTTTTGTTTGATTTGCCGTTGCTAAAACTTTAACCTCAGCTACATTTTCATAAACTGTTGCTCTCATTTTAAGATCGAATGTTCTTGCCGTCCAGGTTGTTCCGTCTGTAGATGTTTTTGATCTGTTATTTACTACAACAGATTCGTTTTTCATGGAAATTCTTCCACTCAATCCATTAATAACGATATAGAAATCTTTGCCTGTAACGGTTTGAATATTTAAATCTGATAAATTAACATAGTTCCAAGTAAATCTCTGAATATCATTTACCCAAGAAGAAACTGTTTTAGTTGCAATAATATCGCCCGGATTTCCGTTGGCATCTACTTTTCTTACCTGAATATCAACCGCCATATCAGCAGGAATTGCAGAAGTTCCGGTAAGGAATGAGAAACCTCCCAATTTACCCGTTAATGTTGGTGTATAACGAACAGCTAAAGCCGTGTTATCAAAAAAGTTATTGTTTTCAGCATTTGCTAAAATGTATGGTTCATCGTAAGTAACTATTTCAAAATTTGATTTTACACAGTTTAACTCATCTGTAACTGCTTTATAAATATCAAGTTTCCCAAAACCCCATCTTGGATTTGGTACAGTACCCGTTGCACCGTCTTGTCTTGCATTAAGAGTCAATCTGCTTTTTACTGCAGCTGCCGTTAAAGTAGGATTTGCCTGAAGCAACAAAGCTACCGCTCCTGCAACTCCCGGTGAAGACATACTCGTTCCCTGGTTTTTTACGTAATAGGTAGTCCCATTAATAATATCTGTTGCTGCCGGTGCAGAATTACTAGATCTTGCAGAGATCACATGTTGTCCTGAACCTGTTATTTCCGGTTTTTGGAAACCGTCAACTCTAGGCCCTTCTGAACTAAATGCAGAAATAGACTCCTGTGGAGTAAGAACATAATAACCTCCAGCCGCAGTATACCAACTCGCTCTTCCCATATAAGATGCTACTGTAATTGCGCTTGATGCATTTCCTGGTGAACCAACAATATATTCATTATTCCCATCTGTCAATGTAGTTGCTACACCTTGGCTATACAACCAGCCATGTGTTGTTATCTGCTGAGTTCCGTTATTTGTGATTTCTAAAGTATAAGTACCCTGAGCATTTGTAGTTCCACTTGGTCTGCTGACAATTAACTGTACGTATCTTTTGTTATTATCCGTACTCCAATAATTATACATTGTAGCCGTTAATCCACCTCCTAAAATATTAAAAGTGTTTGTTGTCGTAATATTAGAAGTATACTGCTGGCCATCCGGTGCTGTAAGCTTTGCTGTAACCGGAGAATCATCATTTGCATACATCAAAAATGAAAATATAGAGGCTGCAGAAGTATTACTTGCTACTGTAAAAGTATAGTTTTGAGTTGCATTCGGTGCAATATTAACGGTTTTATGGATATTTCCACCGTAATCATTACCTGCGGAGATCACCACTACTCTACCCGGGCCTGAAGCTGTAAAAGCATTCACTGCAACTTCGTGGCTTCCAGTACCGTCATGAGCAGAACCTTGCCCTCCGATACTCATATTCACAACAATAGGCTTGTTTAAAGCTGTTGCTACGTTTTTAAAATAAGTTAATGCATTAATAGTATTCGTCGTTGGAAAAGATCCATTACCACCTTTTACAAAAACGATATCTGCTCCTGGAGCAAAACCTTTATGTCTTTTATCTGCAAAACCAGATCCGTTTCCGGCAGCTGTTCCGGCAACGTGAGATCCGTGACCGTTGGTATCATTTTCACGGACAAAATTGGTTGGTGAGCCATCTAATTCATCTTCAATCTGAGCTCTTGTATATTCTACCCCTGTAGAAAAACCGGCAGGCGAAGTTTCTGATCCCTGAGGTGTTAAGGTTTGATCCCAAATTGAATAAATTCTACTTTTCGTCTGATCTGTAGCTCCCCTGAAATCAGGATGTTTCCAATCGATACCCGTGTCATACACTCCAACTAAAACTCCTGTTCCAACATATGAAGTATTATTAAAAGCTCCATCCTGCAAAAGACTTGCTCCGGACTGTGCTCTGCTTACATCATTATGAAGAATATCAAAAGTCGGAGCCATCACAGACGTCACGTACGGAAGTTGAGTCAATTTTTCAATATCCTCTATTCCTACCAGTGCGGTCACGAAATTAGGAAGTTCACTTTGAACTAAAATTCCATCAGCTTTTAATTTTTCAGGTGTTTTAGTATAAATAATACAAGAATACATGGTTTGTGCTCCTTTCGAAGTTACAACCAAGTGTTTGTCAAGCTGCATTTCAGGACGGTCGAAATCTTTAATTTCAATTCCTTTTGATACTTTATCTTTGTTTTTCAACAAAATTTCAAATCGAGAGTCTAATTTTTGAACCTGCCCAAACATTCCGTAAGAAGAAAGACCAAGAAAAACAGCAGCTACATTTCTTAAAGTATTCTTTCCTGTAAAGGGAATATGTACTTTTGTAAATAATAGTTTTAAATCCATGTTGCGTAATTTTTTATCATTACAATTATACAATTTTTATTTATTTTATAGCTAATTAACAGTAATTATTAAAACTAAAACACCTTAAATACCAAATAATTATTTAATTTATTCAATTTATGCAGGACTTTATCTTTTATTTAAAATTAGGCTGGGAACACATTATTTCTCTGGATGCTCTCGACCATCAGCTTTTCGTTTTAGCCTTAATAGCAATGTATTCTTATACTGATTGGAAGAAAATTCTGATTTTGGTAACAGCATTTACCATCGGGCATTCTATAACTTTAGCTTTAAGTATTTTAGATATTGTGAGAGTTTCTTCAAAATGGGTAGAATTTTTGATTCCCGTAACAATTGTTCTTACTTCATTAGGCAATATTTTAATGAAAAATAAAAAGAATGGCTTAATGAAGATGAATTATTATTTAGCTTTAATTTTCGGTTTAATCCACGGAATGGGCTTTGCGAATACAGCAAGAGTAATGATTGCAAAAAGTCAAAGTATTTTCTTTCCGCTTTTAGGTTTTAATATCGGTTTGGAATTAGGACAGATCGTGATTGTTTTTGCTATCTTAATTATATTATTTATTTCACTTAAAATATTCAAAATCAATAAAAAAGATTGGGTATTATTTGTTTCATCCGGAGTATTTGCGCTCTCCTTAAAAATGGCTTTAGAAAGAATTCCTTTTTAAGCCTGAAACATTTTCAAGTTTTCAACTACTTATTATTATATTTGATAATTCTTAAACAAATTCGGTCATGAAACTAAAAGTAACGCTACTTTCTGTATTCACATATGTAGGTTTAACTGCACAAAATATTCAAAATAATCCGGGAAGCAATCACGGAAACAGGTTTGAGCAATTAGGAACAATTCTTCCAACTCCTAATATCTACAGAACAGCTTCCGGAGCTCCGGGGCACGGATATTGGCAAAACAGAGCCGATTACAACATCACAGCATATCTTGATGAAGATAAAAGGAATTTAAAAGGTTCCGAAACCATCACTTATTACAATAATTCTCCCGACGATCTGGATTACATTTGGCTACAACTAGATGAAAATCAGCAGTCAACTGTGAAAAAAGCAGATTTTCAGTTTTCTTCTACTCTACCGCAATCAACCAATGATCAGCAGTTAAAAGTTTCTGAACTTCCTGTAAAAGATAACGGATACGGAGTAAACCTTGAAAAAGTGACCGATGCATCAGGAAATCCTTTAAAATATACGGTAAATCAAACCATGATGCGTATTGATTTACCTAAAACATTAAAAAAAGGAGAACAGCTTATTTTTAAAGTAGACTGGAATTACAATATTCCCAATCGTATAAAAATGGGCGGTCGTGGCGGTTATGAAAACTTTGCAGAAGATGGAAATGATCTTTACACGATGACTCAATGGTATCCGAGAATGTGTGTTTACAGTGATTTTCACGGTTGGCAAAACCACCAATTCACGGGAAGAGGTGAATTTGCTTTAGTTTTCGGAAATTTTAAAGTTTCAATGAACGTTCCTGCAGATCATATTGTAGGTGGAACCGGAGAATGTAAAAACTACGATCAGGTTTTAACATCAGATCAATTAGGGAGATATAGAAAAGCAGAAAGTGCAAGTGAGCCAATAGAAATTGTTACGTTGGATGAAGCTAAAAAAGCAGAGAAAAATCATTCAAAACAAAGAAAAACATGGAATTTTGAAGCAAGCGATGTAAGAGATTTCGCTTGGACTACCTCAAGAAAATTCGTTTGGGATGGAATGCGTGTAACAATTCCTGAAAACAATAATAAAGTAATGGCGATGAGTTTCTATCCAAAAGAAGCTTATGCTTTGTACAGAAAATATTCAACGAAAGCGGTTGCACATACCATCAAAACCTATTCAGAATTTACAATTCCTTACCCGTACCCTGTTGCACAATCTGTGGAAGCAGCAAACGGAATGGAATATCCAATGATCTGCTTCAACTTCGGAAGAACAGAAAAAGACGGAACCTATTCTGAAGGTACAAAAAATGGAATGATCGGAGTAGTAATTCACGAAGTTGGACATAACTTCTTTCCAATGATCATTAATTCAGACGAAAGACAATGGAGCTGGATGGACGAAGGTTTAAATACTTTTACTGAATATCTTACGGAAGAAAAATGGGATAATAAATTCCCCTCAAAACGTGGTCCGGCTTGGACAATTGTTGATTATATGAAACTTCCGAAAGATCAATTGGAACCTATTATGAGTAATTCTGAAAATATTATTCAGTTTGGCCCGAACGCCTATTCAAAACCCGCAACCGGATTGAATATTCTTCGTGAAACCATTATGGGAAGAGAACTTTTCGACAAAGCTTATAAAACGTATGCTAAAAGATGGGCTTTCAAACATCCTGAGCCTGCAGATTTTTTCAGAACAATGGAAGATGCAAGCGGTGAAGACCTAGATTGGTTCTGGAGAGGCTGGTTTTACGGAACAGATCCTGTAGACATCGCTATTGATAAAGTGACCATTGCAACTCCAGATTTAGATGCAATGCCAATGGCAAAAGAAGAAACTTATACGGTTGACAAACCTTTACAAAACGAGTTTCAGGATATTTCAAAAATCAGAAACAAAGACGATAAAAACATCACTTTTGATGTAGAAAAAGATAAAAGCCTTCAGGATTTCTATTACCGTTATGACAGAGGTCAGGAAAAAGTAGATAACAGCAAAACGTATACTTTAAAGAAAGATGAAAATGCAGCTTTAGATTCTAAAGACAAGGATAAATTTAAAAATATCACAGCCTATCAAATCGATTTCGTCAACAAAGGCGGATTGGTAATGCCTGTTATTCTTGAATTTACGTTTGAAGACGGTACAAAATTGTACGACAAATCTTCAGCTCAGATTTGGAGACAGAATGAAAAGAAAGTTTCAAAGACATTCTATTTTGATAAAAAATTAAAATCAATTCAACTTGATCCGATGAGAGAAACGGCGGATATTGATACTTCAAATAATTTATGGAGCAATGACGGAAGTTCTGCAACAAACTCAAAATTCCAATTATTTAAACAAAAACAAGACGGCCCGGTAAGAGGAGGCTCAAACGGAAAGGTAAATCCGATGCAGGCCGCCGGAAAGAAAAGCTAACAATAATTTTCAAAAAGTATTCAGACTCTGGATACTTTTTTTTCTGCCAAAATTTCACATCGCGGAATAAAAGTCTGCCAAAAATTTCGTTTCAGATGCTTGGCACGTATTTAGAGAATTACAATACAGAAATAATTAAAAATTAAATATATTATGTCAGTAAACTTTAAACCATTAGCAGACAGAGTTTTGATCGAGCCGATCGCTGCAGAAACTAAAACAGCTTCAGGTATTATTATTCCAGACACAGCAAAAGAAAAACCACAAGAAGGTACAGTAGTAGCAGTAGGTCCAGGGAAAAAAGATGAGCCTACAACTGTTCAAGTAGGTGACAAAGTTCTTTATGGAAAATATTCAGGTTCTGAATTAAAATTAGACGGAAAAGATTACTTAATTGTAAAAGAAGGAGATTTATTGGGAGTAATTGGATAGAAGAATCAAATATGGAAATACCTATTTATGACAATAATGATTTAGCGTATGAGGCTAGAGAAGGAATTAATGATTTGTCAGACTTCCATCATTTTATCAATGAAGTTATCAGATTAGATTTAACTACAAATGATATAGAGCTAATTATTTGTAAAAGAGTTAGTGAATCTGGCACAAAACCTCGCTCAGACAAAGAATTATATCATATTAAAAATGTTTTAGATAGATACACTAAAGAATGTTCAATCTGTCAAAGCAAAATTCCTCTTTGCGAAGTACTATACTTAGATGGAACATTATGTAGTTATCACCAACACCAGGAAGAGAAAGAGAAAGATAAAGAAGATTAATCAAATATTTTCAGGCTTAAAAGCCTTTACCAAAATAAAAATTTAACCGCTTTAGGAAAAGCTTATTGCTTAAAGCCTAAAGCCAAAAGCTAAACAACATGGCAAAAGAAATAAAATTCGATATTGAATCAAGAGACGCTTTAAAAAGAGGGGTTGATGCATTGGCTAATGCAGTAAAAGTAACGTTAGGACCAAAAGGAAGAAACGTTGTTATTGAGAAATCTTTCGGTGCACCTCACGTAACTAAAGACGGTGTGTCTGTTGCAAAAGAGATCGAACTTGAAGACAGAGTAGAAAATATGGGAGCGCAAATGGTAAAAGAAGTTGCTTCCAAAACTAATGATATCGCAGGAGATGGTACTACTACCGCTACTGTTTTGGCTCAGGCTATCGTAAGAGAAGGTCTTAAGAATGTAGCTGCTGGTGCAAACCCAATGGACTTAAAAAGAGGAATCGACAAAGCAGTAACTGCTGTTGTTGCTAACCTTAAAGAACAGTCTAAGCAAGTTGGTGATTCTACAGAAATGGTGAAGCAAGTAGCTTCTGTTTCTGCTAACAATGACGAAACAATCGGATCTTTGATCGCTGAAGCTTTCGGAAAAGTTGGTAAAGAAGGAGTTATCACTGTAGAAGAAGCTAAAGGTATCGATACAACAGTAGACGTTGTAGAAGGTATGCAGTTTGACAGAGGTTACCAGTCGCCATATTTCGTGACTAATCCTGAAAAAATGTTAGTTGAACTTGAAAATCCATATATTCTTTTAGTTGAGAAAAAAATCTCTTCAATGAAAGAATTACTTCCAGTTCTTGAACCAATCGCACAAAGCGGAAAATCTCTATTAATTATTTCTGAAGAAGTTGAAGGTGAAGCTTTGGCTACTTTAGTAGTAAACAAATTAAGAGGTTCTCTTAAAATTGCTGCTGTAAAGGCTCCAGGATTCGGAGACAGAAGAAAGGCAATGTTGGAAGATATCGCTATCTTAACTGGTGGACAGGTTATTTCTGAAGAGCAAGGTTTCACAATGGAAAACGTATCTCTAGATATGTTGGGAACTGCTGAGAAAGTATCTATCGATAAAGACAATACAACGGTTGTAAACGGTGGTGGTGATGAAAGCAAGATCAAAGGTAGAGTAAGCCAGATCAAAGCTCAAATGGAAACTACTACTTCTGACTACGACAGAGAAAAACTACAGGAGAGATTGGCTAAATTAGCTGGTGGTGTTGCCGTACTTTACGTAGGTGCAGCTTCTGAAGTTGAAATGAAAGAGAAAAAAGACAGAGTTGACGATGCATTAAACGCTACGAGAGCAGCTGTTGAAGAAGGTATCGTCGCAGGTGGTGGTGTTGCTTTTGTAAGAGCAATCTCTGCTTTAGCTGATCTTACAGGAATCAATTCTGATGAAACTACAGGTATCAAAATCGTAAAAAGAGCAATCGAAGAGCCATTAAGACAAATCGTTGCTAACGCAGGAGGTGAAGGTTCTGTAATCGTAGCTAAAGTTGCTGAAGGCAGCGGAGACTTCGGATACAATGCTAAAACTGACGAGTATGTAAACATGCTTGAAGCAGGTATCATCGACCCAACTAAAGTAACAAGAGTTGCCCTTGAAAATGCAGCTTCTGTTGCAGGAATGTTGTTAACGACTGAATGTGTAATCACTGAAGTTAAGAGTGCTGAACCTGCTATGCCAATGGGAGGTGGAATGCCGGGAATGATGTAACAGCGTGTCGCTGAGACAATTTAATATATTAACCGTTCTATTATTATTTTATAGAGCGGTTTTTCTTTTCAGAAAGAACTCAAAATACGGTTTTCCGTAGAGAACTATGATTACAATATTTTAAATTTAACAAAAAATTAGTTTTAAAAATAAAAAATATAAATTATGAAAATAATTGTCCTTGAAGGTCTTCCTGACAGAGGAAAAACGACAACCATTGGCTTGTTATATCGAATGCTAATAAATAGTGGAGGTATATCAACAAATAAGCAGCCTCTTGGAGGGGATCCCAATGATTTTTCAGATATTGTGATAAACTATAAAAATTTAAAAATTGCGATTTTCACTATGGGAGATAACTCAAATGCGATTTCTCAAGCAATTTTACAGTATGACAATTTAAGTTGTGATTTTTTTATTTGTTCTCTTAGTACGGGAACAGCAAAAGTCAGAGCTAACAATAGAATAAATCAATATCGAAATAATAGAATTCCAAAAACAGTTTCATCTGCTAATATAACAGAAAGTCAAGCAAATAACAATGATGCAAATCAACTATTTTTATTGATCTAAATAATATTACTATCCCATACCCATAAGAATCTGTTTATACAAGCTATAGTAAAAATTGTCCAAAAAAGATGTCGCAGATTCATCACTAATAAATACAACTTAGTTAAAATGGATAAAAGTGAATATATAAACGAGTTAAGAATTACAATATTAGAAAATAGCCTTCTTCATGAATTTCTAATAACTAAATCATTAGCAGATATTTTGGAAATTGATTTTCAAGATTCATATACTTTAGGTGATAAATCAAGTTCTCTAAGCTTGGCATCGAAAATCCACTTATTAATTGATTTAAAAAAATTATCTAAAGAATTTAAAACTAAATTATTTTATTATCTAGAAATAAGAAATCAATTTTTACATAATTGGAATACAAAAACATTTGTTGATTGTTTTAATAGGTTAGATAGTACAAAAAAAGCTCTTTTAAAATTATATAAACCAGAAACAAATGATTCAGAAGAAGAAGAACAACTAGCATTTTGCTACAATAAATTATCGAAAGACATTGTAGATATTTTTGTTAATCATTTGACTAACAATGTAATAAATACTAAATTAGATAAAGAGATAACAATAAGAGAAAGAGCAAAATACCAAGAACTAAGTGATAAACAATCAAACTTTTTTCTAGAATTCCTTGAATCAGATCATTTAAAGAAATATGATATTACTGAAAGTGACAAAACGAAAATGATTATGGAAATGGTAAATAAACTAATGTTTTAAGTAGTCCCTCCCCGATGTCGCGGATTTGCAATCCGTGACTTTCAACGCTATCAATAAAAAAACGTTTTTCAGCTGCTCAAAGTCAGGAGACTTTGAGCAATAAGCAAGACAAAAAACCGCTTCCAAAAAGCGGTTTTCATTTTTAAATAATTACAGCAAGAAAAAAAAGTATCAGGCACTCGTGTCAAAATTTCAAAGAAAACCCGATGTCGCAGATTTCCAATCCGCCACTTTTCCCTATATTTAAAACATATTTTTCTACACAGAAAATCAATTAAACCAAACCTCACCACCATTGAAAACAAAATTATTACTCCTTTCGCTTTTCGGTTTATGTTTAGCTAGTGCACAAACCTTAAATTTTAAACATCTTGCGGATATGTCGATGGGCAGAGGAGCTATAAGCAGTGTCATTATAGATGACAATATCTATGTGAGCAACGGTTATAAAGATACGGATGGTTATGCAAATTTTATTGAGAAATACAACATTAAAGATAACCGTTGGAGTATTATCAACTCTAGTCTGGTTCCTAAAAGATTTGCCAATTCGGAGACTTACGGTAATAAAATTTATATTTTTAACGGGTGGGGAAACAGCCATCTTGAAATTATAGACCTTGAAACTCATAAAAAAACGAAGGGAGCTGTTAATCGTGCCTATACAGGAAATGCCGGTTCTGCCATTCATAACGGAAAAATATATACGTTCGGAGGCAGTGGGCTAAACAATGCCGCCACCACAGTATTTTCAGATAGATTCCAATATTACGATATTGCTTCAGACACATGGCATACTTTACCCAACATGCCGATAGCCAGAGAAGCAAGAGGCAAAATTGTGAATGATAAACTTTATGTTATTGGTGGTTTTAACGGTACATCATCGCGCCTGGTCAACGTGTTTGATCTCAATAAAAATGAGTGGATTGAGCAATATACGATGCCTGCTGCGATATCAGGTCATTCATTAGCAGTATCCGGTAATAAGATTTTTATTGCAGGCGGTTATAATAATCAAACTTTTTTAGCCTATTTTGATACAGAAACCAATAAATTGCATCAGTTATCATCCAACATGATCCCACGAAGACATGCTGCCGCGGAAGTTTATAACAACAAATTATACATCATTGGTGGAAGTACAACGTCTTCAACCAAATCAGCTATTAAAAACATCCAAGTTGCGGATATTAGTGAAGGAGCACTTTCCGCTCGTGACCAATCAAATTAAAATATATATTCATCAAAAACTTTTCATTAATTTTTTAACACCACGTTGGCGCAAGCGTCCCGCTTGTGCTTACTAAGATTAATTTACAATATAAAAACTATCTCTTTTTTAAAGGATGGTTTCTTTGTAGAAAGATAATTTACATTTAAAATTCAGCAAAAACCTCCTCAAAACTTTTTCCCTATATTTGCTCCTCAATTTTCCATTGAAGTAAAATCCTCAAAAGAAAATAAACCAAAAACTAATAATCTTAAAACCAGTGAAAACCAAATTTTTACTTATTCCTTTATTTGCTTCATTTTTAGCAAATGCACAAACCTTAAATTTTCAAAATCTTGCAGATATGTCCACCGGAAGAGGCGCAATCACAAGTGTAATTGTAAATGATAATATTTATGTGAGCAACGGTTACACAGCAAACGGAGATTCCGGTTACATTGAAAAATACAGCATTACCAATAACACTTGGAGTGTTCTCGATATGGCTCTAACTCCTAAAAGATTTGCCAGTTCAGAAACATACAATAATAAAATTTATGTTTTTAACGGTTGGGGAAATAGCAATATGGAAATCGTAGACCTTGCGACAAGCACGGTAACCAACGGAGCAACCAACCCTTTTTATACCGGAAATCTAGGTTCTGCAATTCACAATGGAAAAATATATACATTTGGCGGCAGCATATTAAATGGGACTTCTCCTTACTCTAATAAATTTCAGTATTACGATATCGCTTCCAACACCTGGAATTCATTACCCGATATGCCGACAGCCAAAGAAACGAAAGGTAAAATCGTGAATAATAAATTGTATGTAATCGGCGGTTTCAATGGAACAAACTCCAATCTGATCGATGTTTATGACCTTAATTCCAATGCCTGGACGAATCAATATACAATGCCTGTCGGAGTTTCCGGACATTCGGTGGCTGTATCAAATAATAAGATTTTTATTGTTGGTGATTATGATAATCAAACTTATCTGGCTTATTTTGATACGATAACCAATCAACTGCATCAGTTATCATCCAATATGATCGCCCGAAGACATTCCGCAGCAGAAGTGTATAACAACAAGTTGTACATTATGGGAGGTAATACAACAGCTGTAATAGGTTCATCAATTAAAAGCGCTCAAGTTGCGGATATCAGTGAAAATATACTTGCTGTAAATGAAAAAAATGTATTTAAAATACAGGCATATCCCAATCCATTCAGAGATCATTTTGTTATCAAGAATAAAAATGACAACCAATTTGAGTATATTATTTTCTCAATGGATGGAAAGCAAATTTCTAAAGGTTCAGCCAATTTCAATCAAAATATAGATTTATCATCTTTAGAAAAAGGAGTTTATGTTTTTAGTTTTAAAAATGAGAAAGGACTTTTGGAACAGATTAAAATTGTGAAGCAATAGTTGCAAGTATGAATTTGAATGCTCAGAAAAAAAGCGCCTGCCCGCCCAGCAAATTCTCCCGACTTGCGACATCAAAAAAATAATTTCATAAGCCCAAATTGAAATTTAATATCCAAACCGTTCCAATTTCCCGAACGGTTTTCTTTATTTTTACACCTCAAAAGAAAATAAAACATGAAGAAAATAGAAACAAAGATCGACGAAGCATTTAAAAACACCTTTCTATTTCCTAGAGAAAAAGTAGTCACAGATTTCTTGGTTGATGTTTTAAATTCAAAATATAAATTTAGAGAAGACAATCAAAAAATTGAAGTGATCAGCTTATATTATTATGCTTCAAGTCCTTTAAGCTTTTTGTTTGCTTTACCGAATTACGAATATTATTCTCCGGATAAAACGATTCAGATCGCAGAACTGCATTTGAAAGAGCATTCATTTGAAGATTATTCTTATATCGATGTTCAGGAATTATGCAAAAAAGTTTTGAATGAAAATAGTATCGATTATTCCGCCTATCTCGATGAAGATAATCAATTGGATTACGCTAATTATTGGGAGAATCAGTTCGGTTTGGAAAGTGATTTCTTAATGAACTGCTGGAGAAATGCAAAAGAAAAAACACAGTCGAAAATGATCGGATTTTTGGAATCTTCCGACGCTGGAGGCGGATTGTTTGATCTGGATAATGGCTACAACGTTCCTTTTGATGTTGACGTTGATGAATATCTGCAATCTCAAGGTTTCACTATTAAAAAATAAATTTAAAAATGAGCACAACTTCCCCAACCTACTACCACGGCACAAAAGCAAATTTAGAAATTGGCGACCTCATCGAAGTCGGCTTCACTTCAAACTACGGAACGCAGAGAAAAGCAAAATACATCTATCTTTCCGCAACGTTGGAAGCGGCAACTTGGGGTGCAGAATTGGCTTTTGGAGACGGAAAAGAAAGAATCTACATCGTAGAACCAACCGGTTCTATTGAAGACGATCCTAATCTGACAGACAAAAAATTTCCGGGAAATCATACAAAATCTTACCGTTCTCAGCATCCTTTCAAAGTGATTGGAGAAGTTGAAAAATGGCAAGGACATTCGCCAGAGCAACTCAAAACAATGAAAAACCATCTTCAAAAATTAAAAGATCAAGGAATTGAAGCAATTGAAGATTAATTAAACCTAAAATCACATTAAAAACAATATTAATTTGAAAGTCCCGACATTACAAATAGATCAACTCAGTACAGAAAGATTAATCCTCATTCCATTCACAATACAGATTTGTGAAAATTTGTTGAATAATGATTTCAGCGATTTATCAACTTTAGGCTTAAAAAAAGGGAAAAGCTGGCCTGATCATGATGTCTTGGAAACCTTACCTAAAATCATCAATAATCTATTGCCAATCGGATCTCCAACAGGATTTGAATCTTGGATGATCATTAAAAAAGATACCCTCGAAATAATTGGAGACGCAGGATTCAAAGGATTCAATATTAATCATCAAAACATCGACATCGGATACGGAATTATTAAAGAAGAAAGGAGAAAAGGTTATGCCGAGGAAGCTGTAACAGAGCTTATCAAATGGGCATTTTCAACAAAAATTGTAACAGAAATAACAGCAAGTTGTTTGTTGAATAATTTAAGTTCTATTAATTTATTACACAAACTCAATTTCACAGAAACAAGGCAAGATCACGAAATGATTTATTGGTCATTACAAAGGTCAATATGAAAAATTTGCAACTAAGCTATTTCACTCTTTTATTAACAGAACTCCACCATCATTTTAGAAAGTTTTAAGATATAATATTATTCAAATAATTTATACTTTTCGTAAGTTAGCCTTCCACTTTAAATCCATTATATGACAGATATTTTGAAGAATAAAGAAGAGCTTTCCAGAAAAGAAAAGAGTCAGGAAATTCTTAAAAAAGAAGGAATAAAAATTAATTTTAATCTCCCCTATATTGAATCGGAAGAAGAAACAACCTTTCGAACTTCTAAGGAGGTCGCCACAAGAGTTAGTATTCTTGCCATCACCAACTTAGTTGCGTTTGACAGTATAGATTCGGAAGAAGCCATCAGCTATCTTAAAGAGTGTAATCTTTGGGAATCCACAACATCTGATGAAAAAGATTTTTTACAAAATCCTACAGAAGATAAAAAATTTCAGGAAACATGGAAGTGTGAATGTATTTGGGTTTTGCTTTGGGCATTACAACTTGTGGACACACTACCTTTTCCAAATGAATTATGTGATTTAAATGATATTCCTCTTGAAAAATATCCAATCGGCGGGGAAAATGATCCTAATGATTTCATCAATTCCAACGATCAACTCCGTTCAAAAGCTGAAATTTTAGATGCTAATGATCTTTATTACAGATATCATTGGGCTTGTGTTGATGCCCGATTAAACAATCTCGAGATGACAACCGTAGATTCGGGAATTGTCTACGAAAGACATTATGCACTCAATTGGCTTATTAGTTATATGGGACAGGAATGGGATGATGTTTCTTGTGATACTTAATCTGTTTCAAAATATGACACAACAAGAAATTATTGAAAAATTCACAAGCCTTTCAGAAGGAAAACTCGTTGTCGAGGAATGGATAGGCTGGTTTACAGAGCATAAAGATAGTATCGAAAAAATATGCGGGAGAACGACTTTTCTTAAGGTAAAGCCTAAAGAAAGTTTCAGTGATATCCGAAATTTATACATCGGACAATTAGCAGCTTTTGATTGGTTAACATCAAAAGAAATAACTGTTACTTTATCCGACCTTTATAAAAAAGGATGGGAAAAAGAATTTGATGATTTCTGTAAAGCAGAAAAACAAAAAGAAAAACAGCTTCAAAAGGAAGTCGAAAATAAATTCGGATATCTAAAGAATATTTATCCAAAATTTTTCAGACAATTAACTAAATCTTACAGTAATTCCGATGTTATTGAAGCAGGCGAAAAACAGGAAGCTATTCAAAATACAGAAAAAGAACTTTCTATACAACTCCCCGAAGATCTGGTAACATGGTATCAAAATGTATCAACTTTACAACTTGAAGGGATAGATATCGATTTTAAAGAATTAACCATCGAAACGATTCAGAAAAAACAATATTTAACCTTAGGTGAATTTTGGTTGTATGGCGATGGAGATCAGTTGCTGTACAATTTAGAGAATCACAGCATTTATATTTTTGCCCACGAAAACCAACCTCCTAAAGCTATAAAAATTGCAAATTCATTCACTGATTTTATTGAGAAAAAAATGGTAACTTATTTAAAAGAATACGAATAACCATGGCCAAAGCAAACAAAACCAACGAAACCAACATCAACGTAGTAGATTTTATCAACTCATTTGTAGAAAAAGACGAAAAGAAAGCAGATAGCTTTAAGTTAATTGAGCTTATGAGTAAATGGTCAGGATTTGAGCCTAAAATGTGGGGGCCAACCATTATCGGATTTGGCAGTTATCATTATAAATACGCAAGTGGGCACGAAGGCGATATGCCACTCATAGGTTTTTCCCCTCGTAAAGCAGAATTCTCACTGTATGTTTATTCGCCGGCTGAAGAAAGTAAGCATTTATTAGATGATTTTGGAAAATTTAAAATGGGTAAAGCCTGCATTTATGTCAAAAAACTGTCTGACATCAATATTGATATGTTAGAAAAAATGTGCAAAGAAAGCATCGAATATTTAAATAAAAATCACGAATGCGCTTGTAGAGAAAAATAAGTTCAAACACCATTCACAATAAATTTATAAACTCTTCCCTATTCCAAAAAACTTCCCGAAATTTGTAATCTGTGCGTTAAATAAAAAATTAATGAATTAAAGAACAATTACAACAAACATACAGTAAAACTTAGTATAAGTTTTCTTCGGGGCAGGGTGCAATTCCCTACCGGCGGTTACAGTCCGCGACTCCTTTTTAACGAAAGGACTGATTTGGTGAAATTCCAAAACCGACAGTTACAGTCTGGATGGGAGAAGAAAATGGAGCAATCAGTGAGGCTATTTTATAGACTCATTGTGTTGTATTTCATTTCCATGTACCGAAGTGTATTTTAACTTAAAATTAAAATAACATGGAAAAATTATTAGAAAAATTCGGAGCAACTCCACAAGAACGTGTAAAAAATGCACTTCTAAAATTACAACAGGGAAAAGGCATCCTTTTAGTTGATGATGAAAATCGTGAAAACGAGGGTGACATCATCTTTCCCGCCTCCACCATTACAGAAAAAGACATGGCACTTCTGATCCGCGAATGTAGCGGAATTGTCTGTTTATGCATTTCTGAGGAGAAAAGTAAACATCTCAACCTCCGTCCGATGGTTGAAAGCAACAATTCAAAAAATCAAACCGCATTTACGATCTCCATTGAAGCCAAAGAAGGTGTAGAATCGGGAGTTTCGGCGAAAGATCGCGTAACAACGATAAGAACGGCCGTTGCAGAATATGCAGAAGCTGATCACATTGCAAGTCCGGGACACGTTTTTCCTTTAATTGCTAAAAAAGACGGTGTTTTCGAAAGACGCGGACACACAGAAGGAAGCGTAGATCTTGTAAAACTCGCCAATCTTGGTGATGATGCCGTACTTTGTGAACTCACCAACGAAGACGGAACAATGGCAAGGCTTCCAGAAATTGTAGACTTTGCCATAAGAAAAGACATGACCGTCGTAACCATCGAAGATATTTATATGTATCGAAAAATGATTATCAGTCAGAATTAAAAAATCGTATTTAACGCACAGAGATGGCCGTCCAGTTTTTATTGGACGGTTTTTATTTTTAAGACTCTCATTAAAAATCCGTTATGATTAAATAAAATACATTTTGAAACACAGTTTTTAATTATCTTTAAGGAAAAATTTAACTATGAGAAAATCTGTACTTTTTTTGCTGATGGCTTCAGGGCTTTACACAGCACAAACTACCATTACCAAAGCTTTTAACGATCCTTTAACTGGTGAATCTGTAAGTTATTTATCTGTAACCGGAACACCAAATAATTCTGCAACAGGAGTAAATACAACTTTTACTAATAGTCAACTTACGGCTGGCGTAGCATCTTCGACGGTTTATTCAACTCCTTCTGCTGGTGAAGTCACTACTTTTCCAGGTTCTACTTTGAAAATGGTAGGAAGCGGAACTACAGTTTACTACAAACAAACGGCTTCAAAACTTGAAATCACAGGATTAGTAACTACAGATGCTACTTTGAATCTAGGAACTAATAACGGGACATTTATTTCTTACCCTGCTGCATTTGGATATTCTGAAACAGATCAGGCACAGGGAACATTTACGTCGCCTTCTGCAAGTGGACTTTGCAAAGGAACAATTAATATTTCAGCTGACGGATCGGGAACATTGCTTTTGGGACCGGCTACATTTAATAATGTATTGAGAACCAAATCTGTTCAGACTTTCAATCTTCACTTACCGAATGATACATCGTTTATATTTCCGATAGGATCTATTACCAATACTTCTTATTCGTATTACGACAGCACTCACAAATTTCCTTTGTTAACGACAATTGAAACCATTGTTAATGTTCCTGTAGCTGGAATTAATAACCAAACATCAAACGCTGCTCAGGCTCTGAATTTACCAACATTATCAACAGGAGATTTCGTTGCTAAAAAAGAAAGTTTAAAAATTTATCCTAACCCGGCTCAAGATGCTATTGAATTAAAAGGAGCAGGAAATTTCTCAACAGCTAAAGTATACAGCTTAGATGGAAAATTAGTAAAAACAGCAGATCTTAAAGCTGGAAAAGTTCAGATTTCAGAATTACCGCCTGCTGCTTACTTCATTGAAGTTTCAGGAAAAGATTCTAAAGCTGAGACTGCGAAATTTATTAAGAAATAGAATTAACACTCAATAAAATAAAATCCGTTCATTCATCTTGATGAGCGGATTTTTTTTAATACATATTAAGGAAATATGTATATTAGAATATTAAAAAACTAATTAAAAAAACATGGGTGAACCAAAACTTGAGCCTCTATTTAATAAGGTAAAACAAAACTCTACACTAGAGAAATTTGAAAAAACATTAACAGAAGAATTAATTTTAGGCATTTGCTCTCCTATTGGCTCGCTAAAAGAAAAAGTTATTGAAAAACTAATTCAAAAAATTGAAACGGATTATTTATACGAGGTAAAAAAAATAAAGCTGAGTGATTTTATTGATGAATATAATTTTTCAGAAGAAGAAAAATCTGAACTCCCAGAAACGCCAAAAGGAAGTAAGGTTTTTATGCAATATTTTGAAAAAATAAATAAAGGAAATATTATTCGAAAATTTAATAGAAACGAAAGGCTAGCTGAATATGCTGTAAAAAAAATCCATGTTGACAGAGTAACTATAACTAAAGAACAAAAAAAACTTACTGAAAATCCAAAATCTACTGATTATGAATCAAGACGAATTTGCTATATTTTAGATTCAATTAAAACTAAAGAAGAGCTATTACTATTAAAAAAAATTTATTCAGATAATTTTTACTCAGTTAGTATATTTTCTCCTTTAGAAGATAGAAAGACAAATCTAAAAACGAAAAAATTTGAAAATCCTGAAATTGAAACCATAATAGAAATTGATGATAAACAAAAAGATAAATTTGGACAAAATGTAAGAGACGCTTTTGTTGAAGGTGATTTATTCATAAGAGTATCACGTGATAACGTGACTAATATTGAATCAAAAATCACTCGATTTTTACATTTAATCTTTGAAACATCAATTATAACTCCTACAATTGAAGAAATGGCCATGTATAATGCAAAAGCAGCTGCAGGAAATTCTGCCTGTTTGTCACGACAAGTAGGCGCTTCAATAATTGATAATAATAATACTGTCCTATCAATCGGATGGAATGATGTTCCTAAATTTGGAGGAAATCTATATACTTCTAATTCAGAAACTGATCATAGATGTTTTAATCATGAAATTTGTAGTAATGATTTCCAAAAAAACAATGTGGTAGAAAATATAGTAGATTCAATTCTTAAAGATAAGACATTTTCAATTTTAAAATCAATACCAGCCGTAGATGAGTTATTAAAAGAAAATATCAGAAACAATACTAAAGTTAAGGATCTAATTGAATTTTCAAGATCTGTGCATGCTGAAATGCATGCTATAATACAAGGGGCTCTAACAACTGGAGACAAGATTATTAATGGTAGATTATTCTGTACAACATATCCTTGTCACAATTGTGCCAGACACATTGTCGCAGCTGGAATCAAAGAAGTGTATTATATAGAACCATATGTAAAAAGTCTATGTTTAACATTACACTCAGATTCCATGACCGAAAGTGAAGATTCAAAAGATAAAGTTAAAATTTTAATTTTTGATGGTATTTCTCCTAAAAAATATTTATCTTTTTTCACTAATTTTGCCGAGAGAAAAAAAGATGGTAAACTATCTAAAAAAGATTTAAAAATAGCTAAACCTAAAACTAGTAAATCATTACAAGCATTATCGACATTAGAAGAACAAGCTGTAATAACATTGGAAGAATAGTTATGAAAAAAGAAAAGGAAATACATGAAAATATTTATATTCAGCTTGAACTGAATTTTAATTCTGTAGAAAAAACAATCACGACCTTAGATAAGGTTGATGATACAATTTCTTTTAAATATTCATCAATTTCTTTTTCTAAAATAATTAATCTTCATGAAAAAATCAAAGAAATAGAAAAATCAAAGGAAAGGGAAATTGTAAATTACATTTTATCACATTCTAAAAGATTTTAAATAAAATTTCTATATCGACTATATTTAAATAAAATATTTTTCTAATCCGTTCATTCATTTTGATGAGCGGATTTTTTTGTTTTAATTTATCATTGATGATTTTAGAATTATATTTAAAAAGAAAATACTCAAAAGGTAAATTTTACTTCCATAATCAACATTTGCTTGCTATTTTCAATCATAATTGAGAATTAAATTCACATTTTATTGATTTCCTGCCCGTTTTTTGCTTTCGTATCAATACCAATCACTTAATGTTTAATGAAAATTTAAAATCATGAAAAAATATTTTATTATAATTCTTCCCTTGTTGTTTTCAGAATTCAACGCACAGGAAACCAGTAGCGAACCTCTGGAGAAAATGAACATTATTAAAACCAATGTTACAGGATATGTATTCAGAAACATTAATTTGTCTTATGAAAGATCTATAAATCAATGGTTTTCAATGAATGTAAGCTTCGGAACGATGCCGGAAGGTAAAGTTCCTTTCATCAACTCATTCTTAAGCGACGAGGATGAAAAAAGATTTCAAAATCTTAAAATAAAAGCAACAAATTTCACGGTAGAACCTCGCTTTTATCTTGGAAAAGGCTACGGAAAGGGCTTTTACATCGCACCTTATTACAGATATTCAAAAGTAACTTCCAACACTTTCGATTTCTATTATGACTACAACGCAATCGATGGAAACACCTATCAAATTCCATTAAAAGGTACAGGAAGCGCTAACGGAAACAGTGGCGGGGTAATGGTCGGCGTTCAGTTTCTTTTAACCAGAAGTCAAAATCTCGTTCTTGATTTCTGGATCGCGGGCGGACATTACGGAAGCGGAAAAGGTGACTTTACGATGACAAGCGACTACGTTCTGACTCCCGAAATGCAGGCTCAATTAAAAAAAGAAATTGAAGATCTGGACATTCCTTTTGTAGATTACACCGTTGAAACCAATGAAAAAGGAGCCCGAATAAAAATCGACGGTCCGTGGGCAGGTTTCAGAAGCGGACTTTCTTTGGGATATAGATTTTAAATATTGGACTTGTTTAGATTTATATTTAACCACAAAAGAAACAAAAGCTTATATTAAACACTTTAGAGCACTTAAGTTTTAAAATTTTATTACTTTGAAAATACAAAAGTTCACATAAGATGAAAATCTTTGATTTTCAAAAGAACTTAAGTGTTCTTCTATGCAGAATTCTATTAACTTAAATAAACTTAAGTGTTAAAACCTTTGTGCCTAAATTTTTTATTAAATTTCAACATACAAATTCCGTTCAACTTTCCTGAACGGTTTTTTTATATCTTTAAACCGAAGAATACGATATTTCAGTTTAATAATTTTATATGAAAATCCTCATCATAGAAGACCATAAGGAACTTGCAACCAATATTACAGATTATCTTAAAAAAGAAGATTACGTCTGTGAAGTGGCTTCCAGTGCAAAAGAAGCGTTAGAAAAAATTGAACTTTTTGAATACGACTGCATTCTTTTAGACCTTATGCTTCCTGACGGAAATGGTTTGGAAATCCTCAAACATATCAAAAATTATTCTCCATCAGCGAGTGTGATTATTGTTTCTGCAAAAAATTCTCTGGATACAAAATTGACAGGATTAGACGACGGAGCAGATGATTACGTAACAAAACCATTTTCACTGCCCGAACTTCATTCAAGAATAAAAGCAGTTCTCAGAAGAAAAACTCCGGAAACTAACCGTATTTTGAGTTTTAACGAAATTACAATTGATCTGGAATCTAAAGAATGTAAAATCAATGCACAATTGCTTAATCTCACAAAAAAAGAATTGAATTTATTGATCTATTTCATTAATAATCAGAACAGAATGTTATCCAAACAGGCAATTGCAAGTCATCTTTGGGGAGATTACACGTATAGTATTGATAATGTAGATTTTGTTTATCAGCATTTGAAAAATTTAAGAAAGAAAATTCTGGATTCAGGTGGAAAAGATTATCTGCAAACTGTTTACGGATTAGGTTACAAGTGGATTGATAAATAAAAGATATTAGAAATTAGAAGTTAGATTCAATTTCAAGCCTCGAAATTTAAAAAAAATAACACCATCATTATAAAACTAATTTCTAACCTCTAAATTCTAACTTCTCATTACATGAATTTAAGCTTCCGATTTGCCAGAGCATTTACCTTTTTGGTATTTTTTGTCCTCGTCACGGGCTTTGCTATTTTGTATTTTGCTTTTGAAAGAGCAACAATGCGTTCTGCCATTCTGAAATTGGAAGATTTAAATGAATACGTCACTCATAAATTAGAGAAAGATTCGGCTTATGATTATTTAAAATCTCATCATCGTCAAACTCAGGTTAAAATTCTTCCACCTGATACAAAAATCGCCAAAGAAAAAATCATTGAGGAAAAATATCTCTGGAACAAAAGCATACAGTCCTATATTAACCGAATTTCTGTTACCACCTACCCTGTTATTCATCAAAAAAAATATTCCATTACGAGTGTAAGATATATCACGATTATCGAAAACCGTTTTATGATGAGTATTATCATGGTTGTAGCATGGATCATGGTTTTCCTTGTCATTCTTACGATTATTGTAAGTGTTTTAGTTTCAAAGAAAATTCTCGATCCTTTTTATCATGCGATGGATGAAATTAAAAAATTTAGATTGAGAGATAACAGCCCGATGAATTTGATGGAAACGGAGACTGAAGAATTTAAATCATTAAATAAATTTCTCTTAAAAATGTCCGAAAGCTCCAAGAAAGATTACAACGTTTTGGAAGAACTTTCAGAAAATACTTCCCACGAATTACAGACTCCACTAGCTTCTATTAAAGGGAAAATAGAGTTATTAATGGATAGCGAACTTTCAGAAAATCAGTTGATCACGCTTTCTTCGATGAACGATGAGCTGGACAGACTTTCATCCATCAACCAATCGCTGATTCTTCTTGCTAAACTTGAACATTTTGAAAAAAATGATTCACAACTGATTAATTTTTCAGAATTATTAAAAGACAGACTTCATTATTTTGAGGATTTATTTGAAATTCAGAACCTTACTTTAGTTAACGAAATTCAGGATAATGTTTATCTTAATTTTGATGAAAACTTAGCATCTATAGTTATTAACAATCTTATCAACAATTCAAAAAGGCATAATATTGAGAATGGGAAAATTTTCGTGAAGCTTACGGAAACTTATTTTCAGATCTCAAATACAGGAAATCCGCCCACAATTTCTACGGAAGAATTATTCAAAAGATTTAAGCGCGGAAATCCCAATCAAAATTCTATCGGGATTGGTTTGGCACTTGTGAAGAAGATTTTGGAGATTTATGATACTGAAATTTCTTATCATTTTGAACATGACTTACACACTATTAGAATTAATTTCATAAAATAATTAACTGGAATTCAAAAACATAACAATGAAAATTCAAATTCTGTGAAAACTTCAAAATTTCTTCAGAATTTATTTCTTGTTTAGGCACAAGTAAAAACGCCTATGAAAAAATTACTCTTACTTTTCGGTTTAACTGCAGTGCAATTCGCTTACAGCCAAGACACAATTAAGTCAGAAAAAAAGATGGAAGAAATCTCCACTGTTGAAAAAAATCGGTTGGATATTGGAGAACTTAAAATCAACCTTAATCAAAAAGGTGATAAATGGTTGAAATTTGGAATTTCGAGTCAAATTTGGCTTCGAAGTATCGATAATAATCCGGGAACAGCCGTCAATGGAGTTCCGCAAGATCAGACCTATGATGCAGGAATCAGAAGAATGAGATTGATTATTCAAAGTCAGTTGACACCTTTCTATTCTGTCTTTTTACAGATGGGAATTAATAATCAAAATTTTATTTCAGGCGGAGGAACGGGAACAGGAAATAACGGCGCAGGAAAAAAAGCACCTTTCTTTTTTCATGATGCTTATAATGAACTCGCTATTATTCCGAGAAATGATTTTCAAACAGGAAAACCTAATAAAAATAATCTTTATTTAGGTGCCGGACTCCATTCATGGAACGGTGTGAGCCGAATGACGAATGCAAGTACAACCAAAATGCTAGCGGGAGATATTCCTGTTTTTAATTTTCCTACGATTGAAATTGCGGATCAGTTTTCAAGACAGTTCGGGGTTTTCGTGCATGGAGAATTTGACAGATTGAATTATCGCTTCAGCGTCAACAAACCTTTTGCAACAAATTTAAAGCCTGCTGTTGGCGGAGTTGCTGTTGATAATAATCAAAGCGGAAAATTGTCCTACGCCGGATATGCTTATTATCAGTTTTTTAATAAAGAAGTTACTTCTACATCTTTTTTAGCTGAAAATAATTTAGCCGCAAAAAAAGTACTGAATATTGGAGCAGGTTTTTACACCAACAAAGATGCAACGCAATCTCAGCCTACAGAAAATGTTTTTGAATCTCATGATACCAATATTTTCGGAGCAGATGTTTATTCTGAACTTCCATTAGGTGATAAAAGTAAAGAAATGGGACTTACGCTCTATTCCGTTTTCTATAATTACAACTACGGCCCAAATTATCTGAGAGTAAGCGGAATCATGAATCCCGGAACTATTGATGCAACATTTACAGGTGAAAAAGCTTTGGAAGGAGCCGGAAACAACCGAGTTTTGATGGGAACAGGAAATATCTGGTTTTCTCAGGTAGGTTTTGTACTTCCTAAGTTCAGCAAGATCGTGAAAGTTCAGCCGTTTTTTAATTATGCTCTTAAAGATATGAAAGCATTAAACCAAAGCGGAAGCTACTACGACATCGGCGCCAATCTATTTTTATATGGTCAAAATGCAAGAATTGTTGCTCAATACAGCAGCAGACCGTTGTATGATACCGCTTCAAAAAGAATTTTTGACAGAAAAGGAGAATTTTTACTGTCTTTTCAAATTGTACTTTAAAAAATTTAATATCTTACCCATATGAACGCTAATACTACTCAAATTACAACTGCCCAAAGGATAAAAGCCATTGTGGGCGGTTCTATAGGAAACTTGGTAGAATGGTATGACTGGTATGCTTATGCTGCCTTTGCCATCTATTTTTCCAATTCATTTTTCCCGGAATCAGATCTTAACGCCCAGTTGATGAATACTGCCGGAATATTTTTTGTCGGATTTTTGATGCGTCCCATCGGAGGATGGATGTTCGGAAGTATTGCCGATAGAATAGGACGAAAAAAAGCAATGACGCTTTCTGTTTTGTTAATGTCTTTCGGATCTTTATTAATTGCACTGACGCCAACGTATGACACGATAGGAATCCTAGCTCCTGCCCTACTTCTTATTGCACGATTGTTACAGGGATTAAGTGTGGGCGGAGAATACGGCGTTTCAGCAACCTACCTCAGCGAAATGGCGACAGAAGACAGACGAGGTTTTTATTCGAGCTTTCAATATGTGACGTTGATTGGCGGGCAATTAATTGCGCTGGGAATTCAGTTGGTTTTACAAAAATTAATCCTGACAGAAACTCAATTGGAAAATTGGGGCTGGAGAATTCCTTTTGTGATTGGAGCAATTTTGTCTGTAATCGCTTTATATTTAAGATCAAATCTTCATGAAACTGAAGCTTTTGAAAATAAAAAAGATGTAAATGATAAGAAAAAAGGAACAATTAAAGAACTTTTAAAACATCCACAAGCTCTACTTACTGTAATTGGATTGACGTTGGGAGGAACATTGGCTTTCTATACATACACCACCTATATGCAGAAGTTTTTAGTAAATACCGTTCACCTTACTAAAGAACAATCTACTTTAATTTCATTTGTTTCCCTATTTATATTTGCATGTTTACAACCTGTTTTCGGAGGACTTTCGGATAAAATCGGAAGACGACCTTTATTATTAGGTTTCGGGATCTTAGGAACGCTCTGTACAGTTCCGTTACTGACGGCATTAAGTCATACAACTTCTATGTGGGCAGCATTTTTCCTGATCATGGCTGCATTAATTATCGTAAGCGGATACACTTCTATCAACGCTATCGTAAAAGCTGAACTTTTCCCGTCTGAAGTACGTGCGTTGGGAGTAGGCCTACCCTACGCCTTAACTGTGGCGATATTTGGAGGAAGTGCAGAATATATTGCTTTATGGCTAAAGAAATTTGGAGCCGAACATTATTTCTACTGGTATATTACTGCATGTATTTTGTTTTCATTGCTCGTGTATGTGCGAATGAAGGACACCAAAGAAAATTCAACGTTGGATAAGGATTAAATTTATTCAAACATCATAAATAATACGCGGCTCAGGTTTCCTGAGCCGCGTATTTTATTTTTTAGCTATAAGCTTGTCTGAATTTTACAATAAGTTCATCCAGGTAGTGACGTTGAACATAGACGGTCTTTACATCCTCATATCTTGGGGATTTGTAGAAAACCTCGTGAAAGTCCATGCTACCGTTACCTACCTTTACTACTTTCTGTACTTCGATATTCAATTTTCTTAACTCGTCTCTGAAGACCTGAAATTCATCTTGTATATTATTCATTTATATTTTGGGGTTTAATTAAAAAATCATTCAATTATATCAAACACCCTACCAATATTCAGGGTAGGTGTTCAATTTCACATTAAAATTAATAAATATTTCGATATAAACATAATATTTCATTAACATTTTATCAATTAATTTGAAAATATTAAACATTTTTAATAAAACACCTATATAATCCACAGATTTGAAATTCCTAAAACTTTAACAAAAATTATCATAACACTTAGTAATAAAAGGATTTTTATTTTTAATGATTCTAAACTTAATTGATATTTTAACCACTCAAAAGCCAAATTTTAAAACTCAGGATTAAGATTTATTTTTAACCTCAACCTCAATTTTTAATCTATAAGACATAAAAACTATATATGAAAACCTCAAAATTATTTCTTTTACTGATTACACTATCCTTTTCAGGTGTAAGCTTTGCGCAGAAAAATAAGGACGTTAAAGTAACTATTAAAGATAAAAATGGAAAAAGAGACGTAGAAATCTTACCTCATTTTATTCAATTTGGGATTATGTCGAAAAACCATGAAGGTTTCAGAAAAAAATATCAGGTTAATGTTGTGTATGAAAACTGTGTGATAAGTCCAGCCATTTCAAAACAAGCAGAGAAAAATAATTTAGCCTTAGCAAAAAATCTAACTGACAAATATGGTGAAGCCTGGAAAAAGGATCTTGGAATTATTCCATACGGTTTATAAATTCTTCGCTTTCATCAAACATTCAAGCATAAAAAAAGATACTTTATATAAAGTATCTTTTTGATTTTAAACTAAAAATAATTTTAGCTTAATTATTTTCAACAGTCTCACTCTCCTCTACTTCATGTCTCAGCTGAGCTTTGTAAAGAGTAGAATAATATCCGTTTTGATCTAACAATTCAAGGTGCTTGCCTTCTTCTACGATCTTCCCATGTTCCATCACGATAATTTTATCTGCTTTTTCAATGGTCGAAAGTCTGTGGGCGATAATAATTGATGTTCTGTTTTTAGTAATTTTCTCCGTCGCTCTCTGAATCAATTTTTCACTTTCGTGGTCGATAGAAGATGTCGCTTCATCCAGAATTAAAATTTTTGGATCAGATAAATACGCTCTTAAGAAAGATAATAATTGTCTTTGACCTAAAGAGATCGACGAACCTCTTTCACTCACTACATATTCATATCCTCCAGGAAGACTTTCAATAAAATCATCAACCTCAATTTCTTTGGCACCTGCTTTTATTTTTTCTAACGTAATCGTATCGTCTCCAAAAGCAAGATTTTCAAAAATACTTCCATGGAAAAGGAAAACATCCTGCAATACGACTCCAATATGACTTCTTAAATTATATAACTCGTAATCTTTAAGCTCAATGTCATCAATAAATATTTCACCTGAATTAATATCATATAATCTTGTAATCAAGCTGATAATCGTAGATTTTCCGGCTCCGGTTGCTCCAACAATGGCTACGGTTTCTCCCGGATTTACTTTAAAATCAATTCCTTTAAGAACTTCCTGCTTTTCATCGTATGCAAAACGAACTTCTTTGAATTCAATTTTACCGTCAAAATGATCCTTTTCTACTTTTCCGTTGTTTGGCATTGCGTAATCTTCATCCATCAAACCAAGAACTCTTTCAGCACCAACAATTCCGCGTTGAATATTGTTGAAACGGTCTGCGATCTGTCTCAAAGGACGAATCAACATCGAAATATATTGGATAAAAGCAATAACAACCCCAGCACTAATGGTGATATATCCTCCATAAAATAAGATAAATCCTATAAAAAGTGAAGAAATAAGTTCAACCACAGGAAAGAACAATGAGAAAATGAAAACTGTTCTCAATAACGCTCCTTTTAAGGTAATATTAATATCGTCAAACTTTTTAAATTCAGCCTTTTGTCTGTTGAACACCTGAATAATCGGCATTCCCGCCAATCTTTCCTGAACAAAAGAGTTTTGATTTGAAGTCCAATTTCTTTCATCTCCAAACGCTTTTTTAAGCCTTTTTTGAAAGAATCTTGTAATTAAAACCATTAAAGGTAAAATCGCCAACGTGATATAACTCAAATGAACATTCGTGCTGAACATCATTATCAACACAAAAACGATTCTCAAAATATCCCCAAAAACCATCAGGAAGCCATCTGTATAAACAGTTGCAATGGTTTCTACATCTCCTACAGCGCGTGTTACAAGCTGTCCAATCGGTGTTTTATCAAAAAATGATGTTCTGAAATAAATCAGTTTAGCATATAATCTCTCCCTGATATCTCTGATTACGTTCTGAGAAATATAATTGGAGAAATACACTAAGAAAAAGTTTAAAACTGTTTCGGCAAAAACCAAACCTACCAAAAGATAAATATGCTTCATCATCAAAGCTTTATCGTGAAGTTTGGTAATATCGTTATCTACCACCTGCATGGTAAGGTACGGCCTGTAAGTAGAAACGATGGAAAGAAATATAGAAATTACCAAAGTTATGATAAACCACGAACGGAATTTCATCCCGATGAAGAATAATCTTTTGATAATTGCCCCGGTATCTTGTTTTTTCATTGTACGAATTGAAGAAAGGAATTAAATAAAATTCTTTTGCAAAAATAAGACTTTAAAATTTGTCTGCCTTTACAACTTCGCTAATTCCTGATGAAAAATTCAGATTGCTGTTATTTATGATATAGATGATTTTCTAACACGCTGAATATTTCTTGCATCTCTTTTTATGCAAAAAATCATCCTTGTCAAGGTTTAAAACCTTGACAAGGATAATAAAGCTGACTTTCTTTTTTAATTAACTTTATTCAACCAGTCCAAAACATAACCCGCAACTTCTTCCCAACCTTTTTCTCCAGCGATCAGCATGACAAATTAAATGGAAATTTAACGTCTGGAAATCCATAGGATACGTTCGGAACACCTATTTTGAGGTTGTAAACATATGCAACGACGTTATTTACTCCAATAACGAGGTTCGATATCGTCAACTTTGGCATCCCAGACCTAAAATTTGACGTTCGGAACCCCAAATTTTAGGTTGTATAACATCAACGGATATATTCGGAACCTCAATGAAGGACTGAGGAACGTCATCAGATATATCAAATAAAGAAAGAGACCTGCTCCCGAAGCCGTCTCTTTTCAATTTTTAAGCAAAAGAATATTAATTGACCTTTTTCAACCAGTCCAAAACATAGCCCGCAACTTCTTCCCAACCTCTTTCGCCAGCGATGAAATGACTTCTACCTTCAAATTCTTTAAAATCAACAATACTGTTTTTATCTTTATAAGCATCAGCAATTTTTCTTGAAAATGCTGCAGGGAAAATATTATCATTAGAACCTGCGATGAATAATAACGGTTCGTGAGGTTTGTTTAAATCTAATTTTGCTGATGATTTGAATAACGGATCTCTTGCCAGTTTTCTGCTTTCAGGAGCGGCAACAGTTTCGTATAATTTATCGCTTTCTGCTTTAGAATAATTATTAAAAAATGCTTTGTGATACCATTCTTTAGATCCAAGAAATGCAGAGTTTCCTTTGAAGAAATTTACAACAGGCCAAACAACTTTCACAGTAGAAAAAGGAGCCATCACATTTTTTGGAGGTGCGCCATCGATGCTCACTCCGGCAACGGCTTTTCCCATGTCGATTAATTTCTGAACCATTAATCCTCCGAATGAATGCCCGATCACGATTGGTTTTTCAGGAAGTGTGTCGATAAATCTTGATATGTGAGTTACAACATCATCAAAACCTACATTTTTTAATTCTGACGGAATGTTTATTTTTAAATTTTTAGGATCTCCGTTGTGTCCCGGATTTGCAGGAGTGTGCACGGTGTAACCTTGTGCTTCGAAATAAGTTTTCCATTCTTTCCAGCTTGTATTGTTCACAAATAATCCATGAATTAATACGATAGTTTTTGTTTTCATAACTTTTATTTTTAATTGGTTTTAAATTATGAGACAAAGTTCCGCGAATAAAATGAGGATAATTTTAACCTTAGTTAAAATCGTACTACTTCCCTGAAATTCTTTTTCTTATCCTACTCAAAGACGGCCCCTGAATTCCCAAATACGAGGAAATATGATACAACGGAACATTATTAAAAATATCAGGATGTTGCTTAATTAAATCTAAATAGCGCTCCTCAGGAGATTTTAAAATAAATCCTTCAATTCTGCTCATCGTTACATTAAAAGCTTCCTGCGCAAGAAGTCTTCCGAATTTTTCCCATCGATGCGATTGCTGATAAAGTGAAAGTAAATCTGTATATCGGATATAAATAATCGTAGCATCCGTCAACGCCTGAGTATGGTAATCACACGGAATTTGGTTGATAAAACTTTTAAAGGAAACCACAAAACCATTAGCAGAATACAGAAAAACATTTTTCTCCTCTCCCGTTTTTTCATCAATCGTATAAGAACGGAAAACACCATCAACAATAAACCCGAAATAGGTGCAAACCGTTCCGCGAAGATTATAGAAATCTCCTTTTTGATATGTTTTTGGTAACCAAAATTCTTCGGAAAGTTTAAATTCTTCTTCCGTAAGACCTGCGAAATGATTCAGAGCAAAGGCTAGTTTTTCGATTTCGTCCATGGTTTTTAAAATTAAAATGGTGACTTTGAAAATATCAAGCCACCATCATTTATTATCATTCTTTATTACCAATTTCTTCAATTTCCAGCGAAGGTTTCTCAAAACTCTCTTTTTGAAATCTGCGTTCAAGAAGTTTATACACTCCAAAAACGACTGCGATAGCTACAAGCCAGCCAATAAGATTAACGAAAGTAAAAGTATTGTCGCTTGTTTCATCCAAAGAACCCGGATTTGTAATTTCTTTGAACATTCCGAAACAAAGCCCAAACCCAAACTGAGCTCCCAAATAAATAAGAATAGCCAGAATACCGAAATGCCACTTTGTTTTTCCAAACTTTTCGGCAAGTCCAGCGTAATATCGGTAAGCAGCTGCAAGAATAATTATTGACATCATATGTTTTATGTTTTTTAAGTTTTAAGTTTTAATCAAATTCATATCCAACATCCACTAAAAATAAACCTTGTGCGGGAGCAGATGTTCCGGCGGAGTTTCGGTTCTTATTTTCAATGACATTTCGTAGTTCTTCAGGTTTTATTTTTCCTGAGCCAATTTCTACCATAGTTCCGACTATTGCTCTCACCATATTTCTCAGAAAACGGTTTGCAGAAACAGTGAATTTCAATTCTGTCCCGTTTTGTTCCCATTCTGCTTTGTACATTTTACAAAGATTGGTTTTATTGTCGGTATGAAGCTTGGCAAAACTTGTAAAATCCTCATATTCAAATAAGATCTTACAGGCTTCATTCATTTTATTTATATCTAAAGGTCTTCTCCAATGTTGCCAGGCAGAATCCTGCGTGAACGGATTTTTTTCCATTGAAATATAATATTCATACGTCCTGAAAGTTGCATCAAAACGTGCATGAAAATCATCTTTCACCTCAAAAATTCTTTTGATGGAAATATCAACCGGAAGAAAACTGTTTAATCGATGAGAAAACTGATCATTCAACACCTGATCGGTATCAAAATGTGCAAATATTTTCTTCGCGTGAACGCCTGTATCTGTGCGTCCGGCGCCTGTAGTTTTAATTTTTTCTCTTAAAATTGTGGAAAGTGCTTTTTCCAATTCTTCCTGCACGGAAATAGCATTCGGCTGAATCTGATAACCGAAATAATTTTTACCGTTATAGGAAAACTCTATAAAATACCTCAATGTAATAAAATAACTCTACAAAAATACTGTAATTTAATGATAATCAATAATCGATTTTTTAAAATAAATATTGAAAAAGTACATACCATATTGTCTAAAATCCCTCCGAAAATTCCTATTTTTGCAAACGTATGAAAAGATGGTACCTATATCCTTTTTCCCTCGGTTATCATATGGTAACGGGTATCCGAAACACAATGTATGATGTGGGAATTTTTAAATCTACGAAATTCAAGACTCCGATAATTAATGTCGGTAACCTCTCCGTGGGCGGAAGCGGAAAATCGCCAATGGTGATGTATCTTGCCCAATACCTTTCTAAACATTACAGAACAGGTGTACTTTCGCGCGGTTACGGAAGAATGACAAAAGGCTATGACGTAACGAATTACGAGAGTAATTATAAAACTGTAGGTGATGAAGCTATGCAGTTATTTGAACGTTTCAAAAACCGTTTTGTGATTGCAGTTTCCGAAGAAAGAGTTCCCGGAGCAAAAAAAGTCATTGAAGATATGGATCTTGATGTTTTAGTTTTGGATGATGCATTTCAACACAGAGCAATCAAGGCCGGATTTAATATTTTGATGACCGATTTTAATGATCCTTTCTTTAAAGATCATTTGCTTCCTGCCGGAGATTTGAGAGAATCCAGAACAGGATATAAAAGAGCAGACATCATTATGGTCAGCAAATGCCCTGACGAACTGACGGAAGAAACCAAGCAATATTATATTTCCAGAATCAGACCGGATCGTACCCAAAAAGTATTCTTTTCATCCATCGGGTATGACGAAAATGTGTACGGAAAAGAAAAAATGCTTCCCGACAACAACCTTAATTATTATGATATTCTGTTAATTACAGGAATCGCCAATCCGAAGCCCTTGTTGGCACACCTTGCAAAATTCTCACAACGAGTAAAACATTTAAAATTCAGAGATCACCATAATTTTACAGAAGATGATATTAAAAAAATCATTGCTGATTATAAAAAATTAGGTGAATACAAATTGATCTTAACAACTGAGAAAGATTATGTTCGTTTGAAATCCTTTGATTATCTTAGAGACATCGTTTACTACTGGCCTATTAATGTAGTGATCGATAAAAAAGAGGAATTCAACCAAATCATCTTAGATTATGTTAGAAAATAGTAAGCAGACTGCCGATTTCATTAAAAATATTATTCAGGATATTCCTGATTTTGCGATTGTTTTAGGATCTGGATTGGGGAAACTTCAAGACGAGGTAGAAGCTATTCATGTTTTAGAATACAAAGACATTCCTAATTTTCCTCAAACCACAGTTGTGGGCCATGGAGGAAAATTAATTTATGGAATTCTGGAAGGCAAAAAAGTATTAATGATGAGCGGCCGTTTTCATTATTATGAAGGTCATTCTATTGAAACAGTTACTTTTCCTATCAGAATTTTTCATTTATTAGGAATTAAAAATTTGATCCTTTCTAATGCTTGCGGCGGAGTAAATCCAAATTTCAGCGTTGCAGATGTTGTGATTGTAAAAGATCACATCAACATGATGCCCGAACATCCGCTTCGTGGCAAAAATATAGATTCTTTTGGTCCTCGTTTCGTTGATATGAGTGAGCCTTACAATAAAAAAATGATTGCTGTTGCAGAACAGGTTGCCTCAGAAAATAATATTAAATTTCAACAGGGAGTTTACGTTGCCTTACAAGGTCCAACTTTTGAAACTCCTGCAGAATACGGAATGATCAAAGCCATCGGTGGCGATATGGTCGGTATGAGTACCGTTCCCGAAGTCATCGTTGCCAAACATATGGGAATGGATGTTTTCTGTGTTTCCATCATTACAGATCTTGGCGGACCGGACATTGCTTTTGCCGTTTCTCACGAAGAAGTATTAAATGCTGCCAATAAAGCAATGCCGAATGTTATTACATTGGTAAAAGGTCTGGTAAATAACTATTCATAGAAATTCTCAATCTCTTAAATTTTTGCTAAATAATACGAAACCAATCTCGAATTGCGTTTCATTGTTTAGATTTGCATTAAATGTAATTGAAAAAATGAAAAAGTTATTATTACTATTGATGATGGGTATTTTTGGATTAGGCTGTTCTCAAAAGATACCAACAGTTCTTAAAACGAAATTTTCTAAAGAAGCTTTAAGTCAAAAACTGGAAAATGAAGAAGGCAAAAGCGTTACCATTCAACAAATTCTAGATCAGCATAAAGGAAAAGTTTTAGTAATTGATTTCTGGGCAGGATGGTGCAGAGATTGTTTAAATGCACTTCCAAAAGCTAAAGAATTAGAAGAAAAAAACAAAGATAATATTGATTTCGTGTTCCTTTCCTTAGACCGATCAAAAGAAGGTTTTAATAAAAGCCTTGAAAGATTTGAAATGAAAGACAAAGAAAATTATTGGTTCTCTTCCGGCTGGAAAAATGATTTCAATAATTATGTTGATCTTAACTGGATTCCAAGATATATGGTAATCGATCAAAAATCTGCGATTGCAAAATATTATGCTATTTCTCCCGAAGATCCTGAAATTCAGACAACCATAGATAAGCTTTTAAAATAAATTATGATTGTAAGAAAAGCTACAGAACAGGATTTAGAAATACTTTTAGAGTTTGAACAAGGTGTTGTTTCTTCGGAAAGACCTTTTAATGAAACTTTAAAGGAAGGTGAAATTCACTACTACGATTTACATGCTCTTATTCTTTCTCCAGACGCCAATTTAGTGGTTGTTGAAGAAAATAACGAGATCATTGCATCTGGATATGCTTTGATTAAAAAGTCTGAAAAAAATTATAATAACTTCAAAGAATATGGTTATCTCGGTTTTATGTATGTAAAACCTGAACATAGAGGAAAAGGGGTCAATCAATTAATTGTAGACGCACTTGTTACTTGGGTAAAAGATAAAGGAGTTTCAGAAATAAGACTGGATGTTTATGATCAAAATGAATCTGCTGTAAAAGCCTATGAAAAAGCAGGTTTTGAACCTCTACTCCTTACAATGAGATTGAAATCATAATAATTCGATCATTAAAAATAAATGAATCCATATCTTTGTGATATGGATTTTCCTTTTCCCCTTCGCAAAATTATTCATGTTGATATGGATGCATTCTATGCTTCCGTGGAGCAGTATGATAATCCTGCATTGAGAGGAAAAGCCATTGCTGTAGGGGGCGAACATCGTGGTGTCGTTTCTGCGGCCAGCTATGAAGCAAGGAAATTCGGGGTGCGTTCTGCGATGTCTAGTAAAATAGCAAAAGAAAAATGCCCGCATTTAATTTTTGTTCCGCCTCATTTTGCGCGTTATAAAGAAGTTTCAAAAAAAATTCGGGAAATTTTTCATGAATATACCGATTTGGTAGAACCTTTATCTTTAGATGAAGCCTATCTTGACGTTACCGAAAATAAAAAAGGAATAGAATCTGCCAATCAGATCGCAAAAGAAATTCGTCAGAAAATATTTGAAGAAACAGGGCTCACTGCTTCTGCCGGAATTTCCATCAATAAATTTTTAGCAAAAGTTGCTTCAGACATTAATAAACCAAACGGACAAAAAACCATTCATCCCGATAAAATTGAAGCTTTCCTTGAGGAATTGCCTGTCGAAAAATTTTACGGCGTAGGGAAAGTTACAGCTAACAAAATGTTTAGTTTAGGTATTTATAAAGGAAAAGATTTAAAGAAAAGATCTGTCGAAGATCTTACAAGAATGTTCGGTAAATCTGGCGGATATTACTATAATGTTGTTCGTGGAATTCATACTTCCGAAGTAAAACCTCATCGTATTCAGAAAAGTGTTGCGGTGGAAAGAACCTTTTTTGAAGATCTTTTTGATGAACAACAGATCAATGAAAAGCTAGAAAGTTTAAGTGCAGAACTTCATCAGAGACTACAGAAAAATAATATTCTCGGAAGATCTTTAACTTTAAAAATTAAATATAAAGATTTCTCATTGTTCACAAGAAGTTTTACGAAAGAAGAATATTTTACTTCACCCGAAGAATATTTTAAAACATCAAAAAAACTTTGGGAACTTCGCCCGTTTGATAAAGCTGTGCGACTGTTAGGATTATCTCTTTCTCATCTTAATACAGAAGAAAAAAAACAGGTTTCCGTTCAACTAAAAATCCCGTTTCAGGAATTTGAAAATCAATAGTTAATAATTTTCACTAACTTGTATTGACCAAATCTACAATACATGAACCAAACGATGATTCAGTTTTTCCATTGGTACTCGGAAGGAGACGGAAAATTATGGAAAGAAGCCGAAAAACAGGCCAACTATTTATCAGAATTAGGAATTACATCAGTTTGGCTCCCTCCCGCTTATAAGGGAACGAATGGAGGCTATTCTATTGGATATGATGCTTATGATCTTTTCGATTTAGGAGAGTTCGATCAAAAAGGAACAACCCAAACAAAATACGGAACCAAAGACGATTACACAAAAGCCATTAAAGCTTTAAAGAAACAAAATATCCAGATTATTGTCGATATTGTACTGGGCCATAAAGCCGGTGGTGATGAACTAGAAAAATTCAAAGCCGTAAAAGTTGACGAAAATAATCGAGAAAAAGTAATTTCTGATATCATTGAAATAGAATCGTATACCAAATTTACATTTCCGGGAAGAGGAAAAAAATATTCTGACTTTGAGTGGAATTTCACCTGTTTCAGCGGTGTTGATTATGCCGAAGGGATGGAATCCCATATTTTCAAAATCCAGTCTGAATACGGAAACGATTGGGAAGAAATGATTGATGATGAAAAAGGAAATTACGATTATCTCATGTATAATGATGTTGAACATCGCAATCCACACGTCCGCGAAGAACTCAATAATTGGGCAAAATGGTATTTTGATCAGACCGATTTCGATGGCGTGCGACTAGACGCCTTAAAACATATCTCTTTTGATTTTTATAAAGAATGGCTCACCCTACTCCGCTCCAATTCCGGAAAAAATATCTTTGCTGTGGGCGAATATTGGGCTCCGGGATATTTGGCGTTGCTTCAAAAATATATTGAAGTTACGGAAGGTGCCATGAGTTTATTTGATAGCTCGTTACAAAATAATTTCCACACCGCATCCAAAGAGGGAGGAGATTATGACTTGAGAAGAATCTTTGATGAAACCCTTACTCAGGCTGATCCGCTGCATTCTGTTAGTCTTGTTGATAATCACGACACGCAACCTTTACAGGATTTGGAAGCTCCTGTTGATGAATGGTTCAAACCTCTCGCCTATGCTTTGATTTTATTAAGGGAAAACGGTTATCCATGCATTTTTTACCCCGATTTATTTGGCGCTCATTACATCGATAAAGATAAGGAAGGAAATGATCAGGAAATATTTTTGAATAAAATTGACGGTATTGAAGAATTATTAAAAGCCAGAAAAGATCATGCTTACGGCGTTCAAAGAGATTATTTTGAAGATGCCAATTGCTTGGGCTGGATTCGTGAAGGTGATGATGAACATCAAGGCTGCGCAGTAGTTTTGAGTAATAAGGAAGCTTACAATAAACCGATGGAAATGGGTGAAAAATATATTGGACAAATCTTTTACGATTTTCTGGGAAGATCTGAAGAGAAAGTAACCATCGATGAAAAAGGATTCGGAAATTTTCCTGTTCCAGCGGGAAATGTGAGTGTCTGGATTCCTGAATAAAATTATTAAACACGAATAACACTACTATTTTAAGCACTAATATTCATAAATAAAATCTGTGTCATTTGTGAAAATAATTTGTGTTATTCGTGTTTAAAAATAAAACTAAACTTTTCGGAGTTCCAGCATAGAAGGCTTTTCGGATGATTCTGATAGAGTTCCGTTTCGGGCAAATTCTGCCCAAAGTGACCTTAATTTCTGTCCGTTTTCGTGAATATATTTCCAGGAAACATCTTTTAATAATCCTGAAGATTTCCATGCATTTTCATTTCCAAATAACAAGGGAAGATCAAATGCATGAGCAGCTCCGAAAAAATTATTAATCAATTTTGAATGAATTCTGAATAGATAGATATTTCCCCCAGCTTCCGCATAATTTTCAGCAAAAGTCTGAGCGGGTTTTCCATAAATAATTTCTGTCGTTGCCCGAATTGCTTTATTGAGAATCTTTTTTCCAAAACCTTGATTAAGATATTTATTCATAGAGTCGGAAGCTTTAATATAAAATGAAGTTTCATCATCATTTAAACCAATCAAAACATCATATTTTTTAGCACTTTCTTTCCATTTTTCCATAGACTCTTCTTCCCTGCACAAAGGCGGAAAACCATATTGAGATCCGAAAGGCATGGCTGCTTTTAATCCATATTTAAAGAAAGAAGGCACAAAGTTTTTGTAGTTTTCAACAATCTCTAAAAGATCTGTTTCGGCCGTAAATCTTTCTGTTTTTTCTAAAAATTCGGTGAGCATTTTTTGACGATTATTTCTAAGTCCCAACGGTGCACTTTGAATAATTACTCTTTGAAATAAATTCTCCACATCATCAGAAATCATCAAATGAGCAATCGCATCTCCACCAGAAGATTGCCCCAAAAGGGTAATATTTTCAGGATTCCCACCGAAATCATTGATGTAAGTTTTGATCCATTTTAATGCTTCAATGATATCAAACAATCCCAAATTAGCAGGTATTTTTTCATTTCCGCCCAAGAAACCGAAAAATCCTAATCGGTAAGAAACCGTGACAACAATAATGTTTTGTTCTTTTACCCAATCTGTAGGATCGGCCGTTGACAAGTCACCACAACCAATTTCATAAGAACCTCCATGAATCCAAACAACAACGGGTAATTTTTCATTCTGATCAATATTTTCAGGACGATAAATGGATAGATATTGTGTTGATTCTTCAACATCAAAAAGATCAAGATCTATTTTCCCAATCATCTTTTCTAACAACGGACTGATATTTTGCGGACAAACAGGAGTTCTTTCAGGAAAAATAATTTCCAAATCTGATGGTTTTTCAGGAACAGGTTTTTGAAATCTTTCAGAATGTGCATAACGAATACTTTTGGCTTTTAAAATTCCATTTTCTTTTATCGCTAAAATTTTCCCGAAAGAGGAATGAAAGGTGTGGGTTCCAATATTTTGTTGTGTTGTCATTTGATTGGGCTTTAAGCAGTAAGCAATAGACTTTAAGCTGTTTTTCAACTACAATTTACAAATTTTGTTTTTTTGTTTAATATTTTTAAACACAAATATCACAAATTTTTAAGCACGAATTTTCACTAATAGAATTAGTGTTATTTGTGAAAAATATTAGTGAAATTAGTGTTAAAAAAAACTTAGTTCAACATCTTATATTCACTTGGAGAAACGCCGACTTTAGTTTTGAATAGTCGCGTGAAATGCTGTGGATACTTGAATCCAAGATCATATGAAATCTCGCTGATGGATTTTTCGGGATTGAAAATCTGTTCTTTTGCAACATCAATCAATTTATTGTGGATAAATTCCTGCGCTGAAATTCCTAATTCTTTTTTAATAATATCTCCAAAGTAATTTGCTGAAAGATTAAGCTGTTCCGCAAAATAATTAACCATCGGAAAACCGAAGTTTTTAGGTTTATCAGATTTTAAATATTCGTCCAAAAGATTTTCAAACTTCCCGATAACTCCCTGATTGACATGATCTCTCGTAATAAACTGGCGATCATAAAAACGCATACAGTAATTCAAAAACAATTCAATATTATTGACAATTAATGATTTACTGTGTTTATCAATTGATTGTTCTAATTCGAGTTTGATATTTTTAAAACATTCTAAAATGATTTCACGCTCCTTTTCAGATAAATGAAGAGCTTCATGAACATCGTAGGAAAAAAATGAATACTCCTTTATATTCTTTCCTAAATTGGTTCCTTTAATCAGATCCGGATGAAATATCAAGGCAAAACCTGCGGGCTGAATCTGCTTTCCTTTGTTGTAAATTCCATATGTTTGGCCGGGAGCAATGAAAACCAACGTTCCTTCCTGATAATCGTAACTATTTTTGCCGTAAAACATATCGCCACACATCACATCTTTCAAAAAAACGGTATAAAAACCAAAAGTCCTTTTGTGCTGACTAATAGGATCAGATTTTGAAAAATCAATCACACTTACTAATGGATGCAAAGTTTCCTGATTAGCCATTTTATTATATTCCGAAACACTGTTGTAGATTTCAACCTCTTGATCTTCCATGAATTCCATTTTTAATCTTATTCAAAATTACCACTTTCTTTCGTACCTTTTATCTTGTCCGTAAAAATGGTAAGTATTTCAGTAAATTATATAAGTGTAGTTCATCTAAAAGTATCGACTTTTGCATTGTTATGGAAACATTTAATACTAATATTTTTCCTAAAGGAGAAAAAGCACCTTCTGAATATTTTTCAGGCGGAATTGCATGGGTACAGATTTTAAAACCAAATGCAGACGAACTTAACTGCCAGATTGGGAATGTAATTTTCGAGCCACGCTGCAGAAATAACTGGCATACTCATGGAGGCGGACAGATTTTAATTGTAACTTCAGGAACAGGTTTTTATCAGGAAAAAGGAAAGCCTGCTCAGGTTTTAAAAGCAGGAGATGTTGTGAATATACCTCCGAATATAGTTCATTGGCATGGTGCAGCTTCTGATAGTGAATTCACTCATATTGCCATCAATCCCAATACTCAAAACGGTATTGTAGAATGGATGGAGCCTGTAACTGACGAAGAATACAACAATTTATAAACTAAAACTTAAATAAAAAATCAAATGAGCACATTCACAGTAAAAGCTTTCGCAGCAGAGTCTACGACGGCAGATTTAAAGGAAATGAATATTGAAAGAAGAGATACAACACCCAATGATGTAGAAATTGATATTCTATATTGCGGCGTTTGTCACTCTGATCTTCATACGGCAAGAAACGACTGGGGCGGAACGATGTATCCGGCAGTTCCGGGACACGAAATTGTAGGAAGAATTACAAAAGTAGGAAGCGATGTTTCTAAATTTAAAGTTGGAGATCTGGCAGGTGTAGGATGTATCGTAGATTCTTGTGGACATTGTGACAGCTGTAAACAAGATCTTGAACAATATTGTTTAAACGGATTTACAGGAACTTACAACGGAAAAGACAAGCATTTGGGAGGTCATACTTTCGGAGGATATTCTCAAAAAGTTGTTGTAGACGCTGATCACGTTTTAAAAGTACCTGAAAACTTAGATCTTGCAGCAGTTGCACCTCTTCTTTGTGCAGGAATCACTACTTGGTCACCTTTGAAACACTGGAACGTTGGTCCAAATTCTAAAGTTGCCGTTGTAGGTCTTGGAGGATTAGGTCATATGGCTATTAAATTGGCAAAAGGTTTGGGTGCTGAAGTTACTTTATTCTCAAGAACTCCTGGGAAAACGGATGATGCAAAACAATTAGGAGCTGATCATGTTGTAATTTCTACAGATGATTCTCAAATGGATTCTGTAAAAGGAAAATTTGATGTAATTATCGATACGGTTCCGTATGTACACGATATAAATCCTTATGTTTCTACATTAAATATTAATGGAACTTTGGTTATTGTTGGATATTTAGGAGGTTTAGAGCCTTTCTTAAATACAGTTCCTATGATCATGGGAAGAAAATCTGTTGCTGGTTCTGTGATCGGAGGTATTGCTGAAACTCAGGAAATGCTTGATTTCTGTGGAGAACACAATATTGTTTCAGAAATAGAATTAATCAAAATGCAGGAGATCAACGAAGCATACGAAAGAATGTTGAAAAGCGACGTGAGATACCGTTTCGTGATTGATATGAAATCTTTATAAGATCTTCTTATATAATTTTAATTAAGACTCTCATTTTTGGGAGTCTTTTTTTATTTTAAGTTTTGGCTGAAGCCAGATTTGATTTATTTAATTCTAAAAATGGGCTAAAGCCCATTCCTATTGATACTTCAAGGTCTGCTGAACTATAATTATTCACATTTATATTTCCCGTCCATATCTTTAAAAGCCCATTCTGCCATTTGATGGATGACAGGGATTAATCCTTTTCCGGACTCACTCAATTCATAAGTTACATGAGGTGGAATGACTGGTTTAGCCTTTCTGATCACCAATCCGTCTGTTTCCAATTGTTTTAAATGTTGAATCAACATCTTCTCGGTCACTGCTGGAATACAGCGTTTCAGTTCGCTATACCTTTTATCTCCATTTGAAAGATGATATAAAATAATAGGTTTCCAAAATCCACCGATTTTTTCCATAACATAGGTTACCGGACAAAGATCGAGTGCATATTTTTTATTCTGTTGAATGGTTGAGCTTTCTTTAATGGCTGTCATATTACATACTTTAGGGTAAGTACTTGTATAAAAGTAAGTACAAATATACCTTTGTTCCAGGAAATAAAAAAATATTTACACATGAAAATTATAATCACAGGTTCATTAGGAAATGTAGCAAAACCATTAGCACAACAATTAATTACAGAAGGTCATGATATCACCGTAATCAGCAGTAACGAGTCTAAAAAAAGTGAAATTGAATCTCTTGGAGCAAAAGCTGCCATTGGTTCTATTACAGACTTAGATTTTTTAATTACATCTTTCGAAAATGCAGATGCAGCATTTTTAATGACTCCTCCAAATATGGGCGGAGCGAATATTGTTGAAAACACCATTAATGCAGGAAAGAATTATGCTGAAGCAATTTCAAAAACAGGCGTTAAAAAAGTTGTTATGTTGAGCAGCATCGGTGTTGAATCTCCTGTAGAAAACGGGCCGATCAAAAGTCTTCATTTTATTGAAAAATTCTATAATGAATTGGAAAATACGAATGTAACTTTCCTGAGAGCAGGATATTTTTACATTAACTTTTTCAATGATATTCCATTAGTTCAAAATGCAGGAATTATTGGTGCCAATTATCCTGAAAATGCAAGTGTTCCATTAGTTCATCCCGTTGATATTGCTAAAGCTGCGGCAGAGGAATTAGTAAAAAATTCTGAGGGTAAAAATATAAGATATATTGTAAGTGATGTTCGTCAAGCCTCTGATTTTGCTAAAGTTTTTGGAACCGCCATCGGAAAACCAGAATTACCTTGGGTTGAATTTAAAGATGAAGATTCTCTAAACGGAATGCTTCAGGCAGGTCTTCCTCAAGAAATGGCTGAACTCTATACTGAAATGGGAAGAGGTGTAAGAACGGGGGTTGTTCAAAAGGATTTTATTGAGCATGGTTCGCCTGTTGATGGAGGAATTAAATTGGAGGAGTTTGCTAAAGAGTTTGCTTCCAAATTTTAGTAATTATTTTCTTTTGTCTTGAAACAAAAGAAACAAAAATTCAAGACTTGGAAACTTCCGCTAAAAATTAAAAACTAATCCTAAAATTCCCAAAACTTGCGCGAATTCAATATTTGCTCTTCGATTCTAAATTTGTCTCGCGATTCAAACAGTGGGAATTTTTTAACGGATTAATTTTTAATTTTCTTAACGCTCCATTTTCCTATGTCGTTTTATAAACAAGTTTCGGCGAGCCTTTGGCTCGCCGAAACTTTATCTTTATTCTAATTTTGATATTAATCCAAATCAGAAATTATTTTTTATCTTTCAAAGTCTCTTTCAATACTTTAAATTTCCCATCAATGGGTTGGGTAATTTTTAACCCTAAAATTTCAGCAACTAAAGGATAAACATTCACGTTTGAAAACTCATCAATCACAACGTTACTTTTAAATTCTGATCCCCAGGCAAAGAAAGTAGCTTTCATTTCAGGAACGAGTCTTGGATTATAACCATGTTTTCCAACCGATGTTTTCTTACCTTTCTCTAAAAATATCTTCGGAGCTTTTGGAATCAGGAGAATTTGTCCGATTCTGTTATATTGATCATCTTTAGTTCCAAAATGAAGATACTTAGGTAACTTTTTATCTAAATAAACTTCATATTCATCCGTTTTATTAGCTTTCAATTCTTTATAAACAGCTTTAACTTCAGACGGATTTTTCACTACCACTCTCAATAAGGTCTGAGAATTATAGAAGTCAAATCTATTTTTATCGAAAAGCAATGCCGGAATTTCAAGAGGAGCTCCACCATCAACTTTTATCATTCCATGATCTGAAACAAAGATGAAGTTGACATTTTTCAATCCTAATTCATTTACTTTTTGAACCAAATCTCCAATTGCCTTATCAATTAAATGAACAGCGTCTTCCGTTTCTTTTGCTTCTGGACCAAAATGATGTCCGCTTCCGTCGACTTCAGGAAAATATAATGAAATAAAATGTGGTCTTCTATCCATCGGTAATTTTAACCAATTAACCACTTTTTCCACTTTTTCAGAAGGCGTAAATTTTTCGTGATACGGATAATAATAGGTTGGTCTTTTTCCGCCTGCATCACTTGCTGAACCTACCCACATTAAAGAAGCTGAAATCATTCCTTGTTTTTCGGCTAATCCCCAAAGTGGCGTTCCACCATACCAACTTCCGTCTTCTGCATTTTTTCTATCACTCATTGCGTATGATTCTTTTCTTTTATAATCATAGAAAAAATTATCAATCAAACCATGATGAGAAGGATATAATCCGGTGATTAAACTCCAGTGATTCGGAAAAGTAATACTCGGATAACTCGGAATCATTGCCTTTGCCTGAACACCTTCGTTTGAATATTTTAAAAGATTTTCAGCGTTATATTTTTTAGCATAATCATATCGAAAACCGTCTGTAGAAATCATGATAACATAAGGTTTTGTTTGCGCCTCAACCGTATTATATCGATTCGGAATAACTATTTGAGCAGTATCAACAGGTGCTTTTTGAGCAAATATTGATAATGACATCAAAAGCATGAAAAATTGTAATCCTCGCTTCATTATAAAAATTTTCGGCAAAGTTAAAGCCTGTAAGTTTTACAGAAAAGTTTTATGGATTAAAAAAAATTTAAATTTATTGCTTAAAGAGACACAAAATAGTATGTATTCTTCCTAGAACTCAAATGAATCAGTTTTTGATCTATTAATTTTCCTCTGCTTAATAATCTGATAAACAGAACCTGTGATGAAAAGCACAAAAATAACAAGCAAAGTTTTTCCAATCAGAGGATCATTTATATCTTTGGCTAAAGGATGCCCAATCGGAATTCTTGTAAGTGTTTCATTGACTGTAGGAAGCATCGAAAGAAGAAAACTGAAAGCCATAAGAAAGTTTTCGAAATAACGAGCTTTATTATTTCCCCCTCTTTTGCTATGAAGATAAAATGCAACTGTTACAAGAACCAAAATTATTAATGATAATGCATGTCCGGCATTAAAACCGCCGTGTTTTGAAATCCCTAATGCTGTAAGCGAAGTGATAATGGTAAAATAAAAGTATATTTTGCCTGTAATATGTTCCAAATTAATTTTACCGAATCTGATAAATGATATTAATGCTGACACAATGGCAACAACGCCAATTATTGTATGAAAAATTCCCAAGTTTGATAATCCCATTTTAGTATTTTTTTTGAATTTGTATTATTTTAAAACTGAATGTCATTATTGACTCAGCAAAATTGTAACAAATTCAAAAAAAGAACTTTGCGAATCAGTTCAATTATTTATCATTTTGGTTCAAACGGTATTTTGTAGGCGAAATATTATATTTTTCACTAAAACTTCTGGTGAAATTTGCAAGATCATTGAATCCACATTCAAAGGCAATTTCAGAAATACGTTCATCAGAAATAGAAAGTAGCTCGGCAGCTTTTTCAAGCTTTTTGGTTTTAATATAATTGGCGGGTGTATCATTGTATAACTTCGTGAATTCCCGCTTAAAAGAAGAAACACTTAAATTATGATGTTGCGCCAGTTCCTCAATCGTCAACTGTGAAAATAAATGAGCTTCAATTATTTGTTTGAAGGTATACGTGGTGGGCGAAAAAAGTTGTGATAATATAATTTGTATAGCTTCTACATTGCTTGTTTGCGATAGTAAAAGAATAATTTCCTTTAATTTCAGGACTAAAATATCTTCATTTACCAACGACGGATTTTCGAAATAAAATAATAATCCTTCAATGTATTTTTGAATTAAAAAATCATTGTTTATCTTTTCAATTGACTTATTTGAAACTATATTTTTTTGTGATTTGAGCAATAAAGGCAATTCTTTATCATAAATTTTCTTGAGTATATCCGGATGGAAATTAATAATCAGAATCTCATTATTATTTTCCAAATTTTCATTGCTTATTTGTTTATCGGAGTTTATACAGTTTTGGAATAATGAATGTTTCCCGGGAAGATTTATTTTTTCGTCATCTAGTTTGTACTGCATTTCACCTTCCAGCATGTATAAAAAACAGGCATTATCTGTAATAGGAAAATCAAATGTAAAAGGCGATTTTAAAACCAATTTGTGCAATAAAGGTTTTCCGAATAAATCATATTTTTTATGGTCAATTATCATATTCCTATTTTAATTTGCATCTTATAAACTTCATGAAAATCAATAGTTTTAGCATTGCAAAATATGAGTAAATTTATTTAAATACTTTTAAAAATAAAAACTTCTGGATGATTTTCAGAAGTTAAAAAGTACTTAATTTTTGATATAATAATTTATCAATCTTTAGTCAAAGTCATATTTTTTTTGAACCTTTTTCCATTTATAAATTAAAAATCCTGAAAACCGTATGATTTCCAGGATATTTATAATTTATAATATTGACTATAAATTTATTCTTTAATTAATTTCTCGTAAGATAAAGTGCCGTCTTTCAATTTAATTTCGAAATAATAACTTCCTGTTTTTAAATCAGCTACATTGATATTTTCTCCGTCTATTTTCACAGATTTCACTTTTCTTCCTGTTGACTCGTAAATATCAATAGATTTGATTTTATCAGCATTTTTGAAATTCACAGTTTCCTTTGCAGGATTTGGATAAAGAACTACTTTTTTGCTTTCCAGAGCCAAATCGTTGGTTCCTAGAGTTGCAGTCATATTTAAAGCTGCATATCCTCTATTTCCACCTCCATGATAGTTAGACGCTAGAGTTGTCGTAGGACCTTTTGCAAAGAAAATATTGACTGTTCCAGCAGTATTAGGAATCGCTGTATCACCAGATCCACCGGTTAATGATCTCGTAGCAACAACTGTTCTGATTCCAGCGGCGGTTGTGTTAGATGTTTGTGTCCAATCTTGTGCGGCATCTGCATTAGGTGTTACACCAACATTTGCAAAAGTATAATCTCTGTTCGCAGTGGAATTATAAATAAATCCATCTTTTCCACTTTGCATACCCTCACCAACGTTTCCAAAACCAATTCCCAAATAAGATGTATCTGCACCCGTAAGTGTAATTGTAACTAAAGTTGGTGAAGTATCCAACTTTACAGTCATTCCTGTAGATCCGAGACTTACCGTCCCAGAGCTAAACTGTGCTCCTACAGCGCTTGCAAGAGCTAAACTTAATGTGAGTAAAACTTTTTTCATATGTTAATTCTTTAAGAGGTTGATAATTTCTTTGTTGTTTGTTTGTAGTGCATATTCAAAAGGAGTCATTCCCATTGAATCTTTTTTAGATTTATCTGCTTTATGTTTCAGCAATAATTCTATGAGTTCTTTGTTTCCGAATTTCACAGCCCAGAAAAGAGGTGTAGATCCTGTGGCATCCGCAATATTTGGATCAGCATTTTTATTTAATAAATACTCCACCAAATCTTTATTATACTTTACAGAAAGCCCTGCCAAAGCAGTTCCTTCCTGACTTTTATAATTGATATCTTTTACGTTATCCATCAAAAACTTAGCCACTTCCGTGTTGCCTCTGTAGCATGCTAAAATGAGTGGAGAAAAGCCAGATTCATTGGTTTCATTGATGACATTAGGATTTTTTTTCATCAAATCTTTAACTTCAGCGACACTACCACTCCTTGCAATATCAAAAATTGATTTTGCTTTTTCCTGAGCAGATACGAATGAAAAACTCAGAAAAATACTTACAATTACTATTAAATTTTTCATTGTTTTGATAATACATAATCATACTTAACATTCACATTTTCGGCAACTTTTTTAGAAACCATTTTAGGAATTGTTACATTGTGATCTGCAGGTCTTGCTACAAAACCTCCCTGCATATAAATTTTCCCGTCTTTAGCATAAACTGTTGCTGATGAACTAACCGCTTTATCTACGCCATGGAAATTAAGTTTTCCCTGTACGGTATATTTTTGTGGTGATGCAGAAAGTTTAGTTTTATCAAAATTGACAAGCTTCCCTGTAAAAGTTGCTTTCGGATATTTTGCTGATTCGGCATAATTTTCATTGAAATGCTCTTCCATTAATTTTACTGTGAATTTATAATTCTTCACAGCAGAAACAGAAGCAATTTCTCCGGTATCGGCATTTAGAATAACGATGTTGTTATTATCTTTTGCGCTTACATCTTCAAATAACGGAACAGAAGCTTCAAAACTTACCTGTCCTGTTTTTGAGCTGTATTTTTGAGCCAATGCAAGGTTACCAGACAGTAACGATACAATAATTAATACTAGATTTTTCATTTTTCTATTTTTTTAATTTTCAATAAGTCCATCGGCTTTCCATTTAATGAAAATATTGATTTGTGACTGTGATAAAGATCCGCCCTGAGGCATTTTTTGGGAATCCCCGTTTTGTCTTTGTATTCTATTTAAAATACCATCAATATTGGTCTTCACCTGATCATAGTTAGTAAAAGGCTTGTAAGACGCAGAACCTGTAGCAGAATGACAACCAATACAATTGGCTTCAACAATAGGTTTTACATCTTGTGTATATCTTACGGTTTCTGTGATCGGAGTATTATCAGAGATTTCTTCATAGGTTCTGCTTTCACAAGCAATTAATAAAACTGCTGATGATAGTATGTATAGTATCTTTTTCATATTAAAAAACTCTATAAAGATTAAACCCAAAGAAAATCTGTCCTTTTTCCCATTTTCCGGCTGCATTCGTAAGATATCCGATATCGGAATTAAGCTGAGAATTACTGAATACAAGCTGGAAAACATGTCCCCCGGTTTCTATATCCATTCCTACTGATAAAGGATTTTTATAGACACTGTGATTGTCAAAATTCACAAAATATTCTGCGTTGATAGAGATCCTTTTAGAAATTTTGTATCTACCTCCCAATCCTGTTAAAAATTGGTTTTTATCTTCAATATTTGGTTCATAAAGATTCTTGTGCACATAGGAAGGTGTTAACTGCAAAGATAAATTCTCATTAAATCTTCTTGAAATCAGAGCCTGCGTAAGATAAGAAAGCCTGTCACTGAACTGTAAATGCGGATAATTATCTTTATCAAGATCTGTGTTAAGCGCCAAAACATTATACCCTACAATATCTACAGGAAATTTGTCACTTTGTTTCACAAGACCATATTTGGCGGCTAACTCAAAGGTTTTCCCGTTTGTTTCTCTTGAAAGACTTAATGAAATATTGTCTGTAACGCCATAAATTGCACCTAACTTGGTAGAAGCATCATCAAGGCCAAAGAAGTTTTTGAAACCTGTACTGATGTCTCCAAAACGGTGTGCAACTACAATATACCATTCATTTTTTGCTGTAAGTTTGGTAGATTGTGCTGTAACAACCTGTAATCCTTTGAAAGCCGGCTGTGAAGTGTCTGTGTTTGTTTTGATGGTGTCAATATCTTTCAACAAATCTTCCTGCGAAAAGGCAAGACTTGATGAAAGCATCGACAAAAATAATAAAGTTTTTGTCATATAAATTTTTTAGAATTAATCAGACAAACTTATAGAGTTATGAATTCAAAAGTGTGTGATAAAAGTCACCGAGTAAATAGTTTTTATCAATCGTAATATTAAAACAATTAAACATTATTTATTAGAACTGACTAACATTTTCATTTACAGGTATTTTGATACCCTCTTTCGTTTGGGTAATTTCGCCTTCATTTTCAATTTTTTTCAAAACTCGGCTTACAACTTCTCTGGAAGTCCCAAGATTATTGGCGATTTCGCGGTGCGTTAACTTTACCGGATTATTTCCTGTTAAAGAAATCTGTTGTTTAATATAACTTAACACTCTTCTGTCGAGTCTATGAAAAACGGCTTCGTTCACCATATTCATTACGTCGGAAAAGCGTTTGTCATATTCGTGATAAAAAATTCTGTTGATCTCCGGAAACCTTATCAACCATTCGTGTACAACAGAAACCGGAACCAAAAGAATTTCAGATTCTTCTTCCGCAACAGCATAAACCCGGCTTATGTAATCGGTAAAAATAGAGGAAAAGGTCATCAAACAACTGTCGTTTGGCCTTATGTAATAGTAAATTAATTCTCGACCGTCGTTTAAAGAAAAAACTTTTACAGACCCTTTTATTACGAAAGGAACATATTTATTCTTCTGTCCGTCCCGAACAATTTCTGTCTTTGCCTTGACATTCGTAATAATCCCGTGCTTTTGTAGTTCGGTTGAAAAATCAGCACCCAAAAACCCAAATTTATTAAGAATAAACTGATTATCTATCATATCCATTATATCAAATTTAAAACAAATATATAAAATTGTAGTATTGATATTATGTTTAAGATTAAAGTTTTAAAATAAATCCTAAATCTAGGATATTTTAAGGTATTTAAATTTAATAACTCGTTTTTATTATGAAATATTAAAAATTTACAATAAAAAAATGCCCCAATAAATTGGGGCATCTTATGTATGTTAAGAAAAAATCTTACGCTTGTACGTTGTTTCCACCTAATACGAAAGGCTCAACTTCTTTGATCTCTCCGAATTGTTGCTCGTAGTTAGTGATGTTTTGTTGAAGAGCAGCTAATACTCTCTTAGCGTGAAGTGGAGCAAGAATAACTCTTGAACGCACGTTCGCTTGTTGAACACCTGGCATTAATTGGATAAAATCTACAACAAACTCAGATGGAGAATGGTTTACTAGAGCAAGGTTACAATATACCCCTGAAGCTACCATTTCGTTAAGTTGGATGTTGATGTTGTTTGGATCTTGATTTTGATTTTGATTGTCCATGTTTTCTTTAAATATTTTTTTGTTTAAAAAGTTTCAGGCCTCTAATTTAAAATTTAAACTCGAATCCTGAAACTTTTCTTTACTTTTTAGTTAATATCTTCGAATTCTTTTTTAGAACCTACGATAACATTCTGATACTCTTTAAGACCCGTACCTGCAGGAATTCTGTGTCCTACAATTACGTTCTCTTTAAGACCTGTTAAGTAATCTACCTTACCAGCAACTGCTGCTTCGTTAAGAACCTTAGTTGTTTCCTGGAATGATGCTGCAGACATGAATGACTTAGTCTGAAGAGCCGCTCTTGTAATACCTTGCAATACAGGCGTTGCTGTAGCTGGTAAAGCTTCTCTTACTTCAACTAAAGCCTGATCTTCACGCTTCAATTTAGAGTTTTCGTCTCTTAATTCTCTTGCAGTAATCATCTGACCTGGCTTGAATTCTTTAGAATCACCAGCTTCAGTTACTACTTTAAGACCGAATACTCTGTTGTTTTCTTCCAAGAAATCAAATTTGTGCTCTAAAGCTCCTTCAAGGAATTGAGTATCACCTCCATCAACAATAGATACTTTCGTCATCATCTGTCTTACGATAATTTCGAAGTGCTTATCATCAATTTTCACCCCTTGTAGACGGTAAACTTCCTGAATTTCATTTACCAGATATTCCTGAACCGCCGTTGGACCTTTGATTCTTAAGATATCGTCCGGAGTAATTGAACCGTCAGAAAGTGGTGAACCAGCTCTTACGAAGTCATTCTCCTGAACCAAGATCTGGTTAGATAATTTAACTAAATAAATTTTTCTTTCACCAGTTTTTGCTTCAACGATAAGTTCACGGTTACCTCTCTTGATTTTTCCGTAAGAAACTACACCATCGATTTCAGTAACAACCGCTGGGTTTGAAGGGTTTCTTGCTTCGAATAATTCGGTAACTCTCGGAAGACCTCCGGTGATATCCCCTGCTTTTGCAGATTTTCTTGGGATCTTGATTAAAACTTTACCAGCCTTAATTTTTTCACCATCGTTTACCATTAAGTGGGCTCCTACCGGTAAGTTGTATGCTTTCTGCTCAACACCTTTAGAATCTACCACCTTAAGAGTAGGTACGGCTTTCTTATTTCTAGATTCAGAGATTACTTTCTCTTCAAATCCTGTCTGTTCGTCAATTTCCAATTGGAATGAAATACCCTGGATGATATCTTCATACTCTACCTTACCGGCAGTTTCTGCAATAATTACCGCGTTATACGGATCCCATCTACAGATAGTATCACCTTTCTTCACTTTATCACCTGGTTTTACAGCTAATATAGATCCATAAGGTACGTTAGCGATCATCAATGGAGTTTTAGTTTCGTTATCAGCAACCAATCTAAATTCCGTAGAACGAGAAACCACTACCTCAGCAGTGTTACCGCTTTCGTCTTCAGATGTAATTGTTCTTACATCATCCATTTCAACGATACCGTCTCTTCTAGCTACGATTGATGGGTTTTCTGATACGTTACCTGCAGTACCCCCTTGGTGGAAGGTTCTCAATGTTAACTGAGTTCCCGGTTCCCCAATAGATTGTGCACCAATTACACCTACTGCTTCACCCATATGGATTACTTTACCTGTTGCTAAGTTTCTTCCGTAACATTTCGCACAGATACCTTTCTTAGTTTCACAAGTTAATGGTGAACGAACTTCAACAGCTTCTAATCCAGCTTCTTCAATTCTCTTAGCTAATGGCTCATTGATCACCTGATCTGCTGAAGCAATAAGCTCATCACTTTCAGGGTCATAGATATTATGTAGAGAAACTCTACCTAAGATTCTTTCAGAAATTCTTTCAACGATCTCATCATTTTTCTTCAAAGCAGTAACTTCAGTACCTCTTAAAGTACCACAGTCTGTTTCAGTAATGATAACATCCTGAGCAACGTCTACCAATCTTCTCGTTAAGTAACCCGCATCGGCAGTCTTAAGTGCGGTATCCGCAAGACCCTTACGAGCACCGTGAGTAGAGATAAAGTATTCTAGGATCGAAAGACCTTCCTTAAAGTTTGCAAGAATCGGGTTTTCAATGATCTCCGCACCAGTAGAACCGGCTTTCTGCGGTTTTGCCATCAAACCTCTCATCCCTGATAACTGACGGATCTGTTCCTTAGAACCCCTCGCCCCAGAATCAAGCATCATATATACAGAGTTGAACCCACCTTGGTCGGTTTTCATTCTGCTCATAATCATTTCAGTTAATCCTGCGTTTGTGTTTGTCCAAACGTCAATTACCTGGTTATAACGTTCTGTATCTGTAATTAGACCCATGTTATAGTTGGCTCTAATCTCATCTACAGTAGAAATTGCTGTAGCAACCATTGCTTTCTTCTCAACAGGAACTACGATGTCACCTAGTGAGAATGAAAGACCTCCTTTAAATGCATTTGAATACCCTAAGTCTTTCATTGCATCCAAGAACTTCACAGTTGTAGGGAAATCTGTATCATCAAGAACTCTACCGATAACGTTTCTTAATGATTTCTTCGTAAGAAGTTCATTAATATATCCTGACTGTTTAGGAACGATTTGGTTGAATAAAATTCTACCAACAGAAGTTTCAATTAATTTAGTTGAAATCTCTCCGTTTTCTTTAACAGGTAGTCTACATCTAACCTTAGCGTTTAGAGAAACTTTTCCTTCTGCATAAGCGATTTCCGCTTCTTCAGGAGAATAGAATGCAAGACCTTCACCTTTTACTTTCATATCTTCTGTAGAGCTCAATTCTTTAGTCATGAAATATAGACCAAGAACCATGTCCTGAGAAGGTACCGTAATTGGAGAACCGTTTGCAGGGTTCAAGATATTTTGAGAACCTAACATTAATAACTGAGCTTCAAGGATCGCTTCAGGTCCTAACGGTAAATGTACCGCCATCTGGTCACCATCGAAATCGGCATTGAAGGCCGTTGTTACTAACGGGTGTAGCTGGATTGCCTTACCTTCGATCATCTTAGGTTGGAAAGCCTGGATACCTAGTCTGTGCAAAGTAGGTGCTCTGTTTAGTAAAACAGGGTGACCTTTCATTACACCTTCTAAGATATCATATACTACTGGTTCTTTTCTGTCAATAATTCTCTTTGCAGATTTTACTGTTTTTACAATCCCTCTTTCAATTAGTTTTCTAATGATAAATGGTTTGTAAAGTTCCGCAGCCATATCTTTAGGAATACCACATTCGTGAAGCTGTAAGTTTGGCCCTACAACAATTACCGAACGAGCAGAGTAATCTACCCTTTTCCCTAGTAAGTTCTGACGGAAACGACCTTGCTTACCTTTCAATGAATCTGAAAGTGATTTCAATGGTCTGTTTGATTCAGATTTTACTGCAGAAGATTTTCTTGTATTATCGAATAATGAATCTACTGATTCCTGAAGCATACGCTTCTCGTTTCTCAAGATTACTTCCGGAGCTTTGATCTCCAATAATCTCTTCAAACGATTGTTTCTGATAATAACTCTTCTATAAAGGTCATTTAAGTCAGAAGTAGCGAAACGTCCTCCATCCAATGGAACTAATGGTCTTAATTCTGGTGGAATAACAGGAAGTACACGCATGATCATCCACTCCGGTCTGTTGATCATTCTAGTGTTAGCACCTCTCAATGCTTCTACAACGTTCAATCTTTTAAGAGCTTCTGTTCTTCTTTGTTTAGAACCTTCGTTGTGAGCTTTGTGTCTCAAGTCGAAAGACAAAGCATCAAGATCAATTCTTTTTAACAATTCTTCAACCGCTTCAGCACCCATTTTGGCGATGAATTTATTCGGATCAGAGTCATCAAGATATTGATTTTCTACAGGAAGAGTTTCCATGATATCAAGGTATTCTTCTTCTGTAAGGAATTCTTTATCATCAAAATCAGAACCATCTAATTTCTTAGCGATACCTTGCTGAATAACAACATATCTCTCGTAATAGATGATCATATCTAATTTCTTAGATGGAATACCTAAAAGGTAACCGATTTTGTTCGGTAAAGAACGGAAATACCAGATGTGAGCGATAGGAACCACCAAGTTGATGTGTCCGATTCTCTCTCTTCTAACTTTCTTCTCCGTAACTTCTACTCCACAACGGTCACAAACGATCCCTTTGTAACGAATTCTCTTGTATTTACCACAAGCACATTCGTAATCCTTTACAGGACCGAAGATTTTTTCACAGAACAAACCGTCTCTTTCAGGCTTATGCGTTCTGTAATTAATAGTTTCCGGTTTTAAAACCTCCCCTCTAGAATCCTGTAAAATGGATTCCGGAGAAGCTAAACCGATGGTTATTTTATTAAATCTACTTGATTTATTTTTATTTGACATTTTTTAGATTTTAGATTTTGGATTATAAATTTTGGGTTATAAATTCTGAACTGATTCAAAATTCATTCGTCAAAATTTAAAATTATTCCTCAAGTCTTACATCAAGTCCAAGTCCTTGTAACTCGTGAAGTAATACGTTGAAAGATTCTGGAATACCTGGTTCAGGCATTGCTTCTCCTTTCGCGATAGCTTCATAAGTTTTTGCTCTACCAATCACGTCATCCGACTTCACAGTCAAGATTTCTCTCAAGATGTTTGATGCTCCAAATGCTTCAAGAGCCCAAACCTCCATCTCTCCGAATCTCTGACCTCCGAACTGAGCTTTACCTCCTAACGGCTGTTGAGTAATCAATGAGTATGGTCCGATAGAACGTGCGTGCATCTTATCATCTACCATGTGACCCAGTTTCAGCATGTAAATAATACCTACTGTAGCCGGCTGTGTAAATCTTTCTCCGGTACCACCATCATAAAGGTGAGTGTTACCAAATTTAGGAAGACCTGCTTTTTCTGTGTACTCAGTAATTTGATCTAATGTAGCTCCATCAAAGATTGGTGTAGCGAACGTCATCCCTAATTTCTGACCAGCCCATCCAAGAACTGTTTCATAGATCTGTCCGATGTTCATACGAGAAGGTACCCCAAGTGGATTCAATACGATATCTACTGGTGTTCCGTCTTCAAGGAATGGCATATCTTCTTCACGAACGATTCTTGAAACGATACCTTTGTTACCGTGACGTCCTGCCATTTTATCCCCTACATTCAATTTACGTTTCTTAGCGATATAAACTTTAGCCAACTTCATGATACCTGCTGGAAGCTCATCTCCGATAGAAATTGCGAATTTCTCACGGTTTTTAACCCCTTGGATATCGTTGAACTTGATTTTATAATTGTGAATTAATTGTTTGATTAATTCATTCTTATCGTTATCTACTGTCCAATCTGCACCGCTTACGTTTACGTAATCTTCAACTGAAGTTAATAATCTGTGAGTAAATTTCACACCTTTACCGATGATCTCTTCATCAAGGTCATTTTGAACCCCTTGAGAAGTTTTCCCGCTTACAAGTGTATTTAATTTTTCAATTAAAGTATTTCTTAACTCATCAAACTTAGCCTTGTAAGTGTTTTCAATTTCTTCAAGTTTAAGTTTTTCTTCAGTTCTTTTCTTTTTGTCTTTAATATTTCTAGAGAACAATTTTTTGTTGATAACAACACCTCTTAATGAAGAGTCTGCTTTCAATGAAGCATCCTTAACATCACCAGCTTTGTCACCAAAGATTGCTCTAAGAAGTTTCTCTTCAGGAGTTGGGTCTGATTCTCCTTTTGGAGTAATCTTACCGATCATAATGTCACCAGGTTTCACCTCAGCTCCAATTCTGATCATACCGTTCTCATCAAGATCTTTTGTAGCTTCTTCAGAAACGTTAGGAATATCTGCTGTAAGTTCTTCCATACCTAATTTAGTATCACGAACTTCAAGAGAATACTCATCCACGTGGATTGAAGTAAACCAGTCTTCACGTACAACTTTTTCGTTAATTACGATCGCATCCTCAAAGTTGTAACCCTTCCAAGGCATGAACGCAACTACTAAGTTTCTACCAAGAGCTAATTCTCCTTTTTCAGTAGCATAACCGTCGCAAAGTACCTGTCCTTTTTGCACTGTTTCACCAATTCTTACGTTTGGTCTTAGTGTAATTGTTGTACTCTGGTTAGTTTTTCTAAACTTAGTTAAGTTATATGTTTTAGTAGCAGATTCGAAAGATACTAGATCTTCGTCATCGCTTCTTTCATATTTAATAGTAATCTTGTCTGCATCTACATACTCAACAGTACCGTTACCTTCAGCATTAATCAAGATTCTTGAATCTTTCGCAACTTGCTGCTCAAGACCAGTACCTACGATCGGTGCCTGTGGCTTCAATAATGGAACTGCCTGACGCATCATGTTTGATCCCATCAACGCACGGTTCGCATCATCATGTTCCAAGAAAGGAATCAATGAAGCTGAAATACCAGAAATCTGGTTTGGTGCAACGTCGATAAGGTTAACTTGAGAAGGCTCAACTACAGGGTAATCACCATCTAGTCTTGCAATAATTCTATCAGTTTGGAATTCTCCCTGATCATTCAACTCAACGTTTGCCTGAGCAATTACTTTATCTTCTTCGTCTTCTGCATTAAGATAAATAGGATCAGCATTAAGATCTACTGTACTGCCTTCTACTTTTCTATATGGAGTTTCGATGAAACCTAAGTTATTAATTTTCGCATAGATACCTAAAGAAGAGATCAAACCAATGTTTGGCCCTTCCGGAGTTTCAATAGGACAAATTCTTCCGTAGTGAGTATGGTGAACGTCACGCACCTCGAAACCTGCTCTTTCTCTTGATAAACCACCAGGCCCTAGTGCAGAAAGTCTACGCTTGTGCGTGATCTCTGATAGTGGGTTGGTTTGGTCCATGAACTGAGAAAGCTGGTTGGTACCAAAGAATGAGTTAATAACTGATGTTAATGTCTTAGCATTTACTAGATCTAAAGGTGTAAATATCTCGTTATCTCTAACGTTCATTCTTTCCTTAATCGTTCTAGCGATTCTTGAAAGACCTACACCGAATTGTCCTGCTAATTGCTCTCCAACAGTTTTAATTCTTCTGTTAGAAAGGTGGTCAATATCATCAACCTCAGCTTTAGAGTTTACCAATTCGATTAAGTGTCTTACAATCGCAATGATATCTTCTTTTGTAAGAACCTCAGTTGTAGTCGGGATATTAAGACCTAACTTTTTGTTTAGTCTGTAACGTCCTACTTCACCAAGTGAATATCTTTGCTCAGAGAAGAATAATTTTTCAATAATTCCTCTTGCAGTTTCCTCATCGGGTGGATCTGCATTTCTTAACTGACGGTAAATATACTCTACTGCTTCTTTTTCAGAGTTCGTAGGGTCTTTCTGTAATGTATTCTGGATGATAGAGAATTCATTTGCATTTTCTTTGTGAATCAAGATAGATTTCACACCTGCATCAAGAATAAGATCTAAGTGTTCTTTTTCAAGAATAGTTTCTCTGTCTAGGATGATTTCGTTTCTTTCGATAGAAACAACCTCTCCCGTATCTTCGTCTACGAAATCTTCGAACCAAGTGTTCAATACTCTCGCAGCCAATGTTCTTCCTTCAACTTTTTTAAGAGCAGCTTTAGAAACCTTCACTTCTTCCGCAAGGTCGAAGATCTGAAGAATGTCTTTATCAGATTCAAATCCGATAGCTCTTAATAAAGTAGTTAATGGTAATTTTTTCTTACGGTCAATATACGCATACATTACGCTGTTGATATCCGTAGTAAATTCCATCCAAGATCCTTTGAAAGGGATAATTCTTGAATAGTAAAGCTTCGTTCCGTTAGCGTGATAAGTCTGTCCGAAGAATACACCAGGTGAACGGTGCAACTGCGTAACAATAACTCTTTCAGCACCATTGATGATGAAAGAACCACTATCCGTCATGTAAGGAACCGGGCCTAAATATACATCCTGAACCACAGTTTGGAAATCTTCGTGCTCAGGGTCTGTACAATACAGTTTAAGTCTTGCTTTAAGAGGAACTGAATACGTCAATCCTCTTTCTACACACTCATTAATTGAATAACGTGGAGAATCTACCAAATAATCTAAGAATTCCAAAACGAATTGGTTTCTAGAATCGGTAATCGGGAAATTTTCTTGGAAAGTCTTGTGCAGACCTTCTTTTTTTCTGTCTTCAGGAAGCGTATCAAGCTGGAAAAACTCTTTAAACGACTCTAATTGGATATCCAAGAAGTCTGGAGTAATAATTTTTCCTTTCGCTGAAGAGAAATTAATTCTCTGATTCCCCCTAGTTGTTGATGTTGTTTTACTCATAAAACTTTTAAAGAAAGGGTTAAAAAATATTTTGATTTATACAAAAAATATCAGAAAAAGACTGTCAGATAAAAGAGGCAAGATAAAAGACATTTGATGTTTGGCGCTATCAGAAGTGGTCTTTAATCTTAATTCTTTATTCCTATACTCTAATTCTAACTGCAACGCTGGTATATCTTTTCACAGCGTAATGCAAAATATTTTTAAATTTTACTTTTTGAGGCAGAAATTACCGCAATATCTACAAAATTAAAATCCCTTTCATAATTACGAAAGAGTTGATATTTAATATATTATAGATTCACAAACAATTATTAGCGCCAAAAGAGTTGGCAAAGATACAAAAACTTATCTATATTCACAAATAAAACTCTTTCATTTTAAAGCAGTTAAAAAATTCACACAAATAAAAAAGGCCGCCCAAATTGGACGACCTCACCTTATTACTAAAACTATCTCAAGAAATTATTTTACAATAACTTTATAAGATTTTACTGTAGATTTAGTCTCTATTTTGATCATGTACATTCCTGAAGGTAATGAAGAGGTAGAAATCTCTGCATTTCCTTTAAAAGTACCGGTTTTTACTAATTGTCCCTGAGCTGAGAATATGGTGAAAACTCCCTCCTCAGAAGATTTTACGTTAAGATTCTCACCTGCTTTTACAGGATTAGGATGTATTTTGATGTCATTTGCAACTGCAACAGTTTCATTCGTTACAATTGCAGCTTTTTTCGCTTCCATACCCATTTTTGCAGTCTTAGCCAATACAGCGTAAGGTGAAAGTGGAGAATTCGGTGCACCTCTTCTTACAAGATCTGTATCTACAACAGCCTGAATACCATCTGTATCAGCATCACTTATTTTTGAAATAAATCCTGCTCCAAGGTCATCAAAAACACTTTTGCTGATCGCGTAAAGGTCATATTCAATTCCGTTAGATTTTAGATCAACAAAATCCGGTTTATCGTCTCCGTCTGTATTCATTAGAGGATATTTCATCACTCCTGAGTCTGGGGAAGTTTCTAAAATGTCGGCAATACCATTAGTTCCAACCATAACACCAGCATCAATAACTCCATTATGATCAACATCAATCTGATTGATTACAGAAGTTGGAATACCCGATTCGAATAAGTCTAAAATTCCATCATTATCAGAATCAAGATCCAAATAACTTGAAATACCGTCGCCCAATACAGGAATCACGATAACATCTCCGTCTACATCATCATCTTCGAATCTTCCGTTAGCATTAAGATCTTCCCAAGCATCAGGAATACCATCGTTATCAGAATCGCCATCACAAGCATCTTGAATACCGTCGCCATCTGTATCTATTGTAGAACTTTTATCGTTATCAGCAACACAGCTTTTTGTATCACAAGCATCTGGAATACCATCTCCATCTGTATCGATGTTGTCATCTCCACCAGGGCAAATATCTCTACAATCAGGAACTCCATCTCCGTCAGAATCCAATTCAACAAATACATTATAGATGTAGTAATTAATACACTGACAGATTTTTGCCGTATGTTTAATTGAAAGTCTTATTCTGTTGAATGCTTTTGTAGATTTAAATCCTACAATCGTTTTTCCTCCTGAAACAGTAATTAATTTTAAATCATTATTCACTGTACTTTTTTGTTCAACCAAAGTATTTCCGTTGTACAGCTGAACAGAAATCACCCCAAGAGAACTCCAATCCGTAGAAATATTCTTAGCAATCGTAAACCCTGCAAATGTTCCTGCCGGATATGTTGTTCCAACAGATTCTACTGCAAAATTTCCCGTGATATTATTTTTATTGGAAGGAACTGAGAAAGTAGCATAATTTGAAGCATTAGAATCTACTATATTTTCAGGATTGTAAACTCCTAAATAAGAAGTTGAAGTACTCCAAGTTCCTGTCCAGGGCTCACGTTTTCCACAATATAATCCACCATTTGGAAGGTTTCCACAAAGTAGATTTCCTTTATACGGAGCCGTTCTGTTACACTGAAGATATTGAGTACAGTCACAACTTTGAGGCTCTTCAAAAGCATAATACACTTTTAAAGCTCCCATAGAAGAGCAACCTGAGTTTTGAGAAATCTTTAATCTTACTTCATTAAAAGGTTTCGTTGTAGTGATTGAAAGTTTTTGCTTATTTCCGCTAAGACTTAATGAAGAAACAGTCATACCTCCAACACCGTCATTGTAAGATTGAGAATTCTGTAACTGACCAAACATATACGTTTCTATCACAAGATTATCAAGCATTCTTTCTGTTAAAACTGAATTTGCGTTCGCCGGAGCAATAACAAAACCTGCTTTATTTCCTGCAGGATAATATTGGCTTTTATCAAAAACTCCAATACTGAAATTCCCCATAAAACCAGAAGGCAAAGTAATTGTTCCGAAAGAACTTTTACTTCCGTCGCTGATCTTGTCTCTATCCGTTACAACAGATAAAGGAGAAGTCATATTGCTGCTGCATGAGATATTGGTATCAGAATCTACAAAAGATCCGCCACCAATAATATCATCGCAAACACCATTGTTTTCCAGTTTGATATTATTTGAGTCACATGTAAATGCATAATACACATTCAATGCATTGCAAGAAGTACTGCTTCCTGATCTTAATAATCTTACTTCATTAAAAGCTTTAGTTGTTTTAAAATGTAAGAATGATCTGGCTTTTCTTCCGCCATATGCAGGAACTGACAACAGAGAACCTGCCGCAGATGTTTCCTGAAGAACACCATTTTTGTAAGTTGCAATACTAAGAGCATTCAATACTGTAGAAGTAATAGCACTGTTTGCCATATCTACATTAAAACCCGTAACCGATCCTGCCGGATACGTAGTATTGTTATTAATAATGGAAATACCATTACTCGATGTGTTATTTAATAATGTACCTAAGCTTGCCCCATTATCCGTATCTGAATCTATTACAGAATAAATATTGGTTGGATTAGATGCCGCAACACACTGTCCGTTTTGTGCAAGATAAGCTCTAATCCCCATTCCTCGGATAGGTTTGTAGTTCTGAGCAAATGCATTGCAGACAAACAGCAACATTGCCATAAGTGAGATAATTTTCTTCATTTTTTTAGTTTTTTGTGTTAAATTTTATACTAATCGTTATTATAAGGAGTTCTGATACGGTTATTTTGAATAATATCTATTTATGTTTTAATTTGAAATTAAGGGGTGTTATTTGAAAAAACCACCCTTTCGGGTGGCCTTTCTGTAGAAACTTTTTAAAAATTATTTCACAATAACCTTGTAAGATTTCACAACTGATTTAGTCTCTACTTTAATGATATACATACCCGTAGGTAGTGAAGATGTATTGATTTCGGCATCTCCAGAGAATTTGCCCGATTTGATTAATTGTCCTTGAGCCGAGAACATTGTGTATGTTCCGTCTTCTTTAGCACCTGAAGATTTGATGTAAACATTTTCACCAGATCTTACAGGGTTTGGATATACTTTAATATCATTCACGACAGCAGAAATATCTGTTGTAGCTTTTGCTGACATTTTAGCTCCGGTTTTTGCAAAAGATGCGTAAGGAGAAAGTGGAGAATTTGGAGATCCTTTTTTAATTAAATCATTATCCACAACTGCCTGAATACCATCTAAGTCTGCATCATTTATTTTAGAAATAAATCCAGCTCCAAGATCATCCAAATTATCTTTTCCGATAACATAAAGATCGTAGTCTGCATTGTTTGATTTTAAATCAACAAAATCAGGTTTGTCATCTCCGTCTGTATTCATTAGAGGATATTTCATTACTCCTGAATCCGGTGAAGTTTCTAAAAGATCTGCAATACCGTTACTTCCTGCTGCAACACCAGCATCAATAACTCCATTATGATCTGCATCGATTTGATTGATTACAGAAGTTGGAATACCTGATTCGAATAAGTCTAAAATTCCATCATTATCAGAATCTAAGTCTAAATAACTTGAAATTCCGTCACCTAAGTTCGCAATCACCAATTTATCACCATCTACATCATCGTCTTCAAATTTCCCATTGTGGTTAAGATCTTCCAAAGCATCTGGAATACCGTCGTTATCAGCATCACCATCACAAGCATCAGGAATACCGTCGCCATCAGAATCCAGAACCGGAGATTTGTCATTTAATACAGAACATCCTTCCGCACAGTCAGGTATACCGTTTCCGTTGTTGTCAATACTGTCATCACCGTTCGGACATTTGTCGTTACAGTTTGGAACTCCGTCCTGATCATCATCCAACTGAACAAATGCATTGTGAATATAATATTGTTGAGCTAGAGTAACTCCGATTCCGGGATTGATCTCTATTTTCATTCTGTCGAATGCTTTTGTAGCAGTAAATCCTACATAAAACTGATTGGTTGCAGAAGTAAAAAACTGTCCGCTGAACAATCCTCCAGAAGTTCTGGATTCTGTAACAGTTGTTCCTTTATAAAAAGTAATTGTAATATAATCTAAAGCATTAATTGTAAATAAATTAGCACTTTTCGTTAACGTAAAACCTCCAAAAGTTCCTGCAGGATAATCTCCTGTGTTACTTTTTACAGTAAGTCTTACCGTTGGAATCAAAAGATTGATTGGTGAGAAATTTACAGTCGCAAAATTTGAAGTATTTGTATCTACAACATTTCCTGTGTTTGTAATATTTGTTAATCCGAAAATAGTTCCGGAAGCGCCCGTCCAAGAAGCACCGGGAACAATATCTCCTAGTCTTGACGTTCCGGAAGTCTGAATATTTTCGTTACAGTCGCATCCCTGAGGCTCTTCAAAAGCATAATATACTTTTAAAGCACCAAAGTTTACTCCGACAGTTTGTGTTATTTTAAGTCTAACCTCGTTAAAAGGTTTTGTAGCAGTAAGAGATATTTTTTGTTTATTGGAACCAAATCTCAATACTTTAATGTTAATAAGTCCCCCTCCATCACTAAGGTTTTTAGAATCTTGCAGTTGCCCGAATAAATAAGTTTCAACAGTTATGTTTTTTAAGAATTCTGCACTTAACAGTTTTCCCTGATCATCAGGCTCGATTACGAATCCTGCTTTGTTACCAGCCGGATATACCTGATTTTTATCTAAAACTCCAACAGAATAAGATCCCAATAATCCTGCAGGTAAAACAATTGATCCGTAAGAATTTTTGTCTCCGTCACCAATTTTCTCTCTGTTGTTCACATAAGAAAGTGGAGCCAAGAAACTGCTGCTTCCAGATACATTTCCGTCTACACCGCTTCCAGCAATGATATCATCACAAATTCCATTATTATCAGTCGGAACTTTAGCCGGATCAAAAGCAAAAGCATAGTACACATTCAATGCACTGAACACAGAAAGTACGTTTACTTGATATAATCTTACTTCGTCAAACTCTTTTGAAGTTTTAAAATGTAAGAAAATTCTTGTTTTACTTCCTCCAAATGCAGGAACAGAAAGCAATGTTGTGTTTGTTGACGTTTCCTGAAGAACTCCAGCTTTGTATGTACTGATTCTAATTCCGCTTAGAAAGCTTGCCGTGATAACGCTCGTTCCTAAATCTACATTAAAACCGGTAATATAACCTGCCGGATATGTTGTGTTTGTGTTTTTTACCGAAATACCGTTTCCACTTACCAAAGTAGCAAAGCTACCCATACTTACACTGTTATCAAGATTAGAATCGATAACAGGATTCATGCTTCCATTGTAGCATGCTAAACAAATTCCGCTTCCGTTCACAGGTTTTGCTTCTACACCCATACCTCGTATAGGCGTGTAACCCTGACCAAAAGCCATTACAGATACTACAAGCGTCATTAAGAACGCCGTAATTCTCCCGAATAATTTTTTTGTCATTTTTTCTTGTTTGTTTTTGTTAATTATTGTGTTTGTTTTTATAATGTCTGCCAAGCAAAAACACCCCCAGTCTGCTTGCAACCATAAAAGTTTCCGGTAGTTCCTGATTTCCCATATACAATTGTACCTTCGTTACTTGCGTTGCAATCAGCAACCACTGGCGGAGTTATTCCTTTTAATAAAACACCTTTACTTACTTCCAAATCAGCAATATTAGTAGCACTCGGCGTCATGTTAACTCCCACATCAGTAATTGCCGTACCTATTACTCCTGAACCAGAAAAAGTATGAGTTGTATTTGCATAAACTGTCTGATTTGGAATAACAGCATTCGCTCCAAATCCAAATCCAATAGCTCCTGCTGCACCACTTGCCGTATTGGCATTACCGAAAGTATAGTTATTTGATGTTACGCTATTTCCTGTACCGAAGGCAAAACCACCGGAGTTTACGTTAGAATTTCCTACGTTAATTCCGCTTACATTAGCACTTGATGTTCCATTATTATTTCCTAAAACAACGGTATTTGAATCTGTAGCAAAATTGGAATTTCCTATTACTTTCGCACCATTTAAAGCAGAGTTTGAAGCACCGATCGCTACTCCAGGAAAATTAGCAGCCTGAGCGGCAACCGTATTTCCTCTACCTAAAGCTATGTTTGATGAAGAGGTATTAGAAAATGTATTATTTGATCCCCAAGAGAAAGAAGCATAAGGAGCAGAAGTATTTGCATTTCCCCCATTTAATGTTCCGTTAGTATCCAAAATACCTTTCACATTATTACCTGTAGCAAAAACTAAATTCTGAGCATCAGTTGTTCCTAAGAAATTACCCGATGCAATGGTAGCTCCTAAAGCAGCTGAAGTAGCTGTTGTACCTGCATTTCCTAAAACCTTCCAGTCATTAGACTGTGTTTGAGTAGCAGGAACCCAATTTGTACCATTGAAAGTTAAAACCTGTCCTGTAGTAGCTGTTGATGTAGTCCCCAGCGGGGATCCGTTGATTTTTACGACTGTTGTAGCACCTAAAGTTCCCGTAACATCTCCCGCCAAAGCTAAAGATGAAGCAGAAAAATAAGCCGGAGCTGCCGCTGAACCTGTATTATTTCCAAAAATAGAATTTGCAGGAGCATTGGTAAGATTAAATGCCAATGAAGGATTCGTAGAAGGGTTTGATACAGTTGTAGTAAACAATGGAGACAAATTTCCGGATGAAAAACCTGTTAAAGTACCCACATTGGTTCCTTCTGACGTTCTTACCCATTTTGTTCCGTCGAAATAGTAATATCCAGCAGCGGTTACATTAATGGTTTGGCCGGTAGGACCACTATCCGCAGCGGTTACGTATACCATTGCCCCGCTTTGAAGAGTGGTATAGTTTTTTGCCCTTAATTGATTCCCAGTTAATCTTGGAGCAATAATTCCATCTAAAAATTTTGAATTGGCAGGAGATCCCACAACATCTAGTGTTGCCTGAGCCTGATTAGTATTAATGCCAACTTGCGCAGTCGCCAGAAATCCTGTAAAGGATAACATCGAAATAACGAATAATCTGTTTTTCATTTGTAATGATATTTGTTGTTTTTTGTGTGTTTTCTTTAAAAAATAGCAGACCGATAACCTTTCCCCTTATTTAAAAGAGAAAAATCAATAATTTTATATCGTTAAAAGTCTGATTAAACGGAGATTCCAGAAGAAAGTCTTGTAGAAGAACTTTCAGAAAATATTTTATCCGGAATCTTTAGTAGTAAAGTATATCCAATCCCATTTTTGGATATCTTAAAAATTTTAAAGTCTACATTATAAGTTAAATTTATTCTTTCTTTCAGTTGATTTTGAGATGAAAATACATATTCTAAAACGTCATTATTATCACATTCAGAATAAGATATTTTCAGCAGGTCTTTATTTGAGTCCTTACAATGATAAGGAGTGAATATTTTTTCAAAAAAATTATCAGAAAGTTTATTTTTTTCTTGATAAACAATAGAAGCATTTATCTTCTCAACACTATTATTAAAGTGATTAAAGAGTATATTTCCATTTACAACATTTTTATTAACAGAAATATCACGAGCAAAAGATTCTTGCTGAGGGATGCCGGAGATCTCGTTACACGGTTTGATTACCGTTAACAGTGATCCAGCTTTAAGATTCCCAACAGTTAGTACAATAATCCCACAATTAAGGAGAATAGTGAAATAACTTTGGAAAAGAAAGTAGTTTCTTTTCAAATTAGTGCGTGTGTTTTTTTCGTATGCAAATATAGTATTTTTTCAACTTAAACAATGTTTTATTAGTAAAATAATTACAAAAACAATCAATTTAACTTATATTATTCAATACATAGCTTAAATTTTTATTAAATAAATAATTATAATTAATTATAAATATTCATCAAATAACAATATTTGATTACTTATATACATGCCACATAATTTTTAAAAGAATAAAATGCACAAAAAAATGCCTGAGCAAATTGCCCAGGCTTATTATTTTAAGTGTAAATTGAATTATTTCAATTCTACTTCAGCACCAGCTTCTTCTAATTGCTTCTTAAGAGCTTCAGCTTCGTCTTTAGAGATACCAGTTTTGATTGCAGCAGGCGCTCCATCTACGATATCTTTAGCTTCTTTAAGACCAGCACCAGTTAAATCTTTTACCAATTTAACGATAGCCAATTTAGAAGCACCAGCAGCTTTAAGAATTACGTCGAATTCAGTTTTTTCTTCAGCAGCTTCTCCACCACCTGCAGCAACTACTACAGCAGCAGCAGCTGGTTCAATTCCGTACTCATCCTTAAGGATAGTAGCTAATTCATTTACGTCTTTTACTGTTAAGTTTACTAGCGTTTCAGCTAAATTTTTTAAATCTGACATTGTTGTAATGTTTTTGTTGATTATTTTATTTAATTTTTTGAGTCTAATTATTCAGCACTTGGAGTTTCTTCCGTGCTTTCTGCAGCAGGAGCTTCTGGAGCCGCCTCAGCAGGAGTTTCTTCCACAGCAGGTGCAGCAGCTTCTTCAGCTTTAGCTTCTACAGTTTCAGGTTTGTTTTGAAGAGCAGAAACAACTCTTTGAATTGGAGATTGAAGTAATCCGATGATTTCACCGATCATTTCTTCTCTAGACTTGATGTTAGCAAGTGCATTTAAGTTTTCGTCTCCAACGTAGAAAGTTTCCTGAACAAAAGCAGATTTTAAAGCTGGCTTCTCTTCTTTCTTTCTGAACCCTTGGATTAATTTCGCTGGACCGTTTGCAGTCTCAGAAACCATTAATGCAGAGTTTCCTTTAAAAGTCTGGAACATTTCAGAGTAATCTACTCCTTCAATCTGCTCCATTGCTTTTTGTAAAAGTGTATTTTTTACAACTTTTACTTTGATATTTTGTTTGAAAGCCTGTCTTCTGAATTCTGAAGACTTAGCAGCGTTCAATCCGTCTAGATCTGCTACGTATACTACTTTTGCATCCTGAAGCAAGTCTTTGATCTCTTGTATTGCTACAACTTTTTGGTCTTTTGTCATTGTCTTAAGGATTTATATTAGTTAACAGATTTAGTATCAATTGCAATACCTGGGCTCATTGTAGAAGACAAATAAATGCTTTTTACATATACACCTTTAGCAGCAGTTGGTTTCATTTTGATCAATGTAGAAATTAATTCCTGAGCATTTTCTCTGATCTTGTCAGCATCAAAAGATACTTTACCAATACCAGCGTGGATAATACCATACTTATCTACTTTGAAATCAATTTTACCAGCTTTCACTTCAGTTACTGCTTTACCAATTTCCATAGTTACAGTACCTGATTTAGGGTTAGGCATCAAACCTCTTGGTCCTAATACTCTACCTAAAGGTCCTAATTTACCCATAACAGCTGGCATAGTAACGATAACGTCAACATCCGTCCAACCATCTTTTATTTTTTGTAAGTACTCGTCAAGACCCACATAATCAGCACCAGCCGCTTTAGCTTCAGCTTCTTTATCCGGAGTAACAAGAGCTAATACTTTAACATCTTTACCAGTTCCGTGAGGAAGAGATACAACACCTCTTACCATTTGGTTTGCTTTTCTTGGATCTACACCCAATCTTACAGCGATATCTACAGAAGCATCAAACTTTGCAGTGTTCACTTCTTTTACAAGAGCTGAACCTTCTTCAAGGTTATAGATTCTTCCTTTTTCTACTTTGCTTAAAGCTTCCTTTTGCTTCTTCGTTAATTTTGCCATTTCTTTAAGTTTTAAGCGTTAGTTGGTTTAGTTCCTGTTACTCTTAATCCCATAGATCTAGCAGTACCTGCAACCATAGAAAGAGCTGAATCCATTGTAAAGCAGTTAAGATCTGCCATTTTATCTTCAGCAATTTTTTGAACCTGAGCCCAAGATACAGCACCTACTTTGTTTCTGTTTGGTTCTCCAGAACCACCCTTGATCTTAGCCGCATCCATTAACTGGATTGCTGCAGGAGGAGTTTTGATTACGAATTCAAAAGATTTGTCTTCGTATACTGTAATTACTACAGGTAAAACTTGTCCTGGCTTATCTTGAGTTCTTCCGTTAAACTGCTTACAAAACTCCATGATGTTCACACCTGCAGAACCCAATGCTGGACCTACCGGTGGAGAAGGGTTGGCAGCGCCACCTTTCACCTGAAGTTTTACCATTTTAAAGACTTTTTTAGCCATTTTTCTTATTTTTAATTTGAATAATTAATGAGTTTGGAAGCATTTATTATTCAGTAGGTTACCGCACTCACATAAAGTAAACCTACTTTTCGGACTGCAAAATTATGAAATATTTTTGAAATAGCAAACGGAATGACTTGATTTTTAGTAAGATTATTTAAAAAAAATTACACTTGCTAATAATTAAGTCAAATAAAACACCATCCAATAAACCAAAAACCCTCCTAACTGATATAGTAGTATAGAAGGGAACACAAAATAGAAAAACTTGATTATATATTAAAGAAGTTTATTAATGATTAATCGGGAACTTCCCTTACTAATTTTTAGATCACCAAGATTTCCCACCATATTATTAGTTCCATACGTTAAAAACTGTAGTGAAACTTTTTGCCCAACCTTTAACCAAATCGTGGCGTTACTTGTTAAAAAATATAAATTACTATTTGGAGGCATGGTTATAGAAGGATTTTTATTACCTCTATGAATTACCGTACTTGTTGTTGCCACTCGTCCTGTATCTACATACAAAGCCGTAAAAGCATCGCCCGAAGTTCCGTCAAAAGTCCCAGATCCGGTTCCAGGTGTAGTAAATCCGCAAACACCGTATAAAAAGTAGAGTCCATCTTTTGGAACAGTATATACGCCGGTTGTAGAATCGTATGCACTTTGAGGATCATATAATTCATCTAATTTCAATGTTGTAAATTCATTGTCATTCCAATCATTTGCAGCATTTATGTCGGTTCCTCCTACAGCGTTTAACATTCTATTTCCACTGTCTGATGCTGAAAAAGAATCTCCTCCTGCTACTTTTATTAAGCCATTTGGGTCTGCTACTAATAATCTGTCACTGGAAATTCCTACAGAATTATTTATATTTCTAATTCTTAAATTACCATTGGCAATATCCAGACTCTGTGTAGGATTTGTAGTACCAATTCCCACAGTTATTGTACCTGTACCTAAACCTGACGATGCAAGAACTGAAAAGTCGTTTGATTGTTGAACAACACTGGGAGCACCAGTTATTGGGTTATCCTTGCTTCCGTCAATATGAAAAATACCTTGAGAATTTGTAGTATTAATACCTACCTGAGCATAATAAAAACTACTTATGCATAACAAAATAATTGATAATTTTTTTTTCATCGTCTTATGATTTATTTTAAAGAATCAAAAGTATAAATGCTAAACATTGAATCAAAGTAAACACTGCTAAAATCTATTTAAAGGCTAACAAACAAAAAAAATGAGTAGTAAATTTAATAACATAAATCACCTTAAAATGAAATTAAAACACAATTAAATTCTCATCTTAGTGAAAAGCATATAAATAATAGAAAAATAATAGAAAATTATAAAAAATAAGGAGATAATTAAAAAGTTAATAATAATTCTTAAATTAAGGATAGAGATTTATAATTTTCTTAAGTATAATTATTTAATTATTAAGTAGAAATTGATTTAAGATTGCATAAAACAAAAAAATACCACCTCTTGGTGGTATTTAATTTATAATATAAAAAGTACTATTTAATTATACTTTTTCTACTTGCATAAAACTTAACTCCATTGGAGTTTTTCTTCCGAAGATCAATACAGAAACTTCAATTTTCTTTTTATCTTCAAGAATTTTCTCAACTGTTCCATTGAAAGGTTCATCAATTACTTTAACTTTTCACCTATACTGTAAGGAGTTTAAACATCAATGCCATCTATATGTTTCTTAAATAAAAAAATGAACAGTCATATTTATTCTTTAATAAACTTTTCAATTCTCATTTCTTCTCCCATCACTTTTATAATATAATTTCCTTTTGGAAGGTCACTTACGTCAATAGCTGTATTAATATGCTTAATACTTTTTATCATTCTACCTTCCGAGGTATATATTTTAATATCAAAAACTTTTTTTCCCAAATTTAAATACAATATTGTTTTTACAGGATTGGGATAAATTATAAAATCATCTTCAGTTTTTGCGTCAGAAGTCCCCAATGAATTACAATTGGGAATATATATATCCCCAACAATATTCCAGCCTTTTGAATTTATTAAAATATTTCTCGATGCGATTGAATTAGAAGAATATTTTAATGGAGCAGCATTACCTAAATTGATGTTAATAGGCGTATTGGGATTATTTGCCCAGCCTATTAATGTATTGTCATAATTAACACATGAAAGCCCTGATAAAGAAAATATATCATTAGCTGCATTAAATGCGTTTAGTTTTGATAAATTCCAATTTTCTAAAGATTGATTAAAAACGGTAGCATTAGAAAACATATATCCCATATTTAAGACATTTGCTGTATCCCAGTTTCCTATATACTGATTAAAAGAAGTAGCGTTGTTAAACATACTGTTCATATTTGACACATTCGCCGTATTCCAGTTTCCTATCGGTTGATTAAAAGAAGTGGCATTGTTAAACATACTGCTCATAACCGTAACATTTACTGTATTCCAGTTTCCTAAGGGCTGATTAAAAGATGTAGCATTAGCAAACATGTGATTCATAATAGTAACGTGGCTTGTATTCCAGTTTCCTATGGGCTGGTTAAATGACACGGCATTAGAAAACATATCGTTCAATAAATAGACATTTCCTATATTCCAGTTTCCTAAGGGCTGATTAAAGGAAATGGCATTTAAAAATAATCCGTTCATATACAAAACATTGCCTACATTCCAGTTTCCTATGGGCTGATTAAATGATATTGCATTATAAAACATTCCAGTCATATTGGTAACATTGCTTGTATCCCAGTTTCCTATGGGCTGATTAAAAGCAGCAGCGCCAGTAAACATACTATTCATAGTAGTAACATTGCTTGTATCCCAATTTCCTACAGGTTGATTAAAAAGAGGATCAAAACAAAACATATGGTTCATATTTGTTATTGAGCTCGTATCCCATGCATTAAAACTTGCATTTCCAACAAGACTACTACAATCTCGAAATATTTGAGAACAATCTGAAACATTGGTGAGATTGGGAATATCCGTAGCAGTGACGTCTAATTCCGAACAATAGAAAAATGCACTGGCCATACTTGTCCAGGCGATATTACCCCATTGAGATACCTGAATAATTTTTTTAATGTCACCTACATAGCCATTATCAAAAAATTTAATTTGAGAAAAGCTGCCGTTACCATTGCTTATTTTTACAATATATGTTGCATCAGCAAGAACGGGATTATTAGGTGCTCCAAAATCGATCAGTACAGGATTTCCAATTGTTGAAGTAATGTGGTTCAAGTTTCCAGAGTGCACTGGATATCCAACTTCTTCCCAGTAAATAGTATAATCGGTTCCCTTTCCTGGAAATTTAATCTGAGTGGAAGTTGTATTCAGGCTACCCATTGTAGGATTAGCAGGTTTCCAGACAGTAACAAATTCATTCTGAGCTTTTAATGATGAAAAAAACATCAAAAAAGCAAAAAGTAAAAATCTTGCTTCCATTAGAAATATATACAACTAAGGTACATAAAAAAATGGAAATCACTGATTATGAGAATATATCGAATAAAATAAACTTTCTATTTTATCCTAAAGACTACTTTCATGAGCAAAAATTAAGCAGCTTCTGTCTATTCTTTAATAATTTTCTGGTAGAAGTAAATACAAATTAATCATAATTAAACCTACTGTTTAATTATTTTCTGAATCTTTATTCCTTCTTTTGTTTGTAACCTTAAAAAATATACACTAGCAGAAAGTCCTGAAACATCTACTTTAGTAGTAGAGTCTTTTAATAAGATATCCATTACTTTTTTTCCTGCAAAATCATACAATTCAGCTTTAGATAGTGAATTAAGATCAGAATTTATTATAATAAAATCCTTTGCTAATGTTGGGAAAACATCAACTTTGTTTTGTAGCTGAGATTCACTAGTAGCAAGTGCATTACCAATAGTAATATTTTTTTGAATTGAGTTATTGTCAGCTCCTGTTATTGTAACTACATAATTACCTTGTGAAAGATTATTTGCTGTTGCTGCATTACCACCACTTGGTGACCATGAGAATATGTATGGTGCTACGCTACCACTTGGTGTTACTGATGCTATACCATCATTACAATTACCACATGTGGCATTTGTTACTACAATTGCTGCATTTATTGAGGTAGTACCATTACCGCTTAATCCAGTCAATGGACAAAAACCGCTAAATCCATACGAAATCCAATTTCCAGTTGAAAATGATGGGGGATTTGGACTTGTATTCAATGAACTGGTATAATTTATGTCATAAGCACCTTGCCAACCTTGCGTAACCCATCTTGAAGTAGTGGCATCCCAAAAAATTTGTAGATTGAAACCATTTCCAGGGGTAGATCCACTGTATGCATTTTTTGAATTTTGAATTCCACTAAAATTAATATTTTGTGGTCCGCAGCTTGTACTTACTGCAATAGTTTGAGCTTTCAGGGTACCAAAGAGCAACAGTGTATAGAAAGAAAAAAAATAAAGTGTCTTTTTCATAATAGAATATTCAGTAGACCAAATATATAGGAAAAAAATAAAATAAATAGCTTATCTGTTATTCTTTAATAAACTTTTCAGTTCTTATTTCTTTTTCTATCATCATTTTAATGATATAATTTCCTTTAGCCAGATCACCTACATCAATGGATGTATTAGCATGTTTAATATCTTTTACCATTCTGCCATCCATTGTATAGATCTTGATATCATACATTTTCTTTTCTGACTTTAAATAAAGTACATTTTTCACAGGATTCGGATAAAGTATAAAGTCTTCTTTTGCAGTTGTCTCGGAAGTTGCTAACGGAGGAGCACAAGTTGCATCATAAACATCACCAGTGATAGTCCATCCTTTGGAATTGACTAAGATATTTCGGGCTGTCACTGAATTAGCAGAATACTTTAACGAAGCAGCATTTCCTAAATTGATATTACTTGGAGTATTTGGATTATTTGCCCATCCCATTAGAGTTTTATCATAATTAATACAAGAAAGAGCCGTTAAATAAAGCATACTAGAAGCAGAAGTTAAGTGTATTAAATTCCAACTACCCATCGGTTTATTAAAAGAGCTGGTTTTATAAAACATTGCACCCATATTAGTCATATTCCCTGTATTCCAAGTATCAAGATTTTGATCAAAAGAACTAGCATAATTAAACATGGAATCCGTATTAGTAACATTCTCTGTGTTCCAACTTCCAATAGGCTGATTAAAGACTGTAGCATCAGAAAACATATAACTCATATTTGTAACATTCCCTGTATTCCAATTTCCTATAGGTTGATTAAAAACTGTAGCACCTCCAAACATATAATACATATTGGTAACTTTGCTTGTATTCCAGTTTCCTATAGGTTGATTAAATGCAGCGGCACCTTTAAACATATAGCTCATATTAGTAACATTTCCCGTATTCCAATTTCCTATAGGCTGATTAAATTTTAATCCAAAATTGAAGATTCCTTCCATATTCGTAACATTACTGGTATTCCAGTTTCCTATGGGCTGATTAAATTTTGCAAAAAGAAACATATAACTCAGATTAGTTGCAGAACTCATATCCCATTGATTAAAACTTATATTTCCAATAAGGCTATCACAACCTCTAAACATTTGTGAAAAGTCAGAAACACCAGATAAATTTGGAATATCTGTAGCAGTAACATCTAAATTACCACATGTGTAAAAAGCATTTGCCATGCTTGTCCACGTTATATTTCCCCATTGTACTAAATTGATTATTTTATTAGTATCACCAACAAAAGCATTATTATAAAATTTAATTTGTGAAAAAATTCCACTTCCATTGCTAACTTTAACTCGGTATGTTGCATTAGAAGCAGTAGGATTTTGCGGAGTTCCAAAATTAATCAATACAGGATTCCCTGCTGTTGAAGTAATATTACTTAATGTTCCATTATGTGACAAATACCCTACTTCTTCCCAGTAAATAGTATAATTGGTTCCTATTCCCGGAAATTTAATCTGTGTAGAAGTTGTATTTAGATTACCAATTGTAGGATTACTTGGTTTCCATATTGTAATAAATTCGTTTTGTGCTTTTACTAATGAAAAAAATATCATAAAAGCAAAAAGTAAAAATTTCGGATTCATCTATTAAAGTTCTAAGGTTACAAAGATATCCTTAAATTATAACAAATTATGTAAACATTTATATTAAAAATCTTTTAAATAATTGGTTTATAGCAATTTTAATTATATTTAATTAGAGTAATCTTAGCATATTAATTGATTTTTTTCAGTTTAAAATAAAAAAAGACCGCTTTTCAGCAGTCTTTAAATTTTATTATAAAAGCAATTATTACACTTTTTCTACTTGCATAAAACTTAACTCCATTGGAGTTTTTCTTCCGAAGATCAATACAGAAACTTCGATTTTCTTTTTATCTTCAAGAATTTTCTCAACTGTTCCATTGAATCCGTTGAAAGGTCCGTCAATTACTTTAACGTTTTCACCTACAATATAAGGAATTTCAACATCGCTTGCAAATTCTGAAAGCTCATCCATTCTGCCTAACATTCTGTTAACCTCAGATTTTCTCATTGGAACAGGATCTCCTCCTTTCGTTAAACTTAAGAAAGAAATAACTCCGGGAATGTTCTTAATAGCGTGAGGAATTTCACCCATTAGATCAGCTTCAACCATCAAGTACCCAGGATAATAAGGTTTCTCTTTAGGAACTTTTTTTCCGTTTCTAATTTGAATAACCTTTTCCATAGGAATAACCACTTGAGTAACGTACTGCTCAAACCCTAAACGTTTGATTTCTGTCTCAATATAGTTTTTCACTTTATTTTCCTGTCCGCTGATTGCTTTCAGCACATACCATTTCAATTCGCTCATTATGGGAAAATACTTTTTTAGTTGAACACGTTAATTAGCATTCCTATTATGTTGCTAATTGATTTAGAAAACAATTCGTCAACCCCAAAGGTAAATAATGCCAAGATTACTGTTGCAATAGTTACGACAATTGTAGACGACTGCAAGTCAGACCATTTTGGCCATTCAACTTTATGTCTGAATTCGATATAAGAACCTTTTAAAAAATCGATAAATGAACTCATAATTTATATTTGCACGGGCACAAGGATTCGAACCCTGATCAACGGTTTTGGAGACCGGTATCCTACCATTGGACGATGCCCGTAGATAAAAAGCTTCCGAGAGTTTCCTTTCGGAAGCTTTATTTATTTTAAGATGATTAGTCTAAGATTTCAGTAACCTGACCTGAACCAACTGTTCTACCTCCTTCTCTGATCGCAAATCTAAGACCTACGTTAAGAGCGATTGGCTGTAACAATTCTACAGTGATCTCTAAGTTATCACCAGGCATTACCATTTCTACTCCTTCTGGTAAGAAGATCTCACCTGTAACGTCAGTAGTTCTTACGTAGAACTGAGGACGGTACTTGTTGTGGAATGGAGTGTGACGTCCACCTTCTTCCTTAGAAAGGATATAAACAGAAGCTTTGAATTTTTTGTGTGGTTTAACAGAATCTTTCTTAGCGATTACCATACCTCTCTTGATGTCAGTTTTTTCAATACCTCTCAACAATAGACCTACGTTATCTCCAGCTTCACCTCTGTCTAGGATTTTTCTGAACATTTCAACTCCTGTAATAGTAGAAGTTAATTTTTCTTCACCCATACCGATGATATCAACAGGATCACCTGTATTGATAATACCAGCTTCGATTCTACCAGTTGCAACAGTACCTCTACCTGTAATAGAGAATACGTCTTCGATTGGCATCAAGAATGGCTTATCAGTATCTCTTGGTGGTTGCTCGATCCAAGTATCAACAGCATTCATTAATTCTTCAACACTTTTAAACCACTTGTCTTCTGTGTTAACAGGAGTAGCAGTAGCTGCAGTAAGTGCTCCTAGTGCAGAACCTTGAATTACTGGAGAGTTATCTCCGTCGAAATCGTAAGTAGACAATAAGTCTCTAAGTTCCATTTCAACAAGCTCTAACAATTCTGGATCATCTACCATGTCAACTTTGTTCATGAAAACAACGATTCTAGGTACATTTACCTGACGACAAAGCAAGATGTGCTCTCTAGTTTGAGGCATTGGTCCGTCAGTTGCAGCACATACTACGATTGCACCGTCCATCTGAGCAGCACCAGTTACCATGTTCTTTACATAATCCGCGTGACCTGGACAGTCAACGTGAGCGTAATGTCTATTTTCAGTTTCGTACTCGATGTGAGCCGTATTGATAGTAATACCTCTTTCTTTTTCTTCTGGAGCAGAGTCAATAGCAGAGAAATCTTTTTTCTCAGCAAGACCTTTGCTCGCTAATACAGCAGAAATTGCTGCAGTAAGTGTAGTTTTACCATGGTCAACGTGACCAATAGTACCAATGTTCAAGTGTGGTTTGTTACGATTAAACGTTTCCTTTGCCATGATGTAAAATTATTTATTTATTGTTTATTCAAATTTTCGGTGTGCAAATATAATGAATTTTTAAATATCAAAACCTTTTTATTTAAAAAAATTTAAACATTCAAATTCAAAGAATTACAAACCCTATATTTCTATGTATTGAGACTGCAAATTTACACAAATTTCTCGATTGAAAAAATCCTAACAACCGATTTCTAAGAAATCTGAAGTATCTGGCTAATTCTGAATAATTTATGAGAAGTTAAAAAATCATAACGTTAAAATTTTATCGTAAAAAAACCATATTAAATCTTTTCTCGTAGATAATATAAACCCATAAAAATTAATATTATGAAAAAACTAATACACCTTTGTCTGGCTCTATTTACTGTCACGACAATATTTTCATGTGACGATTCTGATGATAATATGATGATGGCCGAAGAAAATGTAAAAGGACCGGATGTCATGGTTTACGGATTAACAGGTACAAATGAACTTGTTGCTTTTAATTCTAACAATCCTAAAATGTTCACTTCCAAAACAGCTGTGGCGGGAATTGTTGCTGGAGAAAAATTATTAAGTATAGATTTCAGACCTGCAACAGGCGAATTATATGCATTATCAAATGCAAGCAAATTATACATTATTAATACTTCTAATGCATCAGCAAGAGTGGTGAGCTCAACAGCATTTAGTCCTGCAATTTCAGGGCCTATTGCTTCGATTGATTTTAACCCGACCGTTGACCGTATCCGTTTGGTGAGCAGTACAGGACAAAATCTGCGTCTGCATCCGGAAACAGGAGCACTTGCTGCTTCAGATACCAATATCAGCGGATCTGGCTCTCCATCAATTACGGGAGTTGCTTATACCAACAGTAAAGCCGGCGCTTCTTCTACCGTTTTATATGATATTGATGTTACGTCAGGGAAATTATTTAAACAAGATCCTCCCAACAACGGAACATTGGTAGAAGTGGGAAGTTTGGGAACTACGTTTACAGGACAGGCTGCTTTCGATATTAAATATGATAACAGCGTTGCTTTATTAGCTTTAAATAACAACCTTCATTTATTAGACTTAAACAACGGGAAAACCACCAATATAGGAGTATTGCAACAACCTATCATTGATCTTGCGATCCCAACAGAAGCAGTGGCCTATGCTATTGACAATACTAATAATCTTCAAATATTTAATCCTAACAGTCCGATGCCGGTTTCAAAAGCGGTTGCAGGATTACAAAGTGGAGAAAATATTTTAGGAATTGATTTCCGTCCTCTGAACGGACAATTATATGCATTAGGAAGCTCAAGCAGAATTTACACTATTAATTTAGGAACAGGCGCTGCAACAGCAGTTGGAAGTTCTCCTTTTGCCACTTTACTTGCAGGAACTGATTTTGGATTTGATTTTAATCCATTAGTAGATAAGATACGAGTAGTAAGCAACACAGGACAAAATCTTCGTTTAGATCCGGTTACCGGAGGAATTACAGCAGTAGATACAGCAATTAATCCTGTTGGAGCAATGATAAGTGCAGCTGCTTACACTAATAATTTTGCAGGAGCAACCGCTACTACCCTATTTGTTATTGATCATAATACGGATAAATTATATCAACAAAACCCTCCAAACAACGGAACTTTAGTTGAAACAGGTGCTTTAGGAATTAATATTACGAGTGCTAACGGTTTTGATATCGGAAGTATGAGTCAGAAAGCTTATTTAATGGCTTCAGTAGGTTCATCAACAAAAATCTATTCGGTGAATACAACAACAGGAGCTGCAACTTCAGTTTCTGATTACCCAAATGCTGTAAAAGCTTTTGCAGTTGGGCTAGGATTTTAAATTCATAACAAATTATTTTGATACTAAGAAGCGCGGAAAACAAAGTTTTCCGCGCTTCAATTAATATATATAATGATAGAAGAATTAAATCTGTTCCGATTTTTTTGTTCTGTTGAAAATCCAGAAAATAATCGGGAATATCAATAATGTAAGTACTGTTGCGGTTATTAATCCTCCAATAATTACGATGGCTAAAGGTTTTTGAGATTCTGAACCAATTCCTGTAGACAATGCAGCAGGTAAAAGTCCGATCGATGCCATTAACGCAGTCATAATTACAGGTCTTGTTCTGGATTTTACTCCACTAAATATGGCTGTATCTAAATTTAATCCGTTCTTGACGTTCTGATGAAATTCCGAAATCAAAATAACCCCGTTTTGAATACAGATTCCCAAAAGAGCAATCATCCCAACTCCGGCTGAAATTCCGAAATTCATTCTTGTAACGTGAAGCGCGATAATTCCGCCAATCAATGCAAAAGGAACATTCGCCAATACCAGAAGAGAATCTTTCATGTTTCCAAAAAGGATAAATAAAAGGAAGAAAATCATCACAATACTTACAGGAACAACCTGTGCGAGTCTGTGTGAAGCTCTTTGTTGATTTTCAAACTGACCAGTCCAACCTACAGAATATCCGTCTGGAAGTTCAATATTGGCTACTTTTTTCTGAGCATCTGCAATCGTACTTCCTAAATCTCGATCACGAATCGAGAATTTTACTCCGATATAACGTTTAATATCATCTCTGTAAATAAATGCGGCTCCATTATCTTTAACAATATTACTGATCTCTTTTAAAGGAATTTTTGCTCCATCCTGCGTAGGAACCATCAATGCAGCGATGTCATTTTCATCTTTTCTGTATTCCTGAGAATAACGAAGTCTTATCGGGAATTTTCTTTCGCCATCAAACATTTCTGATGCCGTTTTTCCTCCAAAAGCCATTTCCAGGACAGCTTGTGCGTCGGCTGGCATTACTCCGTAAGCGGCCATTTTATCTCTATCAAGTACAACACTTACTTCGGGCTGACCGATATTTTTAATAATTCCGGGATCTTTTACGCCGTCAACATCTTTGATTTGTTTTAAAACCTCATCAGCCAATCGATCCAATGTCTGTAAATTATCTCCGTAAATTTTAATTCCATTTTCGGCTTTAAAACCGGCAACTGCTTCTGCAACGTTATCAGAAATGGGTTGAGAATAATTAAAAGTGATTCCCTGATAATTTCTCAATTTTTTGTCGATTCCTTCAATTAATTCTTCATAACTGATGTTTCGTTTCCATTCTTCTTTAGGTTTTAAGTTGACAGCAAATTGTACAAAACCAAATCCGTTGGGGTCTGTTCCGTCGTTACTTCTACCCGTCTGCGCCAGAACATCCGTCACTTCCGGGAAGCTCATAATGTCTTTCTTTAAAAGATCGGCTGTTTTCAATGACTCTTTTAATGATGAACTCATCGGCATTTCTGCAGTGATCCACAATGAACCTTCATTTAACTGAGGCAAAAATTCTGTTCCTAAAAATTTTCCTGAGAATAGAGTCACCGCCAAAAATGAAATGGCAACAATTAAACTCATTTTTTTATGTTTAAATGTAAAACTGAAACCTTTTAAAACAATTCTATCCCAGAAATTAACGAAAGGATTATTCTTTTCTCTAACATTTTTATTTAATAGAATATGTGAAAGTACAGGAACTAAAGTCAGGGTAAAAATCAAAGCTCCAATTAATGCAAAACCTAATGTAAAGGCTAGCGGTGAGAACATTTTACCTTCCACTTTCTGGAATGAGAAGATGGGAATTAATGAAGTAATGATAATTAATTTTGAAAAGAAAATTGCTTTTCCTAAGCCTGTCCCGGTTTGTTTGATCCAGCCTGCTTTTGCCATTTTATTGAACTTTTCAGGACCGTATTTTTTTGCTTTATGGTCGAGCATTACAAAGATTCCTTCCACCATGACTACGGCTCCGTCAATGATGATTCCAAAGTCAACGGCTCCCAGCGAAAGTAAGTTGGCACTCATTCCCGCCAGTTTTAAACATAAAAATGCAAACAATAAGGATAAAGGAATGATGATGGAAACAATTAAAGTAGTTCTCCAATCTGCCATGAAAATTAAAACGATTACTGTTACCAGTACAATCCCTTCCAATAAGTTGTGCATTACGGTCTCAGTGGTAAAATCCATCAAATTATCACGGTCGTAGAAAGTGACCATTTTTACATCTTTTGGAAGAATTTTTTCGTTTAATTCTTTAATTTTAGCTTTAACTCCAACCAAAACTTCGCGCGGATTCTCGCCTTTTCTCATCACGACAATTCCTTCAACGGTGTCTTCGTGATTATTTAATCCGGCCTGTCCTACTCTAGGCATTGAACTTTCATGAACTTCAGCTACATTTTTAACTAAAACAGGGTTTCCGCTGTCATTTTGGATGGTAATATTTCCGATATCGGCAACAGATTTTACCAATCCGATTCCTCTTACAACATAGGCTTGTCCGTTTTTTTCGATAACATCACCTCCGACATTTAAATTGCTTCGGGTAACTGCATCATAGACCTGAGACGGTGTCAGATTGTATTTATCCAACGCTCTCGGATCAATACTTAGTTCAAAGACTTTATCCTGACCTCCAAAAACATTGATATCCGCAACTCCGGGAACGCCTCTCAACGCACGGTCGATCACCCAGTTTTGTAAGGTTAATAATTCTCTTGAATCTTTCGTTTTACTCTCCAATGTATATCGGAAAATCTCTCCGGTTGGCCCGTAGGGTGGCTGAACTTCTGGATCTACCTCATCAGGAAGGCTGATTGTTCTTAATTGGTTATTGACCTGATTTCTGGCAAAAGTATCATCCACCCCATCATCAAACAGAATTTTAACAATGGAAAGCCCAAACATCGTTGTACTCCTCACACTTGTCTTCTTCTGAACCGGGCTCATCGCCAACTCGATAGGCGTTGTGACGAAGCGTTCTACCTCTTCTGCACTTCGACCATTCCATTGGGTGATGATTACAATTTGGGTATTTGTAACGTCTGGGAAAGCTTCAATCGGCATATTTTTGAAACTTATAAATCCCGAAATCGCTAAAATAGCAACCCAAATAAAGGTAAATGCTTTATTTTTTAATGAAAAAGCAATTATATTTTTTATGAATTTATTCATGATAGATTTATTGTGACCTAAAAAAGTCGTTGAAAGAAATTTTGGTTTTTCTTTTTATTTTTAACGCAAGGTTCGCAAAGTTTTTTCAACAATTGTTCTGTATATTTTCGTTCGCAAGGGCGTTTCACTCAGCAAAGATGTATTATCTTATTTTTAAGATCTATTTTTTTAACCATTAAGGGTTGTTATTTAAGGAGTTAAGAGTTATTAAGTAATTCGCAAGCGAATTGGATAAGATTCAATGTTTAAAAATATCTTTAGATATTTTTCTTAATTAAACTTAACCTCTTAACTCTACATAATTATAATTCTTAATGTTTCAAATTAAAACTCAAAATAAATTTTAATTATTCAAAGAGCGGTAAATCAATAATTGGTTATTGGTAATTACTTCTTCACCCTCAGACAAGCCCTCGGAAATATAGGTAACGTCGCCAACCTGTTTTAAAACTTTTACTTCTTTCACTTTTAAATCCGTTCTGGATTTATAGATCACCACAAAACTTCTGTTATCATCAAAAATTACCGCTTTGGAAGGAACTGTAAGCGCCATACTGTTTTCTGAACTTGAAATTTTTATGGTTGCTTTACTTTCAGGAATCAGTAATCCGTTGGCGTTATCCAAAACAACTCTTGCCTGCATTGTATTGGTCTGAGGATCTATAATTTTGAATATTTTATCGATTTTTCCGTCAAAAATTTTATCGGGATAAGATAATGTAGAGACCTGAGCCGGCATACCAAGGTTGATTTTATCAATATCAGATTCATTAACATTCATGATTGCCCAAACATTGGTTGTATTGGCAACATCGAAAATATTTTCGCTTCTGTCGCTTCTCAACTGCATATCTTTATTGATATTTTTTTGAACAATATATCCGCTAATTGGCGCAGTTACACTGTAAAGATTTCCTTTTTTAACATTATAAACTGTACTTACGGCATTTGATCTCTGCATTTGATCCTGTGCTTTTTGAAGCTGACTTTTTGCTTCCAGAACTTCTCTTTCGGTCGTCAGCTTTCCTTCATACATTTCTTTTGCAACGCGAAGGTTATTTTGAGCAACAACTAAATCAGTCTTTGCATCGCTGACATCTTTCTGAACATCCGCCAATTCTGTACTTCTGATGGTTGCCAGTACCTGTCCTTTTCTCACATAATCTCCCAATTCAACATTTACGCTCATAACATTTCCTCCAACTAAAGGATAAACGTCGATGTAACTATTCTTGTCTGCAGATATTTTTCCGTAAAAACTGTAGTTATCTTCTATGTATTTTTTCTCAACTTTTGCTAAAGAAATAGATTTCAGCATGGTGTTGCTCAGTTCAAATCCTTTTTTGGCCTGTGGTGTTTTTTCTTCCTCTTTTTTAGAACAAGATAACAGTGAAAAAGCCACAAATACAGCAATTATATATTTTTTCATTTTAATAGAAGATTTTCGTTTGTACTAATTGATTCAATTGTTCTGCGGATTGTATGATCTCGTTTTTCATATCGTAGATCTGAAGCGCGGTCTGTCTGTAGCTTTCCATGAAATCTGTGAATTCTATGAGACTTACATTTCCGTTTCTAAAGTTTTTTAGCATTCCGTTGTAGACAAGCTCGAGATTATTGAGGTCCGTTGTTTTGATTTCTGCCAATTGGTCATATTGACCTTTCCAGGTTTTATAAGCAGACTGAACTTTAGTTTCAAGATTTAATTTCTGATATTCTGCATTTTTCTGATTTTGCTTAATTGCATAATTTGCTTTCTCTATATTTCCCTGATTGCTTTTCCACAAAGGCAAAGGAATTCCGACCATCAGATTAACTTCATTTCTAAAAGTTCCGCTGTTTTGATCCCACTGCGCTCCGACATTTAAATCAGGTACATTTAAGGATTTTTGCCATTGAGAATAGAGTTTGCTATTGTCGATCAGTTTTAAATTATATAGATAATCTGCATTATTTTCTACCGCTTTTCGCTTTAGTTCAGCTTCATCCCCGAAAGGTTGGGCAGCTAAAGCTTCTTTAGCTTCCGATTCCGAAAGTTGTGGTTCGATATCTTCCGTGACTCCGGTTAAGACTTTTAGATTTTGTTCAAATTCAAGAATATTTTTATTGATCCCGATCTTATCATTATTTAATTGAATAACGATGCTCTGCAATCTCACCTCATCTTTTAATGATACATTTCCTTTTGCCGACTGTACTTTATAAGCACTCAGCAAATCATTCATATATCCTAATTGCTTATTGGTATTCTCTAGTTTTAATTGTTCATAGTAGAGATTGTAGTAGGTTGTGTGAAGTTGCGTTTTCAACTCGACCAACAATTGAGAAAACTGAAGTTGGGCAAGCTCTTTATTAGATTTTGCAAAAGCAATTTCGTTTTTCTTTTTACCGCCCATGTAGATCAACTGGGTTACTTCTGCGCCTTTTGCCTTACTAACATTAAAGGCTCTTTTATCTTCAGGATTGTAAGCATTGATGTATCCGCTTAGTTGTGGAAGTTCCCAGATTTTGGCCTGCAAAATATCTGCGTCGGCCATGTTGATGCTGTATTGTTCGGCGAGCAGCTGAAGATTATTCGTCTGAAAAGCATTTTCACAATCCAGAAGAGACATTTGCTGTTGTGCCGTCATTAGGGAAGAAATGACCACAAACAGCCCTGCAATTTTGTTCATTCTCTCAGTTTTCATGCCACAAAAATGCCCTTGCTCGATTAAAACGACCTTAAAGGAGCCTTAAAAAAAAATTAAATTTGGTTTTAAGGGATGACTTTTCACAATGAATTATGAAAGAATTGATGGAAAATATTCTTTGTTTTTGAAAGATTTAGACTAAAAATTATTTCATCTAAATTAAAAACGTAGTTATTAGTAAATGTCAAAGTAAGATCCTTCGACTGGCTCAGGATGACATCGCTAATACTAACATTTTTTTAGTGTTTAAATAAAAACTATTTTTTGAAAATTACACTGAATTGATTTGTCTTTTCAGAAGGTGCAGAATAAAGAATTTCGGCGCCGTGGTATTCAACAATTCTTTTTACGATACGAAGTCCGAGGCCGGAACCGGAAATATTTTGAGAATTATTTCCTCTCATAAAAGCTTCGAATAGCTTTGCGCGATCCTGTTCCTCGATAATATTTCCACTCGAAACTACATCAACCGTAAGATCAGAATTGGTTTCAGTAATTAAAACATCCACTTCCATATTGTCGGAATAGACCGCTGCATTTTTAAACAAATTGATAAATACAATATCTAATAAAGATTGAATTCCGGGAATGGTAAGAAGTGCATTTTCGGAAGTATTTTCAGAAATTAAAAAATCCATTTTAAGGTTGGGATAGCTTTTTTCTACCGCTTCATAGGATTCAAATATAACTTCATCAATCCTTACTTCTTCATACAAAGTCTGAATATTTTCTTTATCGAATTTAGTTAAAATCAACAATGAATTTGTAAGATCCGACAGCTGGTAAACATCTTTTTGGATCTGTTTTAAAGAAGACAGCGTTTCGGGAGAATGCTGTTGTAGTTTAATTAAATTTTCCAGCTGAAAAGCCATTCTGGTAATCGGCGTTCTGATTTCATGCGAAGCACTTGCAGTAAAATCTCTCTGAGACTGAAAAACATCATCCAACCTTGCAATCATCGTATTAAATGACTTTGCGAGAATGCTTATTTCGTCATTTGATGGCTGAACGGGAATCTGTGTCGTTAATTTATGTGCCGTAACCTCCGAAATCTCTTTATTAAGGTCTTCCAACGGACGAAGAAACTGCCCCATAAAATAATAACTAAAAAAGCCGATGAGCAAAGTACTCATCACATAAGCCGCGATCAAAAGGTATTTCAGATATTCCAGTTTTGATTTTCCGTTGGTATCGAAAGCACTTGTAAGAATATAATAATTTTCACCATTAATACTTTTCAACGCTGCATATATTTCAGGCTGCGTTTTTTCGGTGTAAATAGTTTTTCTCTGATCTAATTCTTTCAGTAAGGCATTGTCCCAAGTGACATTTCTATCTTTTATCGTGCTGTAGATCAACTCTTTTTGGCCGTTAAAGATCAGAATTGTTTCATTTAAAAGAATATTATCCGAGTTTTCATTAAAAAAGACAGGCGCTTCTTCTTCAAAATCTTTAGACTTTGAAATAAAATGCGAAGTAAACTCTAATCTCTGCCTGAATCTTTCCTTGAATTCATCTCTCCTGAAATCATTAAAAGACATATAAATCACCACCATCACAATACCAAAAAGTAATGAAAAAGCAATGCTGAGATTGAGGGCGATCTTTCTTTTTAAAGACATTTACAGTGAACTTAGATAATATCCGAATCCGGAACGTGTATGAATTAATTTAACTTTAAAATCTTTATCAATTTTCTTTCTTAAAAAATTAATATAAACCTCTACCGTGTTTGTATTTGTATTGAAATTATGTTCCCAAACATTTTCTGTGATCTGTTGCTTGGAAACCGTTCTTCCCTGCGCTTCTGCCAGATAAGCTAATAATTGAAATTCTTTTAAGGTAAGTGCAATTTCATTTCCGGCGCGGAAAACTTTCTGTTCGGTTTTATTGATAATTAAATCATCTATTCTAATAATATCCTGATCTATATTATCTGAAGGTGTTTTTCTTCTCAATAAAGAATTCATACGAAGAAGCAATTCCTCAAACTGAAAAGGTTTTACTAAATAATCATCTGCAAGCCTCGTAAACGCATCTTTTTTATCGGAAAGATCTCCGTAAGCAGAAATGATGATAATCGGGGTATTTTTATCGAAAGAACGAATCGTCTGACAAACATCCAGTCCGTTTATCTTCGGAACATTGATATCCAACAGATACAGATCATATGTATTGTTTTTGATCTGACGGAGAAAAGTTTCGCCATCATAAATTTTATCACACGTAAAATTGTTTGATTCTAAAAACTTACAAAGTTCTGCAGAGAGAATAAGGTCGTCTTCCAATAAAAGAATATTCATCAATATATATTTTACACGAATTTAACGAAAATTTTTATGATATTGAAGTGGCAGCAGAGATTGGGAAATACTTTAATTAAATTTTAAGGTTGGGCATTTGGATTGAAAGCTTCAATATTTTTTTGACGCAAGGTTCGCTAAGTTTTTTTGAATTTAAATATTGTTGATTTTTCGTTCGCAAGGGCGTTTCACTCAATGAAGGTAAAATGGATATATTTTAATGTGAAAATAATGTAATAAGTTTTGGTTAAAACCAAATTGGAAGATTTTAATTTGTTAAACGGGCTAAAGCCCATTCCTATTGATAGAACTTCATGTGTAAATAGCTTTATTATAATTTGATTTGAACCATTAAGAATATTGAAGGAGTTAAGTTTAATTAAGATTAAAATCAGTTTGATTTTTTTTAAGCAAAATATTTGAAGACTTAAGCGAAGCAAAACTTAATATTCTTAATAACTTAATTAAATCTTAATGGTAAAAAAATAGAATGCTTTATCATAATTTTCTTCAATAATAATAATATTACTTCATTTAAATTATATGAGTTATAGAAAAGTTTTAAGCAAAAAAAATCCCGAAGCGAATTCGGGATGTAACGAGAGCCAACTACGGGACTTGAACCCGTGACCTCTTCCTTACCAAGGAAGCACTCTACCGCTGAGCTAAGTCGGCCTTAAACAAAAAAATCACGCTAAAGATAGAGTGATTTTTTTTGAGCGAAAGACGAGGGTCGAACTCGCGACATTCAGCTTGGAAGGCTGACGCTCTACCAACTGAGCTACTTTCGCAA
>NZ_JBXAHY010000004.1:0-191842 GCF_058795655.1 Chryseobacterium sp. GW823-FHT05E08 | reverse complement strand
CCTGCGAAGCCGAAGCAACTGAGTTACAGTCAGTCCCATTTAGCCACTCTGGAATCTTCCCGAATGTTTATATTAAAGAGCCTCCAGAGGGACTCGAACCCACGACCTGCTGATTACAAATCAGCTGCTCTAGCCAACTGAGCTATGGAGGCATTAAAATCAAAAAGAATTCAAAAGAACGCTGCTCCCTTTTTGCGATTGCAAAGATAGAACGGTTTTTTTGAATTCTCAAATTTTTTTATGACTTTTTTTATCTTTTTTTTCTATGCCAACTCTTTTTTCTTGATTAGTAGCTTTTTAGCAGTATCAACACAAAGGTCTAAACTTTCTTCAAAAGTTGCAGATGTCTTTTTTACGACGATATCATCGCCCGGAACAGCCAAAATAAGCTCGGTTGTTTTATTTATTTTATCTGCATTGTTCTCTACTTTTAAAAACACTTTACATTCATGAATTTTGTCGTAAAACGTTTCAAGTTTACTTACTTTTTTTTCAATGTGTGACTCTAGTGGTTCGTGTGGAGTTAAACCAATTGACTGTACTGTGATCTTCATAATTCTTCTTTTTTAGACGCTCTTGGATGAGCCTGATTAAACACTTTTTTCAATTGTTCGATATTAGCATTCGTATAGACTTGAGTACTTGCAAGGCTGGAATGTCCTAATATTTTTTTTACTTTCGATATCTCTGCCCCATTGTCCAAAACGTGTGTAGCAAAGCTATGACGAAGGATGTGAGGACTTCTTTTTTCTTTTGTTGTTATAAGACTAAGGTACTTATTAACTACCACATAAACAAATTTTTCATTGAGTTTTTTGCCTTTCTTGCTGACGAAAAAATACAATTCGTGCTCGGTCTGTGGTTTCCTTATTTCTAAATAACTTCTAAGCAGATTGGCGAGATCTTCGGAAATTGGGATGTATCTTTCTTTATTTCCCTTTCCTACAATTTTGAGGTCGTTTCTGCCTAAATCTACATTCTCAAATATCAAGCCACAAAGTTCAGCTTTTCGAATTCCTGTCTGATACAAGACTTCCATGATGCATTTTTCGAGAATATCGTGCTTTTCATCAAAAACCTGATCATTAAGATCCTGCATTTCTTCTTTAGACATGGGAATTTGCTTCTCTGCGTAAAATTTCAGGGAAGAGACAGTTTCAGTAGGAGAAACCTTGATTTCGCCTATTTTTAAAAGGAAATGGTAAAAACTTCGGAGTGAAGAGAGTTTTCTGTTGATACTTCTCTTGGCAATATTATTTTCGCTGAGCTCAACAATAAAATTTCTGATGACTTTTTTGTTTGCTTTGGAAATATCTTCGGAGGATTCTGTTTTGAGATAGAAATGAGAAAAATCCTCAAGGTCTTTTTTATAGCTTGTAATGGTGTGAGGAGAATATCTCTTCTCGAACTGTAAATATTCTAAAAATTTATCTAACATTGATGAAGGACGTAAACGAAAAAATTCACTCCTCAAATATAGTATTTAAGAAGTGAATTTAGTATGTGTTTAAGAAAAAAAATTCTTAAGCCTGTTCTTCCTTGCTAAGTGCTCTTTGCTTATAAGCAGCTTTCAATTTAGACTGTCTTAAACTTACAGAAGGCTTGATAAACGCTTGTCTAGATCTCAATTGACGAACTGTACCCGTTTTATCAAATTTTCTTTTATATTTCTTTAGTGCTCTATCGATGGATTCACCATCTTTTACAGGAATTATTAACATATTTTACATCTCATTTTGAGTTGCAAAAGTATACATTTTATCTTAAGCCACAAAATTTTATTTTAATTAATATTTAAAATTTATCTGGAAAAGAATCTATTTGGAGCGTTTATTAGGCTTAATCAACTATAAAAAACTTTATGCTTATCCTAAAAAATTAACTTAAAAACAGAAAATATTACAACTAAATGATAAAATAACCTATTAAAATAAAATTAATCTTCCTTATATATTGTTATTTTATTTATTTTTGCAAAAAACTAACATTCAAATAAGTATGGAAGCCAAATTATTTTCATCTACCTAGCTTTTTCTCTTTAAAGAAAACAATAAATTTTCTATTTCTAAACCCCTTACTTATTATCCTCTATATAAACTCGATTACCAATGATTAAAAAACTATTATTTTCAGTTTTATTCATTCTCCATTTATCTGTTTTTGCTCAAGAAGACTGCATCTCAGCAATTACAGTATGTGGAAACTCCAGTATAAATTACACTCCTTCCGGGGTCGGAAGTATTACTGAAACTCTTGGAGGATGCTTATTTTCAGGAGAGCATCATTCCGTTTGGTATAAATTCACAGTGGCAACAAGCGGAACCCTAACGTTTGACCTTATACCAACAGGTCCGGTAGATTATGATTGGGCTATCTATGGACCCAATGTAACTTGTTCCAACAAGGGAAACCCTATAAGATGTAACGCATCAGGAAATTTTGGGGATACAGGTATGAATATGATCAATACTAATGTCTCATCAGGAGGGGGGAATACTCCTCCATATTGTAAGTATATGGATGTAACTGCCGGACAAACTTATTATTTATACATTGATAATTGGTCTACAACTGTTTACACTTTTAATCTAAATTGGGGAGGAACGGCAACTTTTGTTTCACCGTTTAATAACTCTACCTTAGCTCCCAATCCTTTCATTGCTCCTGGAAATCCAGGTCCAAATGCTGGCTCACCGAGAGAAATACCTACCTGTAATACCAATACAGCGTTTGATTTCAGTACCTTATCCCCAGGAATTTTAAATGGAAATGGAAATTTTTCAGTTTCTTATTTTTCAGATATAAATGATGCTGCCACAAACAGTAACCCAATAACAACTCCAATAATTGTAAATACAAGTAATATATATTATTACGCTATAAATTATTCTGATCCAAATAATCCCAATAATATCCTTAATTCATGTAGACAAACTGGCTCCTTTATATTTAAAGATAATATTTTTTTTGTTATTATAAATACTCCTACCACAACCCTATGTCCTAATGGTAATATCACTTTGACATCTACCATTAGTACAGGCAATACATGGTCTACCGGAGAAACAACACCATCTATCACCATAACCGCACCCGGAACTTATACATTAATAAATACTAACGGAACCTGTACAAGCCCACAAGCTTCTGTTGTCATTACTCAAGATACAGATCCGAATGTGCAAATTGCCGGAAATCTTGTTTTATGTGAATCTCCGACACAACTTACAGCTTCAGCTAATGGAACAGGAAACATTTATACGTGGTCAAATGGAGCAACAGGAAACAGCATTTCTGTTTCAATGGCAGGAACTTATACCGTAACTGTAAAAACTCCAGGGAATTGTCAGTATCAAAAATCGGTCACGGTAACGCAGGGAATTGTTCCGACTGTACAGAATACCAGCTTAATTCAATGTTCAGCTTCTAGTTCTACTACGGCAGTTTTTGACCTTACCTCAGCACAGCCAAATATCAGCACAACATCGGGTATTAATTTTGATTATTATATTAATCAGGCAGATGCTTTAGCTGGAAATACAAATACGATCTCTGCCCCAACGACCTACACTTCAGGAAATGCAATGATTTATGTAAGAGTAAAATCTGCAACCTGTTCAAAAATTGCGGAATTACAATTAATTGTCAATCAAAAACCAATTGCAACAATTACAGCTTCTTCAAATCTTATCTGTACCAACAATATAATTACTTTGACCTCTAATTTTCCTACAGGAAATACTTGGTCAACAGGGCAAAATACCCAAAGTATCACCGTAAATACTGCAGGAACTTATACTTTAACCAATAATAACGGAAATTGTACGAGTGATCCTGTATCAATTACAATTACTCAAACTACAGATCCAAATGTTCAAATTACAGGTAATTTAACACCTTGCGATGGCGCTTCGACAGTTTTAACAGCCACGGCGAATGGTACAGGAAATACATTTTCATGGTCAAACGGGGCAAGTACAGCAACGAATACAGTAACAGCTTCAGGAGTTTACACAGTAACAGTTACTACACCTACAGGATGTCAATATCAAAAATCCGTAACTGTAACAATGAGTCCGGCTATTGTTGTAAATATTGATACTCCATTGCAAATTACTTGCACCAATTCACAAGTTATGTTAAACGCAACTTCTTCTGTATATCAATCAGGAAGCACATTTTTATGGACTGCAACTGGTGGTGGAACCATTGTATCAGGTGCTAATACTTTAACTCCAACCGTAAACAATAGTGGAACTTATACACTCACTATCACCAGCTCATTAGGTTGTACTAAACAAGGTTCTGTAAACGTAATAAAAAACACAACGCCTCCCATTTTGTCTATTACTGCTCCAAAGCTTACCATTTGTCAAGGAGAATCTGTTGTACTTACCGCTTCCGGAGGAGTTACATATACCTGGACAGGTCTTACAGGTAATGGAAACACTCAAACTGTTTCTCCAACAACCACGACAACCTATACTGTGACGGGGATTGGCGCTAATGGCTGTACTGCTCAAACTCCAGCATCAATTACAATTAAAGTTGTTCCTGAAATTGTTTCTACCTTACGTAATGTTGAAATGTGTAAAGGCGACAAGGCAACTTTAGATGCAGGGTCAGGACCAAATTACACCTATAATTGGAGTACAGGAGCTACAACACAAACAATAACAACCGAATTAGCAGGAACTTACACCGTAACCATCAGCAATGGAGTTTGTTCTAAAACATTCACAGCTACGGTTTCTTATACTGTAACTCCAGAAATTCTGGAAGTAATTTATAAGGATAATATTTTAACAATCAATGTGAAAAATTATGGAAATTTACCGCTAGAATATTCTATTGACGGAGGAGTTAGCTGGCAGAATTCAAATATTTTTACAAATGTTCTCAGAAACACCCAATATTCAATCAGAGTAAAAAGCAGAGGTGCGCTTTGTTATTCCGACATGGAATATTATACTTTTTTCATGTCTAACGTTATCACTCCAAACAGTGATGGTAAAAATGATGTTATTGATTTCAGCGAAATCAGCAAATACGGAAATTTTCAAGGAAGTATATTTGATAGATATGGAAAGTCTGTATTTAATGCCAGCACAAAAAATCCTATCTGGAACGGACGATATTTAGAAAGACCATTACCGACAGGAACTTATTGGTATAAATTATTCTGGGAAGATCGCAACACTAAAAAGCCAGTTCAACTCTCAGGCTGGGTTTTACTTAAAAATAGAGATTAGAATAAATTTTAAAATGTCAGGATGCAAATTCTGACATTTTTTATTGATTAAAACTACATTCTTAAAAATGCGTTGTCTATTATTAACCATATTTAAACAAAAAAAATTATCTTTGCAATCTTATCTAATGGGGTTGACTGGTTTCGACAGCAAGGTCAATGGGTAAGTAAGCATGCAGAGAACCGTAGCGCGATCTCTTTAATCCCTTGCTACAAACTTTTAACTGGCAACGAAGAGTTCGCTCTTGCAGCTTAATCCGAATAAAGTAAGATTCAAGCGCTTTCCCGAAGATAGTAAGGAAGCAAGATGTCTCACAAATGCTCCGTTCTACGGCGTTTGATCCTGAGATATAGGAATGTAGAAATAAGGTTTTAGATACTTTGGCTAAAACTCGAAAATCTCAGAAGATAAGCTGGAAGTTGGGTGTCTGCTCTCTGCCTCCAGTCGAAAATCAATAGCAGAATAAGCATGTAGAAATCTTATGTATTGCTTGTTTGGACGAGGGTTCGAATCCCTCCAACTCCACAAAAACGTTGTAAAATATAATTAAAATATTTTGCAACGTTTTTTTTATTTATCAAACATTTCACAATAAAAAAGCCTTGACCAAAATTGATCAAAGCTTATATTAATATTAAAAATAATCTTTTACTTATTTAATTCAAGTGGCTTACACTTTTACCAATACTTTTTACATCAGTCACTTTCGCTAGTATTTTAATAGGATCATTGTATTGAAGTTCAATACTGTTAATTATCTTATCATCAACATTATCATCAAACTTTCTAGCAAACAGATGATCGCCTTTTTGTAGAAAATCTAAATCAGTTTCGGTGAAAGTTTTTGGACGTAATTTGATATCTCCATCTGGAATCCAGATAATCGCTCTTTTATCATCATCAACCAAAATTCCATTAAACGAAGTATTCATCAAAACGGTTTGAAAGAACGATTCATCAGCAATAAGAGTATTGAGATAATAATCTTCGAATTTTTTCACTTCAGTACTGTTGCAGATAAACTCACAACAGTTTCTTGTTAAGATCATCCATTGTCCTCCAATATATGGAATTACATCTTTCATAAACTCTCTTTTATGAGTCTTATCTGAGATATTATCTCCGGATTCTTCAAAATAATTTTCGATCCTGTTCATTGTTTCAGGTCTTACCTTTTCCTGATCAGCAAATTTTATATAACTTTTACCATTGTTTTTAGATAAAAAATCTTTGATGATCTTTTGAGATTTTAATGGATAATCCTGTCCGCTGAGATTAATGAAATAATCCCATTTTTCATCCATATTCAGCAGATAATTCATTCCATCTAACTCCGCCTGAACCATACTGTACCCTCCCCAAATTACATTTTCACTTTTAAGAATGTGCACATTCGGATATTTTTCGAGGAAAGTTGTTACTTCTTCACCAATTTCCAGACTTGCTTTTTTATCTATATGAATAAGGTAGAAATTTGTAGGCTCGTAAATAGCTGTAAAAAGTCTTTTGAATTGATCAGGTAAACGATGTACCAAGATCAAATACGCAATGCTAATAGGCTTTATGGAAAAATCAATTTGCTCATTGCTTCCACCTATGTAAACATTTTTCATTTTATATTATTTTTAAAATTATGAATGTTTACAACTTATTTTATAAAGTATTAATAGACATTTTTATCAATATACGATAATTAAACAAGCTTTCTATTATTAATATTTAATTGATTACATTCAATTATTGCTATAGAAAACAATATTTTGTTTATATTCTGGCACATTTTTATTAGATATACATTCATTAAAAAATATTGACTTCAAAACAAAATGAGCTATTTATCACGAATTTACCTAAAAGAAAATCATCCGAAAGAATTCCCTTTCGATCTTCCTGTTTTTGAAAATGGATTGGATTTAAAATTTAAAACCAACGTCACTTTCTTTGTTGGCGAGAACGGAACCGGAAAATCAACTTTAATGGAAAGTATTGCAGATAAATGTGATTTTAATCTATCTGGAGGCAACAGAAATCACAACTATGACTTTCATAAAACAGAAAATACACTATCCGATTTTCTTACTTTGTCATGGAAAACAAAAATAAATCAGGGATTTTTTATGCGAGCCGAAAGTTTTTTCAACTTTGCAACTTATATCGATGAAGTCGCCGAAAGTGATGCCCGTATTTTGGATGCCTATGGTGGAAAATCTTTACACAAACAGTCTCACGGTGAGGCATTTTTAGCATTATTCCACAATCATTTTGATAAAGGCATTTATATTTTGGATGAGCCTGAATCTGCTCTTTCGCCACAACGTCAGCTTGCGTTGTTATCCATAATTCATAAGTTAGAAAAAACTGGAAAAGCACAGTTTATCATTGCAACCCACTCTCCTATTTTATTAAGTTATCCGGGCGCAACTATTTATTCTTTAGATAATAACCTTGAACCTATTCATTATAAAGATACCGAGCATTATCAGATCACAAAAAACTTTCTTGATGCTCCGGAATTATATTTCCGACACTTATTCAATGACGATGATGATATTTAAGACAGAATTTTACTCGGCGAAAGTCCATATTGTTTTTTAAATACAAACGAAAAATGAGAAAGATCTTCAAAACCAAGATCCATATAAATATCTGATGCCATTTTTCCTTTCTCTAAAAGATAATGAGCCTCTTGAAGTCTTTTTTGAAGCAGCCATTTTCCGGGCGTGGCATTAAAAACTTTTTCAAAATCACGTTTAAAAGTCGCCAAACTTCTTCCTGTTAGATAAGCGAAACGGTCTAGATTGACATTAAAGTGATAATTTTTATTCATAAAAGCTTCAATATCAATTTTACCAGGCTCATTAAAATCAAACAAAATATTTTTTAATTCCGGATCATATTGAAGCAATAAAATGAGCAATTCTTTTATTTTTAATTCTACCAAACGTTTATCCGAAAGCTGATCTGATAATTGATAAATCAACAAAGATTCCATAAAGTTTTTCAACAAAACATTTTCGTTGATCAATAATAATGGCTGGTTTAATTGTTTTTTTTCGCAAGTAAAACCATATTCCAAGCTGAAATCTTTTAATATTTGCTGATCGAGATATATTGATAATGACTTGAAATCTCCATTAGCAGGAGGAATTTTCGTGAATTTTAATAATTGATTTCTTCTTAAAAAACGTATCGAACCATCTGTTGCTGAATAATCATTAATTCCATCATTAAACGTCAGATCTCCCGCAATTTGATAGCTCAAAACATGATCGGAAACAAAATGTTCACCCTGCCTGCTCAACTGACTGTAGCAGGAATAAACAATATTTCCCAAATTTTCTCTTGTAGATTTCATCTAAATACAAATATAATTAAAATCAACAATGAGGTTGCTGAAAATCAACTCACCCCATCATTGAAATGTTATTATTCTAAATTAATTCCTTTATGAGCTAAATATTGTTTCCCATATTCAGACTCAAAAATATTTTCTGCATCATCATGATCCGTTGAAACGGTCACATCCAGCCATTTTTCAAATTCTTCTTTTCTATTTTCATCAGCCATTTTCAAAATAGCCGCAGCTTCACTACCCAAAACCAAATGAACAGGCGGATTCGGATGATCTACTAAATCAACCATTACTTTTGCAGCTTTTGCAGGATCACCCATCGGAAGAAATTTCCCTGAAGTTAGATGCTCTTTTATCCCGCCAACAGTAGCCTCATAACCTTCAACATCTTTCGCGAAACTCATCGAAGCACCAGCCCAATCGGTACGGAAACCTCCCGGCTCAACTGAAGTGACTTTTATTCCCAGAGGAGAAACTTCTTTATTTAAAGATTCAGAAAAACCACTAAGCCCGAATTTTGCAGCCTGATAAATAGAAAGTCCGGCATTCCCTACTCTTCCACCAACAGAACTTATTTGCAAAATACGTCCGGAACGTTGTTTACGCATGTGTGGCAAGATTGCTCTTGTGACTTCAATGGGTGCAAAAAGGTTAACTTCAAGCTGATTTCTCACCTGTTCACCTGTAAATGCTTCGGCTGCACCTGTAATTCCGAAACCCGCATTATTCACCAAAACATCAATTCTTCCGAAATGATTGATCGCTTCTTCAACCGCGGAATAAATCTGCTCTTTTACCTGTACATCCAACTGTAAAGTCAGCAACTGATCGGGATATTGTTCAGATAAATCTTTTAATTGTTCAGGATTTCTTGCTGTTGCAACTACAAAATCTCCTTTTAATAATACTGCTTCAACAAGACTTTTTCCTAAACCTTTTGAGCTTCCTGTTATGAACCAAACGTTTTTCATTGTATCTAATTTTATTGATACAAATTTCCATCAAATCAAGACAACTCTGTTTTGTTAAAAAGCTCAATTATGCTTTGTTAAAAGAGTCATTCAAAAAAAAAGAATCCACTTTAATAAAGTTTTAATAAATATTAATATGATCTAAAATTTCACTTCTTAGAATATTTTAAAACCATATCAGCTTGTTTTTAGCCTAAAAACCAAATCAATGCTACAGATAGATGAGGCATGACATTTATTTAATAATACAACCTTTGAAAATATTAAAATATAACCCACTGAAAACGAAAAGACTAAATCTCTGAACTATAAAATACGGATAGTCTACCCACAAAAAAGACTAAAAAAATGTTTTATCGTAAAGAATTTTATATATTTGCAGAATCTAACAATTAAAAAAATAATTTACTATGTCAGACATTGCATCAAGAGTAAAAGCTATCATCGCTGATAAGCTTGACGTTGAAGAAACAGAAGTAACTCCTGAAGCTAGCTTCACTAACGATTTAGGAGCTGACTCATTGGATACAGTTGAACTAATTATGGAATTTGAAAAAGAATTTAACATTCAAATCCCTGATGATCAAGCTGAAAAAATTACTACTGTAGGGCACGCTATCGCTTATATCGAAGAAGTAGTAAATAAATAATATTCTCTTCAACAAAAAGAAAATTTAAAAAGTTTATGGAATTAAAAAGAGTAGTTGTAACCGGTTTTGGCGCAATAACACCGATTGGAAATAATGCAAAAGAATACTGGGAAAATCTTCTTAAAGGTGAGAGCGGTGCTGCTCCGATTACTCTTTTTGATGCCACAAACTTCAAAACAAAGTTCGCTTGCGAAGTGAAAGGCTTCGATCCATTGCAACATTTCGATAAGAAAGAAGCAAAGAAAATGGACCGAAATACACAACTTGGAATGGTAGCTGCCAGAGAGGCAGTTGCACATTCTAGAATAATGGAAGACAATGTAGATAAAAACAGAGTCGGCGTAATTTGGGGTTCCGGAATCGGAGGTTTAGAGACTTTTGAAACAGAAGTTTTAGGTTGGGCAAATACGGATATTCCGAGATTTAACCCTTTCTTTATTCCTAAAATGATTGCAGACATTACTCCTGGACATATCTCTATTGAGTATGGTTTCCACGGACCGAATTATACTACTGTTTCTGCTTGTGCTTCATCTGCAAATGCCATTATTGATTCAAAAATGCTGATCCAGTTAGGAAAAGCGGACGTGATTGTATGCGGAGGCTCAGAGGCTGCCGTTACAGCAAGTGGTGTTGGCGGATTTAATGCTATGATGGCTCTTTCAACAAGAAATGATAGTCCACAAACAGCTTCAAGACCTTTTGATAAAGACAGAGATGGATTTGTATTAGGTGAAGGTGCAGGAACTATTATCCTTGAAGAATATGAGCATGCGGTAAAACGTGGAGCAACAATCTATGCAGAATTGAAAGGTGGCGGTATGAGTGCAGATGCACATCACATGACGGCACCACATCCTGAAGGTTTAGGAGCTTATTTAGTAATGAAAAATTGCTTGGAAGATGCAGGGTTAACTGCTGATGAAGTAGATCATATCAACATGCATGGTACATCTACTCCATTAGGAGACGTTGCAGAATCTAGCGCAATCTCAAAATTATTGGGTGAGCACGCTTACGACATTCAGATCAATTCTACAAAATCAATGACAGGCCACCTTTTGGGTGCAGCCGGAGTTATTGAGGCTATTGCTGTGTTAGGAACTATTATTCATGGTATCGTTCCTCCAACCATCAACCATTTTACTGATGATGAAAATATCGACAGCAGACTTAATTTTACATTTAACGAAGCCGCGAAGAAAGACGTAAAAGTAGCCATGAGTAATACTTTTGGATTTGGTGGGCACAATGCTTGCGTTCTATTTACGAAAATCTAAATTTACTGAATGGAGTTAAAGAAATACATTTCTAAATTCCTTCTCAAAAAAAGAAAAAAATTATCGGAAAGAGATTCTTTCCTTAGTACTCACTTGAACAAAGTGCTAGGTGCTGAGGTACAAAATGTTGCTCTTTACCGCGAAGCTTTTTCTTTGAAAAGCTCTTCTAAAAATCAAGACAGCAATTACGAAAGACTTGAATTTTTGGGAGATTCTGTTTTGGGTACAATTATTTCTTGTCATTTGTTTCAAGCTTATCCTCAGGCTAATGAAGGATACTTAACACAAATGAAATCTAAGATTGTTAATAGGAAAAATCTTAATAAATTAGGTGAAGACTTAAAACTTACAGACCTTTTGCTGAAACAAAACTCTGTGGCTTTAGGTGAAAATATCTCCGGAAATTTATTTGAAGCGTTAATCGGTGCTGTTTATCTGGACTTTCATTATGATACCTGTAAGAAGATCATCTTGGAAAGACTTTTAACACCATCCGAAATAAATAAGCTTGAAAATAAGATTGTAAGCTACAAAGGTCTTCTGCTCGAATGGAGCCAGAAGAAGAAATTGAATATAAAGTACGAAACTTGTGAGGAAATCCAGGTAAATAAAGCGATCATCTTCCGATGCCATGTCTGGCTTGGAGAAGAAAAAATCGCCAATGCCACGGAAACCTCCAAAAAGAAAGCAGAAGAGAAGGCAGCGCAGAGGGCATTTTATATTTTAAACAAAAAAGAAAACATACTTGGAAATCCAAAAACTTTATGATCTAGACGATATAGAATTTGAAGATATTGCCATAGGATTGGTAAGATTAGCGAAAAATATACCCGATCATGAGTTTTTTTTTAAAATAAATCGAGATAATGATCTTACTTTTTCAAGAAAGAAAGATGTGATCCTTCATGGAGCTTATTTTGATTATCATTTTCCAAGATTTGAGGCATACCACAAGTTTACAAAGACTTGCTTTACTTTCATCTCCAACAGATCATCAGAAAGTAGACAAAAAAAATTACAAACTGAGCTCTTTACAGAAGAAGAGAATATTAAATTTTTATTAAATAATCAGGTAGATGTAGAATATATTCTGCATAGTTCGGAACAGTTTCCTGATTTTTCCGTAATTTTGCTCCCTGAAAATCTTGTTTTTCCAATTCAAGATTATACACTAAGTTCTGAGGAAGAACTTTATCAAATTATCCAGTATTATGAATAAGCATTTAAAGAAGACAAAAATTATCGCAACACTTGGGCCGGCTTCATCATCGAAAGAAGTTATGTTAGGACTTATGAGAGCAGGTGTTGACGTTTTTAGAATAAATTTTTCACACGCAGATTACGACTTGGTTCGTACTAATATTGATACTATTAGAGAGCTTAATAAAGAACACGGATATTCTGTAAGTATTTTAGGAGATCTACAAGGTCCTAAATTAAGAGTTGGAGTTGTAAAAGAGGGTTCTTATCTTAATCCTGGAGACATTCTTACTTTCACCAACGAAAAGATGGAAGGAGATTCTACAAAGGTTTACATGACTTACCAACAGTTTCCTCAGGATGTAAATGTTGGAGAGAAAATCCTTATTGACGACGGAAAACTAATGTTGGAGGTTATTGAAACCAACAAAATAGATACAGTAAAAGCTAAAACAATTCAAGGGGGACCTTTGAGTTCTAAAAAGGGAGTTAACCTTCCTAATACGAACGTTTCTCTTCCAGCTTTGACGGAAAAAGATATTCAGGATGCTAATTTCATGCTTGACATGGAGGTTGACTGGATCGCTTTGTCATTCGTTCGTCACGCACAAGATATTATCGACTTAAAAGAACTTATCAAAAAGCATCCAAACGGAAAATTCAAAACGCCGATTATTGCTAAAATTGAAAAGCCTGAAGGTGTTAAGAACATCGACGAAATCCTATTGGAATGTGACGGTTTAATGGTTGCTCGTGGAGATCTAGGTGTGGAAGTTCCTATGGAAGAAGTTCCTGCAATTCAGAAAAACTTGGTTGAAAAAGCAAGATTCTATTCTAAGCCAGTTATTATCGCAACTCAAATGATGGAGACGATGATCAACAGTTTAACTCCAACAAGAGCGGAGGTAAATGATGTTGCCAACTCTGTATTGGACGGTGCTGATGCGGTAATGCTTTCAGGAGAAACTTCTGTGGGTAGATACCCAATTCAGGTTGTTGAAAATATGGCTAAAATTGTATTGAATATTGAGAAGACAAGCTTCTATCAACACAAAAACGAGCCAATGGAAAAAGACTACAACTGTATTGATGAGAGATTCATCACAAACAGAGTATGTCTTGCTGCTGTCAGAATTGCAAAAACTACAAACGTTTCAGCGATTGTTACTTTAACGCATTCTGGATATACGGCTTTCCAACTTTCGGCACACAGACCAAATTCTCATATCATTGTTTACAGTGGTAATAAAAGAGTAATCACGATGTTGAACCTACTTTGGGGAGTTCGTGCTTATTACTATGATATGAAAAAACCTACGGACGAAACAATTATCCAAGTAAATATGTTGACACACAACCACGGTTATATTGAAACTGGAGATTTCGTAATCAACATCAACGCTACTCCATCGTACGAGGGCGGAAAAACGAATACATTAAGATTGACTACGGTTTAATCTCAATCATACAAAAATTAAAAACTCTCGATATTCTCGAGAGTTTTTGTTTTATATCTGAAAAATATAATCATTTAAAATATTAATCTCCTACAATCGTTTTAGCAGTCACAAACTCTTTTAAAGCATGCAATGAAAGCTCTGTTCCATATCCTGAAGCCTTTGTTCCGCCAAAAGGGAAACGCGGGTCAGAACTTGTCATTCTGTTGACATTTACCGTTCCTGAGTCTAAGTTTTCAATGAAAAACGATTGACGCTCTTTATTATTTGTCCAAACTGAATTAGAAAGTCCGAAAGGAATATCATTGGCCATCTGCAAGGCTTCATCATCATTTTTAAAAGTCATAATCATTCCAAGTGGTCCAAATAATTCTTCCTGTAAAATTGGATTTCCTTCCTGTACTCTTATTAATCCCGGATTGAATTCCGTATCAGAAATTCTCTCTAATGGAATAATAATTTCAGCACCATTTTCTAAAGCTTTTTTGAATTGATTTTCAAGATCATCCGCTAAATCAGGTCTTGCCATTCCTCCGATCAACGTTTCTTTATCCATCGGATCTGAAGGAATGTATTTTTTATATTCTACAATGAATTTCGGGAGAAACTCATCTTCTATTTTCTCATCAATAATAAATCTTTTTGCAGCAGTACAAGTTTGTCCACAATTTTGAAGTCTCGATTTCACTCCTTCTTTTGAAGCTTTATCAAGATCAGCATCCTCAAAAATAATAAAAGCATCACTTCCACCTAATTCAAGTAAAGATTTTTTGATATTTAAACCTGCTATTGAAGCTACTTCTCCTCCAGCTTTCCCGCTACCCGTAAGACTTACTCCTTTTACTATATCATGTTCAAGAATTCCTTTTACTTCTTTATGTCCAACCTCCAAGTTTTGGAAAACACCTTCCGGAAAACCTGCTTCCAATAAAACTTGTTCAATAGCATTTCCACTTCCGAAACAAATTGAAGCATGTTTCAGAACAACCGTATTTCCCGCCAAAATTGCAGGAACAGCAAATCTCAAGACCTGCCAGAAAGGAAAATTCCAAGGCATTACTCCTAAAATCACTCCTTTTGGAGCATAATGAACTTCAGAATACGTAAATTCAGAATCAATTTTTTCTGGTTTTAAAATATTTTCTGCATCAGCATAATAATTCATCATTAAAGCACATTTCTCCACCTCAGCAATCGATTGTGAAATCGGTTTATTCATTTCTGTGGTAATGATTGCTCCAAATTTTTCAGAATTATTCTTTAAAATTTCAGCAGCTTTTCTGATTAATCCTTGTCTTTCCTCAAACGACACCTTTTTCCAACTCGAAAAAGCCAAGTCAGCTTTAATAAGCTTGTTTTCAATTAATTGTTCCATAACGTAATTCTCAATTTAAATTCAAATAATGAATTTATAAATGCTTTTCTCTTAAAAGCATGATCAAAGCAACAAATTTAGTTCCTTTAGATTAAATAAAATAATGATTTTTTCTATTGAATATATTAGTTATGTCATACCATAAACCATTCGTTCACCAGACAAGACGCTAATCTTGCTGTCCTGTCCTGAATATCATGGCTCGGATTAACCTCAGCAACATCTAATGCGATCAGTTTTGGATTCTTTAAAATATGTCTGTAAAAATGCATAAAAGTTGCATCAGCAAAGATTCCGTTGTATGCCGCTGCTGAAACTCCGGGCGCAATCGAAGCGTTAAAAACATCCATACAAATGGTGAGATAAGCAAAATCGACCTCATTTAATAAATCATCAATTCTTTGATAAATTGACGGAAGATTTTCAAAAAATAATCCATCTGCAAGAATATATTTCATTCCGTATTGATGAGCTGTATCAAATAATTTAAGTGTATTTGAATTTCTCTGAATTCCGATGTGTAAAGAATTGATCTCACCCTCCTGAGCGATCTGCCAAAATCCGGTTCCTGAGCTCGGTCCTACTCCATTTTCAGGCTGCCTGTTGTCAAAATGAGCATCAATATTAATGATTCCGATTTTTTGTTCAGGAAAAGCTGTTTTTACACCTAGATAATGGGCATAAGTCACTTCATGTCCGCCACCCAAAACAAGTGATTTTCCACCTTTTAAAAGAACTTTCGAGACATTTTTTGCAAGGTTATTTTGAGTATTTTCTAAATTTCCATCCTCACAGGTAATATTTCCAAAATCAAGTAATGAAAAGTCAGGAAGAATTACAGGAAAATTAGACATATTTTTTCTGATGACATCCGGAGCATCTTTTGCTCCCAGCCTTCCTTTATTCCTTCTAACACCCTCATCTACGGCAAAACCGTGTAAAACGAAATCATTAGTTGAAATACTGTCGTAATTACTTTCTTCTCTTACTCTTTGAAATATTCTGTGGAAAAGAGCTTCTTCTCCGTCAAATCTACCTTGCCAAATATTGCTCATTTTTTTAATAATTTGTGTGTTGCTGTCATGTTGATAAAAACTCGATTTGGTTAATTTAGCTTCTTACAAAATGACGATGTGTATGGTTGGTTATTTTAAATTTTATTTCCGTCAATATAGATATTTTCAGCGTTTAAACTTCCTTGATTATATAAAACATTTTGGAAGTTGTTTGTTTTAAAAGTTACAAAATCTGCTTTCAAGCCGTTTTCTAATCTTCCTCTGTCTTCCAAACCAAGAGCAAATGCTGAACGGAAAGTTATTCCCGCCAAAACTTCTGCTGTTGTTAATTTTTCAAAAGTTGCTAAAATTGAAGCTTGAGTAATTAAATTTCCCATCGGTGCAGAACCGGGATTCCAATCACTTGCAATGGCTAAAATTGCTCCTGCATCCAATAATTTTCTGGCCGGAGTAAATTTTTCTCCTAATCCTAAACTCGCGCCAGGAAGAGCTGTTGCCACCGTGTTCGATTGAGCTAGAAACTCAATATCTTCATCAATTGTAGCTTCCAAATGGTCTGCAGATTTCGCACCAACTTCAACCGCAATTCTTGAACTTCCGGGTGTAAATTGATCTGCATGAACCGTAATTTCAAAACCTAAGTCTTTAGTTTTAAGTAAGAAATCTTTACTTTCTTCCGGCTGGAATGCTGATTTTTCAATGAAAATATCAACACGTTTTGCTAAATCTTCTTCTTTTACTTTTGGTAAAATTTCGGTGATAATGTAATTTAAATATTCCTGATTACTGCCTTCAAAATCTCTAGGTTTTAAATGAGCGGAAAGACAAGTCGGAACCAAAGTCGCTTTAGTTTGTTCCTGTGCTTTTTTGATCATTCGGAGCATCTTCAATTCGTTTTCTACATCAAGACCATAACCGCTTTTTACTTCAATTGTGGTAATTCCTAATGAGAGTAGAAAATCGATTCTTTCTAATAAAGTTTTTAATAATTCTTCTTCAGAAGCCTTTCTTGTATGTTGAACAGAACTCCAGATTCCACCTCCACTTTCTGCAATTTCTAAATATGTTTTTCCGGCATTTCTCATAGCGAAATCATTCGCACGATTTCCACCAAAGCAAATATGGGTGTGAGAATCTACAAAAGCGGGAAGAACAATTTGTTCGCCTTCTATTTTTTCAATATCTATATTTTGATTTTCAGATTTTAATTCTTCGAAATTTCCAACACTCTGAATTTTGTTGTCATTCACTAGAATTCCTCCATCGGTAATAATTTCTAATTGTTCGTCAGATAATTTTCCTCTTAACGGAAGATTGGCAAGTGTTACAACCTGCTTGAAAGGTCCTATAAGTTTCATTATTTATTATTAAGACTAAAAGTCTGTTTTAATTAAAATTTTTCATCTCAAAAATACTTAAAATATCTCAATCTTTTAAAACATAAACATTCCCTTTCCCAATGATAGGCCTGCCCCAAATCTCAACCTTAAATAATCTCAACCTCAACCCTAATCTTAACCTCAATTTTTCCTATCTTTGAGGTAAATGAAATGAATTAATGCCAGATTTTTTACATCCAGATAAAGAAAATTACTCCCATGAAGAGCTCATACAGGAAGAACAAATTCGTCCGCAGAGCTTTAAAGATTTTGCAGGGCAAAGAAAAACACTAGAAAATCTTGAAGTTTTCGTTACTGCTGCAAAAAAACGTGGCGGGGCTCTAGACCATGTTCTTTTGCATGGCCCACCCGGCCTTGGGAAAACTACTCTATCCAATATTATCGCCAATGAACTTGGGGTAAACTGTAAAATAACTTCCGGTCCTGTTTTGGATAAACCGGGAAGTTTAGCTGGATTATTGACTAATCTTGAAGAAAACGACGTGCTTTTTATTGATGAAATCCACCGTCTTTCTCCTATTGTAGAAGAATATTTGTATTCGGCGATGGAAGATTTTAAGATTGATATCATGCTTGAAACAGGCCCGAATGCAAGAAGTGTACAGATCGGACTGAATCCTTTTACATTGGTGGGAGCAACAACCAGAAGTGGAATGCTGACAAAACCAATGTTGGCAAGATTCGGGATTCAAAGCAGATTGGAATATTATTCTATTGAACTTTTATCGATGATTATTATCAGAAGTGCGAGAGTTTTAGGAATAAAAATTTATGAAGATGCTGCCCTTGAAATTGCAAGAAGAAGTCGCGGAACTCCGAGAATTGCGAATGCTCTTTTAAGAAGAGTTAGAGATTTTGCTGAAATAAAAGGAAATGGCGAAATTGAAATTAATATCACAAAATACGCCCTGAATTCTTTAAATGTAGACGAATTCGGACTGGATGAAATGGATAACAAAATTATGCGTGTCATGATTGAAAATTTCAAAGGTAAGCCTGTCGGAATTTCAGCTTTGGCGACATCCATTGCCGAAAACCCTGAAACTTTGGAGGAGGTTTATGAACCATTTTTGATTCAGGAAGGGTTTATTATTCGTACGCCAAGAGGTAGAGAAGTTACTGACAAAGCATATAAACATTTGAATATTGCCATTCCTAGAAATCCGGGAGAATTATTTTAATTAATATGAAGTCATTATTAACAAATTTAAAATTCACTCCATTAAATATTTTTTGCATATTAATATTTATCATTTCTATTTTGAAGTATACTATCAATTTAGATTTTGAAGGCGGGTGGCTTTTTATGCTTATTCTTTCTTTTAGCTTAATAGTGACTTTATTAGTAATAGATTTCAGTATTCAACTTATTTTTACTGAAAGAAATAAATTTTCCTTAATTCTAAATTTTATAATTATAACTTTCAGCGTGTTATTAATATATTTATTTTTCAATATTTAAATAAAAATGTTCATACCTAAAATATACCGAAGTGAAGACTATAATTTGATGAAACAAATCATCAAAGAAAATGCTTTTGCTTTACTTATTTCTTCGGTCGACAAGATCAGAGCAACTCATTCGATGATGATGCTTAATGAAGATGATCCTGAAAATATTTATATTGAATCCCATATTTCCAGAGCAAATCCTCAGGCGAAAACATTGAAGAACGGCGACGAAGTTTTATGTGATTTTCTGGGTGCTCATACTTATATTTCCAGCAGTTGGTACGATCATGTGAATGTTTCAACATGGAATTATGAAGCAGTTCAGATCTACGGAAAAGTAGAATTAATGAATCAGGAAGAACTTTACAATCATCTTGAAAAATTAACTGCCAAGTATGAGAATTTTCAGAAATGCCCGATGTTTGTAGAGAAAATGGGACGGGAATTTGTGGAAAAGGAAATGAAAGGAGCTTTTGGGTTAAAAATAATTCCGACTGAGATATTTATTCAACAAAAACTGTCTCAAAACAGAAAAGAAGCGGACTTTCAGAACATTATTTCCAATCTTGAAAATACAGACGAAAATGGAAAAAAGATTGCTGAAAGAATGAAAAATATTAAATAATTTTATCAAGTAAAATAAACTAATCAAAAATATATATGAAGTTATATCCTATACAATGTGGAAAATTTAAGCTGGACGGCGGCGCAATGTTTGGAGTCGTCCCAAAGAGTCTGTGGGAGAATACTAACCCAGCAGACGAAAAAAACTTAATTGAATTGGGAACCCGCTCTTTATTAATTGAAGACGGAAAAAAATTAATCTTGGTAGACTGCGGTCTTGGAAACAAGCAGGATGATAAATTCTTCGGTCACTATTCTCTTTGGGGAGACGATAATTTAGATAAAAACTTAAAAAAATATGGTTTTGTAAAGGAAGATATCACCGATGTTTTCTTAACTCACCTTCACTTCGACCACTGCGGTGGAGCAATTGAATGGAATGACGACAAAACCGGCTACAGACCTGCATTCAAAAATGCACAGTTCTGGACGAATGAAAACCATTGGCAGTGGGCAACTGAGCCTAATCCAAGAGAAAAAGCGAGCTTTTTAAAGGAAAACATTCTTCCTATGCAGGAAAGCGGGCAACTGAGCTTTTTACCACTTCCAGCAAACGGAAATTATGGTTTTGCTCCAGATTTGAAAATGGACGTTATTTTTGTTGACGGACATACAGAAAAGCAAATGCTTCCGGTTATCCAATATCAGGAAAAAACGGTTGTTTTTGCGGCGGATCTTATTCCGACTGCGGGACATATCAACCCTGTTTACGTGATGGGTTATGATACAAGACCTTTATTGACAATGGAGGAAAAATCAAAATTCCTGAAGCAATGTGTAGATAACGAATATTTACTGTTCTTTGAACACGATGCTCACAACGAATTAGCAAGTCTTAAAATGACCGAAAAAGGAGTAAGACTTGATGAAACCTTTAGTTTTAATGATGTTTTTGGATATTAATTTTTAATTATGGAAGAATTACATTCAGAAACAAAAAAAGCAGAACCACCATCATCCAAAGTCATTGGTTTAACTGGTGGAATAGGTTCAGGAAAGACTACTGTTGCCCATTTTATTGAAGAGTGCGGGTTTCCCGTTTATTACTCGGATGACAGGGCAAAAACGATCGTTAATGATAGTGATGCATTAAAGGTTAAAATTAAAGAACTTCTAGGCGAAGAATCTTACGATGAAAACGGACTTTACGACAGGAAATTTGTTGCAGAAAAAGTTTTTAATGATAAAGATCTTCTTCATCAATTAAATGAAATCATTCATCCTGCTGTTCGAATTGATTTTGAAGAGTGGCTGGAAAAGCAAACCAAATATCTAGTTTTTAAAGAGACTGCATTATTATTTGAATTAAAACTTAATAAACAATGCTACAAATCTCTGTTGGTAACTGCAGAAGACAACATAAGAACCAAAAGAGTAATGGACAGGGATGGAAAAACCTATCGTGAAATAGAAGCTATAATGGAGAAACAAATGTCTGAAAAAGACAAGATAAAACTCGCAGACTGCATCATTTACAACAATACCAATCTCGAAGATCTCAAGGAACAAACCGAACGGATTATTTTCGAAATAGAATAAAGCAAAACTCGTTAGAAAAATCTAGCGAGTTTTTTATTGACCTGATTTTAATTAAAAAAATAAGCTCCCATTTCTGAGAGCTTATTCTATTTTAAAGATAATTTACTATTATTCTTTGATGAATTTCTTTTGGGCAGTACCCTTAACATCATCGATATCTATTACATAAACTCCGTTGATCAAATTACTAACATTGATCTTGTTGTTTAAGATAATTCCCGCTGATACTACTTGTCCTGCTGCATTGTAGATCTTGTAATTAGATCTAGGGCTTGTGTTCTTCACATTCAATGTAGTTTTTACCGGGTTAGGGTAAATCATTATTTCAGTCTGGTTCGTTGCATTAGGAACAGGAGTTTTAGAAATTCTCACTGTGTAATCTTCAACTTCCCCGTTTGCAAAACTTGTACAGTTCACAGGGATACCGTCTTTTTGCAATGCTACTCTCATCACTACATATTTGTAATCTGTTAAGCTGATGAATGCATCTGCAGGTACATTAAACGTTCCTGTAACAGGAGTTGTTGTACTAGGAGGTGAAGCAATGATTCTTTCGTTAATATCGAAGTATCCGTTTCTGTCGAAATCGATCCAAACAGCAACACCTTCTTCATTATTAGTACCTAACCAAGATTTTTCAATCGTAATTTGGTTTCCTGTAGAACCTTGAATCAATTCTATGAATTTAGCAGGAACACCTGTATAATCTGTATAAGTAGATCCTACTGAAGTATTTTCCATTACTGGTTTACCGTTTGGCTTCACAGTTACTTTTGAAATAAATTCATTAGCAGCACTTCCTGAAGACATTGGGCAATAAGTTACCGTAGGTGTCGTAAAGAAGTATGGTTGAGTGTAAGTCCCCGGCGTACCTGAACATACATTTACAACCTGCATTTCATATTTAGTTAATTCTAATAATCCTGTTAATGTAAGAGTATTTACAGAAACCGGTACATTTGTCCAGCTCGGAATACCCACTTTTCTATATCTTAAGATATAAGTTGCTCCCGGGAATGGATCCCAAACCACAACTGCTGAAGTAGGAGTAAGATTTGTAATCGTTAATCCCGGAGGAGGCAATACGCAAGTTCTTTCAGTGGTAAATACTTTAGGATTAGACCATGGATTTACAAGTGTAGTACCATTACAAATATTTGCTATCTGAACTTCATACGAAGTATATACATTTAAATTAGCAAGAGTATAAGTATTCGCTGGAGCTACCGGTAAAGGTATATTAGCGCTCCATCCTGTAGGGCCGCTTCCTACGATTCTGTATCTCATTACATAAGTAGAACTTGCAGCTAAAGGAGCCCATGTTATCAATGCAGATGTTGTTGTGATATTACTTACCGTAACATTCGGAGGTGTAGGATCACATTTTGTTGCAAATGCCACAGGAGTAGCAGTTCCTTCAGTCGTATTACAAACAGCAACTACTATTGCTTCGTAATTTTTAGCAGGCTGTAAACCTGATGGAATAACAAAACTGTTTGTAGGTGGTGCTAATAATGCAGATGAATTTGGCCATCCAGCAGTTCCAACTTCTCTCCAATATACTTTATAGTTAAGATTATCAGTAGATTGAGTCCAATGTACTGTTGCAGAAATATGGCTGATTGCGTCTACATAAACATTTGTAGGTGCTGTAGTAGAACAAGGCTTAATGACAAAAGTATAATCTACATAATTACCATAAGGAGCCGATCCACAAGGATTGATTGCACCACTAAATGATGTAGCAAATCTCGCTCTGTAAGAACCTGCAGGACGACCTGCCGTGTTAATTGTAGTTGTTCCAGTCTGAGTATAAGCAGTAGTAGCATAAACCGCTTCCGTTAAAGGATCAAATACCATATCGTTATTCCAGTCTATCCATAAATAATAAAAGTATGAACTTGTTCCAGAATTCATGCTAACATTCACAGTAGTTCCCGGCAGTGCAGAGAAACTTGTTGCAGAATTGTTTACATATGCACTATAAGTAGAAGCAGTATAAGCAAGATTGGTAAATCCTCCTGTAGTTGTAATATTCTTCAAATAATATGTTGTTGAAGATGAACCCCCTGTAGGAACACAATAATTAGTGTAAACCGAAAGAGGCCCCGTCCAATCACCAATATCAGTAGAACTACATCTTGCTCTTACCCAAATGTAGTAAGTTGTACTTGCAGCTAATCCTGTTATTAATTGAGTTGGCCCTGTAACTCCAGTGTATTGAGGAGTAACAGTTGGAGCAGGAATTGCAGCACTTGTAGTATAATAAACATCATAACCACCTGCAGGAGCCGGAGTTGGTACTGTCCATTGTATTGTAGTACTTGAAGTTGTAGTATTCACGACCGTTAAACCTTGTGGGTCCAAACATGTTGGTGCAACTCTTACTTTGAAATCATCCAAACCTAAATACCAAGGAGCACTTGTAGCACTAACGCTTACTCCGAAATTATATGTTCCTGAAACTGTAGGCGTATAATATACTTTATACAATACATATCCATTTGTTCCTTGTGTTGCTGTAATGAATGCTCCTAAAGTTGTTGCTCCTGTAGCAGACTGTGAAGTATTCACTAATGCATTACCTGTAAATCCTATATAAGAACTTGATGTACCTCCCGTATTATAATAGAAAGAATATTCATACGCTGTACCTGCCGTCAAGGCAAAGCCCGGAGTCCAAAGTTGACTAGCAGTGGTATTACCGTATTGAATACTCATATAATTCGGTGTAGATTTTGGCGCATTAAACGTTGTAGTCCCTGTATTTGCAGAGTTCCAGGCATAAGTACCTGTTATCTGTTTCCAACAACTTGGTACAATACCAGATCCTATAGGAGTCAGAGTATCAAAATTCTCAGTCCAAGGAAGGGTTGTAATTGCTGTACAAAGTGTTTTAAAAGGTGTTCCCGAAGCCCAGAAACTCTTATCTGTAGAAGAACAAATTGCTCTAACCCACCAATAATAAGTAGTATTAGCTGCAAGGCTACCCACCGTAACTGAAGTTCCTGTAGGAACTGCTGTTCCCGCAGTTGCACCAGTAGGAGGAACACCCGTCGTATTCATATAATATTCGTAACCATTTGCCGGAGTCGTTACCGAAGCCGTCCAAGATAGGGTTGCAGCATTAGCTAAAATATTTGATGATGTTAATGCTGTTGGAACAATACAAGTTGGAGGAGCTCCTACCTGAATTGTAAAATCTACAAAGTTTCCCCAGGCACTAGGTCCACATGCAGTAATAGGAGTGGCAGGTGTTATGAAGCCATTTTCTATTCTTACTCTGTAAGAGCCATAAGCCTGTGCAGCCGGAACAGTTATATTTCCGGTATAAGTAGCTGCATACGTTGTAGTAGCAATAGGATTTTCACCTGCGTCGTTAAAGTCAAGATCATTATTCCAGTCTATGTACACATAATATTTTGCAGTACTTGAACTGGTAGCCAGATTTAGCAGTATAGTTCCACCCGGAGATGAATTTACTGCCTGGGCTGAATTATTAACATAAGCTTGGTATGCTGTAGCTGTATAATTAATACTATTCTGATCAGATAAGGAGATTGTTTTTAAGTAATAGGTCGTACTTGACGCACCTCCCGTTGGAGTACAGTACTGAGCCTTCAATCCCACAAATGACAGAAAAAATAAAAATAAAAGATAAAATTTTCTCATAAGTCAAATAGTTTTAAAAAAATAAATTCATAATACATTCATTTCTAACTTTTATATTCTTAATAATTAAGAATTCAATATCCACTTTCAACAGGGGTGATTATTTGTAATGGTATTACTAATGTTTGGTTGATCGTAAGGCAATGTCATTGCCTGCTTATAGGATTGCGTTGCAAAGCCTATATTGATCAGAGCCAGAAAAAGAATTAAAAAAGTAAAGGTTTTCTCCATATGTTCTTTATATTATATTAATTAAACAAATCTAATGATTTTTTGTTATTAATTTGCCAATTGAAATATTTTTTTTACGGAAACCTCACAATATCACAACTTATATATTAATAATAAAAAAATCCTCAGGCAAAACCTGAGGATTTATTATTGTTATGAAAGTTCTATTACTTTTTAATGAATTTGGATTTGAATAAATCTTTTCCTTTTTCTTCAATTGTAATTACATATCCTCCTTTTACTAATTCAGAAACGTTGATTTTTCCTGAGTTGATATTTCCGCTATTTACTAACTGACCAGCAGCACTGTAAATTTTGAAAGCAGCTTTGTCAGAAACTTTAGTTACGTTTAAGATATCACTTACCGGGTTAGGATAAATCTGAATACCGTCTTTAGGATTAGCAACATCGCTTGTTCCTAATGTAGTAGCTACAACAACGTTGTAATCTTCAACTTCACCATCATTGAAATTAGTTCCACAAACCCAAGTTGCAGGTCCGTTTAATCCAGCGTTAGCAGATCCGGCAAAACCAAAAAGAACTCTCATTCTTAATGTCTGTCCTTCGATAGCAGTACTTGGAACTGTAAATGATCCAGTGAATGAAGCAACGTTAGTTACAGGGAAGTTCATTACTCTTTCAGAAGCATCAAAAGTACCATCTCTGTTATAATCGATAAACACCATCGCTAGATTATAAGCAGCCTGGTTTGCCGTAATAGTCATCGTATTACTAACTCCTTTTGTAAGGTTAACCTGAAGAGCAGGGTTTGTTGTAAAGTTTGTATAAATAGCTCCAGTTGAAGTATTATTAAGATTCGCAACCGTTACATTTGAAATAAATAGATTCGCAGCAGTAACTGATGCAGCAGCACAATAAGATATTGATGAAGTTGTGAAATTTACTGAAGCTGAATAAGCACCAGGAGTTCCAGAACAAACAGCTGCTATCTGAATTTCATAAGATGTAGCATCTGTAAGACCAGCCAACGTTACAGTAGGAGAAGTAGATGTTGTTGCTATCCAAGCAGTTTGACCTACTTTTCTGTAACGAATCATATAAGTAGCACCTGAAATTGGCGTCCAGCTTACAGTAGCTCCATAAGCAGTAATGTTACTTGTAGTTATTCCCACTGGAGCAGTACCGTCACATGGAGCGAAAGCTACTACAGTTACTGATTTCACAGCATAAAATACGTTTCCGATTGAAGAAACTCTAAGTTTAATTACTTGTCCGTTCAATGAAGTAGGGAAAGTAAAGTTCTCTGTTCCATCATTAGCTGTTGAAGCAGAAAGTACAGTCCAAGTTGTTCCGTTGTCTGTTGTATAGTCAATTTTAACGTTAGCAACACTGTAAGGTGCAGCAGTAGTATTTGCTACATCCCACTCGATTGGAGTTGCAACGTTTACGTTAGCATATTGAGTATTAACTTTAAATGGTCCATCATTACCTACAGTAATTGTCTGCTGCGCAAACTGACTCTGTTGTTGAGCTGGATCAGGGTTATTATCTCTTACCGTTACAGCAAAATTACTTGTTCTTGCAACCATAGAAACAGACTCCCATCCGTTATTTGAGTTATCTAAAACTCCTGCCAATACAGAAGATAATTTAGGGAAATATCTTGTTGGGCTTGAAGTAGGTGTAAATGATCTAAATGAAGCACCTGTTGTAGTAGTACCTAAATTAGTTTTATTAATTACAACACTTGCATTATCAACCTCTTCCCATGTATAAGTTAATGGGTTGTTTTCTGCATCAGTAGCAGCAGCCGTTAATACGAATGCAGTTCCTTTTGGAATACTGTAAGCAGTTAAAGGAGTAATTACTGGTGCATTGTTTGAGATAGAAGTCTCAATATCACAAGTTTTGCTGATCAAGTTAGCTTGAATCTGAGAAATACTTGCTTTATGGAAATAAGCATCAGAATGCGCCTGAACGTCAGTAGTAGCACCTGTAATACCAGCATATCCCATAATTGTAGATCCAGAACCTGGTTCTACGTTTACTCCAGTTCCTGTTTCAAGACCGTGAGAGAATGTGTGGTTACCTCCTAACTGGTGACCCATTTCGTGAGCTACATAGTCAATATCAAAGTTATCACCTTGAGGAATACCATCTCCAGGAGAAGTAAATCCAGAACCTTTTTGCTTAGAAAGAGAAGTAGCAGGAGTTCCTGTAGGATCAATACAAACACAACCGATACATCCTGCATTTCCACCACCACCAGTATCACCTAGAAGGTGTCCGATGTCGTAGTTAGCACTTCCAACATTTACACTAAGTGTTTGCTGAAGCTGAACATTCCAACCATTAGCATTACTTGCATTAGCTGAAGCTGTACCAACTGAAGGAATTGAATATGGATCTGTTGAGCTGTTCGTATAAATTACATTTGGAAAATCCTGTAAAATAAGACGTAAAGCGAAATCTTTTTCGAAAACACCGTTTACTCTTGTCATTGTCGCATTAATCTGCGTCAAAGCACCAGCAACAGTACCTCCAAATTTCTGAGTATACTCACCAGTAACAGACATTACCAATCTCATCGTTCTGAATTTTTTATCAGACATTTTTGAGAAATCAGTTGGTTGGTTGGCAAATGATTTACCTTGCTCCAACATCTGATTAATCTGAGCTACCTCAGCAGGGTTTTCTGTAGTACTACAAAAGAAACCTTTTCCTGTCCCTTCTGTTTTTTTAGTTTTAGGGTGAACAGCATATACAGTTTTATCTGCATTTTGCGGCTCAATGAATTCATAATTTCCATCATTCATTACCATAGATTGGAAATCATTACCTGATAAAGAGAATCTTAGGTATTTAGACGGATCGTCAATTCCAACCCCAACATAAGATCCTAGTTGATATTTATCTGCAAGAGATTTTACAACAACTGGAGAGCTATATACTGCAAATTTTTCAATTTTACCATTTAAAGTTGGTATAGAAATTTCTACAGCCTTTGCATTAGGACCTGACTCCTGAGCATTTTTCAGCTTTTCCTTAATTGCATTAATATCTAACTTATAGTAGTTAACAAGAGCGTACTTAATTTCTGTACCTCTCTTGTATGTAGTCGGCGTCCATTGCGCAAAGGCAGAGCCACCAACCAAACTACAAAATAAAATAGTAAGTAGTTTTTTCATAAATTTTTAATTATATTTTCCGCCAAATATAGCTATTTTCCGTTTATTATTCTTAAAAATAAAAGAATAATATAATAAAAATACAATCAAACATCTCAGGTACTTATAAAAAAAACAAACTCCAAGCATTGTTGGAGTCTGTTTTACACACGAAAAACTATATTTTTAAGTATTTTACTACTTCTTTATGAACTTATTATTTTTAGAAATATTTTTATCTTCTATTGCAATAACATAAGCACCTTTTATTAAAGAACTCACATTAACCTGTTTGTTATTAATATTTCCACTTTGTACAAGCTGACCAGCAGCACTGTAAATTTTGAAAGTAGCTTTATCTGAAACATTAGTAATATTTAAAACATCACTTACAGGATTAGGGTAAATCTGAATGTCATCTTTAGTATTAGCAACATCGTTTGTAGATAACACATCTGTTACCACTACATTATAATCCTCAAACTCTCCATAAGTATCATAAGTGCCACAAGGATTTATAATAGCAGCACCAGTTTGGTCCGAATATAGCATACCTACACGCATTCTAAGACCTAAGCCCGTAACAGCAGTTGAAGGAACAGTAAAGCTTGTAGTAACTGGAGTTGGAGACGCAGTAGCAACCGGTGACGTAAGGATTCTTTCAGCATCTTCAAATGTTCCGTTTCTATTAAAATCTATCCAGGCTGATATCGCTTCAGGGTAAGGTCCTGTTCCGCTTAACCATCCTTTTGTAACAGTTAATGTGTAAGACGTTCCTTTAACCAAATTGATTTGTAATGCAGAGTTTGCAACATAACTGGTATAAGTGCTCGCAGATGATGAATTATTTATATTTGCTACCGTAACATTAGCGATATAATCATCAGTTGCATCACCAGAAGCAGCAGCACAATAAGTAAGCCCCGATGTCGTAAAGTTGGTTGAAGCCGAATAAGTTCCAGGAGTTCCTGAGCAAACCGCTGCTACTTGTACTTCATAAGCTGTTCCATCAGTTAAACCTGATAATGTTACAGAAGGTGATGCGGATGTTGTTTGCTGCCAAGTTGTGTCTGTTATTTTTTTATAACGAACAATGTAAGTAGCTCCAGAAATCGGTGCCCAGTTTACAGTTGCCCCATTCTGAGTAATACCACTCACAGCTATTCCATTTGGAGCAGTACCATCACAAGCTGCAAAAGTAGTTACGCTGATAGATTTCACAGCATAGAATATGTTTCCTATCGCGGAAATTCTTAGTTTAATAGTCTGTCCATTTAATGACGATGGAAATGTAAAGTTTTCCGTTCCGTCATTTGCTGTTGAAACTGCAAGAACAGTCCAAGTTGTTCCGTTATCTGTTGTATAGTCAATTTTTACATTGGGAACATTGTATGGAGCAGTATTTGTTCCTGCAATATCCCAATCAATTGGAGTAGATACCGTATGAGCAGCATACTGTGTATTAATTTTAAACGGACCTTCATTCCCTACAACAATAGTTTGTTCAGCAGATTGAGTTTGTTGTTGATTAGCAGCTGGATTATTATCTCTTACAGTAACTGCAAACTTAGTTGTTCTCGGAACCATTGAAACAGACTCCCAGCCATTATTTGAATTATTTAGAACTCCAGCCATTACTGAAGAAAACTTAGGAAAATATCTTGTAGGACTAGTTGTTGGAGTAAAAGATCTGAATGAAGCTCCACTAGTGGTTGTTCCTAAGTTGTTTGCATTTGTAGTTACACTTGCATTATCTACTTCCTCCCAAGTATATGTCATTGGATTATTCTCAGCATCAGTTGCTGAAGCCGTTAAAACAAACGCTGTTCCTTTCGGAATATTGTAAGTAGGTAAAGCGGCAATTACAGGAGGGGTGTTTGTGATTGCAGTTTCTACATCACAAGTTGTACTAATTAAATTCGTTTGAATCTGCTTGATGCTTGCAATATGAAAATATGCATCAGAATGAGGCTGAACATTTGATGCGGCAGCTCCGTTATTAGCAACCCCCGCATATCCCATAATTGTTGAACCCGAAGCAGGTTCTTGGTTTACGTTATAAGGTTCCAGAGCGTGAGAAAATGTATGATTACCTCCTAGTTGATGTCCCATTTCGTGAGCTACAAAATCGATATCAAAATTATCACCTTGTGGAATCGCATCAACTGGCGAAGTAAACCCTGAACCTTTACCTTCTGGTTCAGCTGTTGATGGGTCTGTACACACACAGCCGATACAACCTGCATTACCTCCTCCTCCTGAAGCTCCGAATAAGTGACCGATATCATAATTAGCATTTCCGACATTGGCAGTTAATGTTTGCTGTAATTCTAAATTCCAGGCACCACCTGCTCCTGTAGCAGCTACAGAATATGGATCAGTACTAGCGTTAGTATAAATTACATTTGGAAAGTTCTGCACATTTAAATGCAGTGCAAGATCTTTTTCGTAAACACCATTTACTCTGGTCATTGTTGCATTAATTCCAGTAAGAGCTCCCGCAACTGTTCCTCCGAAAAACTGAGTATATTCACCCGTTACAGACATTGCCAGCCTCATGGTTCTGTATTTTTTATCAGAATTCTTAGAGAAGTCAGTCGGCTGATTAGTAAATGCTTTTCCTGCGGCAAACATTTTATTCATTTCATCAACAGCTTTTGGTCCTTCATTTGTGCTGCAGACAAAGCTTTTACCGCCTGTAGGACTGGTTTTTGGATGTACTCCATAGACTGTTTTATTAGCATCCTGAGGTTCTATGAATTCATAACTTCCATCTTTAATAATCATTGATTGGAAATCATTAGGTGCAACAGAAAATCTTAAGTACTTTGAAGGATCATCTATCCCTACTCCTACATACGATCCCAATTGGTATTGATCTGCTAACTCTTTAACAATTACAGGAAAACTATATACAGCAAATTTTTCAATTTTTCCTCCTAAAGTTGGTAACGAAATTTCTACAGGTTTTGCATTTCTACCTGTTTCCTGGGCATCTTTAAGCTGTGTTCTAATTTTATTAAGATCTAGCTTGTAATAATTTTTAATAACAGAAAATTTTTCCGTTGATTTTCTCTCAAATGTAGTTGGAGTCCATTGTGCTAAAGCAGAACCTCCTATTAAACTACATAATAAGGCAGCAATAATTCTTTTTCTCATAAAAAAACATTTATGTTTATAATGGTAATAAATTTAAACATTTTTTCAAACAATTTAGATTTAAGTATATTTTGCTGAACTATTAAATATTTAATTATCAAAACATTAACTATTAACAAATATCATTTACAAATTAAATTATCTTAACTTATTTAAAGTATAATTTTAATAAAGAAAAGACAAAAACGAATAATTAAAATCAACTTTATCTATTTATTTATAATTTTTAACATTTACTCTGATAAAAATTATAAAAACAAAAAAATACATAAACTAATATGTATTTTTTTCACAGTAAAGAGATTAAATAAAAAGATTTATTTTACTTAAATACTCAACTCTCCTATATTTTTAAAATTTATACGCAATATTCCAAGCAAATCCCATTGCAAATTTAGATGAGCTTTTTCCAAAACCGGGAACGATCATTGGTTGGATTTCGTCCTGTTTTGTTGTAAATATCATATATTTTGGCTGTAGATTTACGTCTATATAAAAATTAGATTCAAATAACTGAACTCTTCCACCAATCATGCCTTCCAGCCAATAAGAAGATTGTGTAGAAGATGGAAAAGCAACAGAAGATGTACTTCCTCCAAATCCGCGGACAGGAATTGCCATATATTCTTGCGTATAAAATGATCCGGCTGCCTTACCACCTACATAAAATCCGTTGAATTCATTTTCTGCATCTTTAGCCAACATGTAGAAAACCCCAAGTTTCACAAACGGGCCATTTGCTTTTACATCATAGCCGTTTTTCTGATAGATATTAGAATCAAAACCGGCATCAATAACTGCATGCAGGTCATTTTTAATTTTAGATGATATAAATCCCTGATACATTTTTCTATCTGAAAAGAAAGAACTTCCTGTATTTAGAAGATCAAAACCAACCATAAAATTGGGTTTATACGTCCATTTTTCTTTTTTCACCTCTTTATTTTCCTGAGCAAAGCTCAACAAACTTAGTATACTAAAAAAGAAGGAAAATATTAGTTTTGTCTTCATTCTCTATTTGATTTAAGTCTACTTCTACTTTCTTTACAACTGTAGGAGTAATTAATTCTGTCGTTAAATTTTCGTACGTTTTTTTAATACCACAACCTGGAGAAACATATGTAGCTTTCGTTGTATAGTTTATCCTAATTTTAGATTCGGTACCGTTTAGCCTTGTTTTGACATAGATATCTGTGTAAGGAGCATCATCAACACGCAGAGGTATTAATCTAGATGCTACAGCTGCAGTTTTCCCTAATTCAACCTTAGTACCAGAGCCATAATCCACTGCTACATATAGTGTATCTATACTTCCGGGCTTACCGGTTTCAAAACTTTTAAAACCAATTTTCATTCTTGGAGTACCTTCTCCGCTCTCGCAGATATCATCATCGCCTCCACACGAGAAAAGCATGCCTAAAAAACAGGTCAGTATGAGTAATTTAAAATACTTCATATTAATATTTTGATCTTCAAATGTAAATAAATTATTTTTTAATCAGCAATGCAATATTCTCCACATGGTGTGTTTGTGGGAACATATCTACCGGTAAAATTTTAACCAAAGTATAATGATCTTTCATTAAAGCTAAATCTCTTGCCTGAGTTGCAGAGTTACAGCTTACATAAACTATTTTCTCCGGAGCCAATTTCAAGATCTGCTCAACCACTTTTTGGTGCATTCCGTCTCTTGGTGGATCTGTAATTAATACGTCTGCCTTTGGATGATTTTCCAAGAATTCATCGTTGAAGACATTTTTCATATCCCCACAATAGAATGTTGTGTTGGTAAGACCGTTTAATTCAGCGTGTTCGATGGCTGCATCGATTGCTTCCTGAACAGATTCAATTCCGATCACATGTTTTGCATTTCTGGCAACATATTGAGCGATTGTTCCTGTTCCTGTATATAAGTCGTAAACAACTTCATCACCTTTTAAATCAGCAAATTCTAATGTTTTTCTGTAAAGTTCTAAAGCTTGTTTGTAATTGGTTTGAAAGAATGATTTTGGACCAATTTTGAACTTCAACCCATCCATTTCCTCCATTAAAAATCCTTCTCCGAAATAAACATTTACATTTAAATCATAAATAGAATCGTTTTGTTTTGGATTAATAGCATAAACCAACGTCTTTATCTGCGGGAATTTTTCTAATAAATATTGGAAAAGTGCCTCTCTGTTCGCTTTCTCTTCTCTATAAAGCTGGAATAAAACCATCCATTCGCCTTTAGAGTTTTGTCTCATCATTAACGTTCTTAAAAAACCTTCCTGATTTCTAACATCAAAGAAATCTAACCCATTTTCAACACTGAAATTTTTCACTGCCAAACGAATAGCATTTGAAGGATCTTCCTGAAGGAAACATTCTTTAAGATCTAAAATCTTGCTCCACATTCCCGGAATATGGAAACCAAGCGCATCTCTGTTTCCGAAATTCTCTTCAGAACTTATCTCATACTGAGTAAGCCATTTCGCATTAGAGAAAGAAAACTCCATTTTATTTCTGTAGAAATATTGTTCTTCAGCACCTAAAATTGGAACGGTTTCAAAATCATCAATTCCGCCAATTCTTTTTATATTATTGTATACTTCTTCCTGTTTAAAATCAAGCTGTTTTTCATAGCTCATATTCTGCCATTTGCAGCCTCCACAAGTTCCGAAATGAATACATTTTGGTTCTACTCTAAACGGAGATTTTGCTATTACCTGAACAGTTTCAGCCTCAAAATATTTTGATTTTGATTTCTTAACTCTTGCATTAACAGTATCTCCAGGAACACCTCCAGAAACCAATACTGTTTTTCCTTCTTCTGTTTTTCCGATTGCTATACCTTTGGCTCCTGCGCCAAACAATTTAATATTTTCAAGAATAACGTCTTTCTTCTTTCTCATTCCCTATTTTCTATTTTTTCTAATATATTGAAATGAAACCTTGCGATTTCAATTTGCAAAAATACAATAAAAAAAACCTTATCCGAAGGACAAGGTTTTTATCTATGTTAAAGTTTTATTATTTTGTAGGAACCGGCTGCGGATTTGCTGGTTGTGGAGCCTGCTGTTGAGCAGAAGGATCTACACCCATACCTTGTTGCAACTGTATGTTTGGATCTACTTTCGGAGCTGAAAGCCCTGTTTGCTTATCTAAAACTGTTACCAATTCCGGATCACCAAGATTGAAGAATGGTTTGCTAGCGATTTTTCCATCTTTATCGATGATGATGAAGCAAGGTAATTTGAATCCGTAAACTCCGTATTTTTTAGCGATATCAGAATTTAATCCTCCGTCAGCATAAACATTTACTCCTGTAATTCCTTTCAATAAAGAATTGCTTGTTTTTACAAACTGATCTTTAGTATCATCTACATTCACGAATACGAAATTCATTTTAGATTTGTAGAAGTTGGCAACTTCTTTCAATACAGGAACAGTAGCTTCTCCGATGTAAGGATTCCAAGAAGCATAGAATGCTAACATGTATGGTTTTCCTTTATTTTCAGAAAGTTTGTAAGCTTTACCGTCTTGTTTTGCCAATGCACCTTCCGGAGCAACATCACCAATTTTGAATCCGTTGATTGCAAACTGAATTTTCTTTAAATCTGCTTTGATTGTAGCATCTTTAATATCTTCGTCGATGATTTTTTTGATTTTTTCAGATGTTTTCTCAGGAGTATTCGGGTGAATATCAGACTGAGCCATTACAAATGCCAAAAGATAATCTTTAGTAATTTGTGAAACATCTTTTTTATCTTTCAAGAATTGGTTGAATAATTCTGAAGTTGTAACATCAGTTTTTCCTTTGCTTTTTGCTTCAGCATATTTCTGGAAATCAGGACTCATTTTAGATAAAAGGTAGCTTCTGTAAGCAGGATTGTCTTTTACCATTTCATCCTTATTAGCCTGAAGCTTATTTTCATAATCCGTGAAAGCTTTAGATACTTTAAAAGAAGGATTACCCATTTGCTTATGGCTTAGGTCATACTGAGACATAATAGAAAGCAAAGTACTTGCGATATCGTTCTTCTTCCAGTTCACAACTTCATTATCCGGATTGAATTTTTTAACGTTTTCGTCGATATTTTTGTTAATATCTGCTTCAACTTTTTGAATTCCTTTGATGAAAGTTGGCTCATCTTTAGTCATTAGCTCGTTCATGTTAACTGTCTGAGCATAATTCGTAAGATATTTTTGAGCTGCAGTAAAGAAATCATTGTTCTTTTTAGCATCACCAGTAATCACATATTCTGAAGGGAAAGTTTGTCCGTTTCCAGAAATATTAAGAGCCTGACCAGCTTTTAGATAAACCAAGTTTTGCTTACCTCCATAAGAAATCACGTACATTCCGCTTTTAGGAGCTTCAAAATTCCCTTCGAAAGTACCGTCATTCTTCACTCCGATGTTTGCCAACGGTAATGTTGCAACACCAGAAGCTTCGATAAATTCTATTCTTTCTAATGGAGATCCTCCAGTGATTTTCCCTTTTACTTCAACTTTTTTAGAGCAAGACATCACAAACACTGCGATGATAAACAATAAAAGATATTTTTTCATTTTGAATTTTATAATTTAACAAAAATAAGTTTTTCAATATACTTAATACAATTTTAAAGCATTTTTTATGAAAGATTTAACTAAAAAGATCGTCTACCACTAAGGAGACGATCTTTTTTATGTATTTAAATCAATTCTATCCTTGGTCTACCAGAGCAGCCATGTATTCTCTGTTCATTCTAGCGATGTTTTCAAGAGAAATTCCTTTAGGACACTCTACTTCACACGCTCCGGTGTTTGAACAGTTACCGAATCCTTCTTCATCCATTGCCTGAACCATGTTAAGAACTCTACGTTTAGCTTCTACTCTACCTTGCGGTAATAAAGCAAACTGAGAAACTTTAGCTCCAACAAATAACATAGCAGATCCGTTTTTACAAGTAGCCACACAAGCTCCACATCCAATACAAGCCGCAGCATCCATTGCTTTGTCTGCATCTTCTTTAGGAACCGGAATAGCATTAGCATCTAATGTATTTCCTGAGGTATTCACAGAAATGAATCCACCCGCAGCCATTACTCTGTCGAATGCACTTCTGTCTACCATTAAGTCTTTAATAACCGGGAAAGCAGCACTTCTCCAAGGCTCGATAACGATGGTTTCACCGTCTTTGAACATTCTCATGTGCAACTGACAAGTTGTGATACCCGTATCCGGACCGTGGGCTCTACCATTGATGTAAAGAGAACACATTCCGCAAATTCCTTCACGACAGTCGTGATCGAAAGCGATAGGCTCTTTTCCCTCGTTAATAATATTTTCATTAAGGATGTCTAACATTTCTAAGAATGAAGAATCTGTAGAAACATCCGATATTTTATAGGTCTCAAACTGACCTTTAGTTTTACTATTTTTTTGTCTCCAAATTTTCAGCGTAAGATGAAGGCCTTTTTTTGCACTCATAATTTTATATTTATAGGTTGGAGATTATTTGTAACTTCTCGCTTTAACTTCAATATTGTCATAGATAAGATCTTCTTTGTGCAGAACTTCCTGCTTGATATCATCACCCTGATATTCCCAAGCTCCTACATATTTGAAGTTGACGTCATCTCTTTCTGCTTCCCCTTCCGGAGTCGCATGATCTTCTCTGAAATGTCCACCACAAGATTCGTTTCTGTGTAATGCATCAATAGCCATTAATTGTCCAAGCTCAATAAAGTCTGCTACTCTGAATGCTTTTTCAAGCTCAGTGTTCATACCTTCAACGTCTCCCGGAACTTTTACATTTTTCCAGAAATCGTTTTTCACTTCTTCAATTTCTCTGATCGCTTCTCTTAATCCTTCAGGCGTTCTTCCCATTCCTACTTTATTCCACATAATATTTCCTAATTGCTTATGGAAGTGGTCTACAGAATGAGTTCCTTTATTATTTAAGAAGAAATCTATTTTATCTTTAATTCCTTTTTCAGCTTCAACAAAATCAGCTGAATCTGTAGGAATAGTTCCTGTTCTAATATCTGCAGAAAGATAATCTGCAATTGTATAAGGAAGTACGAAATATCCGTCTGCAAGACCCTGCATCAATGCAGAAGCCCCAAGTCTGTTTGCTCCGTGGTCTGAGAAGTTAGCTTCACCAATTACGAAACATCCAGGGATTGTAGACTGAAGGTTATAATCAACCCAAACACCACCCATTGTGTAGTGAACTGCAGGATAAATCTTCATTGGAGTTTTGTAAGGATCATCTGCAGTAATCTTTTCGTACATTACGAATAAGTTACCGTATTTTTCTTCAATCCAAGCTTTTCCAAGGTCGTAAATCTGCTGATCACTAGGGTTATGAATATGCTTTTCAATAGCAGCTTCTTTACCTTTTTTGATAATTTCTGTAGAGAAATCTAAGTAAACACCTTCTTTAGTATCATTATTTTCGATTCCGTAACCGGCATCACATCTTTCTTTACCCGCTCTAGACGCAACGTCACGAGGAACTAAGTTTCCGAATGCAGGATATCTTCTTTCTAAATAATAATCTCTATCTTCTTCTTTAATATTTTCAGGTCTTAATTTCCCTTCTCTGATCGCTACTGAATCTTCAATCTTTTTAGGAACCCAGATTCTTCCTGAGTTTCTTAATGATTCAGACATCAACGTCAGTTTAGACTGCTGTGTTCCATGAACCGGAATACAAGTCGGGTGAATCTGTACATAACAAGGGTTTGCAAAATATGCTCCTTTCTTGTGAATTTTCCAAGCTGCAGAAACGTTTGAACCCATTGCGTTTGTAGAAAGGAAATATACGTTTCCGTATCCTCCAGAAGCAATAACTACAGCGTGAGCAGAATGTCTTTCAACTTCACCAGTTACCAGGTTTCTTGCGATAATTCCTCTTGCTTTTCCGTCTACAATTACTAGATCCAGCATTTCGTGACGGTTATACATTTTTACTCTACCCTTACCGATTTGACGGCTTAAAGAAGAATAAGCACCTAATAATAACTGCTGACCTGTTTGTCCTTTTGCGTAGAAAGTTCTTTTAACCTGAACTCCACCAAATGAACGGTTATCTAATTGTCCGCCGTAATCTCTTCCAAAAGGAACCCCTTGGGAAACACACTGGTCAATAATATTTGCAGAAACTTCAGCTAATCTGTATACGTTTGCTTCTCTTGCTCTATAGTCACCTCCTTTGATTGTATCGTAGAATAGTCTATAAGTAGAGTCACCATCACCTTGATAATTTTTAGCAGCGTTGATCCCCCCTTGAGCAGCAATAGAGTGCGCTCTTCTTGGAGAATCCTGATAACAAAATGCTTTTACATTATATCCCTGCTCTGCCAAAGTAGCAGCTGCAGAACCTCCTGCCAAACCTGTACCTACAACAATAATATCAATCTTATCTCTGTTGTTTGGTGCAACAAGGTTCATATGGTCTTTATGATTTTTCCATTTATCCTTTAGAGGACCAGCTGGAATTCTTGAATCTAATTTACTCATATTAGTATATTGATATTATTGAGTTATAAAATGAAAAATCGCAATAAAAATAAATCCTGCAGGAATAAGGATTGAATACCATTTCCCTAAAGCTTTAATTACCGGAGTGTATTTCGGATGTCTTGCACCAATTGATTGGAAAGAAGACTGAAAACCGTGAGCTAAGTGTAATCCCAATAAAACAAAAGCAATTACATAGATTGCCACTCTCCATAAATCAGCAAACTTTTCATGCAATTCCGGCCAAAAACGTTCTGCATCAGGAGCTAATCCTTCAACATACTTGTAATTAATTTCATGTAACCAGAAATCATAGAAGTGCAATCCTAAAAATGCCAAAACAACAGCCCCAGAAATAATCATATTTCTAGACATCCATGAAGAATTCACAGAAGCGTTGTTTGCAGCGTATTTTACAGGACGCGCTTTGTTATTCTTAACCTCTAATACAAATCCCAGAATAAAATGGAAAAGAACTGCAAAACCCAGAACAGGTTGCATGAGGAACTGAACAAAAGGATTATACCCCATAAAATCTGATGCCGTATTGAAAGCATCGCGATTGATAACGGATAATAAGTTTGTCGTTAAATGCAGTATAAGAAAAATCAGCAAAAACATAGCTGATAATGCCATAGCATATTTTCTACCTATTGTAGAACTCGTTAAACCTGCCATATAAGTTTAAATTTGAATTTCTACAAAATTAAGAAATGTTAACTATACTCAAAAGTGAGAAATCTCACTATTAGTCAGTTTGTAATCTTTCTAAATAAGCTCATAAAGCATTATAAATAAAGGAAAAACGAAAAAAGGTAACAATTAATTTATATTGTAAACTTTACCCTTGTACACCACCTTTTGTGTTAAAGTTGGAAAAAATTTCACTTCAGTAACGCGTAATCTCCTTGAAGATTTGTATGGATTGATGATATATTTAGTAATCTTGTCAACATTTGAATTATTTTCAACCCAAAAACAAACTCTGTTTCCCTTTTTCACAGAAAACACTTTATGTTTATAAAAATCATGAAGCAAAATTTCTTCTTTTTGATATTCAATTGTATTGTAGCTTATTCGTATCATTAAAAATGTAAAAACTGCCATTATCAATCTTCCTGAATTTTTATAATTAAATTTTAAAATGGCAAACCTCAGCAAGTAGACAATCACAAAGAGTGAGAAAACCTCAACTAAATTCATTGGAATATTTTCAAAAAATAATGAATCAAAATCAGCGAACCAATGAATACTTTTCAACAAAATTTTAATGGTAAAATCATATAGAATATTGATCAGATTAAAATCAATTTTAAATGCGATCAAAGCTGTCATTAAAAATGAAAAGACTATAATAACCTCAGAAAAAGGAACAATAATAAAGTTCGCTAAAATTGAAATAAACGAAAACTGATGAAAATAATGCAGCACTAAAGGAAGCGTTGCCAATTGCGCTGAAACAGAAATTGAGATCGTGTTGAAAAGTATTTTTTTCAAATAATTATCCTGTTTTGGAAAATATTTTAAAATAGGCTGATTCAACCAGAAAATTCCAAGAACAGCCATGAAACTTAACTGAAATCCTACATCAAAAATCTGTTGAGTATCTAAAATCAAAATAATAAAAGCCGACAACGCCAATGAATGCAATAAATCCGGTTTTCTTTGAAGCAAAATATAGATAAAATATACAGTCAACATAATACAGGAACGCAAAACGGAATTTCCAAATCCGATGAAAGCGGCAAACAACCAGATAAATATTAAACTTGAAATAATTACATATTTCCTCAATTTCAAAGGGAGAAAATACATACATAAAAAGTAGAATAATCCGAAAATTACAACAATATGAGTTCCTGAAATAGCCAGAAAATGCACTAATCCTGATTTATTAAAATCATGAGCAACTTCCGAATCAATTTCAGTTCGGTCTGCTAAAATAATCCCTTTTAAAAACTCCCGGCTTTGCGGTGACATTTTAGATTGATCAATATTTTGGAGAACTTCAAGTCTTTTCTGCAGGATCTTTTCATTCCAACTTAAATCATTTCTTACAGCAGAAGAAAATTCATCAGATAGATAACATTGACGGTCAATATTTTTTCGTTTTAAATATTTAGCGTAGTCAAACTGAAAATTGTATTGAGGAGATTTCGGTTGCGTTACATATACTTTAGCTTTGTAATAATGCTTAAAATCAAGTTCTTGATTAATTTTTGGAATAAATAAAATTGAATTAAAATACTCTTTTCCAGATTGAGCAACAACTTCATATTTTTTATATTTTTCAGTAGAATTTAGTTTTTTAGAAATTTTAAAAACGATGGTTTCATTTTGAGAATCAATGATTTTCTTAGAAGAAAATCCATTGAAAAAATGAAGAGAAATTCCTACTCCAAAAAACATCAAACCTAATACGTAAGGCTTTAGCTTAAATAAAAAATAAGATTTAAAAAAGGTAGAAATTAAAACAAGTAAGCAAATACCTATCGTTAAAAAAACGGAGGTTTCATCCAACGGAAGTCGATCTTGGAGAAAAATCCCAAAAACGAAACAGATGACCAGAATCAAAAGAGGCTGTTTATTCAATCAAAAAATTTGTGTTGCTCAAAAATATTTATTCGAAATAAAAATAACACGTCAATAGTTGAAAATTTGCAAAACGAGTCAACATTCGCTTTATAAAAGAAAAATCGCAGAAAAAATTTCTACGATTTATATGAATAATTCAATATTTTAAAGTTTTAAAATCACATCTGCCGCGTGATCACTTGCTCCGCTTCCGCCAAGCTTTTCTCTTAATAATTCGTAATCTTTTAGAAGTTGGGTTCTTTTCTCACCTTCTAAAACTTTATTTAATTCTTCAACAAGACTTTTTGTGTTCAGATCATTTTGAATTAACTCTTTTACAACTTCACGATCCATAATTAAATTAACCAAAGAAATATACTTAATATTTTTAACCAATCTTTTGGCAATAGCGTAAGAAATTTTACTTCCACGATAACAAACAACTTCAGGAACATTCAACAAAGCCGTTTCTAAAGTTGCTGTTCCGGACGTTACCAATGCTGCTTTTGAGCATCTTAATAAATCGTAAGTTTTATTGGAAACGAAATGAACGTTATCATCAACATATTTTTGATAAAATTCTTTCGGAAGACTCGGTGCGCCCGCAATTACAAATTGATAATTTTTAAAATGAGGTCGAACGGAAAGCATTATTTCAAGCATTTTCTCAACTTCCTGTTTTCTGGAACCGGGTAAAAGTGCGATGATTTCTTTTTCATTTAAGCCATGCTCTTTTTTGAAATCATCAATCTTAATTTCTTTTAAACTTGAAATAGCATCCAGCAACGGATGTCCCACAAAATGAGAATGAACTCCATGTTTTTTGTAAAAATCTTCCTCGAACGGAAGAATCACCATCATTTCATCAACATATTTTTTGATGATCTCTACTCTACCCTCTTTCCAAGCCCAAAGTTGGGGAGAAATATAATAAATAACTTTGATTCCGAGTTCTTTTGCAAATTTTGCGATTCTTAAATTAAAACCCGGATAATCAACCAAAATTAAAACATCAGGGCGATTAGCTTTAATATCTTCTTTACAAATTTTAATATTATTCAGGATCGTTCTCAGATTCATTGCAACCTCCAAAAAGCCCATGAATGCAAGATCACGGTAATGCTTTACTAATGTTCCACCCTGCTCTTTCATCAAATCGCCTCCCCAGAAACGAAATTCTGCGTTGGGATCTTTCTTTTTTAAAGACTTCATTAAATTACTTCCGTGTAAATCTCCAGACGCCTCTCCTGCGATGATATAATATTTCATTTTTGCTGAAACCTTTTTATTTATTTTTTTTGCCATCAAGAACCTCCTTTTAATTGAATGATTTGTCATCATGGGAGGTTTCTATAATAAGGATAGAGAACAAATTAAGGCTTTGTACAATCTTAATTTGTAAATTTGTTTCAAAGATAATGATAAAAAATGTCAGAAGAATTTGAAATCAGAAATAAAGTTGCAGAGAGTGGTCTTATAAATTTTGATCTTGCTACCCTTGTTCCGAAAGGTGTAAGAAAAGGCATTGATCTTAAAGATTTTCTTTTTATGGAAATGATATTGAAAGAAAAAGATTTCCGCGAAAAAGTAGCATTAATCAATACAGAAGAATATCAGGACACTTATATTTACATTTATAATTCAGCTGATGCGATTGTTCCGCTTTGGGCTTATTTTGTATTGACAGCTAAGCTTACAGGTGTTGCAAAGAAGATTGTTTTTGGAAACCGTGAGGATCTTGAAGTTATTTTAATGCACAATGCTGTTCAGACTTACGACTTTGAAGAAATGAGAGGAAAAAGAGTCTTGGTAAAAGGTTGTTCCGATAAAGAAATACCTGAAAATGCTTATATAGAATTAGTAGAACAGCTACAGCCAATTGTAAAATCTTTGATGTTTGGAGAAGCCTGTTCGAATGTTCCTATTTTAAAAAATTAAAAAGTTTTAAGCTAAATCATTGTAAATTTTTAACCTAAAAATCAACAACTTAAAGAAATTCATAAACTTTAACATTAATTTTAGATTAAAAAAAAATATTGAGGAATATTTTTTGATAACTTTGGTTTACAATAATAAAAACAAACACAAACATGAGTTTAATCGACCTACTTACAGGTAACACGGGCAACGAAGTTGCACAACAAGCTGAGAATAAATTTGGCATCAGCAAGAACCAAATTATCGCTTTATTGGCTGTAGCAGCACCGTTGGTTATTTCGTATCTTAGAAACAAATCTCAAGATGCTAAAGAAGCAGAAGCATTGAATAATGCTTTAGACAAAGATCACGACGGAAGTATTCTTAATGATTCTTCACAGCTTGAAGCAAGACAGGCAGAAGGCGGTTCAATTCTAAGTCATATTTTCGGAGGTGACAAGCAAAATGTAGAGAACCAATTATCGCAGAACACAGGAATTTCGATTGATAAAATCGGACCTATTCTAGCCATGTTGGCTCCTGTTATCATGGGTTACATCGGAAAAGAAAAACAACAGAGCAATGTTGGCGCAGGAGGTTTGGGAGATCTTTTGGGAGGTATTTTAGGAAATGCTTCTAATCAGGCTCAGGCTCAAGGTTCAAATCCATTGAATGATATTTTAGGAAGTGTTCTTGGTGGCGGACAATCTCAATCTTCAGGAAATCCTTTAAATGATATTTTAGGAAGCGTTCTTGGAGGTGGCGGAAACCAACAGAAACAACAAGGTGGCGGCGGATTAGGAGATATCCTTGGCGGCCTTTTCGGAAAATAAATAATTTAATTTGAATACAAAAAAAAGACCGAAGAGAAATCTTTGGTCTTTTTTATTTTTAAGAAAAATTACTGTTATTTAGATTTTTCTTCTGAAGATGTAATCTGCTTTGAAGCCTTTCTCAGTCTTCTTTTCCCATAACTTCCGTTATTGATTTTTCCTCTTCTTGATTTTTTGTCTCCTTTTCCCATAAGTAAATTGTTTTGTTGATTACTACGAATTTAGGCATTCGCATTTAAAAGTCAGCCAATTAACTTGTTAAAAATTTTATAATGTTTGAGTTAGAGGTTGGAAGAAAGAAGTGGGAAGTCAGAAGTTGATGACATCCCAATTATAACTTCCAGCTTCCAGCATCAGACTTCCAGCTTATACCATCAAACTTTCACTGTCTTCCATTTTCCTTTTTTAAACAAAATAAAAGCTACGATTGTTATTAGCGTTTCTGCTGTTGGAATAGAAATAAAAACTCCTTTCGGCCCCATTCCCAAATGTTCTGAAAGAAAATATGCCAACGGAATCTGGAACATCCAAAATCCAAAAAAATTAACCCAGGTCGGCGTCCACGTATCTCCCGCCCCATTAAAAGCATTGATCATCACCATCCCGATTCCGTAGAAAATAAACCCTACACTCATAATGTGTAAAGCGTTTGTTGCGTAATTTTTAATTTCTATTTCTTTCGTGAAAAATCCTACCAAAAAATCCCCTAACAAGAAGAAAAGCAAACTCACAATAACCATGAAAATAACATTATATTTCACGGTTTTCATGACAGATTGTTCTGCTCTTAACATTTCATTGGCTCCCATATTTTGACCGACCAAAGTGGATGCAGCATTGCTCAATCCCCAAGCAGGAAGCATGAAAAACATCATTAATCTTAGTGCCGTCTGATAACCTGCCGAAGCGTTTTCTTCGCCGGTCGTTGCCACTAATTTTGCCAAAAAGATCCAACTGCAAGATGCAATGACGAATTGAAAAATTCCCGGAGTTGCAATTTTTACGGTTGATTTTATTAGTTTAAAATCAGGTTTAAAATAATTTAATTTAATCCTAATCTCCGTATCAGCTACCAAAAGGTGATATAGTTGATAAATAACACCAATGCTTCTTCCAATCGTTGTTGCAAGAGCAGCACCAGTTAAACCCATCGTCGGAATCGGCCCAAAACCTTTAATTAAAACCGGACAAAGAATAATATTCGCAATGTTAGCGATCCAAAGACTTTTCATCGCAATTGCGGCATTTCCTGCACCTCGGAAAATTCCGTTGATTAAAAACAAAAGCATGATGATTACACTGCTTCCCATCATAATTCTTGTAAAATCTTTACCGTAAGCCGCTGCTTCAGGCTTTGAACCCATCAGAATTAAAATTTCTTCCGCATAAATAACTCCAACTAAACTTAAAATAAAAGTAATGACAAATGACACCAAAATCACCTGCGCAGCACTTTGAGAAGCTTTTTCAGGGTTTTTCTCACCAATTCTTCTTGCAACCAAAGCTGTTGCAGCCATACTCATCCCGATCGCTATAGAATACATGATCGAAAGTACAGATTCTGTAAGTCCAACGGTTTGTATTGCAAATCCGCTTTCTTTAAGATGACCTACAAAATACAGATCCACCAAGGCAAAAACAGATTCCATTGCCATTTCCAGCATCATCGGAATCGCCAAAAGAAGAACCGCGCTTCTAATACTGATTTTGGTATAATCTACACTCTCGCTACTGAATGCTTTTTTGATGAAATCTATATATTTTGTCATAGCTGTAAAAATCTACGTCAAAAGTATAGATTCAGAAATGATAAATAATTAGCATATGGAAAGTTTTTCAAAAAACTTAAATCGAAAACGGATTATATTCTTTAAAAAGACTCCAACATTCTTCTCTATCTGTAAAACGATGTCCTTTTTCTTTATTCATCTTCGCAATTTGATACATATAATCCCAATGTCTCATAATTTCTGTGATTGCAAAAAGATAAAAATTTTCGGGATCGTAAATAAAAGTAGGCTCTGAAGCAGCGCCGTTTAATTCAATTATCTTAAAATTTTCACCGTTTTCAAGGTCTCTCCAGGAATTGAACTTAACATCAAATCGACCGTAGTAAAATCCGTCCATGGTTGAGCATATTTCATTAAACAAATCCTCCAACTTAGCTGAAATTTTATATGAACTATCATAAAAAGTTGCTCCTCTTGCATGATTTCCGATACTGCTGAGAAGTACTCTTTCATCTTTCTCCGGAATATAATTTTCATTAAAAGTTGTATTCTGAAAAACCTGTGGATAAAATTTATGGTATCTGAAATTATATTTGATCAACTCAGCTAAAGTCTGTTTGCCATCGCCTACCACTTCTATTCCTTTTTTCTCAACAACTCCACTGATGAAGCCTTTTTCAGAATTTGGAAATCTAATATAAAACACTCCTATTTCTTTTCGTAAATCAACATATTCTTCCAGTAAAAGATCTTCATTCCCAAAATTTTTCAAATAACTTTTAAGATGTGCTTCACTTCTAATTACCTCAACATTTCGACCTCTACAGCCATTATTTGGTTTTAAAACAACCGGATAACTCAAATGATTTTGTTTAATAATATCTAAAACGTTTTCCGCTTCAATATTTTCTTTAACGAAAAAAGATTTCGCTCTAAACTTTTGAGGAATAAGTTTATTCACATAATTTTTATCTTCCAACGTTATCCCACCATGTATCATTGATGGATTTACAGCTTTGAAAAAGCCAACCGACCTGCATTTAATACTAATCCAGATATAATAAAAAATGCAAGGCAGATATACCGTCCACATCGGCCAAAATTCCCAATGCGTTACTCTGTACCATCTGTACCGAAATTTAAATAAAACTTCATTTTCCAATCCTCTTATTTTTGAACTGTATTTTGCCAGTTTTTATCCGCTTTCTTATTAAGAATCTCTTCGTCTTTATTCCAATTGGTTAGTGTATTTTTAAAAAAATTATTATAAAAGAGGTATCGTTTTCCGTTGACGATTTTAAATGTTTCGGGATCTACATTTACTTTTTCACCATCATTACCCATTGCATAAGCACAATAGCCGCCATACTGAGGAAAATATTTGTTCGGATTTTGCTGAAATACAGTTTTGTTTATTTTGTTTATAAAATGATAGCTTACGCCTTGATATTGTACAGAAAAATCTACAGATCCTTTTTGAGGTTTTCCTGTAAAATAACTCACCACATCATATCCCGAATTGGCTACATTCTTTTTGTGGTTAATATTTTTCCCGGTTTGAGCAACTGTCAAACTTCCTAAAAAGAAAAAAATGAGCATTAAAAATTTCATCTTTATAACTTTTAAAATTTTAGACGTAAAAAAATACTGTTCCTTACAAAAAACTTATTCTTTTTTGAAACTTTCTTTTATTTTATCTTTTAATTCCTGAGATACATGTTCTTCATTCTCATTCATTTCCGAATCAAAATGTTTATAAAGAGCTTCATCTATAACTTTTGTCTGTTTTTTAAAATTTTTACAACATTTGCAAAACAAAATATGAAATTTCATTTTCAGCCAGGCAGAAAAAGACAAAGTTGTTTCTTCAGATTTAATAATATTGAGGGACGTTTCTTCACAATTATTGAGAAGTCGATTAAAAAATTTCATACATAAGGTTTTATTTCTTTTTTCTCAAGGCAGCTTCTTAAAAGAGTTTTAGACCTAAAAAGAAGAACCCAGTAATTTGACGATGTAATATTCAATTCCTTACAAATTTTTTTAGCATCATCATCCATCATATATTTTGCTATAAAAACAGGTTTTAATTTTGGAGGTAATTTTTGCAGACAGTATTCTAAAATCTCATGAAATTCTTTGCTTAAAATACGTTGGTCTGCATTTTCTGAAATGTAATTTTTATTGATTTTCGGTTTCCATCTTCCATAATTATTTTCATTGAAAAAAGCATTTCCAAAAGATTCTTCAGTTTCAGAAAAATAATCATCATAGCCTTTAGAATTACTTTTTTGTCTGTAATAATCTATGATTTTGTTTTTTAAAATACTTGTGAGCCAAGTTTTCACAGAAGCCTTGCCCTCAAATTGTTTAAGACCTTTATATGCTGAAAGAAAAGTTTCCTGTATAATATCTTCGGCATCTTCTCTGGAGTTTACCCTTTTAACAGCAAAAGCAAACAAAAAATCTGAAAATTCATCTACCCATTGCTCCGGGTTTAGGCAATCGTTTTTTTCCATCGTATTAATTTTATTTGTGTTATTTGGTTCTATAAATTTAATCAATATTGCCGTTGAAAACTCATTCTATCAGGGCTTTAATTAGAATTCGGAACATTTTAAACTTATTAAAACGATATGTATTATTTTTTATGTTAATTATTCATTTTCATGTAAAACAATTCTAAGTAAAACATTACTCCCGATATCATTAAAAGAGATATTTTGAAAAAAACATACTTTTTTAGGCGCGATAATAAATATTTTTATCAAAAAATGAATTAGCTTTGTATATTCATAAAAAATAAAAGTTTCATGAAAAAAATAATCTCTACTTTATTAGTATTCGGAATCTCGATATTTGCCAACCTATTATTTGCACAACAGATTTCAAGGGAACAAAAGGTTGCTTTTCAGACTGACAATATAGAAACACTGAAAAAAAGCTTCGCCAAAGAAGATTACAACAAGTGTTTCGGAGCTAAAGAAACATCATACAATCTGCTTTCTTTTAGTGTAAAACATGACAAGAAAAATGTTTTTAATTATTTACTTTCCAACAATGTAGACGTTAATAAAGCGTGTGATAATCAAACACCATTGATGATCGCTGCAAAATACGGAAGAGCAGATCTTGCAAAAGCATTGCTGAAAAAAGGAGCAACAAAAACTTTAAAAAACGACAAAGGACAAACGGCTAAAGATTATTCTGTAGAATACAAACAGCCTGCTCTTACAGAAATTTTAAAATAGAAATATTCAAAATACAATGTAAAAACTTCCGAAAGGGAGTTTTTTTGTTTTTAAAACCTGCAAAAATCTTATCTTTGCAAACGAAAATTAAAGGCTCAAAACTTTGGGTCTTAAACACTGAACTTTAAACAAATAATTATGTTTCGATCGCACACAAACGGAGAATTATCTCTGAAAAATCTTAATGAAGAAGTTACACTGTCAGGATGGGTACAAACCATTCGTGATAAAGGATTTATGATTTGGATAGATCTTCGAGATCGTTACGGAATTACTCAGTTGGTTTTCGATCAGGATCGCTCTTCAGTAGAATTGATGGAAAATGCAAAAAAATTGGGACGTGAATTCGTGATTCAGGTTACAGGAAAAGTAATCGAAAGAGTAAGCAAAAACCCCAATATTCCAACAGGAGAAATTGAAATTTTAGTTGAAAAATTAGAAGTTCTTAATGAATCTCAACTTCCGCCTTTCACGATTGAAGATGAAACAGACGGAGGTGAAGAATTAAGAATGAAATACCGTTATCTGGATATCAGAAGAGCTCCGGTAAGAGATAAATTGATCTTCCGTCACAAAATGGCGCAGAAAGTGAGAAATTATCTTTCAGACGAAGGATTTATCGAGGTTGAAACTCCGGTTTTAATCAAATCTACTCCGGAAGGAGCGAGAGACTTTGTTGTACCGAGCAGAATGAATCCGGGACAATTTTACGCATTGCCACAATCTCCACAGACTTTTAAACAATTATTAATGGTTGGTGGAATGGATAAATATTTCCAGATCGTTAAATGTTTCCGTGACGAAGATTTGAGAGCTGACAGACAGCCTGAATTTACACAAATCGACTGCGAAATGGCTTTCGTAGAGCAGGAAGATGTCATGAATGTTTTTGAAGGAATGACGAAAACCTTGATCAAAGATATTACAGGTCAGGAATTCGGAAATTTCCCAAGAATGACGTTTGCCGATGCGATGCAGAAATACGGAAACGACAAACCAGATATCCGTTTCGGAATGGAATTCGTTGAGTTGAACGAATTGGTAAAAGGAAAAGATTTCAAAATATTTGATGACGCAGAATTGGTTGTCGGAATCAATGTTGAAGGATGTGCAGATTATACAAGAAAGCAAATCGACGAGCTTGTTGATTGGGTAAAAAGACCACAAATCGGAGCATCAGGAATGGTTTGGGCTAAATTCCAGAATGATGGTGTAAAAACTTCTTCTGTGAATAAATTCTACAACGAGGAAGATTTAGCGAAAATCATCGAGAAATTCGGCGCAAAAGAAGGCGATTTAATGTTAATTCTTTCAGGAAACGAGCACAAAGTAAGAACTCAGCTTTCTGCTTTGAGAATGGAGCTTGGAAATCGTTTAGGATTAAGAAAAGGAGACGTTTTTGCACCACTTTGGGTTGTTGACTTCCCATTATTGGAGTTTGACGAAGAAAGCGGACGTTACCACGCGATGCACCACCCTTTCACCTCTCCAAAACCGGAAGATATTCATTTACTAGAAACTGATCCAGGAAAAGCAAGAGCCAACGCATACGATATGGTTCTTAATGGAAACGAGATCGGCGGTGGTTCTATCAGAATTTTTGATAAAGATTTACAGTCAAGAATGTTTGATTTATTAGGATTCTCGAAAGAAGAAGCAGAAGCTCAGTTCGGATTCTTAATGAACGCGTTTAAATACGGAGCACCTCCTCACGGTGGTTTGGCTTTTGGGTTTGACCGTTTAGTAGCCATTCTTGATGGAAATGAGGTGATCAGAGATTACATCGCTTTCCCTAAGAATAATTCAGGGCGTGACGTGATGATCGATGCTCCGGCAGCGATTGCTGATGAACAGCTCGATGAATTGGAATTGAAATTAAATTTAAAAGCATAAATTTAAAGCGGAGATTTTTTCTCCGCTTTTTTTAACTAAAATAACCATGAACGAAGAAATTCTGACTTACAACACTCCAAATTCAGAACAAATTTTAAGGGAAATCAATCAGTACGAATTCAAAAGAATTTGGAAAAACAATTTGAAAAAAAACAATAAAAACATTTTTTGGGCAGCTTTTTTTCTTCTGTTAGCGGCTTTTATGTTGTTTTATAAGGAATATTTCGGCTATTTTTTTGCGGGATTAGGTTTAATGTATATTTCAATATTTATTAATTATCGCTCAATATATAGAAAGCATAAAGAAAAATTAAATGCTTTGCTTGATAAAGAAACTAAAGATCTTGCAACAAATTCAAAAGACGTGATTTGGGAATTTACTCCTACCTATTTCAGGTTCAAAAACTATAAATCAGATTTTAAATTTAGTTGGGAAACTATTACCTATTGTCTTTTAGACGATCAATATTTATATATTACAGCTTCTCCATACATAAATTTCATTTTAGACAAAACCAATATCGATGAAGAAAACCTCAATAAAACCATCGATTACCTTAATAACAAATCATATTTCAAGGCAATTTAATTAATAATTTTAATTTTCAACGGCACAATCATTGCACACTCTTACCCAAAACGTAAGACAATGAAAGCAATTTGGAACGGTGCCATTGGCTTTGGTTTAGTCAATATTCCTGTGAAGATTTATTCTGCGACAGAAACCAGTAAATTGGATTTGGATATGCTTGACAAATCCGATTTTTCGAATATCAAATTCAAAAGAGTCAACGAAAAAACAGGCAAAGAAGTAAAATGGGAAAACATTGTGAAAGGTTATCTCATGGACGACAAATACATCATTCTCGATGAAGAAGATTACGAAGCCGCAAGTCCCGAAAAAAGCAAAATTCTTTCTATTGATCAATTTGTAAAAGAAGTTGAGGTTGATTCCGTTTATTTTGAAAATCCTTATTTCCTCGAACCTCAGAAAAATGGAGAAAGCGCTTACAGACTTTTACTAAAAGCTTTATCAGAAACAAAAATGGTCGGTGTCGGAACTTTTGTCCTTCGTGAAAGTGAAGCAATTGGTATGATTCGACCTTATAATGATGAGGTTTTAGTGTTAAATCGATTGAGATTTGCTCAGGAAATCAGAGATTACAAAGATTTAAAAATTCCTGAAAAAAAAGCCCCAAAACCTGCCGAACTTAAAATGGCGGTAAGTCTTATCGAACAACTTTCTCAAGAATTTGATCCGGAAATGTATAAAGATACTTATGCCGAAGCATTGTTGAAAATCATCAAACAAAAAGCGAAAGGCAAAGGCGTAAAAGCGAAAAAAGCCGAACCTGCAAAAGAAGGCAAAGTGATCGACTTAATGGCTCAATTAAAGGCAAGTTTACAAAGCCCAAAATCTAAAAACGCATCGTAATGGCTCTCAAAGATTATAACGAAAAACGTAAGTTCGACGAAACCACCGAACCCAAAGGCAAAGCAAAAAAGAGTAAAGACAAACTTATTTTTGTGATTCAAAGGCACGCTGCGTCGCGTCTTCACTATGATTTTAGGTTAGAAATGGAAGGCGTTCTGAAAAGTTGGGCAGTTCCGAAAGGTCCGTCACTGGATCCGAAAGACAAACGTCTGGCGATGATGGTTGAAGATCACCCTTACGATTATAAAGATTTTGAAGGAAATATTCCCGAAGGAAATTACGGAGCCGGACAAGTGGAAGTCTGGGACAGCGGAACTTACGAACCTTTGGATGAAACCAGCAAACTTTCAAACGAAAAAGAATTGTTGAAAGAATTAAAAGCCGGTTCATTAAAATTCATTTTACATGGCAAAAAGCTTAAAGGTGAATTTGCTTTAGTTAAAATGAAAAATGCAGAAAATAACGCTTGGTTATTGATCAAACATAAAGACGATTTTGCGGAAGAAAAATATGATGCTGAAGAAAATACTTCACCGAAATCTTTAGTAACAAAATTTTTAGAGGAAAAAAAAAGCCTAAAAAGCAGCAAAAAGAAGTCATAACTTCTGAAACAAAACCTAAATTTCAACGATTCAATTCTTTAGTCGACGAAAAAAAATTAGAGAATTTCATTAAACCAATGCTTGCCAAATCTTTTGAAAAAGCATTTGATGATGAAGACTGGATTTTTGAAATAAAATGGGACGGTTATCGTGCGGTTGCCGATCTCAGCAATGAAAAACCTCTCTTCTACTCCCGAAACGGAATTTCTTTTTTATCAAAATTTGACAAGGTTTCACTTGATTTTGACCAACAGAAGCATAAAATGATTCTCGATGGTGAAATTGTAGCCTACGATGAAAACGGAAGACCTAATTTTCAATTATTACAACAAATTGGAGATAATCCTAATTTAGCTTTAGTTTATCAGGTTTTTGATCTGCTTTGGCTCAATGGTCATTCTACGGAAGAACTTCCATTAATTCAGCGGAAAGAGCTTTTAAAAGAGGCTTTGATTGAAACTGATATTATCAAATATTGCGACCATATTCCTGAAAAAGGCGTCGCTTTTTTTAACCAAATGAAAAAAATGCAGTTGGAGGGAATGATCGCCAAAAAATCAGACAGTCTTTATATTGAAAATCACAGAAGTTCAGATTGGCTGAAAATAAAATTTACCAATACAGAAGAAGCTATAATTTGTGGATTTACAGAACCACGCGGTTCGAGAGAAGGTTTCGGAGCATTGATTTTAGGAAAATATATTGACGGAAAGTTGATTTATTCCGGACACACGGGAACAGGTTTTAATAAAGAATCATTGAATCTGCTTCATGAAAGACTGAAAAAATTAGTTACAAAGACTTCGCCGTTTGAAAGCGTTCCTAAAACAAATATGCCTGTAACATGGACAAAACCTGAATTGGTCTGCGAAATAAAATACTCCGAAATTACCAAAGACGGAATTTTCCGACATCCCGTTTTTGTTGCTATCCGTGAAGATAAAAATCCTGAAGACATTAATGAAAAACCTAAAGAAATGAAAGCCAAAACACCAGCAAAAAAGACTTCACTTTCCGAAAAAGAAAAGGAAATCACTTTAGATAAACACAAAGTAAAACTGACCAATCAGGATAAAATTTATTTTCCGAAAGATGATATTACAAAAGGTGATGTGATTGAATATTATCAATCTGTCGCCAATTATATTTTGCCTCATTTGAAAAACCGTCCGTTGTCATTAAACCGCTTTCCCAATGGAATTGAAGAGCAAAGTTTTTATCAAAAAGATGCGAGTGACAATATTCCGGATTGGATAAAGACGACGCAAGTTTATTCGGAATCTAATGATAAATATATCGATTATATTTACTGTAATGACAAGGCGACCTTGGCGTATCTGAATAATTTAGGTTGTATTGATCTGAATCCCTGGAACTCTTCGATTCCTGATTTGGAGCATCCTGATTTTATGGTTTTAGATCTTGATCCTTCAAAGAAAAATAGTTTTGATGATGTGATTGAAACCGCTTTACAGGTGAATGAGGTTCTAAATTCAATTAAAGTTAAAGGGTATTGCAAAACTTCAGGAAGCACAGGAATTCACATTTACATTCCAATGGGAGGGAAATATGATTTTGATCAAGTGAAAGATTTTGCCCATATTTTGATGAAACAAGTCAATGAAAAGCTTCCGAAAATCACAACTTTAGAAAGAAGTTTGCAAAAAAGAGACGACAAGAAAATTTATCTGGATTATTTGCAAAACAGAACCGGACAAACGTTGGCAAGCGCCTATAGTTTAAGACCAAAAGAAGGTGCTTCTGTCTCTATGCCTTTGGAATGGGAGGAATTGAAGCCCGGTTTAAAACCAACTGATTTTAATATTCATAATGCGTTGGAGAGAATTAAAGAAAAAGGCGATTTGTTTAAACCTGTTTTGGGTAAGGGAATTGATATGATGAAGGCGTTGGAATTGCTGCAGGATCTTGAGTGATGTTTTTTTAACGCAAAGAACACAAAGTTTTTTGGCAAGCTATATGTTTTTAAGTTCGCAAAAGCGTTTCACTCAGCAAAGAAGATTACTTATTTAAATCTTCGATTATTTTTAAATAACTAATAGCCCAACCCTTATTCTGTATATTATTAATAACTAAATAAAGATTATTAATTATACCTTCAATAGATAATTCATTTTTGTTTTGACAGAGGATTAATTGAAGCTCTAGACTCTCGGCGAGATATTTCAAGTATTCAACATTATTAATCTTTGAAAAACATTCACAAAAAACATATCCAGAATTATATTTTCCTTTCAACTTAAAGCTTGTAAAATCAAAAAAATAAGAAATTATATACATTTGAAAATCAGACCAAATAAAAACATTTTCTATAAAATCATCTTGCCTTTTTGCTGTAAAATTATCTAAAATTTGCTGAATAAAAGGAAAGTGATCATACTCAAAATGATCTCCATTTTCATCTAATTTAATTTCATCAATATAATTTTTGATTTCTAAAAACTTATCTTTCATAAGCAAATATTAAGGTAATTTCGCCACCAAACTCTCCGGCAACACTTTCAAAATTAAATAAATAATCTTCCATTTAAAATTCGGGACAATGGTGAAAGAATTTCCGGCATTGACGATATGTTTTGCCACATAATTGGGCTCCATAATTAGAGATTCATTTAATTGTAATCCTTCATTAATTTTTGTCCTAATATAACCGATCACCAAAGCATTCACTTTAATATTTCTTGAAACTAATTCCTGTCGTAGTCCAGCCAAATAAGTTGTAAAAGCTGCCTTTGTACTTCCATAAACAAAATTACTTTTTCTTCCTCTTACTCCGGAAAGTGAAGACAATCCAATGATTCTTTCTAAATTTTTATTACTTTCATCCATCGCAATAATATTCAGAATGGAAACTGCTCCCATATAATTTGTAATCATCATTTGTTGAGTTCCTTTGAAATCTCTCAGAGCCTTTTCATTATCAACTAAAAAGCCTGCGGCGTAAACTGCAATATGCGGCTTTACTGGAAGTTCATTATAGAATTTCTGATGTGAATCAAAATCTGCTGCATCAAAATATAAAACCGTAATTTTTGCTGAATTTAAATTATTTGTGCTAATAAAATCTTCAAGCGATTGAGTATTTCGGGAAGCTGCAATGATAGAAAATCCTTTTTCAAGATATTGAATGATACATTGTTTCGCAACATCGGAGTTGGCACCTAGAATTAGAATGGTTTTGTTTGTGTTTTGATTCATGGGGCAAAGATATTTTATTTTAAAATTTAAACACAAATTTCACAAATGTTTTCACTAATAACACAATTTTTTGTCATTTCGACGAAGGAGAAATCTATCTTTAAAAGTATGCAATAGATTCTTCACTCCGCTTTGCTTCGTTCTAAATGACAGTGTGTGTAGAATATGGTTATCTAAAAAAGAATCGGCGCGGTGAGCTTTGCTCACCGCGCCGAAACGTAATATTTTAAAAACTAAAATTTATTTATTTTCAGTAGTTTCGATTTCTTTTTTCTCAACTGGTTTATCAGTTGTTTTTACTGCTTTATCTCCAAAACGAGTTTCTGTAAATTCTCTAGAAACTGCTGCTTTTTCGAATTTCAATTTTCCAGATAACGTTTCAATAACGAAACCATCATCCTGAACCTGAGCAATTCTTCCGTGAAGACCAGAAGTAAGAACTACTCTAGTTCCAACTTTTAGATTTTCCTGAAAAGTTTTTTCTTTCTTTTGTTTTGCTTGTTGTGGCCTTATCATTAAGAAATAAAAACCTACAAACATCACCCCCATCATGATCAACATCATTGGAGACGAACCTCCTGCTGGAGCTGCTTGTAAAAAGATTGTTAACGTATTCATTATATTATGGTTGAATATTAGCAGTAAATGTTAATTTAATTGGAGCTTTATCTACGTTAGCAAAAACATCTGCATACTTACTTACGTTTCCGTCAAAGCTTGAAGAGTCAAAATGCAACGTGATTTTTCCTTTTTTACCAGGCATAATTGGTTCTTTTGTGAAATCAGGAACTGTACATCCACATCCTGGCTTTACTTCAGAAATTACCAAAGGATTAGTTCCAGTGTTTGTAACTTCATATACATGCTCTACTTTATCTCCTTTTTTGATTTTCCCAAAATCGAAGCTGTTTTCAGAAAGAGCAATTGTTGTTAATGGCTGGTTAGATGGAGCCGGAGTTCCTGCTACTGCCGGAGCAGCCGTTGCTGCACCTTCCTGTACGGGAGCTGCTGAAGAATCAGTTGGTGGCAAATTGTTTGCAGCACTAGAATCTACTGCTACAGCATCTGATCCCTGAACTTCTTTGCTTTCTTTTTTACAAGAAACTAAACCAAAGCCTATAATAGACAAAGCGATAATTGATAACGTCTTTTTCATGTTAAATTCTATTTTGATCTTTACAATATTTATCTAAAATTCCGTTGATGAAGATATTTGATCTGTCTGTAGCAAATACTTTAGCGATCTCAATATATTCATTAATAATTACTCTTGAAGGGGTGAAGGCAAAATTATCAAGCTCAGAAATTGCTGTTGTTAAAATAACTTTGTCCATTAAAGAAACTCTATCCAAATCCCAGTTATCCAATCTTTCGCCTAACTTTTTCTCATTGCTTTCCCAGTTGTTCAGTGTGTCTCTCAACAATTTACCTGCGAAATCCCTGTCTTCATCATCTTTCACCATTTTGATCAAAGTTCTGCTGTCTTCATCTTCTTTTAGAAAACCAATCGTTTTTTGAACCATTGAATTAGCAATATGAATGTCATCATACCAAGTTAATTCTTTATCCCCAAGATATTCATGAAAATCTTCATTTTCAGCGATGTATCTTAAAAATAGTTTTCCAATAAATTTTTGATCTTCCTCAAAAGAATACCCATCTTCTTTCATGAAATCCTGATAACGCTTTCCTGCAGTAATTCTTTGGAAAGTTCTTACCAATAAATCATCATGAAGGTCCCACTTCAATTGTTTATGCTGACCAGTAAAAAATAATCTCTCAGGATTTTCTTCAATCTTAATTAATACTTGGTTGCTGATGAATTTTTGATTAGGATTGGTATTAGCATCGGTTTTGATGTACTTATTCTTACCGATTTCGATCTGATGTTCTGCAAGATCTTTCAACGCCACCAAAAAGTTTAGTTCATAGATATACAGATAATAGATTTTTTCTATTCCAGAGAACATGTTTTTCTCTAAAACATCAAATTTTATTGGATTTTGGTAGTAAGAATACACACTTTCTACTACTTTTTCACGGATTTGTCGTCGTCCTAACATTCAAAGAGCTTTTTATGGGTGCAAAGATACGAAATTTAAAATTTATGAAATTCGTAGTCTGCTTCTATTTTTGTAATTTTGCAAAACTTTATGAAAGCTTTAAAAACTCTAAACCCTTATTTTTGGAAACATAAAATATTATTGTTTTGGGGGTCGCTATTTATCATCACCAGTAATTTTTTCAACATATACAAAGTACAGTTTGTAGGAAAATCGGTGGATGAACTTACAAAAAACGGAAATTTCGGCTTCAATAAGCAGATATTAATTTATGTTGCCATTATTGTTGGATGCTCGCTTCTTACCGGATTTTTTACCTTTATGATGAGACAAACCATTATTGTAGCATCCAGAAGGATTGAATATGAGTTGAAAAATAAAATCTACAGACATTATCAGGAATTATCTTTAACGGATTACAAACAAACGACGATCGGAGATTTAATGAACCGATTAAGTGAAGATGTTGTAGCTGTAAGAATGTATCTTGGACCTGGCGTGATGTACGTTGTGAACTTAATTATTCTATTAATTATCACAAGTATTTATATGCTGAAAACCGATGTATCAATGACTTTATGGACATTGTTACCTCTTCCAATTTTATCATTTGCTATTTTCAAGGTAAGTTCTATTATTAATAAAAAGTCGAAGATTATGCAGAAAAGTCAGTCTGCGATTTCAACTTTTGTTCAGGATAGCTTTTCTGGAATTCGTGTGGTGAAGTTTTTTGCGAAAGAAAATTATATCAAGAAAAATTACAGCGTAAAAGTTACTGATTATCAGGATAAGGCTTTAGATTTAGCCAAAACTGAAGCATATTTCTTTACTATTATTTTATTTGTAATTGGTTTATTAAATGTTGCCATTATTTTAATTGGCGGGCAAAAATATATTGACGGACAATTAAGCATCGGTAAAATCGCCGATTTCTTCATGTATATCAACACATTGATATTTCCTTTCTCAATGGTTGGATGGGTGACTTCCGTAAACCAAAGAGCGGAAGCTTCCATGCAGAGAATTAATGAATTTTTAGATAAAAAATCAGAAGTTATTAATACAAACTTCGAAAACTATCCTATTAAAGGAGATATTGAGTTCAGAAATGTTTCTTACGTCTATCCAAATACAGGAATTAAGGCTTTAGATAGTTTAAGTTTTAAAATTGATGCCGGACAATCTCTCGCAATCATGGGTAAAACAGGAAGTGGAAAATCTACAATCGCTTTGCTTCTTTGTCGATTAATTGATCCTACAGAAGGTGAAATTTTAATTGACGGTAAAAACCTTAAAGATCACAACCTTGAAAATTACAGAAATTTTATAGGTTACATTCCACAGGAAAGTTACTTATTTTCAGATTCTATCGAGACTAATATTGGCTTTGCAGTAGACAACCCATCCCACGAAAAAGTTGTTGAATATGCCAAGATCGCAGACGTTGATAAAAACATTATTGATTTCAAAGATCAATATAAAACACTGGTTGGTGAGCGTGGCGTCATGCTTTCGGGAGGTCAGAAGCAGAGAATTTGCATCGCAAGAGCCTTAATTAAAGACCCAAACATCATTATTTTTGATGATTCACTGTCTGCTTTGGACACTGAAACCGAGCAGAATATCCTTGAAAATATAGATTCAAAAATTCACAATGCTACGTCCATAATTATCACACACAGAGAGTCTAGCGCTCAGAGAGCAGATAAAATTATTAATCTTACCGAAATTACCAATTCTTTAACCGCTTAGCCATTTCATTCGGAATTGTTAAATAAATCATAAAAAAAATTTTGTGATTAAAAGAAAACTTTTATATTTGTTCTTAACAAGATTAAAAAATATCTAACAATGAGTGAATACAAGGAACGCCATGAAAATGAAATTTTCACGAAGGTGTTAAAAGCAGGAAGAAGAACTTATTTCTTTGATGTGCGCGAGACGAAAGCAGGAGATTATTATCTTACGATTACCGAAAGTAAAAAGAACTTCGGAGAGAATGGAGAGGCTACATTCGAGAAACACAAAATTTATCTTTACAAAGAGGATTTTAAAAGTTTTCAGGAGATGTTTAATGAATCCACAGATTTCATCATTAACGAAAAAGGTGAGGATGTAATATCAGAAAAGCATGACAAAGACTTCAAAAGCAAATCTTACACAATAGATTCTGACGACGAGGTTTAAGCCAAAACAATATCTTAAAAACACAAGCATCTGAAAAAAGATGCTTTTTTTATGTTTATATTTTGATAAATCTTATTGATTTTCTTGATGTTATTGCATAAAAAAAACACATTCTCAATGAAGAAAATGTGTTTAAATGTGGGTGAATGAGGGGTCTCGAACCCCCGACCTCCGGAACCACAATCCGGCGCTCTAACCAACTGAGCTACAATCACCGTTTTGGTGGTGCAAATATAAGAAAGATTTTTTAATTACAAAATAATTCCTTCAAAATTTTTCAACGCAATCAGCTTCTCAGTCGTAAATCCCTCAGCATAAGCAACTCCCGATAACCTACCTAAATCCTGTGCACGGTACGTTAAACTCTCATAGAAGTCCTTTGATGTAATCGGAGTCTCCGGTTCTTTAGAATTTGGGTCATAAAACTGAGTTTTGAAAGCCATACAGGCTTCAATCTTCTTATCAAGATGCTCAGATATATCAATTACAAATTCCGGTTTGATGTTTTTCCACTGAATATAATTGAAAATATGCTTCGGTCTCCACACGTCTTGATTTTGTCCGTCTTCTGAAGTTTCAATTTTTCTTAAGCCAGATAAAAAGCACGCATCCGATACTAATTTCGCTCCTTTTGCATGATCTGGATGTCTATCATCAATCGCATTCGCTAAAACGATTTCTGGCTGGTATTTGCGAACCATTTTTACGATCATTAATTGATATTCTTCAGAATTCACAAGAAACCCATCTTTCATTCCTAAATTTTCTCTGGCAGAAACTCCCAAGATCTTTGCAGAATTTCCAGCTTCAACTCTTCTTGTTTCATCCGTTCCTCTTGTTCCCATTTCGCCTTTCGTTAAATCAACGATAACGCATGTTTTTCCTTCTGAAATTAATTTGGCTATTGTTCCGCCGCATCCTAATTCAACATCATCCGGATGTGCTCCAAAAGCAAGTATATCTATTTTCACTATTCTTTTATTTTTAATTTGTAAGATGGAACGCCTAAGAATTATTTTCATATTTTGAATTTAACCACAGGCATTTCATATTTTCAAATATAAGATTTAAAATAAAAACTTCCCAAACATTACGAATGGGAAGTTTTAATATCTATAATTTAAATTTTAAATTACTTGTTGATCTCTCCGTTCAGCTTTACAGCATCTTGGTATGTTGGATCTAATTGTAAAGATTTTGCAACATAATCTTTTGCTTTCGCAAGATCAGAATCTTTATTCATATAAGCTACTGCGAAGTAAGCATATGCTAAAGTCTGTTTGTTAGCTTCCATATCTGCAGGTTTTACTGTTGAGATAAATTTCTCGTAAGCAATTTTTGCAGCATCATTATTTCCAGCTTGCTGATAAGAATATCCTTGGCTGTAGTAAGCAGGTGCCCAGTCAGGAAGAAGCGTACTCATTTTCTGCCATGTAAGGATTGCTCCGTTCCAGTTTTTAGCATCTTGGTAAGCTGTTGCCAACTTAAATAATGAATCTGTATCCTGAGCGTTAGCAGCAACTTTTTGCTTTAATCCTTCGATCGTTGGGTTTGTAGGTCCAGTATCAGCAGAACCTTGTGATACAGCACCACCTCCAGCGATTTTAGCAAGCTCCATATCCCACTTCAATGTTTCGTCTTTTGCTCCTTTTGCAATTGCTACTTTTTGTTGAGCTTCAGTCATTAAAGCTGTTTTCTTAGCAGCATCTTTTTCATCTTTAGCTAAACCAGCAGCAATTAGACCTAATAAACCTTGGTCAGCAGGCTGTACTCTAGACTTTTCAGCCTGAGAAACGAAACTATCCATGCTTTGCTTGGCTTCAGCATATTTTCCGTCAGCATATAATTGATATGCTCTTAATTTAAATTTAATTGGATCATCAACTTTGTCAAAAATCTTGTCTAAGATCATTTTAGAGTTTGCATAATCTTCATTAGTGAAATAAAGTTTAGCAATTTCTAACTGAGTATACGGATCTTCATCAGCATATTTTGTATAGTTGATCAAATCCTGAGTTGCTTTCGCATTCTCCTGATATTTAATATCATAAGCAGCTAAAGCTTTGTAAGCAGGTGCGTAAGTAGCATCTGTAGCAATTGCTTTATCTATACTTTCTTTCGCTTGTTTCCATTGTTGTGCTGCCATCCATAAAGTTCCGATTCTTGTATAAACGGATGCTTTATTTTTCGCTAATGGCAAAGCTTTATCGTAAGCTGACATTGCATCACCAGGGATTTTCTTCAATCTGTAAGCATCTCCCAATGTATAGTAATAATGTGCAGGAACTTCTTTTTTAGCAGCTCTTTCAATTGCTTTATTCAAAAACTGAATAGCAAGATCCGGAGAGTTATTTTTTTCGAATAATGTTAAAGCTTCAGCAGCTCTGAACATTACTTCTGCGTCTTTTTCTCTAGAATCAGTTACAATTTTCTGGATCTCAGCAATTGCACCTTTATCGCCTTTGCCTAGTTTTACAGCAGCCAAACCTATTTTATTTAAATAACTTTTAGCATCTAGTGCAAGACCTTTGTTGAAGCTTTCTGTTGCTTTTGCAAAATCCGGTTCACCTTGTCTTAAAAATGTATTTCCTAAGTAGAAATAATTTTCAGCAGTAGGTGCTTTAGCAATCATGTCAGTGAAATTAGTTTTTGCTTGAGCAAATTTATCACTGTCAATACTGTTAATACCATCTTGTACTGTTTGCGCAGAGGCAAAGTTGGCAAAAAATACCACGGCTGCCCCAAAAGCAATCTTCTTTACATTCATAATCATTATATCTTTCATTTTAATATATTCTAAACTGAGTTAATTCATTACACAATTTTCAGACCAAAATAGTGTAATTATTTTAAGGGAAACGTTAATTTAATATTTTTTAACGCATTTGAACCTCTCTCTTATAAATATTATAGGGTTGTAATCCTTCCTTTTCTACGATCATCTGGCCAAGTTGAGTACAAGAATATCTTATGAACCCATTGGCTATGTTAAAGTTTCCTTCGTTTGTTAAAAAGTATAAAACTCTTGTAAAAGGATATTTCATTTCGCGTAATCCATCAGAATCTGCGGTATACAATTTTCCATTATTTTCAACAGGAAGAACTTTTACCAATTCTCTTAGTTTTTCGGAGGTTTTATCATACGGTCTACTGAAAGTATTTAGACCGATAACTCCTATTTTATTCGGGTATTTATTTAATTCTTCAATAATATTCTGACTTCCAGGAATTACAGAGAATTTTAAATCTTTTGGTTGTTTTTTAAGCTTCTGAGCTACAAAATTCAAATTACTTGAATTTGTTCCATCAAAAATAAAGTCTTTATTATCAGATTGAAGCCCGTTTTTAATTTCATCCATAGAAATACTCGTCTTTGGAGAATTTATAGGAACAACAAAAACGACAGCATCAGCGGCAAATTTTGCAGGTAAGATCTTCATATCAACTTGCTCCTCAAAAGCCTTAACTTCTTCAGGAGAAAGTTCTTTAGACATCACAGCGATTCTTGCTTTACCTTGTAACAAATCAAGAAAACCTAAATCTTCTTTTCTTGTAACCACTTTAATTTTTGTTTCGGGATAGTTGATCATATATCCGTCAGCTAAAGCTTCGGTAACGCTTTTAAAGGATTCGTCCGTAAGGATTGTAAGCTCTCCTTTGTGATAAGACGGAGATTTATCTTCTTTTTTACAGTTTACAATGATAATACTAAAAACAAATAGCATTATAAGTTTAATACTATTCTTCATTTCCAGAATCTTTAATTTTTGAAACAGCTCTATATATTCTGAATATCCCGTAAAGGATAAGAAGCCCACCCATTGCATAAGCAACCGCCGGCTCCAAAGTTGTGAAAAAGAATTTGTAGTAAATAACTACACCTCCTAGCACTATATAAAATAATCCTGTAATCAGGGATAACCAATTGAACATCATAAAACAAAAATACCAAAAAAAATAAAAAGAGAAGCTATTGCTTCTCTTTTTTAATTATTATTTAAAGATAAATTATCCTTCAAAATTCATTGTTAAAGGTAATCTGAATCTGTAACGTACAGATTGACCATTAATTTTTGCAGGACTCCATTTATTCTTAATAGACTTAATCGTTCTTACAGCTTCAGAATTGAAGTCTGAATTTCCTCCATTAGCCTTTACGTCAGTAATACTTCCATCTCTTTCTACTACGAAAGTAATTTCAGTTTTTACTGTACCTTCATCACCGTTCATCGCAGAACCATCAAAGCTATCCCCTACTTTCTTTCTGAAAGAGTTGATACCTCCTGGGAATTCAGCAGTTTGCTCTACCTCAGTATATACTTGAGTATCGCTCACCTGAGGCTTCACTTCAGCTGTTGAAGTTCTTGTACCTGTAGATGGTGGTGGCGGAGGTGGAGTATAAGCCGGAGCTTTTACACCTTCCTGATTGTTTAGACCAGTTGTCGTTTCTAATTGCTTAGAAATTGGTGGCGGTGGAGTTTCAATTTTTGGAGCTCTTACCGGTTCTGGTACAACGTTCTGAATAACCTCAATCTTTTCCTCTTCTTTTGGAGGAGGTGGTGGAGGTGGTTCTTCTTCTTTTGGCTGCTCTATAATTTTATCTTCCTGAAGAATCTCAACCAAATCTGCCTTCACTTCTTGTTTAGGTGGTTCAGTAAGTCTCTTAATTGTAAGATAAATAAACGGAGACAAAGCCGCAACTAGGAATAATGCCGTTCCAACAATAAAAGATTTTGTTAGAAGTCTTGGATACTGATGTCTAAGATCATAGGCACCATACGCCTTGTTTCTATTTTCAAATACAATCTCGTCTAAAGTAAGATTCTGACTGTATACATTTTCATCTGCCATAGATTTACAATTTTATGGTTAAATTACTTTGTAGCTGGTGCAGCCGCAGCTCCTTTATTTCCAACTTTTCTGTCATAAATAGCCTGTTCCCAAGGTTTCACATCGGTAACACCGTACTGCTCGCTTTTGGTAATAGCCATCTCGTCAAGAATATCTACAAAGTTTTTATATACAGCATCGTCAGTAGGCTTGATAATAACAGTAAATTTTGTCTTATCTGCCGCATTTGCTTTTGCTTGCTCAATTACTTTTCTAATCCCTTCTCTATCAAAAGTAGTCTCATTAAGATTTTGATCAGTTAAAGATGTATTATCTTGCTGATGCCAAAAAATCTTATTGCCTTTACCCAATAATAAAGAAATTGAGTTAGAAAGTTTAATTTCTGTTGGGGGTGGTTTTGGTGTATTTTCTTTCGGTTTTGCCGGAAGACCCAAATCCATTACATTCGGTTTAGAGAATGTGGTTGTGAACATAAAGAAGGTGATCAATAGAAAACCCAAGTCCACCATAGGAGTCATATCTACCCTGGTATTCTGCTTCTTGGAACGTACCTTGCCGCCTTTGCCGCCTTTTTCCTGTACTTGTACTTCTGCCATTTCTAATGATTATTATTGTTTACCTTCTTGTGATGTAATCAACCAAAATTTAAGAAAATCAATATCTCTTAAACCTTCAAATAGGCTTTTAACTTTAGGATACTCAGTTGTAACGTCTCCTTTGATTGCTAATTTGTAATCAGGATTTACGCTTAAACTTTGTTGTACCCAGTCTACTAACTGCTTATTTGTACTGTCCATAGGAATCCCAGTAGGACTCTTGAAACTCTTCTGCTCCTCATCTGACAAATCAAGATAGCTTTTAAGTTGGTTCATAGGAACCCCAATCGCTTGTACTTTTTGAAATGCAGCTTTTTCGTTGTTGTCAAATGCAATTCCATACTTTTGACCCATTTTATCTAAAAGCTGTAGTCTCTCTGATGCGTTTTCTACCGGTTGGAAATAAAATTTCCCGTCCGGAGTAGCGTTGATGGTCATCAAACTCGCATCAGGAAGTAACTTCTCTGATATTGAAGATGGCGGTTTAATCTGCTCCACGTCAGGTTTTTTAAACTGAGTGGTCAATATAAAGAATGTAAGCAGTAGGAATGCAACGTCACACATTGCCGTCATATCCGTAACTACTCCATGTCTTTTTGGTTTGACTCTCGCCATTGTTTTGAATTATTTTTAATTAAACTTCTGTTATTGCTAATGCAAATTCCTTGCTAAAGATTCAATTCTTAGTTGAACTCAGCGAAAGACTGCTGGATACTCATTGCGATCTCGTCGATCTTGTAAGTTAATCCGTCAATTCTAGATGTAAAATAATTGTAAAGAATAATAGCGATAGCTGAAGTACCAATACCTAAAGCCGTGTTGATCAATGCTTCAGAGATACCTGTAGAAAGTGCAGCTGCATCTGGAGTACCACCACCAGAACCTAATGCAAAGAATGCTTTAATCATCCCGATTACCGTTCCTAATAGTGCGATCAAAGTTGCAACAGTACCTAGAGTAGAAAGAATCATCATGTTTTTCTCTAACATTGGCATCTCAAGAGTAGTAGCCTCTTCGATTGCTTTGTTAAGAGCGATCATTTTCTGCTCCTTGTTTAATGTAGTGTCATGAGAAAGTGCTTTGTAAGTAGTAAGACCTTCTTTCACTACGTTACCTACAGATCCTTGTTGTCTGTCACACTCTTCTAAAGCTTCATCAATTTTGTTTTGATTAAGTAAGCTTCTTACTTGTACTACGAAGTTGTCTAAGTTTCCTTTTCCAGAAGCCTTACCAAGTACGAAATATCTTTCAAAAGAGAAAACGATTACAGTGATCATGAAAGTAATCAAGATTGGTACGATAACCCCTCCTTTGTAGATAATACCTAAAAACGACTCTGGGTGAATGTCTTTTCCTTCAACACTTGAGAAAGCTACAGAACCACCACCTAGTTTGTCTGCGTCTTTAAAATTCCCTGGGTTACCAAGAACGAATAAATAAATACAAACTCCTATAACGAATAAAATAGGAATAATAACAGCTGGGTTTAAACCTCCTGCTTTTCTAGCAACTAATTGCTCATCATTTTTTGAAACATTCATTTCCATATTTAACTAAATTATATTGTTTTAAAATTTTACAGTTTGTAAATTAAAGGCAAAATTAATTAAAATGCAAGAGTCTTAAATAAACATTTTTGTTTTTTTTGATAAAGAAATTTTAATACGATTTCGATATTATAATTTTTTTTCAAATTTTTAGTTATTTTCCTCAATTTTAACGTTTATGTTAAAATATTAAAAAAATTAACCCCTCATTTTTTTTAAATTACCAATGTTAAATTTCTTTTAAATTACAATATTCACAATTCTGTGATGCACTACAATGATTTTTTTCGGTGCTTTACCATCCAGAATTTGCTGTATTTTCTCATCCTGCATCACCAAATCCTCAACTTCTTTAGCTGATAATTGTGCAGGTAGAGGTAATTTAAATTTCATTTTACCATTTACGCTCACCGGATATTCAATTTCGTCTTCTACTAAGTAGGTTTCGTTCAATTCCGGGAATTTCTCGAATTCAATAGAAGTATCATGTCCCAGCAAGCACCATAGCTCTTCACAGATGTGAGGGGCATACGGCGAGATGATAACGGCTAAAGGCTCAAGAATATTGCGTTTGTTACATTTTATTTTTTGTAATTCATTTACAGCAATCATAAATGAAGATACAGAAGTGTTGAAAGAGAAGTTTTCGATATCGTAAACCACTTTCTTTATTAATGTATGTAATACTTTATATTCTGCTTTTGTAGGCTCTTCATCAGAAACTTCAAAATTATCTTCGTTAAAATATAAATTCCAGAATTTTTTCAGGAAACCATATACTCCACTTAGACCTTGTGTATTCCAAGGCTTGGATTGTTCTAATGGTCCTAAGAACATTTCATACAATCTTAAACCGTCTGCTCCGTATTCATTACAAATATCATCAGGATTTACAACGTTGTATTTAGACTTAGACATTTTTTCTACTTCACGTTCTGTAATAAACTTCCCACTATTATCAGGAATAAATTTAGCATCTTTAAATTCAGGCCTCCAAGTTTGAAATGCATCTGTATCCAATTCATCAGATGTCCCTTTTAGTAAAGATATATCTACGTGTATTTTTTGAAGATTAGTTCTAATATCTTCGTTATTTATTTCAAAACTCTCGTCCAAGTTATGTTTTTGCTTCAAGTTTTCAACAAATTCTTCAATTTGAACTTTCACAAACGATTCCAACTGATTTGAATCATTTTGAAAGTCTTTAGCAACATTACTCGATATATATATGTATTGATTATTTAATTCAGAATAATCAGCAACATTCTTTCTTAAACCATCAACTTTGCTTCTTACACTTAAAAAAGCTCTTAAACTAACTCTATACACAAAAGCACTCATCCCTAAAATCATCCCTTGGTTGATCAATTTTTGGAAAGGCTCATCATTATTAATATATCCTCTGTCTTTTAAGAACATATTCCAGAAACGAGAATATAATAAGTGACCGGTAGCATGTTCGCTACCTCCGATATATAAATCTACTTGTCCCCAATAATCGGTTAATTCTTTGTTAGCAAAAACCTCATCATTATTAGGATCCATATATCTAAGGAAATACCATGAGCTTCCTGCCCAACCCGGCATTGTAGATAATTCTAATGGAAATATCGTTTTGTCATCAATTAAATCTGTAGCAACCACTTTCTGGTTAGCTTCGTCCCAAGCAAAAGTTTTTGAATTTCCTAATGGCGGATCTCCATCTTCTGTTGGTAAATATTTTTCAACTTCAGGAAGTGCTAAAGGCAACGCAGAAGTTGGTAACGTGTAAGGCATTCCATCTTTATAATAGATAGGAACTGGTTCGCCCCAATAACGCTGTCTTGAGAAAATTGCATCACGCTGTCTGTAATTAGTCGTTCCATGACCAATTCCTTTTTTCTCAACAGCATCTATAATTAATGCTTTTGCTTCGTCATAGCTTAAACCATTCAAGAAATCTGAATTTACACAAACGCTCGTTTTAGAATCAAAAGATTTCTCCTGAACGTCTTCTTCAGTTTCTACAACTTTTTTAATTTCTAAATTAAATTTCTTTGCAAATCTGTGATCACGCTCGTCATGTGCAGGAACAGCCATTACAGCTCCCGTTCCGTAACCCATCAATACGTAATCTGAAATATAGATCGGCATCTTTTCATTGCTGAAAGGATTGATCGCATAACTTCCCGTGAAAGCACCTGAAACGTTTTTCACGTCAGACATTCTGTCTCTTTCAGTTTTCTTGGAAGTTTCTTCAATATAAGTATCTACCTCAGCTTTTTGTTCTGCTGTAGTAATGGTTTCAACTAAAGGATTTTCCGGTGCCAACACCATAAATGTTGCCCCGAAAATTGTGTCAGGTCTTGTTGTAAAAACCTCAACGATTTCGTCGTGAGAATCAATATTAAATTTAACCTGAGCGCCTTGAGATTTTCCGATCCAATATTCTTGGGCATCTTTTAAAGGTTGAGGCCAGTCTAAAGTTTTAAGACCTTGTAACAATCTTTCAGAATATGCAGAAATTCTCATGCTCCACTGCATCATTTTCTTTTGGAAAACTGGGAAACCTCCTCTTTCGGATTTTCCGTCTTTTACCTCATCGTTTGCCAACACTGTTCCTAAAGCAGGACACCAGTTTACAGTAGTTTCTGCTCTGAAAGACAAACGGTAATTTAATAAAATATCTTCTTTATCAATTTCAGAAGCTTCTTTCCATTCTTCTGCAGTGAAATTTAATTCGTCGTTTTGATTGGCATTTAAATCTAATGATCCTTTTTCTTCAAAATGTTTGATCAACGTTTCGATAGATTCTGCCTTGTCTGTATTTTTATTATACCAAGAATGGAACAATTCAATGAAAATCCATTGCGTCCATTTATAATATGAAGCGTCAGAAGTTCTTACTTCCCTGCTCCAGTCGAATGAAAAACCAATTTTTCTTAACTGCTCTTCGTATCTGTTGATATTTTTCTCTGTAGTGATCGCAGGGTGTTGCCCTGTCTGAATTGCATATTGCTCAGCAGGCAGTCCGAAACTATCGTAACCAACCGGGTGGAGAACATTGAAACCCTGATGTCTTTTATATCTCGCATAGATATCTGATGCAATATATCCCAGCGGGTGACCTACATGAAGTCCCGCCCCCGATGGATACGGAAACATATCGAGAACATAAAATTTTGGTTTGTCTGTGTTATTGGAAGTTTTGTACGTTTGATTGTCTTCCCAGTATTTCTGCCACTTTTTTTCTATCTGCTGATGATCGTAAAACACGTTGTTATTGATATTAGATGTTAGACTCTAGATGTTAGATTTATTATAATTCCAATTCTAGTATTTCACAAAAATAATGATTTTAATAGAAATGGAACTTTAATTTTCGATTAATTATAATTCATATCAAAACAAAAAGATCTCACCCGAAGATGAGACCTTTTTATTATTTATATTATTACTTTAATTATTGAGGAATTCTCTTAAAAGTATAGGTTCTGGTCTTATAAACGGTAGGATCTGAAGTTTCTTCTCTTATTGAGAGGTTCAGCGTAGTTTCATTAAGGGTAATTACTTTCCCGTTAGACGGTTCTACTGTTCCCTGATATTTTATCTGGATCGTTTTTTCGCTTTTGTCGTACGTATAATTGAAATTACGATCTGATGAAATAGCACACTGCCCTGGTGTAGCAGTATCATTCCATTCAGTTCTTTTACCTACTACCTCAGTATTAAACCTCCATCTGGATTCTTTCTGACAGTCGGTATACGTAATAAGATCTGAAATAGGCTGTTCTCCCGTTTCTATAGTAGTGATGACTTCTTTTAATGGCTGCCAAACACCCACAAGAGGAGCTTCAACCGGAGTATCGTCATCATTATTACATCCCGTAGCTACGAATAATGATAAACCTGCAAATAGTAATGCTAATTTCTTCATGTATCAAATTTTTCAAGCGCTAAAATTATAATTTTTTTGAATTATTTAATAGTTTTTTGTGAAAAATTATTTCAAAAACCTATATTTCTAAAATTATTACGGCTTATAGCTGCAATATTACCACTATTTAACAAATATTGAACTATCCAAGACTCCCATATATTTATTAAAAAAGTTATTTTTGCAAAAAAAACAAATGCAAGACATCGCGAAAAATAATTTTGACTTCATCCGTGTTCTCCTCGCTTTTATTGTTTTCATTGGGCATTTAGGCTATCTAAGTGCATCCCCTACCCTTGAATTTCTAAAGCACAGCCCTGTAGAAGTTGGTGTTTTCGCATTTTTTATCGTCAGTGGTTTTTTGATCGCGCGAAGCTATGAAAGAACAAGTACCTTAAAAAAATACGTCAAAAAGAGATTGAACAGAATTGTTCCGGCCTATTTATTGGTTGTCGTTTTATGCACTATATTATTAAGTTTGGTAAGTACTTTTTCTTTTTCGGAATATTTCAGCAGTTCACAAACACTTAAATATCTTCTTTGGAATTCTGTATTTATGAATTTCATGGCGCCCAATCTTCCCGGAGTTTTCGGGAACGGAGCGGTAAACGGAGCACTTTGGACCTTAAAAATTGAAATGTGTTTTTACTTTTTAGTTCCGGTTCTTTTTTTGTTTTTTGGAAAGGATAATAAATATAGAAACATCAGTTTAATCGTATTTTATTTTCTCTCATTGATCTATCTTAATTATTTTGAGATGATAGGAAAAGTAGAAATTTCAAGACAGATTCCTGGAGCATTATGTTATTTCATTGGCGGAATGCTGGTTTATTTTAATTTTGATAAATTCATTAAACATAAAAATATCCTTTTCATCATCGCGATTCTAACGGTTTGGATTGATTTGATTTTTAAAATTAAATTATTCTCACCCATTATGATAAGCATCATCGTTCTATACATTGCCTATTCTTTTAAGTTTTTAAATAACTTCGGAAAATATGGAGATTTCACGTATGGAATTTACATCTTCCACTTCCCTATCATCCGAGTATTTGCTACTTTAGGTTTATTTGCGAATTATAATCCTTATTTCATGGCGTTTATTTGTATGTTGGTTGTAGTAGGTGTCGGCGTAAGCTCGTGGCATTTGTATGAAAAACGATTTTTATAATTATTAATATTCCCTCACAAAACTTTAAATCTATTTATATTTGCACAAATGAAAGACCTTGTTTCCATCATCACTCCCTGCTATAATTCTGCAGAATTTATAGAAGAAACGATACAATCTGTCCTCAACCAAACCTATGAAAACTGGGAATGGCTGATCACGGACGATCTTTCTAAAGACAACACCGTTGAAATCATCAGAAAATACAATGATCCGAGAATAAAACTGGTAGCTTTAGAAAAAAATGGTGGTGCTGGAAATGCCCGAAACAATAGTCTTGAAAGGGCTCAAGGAAGATATATCGCCTTTCTAGACTCTGATGATTTGTGGTATCCCGAATACTTAGAAACAATGACCAATTATATGCAGGAAAATAAAGTAGAACTCGTTTACTGCAACTATTCAAGGTGTGATGAGCATACAATGGAGCCTATTTTAAAGGATTTTCTTGCTGATAAGATCGTAACTTTTTCAAACTTACTTAAAACTTGCAGATTGGCTCCGGTTTCCACAATTTACGATACAAAAAGAGTCGGAAAATTTTTCTTCCCAATAAAAAGCAAACGTGAAGATCATGTAATGTGGCTGAATTTATTAAAAGAAATCCCAAAAGGTTATCCCGTAAAAAAGACGTTGGCAAAATACAGAATGCGCGAAAACAGCGTTTCCAGAAAGAAACAAAACATTATTAAAGATCAATATTTGGTATATAAAGATTTCATGGGATTTTCTACTGTAAAATCGTTGTATTACACGGCAAACTGGGCATTGAACGGATTTTTAAAGTATTCTAAAATCTTTAATTAATGGAGTATTCAAAAGAATTTAAAGCCGCATTAAGCAATTTCTCTCCTGTAGAAAAAGACCGTCTTATTTTCAGATTATTGAAAAAGGATAAACTTTTATCTAAAAAACTGTATTTCGAATTAATCGACACGGAAACTACCGACGATAAGCGAGATGCAATGGAAGAAAATGTAAAGGAAAAAGTTCTTTTGGCTTCAAAATACATCGGAAATCAAAAATATTTCCAGACCATTATCCGAAAAATAAGTGCGGAAATAACGGAACATATTAAAATTACCACTGATAAATTCGGAGAAGTTTCTCTTCACATATTATTGATCAATGAAATTTTAGAAAACAACGAAGATCTTGGCAGACAAAGGTTTGACAATGTTTACAAACTATATCTTTACATCATCAATAAAATTTTCAGAGCATTAATTTTAGTAAAAAAATTAGATGAAGATTACTGGATGGAATTCGATGAACTTCTAGCTGATCTACATAAAAAAATAAACAGTAATACGTATCTCCAAAAACTTTGTATCAATAATAGCTTAGACCTTAATTGGCTGAAATGTGAGAATATTCCCGACAATTTGGATCAGATCATGAAAGAAATAAAAAGTCAGGGATTTTTAAGATAGAATTTTCTTTAGAATAATTTCTGTTGAATTAGGTTTTTCATCAACGAATTTTTTTGCATTTGCAGACATTTCATTTAATACTTCCTCATTATCACTGTTCATAAGAAATAAGACGAAATCTGCCGCTACATTTTCTTCTTCAAAAGATTTCCCACCATTAGCTTTGATCAAATCATCTGCTTCAGGATTTTTTCTGTAATGATTTCCAAAAATCACAGGAACACCGAAAGTTGCTGCTTCTAAAATATTATGTAACCCAGCATCATGAAAACCTCCCCCTACAACCGCAATATCAGCGTAAGAATAGAGTTTTGACAATAAACCGATGCTATCTATAATTAAAACCTGATAATCAGCAACAGGAACATCCGGATTTTTTATTTCGCTATATAAAAGGGCATCGGGAAACCCATCTTTTAAAGATTCTACCCTTTTCAGATCATGAGGTGCAATAATAAATTTCCAATATGGATTCGCTCTAAAAATTTGAGATAAAATTATTTCTTCAACCCTCCAAGAACTCCCAAAAACTATTGCTTTTTTGTTATCAATAAATTCATTGATAAATTTTACATGATTATCTCTTTCTCGCAATTGTTTTACGCGATCAAATCTTGTATCTCCGGCAATTGAAGAGTTAATTAAGCCCACGCTTTTAGCAAGAGCGAAAGACATTTCTGTCTGATGAAAAAACCAGTCGATATTGTTTTGTAATTGCTTTACAAACCACTTTCCATACGATGTAAAGAAAGATTGATTTTCATAGAATAAAGCAGAAATAACATAAGTTTTTGCACCTTGAGCTTTTAATTCAGCCAAAAGATTATACCAATAATCATATTTCACCGTAAAAAATAGTTCAGCCTGAAATTGAGAAACAAATTCTTTTACCATAGATTTTTTATCGAAAGGTAAATAGCAAATTACATCAGCAATATGTTTCTTTTTAATAACATTTTCATACCCTGATGGAGAGAAAAAAGTCACGAGAATTTTATGTGTCGGAAACTGTTCTTTCAGCTTTTCTAAAACCGGCAAACCCTGCTCATATTCGCCTAAGCTTGCAGCATGCATCCAGATTACCTTATCTGATTGTGACAGCTTGGATTTGATGATATGTAACGATTGTTTTCTTCCTTCAACGCCTTTTTTAGTTTTATCATTAAACAACGAGAAAACCTTCATTCCGAAAATGAGAAGATTGATGAATAAGTTATATAGAAAAGCCATCATAATTATTTTTAAATTTCAATTCTATCGTTATTTGCTGTTGGATTAGAAATCACCAAAAATTCCAGATCTTCCTGAAATTCATTTGAAATATAATGTTTTGATTTTGGTAAAATGGAGATACTTTCTCCCGATTTCACCGAAAATTTTTCATTATTAACATAGAATACAGCTTCCCCTTTTAATATGTAAAAAAATTGCTCGGCATTCTCATGAAAGTGGAGTTTCTCGGAAGTATTCGCCGGCATTTTTTCTTGCTTAACAGATAGGTTTTGAGAGTTTCTCAACACCCAACTATCACAGTTGTTTCCCCAAATATAATGTTCGGAATTATCTTTTGATTGTATCATTTGAATATCGATGTAAAAATGAAAACAGCAATTAAACTTCCAATAACAGAAAAAATAGCTGTAGCCATCGGAACTTTCGGTTTAGCTTTTTCATCGGACGAATATCTGAATGTGTAATCCTGACTGTTTAAAAAAATCAATACGATCAACATAAGCAGCCATCTCAGAAAAAAATTCATGATGAAAAACTGTACATTTTTATTTGTGTCTGTGATTTCTACAGGAAAATTTGCAGTTTCAGGATGTTTAGATATAAAAATAAACAAAACGTAAAACATCAAAGCTAAAACAGGTGTAAAAAAAGTAAAAGCCTTATTTCCAAAATTATCAGCCTTCCCTTCAACATCAAAATGAACAGGAATTTTCTTTGGCAGCGTTTTATAATTCTTTACCGTAAACCACCACAAAAAAGCAATCAATACAAAATTGAGAATATCAAAACTTGTAAAAATTACTTCTTCTATCATGTTTTATCTATTTAAGAATACTTTTAATTACTCTTAATTTATGCGTATGTTTATTCAGTTCTTTATTGAAAATACCTGTAGAATCAAGTGTATCAATTCTCACTTTTCCGGAAGCATGAATGATTTTTTGATTATCAAGCATGATCCCGACATGAATAATTTTTCCCTCAGGATTTTCAAAAAAAGCAAGATCGCCAAGCTGACTTTCTTCAACAAAAGTTAACGCCTCTCCTACTTCTGCCTGCTGATAGGTATCTCTTGGCAGTTTAATATTATGAACTTTATACACTAATTGTGTAAAACCGGAGCAATCTACCGCAAAAAAGCTTTTGCCACCCCATAAATAAGGCACATTAAGGAATTCTTTTGCCGTCAGAGCAACACTTTCACGGAGATCATGACTTCTTCTTGAAGCTACGGTCTGAAACTCAACTTCAGAGCCCATTGAAAGTAAAGTTCGGCCATCGTTTGTAAGCACAGAAGAAAAATCTTCCGTGACCACCGTAACTTTTCTATTGGCCAAATCTTCGTCTGTTACAGGTTTTATCTGTTTGGTATCCATCCATCCTTCATAGCCGTCATAATGCATTTTTATCTTGGTCCAGTTTTTATTCACTTCCAAAATATCTGCGCTTTCTCCAAACAATATTTCCGTAACAATTTCTGCTTTGTCAGAATTTTCTGCGCGCACTGGTGCTACTGTAACATTACAAATTCCTTTATCCATCTTTTAAATTTAGAGATTATGAAATTTAGGAATTAAGAAAATTATCCGTTTTCTCATTTCTAAATCTCAGAATTCTTTAATCTTTTAATTATTTCCTTCTCAGGAAATTTACTCCGTCACGCAAAGGTAAAATAAGATTTTCAAAATCATCATCTTTTGCGATCAAATCATTTAATTCCTTGATAACTTGGGTTGATTTCTGCTTCGGATTTTCTTCCAAAACTTTCCCGTACCAAAGAACATTATCAAACAAAACCACTGAACCCGATTTTGTTCTGGGTTTAATTAATCTAAAATATTCAGCATAATTTTCTTTATCAGCATCAATAAAAACAAGATCGAAAACCTCATCAGTTTCCCTTAAAAATTCTTTTGCGTCCTGAAGTTTAAAATTAATCTGATTAGAATATTCACTTTCCTGAAAATATTTTCGGGGTAAATAAGCAAGATCTTCATTTACATCCAAAGTTGTTATTTTTCCGTCTTTTGCCAGGCCTGTAGTCAAACATAAAGTAGCATATCCCGTAAAAGTTCCGATTTCGAGAACATTTTTAGGCTGCATCATCTGAGAGATCATCGTTAAAAGTCTCCCTTGCTGATATCCCGAAATCATGTGAGGCTGTGTCGTTTTCTGGAAGGTTTCTCTTCTCAGTTTTTTCAGAATTTCAGGCTCGGAAGATGCGTGTGTCTCCAGATATCTGTCCATTTCAGCATTCTTTTCTTCAAAAAAGCTCATTCTTACAATTTTTGTGAGTCAAATTTAACTAAATATAAGGAAAAAGAATAAATTTTGAAACAAAGATTCTCCGAAAAACAGGGAAAACCCCATGCAAATTACCGTAAAAATACGGATGTTTTCGAATGGCTATTCCTCTACCTTTGCAAAGACGGGTAAAAACACTAAGAAAAAATAAAATGAATGTAGGGGAAAAACAAATTAACACTAAGAATCAGAAGACCGCAATGCCTTCGGGCAGGGCGGATTCTTCCTTAAAAAAAACTAAACCTGAAATATCCAATTCGTTTTTTCAAAGAATTATTTCGTTATTGAAAAAAGAAGAATTAATTTGATTAAAAAAATAACTCCCGAATTTCTCCGGGAGTTATTTTTTATCGTTGAATTTGAAATTCTTACTTCTTAGGAGTAATATCCATCAACTTCATGAATTCATCAAGCTTAGGCATAATGATGATCTCCGTTCTTCTGTTTTCACCTCTTCCAGAAACGCTCATGTTTGTCGCTTTAGGATTGTATTCAGAACGCCCACCTGCTGTAATTCTTGCAGGATCAACCCCGAATTGAGACTGTAAAACTTTAGCAACCGATGTACCTCTCAAAGCAGAAAGATCCCAGTTGTCTCTTGGTAAGTTTGGAGAGCTTAAAGGAGAATTATCTGTGTTACCTTCAATCAATACTGAATATTTATCGTAATCATTAATCACTTTAGCAACCTTTCCTAAAACTTCCTGAGCTGCAGGTAATACGTTGTAATCCCCAACTTTATATAACATTTTGTCTGAAAGTGAGATCATAACCACCCCTTTCAATACTTTTACCTGAACATCATCGTCTGTTACGTTATCCAAAGATCTTTTCAGTTTGTTTGATAAAGCTAAATTTAAACTGTCATTTTTAGCATTATTAGAAATCAACTGCTTGATGTAAGAGTTTGAAGCATTGATTTCTCCTACTAACTTATCAATATTTGCAGAACTTTTACCTGTGTTAGACAAACAAGCATCCAATGATGATTTTAAAGCATCATGCTGACTTTTTAGTAAATTATTCTCTCCTGATAATGCAGAATTTTGAGACTTCAGATCCTGGATCTCTCTTTGTCTTTCGCCAATGTTTTCAATACATTGCTTGTAGTTTGAACTTAGAGCATCGTATTGCTTTTTGCTGATACAAGATGTCATCCCCAACGCCATCGCAGAAACTGCTAGAATTTTAATAATCTTCATAAATAATCTTTTTTAGACGAATCAAATTTAGGAAAATTCATTTTAATTAATGGTTTATCTTTGTATAAAAGAAATTCTCAACACAGATGTTGGACTATTTAAGTTTTAAAAATCAATTAAAAAATCTCATTGAATCACCTGAAAATCATTCCTATTTATTGGCAGTGAGTGGCGGTGCCGATTCTATGGTTTTAGCATCTTTGTTTCTGACTTCTGGGATTAAGTTTCAGGTTGCACATATTAACTATAAACTTCGTGGAGAAGATTCTGATCTCGATCAAAAAGTAGTTCAGGATTTTTGTGAGAAAAATCATATTCCGTTTCACTTGTATGAAGTTTCTGAGAAAGATCAAAAACCTGAAAATTCTATTCAGCTTTGGGCGAGAGAATTACGTTATAATTTCTTTAAAAAAATTCAAGAAGAAGAAAATCTTGAGTTTTTAGTAACGGCTCATCATTTGAATGACCAATTGGAAACGTTTATCATTAATTTATCAAAAGCTTCTGGAATTAATGGTTTGAGTGGAATTCCTTCTAATGACAATAATATTCTTCGTCCACTTCTGCAATTTTCAAAAGAAGAAATTTACGAATTTGCGAAAGAAAATAATGTTGAATTCCGTGAAGATCTTTCCAATAAAAAAAGTGATTATTTAAGAAATAAAATCCGAAACGAGATTGTTCCCAAGCTTCTGGAAACGAACGAACATTTCTTGGAAAACTTCAAAAAAAGTTCTTCCTATTTAAATCAAAGTAAGGATTTTGTTCAGAATCAAATTAAAGAAATAGAAAATAAGCTTTCGGTATTTAACAAAGATCATAAAATCTTATCCAAAGAGAGGCTGAATCAGGAAAGTGATTTTGTAAAGTTTGAGATTTTAAAAAAGTATGGTTTTAACCAAGAAGAAGAAATTTCGAAAATTTTTAAAGCTGAAAACGGAAGTTCTTTTTTCTCAAAAGAGTATCAATTAAAAATCGATCGAAATGAATTGATTTTTTCAAAACTGAATTCTGATATTCTGAATGAAAAGCCTGAAGAAATTATCTTAAATATCAATGAAAATCAAGAAATAATTCTACCAGAAAGTATAGAATTCAAGATTTCATTAGAATGGCTTTTAGATATGGAAAAAATAAGCTTTCCTTTAAAGTTAAGAAAAAAGAAAGAGGGTGATGTATTTTTCCCGATCGGAATGAAAGGAAAAAAGAAAGTTTCTAAATTTCTGCGAGACGAAAAATTATCTATTTTCGAAAAGGAAAACATTTGGTTATTATGCGATTCTAAAGATCAGATTTTAGGAATATTACCTTATCGACAAGACGGAAGATTTTCTGCCGATAAGCACACCCAAAAAACATTGAAAATAAAATGGACAGAAAAACAACAAATACTCTAGCAATAGAAGATTTTAAAAAGAACAGCAATGTAGCTTTCGCCATTTTATATCAAAAATACTTTGTTTATACTAAAAAATTCGTTCTTAATAACAGGGGAAATCTTGAAGATGCTGAAGACATTTTTCAGGATGCGCTGATTATTTTATATGAGAAATTATATGCTGATAATTTCCAAGCCTACACTTGTCTGGCCAATTACGTGTCAGGAATTTCCAAGAATTTATGGTTGAAAAAACTCAGAAATAAAGAATTTCTAACTGAGATTCCGGAAAATTATTATGCTAACAATCAGGAAGAAATTAATTCCGCTATTGAAAATGAGCGAGATTATTTGGATAAACTTCATGATTACATTAACTCTATTTCTTCGCACTGCAAGAATTTAATTCAGGATATTTTTATGAAAAATAAAAGTATTGAAGAAATTCAGACCAAATACCAATATTCCAGCAAACATAATGCACAAAATCAAAAGCATAAATGTGTTGAACAAATTAGAAAAATAAAAAATAACGATAATTTTTAGCACTGAAATACAGTCAATTATAAAAAATTATCCAAAAGTCGGGTGATTTTTTTTTGTTTTTGGAACTTACTATTAAATATCAATATTATGTTTAAAACAATTGTATTAAGTCTGTGCTTATTGATCGGAATTTCCGCTAATGCACAAAGTAAGAAAGGGATCAATTTTCAAAGCATTGATCTTGAAGCGGCAAAACAAATTGCAAAAAAAGAAAACAAGCTTATTTTCATAGACATCTACACAACTTGGTGCGGACCGTGTAAATTGATGCAGAAAAACACTTTTACCGATCCTAAAGTTGGAGAATTATTCAACAAAAATTTTGTAAACCTTGCGATAGATGCAGAGAAAGAAGGTGTAGCATTGGCAAAAGAGTTTAAAATTGTGAATTTTCCATCATTTTTATTTCTAGATGCAACGGGAAAATTGGTTCAATATGATTTTGGATATTATAATGCTGAGCAGTTTTCGACAGTTGGAGCTTCAGTTTTAAGTAAAGTTTCATCAAACATGACTCCTAAAACACTCGATATGGTGAAAGGAAAAATGGTTGGAGATAAAATTGCAGATTTTTCCGCAAAAGATCATTTAGGAAAGACATTTTCGTCATCAAATGAAAAAGAAAAACTGGTTTTGGTTTTCATCCGCGGACAATGGTGCCCGTACTGCAACAAATATATTGAATCATTACAAAATCTAGCTCCAGAATTGAAAGCTAAAAACGCAAGATTAGTTATTATTTCTCCAGAAAAACCAGAATTCATTGAAAAAACTCTCGAAAAAACAAAAACAAATTACACCGTTTTATATGATGAAGGCTACAAAATTGCAGAAGCCTTTGACGTTCTCTACACTCCGGACAGCAAAATCTTGGATGCTTACAACTCAAAAGTAGAAGGTTTTGCAACAAGTAGATCGGATAATTCAGGAAGACTTCCTGTTTCTGCAACCTATATTCTTGATGAAAATAAAGTGATCTCGTGGAGACATTTTAATCCTGATTATAAGGAAAGAGCTTCGGGAGAAAATATTTTGAAGCAATTATAACATCAAAAAACACAAGATGAAAAATCCTTATTCATACTGTCTATACCTGTTTCTGGCGATTCTTCCCTCGGCACTTTTACATGCGCAAGGCTGTAGTGATGCAGGATTTTGTACGGTCAACAGTTTAAAACCTCAGAATACGAATGATTCTATATCTGTACAGAAAAATCAATTAAAAGTTGGATTTTCTTATGGAAAAGCAGATCATTCGGTTTCTGCTTACAGTCAATATTTGGAATATAACCGACAAATTAATTCTAAATTTGGAATTAGCGCTAAAGCAACTTCGCTTTTGCAAACAGGAAATAATGTAAGCGCTTTTGGATTATCTGATATTTATTTAAACACAAATTATCATTTAGATAAAAACTTTACGCTTACTCTAGGCACGAAAATTCCGCTGACCAATGGGAACACATTTAAAAATGGAAGTGCTTTGCCGATGGATTATCAATCCAGCTTGGGAACTTTAGATCTTATTGTTGGAATTGGGTATCAGATTAAAAAACTACAGTTAGTTGCAGCTTTACAACAGCCTTTGACACAGAATAAAAATCAATTTATTGCAGAAAATTATCCTATAAATTCTGTTTGGAGAGATTTTCAGACCACGAAAGATTTTAAAAGAAGCGGCGATGTTTTACTGAGAGCGTCTTATCCAATAAAAATTACCAATAAGTTTCAATTAACGCCTAGTTTATTAAATATTTATCATCTTTCTAAGGATAAATTCACGAATTCAAGTGGCTCTCAACAACAAATTGAAGGCTCTGAAGGTTTAACAATGAATGGAAATCTATTTTTAGATTATAAACTAAATGAAACCAATGCCCTGCAACTTAACGTGGGAGTTCCATTTTTAGTTCGGGACATTAGACCTGATGGATTAACGAGAAGTTTTATCGCTAATTTGGAATATAGCTTCAAATTTTAACGTCTTATTGAAATTATCGAGAAAATCAATATAGCTATTATCTAAAATTATAATCTAAAAAAATCTGTCTTCTATGGTAATTAAAGCAAAACAATACCAAATATCTTTTGGCCAATAGATTTTTTAAAACAAAAAAGACGGTTTGTTCGTTTTTTTAGGGACGAAAAATTAGCTATTTTAGCCAAGCAAAATTTGAGCATTGCCTGGAAGGAATGTTTTTTAAGAAAAAAAAATTATTCTTCCAGACAAGACAGTCACATGCAAGGGATGAGAAAGCAAAAAAATATTCTCAAAATTTTTAATTAAAGTAAAATGAAATTTAAAAACTGGTTTTTATTGATTCTGTTGTTTTTAGCGACAGGAATTAATGCACAAATCAAAAATCCTGTAAAATTTAAACTTACGGTTAACGAACTGGGAGACAACCAATATGAAGCCGTGTTGAATGCAACAATGGAAAGCGGTTGGCATATCTATTCTAAAGACATTCCTGAAGACACGGGAATTCCGACAGAATATAAAGTTTCCGGAAAAAATATTGAACTAATTGGAAAATTTACCGAAACTGGTAAAAAACATGAAGAATTTTCTGAAGCTTTTGGCGGGAAAATTATTTTCTACTCCAATTCTGCAGGTTTCAAGCAAAAATTTAAATTAAAAGACGGAACAAAACCTGGTGATGTAGTTGCAGAAATTACTTATCAGACTTGTGACGACAGAGTTTGTCTGGCTCCAAATACGTTGGAATTCACTCAAAAAATAACACCAAAAGGGGCAACGGCAGAAGCTATCACTGAAAAAGCAGAAACTCCAAAAGATTCTGTTAAAACAGTAGAAACGGCAGTACAAAATCCTGTAATAACAGAAACAGCGGTAGTTGCAGGAGTTTCAAAATTAGATCCAAAACAATTAAAAATAGAATCTATTGATTTCCAAAAACCTTTGACAGATTGCGGAACAGCAGCCGTTAAAGACAGCGAAAATTATTGGACTTATTTGTTCCTAGGATTTATTGGAGGGCTGATTGCATTGTTGACACCGTGTGTTTTCCCAATGATTCCGTTAACGGTTTCGTTCTTTACAAAAGGGAATAAAAATAAGGCAAAAGGGAAAAGAGATGCATTGATCTACGGATTTTTCATTCTTCTAATCTTTGTTTTATTGAGCGTTCCTTTCCATTTAATTGATGGAATTGCAGGAAATGTTTTCAACGAAATCTCAACAAGCATTTGGCTGAATATCGTATTCTTTATCGTATTTATTTTCTTCGCAGGAAGTTTCTTCGGATATTATGATATTTCGTTACCAAGTTCAATCGCAAACAAATCTTCAAAAGCAGAAGAAGCGGGTGGAATCATCGGTATTTTCTTCATGGCTTTGACTTTGGTAATCGTATCTTTCTCTTGTACAGGCCCTATTTTAGGAAGTTTATTAGGAGGATCTTTATCGGGTTCATCACATATTCCAACGCTTTTAACTTTGGCTTTAACAGGGTTTGGTTTAGCTTGGGCAATTATTTTCGGATTGCTGGCTTTATTCCCACAAGCATTACAAAGTCTTCCAAAATCGGGAGGATGGATGAATACAGTGAAAGTTGTTTTAGGATTTATAGAGCTAGCTTTAGCATTGAAATTCTTATCAAAAGCAGATTTAGTTTCTAAAACTTTCTTATTAAAAAGAGAACTTTTCATCGTGATCTGGATCGTTATCGGAATTGGTTTAACATTATATTTATTCGGATTAATAAGATTTCCACACGATGATAAAAAACCGAAAATTTCTATTGCTCGAAAAGTTTTAGGAGTATTAGGAATTGGTTTTGTTGTTTATATGATTCAGGGATTGATGCCATCAGAACGTCCTAAACTGCAATTACTAAGCGGAATTTTACCTCCGTTGAACGTAAGTTATTTCCACGACGAAAAAGACGGAATTCTAGGAATGCATCCTGAACATGATTTCTTCAAAGCTATTGAATTAGCCAAAAAAGAAGACAAACCTGTTCTAATTGACTTCACTGGTTACGGTTGCGAAAACTGTAGAAAAATGGAAGAATTCGTTTGGAGCGAACCGGATATTTTACCGATTCTTCAAAATGACATCGTTCTTGCTTCATTATATGTTGATGATAAAGAAGAACTTCCTGAAGATCAAAAAACTAAAATTGATCTGGGTGAAGGACAGGTTAAGAAAGTAAAAACGATTGGTGACAGATGGAGCTTGTTCCAACAAGTGAATTTTAATAATAATTCTCAGCCACATTACGTTCTGATAACTCCGGACGGAAAAGTTATTAATTCTCCAGTTTCAGGGTATATGCCGAAAGAAGATTTCAAAAAATTCTTAGAGTGCGGTGTTAATTATTACAAAAAGAATAAATAAAAAATTCAAAATATTATTTAAAACTCATACTGAAAAGTGTGAGTTTTTTCATTTTAAACAATCAAACACAATCACTTAAAATATCCTAAAACCTTATGAAATTAAAAACTCATGAGGTTTTTTAATGTTAAATAATAATTGATTTTAGAAAATTTATAACATTTCCTAATTTTAGGTATAAACTTTGTATTGAATCTTTCAAATAAAGAACAATTATTCACTCTTTATCACAAACTGTTTAACATTAAAAAATATTAATTATGGCTGAAGTAATTGCACAAGAGAAACAAGGAGGCAAGCAAAAGAAAAAATTGATCAGAGTTGACATGACTCCAATGGTAGATTTAGGATTTTTATTAATTACCTTTTTCATGTTTACCACCAACTTTACAAAACCCAATGTGATGGATCTGGGATTGCCTGCGAAAGATCCGAATCCGAAAACAATTAATGACAAAGTAATTGACGATAAAAATCAAATTACGTTTGTTCTTGGAAAAGATAACAGAGTTTTTTATCACCAAAGTAATGAGAAAGAGCTTAATACAAACAATTTAAAAGAAACAGATTTCAGCGGAGTGAAAATTTCAAAGATCATTTCTGAAGCTTACAAAAATGCTCCAAAACCGGAAAATTTCACAGTAATTGTAAAACCTACAGATGAAGCGAACTACAAAAATTTCGTAGACGTTTTAGATAACATCGCAATTTCTAAAAAAGAACGATACGGAATTACAGACATAAAACCTTGGGAAAAGAAAGTTTACGAGGAATTAACAAAATAATACGAAAGGGCATTTTTAAAATGCTCTTTTTTATTTAATTTTGAGACTATAATTTTAAATATTGATGAAAAACCTAATAACCGCAATTGCTATCACAACCTTAGTTGTTTCATGTTCAAAAAAAGACACACAATCTACTCCAAATCAGTCAGACAGCACAAAAATCGTTGATTCTATTAATGCTGCCCGAACAAAAATAAATGACAGCATTAAAGCTAAAAACAGCGAAAATAATTTCAAAGATTTTAGCGGGGATCATAAATTCACTTATCAAAGTCAGAACTCTTCAACAAAAACAGGTTCTGTAAACTTCAAAAAAATGGGCAGGGATGATTATGATGTTTCAGGAAGTATAAAATCCGGCGAAAATTTCGTAACCATTAAAGGATCTGCCGTTGTAGTTTCTCCTAAACATCTGAATTTTACAGGAGAAATCACTCAAAGTATTTCATCAGACAACAACGGAAAACCTTACACCAGAAAAGGGACAAAAACATTCATGTCCAAAGACGGAGGAAAAACCTGGAGACTTCAGGATATGGTAAACGGTTCGGGATTTGTAGATTATATCGATATTCACTTTTAATATTTGAAATCATGCTGCACTTCGAGAAAAAAGGAAACAGAAAAGAGACATTGGTATTACTTCATGGCTTCATGGAAAACAGTTCTATTTGGAGCGATATGGAACCTCATTTGTCTGAAAATTTTTCATTATTAAAAATTGATCTTCCCGGCCACGGAAAATCTGAAATTTATGGAGAAATTCACACCATTGATTTAATGGCTGATGAAGTGAAAAAAGTTTTAGATGATCAGAAATTAGAAAAAGTTCACTTATTAGGACATTCAATGGGAGGTTATATTTCACTGGCTTTTGCTGAAAAATATCCTGAAACACTGAAAAGTTTAACCTTATTTTTTTCAACCTATTTTCCTGATGATGAAGAAAAGAAAGAGCAACGCATAAAAAGCTACAGAATTATCAAAGACGCTTTTTCGCATTATGCAAGAGCCGGAATTCCTAATTTATTTAATCCAAACGAAAGAGATATTCTGGAAGGAAAAATTGAAACAGCTTTAAGAGTTGCCCTTTCAACAAACAATTTAGGAGCTTTAGCCTGTGTAAAAGGTATGGTTGAAAGAACCGAAAAAAAGCATGTCTTAGAAAATCTTGAAGCCAAAATTTTAGTAATAGCAGGAAAACACGACAACGCCGTAAAAACCGATAAAACCATTAAAAACCTCCCAGACAGAACCAATATCAAATCTTACGTTCTTGATTGCGGGCACAACGGGCATTGGGAAAAACCAATAATCTGTGCTGAAATCATCAATACAGAACTTCTTCACAATATGCCGAAAAATTTAGTTTTCTAAAAATTATTTATGAGAATTTTCATCCTTTCAATCGTCTTTCTTTCATTTTTCAGTTGTAAAAAAGAGACGCAATCTTTAGACAAGAACAATCTAAAAGATTCGGTCGCCGTTACGGAAAACACATCGAAAGACACTTTAAAAACTGAACAAAGCAAGCCGGGAATTTTTAATTTCCAAACCGAATTATGTGAAAATAAAGGATATTTTGACGAAAATAAACACACCAAAGAAGAGCTTGAAGGAACTCACACACTTTGGTTCCAAATGGGCGGAATATTACTCAATACACCTTCTGTTTTTAATCTAAAAGGTCTTGATGAAGTAAGAAAAGATAAAGATCAAATTTTATCTAAACTTAATCAAGATTTTCTTGAAAAAAAGAAAACTTTAGAAAATTTAAAAATAGTAAAGGTTCCTTATTGGGAAAATGTGAAAAAGAGTAGAATTCAAGAATTGATGGAGGAATATGAGTTTCGAAAAACTGAAATTCAGGCTTTTTCCGATCCTTCCGTTTTGTTGAATGCTAAACTTTCAAAAGGTTGCGAGAATTTTATAAAAGCTTTAAATTCAAATGACGCTCAAATGATTGAAGAATGGAGAAAACTTCGTGAAAATATGAGCAAAAAAAATGGTGACCCACAAAGAATTTTAAACGAATTTGAAGAACATCTGAATTCTGCTGATAAAAAAGATTACGCCATCATTGATCTAATAACTTTTGGTTGGGGAAACTGCACGAATGGTAATATCAACAGTATTCCGCATGATGAAAAAATGAACAAACAATTTGAAGATCTTTTCATAAAAATTGATTCCGATTGCGATGAACCTTAATATTCTTTTACCAAAAATTCCCGTATATTAGTAAAGATTAAATTTTTCAATGAGTCTATTCTCTTCCAAAAAAAAGAAACCAATCATCGGCCTGACACTTTCGGGTGGAGGAATGCGCGGAATCGCTCATATTGCGGTTCTGAAAGCTTTGGAAGAATACGATTTGAAGCCACAGATCATCTCCGGAACAAGCGCAGGATCAATCATTGCAGCGTTCTATTCTTTTGGGAAATCTCCGGACGAAATGATGGAAATCGTAAAACACACCACATTTTTTTCAAGATCATATTTAAGACTTTCCAAAAACGGTATTTTTAGTTCAAACTTTATTTTAAAATTATTAAAAGATTATTTCCCTGAAGACGACTTTAAAATTCTGAAAATCCCCGTCTATGTTGCGGCCACAGAAATGACCCACGGAATTGTCGATTTCTTTTCGGAAGGCGAACTTTTTACTCCTCTTTTAGCTTCATCAAGCGTTCCTTTTGTACTTCCGCCCGTAAGAGTGGGTGAGAAAATATATATTGATGGCGGTGTTCTGGACAATCTTCCTATTGAACCAATCATTGATAAATGTGATTTTTTAATTGCTTCTCATGTGAATTCAATTAGTTATGACAGTCTCGATAAAATGAGTTTAATGAAAGAATTTGACCGAATTTTACATTTAGCCATCGCAAAATCTGTTTACTCTAAAGCAACATCATGCGATATTTTTCTGGATCCTCCGAAAATGACGAAGTTCAGCTTATTCACTAAAAAAAATCTTGATGTCATGTTTCAAGAGGTTTACGAATATACCTGCAAAGAACTGGAAGACAAAGGACACAGTAGAGTTTCTTGAGTGAAAAAGGTTTGAGAGTTTGAGCGTGATAGTGTTTTAGCGTCAATATAAGGAGCGACAATGACGAAGTAATCTCTTATAAAAAGATTCTTCACTCCACTTCGTTTCGTTCTGAATGACAACTACAATGTAGTCAATCAATTTTACTCAATTACAAAGTTTCCTCTGCAATTTTAGCTTTAAAATTTTCAAGCGTATCTGCTAAAGAAGCATTAGATTTTCCGCCTGCTGCGTTGATATGCCCTCCTCCACTGAAATATTTTCTTGAGAATTGGTTTACATCTACATCATCTTTACTTCTGAAAGATATTTTAATGAAATCATCATACAAATCTTCCATAAAGAAGGCAGACATTCTTACACCAACAATGCTCAATCCATAATTCACAAAACCTTCGGTATCTCCTTTCTGGAAACCATATTCCTGAAGTTCTTTTCTTGTTAAATATAAAACAGCTACTTTACCGTCATTCACCACTTCAATTCTACCTAAAATCAAAGCCAATAAATGAAGACGGGAAACAGTGTTGGTATCCCAAGTGTTGGAAGTTATAATAGAAGGATCAGCTCCTTTTTCAATCAAATTAGCAATAATTCTATGCGTTGCAGCACTTGTAGAACGAAAACGGAAACCTCCTGTATCAGTCATGATTCCCGTGTAAAGACATTCTGCAATATCTTTATTCACCAAATGTTCATCATTCATTGCTTCAATGAAGTGATAAATCATTTGACACGTTGCAGGAATTATCGTATCTGAATATACATAATCAAATTCCTCAGGCTGCTGATGATGATCGATAAGAATTTTTTTAGCTCTGGCTTTTACCAACCAATCGCCCAAAATCCCGATTCTCGCAGGTGAATTAAAATCAAGACAGAAAATAACATCTGCTTCATTAATAATATCAAAAGCTACCTTTCTTTTATATTCGGCAACAACGTTTTTTCTAGCCTCGGGCATCCATTTCAAAAACTTTGGAAAATCATTGGGTACAACCACTTCCGCATTGATTCCTTTTGCATGTAAATAATGCTTTAAGCCCAAACTAGAACCAATAGCATCTCCATCCGGATTATAGTGTGTAAGAATAACTATTTTGTTTTCAGGAATAAGAAGTGCATTAATTTCTAAAAGTTCTATTGGTGTAAACATTTATTTTCTTTAAATTTGAGTCTTCAAAGATAGAGCTTTTAAATAAATCATTACTCATTATTTTTAAACACTGCGCAAGTCATTTATTCATGGGCGTGATAAAATTAACGATGAAAAAAGATTCAATATTTTCTAAAAAAAGAGTCGTTAAGTTTGGAACTTATAAAAAAATCTATATCTTTGCAACCTGAAAAATTAATATTAATTACGACTTAAATATATAGTAATGAGTAAAAGAACATTCCAACCATCGGAGAGAAAAAAAAGAAACAAACACGGTTTCAGAGAAAGAATGTCAACGCCTAACGGTAGAAGAGTTTTGGCAGCAAGAAGAGCTAAAGGTAGAAAGAGTCTATCTGTAAGTTCTGCAAGAGCTAAGAGATAATATCTTAAATTACAATATACAAAAATGCTTGAAAAGAACTTTTTCAGGCATTTTTTGTTGTTAAAATTTACTAAAATTTAGTATCTTTAGGTTTCTTTTTTCTATTTTTAAGATCTGAAAAAATATTTTAGAAATAGCCTCTTAAATTTGAATTATGCCACATACAAATATTGCCGGAGATAGTATTATAAGTTTACAACACGCGAAAATTGCGCAAAAAAACTTCACTGTTCTTTCTGATGTGAATCTTAACATCAAAAAAGGCAGATTCTGTTATCTTATCGGAAAAACGGGTTCAGGGAAAAGCTCATTATTAAAGACGCTTTACGGGCATATTCCGTTAGCGTCCGGACATGGAGCTGTTGTTGGTTTTGATCTCGCAAAAATGAGAACTTCCGACATCCCTAACCTTAGAAGAAAATTAGGAATTGTTTTCCAGGATTTCCAATTGCTTTCTGACAGAACTGTTGAGAAAAATCTGAAATTCGTTCTTGAAGCTACCGGATGGAGCGATAAAACAAAAATGGAAGACCGTATCAACGAGGTTCTTGGAAGCGTAAACATGAAAAGCAAAAAGCACAAAATGCCTCACGAACTTTCCGGTGGAGAGCAACAGCGTGTGGCGATTGCAAGAGCTTTATTAAATCATCCAGACCTTATCTTAGCCGATGAGCCAACTGGAAACCTTGATCCGGAAACTTCTAATGAAATTATGACCTTGCTAAAACAGGTTGCTTTAGAAAACGGAGCTGCTGTGGTAATGGCAACGCATGATTATCACATGATTCAAAATTTCCCTGGAGAGGCGATTAGATGTGAAGACGGAAAAGTTTCTGTGCTGGATACAGCGGAATTGTTTGAGTAAAATTAAAAGATTCAGAAATTTAGAGATTTAGATATTACTAACTTTTAAAATCTAATTTCTAACTTCTATCCCTTAAAAACATGAAATTCTTTAGTGAGTTCAAGATATTGGTCCGAGTATTTTCTCGGACTTTTCTCTATAATAAATTCAGATTCTTCGGGTTGATTTTCAGTTAAAGAAAACTCCAAAATCAGTCTTTTTACTTTTGAATTTTCTATTCCTTTAATGTTGATTCTTCGCGTTAAAAATAATTGATTTTCGTTAGCAATTTCAATGAAATCATTTCCAACCTCCGCAGGGATAATTACAGAAAAAATTCCTTTTTCAGAAAGTAATGTTGATGATTTTGAAATTAATTGTTGAAAATTTAATTCAACCGTTTGTCGGGCAATTTTATCTTTTTCAGAGCCGGATTGTTCAAAATAAGGTGGATTAGAAACTATTAAATCAAACTTCTCTTCTGTTTCAAAATTTTTAAAATCCTGAAGAATATTTTTTAACCTTGAATTAAATATAGACTTCTCAAAATTAGATTTTGTAAGATATACAGCTTCTTCATTAATATCTAAACCTAAAAATTCAGCTTTGGAATTTCTTTGGGCTAACATTAATGAAATCAAGCCCGTACCTGTTCCTATTTCTAAAACTTTAGACTTATTATCTACATTCGCTAAAGCACCCAACAAAACACCGTCTGTTCCTACACGGAAGACGCTTTTAGACTGATAAATTTCGAATTGTTTAAACGTAAAAGGCTTCACTATAAATTGGTTGGCAATGTAATTGTGAATGTTGAACCTTTTCCTACTTCAGATTTTACAGAAATTTCTCCTTTGTAATCTTCCACCATTTTTCTGACCATGGATAAACCAAGTCCCATCCCACTGTTTTTTGACGTGAAATTAGGCTCAAAAATCCTTTCATAAATATTTTCAGGAATCCCAATGCCATTATCCTGAATGGAAACCATCACCCTTCTCTGATGCTGCTCTACATCCACATTAATAATCAATTTTCTTTCATCACTTTCAGCTTGTTTAGCATTCGTAACAAGATTTGTAATGATTCTGGATAGATAAATCCTATCCATATTAATCATAATATTGCTTTTATTGGAATGTATAAAGATACTGTCGTCATTGAAAACACGAAGAATATCTTCAACCTCAGTATTTAGGTTAATAACCTCATTATTTTTCTCAGGAAGTTTCGCAAATTCTGAAAAAGCAGACGCAACTGTCGCAATTAAGTCGATCTGATCAACCATTGTTTTGCTCATTTGCTTTACTCTTTCTCTGATATTTGGATCTTCGGGATCGAATTTTCTTTCAAAATTCTGGATGGTCAATTTCATTGGCGTCAGAGGGTTTTTCACCTCATGAGCAACCTGTTTTGCCATTTCGCGCCAAGCTTCTTCCGAGGCTTTAAAACGCAATCTTTCTTTTTGATCCTGAATCTGGAGAATCATCCTATTATAAGCTCTTGCAAGAGCATTTAGTTCATCATTTTTATAATATCTGATAGGGTGCATTTCATTCTCAAACAATGTAATACGGGTAATCATATCAGAAAACTTCGTAATGGTTTTTGCTAAATTATTAGATGTAATCCAACTCAGCCAAATACTGAATAAAATAAGAAAAATATCAACCAATAAAATATATTTAACATATTGGTGAAGAACATCAAGATACGCCGATTCATTGTGATACAAAGGAATGTACACAATACCTACAGGATCCAGAACATTATTTTTCAACACTAAATAAGACGAAGTAAAAACCGCATCTTTAGCCTGATCATAACCTCTGATATCCACTCTGGCATCGGTAGCCAGAATTTTGTTGACAATATTTAAAGGAATCGTTTTCTGCTCTACCAAACTTTCATCTTTATTAGAAAGCAGATAGTTGCCTTTTAAATCATAAATAACAATATCGTGTTGGTTGATATCCGCGATTTCAAGAATTTTATTCCCCAAAACCTCAGTAAGATCTTTTGTTTCCACAAGAGATCTACTCACAGCATAATCCAAATATCCCATAACGGCATTGGTTTTATCCTGCATATCTATCCTGCTCTGTTCCAGAGAATTACTTCTTAAAACAAAATAAGGAACCAGCGAAGAAGCTGCAACACTTAAAAGACATACGAGCAAGAAACCGAAAAACACCCGATTTCTTAAACTATATCCTTTGTACTTATTTATTGCCATTCTGTTTATTAATTAACCTAGCAATATACTTACCAATTATGTCGAATTCCAGATTAACTTTATCTCCGGTTTTAAGATGCTGCATATTGGTAAACTCCCATGTATATGGAATAATTGCTACTGAAAACTGAGAATCTTCACTTTTTGCAACGGTTAAACTTATTCCGTTTACCGTAATAGAACCTTGAGGAACAGTTACAAAATTTCCGTTGGATTCATATTTAACCGTAATAAAATAACTTCCGTCTTTATTCTCAATTCCTACAACCTCGCCTGTGTGATCAACGTGACCCTGAACGATGTGCCCGTCTAATCTTCCGTCCATTTTCATGCAACGCTCAAGATTTACAACCGTTCCAACGCTCCATTTTCCAAGGTTGGTTTTTTCTAAAGTTTCATTGATCGCTGTAACGACATATTGATCATCTTTAATCTCCACAACCGTTAAACAACAGCCGTTATGAGCAAGACTTTGATCTATTTTTAATTCATTGGTGAAAGGGCATGCTAAAGTAAAATCAATGTTGCTTCCTTTTTCTTCAATCTTTTCAATAACTCCAACTGCTTCAATAATTCCTGTGAACATATTATTTTTTGCTAAATTTGTAAAATTATAATCTTCAAAGATAATCAAAATGAGCCCAAAAAACCATAAAGTACGAGTAGGAATTTCAATCGGGGATTTCAACGGCATAGGACCAGAAATCATCATGAAGTCTCTGAAAGACAAAACAATCACCGATTTTTTCACTCCGGTAATTTTTGGTTCAGGGAAATTATTTACCTATCAGAAAAATATTTTTAAGCTTAATTTAAACTTTAATTACATCAACGAAACTTCACAGGCACAGGCAGGAAAGATCAATATGCTGAATCTTGTGAAAGATAATTCTAATGTAGAATTGGGAAAACCAACCGAAGAATCAACCAAATTGGCGATAGATTCTCTGGAAGCAGCAACCGAAGCTTTAATGAAAGGAGAGATTGATGTTCTTGTGACAGCTCCCATCAATAAAGATGAAATGATGAAGATGGGTTTCAAACATGCCGGCCACACAGGATATTTTGAAGAAAAATTTAATAAAAAAGGATTGATGTTCTTGGTAACGGACGATTTAAAAGTTGCAGTTTCTACCCATCACATTCCATTAGCACAAGTGGCTGAAAATATTTCTAAGGAGAAAATTAAAAAGCAAATCCGAGCTTTAAATCAAACTTTAATTGAAGATTTTAATATTTCCAGACCGAAAATTGCAGTTTTAGGTTTAAATCCACATTCAGGAGACGGCGGCGTGATCGGAAGTGAAGAAATTGAAATTATTTCTCCGGCGATCAAAGAACTTTCAGACAATGGAATTTTGGCCTTTGGTCCTTTTCCTGCAGACAGCTTTTTTCAACCGAGCAAATACAGAAGTTTTGATGCAGTTTTAGCAATGTATCATGATCAGGGATTGGCTCCATTTAAGACTTTAGCTTATGAAGAAGGCGTAAATTATACCGCTGCACTTCCTTTTATCAGAACATCTCCCGACCACGGAGTTGCCTATGATATTGCTGGACAAAATATTGCTGATGAACAAAGTTTTACAGAAGCAATTTTCACAGCTATTAAAATTTTCAAAAACAGAAGCGAATATAACGAGCTGATGAGCAACCGTATGCAGCCAAGAAAAATGGTTAGCGACAACGGAATTGATGAAGATTTACCAGATGAAACTGAAGCATAAATCCTTAAATCAAATTTAAAATTAATTTGTTTGGGATTTTATTTGTAATTATAAAAAAAATGCATATTTTTGCACACTCATTTTATGGACAAGTTAAGAAACTATGACGTGAGCTTTTCCGGACTTAAAACGGGGAAGCATCAGTTCAAATTTGAGATTGACAAGACGTTCTTTCAATTATTTGACACTGAGCAAGAATTTACAAATCCTAAGATTTCAGTAGATGTTTTACTTGATAAACATACTACTTTCTTAGAATTTGAGATAAAAATCGATGGAATCGTAGAATTGGTTTGTGATATTACAAACGACAGCTTCGATTATCCCATTGAAAACGAGATCAAGGTTTTGGTTAAGTTTGGAGAAGAATATGATGACAGCGAAGAAGATGTTATCACGATCCCAACCAGCGACCATGCTTTCAATGTAGCACAGTTGATTTATGAAAATGTAGCCCTTTCCATCCCAATGAAGAAGGTTTCACCAAACATAAGCGACGAAGATCTTGAAATTCTTGAAAAATTCAGTCCGAAAGAGACCGAAGAAGAGGAAGAACCGCAAAGTGATCCCCGATGGGAGGCACTTAAGAAATTAAAAGATAAAAATTAAAATAATTTAAATATGATGAGATGATGAAAAAAATCTCATCGCTCATCAAATTAAAAAAGTTATTACAAGATGGCACATCCAAAGAGAAGACAATCGTCCACAAGAAGAGATAAGAGAAGAACTCACTACAAAGCTGTAGTTCCTCAACTAGCTAAAGATGCAACAACAGGAGAAATGCACCTTTACCACAGAGCTCACTGGCATGAAGGGAAACTTTACTACAGAGGTAAAGTAGTATTGGAAAAAGAAGTAGCAACTACTGAAGAAAACTAAGAAGTCGTTTTTCACTGAAAAACACTCGTTTTTATACAAAAACCGCCCAATTTTTATAAAATTTGGCGGTTTTTTGTTGTTTTTTACGTTTTTTTGGTATCTTTGACCCAAAATCAAATATCAAATTTATGGACATTAAAGACATACAAAATCTTATTAAGTTTGTATCTAAGGCTGAAGTTTCTGAAGTGAAGTACAAAACTAAAGATTTCGAAATCACTATTAAAACTCCATTAGCTGGAAGCGAAGTTTCTTATGCTCAACCTGCAGTTTACCACACTGCACCGCAACAAATGGCTGCTCCGGCACAAGCTCCGGCTGCTGCATCTGCACCTGTTGAAAAAGCTGAAGCTGCATCTGATGACAGCAAATATATTACAATCAAATCTCCAATGATTGGAACTTTCTACAGAAAACCATCTCCGGATAAAGATGTTTTCGTAAACGTTGGTGATGAAGTTTCTGTTGGAAAAGTTGTTTGTGTAATTGAAGCAATGAAATTATTCAACCAGATTGATTCTGAGGTAAGCGGAAAAATCGTTAAGATTTTAGTTGATGATGCTACTCCGGTAGAATACGACCAACCTTTATTCTTAGTAGACCCATCTTAACTAGAAGTTAGATGTTAGACATTAGATGTTAGACTAAAATTCTACATTCAAATAACATTAATCTAATTTTCAAATTATCTAATTTTCAAATTTAAGAAGATGTTCAAAAAAATATTAATTGCCAATCGTGGCGAAATTGCAATGCGTATCTTACGTACTTGTAAAGAAATGGGAATCAAAACTGTTGCGGTATATTCTACTGCCGACAAAGATAGTCTTCACGTTAGATTTGCTGACGAGGCTGTTTGTATTGGTCCCGCAATGAGTAAAGACTCATACCTAAAAATCCCTAACATTATTGCTGCTGCAGAAATTACAAATGCAGACGCGATTCACCCAGGTTACGGATTCTTATCTGAAAACGCTAATTTCTCAAGAATCTGCCAGAAAAACGGTATCAAATTTATTGGTGCTTCCCCTGAGCAGATTGAGAGAATGGGAGACAAAGCTAACGCTAAAGCTACCATGAAAGCAGCAGGTGTACCTTGTGTACCAGGTTCTGAAGGATTAATTGAATCTTACGAGCACGCTGTAAAAACTGCTGAAGAAACTGGTTACCCTGTAATGATCAAAGCTACTGCCGGTGGTGGTGGAAAAGGGATGAGAGCTGTTTGGAAAGCTGAAGACCTTAAAGAACACTGGGAATCTGCAATTCAGGAAGCTGTGGCTGCATTCGGAAACGGAGGTATGTACATGGAAAAACTGATTGAAGAGCCTAGACACATCGAAATTCAGGTTGCAGGTGACCAATTTGGTAAAGCTTGTCACCTTTCTGAAAGAGACTGTTCTGTACAAAGAAGAAATCAGAAATTAACGGAAGAAACTCCATCTCCGTTCATGACTGACGAACTTCGTGAGAAAATGGGTGACGCCGCTGTAAAAGCAGCAGAATTCATTGCTTATGAAGGTGTTGGTACAATTGAATTCTTGGTTGACAAACACAGAAATTTCTATTTCATGGAAATGAATACGAGAATTCAGGTGGAACACCCAATTACTGAGCAGGTTATTGATTATGACTTGATCAGAGAGCAAATTCTTTTGGCTGCCGGAACTCCAATTTCTGGAATTAATTATTATCCAAAATTGCATTCAATCGAATGTAGAATTAATGCTGAAGATCCTTACGCAGATTTCAGACCATCTCCGGGGAAAATCACAGGATTAAACATTCCTGGTGGACACGGAATCAGAGTTGATACTCACGTTTATTCTGGATATACAATTCCATCTAACTACGATTCAATGATTGCAAAATTAATCACGACGGCTCAAACTCGTGAGGAAGCGATTGCAAAAATGAGACGTGCTTTGGAAGAATTCTATATTGAGGGTGTAAAAACTACAATTCCTTTCCACAGACAGTTGATGAATGATGAAGATTATCTTTCAGGAAACTACACTACAAAATTCATGGAGAGTTTTGTAATGGATAGAAAATACGATAATCACTAAGATTATTTTTAAATAAAAACGTTGAAACTGTCTCATTTTGAGGCAGTTTTTTTTTATTTCTAAAATCACTCATTTGTGGTATTGCGAGTTATTTTTAAGTAAATTAATTTTAATTAAAGATTTTTTCAACTTAATTTTAAATCAAACCACAGAATATGAAACAAAAAAATAATTCAAAACAGTTTTTATTATTAATCATGTTTTTCGGATTCTGGAGTTTGTTTTCGGCTCAGGAAAAAACGATTATCAAAATACTTAACCGAGAACTGAAAAAAGAAGTAAAAAATCAATTAAAATATTCTAATTTCAACGGAGATACCATCAATATTATTAAAGAATTCAGTATTGATAATAATAAAAACCTGACTTTTCAAATTAAAAAGACAAGTCCATATTTCATTGGTTATCAAATCATTAAACAAGAAGTTTCGCTTAATAAGATTGTGAAAATCGGGAAAGATATTCAACTAATTTTAGAAACAGAAAAAAACGCTGTTATAACGACGACTGTAACTTTCGACGAAACCAAAAAGGAACAAAAACTTACGGAAAGTCTATTTTTCCTCTACATTTCCAATGAAAAACAAAATGAAGATTTAGGAATTGATCTACAGAAAGCCTTTCAAAAAGCAGGTTTTAAGGTTAAGAAGGATTATTGGTATGATTAAATTAAATCTATTTCAAAAATTACTTGCATGAAACTTAAAGGTATCGAAAAAAACTTTTGGTGGAATTTTGGGCGCATCACAGATTCCAATAAGATTCCGACAGAATTACCCGGCATTACAAGCATTGATTCTACGGATGATGATGAATATTTTGCGATGTTGATTGATAAAATTAAAATCATCAAATTCATTTACCTTAAAGAAACAAAAATTACCGATGAAGGCGTAAAATTGATTTCGGAAGTTCAGCAACTTAAAAGCCTGACATTGATGAAGCATCCGGAAATAACTAAAAAAGCCTACCCTATCTCAACAAATTAACAGATTTGGAATATCTTGATATCTGGAGAACAGAAATTCTGCTGAGAGACGTTCACGAATTAAATCAATTAAAAAATCTAAAAGAATTGCATGTTTCTTCTGTAAAATATGAATACAGCGAATATTCCGAAATGGATAGAGATCGTATTTTAGAAGAAATCATCAAACTGAAAATAATTCTACCAAACTGTGTTTTTTACGTAGATCACAATATTTATCAATAATTTTTAGGCATGATATTCATTTAAATTTCATAAAAAAAACATTCTTTTTATTTATTATTACTGATTCAAGTCACTTTCACAACTTTAAAATAAATCACTAACTTTGTACAAAAGCAAAAATATATGTCAACAGTAGAAACAGCAAAAAACTCACAGTATTTTATTGACCTTGAAGACAAACATGGTGCCCACAACTATCACCCTCTTCCAGTGGTTTTAGACCGTGGAGAAGGCGTTTTCGTTTGGGATGTGGAAGGCAAGAAATATTATGATTTCCTTTCTGCTTACTCTGCTGTAAATCAAGGACATTCTCATCCTAAAATTGTTGAAGCTTTAGTCAATCAGGCTAAGAAATTAGCTTTAACATCAAGAGCTTTTTACAACTCTAATTTAGGAGAATACGAACAGAAAATTACCACCCTTTTTGGTTTTGATAAAGTTTTACCAATGAATTCCGGAGCAGAAGCTGTGGAAACTGCGGTAAAATTAGCAAGAAAGTGGAGTTATGAAGTAAAAGGAATTTCAGAAAACGCTGCAAAAATCATTGTTTGTGAGAATAATTTTCACGGAAGAACGACAACGATTGTTTCTTTTTCAAATGATCCTGATGCGAATCAAAATTATGGTCCTTTTACTCCAGGATTTATTAAAATTCCGTACAATGATATCAAAGCTTTAGAGGAAATTTTAACTCAAGATGCTCAAAATATTGCTGCATTTTTGGTTGAACCGATTCAAGGAGAAGCAGGAGTTTACGTTCCGGACGAAAATTTCCTGAAAAATGCTTCTGAATTATGTAAAAAACACAACGTTCTTTTCATTGCCGATGAAGTACAAACCGGTATTGCAAGAACAGGTAGATTAATTGCTTGTCACCACGAAGATGTACAGCCTGATATTTTAATTTTAGGAAAAGCACTTTCCGGCGGAATGTATCCCGTGTCTGCTGTATTGGCAAACAATGAGATCATGAATGTTATCAAACCCGGACAACACGGTTCAACATTCGGAGGAAATCCGATTGCCTGTGCGGTTGCCATTGCAGCTTTAGATGTTGTTGCTGATGAAAAACTATCTGAAAGAGCAGAAGAATTAGGTCAATTATTCAGAAGTGAAATTGAAAAACTGATTGAAAAATCTGATTTGATTACGAAAGTAAGAGGAAAGGGTCTGCTAAATGCTATTTTGATCAATGATACTCCGGACAGCTCAACTGCATGGAATCTTTGTTTACAATTAAAAGAAAACGGATTGCTGGCAAAACCTACCCACGGAAATATCATCAGATTGGCTCCGCCATTGGTAATTACAGAAGAACAATTACTTGATTGTGTGAGAATTATTGAGAAAACGATATTAGAATATACAAAATAAATATGCCTGAACTCACTGAAAAAGTAAGTGGCTTAATCATAACGTATAACGAAGAAAAAAACATTCGGGAAGTACTCGAATGTTTTGATTTTTGTGACGAGATTGTAGTAGTTGATTCATTTAGTACAGATAAAACATTGGAAATTGCACAAACATTTCCCAATGTGAAAATTATTCAAAACACTTTTGAGGACTTTACAAAGCAAAGAAATTTAGCTTTAGACCATGCTAAAAACGATTGGGCACTATTTTTGGATGGTGATGAGAGGATAACACCTCAACTTAGAAGCGAGATCATCGAAAAGTTAAACAGACCCTATAAAAAAGATGCCTACTATTTTTACAGAAAATTCTTTTTCGCAGGAAAACCTATCAACTATTCAGGAACTCAGACTGATAAGAATTTTAGACTTTTTAGAAGATCTAAAGCGAGGTATATCGCAGGGAAAAAAGTTCATGAAACTTTAGAAGTTAACGGAACAATCGGAGAGTTTAAAAATAAACTGCTGCATTATTCCGTTTCAGATTATGAGTCGTATAAACAAAAGATGATTCATTATGGAGTTTTAAAAGGACAGGAATTAGCTATAAAAGGTAAGAAATACAGTATTTTAGCTCAATACTCTAAAACGGCATTTAAGTTTTTTAAGGCTTATATTATGAGGCTTGGAATTTTGGACGGAAAAGAAGGCTATCAGCTTTCCTACCTGCAGTCATTAAGTGTTTTTGAAACTTATGAATCATTAAAAAAAGAGCAAAATTAGTTGATGAAGATTTGTATAATTAGTTATGATTTCTGGGGTTATGATCAATATATTGTTGAGACATTAAGCAAAAAAGGCATTAATGCTCATCATATTAAGATCGCTTCAATTACTCACTCTAACTTTGGAGAAAGGGCTACCAATGCCCTAAGCAAAACTCTTCTCAACAGAAACCTAAAGAAAGAAAAAAGACAGCAGTTTGTTCTGGATTCATTGGATGAACAAGGTCACTATGATCAGATTTTAGTTTTAAATCCTGATACATTCAGCATATCTACTTTAGAAAAAATAAAAAACCATACCGACAGGCTCATTACTTATCTTTATGATAGTCTCGACAGAGTTCCTGTAAATGAAAATAAATTAAAACTTTTTGATAAAATTTTCTCGTTTGACATCGCTGATATTGATAAATTTGGATTTGAAAAACTAACCAATTACATTTATCTTCCCCATCTCTCAAACGACGTACAAAAGCCAGAAATGGATCTTTTCTATATTACTTCTTATGATAACAAAAGGGTTTCATTTATAAAAACATTGGCAAAAAGATTAATTGACCTTGATCTAAAATTTCAGATCATGATCATAGGAAAAAAAGGCTGGAAACATCAAATCAAAAATCTGTTTACTACTGTTCCTGAAAATTTATCTATTATTTTCAGCATCAAAAAAATATGTCACGAAAAGTTGCCTAAATTTTATCAAAATTCAAAGGCTTTATTGGATTTGACTCGTGAAAATCAATATGGTCTGAGTTTTAGGGTATTTGAGGCGATGGCTTTAGATAAAAAAATTATTACAGACAATGAAGCCATTAAAAATTACGATTTTTATAATCCTAATAATATTTTGGTTTTAGACGAAACTTGTAGTAACCTTGACAGAGAATTCTTTGATAAGCCTTATGAAAAAATTCCGGAGGATATCTATTATCAATACACGCTTGATCATTGGACAAACAGAGTTTTTGAATTAAATAAAGACTAATAAATGGGAATTCTAAAGAAAATCAAGAAATATTTCAACAGAAAAGAAAAACTCAAAGCTCTTAATACCAATGATATTGTCAATATAGAATTATTTGATTCATCAAAAAAAACAATATTATTCGCTTCGAGGGACTTCCCTACTCATGATAAAGATTCCGGATCAAACAGGTTGAAAGAAATCATTTTGATCTATAAACAATTAGGATATAACTGTATTCTATTCGCTCTCAATATGTTTGAGGATGATTCTTATGTGAAATTTTATAAACAGCATCAGGTCATCGTATTTGTAGAAAACACAAAATATAACAGTATTTACAATTTCATTTCTGCTTTTAAAAACATTGATTATGTGTGGTTTAATGGTCCACTTGCATTAAATTTATTCTACAGGAAAATGAAAAACATTCTGCCCAATACAAAATTCATGTATGATATGGTGGATATTCATTTTTTAAGATATAAAAGAGCAATTGAAATTGAACCTAACCGTATTTCTTTAAAGAAAAACTATAAACATTTCTTTCATCTTGAAACTGTAATCGCTCCAAAATTGGATTACATTATTGCAATTTCGGACAAGGAAAAAGAAATAATGAGTGAATATGTGGATAAAAATAAAATCATTACGATTTCAAATATTCACTATCCGAAAATTGATATTTCCGAAAGAAAATCATTTAATGAAAGTAAAGGAATCATTTTCATAGGCTCAATCCACGAACCGAATATTGATGCTGTAAGATTTTTATACGAGAAAATAATGCCTCTTGTCTGGAAAACAAACCCCGAACTGAAAGTAAGCGTAATTGGTAACGTTGCAGATAAATTAGACATCAAACAATTTCCAAAATTTGATTTCCTGGGCTTTGTTGAAAGTATTGAAGATCATTTTATTACTTCAAAAATCATGGTCGCTCCGCTAAGGTTTGGTGCCGGAGTTAAAGGAAAAATAGGACAGGCTTTTGAATACTTTTTCCCTGTAGTAACCACTGATATTGGCGCAGAAGGAATGCAATTGATCAATGAGAAAAATGTATTGATCGCAAATGACGAAAAAACATTTGCTGAAGCTATTCTTCGACTAAACAATGATGAAGAGCTATGGAATACACTAAGAGACAATTCAATAGACAGTCTGAAACCTTTTTCTTTGGAAACTGTAAAAGAAAAAATTAAAACATTATAATAAATGCAGCTAAGTATAAATTATCATGGCTTTTTTGACGGAAATTTTGGAATTTCTGAAGCAACCCGATTAAATGCTTTAGCTCTGGAAAGTATTGGAGTAAAAGTAAATCGCATCAATTATTCCAGCGAAACTTTTGAGAGAATAGAGAATAGTGTTACCTCAAAAAATGAAACTTCAATCAATGTTTTTCATATAAATATTAACTTCATTAATGATTTTTTCTCTAAAAATCAGGATCTAGATCTTAGCAATTATTATAATATCATTTATTGGGCTTGGGAATTTCCAGAAGTTTCGGATAAAGTAGTTGAGATTTTAAATGTCTTTGATGAACTTTGGGTTCCTAGTGATTTTTGTGTTAATATTTTTACAAAGTATACAGGAATTCCTGTTATCAGATTTTCTCACCCGATTCAGAAGTTAGAAGATTCAAAAGAATTTGATCTAAAAGAATATAATATTCCACAAAACGCAAAGGTTTATCTTACTATTTTTGATTCTTTGAGTACAACGATCAGAAAGAACCCTGAGGCAACTCTTGAGGCTTTTACGAGTGTATTTAAAGAAGAAAAGGAAAGTGTTTTAATTGTAAAAACACACAATCTTGAAAGGAGTAAAGATGCCCAAAAAGCATTAGAAAAATATAATAATATTTCGAATGTAATCATCATTAATGATCATTTTTCAAAAGAAAAACTACATTCTTTGATTCAGCAATCCGATGTTTTAATTTCTCTTCATGGCTCGGAAGGCTTTGGTCTAACCATGGCAGAAGCAATGGCTTACGGAAAGATTGTAGTAGGAACGGGATATTCCGGAAACCTGGATTTTATGAATGTGAATAATAGTTTTCTCGTTCAGTATGATTTTATCAAAACATCGAATACAAAAGGCTTAATTGATGAAGGCTTGACATTAGCAAAACCAAGACTGGGAGATGCCATTCAAAAATTACAGTACATCAAGGATAATTTTGATTCATTAAACAATATAAGAGAAAGTGCAAAATCTCAAATTGAAAATAATTTTTCTCTTGAATCTATCGGAGAATTATTTAAAATAAGGTTAAACTTTATTACTGAATTTGATAAAAAAGAAAACAACGGCAGCAATAATGTAAATAATGTTTTCTATTTAAGCGAAATTGAAAAATTAAATAAAAAAGTTAATTATCTGGAACGCACCCTTTATAATAAAATAAGAAAAAAGGTAAATATATTTTTAAAGAAAATCAAAGGCAAGAAGTAATTATTTCTTGCCTTTTTTATTTCTTATGTACATTTTTATATTGTAAATAAATTGAATCGGAGCACTTTTTCTGTAAATTCTTAGTTCATTTTTCAATGAAATATTTTCAATATATAGAGTGATAAGCTCGTTTTTCGCAGGACTTGGTGCTATAGACTTGTATACATTTTTTATTAATCCATCTGCAATACTCGCTATTTTTTTTGATGAAAAATTCCTATAAATACTTTCTTCTCCTTTGAGAGCCACCTCGCGAACGGCTTGTGAATTTTCTTTTACCAATTTCATCAATTCTGCGGCGTGATCAACACTTGGTTCAGACCAAATCGTATTGCTATCATAATTTATCACCGAAGAATCAATCTTAGCCTTTTTAAAATCCACAAGGAAACTATTATCCTTATTCATAAATTCAAGATTTCCGGAATAATTTGTGGCAATTACCGGTTTACCGAAAAACATGGCTTCTGCCATAGTTAGACCAAAACCTTCAGATCTATGTAGAGAGACGTAAGCACTGCAGCCTTTAATAATTTTATGTAAAGTTTGCTTATCATATATTTTTTCTACAATTTTTATATTTTTAAATCCACTGATATGAGATTCCAGCAATTCTCTTTCTTTTACAAATTTGGTAGATTTTGAAGTTTTTATAATTAGTGAAACACTTGTATCCTCCTTTCCAAAAGCTTTTTCGAATGCATTAATAAGATTCAATGTGTTTTTTCTTTCCATTGAACTGTTATAATCGAACATGAAAAAGAAATTAAAAGTATTTTTATTATAAAAAGTCGCTGCTTCTTCATCCGGAGCATCATCAACTTCAATTTCGATAGGATAAGGAACTACATTTACCGGAATATCACAAACTTTAGTAAGAATATCTTTGCAATATTGTGCAGGTACCCAGATCTCATCATAAAAACTGAAATTATCAATATATTCCTGCGGAATGTATTCTGATTCCCAATTCAAATAAAAAATATTATATTTATTTTTAAAAAAATCTTCCGGATAATGGATAAGAACCCTCTTTGCTTCAGATGGGCCCAACAAAACTAAATTAACAGGATAAATAGCTTTGTCGCTAAAATTATTAAATGTATTATCATTATGCTCGTGATTTGTTTCGACATCATAGTTAATTAATGAAACGGGAATTTCGGCTTTGTTTAATGCTTTGATAATTAGCCTTACCGCTTCACCAAGACCAAATTCCCCACCAATGAAGCCAAATACGTTTACTCCCATTTTTTTTTCCATAATAATTTTACTCTTAAAAAAATAAATATTTAACTACAAAGATAATCGTTTTTGTATATTTAGGTTCTTCGTTTATTTAAAAAACGTAAATTTGCAAATTCTCAATTAGTCTATATGAAAAAAGCAATTATAACAGGAATTACTGGCCAAGATGGAGCGTATCTGTCTCAATTATTACTAGAAAAAGGGTATGAGGTGTTCGGAACTTACAGAAGATCTAGTTCTATGAATTTCTGGAGAATCGAAGAGCTTGGTATTCAGAATAATCCCAATTTGCATTTGTTAGAATATGACCTTAACGATCAGACAAGTAATATTAGATTAATAGATAAAGTACAGCCCGATGAAATCTACAATCTGGCTGCACAGAGTTTCGTCGGAGTTTCTTTCGACCAGCCTATATCTACTGCACAAACTACAGGAATTGGAGCATTACATCTACTGGAGGCAATTAGAATTATTAATCCTAAAATAAAATTCTATCAAGCGAGTACTTCTGAAATGTTCGGGAAGGTACAGCAGGTACCTCAAACTGAAGACACTCCATTCTATCCAAGAAGTCCGTATGGCTTTTCAAAATTATTTGCGCATTGGGCTACGATCAACTATAGAGAAAGCTATGATATATTTGGGGTAAGTGGTATTTTATTCAATCACGAATCACCTCTAAGAGGAAGAGAATTTGTAACAAGAAAGATCACTGATACTGTTGCCAAAATAGCTCTAAAAAAACAAAATATTTTAGAATTAGGAAACTTAGATGCCCAAAGAGATTGGGGATATGCCAAAGAATATGTTGAAGGTATGTACAAAATGCTTCAGTATAAAGATCCTGAAACATTTGTATTAGCAACCAATAAAACCTTTACAGTAAGAGCTTTCGTTGAGCTTTCATTTAAACAAATCGGTATCGATATTGTTTGGAAAGGTATTGGTGTTGAAGAAAAAGGATACAATCAGCAGACTAATGAATTGCTTGTTGCAATCAATCCCGCATATTTCAGACCTGCAGAAGTAGAGTTGTTAATTGGAGATGCAAAAAAAGCCAATGAACTATTAAACTGGGTTCCTCAAACCACTTTGGATGAATTATGTTCTATTATGGTAAATGCTGATTTGAAAAGAAATGAAAATGGATTCTCTTTCTAATAAAATTTTAATTACTGGTATTAATGGTTTTACCGGTAAATATCTATCAAACCATTTTTCGTCTCAAGGATATGAAGTTTATGGAATTGTGAATAGTAAAAACAGTTACGAGAAGAACATTTTTTCTTGTAATTTGTTAGAAAAAAATAAATTAGCACAAATTATATCTGAATTACAGCCAAATATTGTTATCCATTTGGCTGCAATATCATTTGTGGGACATCCTAACACAGAAGATTTTTATAATGTAAATGTTATAGGAACACAAAATCTATTAGAGGCTATTAAAAATAATGCTACAGAAAACATTAAAAAAGTGATTTTAGCCAGCAGTGCTACTGTATATGGAAATCAGGAATACTATGAACTTTCTGAAACCATGTGCCCGAATCCTAACAATCATTATGGGATTAGTAAACTTGCAATGGAACAGGTTGCAAAAAATTATTTTGACTTTTTACCTATTATTATTACAAGACCTTTTAATTATACTGCTCCCGGGCAAGACATTAATTTTGTGATTCCCAAAATTACTAAAGCTTTTAAAGATAGAAATGAAACAATAGAACTTGGAAATATTAATGTTTTCAGGGAATATAATTCTATTGATTTTGTAACGGAATGTTATTATAAACTGGCAATAAGTGAATATAAATCTGAAATAGTGAATATCTGTTCCGGAAAAACATACTCATTGGAAGAAGTAATCAACCTATCCTCAGAGATTACCAATCATAAAGTGGATGTCCTGATAAACTCAAATTTTGTAAGAAAAAATGAGATCTTTAAATTATCAGGAAACCCTACTAAACTATACAGAATGATTGATCTTGGAACTAAAAATTTTGAATTACGAGATACACTTAATTTATTCTTATAGATTTCTATGAATTGAGAATTTTCTTAATTTTCAGATAATCTCTCATTTGATATGATTCTCTCCAAACTTTGAATATCTTATTATATTTTTTCTTTTTCAGACCAAAAAAAGATTTTTTAACATTCTTATCATTTAGAGCATATTCTATTTGATCTTCGGTAAAAGTCTTGGTTGTATAAATATGTAGATTGCCTTTTCTGTAATAATTTTTATTAAATTTTTCTGCAATAATTTTTAAAGATTTTTCTGAGTAAAAGGCAATGTGCTGACCCGTTTCCTGAGAAATATATACCCAATTCTCGATATCTTCTCTTTTATCAGGAACTACCTCGGTAGAGAAAATCAAATGATCGGAATACCGTAGAATTCCCTCAATTTCGATAATAGGTTTAGGCAAATGTTCAAATACTTCAAATGCCGTTACAATGTCAAATTTCTCTATATCTGTGTCTTCGATATCAAAATAATTTGCAAAAAGATTTTCACAATAAACATCCTGTCTGTAAAAATTATATCCTATATCTCTCATAGATCTTGCAAAAAGTCCGTATCCACCTGCATAATCGAGGAAAACTTCCCCCTCCTTGTAACAAGAATCAATTATTTTTGAAACATTTTCGATTAAAAAAGAGTTTCTGATTAGAATACCTATGTCCAGTGAAGTGATAGCATTATTGTATGCTTCTTCAAGCCAAAAAGGTTCATCAGTCTGTACAAAACTACAATTTGAACATTGATAATAACCAACATGATACTTACATAAAACTGTTTTATCAAAAATTTTATGAGAATCATGGTTACAGATTTTACATTCCATTTAGAATTTTATTTAGCCAAATTTATATATTTTTTTGCAACTTTTATAAATGAATTTTATTCAATCCAATAAAAATTCCGAAGTAAAATTTACTTCGGAATTTTTATTAATTAGTACAAACAAAACCATTTTAAGCTCTATCATACTCATCATCAATCCTCACAATATCATCTTCCCCGAAATAAGTACCCGTCTGTACTTCAATGAAAACAACAGGTTTCTCAGAAAGATTCATCATTCTATGTTTAGATCCTAATGGAATGAAAATACTTTCACCGTACTTTAAGCTGATTTCTTTATCATCCAGAACAATTGTAGCGTCACCTTCGATGATCGTCCATTGCTCCTGTCTCTTATGATGATATTGATAAGACAGTTTTTGTCCGGGGTTTACTTCTATTCTTTTTAATTTATAATTTGGCTCATCTGCCAAAACAAAATATCTTCCCCAAGGTCTTTCTCCGATTTCTAACATGACTTACTTCTTATTAATTTATACAAATGTAAATATTCAAATCAAAAAAGCCAATATCGAAAGCATTAAACATCACTAAAACACATAATTTTAAGTAAATTTGCATCAAAATTTTAATTGAAATGGAGAAAGTTAGAGTACGTTTTGCTCCAAGTCCTACCGGACCTTTACATTTGGGAGGCGTAAGAACCGCATTATATGATTATCTTTTTGCTAAAAATCAGGGTGGCGAGTTTGTATTGAGAATCGAAGATACAGATACTGCAAGATATGTAGAAGGAGCTGAAGAGTATATCGAAGAAGCATTAGAATGGTGCGGGATCATTCCTGACGAAAGTCCTAAAAAAGGAGGAAAATTTGCTCCATACAGACAGTCTGAAAGAAGAGATATCTACGACAGATATACAGAGCAGATCTTAAAAACAGATTATGCTTATATCGCTTTTGATACTGCCGAAGAATTAGACGTTATCCGCGCTGAATATGAAGCTAAAGGTGATGTTTTTTCTTACGACAACAAAACAAGAAACCGTTTAAAAAACAGTCTTACCCTTTCTGAGGAAGAAGTTCAAAAACTGTTGGACGAAAAAACTCCGTATGTTGTAAGATTTAAAATGCCTATCGACAGAACTTTAAACCTTGTAGATATCATTAGAGGGAATTCTTCTGTAAATACTAACACATTAGATGATAAAGTTTTAGTTAAAAACGACGGAATGCCAACGTATCATTTCGCCAACATCATCGATGACCACGAAATGGAAATTTCTCACGTTATCCGTGGGGAAGAATGGTTACCATCTTTAGGTTTACACACTTTATTATACGAAGCAATGGCTTGGGAAGCTCCAGAATTTGCTCACCTTTCATTGATTCTAAAACCAGAAGGTAAAGGAAAATTAAGCAAAAGAGACGGTGATAAATTCGGATTTCCGGTATTTCCATTAAACTTTACAGATCCTGCAACAGGAAACGTGTCTAAAGGTTATAGAGAAAGCGGATATCTTCCGGAAGCATTCATCAATATGGTTGCATTATTAGGTTGGTCTCCTGCAGATGATAAGGAAATTTTACCTTTAGAAGAGATGGTCAAAGAATTTGATCTTCATAAAGTTCATAAAGCTGGCGCAAGATTCAGTAAAGAAAAATCGGAATGGTTTAATCATCAGTATATTCAATTAAAATCTGATGAAGAATTACTTCAAATTTTGAAAAATTCAGATTTAAATTTAAATATTGAAGATGAAAAATTATTGAAGATTATTCACCTGATGAAAGAAAGAGCAACTTTCCCGAAAGATATTTACGAAAACGGAAAGTTTTTCTTCGAAGCTCCAACTTCTTATGATGAAAAAGCATCAAAAAAAGCTTGGAATGACGAAACTTCTGCTATTCTAGGTGAATTTGCTACAACATTAGAAAGTACTGAATTTACTTCTGAAACATTGAAGCAGGCAATACATGATTTCGCTGAAAACAAAGGTCTTGGAATGGGTAAAGTAATGATGCCACTTCGTTTAGCCTTGGTTGGAGAATTGAAGGGACCAGACGTTCCGGACATTTTAGAAATCATCGGAAAACAAGAAAGTATAGCAAGAATAAACAATGCTGTAAATAATTTTAAATAAAAATCCATAATTTTTCATAAATTTGAAAGATTTAATTTACTTCAAGAAATGGAATATTTAAGTTTCGAACTTCCTATACAAGAACTAATGGAGCAATACCAGACATGTTCTTTGGTAGGAGAAGAAAGTGGTGTTGATGTAAAATTAGCATGCAGCCAGATTGAGGACAAGATCATAGAGAAGAAGAAAGAAATCTATGGAAACCTTACGCCTTGGCAGAGAGTACAACTATCCCGTCATCCGGATCGTCCTTATACCCTTGATTATATCAACGGAATGGTGGACAAAGGAAGCTTCCTTGAACTTCACGGAGACAGAAACTTTGCAGATGATCCTGCAATGATCGGTGGATTGGCAACTCTTGATGGTCAAAGAATAATGATCATCGGAACTCAAAAAGGCAGAACAACTAAAGAAAGACAGCACAGAAGATTTGGAATGCCAAATCCTGAAGGATACAGAAAAGCTTTAAGACTAATGAAGCTTGCTGAAAAATTCAACATTCCTGTGGTAACTTTGGTTGATACTCCGGGAGCTTATCCTGGATTGGAAGCTGAAGAAAGAGGTCAGGGAGAAGCGATTGCTAGAAACATTTTTACAATGGTTCAGCTAAAAACTCCGATCTTTACGTATATCATTGGTGAAGGAGCAAGTGGTGGTGCCTTAGGAATCGGTGTTGGAAACAAAGTTTACATGCTTGAAAACACTTGGTACACCGTAATTGCACCGGAAAGCTGTTCTTCTATCTTATGGAGAAACTGGGATCACAAAGAAGATGCTGCAAACGCATTAAATCTGACTCCAAAAGATGCTTTAAGAGAAAAATTTATTGACGGAATCATTGAAGAGCCGCTTGGAGGGGCACATTACGATCCTGCAGCGACTTATTTGAATTTGAAAACGTCAATTCTACAAAACATCAAGGCTTTTTCTAAATTCACAGGACAAGAACTTGAAACCCAAAGACAAGACAAATTTATTGCAATGGGGCAATATAAAGGATAAAATAAAAAGCGGTTAAGAAATTCTTAGCCGCTTTTTTTATTTAGTTTCGAGCGAGATTTATTTAATCTTCTCTAAGATTCAATTCAATCTCAATATCTTTATTGATCTTTTTTAATGAAGAATATTTTGCATCGCAAACCATAGTTGTTAATACATACTCTCCTTTATCCACTAAAAGATAATTTTGACTGTTTGCCGGAACATCTAGATTGTAATATTTTTTTCCGCTTATTTTTACAATTAAATTACATTTTGATCTGTTTTTAATATTAATATAAGCTTCTTTATCCATCGGATCATCATTAAACATATGCGTTAACATCGCTGCCGTTCTCTTATTTTTCTCGCTTGGCTCTGTTTTTTTAGCTGCACTACCCGCGCTTGCATAATTTACCGTTTTACTTGGCGTTGCAGCAGTCTTACTATTATTTGCATTGGAAGCAATTGTTTTAGAATTATTTAATTCATTATTATTAACAATTTTTTCAACCTTTTCTTTGCTAAGAGGTTTAATTGTTGGTTTTGCTTCCGGAGAATTATCGGCCATAATTATTTCTATCAATTTCTTTTTAAAATAATCTGTTTTTGCGTGACCTGGATTTTGTTTTAAAAATCCTGCAATAATTCGGGCTTCTTTTGTACTTTCGGCATCGCTTTCTGTGTAGATGATTAATGTTTCTTTTTCAACAATAGCCTTAGATTTGCCCTTTTTCTTCTTTTGAGAAAACCCAAGAGTGAAAATGCATAAAAAAATGAGGAGAAATATTTTTTTCATTAACTAATCATTTAAAATTTTTATTAAATATACAAATAACGCAAAAAGTCATTTTTTAGTTTATCATTAAAATCATTATCTTTGCACTGCTCTAAAAATAAGCTAAAAAAATCAATACTAATCTTACAATAAAAAAATAATAGATATTATGTCTTATACACCAGCTGCTGCAGACGTAGCAAAATTGAGAAACATTACAGGTGCAGGTATGATGGACTGCAAGAAAGCTTTAGTTGAAGCTGAAGGAGATTTCGACAAAGCGATCGACATCCTTAGAAAAAAAGGACAGAAAGTTGCTGCTAACAGAGCTGACAGAGAGTCTGCTGAAGGTGCAGTTATCGCTAGAGTAAACGAAGATAACACATTAGGTGCTATTATTTCTTTAAACTGTGAAACTGACTTTGTTGCTAAAAACGAAGCGTTCATCGAGCTAGCTTACGAATTGGCTGAAATGGCTGTTGTTGCTGCTTCTAAAGAAGAACTTTTAGCTACTGATTTCCACGGAATGACTGTTGCTGAAAAATTAATCGAGCAAACAGGTGTTATCGGAGAAAAAATCGAGATCGGTACTTTCGAAAGATTAGACGGTCCTTTCGTAGGAGCTTACATACACGCTGGAAACAAAATCGCTGCTATTACTTCTCTTTCTGCTAAAGTAGACGGAGCTGACGAAGCTGCTAAAGCTGTTTCTATGCAGGTTGCTGCTATGAACCCTATCGCTCTTGACGAAAATGCAGTTTCTCAGGAAACTATCGATAAAGAATTAGAAATCGAAAGACATAAACTTACAGAAGAAGGTAAGCCTGCAAACATTATCGACAATATCTTGAAAGGTAAAATGCAGAGATTCTACAAAGACAACACTTTGGTACACCAAGATTTCATTAAAGATGCAAGTATTTCTATTGCTGATTATGTAAAATCTGTAAACGGAGACCTTAAAGTAACAGGATTTGTAAGAGCAAGCTTAGCTTAATTAATCTTTCAAAGAAAAATAATAATCCCGGTGAATTTTTTCATCGGGATTTTTTGTGCCCCATTTTCATGAAAATCAGAAAACTGACAAAGTGAATATGAAGTGAATATTAAATAATCAATAACATCCATGATACGAGATCATTATTAAATTTTTTTATGCAAAATATTAATTGTTAATTATTATATTTGCGCCCCCTTATAATAAACCATGAAAAAATTTCTACTAGTTATTTGTACATTTCTTTGCCTGTTTGCTAATGCTCAATTAGATACTGAACATTGGTTTGCACCGATGTCGGCAAGCTCTCTACAGGGCACTCCGGAATGTTATTTATATCTATCTACAAACGAAACTACGCCTTTCCCTGTGCAGATTTACAATAACAATGCGGTATATTCTACCGTACAGGTAAGCAAAGGAAATCCTGTGCAGGTGACGATTCCAAGTAATTTTATGATTGCTTCTACATTGTCTAATCTGTTTAATTCTAGACCAATGGGATTACAGGTAAAAGGAAACAAGAAATTCTTTGCCAACTTTAGATTTGGAGTTCCCAATCAGGCTGAAATTATTACTTCAAAAGGACTAGCAGGAGTTGGAAAAAACTTTTTCATAGGATTGGCTCCAAATACGACAGCGAAACCTTACGTTAATTCCACAATTGGAGTTATTGCAACAGAAGACAATACAACTGTAACATTATCAGGATATAATCCCAATGTTGTTTTTTCTGATGGTAACTCGGCTCCGTCGAGAACTTTCACTATTAATAAAGGAAGATCTTATATTATTGAAGCACAAAGTGATCTGGCTACAAGCAATCTAAACGGATTGGTCGGTGCAAAATTAGTTTCCGACAAACCTGTTTCTGTTACCAACGGAAACTTCAACAGTATCTACACCACTCAAAACAACAGTAATGTGGATGTATTGATGGATCAGGCGGTTCCTGTGGAAAGATTAGGGAAAGATTTTGTCATGGTAAAAGGAAACGGGCCGGCCGCTTCAGGAATGGAAGCTGCTTTGGTTGTTGCCACAGTAAACAATACCAAACTTACTGTTAACGGTAACCTTTTGAATACTGTCACGCTGAATGCAGGACAATATTATATTGTACAAGGAACAAATTACATCAATCAAGGGAATGCAAATTATAATATGAGTATTTCCGCTACAAATAATGTTTACATCTATCAACTTCTTGCCGGAACTTCCGGAAGTACAGTTTATGCAACAGGTGGAATGAATTTTATACCTCCATTAAGCTGTTTTTTACCTAAAGAAATTAATGAAATTGGATTTATTAATAAAATAGGAAATACATCTTACGATACTAAACTTAATATTATCACTCAAACAGGTGCAACAGTAACTTTTAATGGAAATAATATTGGGGCAGGAAACGGGCCTTATCCTGTAACTGGAAATCCAAACTGGGTAACGTATTCTATTCCGAATGTAACAGGAAATGTTACCGTAAATTCAACATTACCTGTCACAGCAGGAATAGCAGCAGGAAATGGTGCAGTAGGTTATGGAGGCTATTTTGCAGGATTTTCTTCTGTGCCTGCCATTACAAAAACAGGTGACTGTTATGCTGGAATTTTACTTCAAGTAGACAGTAATTATGATGCTTATCAGTGGTATTTCAATGGAGTTTTAATTCCAGGAGCGACCTCCTTCTCTATTAATCCTGAATTATACGGAGCTGGAGATTATACCTGCCAAATCACAAAAAACAATTGTGAAACGAGATTGACAGCTATTTATAGCTATACTTTATGCCCACCAATTACTACAACAACTTACACTATTGGTTCTTGTAACACGAAAGTGATAACTCCGGCTTTTACAAGCTCAACACAAGCAATTGTTCCTTCACTGACGAGTATTATTTCTCCGCCAACTTCGGGAACAGCAACGGTAAACCCAACAACAGGACAAATTACTTACACTCCAAACGCGGGGATTACTACAAATACGAGTGACACATTTATTTATTATATTCAAGGAAATGGAAATCCTTTTAGTTTTGAATATTTTAAAATAATTATCAACACAAATGTTCTAAATGTTAATAACTCTTCCTTATCATCTTGTACAAATGCAAGCGGAAATGGAACTTTTAACTTAACAACAGCAAGTGTATCAACAGATACAGGAACAACGGTTACTTATTTTACGAATGCTAATTTAACAGGGCAGATTACAAATCCAACAACCTATTCGGGACCTACAGGAATTATTTATGCTAATGTAACTTCACAGTATGGATGTTCAAAGACAGCGCAGATTATATTGACTGTAAATCCATCACCGAACGCAAATAATGCTTCTTTAGCATCTTGCACCGGAACAAGCGGAAATGGAACTTACAACCTTACTTTGGCAAATGTTTCTTCAGATCCGGGGATTATAATTACCTATTTTACCAATTCAAATTTAACGGGTCAGATTACAAATCCAACAACATATTCAGGACCGGCAGGAATTATTTATGCTAATGTAACTCCATCGGCTGGATGTTCAAAGACGGTGCAGATCACATTAACTGTAAATCCGCTTCCAAATGTAAATAACAGTTCTCTAGCATCTTGCGCAGGAACAAACGGAAACGGAACTTATAACCTTACTTTGGTAAATGTTTCTTCAGATCCTGGGATTACAATTACCTATTTTACCAATTCAAATTTAACTGGACAGATTACAAACCCAACAACGTATTCCGGACCTGCAGGAATTATTTATGCTAATGTAACTTCATCGGCAGGATGCTCAAAAATAGCTCAGATCACATTAACTGTAAATGCCCTTCCAAATGTAAATAACGGTTCTTTATCATCTTGCGCTGGAACAAACGGAAACGGAACTTATAACCTTACTTTGGCAAATGTTTCTTCAGATCCTGGGATTACAATTACCTATTTTACGAATTCAAATTTAACAGGGCAGATTACAAATCCAACAACTTATTCGGGACCGGCAGGAATTATTTATGCTAATGTCACTTCATCGGCAGGATGCTCAAAAGTCGCTCAGATTACTTTAACAGCAACTCCTTCACCCAACATTAATACAAATAATTATAACGCAACTCTTTGTGACAACAGCTTTGAAGGAGCAATCAGTGTAAATTTTGCAACCGTAACTCCTCAAATTGTCACGAACTCAGCGAATTTTACAGTTAGATATTATTTAAATCAGGCAGATGCTACTGCAGGAAACAATAATACATTACCAACAACCTGGACTTATACTGCAAATACAACTGTTTATGTAAGAGTTGATAACAATCCATCTAGTTGCCCACCAGCTTTTGGACAGATCAATTTTAAAATTGGAAACAGAATAACTTTATTATCAAGCACCGTAAATACAGAAATTTGCGACAATGATCTTAATGGTTCTGAAACCGTAAACCTTAATGATTATAAAAATTTATTCACCAATAATCCTGCGGTAACTTTAACATTCCATACATCATTAGCTAATGCTCAGACAGGAACGAATGCAATATCTTCTACACAAACTATCAACCTAACAGGTACATTTTATGTAAGATTTACAAGCGCAACAGACTGTCCAAATACAGGAATTTTAAATATTAAATTAAAAACTCCAAAAAAATCGACGACGCTTCGTGATCAGATAATTTGTTCTGATGAAAAAGTGATATTAGATGCAGGAGCAGGATTTACATCATATTTATGGAGCAACGGAGCTACTAGTCAAACTATTACGGTAGGAGCAGGAAATTATTATGTAGATCTTGGATTCAACGGATGTATTTATCGTCAGACGGTAACTGTTGCAACTGCTCAAGCGCCAACAATTACAAGTATTGCAGTTTCAGGAACTACGGCAACAGTTAATGTTTCAGGAGGAACGGCTCCTTATAAATATTCATTGAATGATATTGATTATCAAGCATCAAACGTTTTCACAGGATTATCAAGAGGCATTCATACAGTATATGTTTTAGGTGCAGATAGATGTCAGCCGGTTACGAAAGAATTTTTAGTTTTAAATCTAATTAATGCCATTACGCCAAATGGTGACGGGAAAAATGATGTTCTGAATTATTCAGATTTAAGAATAAAACAAAATGTAACAATAGAAGTTGTAGACAGATATGGAGCGGCTGTATATAAATCATCAGACAAAAATTATATCTGGGATGGAAAGTCAAATGGAAGAACTCTTCCCACAGGGACTTATTGGTATATTTTAAAATGGATCGAGCCAGATACAAAATTACCAGTTTCGTATTCTGGATGGATTTTAATCAAGAATCGCGAATAATTTAATAATTTTCTTTAAATTTTACTAACAATATCTCAAATATTATTTTAAATTTGTAGAAATCCTAATTCCACTTTTATATGAAAAGATTTCTACTTAGTCTAGTATTAGTTTTTTTTACAATTAATACGCTCTTTGCGCAAAGAGATACAGAGCATTGGTTTGCACCGATGATGAATCGAACCGGTCTAACGGGAGGCGCCAATGGTCAGTCTATATATTTTTCTACTGATTCTGTAACACCATTTCCGGTAGACATTTATAACAATAATGCTATTATTGGTACTGTTACGATCAGTAAAGGAGATCCAAAGATTTTTGTAATTCCTGTAACTCCGTCTACATCTGTATCAGCTATTGTTACAACATCACAAACAGACCTTTTTACCCCTATTACAAAAGGGCTTTACACAAAAGGGACAAAACCATATTATGCTAACCTTAGATTCTCAGTTACAAGTCACGGGGAAATCTTAACTTCAAAAGGAAAAGCAGGTATTGGTAAAAAGTTTTATGCAGCAGCTGCTCCAATTACTGATTTGGCAGGTGGTTCTATTTATAACTTTATGGCAGGTATACTGGCAACAGAAGATAACACTGTTGTTACAGTTTCGGGCTATTCAACTTCTGTTACGTTTTCCAATGGGACAACCGGCCTTACTAACCCAACGATGACTTTCTCCTTAAACAAAGGACAATCTTATATCATTGAAGGGCGAGGAAATCTAGCAGGTAACCAAATAGGATTCATTGGTGCTAAAATAGAATCAACCAAACCCATTTCTTTAACTAACGGTAACTTTAACGGACAGTTTTCTTTAGGTTCTGTTGGAGGAAGTTCAGATATCATTATGGATCAATCTGTACCGGTAGACAGGTTAGGAAATGAATTCGTTCTGGTAAAAGGAAACGGAAATATCGATATTAAAGTAGAAGACGCACTGATTATCGCAACGGAAGACAATACCGAAATCTATGTTAATAACAGTACAATTCCTGTAGCTACTATTAATGAAGGAGCTTTTTACAGAGTTAATGCTATTTCAAATACAAATTATATTGATCAGGGTAACGGACATTTCAATATGTACATTAGAACAAGTAAAAATGCATACGTTTACCAACTTCTGGCAGGTCTTGCAACGAGTATTGCAACTTTAGGATACAACTATATACCTCCATTGAACTGCTTTTTACCTAGAAAAATTGATGAAATTGCATTCATTAACGATCTTAACGGAAGTTCAAATGATATTAAACTAAATATTCTTACAGAAACCGGAGCCGTTGTTAATGTAAACGGTGCAGTTCCACCAACCGCACAAGGGCCATATCCTGTTTTAGGAACAACTTCTTGGGTATCATATTCAATTCCCGGATTATCAGGAAACGTAACAGTAACATCTACCAAAGCCGTTACCGCAGGTATCGCCGGAGGAAGTGGAGCCGTTGGTTATGGTGGATATTTTGCAGGATTCTCTTCAATCCCGGTTATTGCTAAAAAATCAGGAGAATGTGCTCCAGGTATCATTTTGGAAGTAGATGATGGTTTCGAAACTTATCAATGGTACAGAGAAGGAGTTCTTATCACAGGGGCAACATTAAGTACTTATGCTCCTACTCAATCAGGAAATTATACGGTAAAAGTAACAATGGGAACATGTCCTCCTGTTACAACACCAATATATAAAGTATATTCTTGTGTTAAAAATACAACTGTAAGTGTAAATGCATGTGCTACAAAAATTATCACTCCAACATTTTCAGGTTCAACACAAACTCCGGTTCCGAGCACTGTAACAATTACAACACAGCCTACTCATGGAACAGCTGTTTTAAATCCAGCAACAGGTATTATTACTTATAATCCTACAGCAGGATATGTAGGACCAGACGTTATTGTTTATAAATTCTGTGGTAATGGTACTGAATTTATCGATTGTGAAATCGTAACAGTGAACTTAACGGTAGTTCCATTTATCGTAAAAGATGCTAAAATGGAAGCTTGTCAGTATGAAGACAAAGCATACTTTAATTTAACATTAGCTAACGTTATTGATTTTAATCAGGTAACTAAAAAATACTATCCTACATTGGTAGATCTTAATGCTAATACAAACCAGATCATGGATCCTACAAATTATGGTTCTGCAGGAGGATTTGTATATGTAAAAATCACAAGTAATGAAGGTTGTACAGCAAATGCAAAAATTGAATTGGTTGCAAAACCTATCAAAAAATCTCCAATTCTTGTTGACAAATATATCTGTATTGATTCTAGAACAAACTTAGAAGCAGGTCCAGGATATGATTCTTACCTATGGAATACTGGTGCAACTACATCAGGTATCCAAGGTGTTGGTGTTGGAGAATATACTGTAGTTCTTGGAAAGAATGGATGTTTCGTTACACAGGTAGTAAGAGTTAATAAAACTGCAGATCCTGTTATCAAAGAAATCGAGATTACTAACAATACAGCAACTGTAAATGTTACCGGAGGAACTCCACCATATAAATATTCAGTTGACGGAACTGCTAACTGGCAGGATTCTAATGTATTTACAGATCTTTCAAGAGGTCAGCATACATTCTATGTAAAAGATTCTTATAACTGTACACCTATTTCTGTTGAAATTACTGTACCGAACTTATTGAATGCCATTACACCAAACGGAGATAACAAAAATGATTATATCGATTACAGTGAATTAGCCTACAAAGGAAATCTAAGCTTCGTTATCTATGACAGATATGGAAATAAGATATTCACAGGAGATAAGTTTAATAACTACCGATGGGATGGTAAGCATTTCGATAAGAAAATCTTAACCGGAACATATTGGTTCCACATCAACTGGAATGAACCAAATAAAGAAAAGACTCCAATAAAATACACAGGTTGGATTCTTGTAAAAAATAGAGAATAACAAATTTCTTTTTAAACCACGATTTTAGAATCGTGGTTTTTTTATGATATAGACCTTTATTTTAAGCAATATTATCAATACTTATTAAAATATTCTGCTATTTTTGCACAATCCTAATTCCAGCTTATGAAAAAATTTCTACTATCTTTAGTATTAATTGTCTTGGCAATTAATACGCTTTTTGCGCAAAGGGACACAGACCATTGGTTTGCCCCCTATTTTAACTCATCATCATCAACGTATGAACATGGTTTATACTTTTCCACAGATTCGGTTACTCCGTTTCCGGTAACTATTTACAACAACAATGCTGTGATTGGAACGGTGACCATCAGTAAAGGTAGCCCTCAGATGTTTACATTGCCTTCGCAGTATATTACAACAACAAATACTTCGAGCGCTGCTGTTCCAAACAATATGGGAGTTTATACAAAAGGAGATAAACCTTATTTTACATCATTAAGAATATACAACAGTATTCATGGTGAGGTTGTAACTTCTAAAGGAAAAGCCGGCATCGGAACAACATTCTATGCTGCTGCAACTCCTATCACGACTGCCTTAACGAGCAGTAGCGCAATGAACTTCACAACGGGTATCATGGCAACCGAAGACAATACGAAAGTAACGGTTACCGGATATGATCCCAACATTCAGTTTATTAACAACATGACTCCTCCTTTAACAATAAATTTCACTTTAAATAAAGGACAGTCTTATATTCTTGCAGGTGTTGGAAATACTGTTGCCAACCAGGCAGGTTTTATCGGAACTAAAATTTCATCTGATAAACCGGTTTCCGTAACCAACGGAAATGCAAACGGAATGTTCGCCACAGGAAATACAACTGGAGGGTCTGACCTTGTTATGGATCAATCTGTTCCTACAACCCGTCTTGGAAACGAATTTGCAATGGTAAGAAGTTTATCTCCACTCACCAATCATTACGATATGGAAGGGGGAATTATAATTGCCACAGAAAACAACACAGAAATTTTCCTTAATGATGCTACAATACCTGTTGCAACTCTTAATGAAGGAGATTATTACAGAATTTTAAACAGTGCATACATCAGTCAAGGTGGTGGGCATTACAATGTTTATGTTCATAGTACAAAAAATATTTATTTATATCAATTAATCGGATCATCAGGTGGTACTGCAACAGCAGGATACAATTATATCCCGCCATTGAACTGTTTCTTACCAAGAAAAATTGATGAAATTGGTAATATTCAGGCAATGCCGACGTATACAGGTACAGTTGTTTTAAAACTTAATATCTTAACTGAAAAAGGTGCTGTTGTAGCAGTAAATGGTGTTGCTCCAACTGCGGCGCAAGGTCCTTATGATCTTTTGGGTAACGACCAATGGGTAACATATGCAATTACCGGAATTACCGGAAATGTTTCCATTACTTCAACAAAAGCTGTTACTGCCGGTGTAAACGGTGGATACAGCACAGCAGGATATGGAGGTTATTTTGCAGGATTCTCTTCAATTCCTTTAATTGCTAAACAAACCGGAACTTGTATTCCAGGTTTGGTATTGGAGGTTGATGACAGTTTTGAAACCTATCAGTGGTTCAGAAATGGTGTTGCTATTACAGGAGCTAATGCTAATACCTATACACCTACTCAATCAGGAGATTATACTGTAAGAATTACAATAGGATCATGTCCTCCGGAGACTACTCCTGTTTATAAAGTTTATACCTGTCTTCAAGAGACTACAAAAGCAATGACAGTTTGTGAGGGTCTTTTAAATATCCTTCCTCAGTTTACGACTTCAAGTCAGGTTCCTGTTCCGGGAACTGTAACGATTGTTACTCCTCCAGCAAATGGTACAGCAGGTGTCGATCCTATAACAGGTGTAATCACTTACGTTCCAACCGTTGGATATTTCGGGGCAGATAAAATTGTTTATAAATTCTGTGGTAACGATCCAAACTTTGTAGATTGTGAGCAGATTACTTTAAATTTAACTGTATCAAAAAGTCCAGTAGTAAATAATGCAACCTTAAGATCTTGTTTCATTGAAACGAATCCGGCAACAGCATTATTTAATCTTACTTTGGCTAGCGTTAGTACAGAACCGGGAGTTACTAAAAGGTATTTCCCATCTCCTACTGATGCCGCAAACGGAACGAATGAAATTACTAATTTTACAAACTATATCGCACCAACCGGTGTTGTCTATATAAGAGTGACAAACGCAAACGGATGTTTCAGTGTAGCTGAAGTTAAACTTATCGTCCTTGCACCTGTAGAATCTGCCATATTGAAAGATAAGATTATCTGTATGGAAGACAAAACAACCTTAGATGCAGGTCCAGGTTTTAATGCTTACGAATGGAGCACAGGAGCAATTACTCCGTCTATCACTAACGTAGGTGTTGGAACGTATTGGGTAAAACTAAAAACAGGTGACTGTATTACAAAACAAACTGTAAAAGTATATGCTTCTGAGCAGCCTGTTATCTCAAACATTGATATTACAAACAACACTGTGACTGCATATGTAGCAGGTGGAACGGCTCCATATAAATATTCTATGGATAATATCACTTGGCAGGATTCAAACATATTTAAAGACGTTCCTAGAGGAAACGGAACTGTATATGTAAAAGATGCTTACGACTGTAATCCTATTGAGGTTGAAATTACAATTCCTAATCTGATCAACGTAATTACACCTAATAATGATGGTGTGAATGATTTTATTGACTACTCTTCATTAGCTCACAAACCTAATTTAGTTGTGAATATCTTCGACCGATACGGAAGCAAGATCTATCAGGCAGATAAAACAAACGGATACAAATGGGGCGGAACTACAAACGGAACCAATAAAGTATCCACAGGAAATTACTGGTATGATATCAGCTGGAATGAGCCTAATAAAAAGCAAACTCCAATTAAATTCTCCGGTTGGATCTTAGTGAAAAACAGAGAATAATTAATTCAAAATATTTTAATTAAAACCACGATTTGGGAATCGTGGTTTTTTTGTTATTTTTTCAATGCTTTACTACTTTTTATTATTAAATTTGTGGTAAAAGCTGATCCTGAATGAAGAAAATTTTATCTTTTTTATTTATATTCTATATTTTCACTTCAACTTTCGCACAGTTGGACAGAGAACATTGGTTTGCCCCAATGGTAGATAGAACGGGAAACCCGAATCCTTATCAAAATTTATATCTTTCAACCAACAGAACGACATCATTTCCGGTAAGTATTTACAACAACAATGTCCTGATCGGGACAGTGAACATCAGCAAAAACAATCCTCAGAAATTTGATGTTTTAAGAGATTATATCATCACTACTCAACAGACGGATTTATTTACACCCACTTCAAAAGGACTTTATCTAAAAGCAGAATTTCCTTTTTATGCTAACTTGAGGTTTTCGGTTTATAACCACGCAGAAATTATTACTTCAAAAGGAATTCCTTCTACAGGAAAAACTTTTTATGCAGCAAGTGCTCCAATAACGGTCAGCAATTTTATTTTGAATTTCATGACGAGTATATTGGCGACTGAAGATAATACAACAGTTACTATTTCAGGATACAAAAGTACCGTAGAATTTTCAAACGGAACAACGGGAGTCACCAACCCGACCATGACTTTTACATTAAATAAAGGACAATCTTATATTATTGATGGTAACGGTGCCCTATCCGGAAATTTTGATGGCTTCATCGGATCTAAAATTGTTTCAAATAAACCTATAAATGTCACCAACGGAAACTTCAACGGTCAATACGCAGGAAATTTCCCCGGCAGTTCTGATATTTTGATGGATCAGTCTGTCCCCGTTGAAAGACTGGGCAGCGAATTTGCCATCGTAAAAGGGAACGGAAGTATCGGAGCCAATATGGAAGGCGCTGTGGTGATCGCTACAGAAGATAACACCCAGATTTATGTTAATAATGAAATACCTCCGGTAGCTACAATAAATACAGGACAGTATTTTGTAATTCCAGACACCAAATATCAGTTACAGGGAAGCGGACACTATAATTTATATGTAAAAACATCGAAAAACGCTTATGTTTATCAGATTCTCGCCGGAGATTCAGCTTCTGGAAGTGAAGTAGCAACGGGTGGATTTAATTTTATCCCTGCCCTGAATTGTTATTTACCAAAACAGATCAACGAGCTAGGTTTTATCAATGAAAATTTTGTTCATTCGAATGCCAATCCTACCGGGATTTTAAATATTCCGACTAAGCTTAATTTAATTACAGAAAAAGGAGCTATTGTAACAGTAAACGGAACTCAGCCTTTGGCCAGTACAGGGCCTTTCAATATGACAGGTACCAACAATTGGGTAACTTATGGTATTCCGAATACCACAGGAACAATTACTGTAGTTTCAACAAAAGCAATTATGGCGGGAATAAGTGCGGGAAGTGATGCCGTGGGATACGGAGGTTTCTTTGCAGGTTTCCCGACACAGCCTGTGATTTTAAAATCCGGCGGAGATTGCGTTCCTGGAGTTGTTCTTACCGTCGATCCAATTATTTATGACACCTATCAATGGTACCGAAATGATGTTCTTATTATAGGAGCCAATACATCAACCTATATTCCTACTCAATCCGGATTTTATCACTGCTCGGTAACGATGGGAAGTTGTGCGCCTTTAGTTTCAGGAAAATTCAAGGTTTTGAATTGTTTAAAACAGACTACAGCTATTTATGATGTCTGTTCAGTAAAAACAATTACTCCAGCTTTCAGCAGTTCTACACAAACACCGGTTCCGTCTACCGTTGCAATTACAACTCAGCCAACTTTAGGAACAGCAGTTGTAAATTCAACTACAGGAATAATTACCTACACTGTTACCAACCCAGGAACTACAGGAACAGATACTTTCACGTACACTTTCTGCGGAAATGACGCAGACTTCCCGGATTGTGAATCGGTAACCGTAACGATTAATATTCAGGCATTGACGGTTACTAATAAAACATTAACCGCCTGCAACATCAATGGACAGGGAACTTTTAATTTAACAACAGCCAATGTTACCAACAACACTCCGGTAACGATTACGTATTACCCTACCCTGCTTGACGCTCAAAATGAGAATCTTGCAGCATTAATTACAGTACCTACAACCTATACTGCTCCAAACGGAACCATCGTTTATGCCGTAGTTAAAAATAATATCGGCTGTAAAAGTATTGCTCAGATTACCCTTAATTTGTTTAATCTGGCCATTGTTTTAAATAATTATAATGGTGTATTTTGTGATGATAATTTAGATGGAAGTGTAACCGTTAATTTATCAAATATCACTCCTCTTGTTCTTAATAATCCCACTTATTTTACGAATGTAAGATATTATGCTAGCTTAGGTGATGCCAACCTAGGAAATGCCAATACGCTTCCTAACAACTGGAGTTACACTGCGCCAACAACAATTTACATAAGAGTTGATTCTCCTGACGGATGCGCAAGTGTTGTTCAGCCTTTAAATTTCAGCATTGGAGCTAAGATTCCTTTAATAAAAACTTCATATGTCATAAGTGTCTGCGATAACGATCTTGACGGAATCAAAAATGTTGATCTGGCACAATTCATTCCACAATTTACGATAGATCCTAACGTTACGGTGACGTATCACGCGACTTTAGCTGATGCTCAAAATAACGTTGCCCCTCTCGGAAATCCAATGAATCTTACCGGAACTCAAACCATCCATATCAGATTTGAAAAACCCGGAGTATGTCCTAATGTAGCTTCAATTACAGTTAATATTAAAACTCCGAAAAAATCAAATGTTCTTTTTGATAAAATTGTTTGTCCAAAAACAACGACAAATTTGGATGCAGGACCTGGTTTCGACAGTTATCTTTGGAGTACAGGCGCTACAACTCCTGCCATCACGAACGTTTCAGCCGGAAGTTATTGGGTAGATCTTACTTTTGACGGTTGTACGTACAGACAAGCCGTCAATGTTACAGAATCTGTTCTACCTGCAATCGTTTCAATCGAAGTCAATGGAAATACAGTAACAGTCGGTGCAAGTGGCGGAACTCCTCCGTACGAATACTCTTTAGATGGTGTTAACTGGCAAGCCTCTAATGTCTTCCAGAATGTACCAAGAGGAAATCATGTTGTACACGTAAGAGATTCCAGAAACTGTGACGAAATTACGAGAACATTTACCATTATTAATCTGATCAATACCATAACTCCAAATCATGACGGGCATAATGATGATATTGATTATTCGGCTTTAATGGGCAACGATAATCTTATATTCAGAATATTCGACAGATACGGAGCTGAAGTCTTCAGAGGAACTCCTGCTAACAGATTTACTTGGGACGGAACCTTGGGCGGAAGACCCATAAATACAGCCACTTATTGGTATTTCATAAGCTGGACAGAATTCGGAGGCAGTACATCGGTAAAATATACAAGCTGGCTATTGGTAAAAAACAGATAAATTAACGTATATCACAAACTAGGTTTATAACATTCATTAACATTTTTATTATAAAGTTTAATATAACTTTAACCTGATTTCACTATTTAAGTAGGTATAAATTATTGGATTTCTATGTAATTTTGCCCTATTATATGAAGAAACTTATTACTCTAGTAGTCTTGCTTTTTCTGGTAAAAATCAATGCTCAAATATATAACGGGGAGGTCTTTTTAAGAGACAACTCGGTATTGTATCTAAATCAGGTTTATGTAACCAATCTTACTACGCAAAGAACTGTTCTTACAGATTATAATGGCGATTTTACCATTCAGGCAAATGCCGGAGATGTTATTCGTTTTACCTCGATTGTAACGGAAAGGAAGGATATTCAATTATCTCCCCAAATGTTTGGTCCTAAAAATTTAATTGAATTAAAAATAGCCTACCACGATATTCAGGAAGTTGTCATCAGCAGATTTAAACCTACCGGAAATCTGAGATATGATGTAAACGCTCTTAAAAAAGAAGACAAAGCTTTAGCATTGAAAAAAGTAATCGGCTTACCGGAACCAAAAGGCGACGGAAATCCACCGGAACTTCCTGTTGCAGGACTTCGAGATGGCGGACTTACCTTTAGCTTAGAAAGTATTTACGATATTTTATCCGGAGAAAGAAAGAAAAAACAACGTTATGTTGCCTACGAAAAGATGAACAGCTCTGTTGCTCAGATTAAAAATTATTTGGGAAAAGATTATTTCGTGAAATTTAAAATTCCGGAAAATTTGATTGATAATTTCCTTCAATTTGTATATACTTCAGAAAATATTCAACCTTATATTATGAATGGTAATTTCGAGGCCGTAAAAATCCCGATTGAAAAATATATGCCTATTTATCAGAGAAGACTTAGAAATTCTCATCTTCAGGATGTTATAAAATAAATTAGCACCATATTTGCTGTAAAGGAATGTATGTCATAAAATTTAAAGATATACATTCCTTTATTTTTTAAAAATATGTTTAATTTTATGCCATAATTTGGTGTTTTAGCCCTGATATTCCCTTCAATTTAAAACATCAAATCCCCAAAAACACAAGTAAGGAAAAAGATTAATTTAGTTTTTTTAAACTTAATATTAGTGAATGAAAAAGTTACTTTTACTCTTTAGTACAGTGTTATTTTTTGGACTTTTTTCTGCCCAGAGAAAAGACAAAGACTACAGCAATATCTTAAAAAGCAAAAACATTTATGAGATAAATGCTTTCTTAAGAGATGCTCACCCAGATGATCCGCGCAGATCCGTACTAAAACCAAGAGTAATGGAAATGATGAAGGAATATATCAAAACCGCTCGTCCCGAAGATCAAAAAGTAAAACAAATGCAGGAACAGCTTGCTTTGTTGAAGAGAAGACCATCTACAAAAATCTCTTTTGATGAGATGAACGCCATCATCAAACAAAAACAGATCGCAAAATACAACGCAGAATTACAGGCAAAGCAATCTTTGGTTGTCTATACTCCCAGCAGCGCCAAAAATGTTTACGTTACCAATACCTCTGCTGCAGCTTCAACAACCGTTATTGCCGATACAGAAGCAGAAGAATTCAACATGTTGATGTCTGTTTCTCCAACTGAACATAAGAATAAAACAGTACAGATATTAAACTCACTTTTCGATAATGATCCGATGAGTAAAGAGTGTATTGTGCTTATTCAAAACAAATCCGACTGTAATATTATTGTAAGAATGGAAGGAATTGGTACCACAAAATACAGACTTGCCGTTCCTGCACATAACGAAAGCTCGGTTGTAGTCACAAAAGGTGATTATCTTTTCACAAGTATTGTGTGCGGTGCTCAATATGCTTCTCAAAAAACAATCCAGAAACCACTGATGGTGGCATTGGGAAGCTCTGCAAAGAAGTAATAAATTCTCCAAATCTTTATTTATAGTTAAAAGACAAGGTCATGTTTTTAAATTTCGCTATTTTTGCAGGATTTTATATATCTCATGGGCAAAAATAAATTAGCAAGATTCGCTGAAAACAAAATATTACCAAACGTTATCCAGCCAACAAGAGAAGAAGCTTTAAATAGCTTTGCTCTGAAAGGAAAATGGAGAACAGATTTCTTTAAAAATGATAACCCAATTGTTCTTGAATTAGGCTGTGGTAAAGGAGAATATTCTGTTGGTCTTGCAAAAGCTTTTCCAGAGAAAAACTTTATCGGTATTGATATCAAAGGTGCCAGATTTTGGTTTGGAGCCAAAGAAGCTGTAGAAAATAACATGGGCAATGTTGCTTTTGTAAGGTCTCAAATTGAATTGGTAGACCATTTTTTTGGAGAAAACGAAGTAGATGAAATCTGGATCACGTTCCCTGATCCGCAGATCAAATACAGACGTACAAAACACAGATTGACTCATCCCGACTTCCTTGAAAGATATAAAAAGTTCCTGAAACCGGGCGGAATCATTCATTTAAAGACGGATTCTGAGTTTTTACATGGCTATACTTTAGGCTACCTTCAAGGCGCAGGCTATGAAATTGTATCGGCTCACCATGATATTTATGGAGCTGCTGAATATGATCCGGGTACCGAACATTTAAAAGATATAAAAACCTATTATGAAGAATTGTTTTCTGCAAAAGGAAAAACAATAACCTATATTAAGTTCAAAATAAATTAAAAAACAAACAGATGAAAAAACACACCCTCACTCATTTTACTTTAAAAAGTTAATCAGATTTTATTATTTGAGTGATAAAATTCGCTCGCAAAGATAAAGGTTGTAAAAATTTACATCCTTATTTTTCCATTTAAAAAACACAACACAAACACATAAGAACATGAAAGTAACAACTTTTAAAATTTTTATCAATGAAAAAAAATTCCCTCATCATTTCTGTACTTTTTGTACTGATCTCAAGTTTCGCGCATGCTCAAAAAAGTAGCAGCAAAAACATTCTAAAAAGTACAAACATTCAGGAAATTGAAGAATATCTGAAAACCTGCCATCCGGAAGATCCAAAAAAAAGTGTCTTAAAACCCAAATTACTTGCCTTAAAAAATGAAGAATGGACGAAAGGTAAAAAAGACGCAAAACCCATGGAAGCCAGACCTGTTATCACTGAAATTCCCAATAGTGTAATGAAAGATGCGAATTCTAAGGATGCAGAAGATTTTAAACGCTTAATATCTGAAACAAAAAAGAACCATAAAGAAAAGACAGTAAAGCTTTTAAATGCAATGATTAATGAAGATATCAGTAAAAAAGAAGTCATTCTTTTACTTAAAAACCGTTCTGACTGTAATTTAGTTTTAAGAATTGAAGGAAAAGACTTTTACAATATGGCAATTCCCGCACATGGAGAAAATTTCATTGTAATTAATAAAGGATCTTATACTCTAAATAGCAATGTTTGTGATGTGAAATATAATTCACAGAAAAGCATAAAAAAGAATATGTTTTTAACCATAAACAATCCCGAACAAGTTGGGAATAAATCAATTTTAAACAATAAGTAAAAAAGATTATTTTTACATCACAAATTCTTCACATGAAAAAGACGGTACTTTTTTACAGTTTTGCATTGACCATATTTTTAAACAGTTGCGGTACAACAAACTACCGCTCAACTCCGCCTGCTAGAAGACCGGTAACAACTAATCCTTCGAGTGCAAACAACTCATCAGGCCAGGTAGAAAGGGAATACAGTGCCTTAATAAAGACTTATAAGCCCGAAACAGCCGAAGTTCTTACAGATCTGTTAAACGGGTCAGATGGAGACAAAACCTCTATCACGGTTGAAAATAATTCGAGATGCAATATGGTACTTACGATAAGTGGAAATAATTACTTCAAAAAAATTCCGATTGGTACTAATAAAATAGGCTCAGCAATGGTTCCTAAAAATCAAAACTATAACTTATCCGGAATGTTGTGTAATTCTGTATATCAGAAAACGAAGTTTATAACGTCATCTTACAATATTAAACTTTCAAACTAATCTTAAATTAATAAATACAAAAAAACCGCTAAACAAGTTTAGCGGTTTTATTATTTTAAAGAAAATCTTAAATTATTCAGCAGAATCGAAATCTGCGTCTTTATCAGCAGATACTACTTCACCTTCTTCTTTAGATTTTTCTTTGTCAGCTTTTCTTTGAGTCTGACCGTCTTTGATAGATTCTGAAACTACGCTCAAGATCATATCGATAGACTTAGAAGCATCATCGTTTCCTGGGATAACGAAGTCAACTTTTCTAGGATCAGAGTTTGTATCAACAATACCGAAAACTGGAATACCTAATTTCTTAGCTTCAGTTACAGCGATGTGTTCTCTCATGATATCTACAACGAAGATCGCAGAAGGAAGACGAACCATGTCAGAGATAGAACCTAAGTTTTTCTCTAAGTTAGCTCTTTGTCTGTCAACCTGAAGTCTTTCTTTTTTAGATAAAGTTTCGAACGTACCGTCTTTTTTCATTTTGTCGATATGGTTCATTTTCTTAACAGCCTTTCTGATAGTAACGAAGTTCGTTAACATTCCTCCCGGCCATCTTTCTGTAATATAAGGCATATTAAGTTCAGCAGCGTGTTTTGCAACAACTTCTTTTGCTTGCTTTTTAGTAGCTACAAAAAGAACTTTTTTACCTGCAGAAGTTAATTTTTCTAAAGCGCTACAAGCTTCATCCAATTTAACCGCTGTTTTATGTAAGTCTACAATGTGAATACCATTTTTCTCCATAAAAATGTATGGAGCCATATTTGGATTCCACTTTCTAGTCATGTGACCGAAGTGTACACCAGCCTCTAGAAGGTCTTTTACATTTGCTTTTGCCATGTTTTCTGTTTTTGTTAGTTTACTTTCCGCTTCTTATGCAATCAACAACTTCTTTAGATGGGAGAAGTGTTTGGATGCTAAACGTAACGGGCAATTTGCTTTAGGCTTTAGGCATTAAGCTGTAAGCTTTCAAGCGGATTAAAAATTTTAATAAGTTCAAATAGCTTATTGCATATTGCTTTAAGCTTACCGCAATTCTTAACGTTTTGAGAATTGGAATCTCTTTCTTGCTTTTTTCTGACCTGGCTTCTTTCTTTCCACCATTCTTGCATCTCTCGTAAGTAAACCAGCAGGTTTTAAAGCTAATCTGAATTCAGCATTGATTTCACATAGAGCTCTTGAAATACCTAATCTGATAGCTTCTGCCTGACCTGTATTACCACCACCGAAAACATTTACGGTAACGTCATACTGACCAACAGTTTCAGAAAGGATAAACGGTTGGTTTAATTTATAAACCATAACGTCTGTAGAGAAATAAGTTGCAGCTTCTTTACCGTTTACTGTAATGATTCCAGAACCTGGTTTTACATAAACTCTCGCTACAGAAGTTTTTCTTCTTCCGATTTTGTGAACTATAGACATATTAATTAATTATTTAAATTCGTTAACATTAATTGTTGCAGGCTGTTGAGCTTCATGTTTGTGCTCAGTTCCTTCATATAAGTAAAGGTTCTTCAATAAAGCAGATCCTAATCTGTTTTTAGGTAACATACCTTTTACAGATTTTTCTAATACTTTTAAAGAATCTTTCTTTTGAAGTTCAGCTGCAGTCATAGACTTTTGACCTCCAGGGTAACCTGTATGCCAGATATAAGTCTTATCGTTCCACTTGTTTCCGGAAAGAGTAACTTTCCCAGCATTCAAAACAATAACGTTATCACCACAATCTACGTGAGGTGTAAAGTTTGTTTTGTGCTTACCTCTCAAAATCTTTGCAACCGTAGAAGCTAGTCTTCCTAACGGCTGTCCTTCAGCGTCTACCACAACCCATTCTTTATTAGCAGTAGCTTTGTTCGCTGAAACAGTTTTGTAACTTAATGTATTCACACGTTTTAGTTAAAGATTAAACATAATTTTCCCCATAAGGGTGTGCAAAGGTACAAATTAATTTTGTAACCCGAAAGTATATTTTAGATAAAGTATTGAAAGTAAGTTTTGATTAAACGATTCAACAGATTTCATCTATATAGATTATTTCTGGCATAAATCTTGTAAATAGTTTGAAGATGAAAAAAACGTTTTAGAAAATTCTAAAAACACAGGTGATAAAGTAAAGAGTTTGGCAACTCAAACTCTTGCTTTATTAACTTTTCTTTAAATATTTCCGTAAAAGATTATTGATATAATTATGGTGTAAAGTTAAATAATTATCTTTGCGCAAAACCCTCCACATCCATGAGCCACGGAAAAATCAGAGAAGATAAAACTTGTTTAAACTGCAATCATCAGGTAGAAGATCGATATTGCCCACATTGCGGACAGGAAAATGCCGAAACAAGACAACCATTCTATTATCTCTTCACCCACTTTTTCGAGGACTTCACTCATTACGACGGACAGTTTTGGGGTACATTAAAAAACCTTCTAATAAAACCAGGAAAGCTTACAAGCACATATTTAGAAGGTAAAAGACAGAAATTCGTACCACCTGTGAAGCTTTATATTTTTGTCAGTTTCATTACTTTTTTCATGTTCGCTCTTTTTCCGATGATTAATATTAATTTATCAGATAAGAAAGATGCCGGAAATCATAATAAAACAAGTTTTTTCGACAAAATAAAAGCTGCAGAGACGCAGAAAATACTCGATAGTATAAAAGCTGAAAAAAATCTAAGTCAGGAAGATTCTGCAACAGTTAAAAAACTTAATACATTATTATCCGATTCTGCTGAAATAAATGATTTCAAGGAAACGTTCGAAATGGATAAAAAAATCGATGAAGATATTAATTTTGGAGGATATGGAACAAGAAAGTCCTATGATTCTGCAAAGGCAAAAAACCCATCGAATTTGGATTTTATACAAACTCCGCTAGCTCATAAATTCTTTGAATTAAAGGAAAATGGCGTTTCAAAAGCAGAAATATTTAAAAATTTAGCTGAAAAATCTTTCCATAATATGCCGAAAGCTCTTTTCATTTATCTTCCATTGTTTGCATTCTTTTTATGGATTTTCCACAATAAGAAAAAATGGTGGTATTTCGATCATGGAATTTTCACATTACATTACTTCTCTTTCCTTTTGCTGAATATTTTATTTATATTCCTTATCGCAAAATTAACAAGCGTAATAGACGTTGGATTTATTAATGTTATATTATATTTATTGATCGTATTTTTATCATTATATAGTATGGTATACTTTTTTATTGCTCATCACAAAGTTTATCATACCCATGGAGCAGTCAGCTTTATAATTGGGATCGTATTATTTATGATAAATTTCTTTGCATTTATGATCTTGGTCATCGGCCTTGCTTTAGTAAGCTTTCTGATGATCCACTAAATATAAAATGAGACTGCCTTTTAAGACAGTCTCATTTTTTTTATTTTCTTAATGACTTGCTTCCTTTAAAACTTGCAATCAAATAATACGCAACAAAAACCATTGAAAATTTAAGTATCGAAGGAATTGCCAATTCTAAACTAAAAATTAATGTTCCGATCAATACTAAAGCCCCCATCGCAACAAAAGAAAAACCTAATTTTTGTGGCAAGGTAATATTAGGCGTATCTAAATAATAAGCAATCCCCCACGCAATCCCGAAAGCCAAGGCATAATATATATCAAGACCGATATTGTTGGAACTATAAAAAAAATAATTAATAAGGAAACTCAAAACTGTTCCTAAAGCAAAATACATCAAAGCCTTTTTCATACTATATATAATATGATGCAAAAATAAAGAAATTAGTTAGCATTTCTAAACGAATGTTTGTTCAGTTGGGAGAAACTCAATTCTATAAAAACATTTAATTATTTGATTTAAAACAAATTAAATATAAAAATCAGGTTGTTATTTTATTATTATATTTGGAATTCAGAAATTTTCTAGATTTTTATGGAAACCCAAAAATATACTCCAACAAACAAAGTAAGAATTGTAACAGCAGCGTCGTTATTCGACGGACATGATGCAGCTATTAATATCATGCGTCGTGTGATTCAGGGAACAGGATGCGAAGTTATCCACCTTGGCCACGATAAATCTGCCGAGGAAGTTGTAAATACAGCCATTCAGGAAGATGCCAACGCAATTGCATTAACATCTTATCAAGGTGGTCACAACGAATATTTCAAATATATCTACGACCTTTTAAGAGAAAAAAATTCACCCCAAATCAAGATTTTCGGCGGCGGCGGCGGTGTAATTCTGCCAGAAGAAATCGAAGATATCATGTCTTACGGAATAGACAGGATTTATTCTCCGGACGACGGTCGTGAGCTTGGTTTACAGGGAATGATCGATGATTTGGTGAAAAGATCCGATTTCGCGACAGGAAAAGACGTGACGGCAAGTGACTTAGAATCAATTAGTTTTGAAAATTCTACAAGCATTGCTAAAATCATTTCTGCTGTTGAAAACTTCTCAGAAGAAAAACCAGAATTGGTAAAAGCGATTGACGAAAAATCAAAAGATTTAAACATTCCAATCATCGGTATCACAGGTACAGGTGGAGCCGGAAAATCTTCTTTAACAGACGAATTGGTAAGACGTTTCTTACGTTCCAATACAGATAAAAAAATTGCCATTATCTCCATTGACCCTTCGAAAAAGAAAACAGGAGGAGCGCTTTTGGGTGACAGAATTCGTATGAACGCGATCAACGATCCTAGAGTTTATATGCGTTCGATGGCGACGAGAGAAAACAACGTTTCTGTTTCTCCGTTTATTCATTCAGCATTGAATGTGTTGAAATTAGCTCATCCAGATGTTATCATCTTAGAAACTTCAGGTATTGGACAATCAGGTTCAGAAGTTTCAGATTTTGCAGATGTTTCAATGTACGTAATGACTCCTGAATACGGAGCTTCGACACAGTTGGAAAAAATCGACATGTTGGATTACGCAGATTTAGTTGCTTTAAATAAATCTGACAAACGTGGTGCTTTAGACGCGCTTCAAGCCGTTAGAAAGCAGTTCCAGAGAAACCATTTATTATGGGAAAGTCCATTGGACGATATGCCTGTTTATGCAACAAAAGCTTCTCAATTCAATGATCACGGAACAACCGATTTATACAATAGATTAGTTGAAAAAGTAAATGACAAGTTTTCTGATTTAAACTTACAAGGTTTTGTTGAACAAGAAGTTTCTGAAGATATCACGATTATTCCACCGAAAAGAGTTCGTTATTTATCAGAAATTGTAGAAAATAATAGAATTTACGACGCTAATGTTGAAAAACAAGCCGAATTAGCAAGGAAAATGTATCATATTGAAGGGGTAAAAAAATTCCTTTCTAATGAAACATTAGATGCTGAATATCAAAAAGCTGAAAAAGATCTTCAACAGGAAAATATCGATTTCCTGAAAAATTGGGCTGATACTAAAGAGGCTTTCAAAGCTGAATTTTATTCATATTTCGTTCGTGGAAAAGAAATTAAAGTAGAGACTTCAACAGAATCTTTATCTCATTTAAAAATTCCAAAAATCTCTTTACCAAAATATACAGATTGGGGAGATCTAATTAAATGGAAAGGTCAGGAAAATCTTCCGGGAGGATTCCCGTATACAGCTGGAATTTATCCTTTTAAAAGAACAGGAGAAGATCCAACGAGAATGTTCGCCGGAGAAGGAGGTCCTGAAAGAACGAACAGAAGATTCCACTATGTTTCTGCCGAAATGGATGCAAAACGTCTTTCAACAGCGTTTGACTCTGTAACTTTATACGGTCAAGATCCAGCATTACCACCAGATATTTATGGTAAAATCGGAAATGCAGGAGTTTCAATCGCAACATTAGATGATGCTAAAAAATTGTATTCAGGATTTGATTTGGTGAACGCCATGACTTCGGTTTCAATGACAATCAACGGACCGGCTCCGATGTTGTTGGCTTTCTTTATGAATGCTGCAATCGATCAAAATGTTGAAAAATATATTGCTGAACATAAGCTTGAAGCTAATGTTGAAAAAGCTTTAAAAGCAAAATTCGACGATAAAGGACTAGAAAGACCAAAATATAACGGCGAATTACCTCCATCAAACAACGGTTTAGGATTAAAATTATTAGGACTTACCGGAGATGAAGTAATTCCTGCAGAAGCTTATGCTGAAATTAAGGCTAAAACAATCGCAACCGTTCGTGGAACAGTTCAGGCTGATATTTTAAAAGAAGATCAGGCTCAGAATACTTGTATTTTCTCTACTGAATTTGCCTTGAGATTGATGGGTGACGTTCAGGAATATTTTATCACAGAAAAAGTAAGAAATTTCTATTCGGTTTCTATTTCAGGATATCATATTGCGGAAGCGGGTGCGAATCCGGTTTCTCAGCTAGCATTCACTTTGGCAAACGGTTTCACGTATGTGGAATATTATTTGTCAAGAGGAATGGATATCAATGATTTTGCACCCAACTTATCGTTCTTCTTCTCCAACGGTATCGACCCTGAATATTCAGTAATCGGACGTGTAGCAAGAAGAATCTGGGCAAAAGCCATGAAATTGAAATATGGAGCAGACGAAAGAAGTCAGATGTTGAAATACCACATCCAAACTTCGGGACGTTCGCTTCACGCTCAGGAAATTGATTTCAATGACATCAGAACGACTTTACAGGCGCTTTACGCAATCTACGATAACTGTAATTCACTTCACACCAATGCTTACGACGAGGCGATTACAACGCCGACTGAGCAGTCTGTAAGAAGAGCTATGGCGATTCAGTTGATTATCAATAAAGAATTAGGTTTGGCGAAAAACGAAAATCCACTTCAAGGTTCATTTATTATTGAAGAATTAACGGATCTTGTTGAAGAAGCTGTTTATGCAGAATTCGACAGAATTACAGAGAGAGGAGGTGTTCTTGGTGCGATGGAAACGATGTATCAACGTTCAAAAATTCAGGAAGAATCGATGCATTACGAATGGCTAAAGCACACTGGAGAATATCCGATCATCGGGGTAAATACTTTCCTTGGAAAAGACGGTTCACCAACGGTTCGCCCAGGAGAAGTTATCCGTTCGACTGAGGAAGAAAAACAGGTTCAGATCGAGACCCTTCATAATTTCCAACAATCTAATGAAGATAAATCCGAAGCCGCTTTAAAAACATTACAACACGCTGCCATCAATCAGCAAAATTTATTTAATGTAATGATGGATGCCGTGAAATATTGTTCTCTTGGACAAATTACCAATGCTTTGTTTGAAGTGGGTGGTAAGTATAGAAGAAATATGTAAGCCCGTAGTCGGGCGGACAGTTTAAATAAAAAGCCGTAGAAATTAATCTACGGCTTTTATTATGAAATTTCCAAAATTAACTTTTCCGAAATTTCAATAAATATCTCTAAGGGTATTTCACCTTGATAAATGCCATCACCAACCATTGAAGTAATATCAATTTCTGATCTTATCTTTGATTTATCATATACGTAAAACGTTTTAGTAACTTTATCAAGATAAAAAGTAAATGAAACTTCATCATAAAAATTCCCATCAATTTCAACTTGCTCGTCACCAGTATAGCTTTTTCTATAGATATTAGATAGAACTTCCTTGATATTACTCTTAATAGCTCCTTTATTGAATTTTAACTGAGTAATTGTTGTTCCTAAATTTGAGGTACTGGAACCTTCAAACAATTCTGAAAAGCCATTTGGAATAAGATTTCTATGAAGATTAACTTCTCTTAAATCTCCATTATTCATCATCTTTTCCATTAATTTAAAATTTGGGGCAGAGGTAAGTTTAATTTTAATTCTATTTTCACCTTCAAAACCTTTTCTCACCAAAAATTTATTGAAACAATCTTCAAAACTTTTTTGAATACTATGAGTTGATTTCCTTTGTAAAATCAAATATCCTTCATTCCTATTTTTTGGTATTTGAATATAAAAATTCAATATTCTAGCTTGTAATTCATCTGGTGATATAGAATATTTAGTTTCATTCGTTCTAGGGTCATTAACATTTGCAGGATCGCCAGTGCTTCCAGCATCAAATTTACCACAGATAAATCTTCTACCTTCAAAAACCCTTGGCAACTCTCTTAAAGTCAAGCTTTTATCTTTACCATTTTCATTAAATTTTTTAATGTTAGCAATAACGTCTTGGCAAAACTCATCAAAGAGATCTAAAAAATCTAAGTTTCCAGGTAGATTTCCTAAAAAATGATTTTCTCCATTTTTATTTTTAATAGAGAATTTGAAAGTTGATACTTTATAATTCATAATGATTCTTTTTTTAAATTGATATTAAATAATATTCTCATTTTTTTAATATGATAATTAACTCTAACGTTCGTGAGTGTTAAAACCGAATTTTATTTTGGAAAAAAGAAACATTTGAAGTACCTTTGTACAACAAAAGTAGATGAGGTAATCTCACTTCTTCGGTATATTTTCTTTGTTAAATTAGGCGTCCACTCCAAAATTGAAACAAAAAAAACCAACAAATTTTCTCGGCTGTTTATTCAGCCTTTTTTTATATTTTCTCTCCCTCGATATTATTTTTTTCTTTTAGTTAAAATAAAATATTCAACATCTCCATTTTTCTCTTTTCTTATATCATATATATAACTCTTATTCTTATAATCTAATCCTCTCTTGTCAAAAACATTCTTTAAATTCACATAGTAATACATTCCTGCTTTTGAAATTTTAAAAGCACCTTCTTCAGTTTCAGAAGCAACCATATAGATGCTCTCATCACTTTCGTTACTATTGTTGAACCCTATTTTAAAATAGGATTGCTCGTTAATTCCCATAAATTCTTCTGCACCTGAAGAGAATCCAAGCTTTCCGGTTTTATGTATCGTTGCCTTAATAGAGCCTCCAACTTTATTTGGATCTTCAAATGAAATAAAATCAAAAACACTCATATTGTATGTATTTAATTACAAACATACAAAAATATTATTACATATCAAAATAAATAAAATTACTTATTAGATTACCATCATACTAATTACGGAAATCCGTAATTTAAAATCAGATTACTTGTACGTTTACTTGTGTGTTTTCTTTTGTTATTAATTAAAAAAAAAAGAACGTGTATACACGTTCTTTACAATTAAATCAATAAAATCTATTTCTTATTAAAATCTCCTGCAAAAACAGAGATCACCTTATTTTCAGAAATATATTTCTTCAAAGCCGCATTTACTTCTGCTAATTTCAGATTTTGAATTTTTGAATTCTGCTCGTCGAATCTTTCCAACGGAACTCCGAAAAGAAGTTTTGTATTCACAAGAGTAATAAGCGCATTGTCTGAACCTAAATTGGTCATCCTTTCGTTTGCATAACTTTTTTTATTAGAATCTAATTCTTCCTGAGTAAATCCGGAAGCCAATGCTTTGCTTACTTCTTCTTTCACAGCAGCTTCTACAGCGTCTCTTTTGGTTGGATTCAGGTAAGCGTAATAGTTCCATGAAGCAACGTCGTTGGTAACCGGAACGCTTAAATAAGAACCAACTCCATAAGAAATACCATCTTTTTCACGCAACCTCATCGGTAATCTCGCAGAAAGAAACCCTCCACTTCCCAAAATTTCATTAGCCATAACCAAAGCTGGATAATCCGGGCTATCCTGAGTCATTTTGAAACTTGATGTTCCAAGAGCTACCGCATTTTCTTTATCAGGCGTGATGATGTTTTTATCCTGTTTTTTTGTATCAAAGAAAGTTGGTTTTACTTCAACAAATTTCGATTTAGCCGTAAACTTTCCAAATGTTTTTTCTAATTCAGAAGAAGCCGATTTTGCATCAATGCTTCCTATCAAAGTCCCTACTCCATCTGAAGCTCCCATAATATTCTGATAGAAATCTAAAACTTGAGCTTTGGTAACTTTTTTATTCTCGTCAATTTGTTCCTGTAAAGAAGCAACGTAGAAAATACTCGTTTTTGGATATGGAGATGCCAATCTTTGCAATTCATTATTAGCAATTGCATCAGGATCTTTTATCTGTCCTTCCAGCCATGTATTGGTTTCCGTTACTGTTTTGGTAAGTTCATTTTCAGGGAATGTCGCGTTTGTCAGAATATCTTGAATAATGGCCATTACTTTCGGACAATATTGTTTGTAAGTATTTAAATTTATAATTAAATTTTGCCCGTAAACATAAGCACTGACAGACGATTTCATTTGATCCAAATCATCCTGAATCTGCTCTTTTGTTCTGGTTTTTGTTCCGGATTTTAATAGAGAAGCTGTGATGCTTGCAACAGCGTCTTTACCCTCAAGATCTTTTTCATTTCCAATTCTGAAACGGAAAGTTCCCTGAACTTTATCACCTTTAAGTTCTTTATTAATTAAACCATATTTCATCCCGTTGGAAAGTTTTCCTTCGGTAAGATTTTTCTTTACATTAGCAATGGAAGCTTCGAAAGCAGCCGGTTCTTTTTCGATCGCCTTTCCTTTATAATCTTTCACCAAATCAGCTATTTGATTATCTCTGAATTCTGCCGGAGAAACCCTTTCTTCATTAGGAGAAGGACGGAAAACTCCAATCGTACGGTTATTATTTTTAAAATATTTCTGAGCAACTCTGTTGATATCTTCTAATTTAAGATTCTCTACATTATCACGGTAAAGGAAGCTCAATTTATAATTTCCGGCACCTACAATTTCTGTAAGATTAATTGCAAAATTTATAGTATTGTTTTTCTCGTTTTCGATATCTTTTACCAGTTTCGCCTTACCTCTCTTAAGATCATCAGCAGTAAACTTTATTGTTGAAACATTGTCTAATTCTGCTCTTACAAGCTTTGTTGTTTCATCCAGATTTTTATCCTTCGGAACATCAAAATTAAAATAAACCATTCCCGGATCCCTTACCACCGGACTGAATGTCCAAATAGAAGAAACTTTTTGGGTTTCCACTAAATTTTTATACAAATATCCTGAAGGATCTAAAGTCAGTATTTCATAAAGCGCAGACAACGCTGCATAATCTTTATCTGCAAAAGCTGACGTATGATAGCCTGCCGCAATAATCTGCTGATCGTTATTTCTTTTAATTTCAAAATATTTTTCTCCATTTTGAGCAGGTTCTACGGTATAAGTTCCTCCTAATTGACGGATTGGTTTTGCTAATCCTGAGAAATAATCGGTCACATATTTCAATGCGCTTTTTTCATCAAACTTTCCGGCAATAATTAATGTTGCATTATCCGGCTGGTAATATTTTTCATAGAATTTTCTAAGTGTCGGAGCTTTTACACGCTCAATATCTTCTTTACTTCCTATTGTACTATTTCCGTAATTGTGCCAAGTGTAGCCGTTAGAAAATACATTCTGCATCATGACTCTTGTAGGATTATTCTCTCCGATCTCGAACTCATTTCTTACCACAGAAAACTCTTTATCAAGATCTGTTTGCAGAATGGTAGCATTAAGCATTCTATCTGCTTCCATTTGTAAAGACCACTTAAGATTTTCATCATTGGAAGGGAAAATTTCATAATAATTTGTTCTATCGTACCAAGTTGTTCCATTGGCCTGACCTCCTTTATCAGAAAGTTGTTTCTTAATATCTCCAAGATTTTTGGTACTCTTGAACAACATATGTTCAAGTAAATGGGCCATTCCTTTTTCACCGTAACCTTCATCCTTTGATCCTACGTTATACACAATATTTACAACCATATTGCTTTGTGATGCGTCAGGAATTAAAAGAAGTTTCATCCCGTTTTTAAGACTGTACTCTTTTACACCTTCCGTGTTACTGATAAATTTTGGAGCTTCGGTGCTTTGCGAGAAAGCAGGATTGATAGTCCCAGTAAAAAACAAAACTGCAGTTCCCAATAATAAGTTTTTCATTTTTTGGTTTATTTATTTTGGTTTAAATTTAAAAAAAATTGTCGGTCATTAATTAAATAAGACAACTTAATTCACCTTTATGTTACATTTAACATAATATAGAAATTTAAAAATATATACAAATTAGTATTTTAATGAAGCCCAAAGCCATTTTCAACTGGAGCAGCGGAAAAGACTCCGCTCTTGCCTTGTATAAAACCCTAAAAGATGACCGTTTTGAAATCACTTCCCTACTTACGAGTGTGAATGAAGAATTTCAACGGATTTCTATGCATGGCGTGCGTGTAGATCTTTTAAAACAACAAGCTTTAAGTCTGGAAATTCCTTTAACTATAATGCAAATTCCTAAAGAGCCATCAATGGAACAATATCGGGAAATCATGATTTCAACGATGGATACAATAAAATCTCAAGGAAATACATATTCTATTTTCGGAGATATTTTTCTGGAAGATTTGCGGAAATATCGTGAAGAACAATTACAATCTATCGGAATGGAAGCTATTTTTCCTCTCTGGAAAAAAAATACGCTAGACCTCATCCATGAATTTTTAGCTCTTGGTTTTAAAACCATTGTTACTTGCGTGAATGAAGCCTATTTAGATAAAAGTTTTGCAGGAAGAATTATTGATCAAGATTTCATTAATGATTTGCCTGAAAATGTTGATCCTTGCGGAGAAAATGGAGAATTTCACACCTTTACTTTTGATGGGCCTATTTTTAAAAATCCAATTGAGTTTGAAATTGGAGAAACGGTAAAGAAAACGTATCCTAAACCAAAATCTGATGAAAATGATAAGGATGAAGAATATATTTTCTGGTTTTGTGATCTGATTTCAAAATAATTTGTGAACATTTTCGTTTTCAAAATAAACTAAAACCACATTATGAAACCTTTTTTGAGAATTGAAAAGCCTTGCGAAGAATCATTAGACAAAATGCATGATCTTCCTGACGGGAAATTCTGCGATTTGTGCTCAAAAAAAGTATTAGATTTATCTAACCTTAATGATTCGGAGATTTTAGATATCATTCAACAAAATAAAGGCGAAAGATTCTGTGGAATCGTTTTTAAAAATCAATTAACTCGTTCTTTACAACCTCAAGTTTCATTTTCACAAAATCATTATTCAAGAAAAGCTACTTTTACTAAAATTGCTGCAGGAGTTGCATTGACGGCAAGTATTTTTAATTCTTATCCCGCGCAAACAAAGACCGTAACTAAAACAGAATTTGTTTCTTCTCAATCTAAAATTTCCAAAGAAAATAAGAAAGAAGAAGATAAAATCGGTGATGGAAATGTTGTTATTTCAGGAAAGGTTTTAATTAAAAAAACAAATAAACCAAACCCGGAAACTACCGTACATTTTATTACTCCTCAAAAAGTATATTCCGTAAAAACGGATGCTCAAGGTTCATATGCTCTTGAAGTGCCAAAAGAAGCTATTAAAACAGAAAACTTACTGGAATTCAGTCCAGAAAATTATGATTATGAGGGACAATTAATAATATTCAAAAAGGAAGAACTCCTCAAAAAAAATGTTACTTATCTTGCTGAAAACGATGTCCGAAAGGAGTATGGTGATATTTCTGCGGAAGGTCTTTACGCAAGTGAAAAGTCTTTAGTTCTCTTGGAAGGAAAAAAATTAGACTATAAATTATTCAATAAAAGTTATAATATTTTCAGCAATAAATATACTGTGTATTATATTCCGAAGCCTTACAAAAAGGTTTTTAGTTCAGACGAAAACATTGATGATGTTTACATTGCTTTTGTTAAAACACAGTAATTTACATTAAAGAATTAGACAACTCGTTTAATTATTTACATTCACCGACACATTTTTGCTGTTTACCTCAAAATATTTTTTCATTGTTCATTACACTTTACTTTTGATTTTATAAAATCAAGATAACAATGAAAATATTAAAACTTTTAAGTAAAACGGTGTCGCTGTCTTTGCTTTTGTTTGCTGTTTTCTCTTTTGCGCAAACAGGAATAAAAGTCACCTACTACACTGGCTCGACCCAAGATTACAGCATTGAGACAACAGGAAAACTCTATTTTTCCGGAAGCAATTTATTGGTAAAAACCAGCAGTTCGGCGAGCAACGTTTCTATTCCGACCAATATTATCCGAAAAATTACTTTTACTACGGCTTCTACTCTTTCCACTCAGGAAATTGGTGAAAATAAATCGAAGCTTACCCTTTACCCAAATCCGACTTCAGATTTTATCCGAATTACATCTGACAGAAAGGAAAAATTAAATGTAAAAATATATTCTGCAGCAGGAAGATTGGTTCTTACAGGAACGTATCAGCCTAATGAAGACATCAATATCAGCACTCTGAACGAAGGTTTCTATTTGGTACAGGTAAATAACGTAACCTTAAAATTAATTAAAAAATGAAAAAGCACTTCTACTTCATTATAGCAATGCTTTTATCTTTTGGCATAAAAGCTCAGAATATTGTCGTTCATAATTCCGGAAACAATATGTTTGCTTCAGCGACAGCGGTTGTGGATAGTATTAAATTTGATACGAATTATTCAAAATTTAATATCACAGGAAATACGGGAAGTTTAGATATACCGAAATCTATCGTTGACAGTATCACATTTTCTTCAACGCCCGTAAATCTTACTAAAATTTATATTATTTATAAAGGAACGGAAAACGCAACCATCATTAATCCATACGCTTCACAAGGTGTAAATATTACCGCAACAGGTGGAATAGTGAATGTTGTTTCCACAGCAACCATCAGTAATTTAGAATATAATTTACTCGGAACAAGCACCACAGGAAGTTTAACCATGAGCTCTACTCTTCCTGCCAATTTTGTGATGAATAATGTAAATATTACCAATGCTTCCGGCCCTGCAATTAATATTACGGGAGCACAAACGCATACTTTTACGTTACAGTCAGGCACAATAAATTCTTTAACAGACGGTTCTTCAAGCACAAAGAACGGAACACTACAAACCGACGGAAAAATAATTTTCGCTGGAACAGGAACTTTAAATATCAAAGGAATTAAAAAACACGGAATTTCTACTTCATCAGGAATCGAAGTACAAAATGGAACCATTAAAGTTCTTTCTGCAGCCTCAGACGGATTCCACTCAGAAGGTTATACAATGAGCAACGGAACGGTAAACATTATTGCAACGGGAGACGCGATTGATGCCGGAGATACTGCGGTTTCAATTTCAGGCGGAAATGTGGTGGCAACGTTGGCTTCTGCAGATGTTAAAGCTATTAAAACCGGAACTTCTACCATTTCAATTTCGGGAGGAACATTTAATTTAAATTTAACAGGTGCTCAGTCTAAAGCCATCAGCTCTAAAGGAAATATCACTTTTGACGGAGGAAATATTACAGCAATCCTTTCTGGAGCGGCAGTTCTTACAGCTTCGGGAACAGGTTATGATCCATCTTATTCTACTGCAATAAAAACTGATGCCAATGTTATTGTAAATGCAGGAACTTTAAATTTAACATTGACCTCAACAGCCAACGGAGGAAAAGGAATTTCTGCGGATCAAAATATTACGATCAATAACGGAAATGTAACGATTACGACTGCAGGAAATGGAGCAACCTATACCAATACAACCGGAGTTCTAGATTCTTACTCATCTTCTGCGATTTCTGCTGACGGAAATCTTTTAATCAATGCAGGTTCGGTAACGACTACAAGCTCAGGAACAGGCGGAAAAGGATTAAAAGCAGATGGAACCATAACCATCGGAAGCACTACGGGAAGCCCAAATTTAAATATTAAAACCACAGGAGCCCGATTTTTAGTTTCGGGAACAGATTACAGTCATCCGAAAACATTAGTAGCAACGGGAGCAATCATTATTAATAATGGAAATAACACATTCAATTCAACAGATGACGGAATACATTCTGATGCTTCTGTGACTGTGAATGGAGGAACCAATACAGTTTCGGCAATTTCAGCTACGTCAGGTGTTGGCGAAGGTGTTGAAGCGCCAATCATTACCTTTGCAGGCGGTGTTAATAACATCACAGCATCCAATGACGGAATTAATGCAACCTACGGAACCGTTTCTGGAGGAACAGAAGCCAATGATAACAGTCATTTATACATCACAGGCGGAATAAATATCGTAGCAGGAAGTGATGCGATCGACAGCAACGGAAATATTACGATCACAGGCGGAACAACCATTGTCAACGGCCCGACAAGCCAACCCGAAGAAGGAATTGATTATAACGGTACTTTCTTAATGAACGGCGGACTTCTGATCTCTGCAGGATCTAACTCAAACATGACAAAAGCAATGGGGGCGGCTTCTACGCAAGTCGGATTATATTTAAAATCCAGCTCGCAGTTGGCAACTTCATCAGTTTTACATATCGAAAATGCAGCTGGAACAGAAATGGTGACTTTTAAACCTAAAAATGGCGTTTATTATTTCCATTTTTCAAGTCCGAATCTTGTGAAAAACACTCAATATAAAGTCTATTTCGGAGGAAATTATACAGGAGGAAGCTATGTTGGTAGCTCTACAGGTTGGGGACTTTACACTGGCGGAACCTACTCTACTACTGGTGGAACGTTAAAAAGTACATTTATAACCTCAGCCACGAATACCGTAAATACAGTTAGTTTTTAATCTTGCATTTATATATTTACTCAAAACCTCTTAAGTGAAATTAAGAGGTTTTTCTTATTTTTGAAGAACAATGTTGATTTAAAAAATTATTTACACCCAAATGACACAAAAAAATTATTATTTTTCCGCAATTCTATTCCTTTTGATTACTTTAATTTCATGTGAGAAAAATATAATCAAACAGATAGCTGCAAAACCAATTGACAAAAACGCGATCATAGATTCTACAATAACGGCTTTTGAAAAAAAATTACTTGAACAACAAATAGATTCCGTTTTTAAGAAATATAACTTTAATGGAAGTGTTGCTATCTTCAAAGATTCTGTTCAGCTTTATCGAAAAGAAAATGGTTTTTCAGATTTTAAAACTAAAACCAAGATCGATGACAATACCGTTTTCGCAATCGGTTCCGTAAGTAAACAATTTACGGCGGTGATGGTTTTACTTGAAATGGAACAGGGAAAACTAAAAGTTGATGATAAAGTTTCAAAATATTTAAAGGAGTTTCAAACCAAAGAATACGAAAACATTACGATTCATCAGCTTTTAAATCATACTTCAGGATTGAATTTGTTTGGCGGAAAATTAATGTTTAAAAGTGGTTCTAGTTTTTTCTATTCCAATGATGGTTTTAATGCTTTAGGGAAAATAGTTGAGACGGTTTCAGGAAAATCTTATGATGAAAATGCTTTGAATTTATTCAAAAAAGTAGGCATGAACAGTTCTTCAACAGGAAATATTTTTGAAGGAACTGATTTTGCCGGAGCTTATCTTGGAAACGATAAAAACTTTGAAGAAATAAAAAATATGCCTAAAAGATTAGGAGGAAAAGAAATCGGCACTCCTGCAGGAGGTATTCTTTCGACCATTCAGGATCTGCATACCTGGAATAATGCTTTATATGACGGGAAAATTTTAAATCACGAAACTCTTCAAAAATTCATTGCTAAAAGTTCAGAAAGACAACATCAGATCTTCGGAAAAATGGGTTACGGCTACGGAATTATGCTTAACATTGGAAAACCGACTGCCTATTTTCACAGTGGATACATCAAAGGCTCTCCTTCTTTGAACATTTATTATCCAGAAACTAAAACGTCCGTTATTATCTTATCTAATATTGCGGATGAAGAAAAAGGAAAAAGCTCGATTTTCAGACCTCACATTGAGATCAAGAAAATTACGGATGGGATTGAAAATACGGTGATTGATTTAGGAAAAGAAATGAAAGTGCCAATTTCACAAAAAATAGTTTCATAAATTTAATTTATGAAAAAACTCTATTTCATAGCCATTTATCCACCTCAACAAATCATTGAGGAGGTGAAAATATTTAAGCAGGATTTAGCATTAAACTATAACAATTCAAAAGCATTAAAAAATGATGCTCATATCACTTTGTTTCCTCCATTTTATAGAGAAATAGCGTTAGAAGAAGATATTCATATTGCTTTCCAAAAAATTAATACCAATATTTCTCCGTTTGAAATTATGTTAGATGGTTTTGACGGATTTCCAAATAAAAGCCCTGTTCTTTTTGTAAAACCCGAAAGCAATGAGCATTTAACTGAACTTTACAACAGAGTAAAACAGTATTTCAATTTTATCAGATATAATTTTAATCCTCATATAACGATTGGTTACAGAGATTTAAGCTTTGAAAATTATCTAAAGGCACTTGACGTTTATAAAAACAAAGAATATAAAACTAAATTCATAGTTGATAAAATCATCCTACTCCGTCATGATGGAAAATGGGTTCCTATTGCTGAGAAAAAGCTAGAATGAATCAATTATAAAACAAAAAATCGGCCGTATAGCCGATTCAATTTATTATTTAATCAAAATTATTCTTTGATAATTTTTTGAGAAATGATTAATTCTTTATCCTGAGTTACACTTAGAGTATAAGTTCCGATGATCAAATTATTGATATCAACAAATATCGTTGCAGAGTCTTTCATTTCATATTTCACAGGAATCAGTTTACCTGAAGCATCATATAAAACGACTTTGGTATTCTTTGAAAAATCCTGTTTCCCTTTAATATAAAACTCACTGTTTGCAGGATTAGGATAAATGCTGAATCTTCTTTCTGCCGTTTTTATTTCTGAAGTTCCAAGAGTAGACTTATTCAACGTCCAGCTTACATTGGTAAAGTGAACAGTGCTGTGACCGGTTACATTTACCAAAGTTGTATTATCCGTCACCGAAAAAAGTAGTGTATTATTTCCGTTATTTAATTGGCTCGGAGTTACAATTAATGAATTGCTTGTAGAAGCAAGTGGAGTTCCGTTCAATGTCCATGAATTCACCAATGTATTTGGAATTGGCAGAATTTCATTCACCGTAAATGTAACATTTGTATTTGCACTTACAGAACTGCTGTTTGCCGGAATATAAGAATCAACCGGAGAAACCAAAGAATGGATTCTTTCAATAATTTGTTCTTTACAGACAGAACAAAACTGTCTGTCCAGATACCTCATCTCGCAGTTTTGATGCGGACGGAACCAAGACGGACTTTCTGTGTAAGGATAAACTCCAACACTATTTACACCTACCCAATTTTTCCATTTAATCGTTGCCGGATTTGAGGTCTGAGTTTTATTTGGAGACTCTCCAGAGCCAGCAAACCAATATTCATCGGCAAGCTTTCCGAATGAGTGTCCAAGTTCATGAACAACGATTTCATTCGCAGAAGCATTTAATGAAGCAAAAGCATACGTTCCGCCACAGCCACCATATTCTGTAGAATTACCCAAAACATACGTGATATCATAATCAGGAAGATTGGCCGCTAAAACCTGCGCTACTTTATTTGTAGAATTGCTGTAAATACATCGATGAACCCCAAAATCAAAGGAAGAACCGAGATAATTATTAGGATTAGAAACTGGGATTACAGGCTCTGTAACATCTGTTGCTGTCCCGGGATGTTTTACCCCCGTTTCTGCAGAAATTACTTTTATACCGTAAGCATTAAAATAATTTTTATATTCTGTATAAGGACTTTTTGTGAAAAGATAATTGATTGTAGATTGTGCAGAAGAAACAAAATTGGTCTGTTGAGCAGCCGTAAATCCGTCCCCTAAAACTGCAATGTTGATTCGTTTATCATTTGATCCGCTCTGTAAAAGTGGAACTACATCGAAAACCTGAGAAAAGCAAAATGTGCTGGCGAACAGGAAAAGTAAAGTTTTTTTCATGATTATAGTTTTTGGGTGAATAATAATTGGTTTCCGGCAGTGGTGACTTTCTCAACTCTCACTACTTTTATTTCTTCGGAATGAGAATATCTTACACTGAATTCTGCATTTTGAAGAGCAACTTTATTTCTGCTTAATCCTTCTTCGCCAAATCTTTCTAATTCAGGATTTAGTGGATCTCCAACGATTTGTTTTACAATTTCCTTTCCGTTGGCATCATTTAATGAAATAATAAAATCTCCTGTTTTAGCCGAATTAATATCAAAAGAAGGTTTAGATTTCAATCTTCCTTCCATGATTTTTTGATCTTCCAAAACTATTTTTTCTGCCCCTGAATTATTTTTTTCAACTTTAAAAAAAAGATAAACAATTCTGTCTTTTATCGTTGCTGGATTCTCATTTTTAACAACTCCTTTTTCCTTTAAGTCTTTCACTTGTAAAAAATTACAAAACAGAAAGACCGGAAACATAAAAAAGATCATTACGTTTTTCATAGTTATTTTTTTGTTTAAGTTAAGAAGTTTTTGGTAAAACTTTAATATTTCGTCTGAATTTTTTCATCGTTAAGAATTAATGAAAGTCATATCTTTGGCGTGATGATTTCAGAAAAAATAATTTTAGGAATAGATCCCGGAACTGCTATTATGGGTTTCGGCATTATTTCCGTTAAGAAAGGCAATATGGAGATGGTTTCAATTCACGAATTGATATTAAAAAAATATCCGAATCACGAAACCAAGCTTAAATATATCTTTGATAAAACATTGGCATTAATCGATGAATACCACCCAGATGAAGTTGCTCTTGAAGCTCCATTTTTTGGAAAAAACGTTCAGAGTATGCTTAAATTGGGTCGCGCGCAAGGTGTAGCGATGGCGGCAAGTCTGTACAGAAATATTCCGATTACAGAATATTCACCAAAAAAGATAAAAATGGCCATCACCGGAAACGGAAATGCCAGCAAAGAACAGGTTGCAGGAATGCTTCAAAGTTTATTAAAATTAAAAGAATTTCCCACAAAATATCTGGATGCATCCGATGGACTGGCGGTTGCGGTTTGCCATCACTTTAATTCAGGAACGATAAGCAGTGACAAATCTTACACGGGTTGGGACAGCTTTTTAAAACAAAATCCGGATCGCTTGAAATAAGCATCCGGATTTTTTAATTATTTTTAAGTAAAAATTATTTCTTTTTATACTCTGAGGAAGTGACAGAAAAATCGGCTGTCGGTTTTCCATTTTTGTCGTAATAAAAATATTTCAACGTAACATCATTATCACGAAATTCCTTCATATCAGCAGATGTTTTAATGGCATTAATGGCTCCTTCTTTTGCCTCTTTCTTAAAATTACTGATCTCTTCTTCCGTTACATTTTCTTTTACATCCTGAATCAATGTATAATTATATTTAAAAACTCTGTTCGGTTCTGCGGAAACGCTATCAAGCCTTATTCCATCATTTAGAATCTGTGGAGTAAGCTTATTCATACTGGTTGCAGCCTCTTTTAATTCGTCATCAATTGTTTTCTCTTTATTACAAGAAATTAATAATAGGAATGAACTTAATGAAAGTACGATTAAATTTTTCATAATTAAAGATTTTGGTGATTTGATACTTAAAGATAAGGTTATTTAAATTAAAAGAACCAAACAACTGTATATCATTAATTTAAAAATCATTTCTGCTTTTCGTAAACATCTTCAATATCTCTTACTTTACCGTCAAGAATATCACTATAAACGATTGAAAATTTATCTTTTGAAAGTATTTTATATTGTTCGAGCTTTTTTAGATCTGCATCCAAATAAGAAAAAGAACTTTGATTTATCGTAACTGAAATTTTACCTGAAGAACTTTTAACAGAACAATCTTTACCTGTAGCATAATTTTTAGTTAAAAATATATTTCCATTTTCTTTTTCGAAAACAAGATTGTACTTTTTCATGCATTCATGAAGTGGGTAGATCTTTTTTTCAGTTCCGTCAAGATAATTTTTCTCTACAAATTTCCATGTTCCTAAAAAATACTCGGTATCACTTTTTACGGATATTGTAGGTTTGTTTTTGACTTCTTTCTTTTTCTGCTGAGACTGGCAATTGGTCATTAATATGCACAGTAGTAAAATACTTATAATTTTCTCCATGTCATTTGATAAAAAAAGAAGCCCTTTAATTAAAAAGGGCTTCTGGTAATTTAGTTATTTAAAAATTTCTTAGATCCTTTTTGATCTTTATCTGAATAATTAATGATGTAAGCTCCTTTTACCAACTCCTGATTGATTTGAACTTCATTTGTTTTAGAAATTCCTTTTTGGATCAGTTTTCCACTAAGGTCATAGATCTGATAATCTCCAAATATATTGTTTCTACTTCCTACAAGCGTAAGCTTGTTATCTGCTTTTGAATACACAATTTTAGCATCTGAATTGTCTTTAACCTCAGAAGTACCTAATACATCTAAGATCTTCACTGCATAATCTTCCATTTGCCCATATTGCAATTGCGAACAAGCCGTAAAATCAGGAAGTGCTGCTGAAGCAAATGTTGCTGCATCTACCGCAATTCTCATTCTTAAATAAATGTTTTTTACAGCAGAAGCCGGTGGAGTAATATTATTTGTAAGCGTTACAACAGCTCCTGAAGCCATAGCAGTTGCAGAAGTATTATTCACCACCAATTCACTAGTTTCAAAAGTTCCGCTATTGTCATAATCTATCCAAACCTTTGTTCTAAATTTATCAGCTTGGCTAAATCCGTTCATATATGTCACTTTCAACGGAGTACTAGAATTTGAGTTGATATCTGTGTAATATGCAGGTCTAATACAAGTTGCCGTAGAATAATCAGCGTAATAAATTGGCGCCACCTCATCAGAATCATATCCGTTTGTTGTACTGCTGATCGATGCAAAACTCACTTTATAAGGTCCAATCGCAAAGTTATTATTGGTTGGGTGAGCCGTTCCTGCAGGGTTACACTGAGCTGCAACAACAGAAACCGGAGAAGTAACAACCACTGAAGGATCTTTTCCCGCAATTGAATTCATTAGATTCTTTCTGTATTCCATCATCATTAATACCGCTCTGTCTCTTTGTCCGTCTGTAAATTTACGTTCCACATTGGTATAATTCATAATATTATATTGTGTTCCGTCGTAGTTTTGACTTGTACAAGGATCTGTAGCCGTGTTATTTGGAACAGCAACGCCATACATACTTCTTGAAGGTGAAGTATCACAAACTCTGTCGCCATCTGTTGCACAGTTATTATTTACAGGACAAGTGGTCTGGCTCGTATAAGAAACTCCCTGAAAAGTATGATAAAGACCAAATGCATGTCCCAACTCGTGCGTAAGGGTTGTATCATTAGAATTTTTAATGGTAGCCACTTTCATAAAACTTTCATAGCTGTAATCATAAGCATCCGGGAACATTGCATATCCCATTAATCCGTAAGATAATTGCTGTTGACCATCAAAACCTGTAACTACATAAATATTGAAATATGATGTTTCCGGCCAGTGCGGAGCCAATTGATTTTTAATATCATAATCAGCAGCTCCATTATTACTTTGCATTTTTACTCCGTATGTATCATATGATGGAAGTGTACTTCCGTTATATCTGATGATTCCTGATGTAGGCATACAGCTAGGAGATCTTTTAGCCAAAACAAGCTTAAACGGCATTACCGCTCCTCCTGTTGGCCCTGTACCTTCAGCATAGAAACCATTTCCGTATGTTGTAGCATACATTTTGTTGGCTCTGTCGATCCAGTTGATAATTTCCTGATCTGTTAAGGCTAAATTTGCGTTTGCAGTAGCCTGAGATTCAATCACGTGTACTACAACAGGAATTTCATAAACCTGTCCTGTGTATAAAGCATTCCAAGAAGTTGTTGCTCCAAATTTATTTAAACTTGATTGCTTATCGATACTTGCAAACTTAGCATCAGCTTCTTCTCTTTTTTTCTTTAAATCTGGATAACGGTTATCCATTTTCTTCATTATTACATCAAAACCACATTCTTTTTGTTGATTTTGAGAAAATGCATTAATAAAAACCATTAACGCAAAAAAACTAATAATTCTTTTCATTCTTATACTTTTTCTTATTTTATTTATTGCAAAACTATGTTTTTTTTATTAAAATGCAAATTGAAAATCTCAATAAAAAGAAAGGAATTTTTATTACAATTAAATCAAAAATATAAAACTTTGATTTACAATAATTTAAATGTAAAAATGATTATACTTGGTAAAACATAATACTATCTTTAACATTGGTACGATTTTTAGTATTACTTTTGTATAAATTTTCAATAATGAAAAATAATCAACAAACTATAAATCAGGTGAATCATAAGATAAATTGGTTCCAGAAGTTTCTGATGATTTGCTCCGGAGGAAACATCCATATTCTACGAAAAACACCGAGCGAATGGAACAAGTTTGCAGGCATCGGAGGTATCGTACTTTTTACTGCTGTTTTTGCAACACTTTCGGCAGGTTATGCAATGTTTACGGTATTTGATAATATTTGGGCATCCATTGGTTTCGGAATTTTGTGGGGACTGATGATCTTCAATCTTGACCGTTACATTGTTTCATCAATTAAAAAAACAGGAACATGGTGGAATCAGATCTTAATGGCAATTCCACGTTTGATCTTAGCAACTTTTTTGGGAATTATTATTTCTAAACCTTTAGAACTTAAAATTTTTGAAAAAGAAGTTAATAAACAATTGAATACCATTATTCAGAGAAATAAAAAGCAACTTCAAGGCGAAATGAATGGAAGAATTTTGCAGCAAAGTGGACCTTTTGAAACAGAAAAGAAACAAATCTCGGAAAAGGTTGTTCAATATCAAAAATCATATGATTCTGCTGCTGTAGAATTAGAAAAAGAGATTTTAGGAAAACAATCAGGCTTAACAAGCGGAAAAGAAGGTTTCGGACCAAATGCAAAACGTAAGCAGGAGCTTAAAGAACAGCGTAGACAGGATCTGGAAAATTATCAGAAACAAATTTCACCACGACTGGACTATTTGGATAAAGAGATTTCAAAAGTATATACGAACCTTGAAACAGAAAGAAAATCAACAGAAACTTTTGAAGATAAGTTCAACGGATTTGCTGCGAGACTACAGGCTTTGGATGAATTAGGAAAAAATTCAGCCATTATCGGATTAGCAGCTGCTTTCATTATGGGACTTTTCATTTGTCTTGAAATTTCGCCTGTATTGGTAAAGCTAATTTCAGCCGTTGGCCCTTACGATCATCTTCTGGAAAAAACTGAAAATGATTTCCGACTTTATGCTAAAGAAAAAATTGAAAAAGGAAATGCGCTTACCCATTTTAGGATAGAAGACTTTAAAGATAACCTACATAAATAGAACCTCTATTTTAACACAATATCACCTTTCAGTTAACTCTGAAAGGTTTTTTATTTTAATAATCTAAATATGTAAAATATTATTTAACTTTACTCCACTAAACTTGATTATCATGAAAAACTTTACATTTGCATGCGCACTGCTTATTAGCTGTGCATTTACACCTACCTTAAAAGCCCAAGCATCAGAACCTTTTCTTGGACAAATAGCTTTCGTACCGTATAACTTTGTTCCTAAAAACTGGGCAGCATGTAACGGACAATTATTAGCAATCTCACAAAATCAGGCACTTTTTTCTCTTTTAGGAACTCAATACGGAGGAAATGGAACAACTACTTTTGCATTACCTGATATGAGAGGAAGAATGCTTGTTCACGAAGGTCAGGCTACGGGAGGTCCTACGAATTATACAATGGGACAAACCGGCGGTTCAGAATCTGTTACTTTATTGGTAACACAAATGCCTTCTCACTCACACACCGTGAGTGCTGTAACAGCTGAAGGAAACCAAAATAGTCCAACAAACGCACTTCCTGCAGATACTAAATTATTAGATAAGGAATATTCTGATGCTACTCCCAACACGACGATGAAATCTACTATGGTAAATCCGGCAGGAGGAAATCAACCACACGAAAACAGACCACCATTCCTTACTTTGAAATGTATTATTTCGTTACAAGGAGTCTTCCCATCACAATTTTAATAGATTATGAAAGCTTTATATTTATTATGTCTTGCGCTCGGAAGCTCAGCTTTTGCGCAGACAATAACGTTTAAGGGCTGTTATAATTTATTTGATGACCAGGTTTTCACCTTTACTAAAACAGGAGTTGACACCTATGGAAAAGGCATCTATATTACAACACCTGTTGACGGACAGCCTTGTGGAGGTTTGGGAACTTGTGAATTTAAAATTCAATGGAACAATACTTTAACGAGATGGGAGTTTTTAGCAGATGAAGGAAATGGTACTTTTGCAAGTCCGAATCTTATTTATTATAACTCTACCGGAAACAGTGCTTTTGTAAATCCTCCAGCCAACACAATCGGTACTTGGGTTGAAAATACAGCAATTACTACCGGACAATGTGGAGGAAGCCTTACATCGGCAAACTCTACAATGACAGGAGATGTTCATACTTCTACCTTAGGAACATCATCAGACCTTACAAAAACTAAAATCCAGATTTTCCCTAATCCGGTATCAGAAATCATCAGTATTTCAGGTATTGAAAAAGCGGAATCTGTTCATATTTACAACATGGCTGGGCAACTGGTAGTATCAGAAGCATTCAGCAAAAAAATAAATGTATCACAATTAACTTCGGGAGTTTATTTACTAAGGATAAATACTAGAGATTCTCAAATTCATGAATTTAAGTTCGTGAAGAAATAGAATATTAAATTTCTATTTAATTAAAGCTTTCGGAATTCCGGAAGCTTTTTTTAGTTTTAAAAATAAAGAATAGCTTAATTTTCAACAAAAATATTTGGACAACAAAAAAAGCCCCTATAAAATAGAGGCTTTGATATTTTTGATTTTAAAATAATTATTTAATAATCAATTTAGCAGTTTTGGTATCTTTTCCGTTAGAGATCTGAACCATATAAACTCCTTTTTCAAGGTTATGATTTACTCTGAAAGTTCCGTTACTTTCCTGTGTTAAAGTTGGAGTTGCTACTAATCTTCCTGACATATCAGAAATTGTAACATCAAGATTTTTAGCGTTTTTAGCTTTAATAAACACTTTATCTCCAGCAACACTTGGGTTAGGATAAATTACAAAGTCATTGTCACTTGCTTTTACGTCAGCAGTTCCTAAAGTATTAACAAATTTCACAGTATAATCTTCTGCCTGCCCGTAAGCTAATTGTCCACATGCAGTCATTGTAGCAGGGTTGTTAGGAGCATCAGCAATAACTCTCATTCTTAAAGGAGTATTTAATACTGTTGAAGCAGGAGCAGTGAATGTAGCACTCAATAATCCTTGTCCGTTAGCATCTACAGCAACATCATTACCTGAAGCAACCAATTCTGATGCTTCAAATGTTCCGTTATTGTTATAATCAATCCAAGCTCTAACTGACTGGTCATTATTCACAAATCCAACCTGAATAGTTTGTTGTTGAGTAACTAATAATTCTGTAAAACTATTTGCTCTACATGTTTGCGTAGTATAATCTACATAATAAGAAGGTGCTCCAGCCCAATAACCAGCTGAAGAATTATCAATCTGTCCAAGTTTAACAGAAGTTGGCCCTACCAAATAACTTCCCGGAGTAGTAACTCCCGGAGGCGTACAAGCAGCAGCAACCGGAGTTCCAGTAACAACCGGAGTTGCAGGTAAAGCTGTAGCTCCTTTAGAAGTCGTTAAACTACTTCTGATCAACATAAATAAATCATTAATTCTATCTCCCTGACCTGAAGTAAATTTCTGTGCAACAGAATTAGAATAATTCATCATATTATATTGTACACCTTGATAATTTACACCTGTACAAGGGTTAAGCTGAGAATTCGTAGGTACCGGCCATAATGTATAACCACTTCCCGCTCTTTCTGTATCACAAACACCGTCATCATCATCTGCACAAACACCAGTAGTTGGCGGACAGAAATCTGCATCACCAGGAACAGCATCGTAAGTTCCACCTTGGAAAGTGTGATAAAGTCCCATCGCATGTCCGAATTCGTGTGCAAAAGTAGTGTCATGAGCATTGGTAACAACACCTGACTTCATGAACGATTCGTAATTTGCATCAAGATTGTTCGGAAATGCTGCAAACCCCATCAAACCTGCATTAGGTGTAGGATCAGCATCAAACATACTGATTACATAAATATTAAAATAAGATGCTTCCGGCCAGTGTGGAGCCAATCCTTTGATAGCTGCTCTACTTGCACCAGTTGCGGTTGTATAAGCCATACCAGATGCATTATATCCAGCTAATGTTCCACCATCATATCTTACGATACCTGTTGTTGCATTACAGTTTGGATCTCTTTTTGCCAATACCAATTTGATAGGAAATACTTGAGCCTGTCCAAAATCAGCTGGTACACCAGCAGCCGGCCAAGCGTAAGTTCCTGCATACATCTGATTAGCACGATCAAGCCATGCTTGGATCTGAGCATCAGTTTTATTATAAGTACTTCCAACTGCCGCACCAGACGGATAAATCAAATGAACTACCACAGGTATTTCATAAACTCCATTTACCGTCTTCCCAAACGCTGAAGAAGAATTATTCTTCTTTTCAGCATGAACCTTTTGAATAATTTTATCAAAGGTCTGTCTTAATCCAGGATTAGCTTTGTCCTGTTCTTGTATTGTTTGATCAAAACCACACCATCTTTGTTGTTGTGCAGTTAATGAAACGGATAACACAAGCGCCCCATAAAGGAAAATTCTCTTCATTGTTTTCTAATTTAAACGTATTCAAATTTAATATTATTTACATAATGTTGTTACAACCCTTTAAAAATTCATTTAATTGGTTAAAACAATCAAAATATTTACAATATGTCCCCATTATTTTTGATTTGTTACACCAATATTATATTTATGTTAAAATTAATTTAAGGTGTCGTTAGTAAGTATTTGGATGTTAATGACTAATTTTAACTAAAATTCTATCAATTTAATGATTAACATCGTCAAAATTTTCAAATATGATATTAGAAAAATAAAATCTAGTGCAATGTTTTAATCTTAATGCAAATCCTACATAACACAATTGATTCATTGACTTAATTTCTTCGTTGAAGATTGATTAAATTTTGGCTTCGAGAACCTCAGCCACCAACTGATTTAAATATAAGTTTTGGCTAAAGCCAATTTTCCGATCTACATTTTGAAAGCGGACTAAAGTCCGCTCCTATTGATAATTCTATTACAGCAATCATTAAAAACACAAAAGCCACACAAATTGTGTGGCTTTTAATTTATCTCTTAAAATTTTCTTATAAAGAATAATTCGGAGCTTCCTGAGTGATGATAACATCATGAGGGTGAGATTCTTTCAATCCGCTTCCTGTGATCATTACCATTTTGGTGTCTGTTTGTAAAGCTTCAATATCTTTAGCACCACAATATCCCATTCCGGCTCTTAAACCTCCTGTCAATTGGAAAATTACATCTTCCAATTTTCCTTTGTGAGGAACTCTACCTTCAATTCCTTCCGGAACGAATTTCTTAGCTTCACTTTGGAAATATCTTTCTTTTCCACCTCTCTTCATTGCAGAAAGACTTCCCATACCCTGATAAGACTTGAATTTTCTACCTTGGAAAATAATTTCTTCTCCCGGAGCTTCATCAGTTCCAGCTAAAAGTGAACCTAGCATTACTGCTCCTGCCCCACTTGCGATAGCTTTAACGATATCTCCTGAAAGTTTAATCCCTCCATCAGCAATTACGGCTACATTTTTAGATTTAGCATATTCGTAAACGTTATAAATAGCAGATAATTGAGGAACTCCAACTCCTGCAACAACTCTCGTTGTACAGATAGAACCCGGACCAACACCTACTTTAAGAACGTTTGCACCTGCTTTAATTAAATCTTCTGCAGCTTCAGCAGTTACGATATTCCCACCAACGATATCTAAATCTGGATACGCTTCTCTGATTTGAGAAATTTTATCCAAAACACCTTTAGAATGTCCGTGAGCAGAATCAATACCGATAATATCAACACCAGCTTTTACCAATGCTGCAATTCTATCCATTGTATCTTCTCCAACACCAACTCCGGCACCTACGATAAGGCGACCTTTTTGATCTTTATTTGAGTTTGGATATTCTAATTGATTGTCGATATCTTTAATGGTAATCAAACCAACCAATTTATTTTCAGAATCTACGATTGGAAGTTTTTCAACACGGCTTTTAAGAAGAATTTCTTTTGCCTGCTCAAGGTTGGTATTTTTATCAGAAGTGATCAGATTTTCTTTCGTCATGATCTCTTCAACCTTCATATCAAGGTTTTCCTGATATTTTACATCTCTGTTGGTGATGATTCCGATCAATACATTATTAGCATCTACAACCGGTAAACCTGAGATTTTATATCTGCTCATCGTTTCTTTAGCCTCAGCCAAGGTATGATCTTTTGAAAGGGTAACAGGATCTGAGATCATTCCGTTTTCAGAACGCTTTACACGGTTAACCTGTGCAGCCTGCTCTTCGATCGTCATGTTTTTGTGAATGAAACCTAAACCTCCAACTCTTGCCAAAGCAATAGCGAGGTCACCTTCAGTAACTGTGTCCATTGCAGCAGAAACTATCGGAACATTCAGCGTTATTTTATCGGTAAGTCTTGATTTTAATGAAACCTGGTTAGGTAAAACTTCTGAATAAGAAGGAACTAGAAGAACGTCATCGAAAGTGATGGCTGCCTCTACAATTTTGTTATGAATAGACATCTTTACTTTCTTTGCAAAATTAGGCTATTTGAACGAGATATGAAAGGGCGATTCAATAGTTTAAATAAAAATTAATAATCAATAATTTAAATCAAAAAAAACCGAACTTATTAGGAACGGTCTTTCTTGTACAAAATAACTTGAATATATAAGGGTTAACTTATTCTGAATATGATGAAAACTTCATTTGCTATATCAAAAAACTATAGCTGATTATTTTTCTGCAAAAATACGCTAGAAATATACAGAAACAAGTATTTCATTATTATTTTAATGTTAATTTAATTTATTGCGCAAAATTTTAATTAATTTCAATAAATAAATTAAAATATTTAATGTCTTAAGCATAAAAACCGTCCTAAAAAGAACGGTTTTCCTGTACAAAATAATTGAGTATATGAAGGGTTTTAAAAAATTTACTTATCTGTTGCAGAATTAATCATTTTTGAAATATCATCTGCGGTAAAACTACCTTTTACGTCTACAAAAACCAATTCCTTATCGGAGTTTACTGTTATCAGCATGTTTTTTATGGTTTCTCCTGTTTGTTTTACTCTGATATTTACGTTATCGCCGTCGTGTTTTATGGTTGCCCAGTTTTCGTAATTGTTGTTATTTAAATATTTAGCATAATCTTTTAACATTGCCTGGTCGCCATTTTCTACGGTCAATACTTTAATTTTAGAAACTTTTTTTACAAGCTTTACTAATTCTTCATTTCCGTCATCTTCTCTTAAAGCTTTTTTAATAAAAGGTTTAGCCAAGAACATGGGCACATTAAAACTTTCAAACTTCGCTCCCTTAAAATCATAATCAGTGTTGCTGAAAAAATCCATATCAGGCTTGCGAGAACCTCCTATACATGATTGCAACACAAACATTGTAGAGGCGATTAAAAAAATGTTTTTAAAAATTTTCATGGCAATTAGATTTTTAGTTAATCGGCTTTAAGCTTCCGCCAGACATTTTGCTGATATTTGAATCAATTTCAGGATTTCCTTTATATTTTACCAAACCTCCGGAAGATGCCTTCACTTTCAATTTGGTGGTAACATTTATAGAAAGACTTCCACCCGATGTAGACTCTGCCACAACATTGTTTGATCTTAAATTTTCTGCCTTACAAAGCGCTCCACTGCTTATATCAAATACCGCTGTGGCAACCTCTCCTTCAAAGCTGGTATCAGAACCGCTTGAAGCTTTCAATGCAAAGTTATTAGCATTAAGATCAGCCTTAATATTTGATCCTGATGTTGCTTCAACATTCATTGTATTAGAGGCATTGAATTTTCCTTTAATGGTAGATCCTGAAGAAGCATCAATCGTAAGATTATTTTCATTAACAGCGTTTACTGTTGAAAAATTAGCGCCTGAAGAGGTTTTTATCTCACTCATTCTTGGAGAAGAAACATTTACACTTAAATTTTTAAATCTTAAGTTTTTCACTCCTTTATTATCAATGTAAACTTTCAGAATACCGTTTTCAACTTTGGTAATAACGTATTGAAGCTTGTCGGCATCAGCAATAACTTTGATGTTGGTTGGACTTTCCTGTTTGTAAACCACATTTACACCTGTGCTCACATTAATTCCTGAAAATTCACCTACATTTCTTGCTTCACCATTCAAATAAGATGGATTATTATCCGAAGTCTGCGTATTTCTTGTATGACTTATCGTATTTGATTTCGTCTCACTTGAATTAATGATCTTATTAACATCATCCATCGAAAGTTTTCCATCCAACATTACAAGAATATTTTCTCCGCTGTCGCTGTTAATGCTTAATAAAAGATCATCCAAAATTCCATCTTTGGCCTCCGAAGAGAGGAACTTTATTTTCGCTCCGGAGTTATTTACAGACATTATTTCACTGTAATTTAAACTCTTAAGATAAGAAGAAACATCTTTCTTTAATTCCGTAAGGTTGTTCTGAACTTTTCTACCTTCCGGGCTGTTGGCTTTTTCCGGATTTTCTGTGATCAGGACTTTTAATCCGTTGATTTTTGCCAATAACGGCTTGATCTGATCCAGTTGAGCATCGTCAATATTAAGACTGCTGAGCATTCCAAACATTGGTTTTGCTATCTTGATAGAAGTTACACCTTCTACCTCCTGATATTTTTCAAAAAGTTTATCAAATTTGTCTCCTTGCCCATAAACATTATAGAAATGGGAAAAAGCAAATGCGAATATTATCAATATTTTTTTCATGAGTCAATTTTTATTTTTACTGAGGTGATTAATGCCTGATCAGGTTCATAAATCTTTGTTTTATAGGTTAATAATCGTCGTCCATCACTTTGGGCTGTGCTAATTTTTCACTAACGTTATTTGCAAATATCTGAAATGAGTACTTAGTCACATTAATAGCTTCTTCTACATTTTCAATCTTTTTTCCGTTTACAATAACATACGAGTCTTTGTAACCCGAAGAATCTTTTTTAGAAGAATCATATTTTTTAGAAGAAGAGTTATCTACAAACTGAGGTCTTCTTTCTTTTTTCAATCTTCCTCTTTTGGGAAGAATTTGATCTAAAACATCTTTCTCTGCCACAGAATTTTCCTGAAAGATTGAATCTTTTTTCGCTGCAGGAATTGTATCATTCACATGATTCACAGCAACCTGCGTTTGATGATCGCTATTTTCTTCAATGAAATCTTTTTTCTGTTGCTTGATTTGATTTTCAACAAGTCTCGCCTGATCTTCTACATCGGATTTTTGATTATAATTAAAAATCAACCCAATTCCGAAAAGCAAAACTACACTTGCTGCCATCCAAAACCATTTCGGGAAAGAAGGTTTAGCTTTCGTTTGAAGCGGAATAATTGGAGTCTCTTTATTTTCAGATTCTCCGCCTTCTGCTTTTTGAAGGAAATCTTCAAAATCCCAGTCCATTTTTTCTTCCTTTATATTTTGGAAGACTTCGTCGTATTTATCTTGAAATTTGTCGTTGTTCATAATTCATCAGTTGTGAGATTTGTTCTTTTACTTTTTGTCTTGCTCTCATAAGATTTACTCTTACCGCATTTTCTTCCATTTCCAGCATTTCAGAAATTTCAGAAACTTCATACTCTTCTACATCTTTCAAATGGATCACCATTTTCTGTTTCTCCGGAAGCTGATTTATAAAACCTATAATATGTTCTTTTAAATTATTCACTTCCATACTGTAAAGCTCCGATCGATGTAATTGCAGATCTGCAAACCCTTGTCTTACATCGTGGTGCTTGAGCCTGTTCAAACATTCGTTCCGGACAGCCTTCAATGCATAGGATTTTAAATTTCCAAATTGTGCCAGCTCCTCTTTTTTCTGCCAGAACTTAATCATCAGATCCTGAACCACATCTTCTGCCTCATCACTACTCATGACGAATCTTTTCGCAAAGCGATACATCTCATTTTTGAGAATGAATACCGTATCCTTAAAAGTTTCTTGGGTCATGAGTTTTGTTTCTATTAGTAAGACAATTAAAAATTGTATTCTATTACATCATAAATAAAAAAAACTTCAAAAATGTTGAAGTTTTAATTTATAATCGTTTAATATGTCTCAAAAACATATTTCAAAATAGCCTTATCATCGTCTGTTAAAGGTACTTTTCTTCTCGCCATTGCTTTTTCTGCAACTTCGTAGGCTTTATCTAATTTAAATTTTTCATCGCCTTTAAATCCGCCCCAAGAAAAATTCTCTATAAGATTGGGAGGAAAACCTTCTCTGAAAATATTAGAAGCAACACCGACAACGGTTCCAGTATTTAATTGAGTATTGATCGCAGTTTTAGAATGGTCACCCATAATTAAACCCGCAAACTGCAATCCTGTATCTTCAAAAGCTTTGGTTCTGTAGTTCCAAAGTTTTACGTGTCCGTAATTATTTTTAAGGTTAGATGAATTCGTATCTGCTCCGAAATTACACCACTCCCCGATCACTGAATTTCCAATGAAACCGTCATGACCTTTGCTGGAGTGTCCAAAAATAATAATGTTATTAACTTCGCCACCCACTTTGCATTGAGGGCCAATGGTTGTTGCTCCGTAAATTTTAGAGCCTAAATGAAATTTAGAATTTTCACCAAGCGTAATCGGACCGCGCAGATTACAACCTTCCATCACCTCAGCATTTTTACCGATGTAGATCTTCCCGGTTTTTGTATTAATCGTTGAAAACTCAACTTGCGCGCCTTCTTCTATAAATAGGTCTTTTTTATCGCCCAAAAATCCGTTGGTAGAAGAAAGTTCTTGAGAAGTTCTATCTTTTGTAAGCAATTCAAAATCAAAATCGATTGCCTGATGATTATAAGTAAATAGGTCTGTTGGTTTTTTAAAGAAAATAAGCTCTTCTTTAATATCCGTCATTTTTTCAATCTGATGAAGCGAAAAATCTTTCATATTGATCTTTGCTGCGACCAATTCGTCTTCATAAACCAAAGCTTCACCTTGTTTCAAATCCTTAATTTGCTGAATTACATTTTCAGTAGGCAAAAAATTAGTAACTAAAAAAAGACTTTCTTTTTCTTCGGGATTTTTAAATTTTTGCTGTAAATAATTTTCCGTGAAATAAGAAATTTCTGTGTTTTCTAAAATTTTCTGCCACCTTTCGGAGAAAGTAAGAATTCCGCATCGCATTTCGGCAACGGGACGGGTAAAAGTAAGCGGAAGGAAATCTTCCCAATATTGCGCATCTGAAAATACTAATTGCATTTTTTATATAAGATGTTAGAAGTTAGTCGTTAGAAATTAGTAGATGGAATAAAATCTATTATTTCATTTTTTAGTTAATTTCTACTTAATGCAAAAATACAAATAAAATTTTCCTGAATTATTTTAAATAGAGAACAAAATCTAAACTTAAATCAAACTTAACTTAAAAACTAACTTCTATTTACAAACAAAAAAGCCTTCCAATGGTCTTGGAAGGCTTTAATATTTTTTAGTAGCAAAAAATTACTTAGAGAATTTTTTGTACTTGTTCATGAACTTGTCTACTCTACCTGCAGTATCAACCAACTTCACTTTTCCTGTGTAGAAAGGGTGAGAAGTAGAAGAGATTTCCATTTTGATCAATGGGTACTCCTGTCCTTCATACTCGATAGTATCTTTAGTCTCTGCAGTAGATTTGCAAAGAAACACCTCGTCGTTACTCATATCTTTGAAAACAACAAGTCTATAATTTTCTGGGTGAATTCCGTTTTTCATAATACAATTTTTTAAAAAATTAAAGTTTTGCTTTCGAAATAGTAATGGTATTTCTCTGCTAATTTTAGGGTGCAAAAATACAATATTTTTTCTAATTTCCAAATACTCGTTCAATATTTTTTTCTTGATAAGAAAATTAAAGTATTTTCGTTAAATTTGAAATCTATTTAAACTTTAATTTCGATGAAATTCAAATTATTACTGGCTTTTTCTTTTTGGATGCTTCTCGTTGCGGTATCTTGTAACAAAGATGACATCAATTTTGATGCTCCTTCACAGCAACTTAGCTTTTCAAGAGATACTGTATTCTGTGATACGGTTTATCATCAGGTTCGATCTGAAACCTATGCTGTAAAAGTATATAATAATGAAGATAAGGATATTTTGATCCCAAGAATCAACCTTGAAAAAGGAGCAACCTCTTTATATAAAATAAATGTAGACGGAAAATCCGGATATGATTTTAAAGATGTTCCGCTAAGAAAAAACGACAGTTTATACATTTTCGTTGAAATTGCTCCTGAGGCTACAGGTCCGGAAGCCATTGCTGAAGATAAAGTAATTTTCACCAGCCCGGCAGGTCAGCAACATGTTACTTTGTTCTCTGTGGTTCAGGATGCTGAGTTTTTTATTCAGACACCTTCCAACCCGAATGTTATCAGCAGCAATACAACATGGAATAATGATAAGGCTAAAATTATTTACGGAGACCTTACCGTTAATCCTAGTGTAGTCTTAAATATTCAGGCCGGAACGAAAGTTTATTTCCACAAAAACAGCGGAATGAAAGTGTCTACAGGATCTACTTTAAATATTAATGGAACCTTAGACAAGGAAGTTATTCTTCGAGGAGACAGAAATGATCCTTATTATGACACGATTCCTAAAAACTGGAACTCTATCAGAATGGCTGCCAATTCTACTCTAAATATGAACCACGCAAGACTTTTCGGAGGAAACAGAGGTTTAGATATGAGACAGACCAACGCAACGATAAGCAATTCTTTTATGCATACTTTCCAGGAATATGGAATATACGCTGTTGCTTCTACGGTAAATGCTAAAAACTTAGTCATGAACAACTGTGGAGAATCTTGTATTGGAATTTTCAAAGGTGGAAATCATACTTATACTCATGCTACGATTGCTAATTATTCTCAAGTTCTTTCTTCAATGAACAGAAACGGAATTTTCGCAACCAATGAGTGGAAAAACGATGCCGGACAAACAGAACAGGGCGCATTACAGCAACTTAATATCAGAAATAGCATCGTGTATTCTGACAGAGATAATTCTGTGAGTTTTGAGCAGACACCGGGACAACAGTTTAATTTTATCGTTCAAAGCAGTTTGTTGAAATATTCAGGAACAACAGAAGCAGGCTTTCCTTTTGACAGCAATCCAAGTGTAATCCAGAGTTATAAAAATGAAGATCCTCAGTTTGTAAACTATTTTACAGCTCATCTTAATTTAAGAGTAAAACCGGCTTCTTTCGCGAGAGGAAAAGGAAATACAACCATTGCAGGAACCGTTCCTACAGACATTGTTAACGTATCAAGAACGACTAGTCCAACACTTGGAGCCTATCAATAATGGAAATTACACATCTGCAACAGCAAGTTGACGAATGGATAAAAACAATTGGCGTCCGTTATTTCAATGAGCTGACCAACATGGCAATGCTGACCGAAGAAGTAGGTGAAGTTGCCAGAATTATCGCCAGAAGATATGGTGAACAAAGTGAAAAAGAAAGCGACAAAAGTAAAGATCTTGGTGAAGAATTAGCAGATGTATTGTTTGTAACTTTATGTCTTGCCAACCAAACCGGAGTCAATCTGCAGGAAGCTTTCGATAAAAAAATGAAGATAAAAACTGATCGCGATAAAGACCGCCATCAGAATAATGAAAAATTAAAATAATGCAGGAAGATGGAGGATGGAAGCTGGAAGTTTAGCGCAATACAAACTTCCCGCTTCCCGCCTCTAGCTTCCTAACTTTAAGAAGAACAATGAAGAAGCTAGAAAAATCAAAATTAATCGGAGATAAAACAGTACAAATCAGCGGTTCGAAAAGTATTTCGAATCGTTTGTTGATTTTAGAAAGTCTGTTTAAAAATATAAAAATCGGGAATTTATCCAATTCTCAGGACACTCAATTGCTGAAAAAAGCGTTGTCTGAAACTACGGAAATTGTAGACATTCATCATGCAGGAACGGCAATGCGTTTCCTTACGTCTTATTATTCTATCGCCGAAGGAAAAACTACAATTCTTACGGGTTCAAAAAGAATGAAGGAAAGACCTATCAAGAATTTGGTAAGCGCTCTTCAGGATCTCGGAGTAGAAATTGAATACATGGAAAATGAAGGTTTTCCGCCTTTAAAAATTACAGGAAAGAAAATTACTCAAACGCAGGTTAATGTTCCTGCCAATATTTCAAGTCAGTTCATTACTTCTCTTTTGCTTATCGCAGGAAAACTGGAAAATGGATTAGAAATTAATCTTATAGGTGAAGTTACTTCAAGATCTTACATTGAAATGACGCTGGATATTTTAACGAAATTCGGAATTAAAAACAGCTTTGTTGGCAATGTAATAAAAGTCGAACCATTCATCAATGATCATTCATCAATGATCAATTATGAAGTCGAAAGTGACTGGAGTTCCGCGTCTTACTTCTACTCTATTTCTGCATTGGGAAGAGAAACAATTCATCTGAAAAGTTTTTACAAAGAATCAACTCAGGGAGATTCTGCGATTGCAAAAATCTATGCAAAGTTTTTTGGAATTAAAACGACTTTCTCAGAAGATGAACACAAACTAACTCTTCAACCAGATCCTAATTTTTCATTTCCAGAAAAGATTATTTTAGATATGAATAATTGTCCGGACATCGCACAAACACTTTGTGTAACAGCGGCAGCTTTGAAAATTCCATTTGAGATTTCAGGGTTGGGAACTTTGAAAGTAAAAGAAACCGATCGACTTTCAGCTTTGCATATCGAGTTGAAAAAATTGGGAACAGAAACTGAAATTACAGATTTAACCATCAAATCAATCAGCTTCAACGAGCCGGAAGAAAATATTTCTATTAAAACGTACCAAGATCACAGAATGGCCATGAGTTTTGCTCCGTTTTGTCTGATCAAAGAATTAAATATTGAAGAAGAAGATGTAGTAGAAAAATCTTACCCGATGTTTTGGGAGGACTTGGAAACTATTTTAATTAAAAACTAATAATGAATAACTTAAAAACTATAATCATCACAGGAACCTCATCAGGAATCGGTTTCGTTTTAGCCGAATATTTTGGAAAAAAAGGTCATAAAGTCTACGGTTTAAGCCGAAAACATACGGAAAGTCAATATTTTAAATCAATTCCGACCGATGTTACGGATAATGATGCCGTTCAAAATGCGATTGCAGAAGTATTGAAAACTGAGACAAGAATTGACGTTTTGATCAACAATGCCGGAATGGGAATGGTTGGCGCTGTGGAAGATTCTACAAAAGAAGATATTTTAAAATTATTTAATTTAAATCTTGTCGGAGCTGTTCAAATGATGACTGCCGTTATGCCGAAAATGCGTGAAAACAAATTCGGGCAAATCATCAATGTTTCCAGTATTGGAAGCGAAATGGGGCTACCATTCCGTGGATTTTATTCTGCTTCAAAATCTGCTTTGGACAAAGTAACGGAAGCGATGAGATATGAAGTTTATCCTTGGAACGTCAATGTTTGTTCGCTTCATTTGGGTGATATAAAAACCAATATTGCAGAAAACAGAGTGAAAACAAAAGTTTCTCAGCCTTACCAAAACGTGTTTGACAAAGTGTATGCTCTAATGAACTCTCACGTAGGCGACGGAACCGAACCTTTGGAAGTTGCAGAATACGTTGAAAATCTTTTAGGAAAAAATAAATGGAAAGCTCATTATTATTTTGGTAAATTCGGGCAGAAAATAGGAGTTCCGTTAAAATGGATTCTTCCTCAGGGAACTTATGAGAATTTAATGAAGAAATATAATAAACTGGACTAGTTTCAGTTTTAAAAAAAGTTTGAAGTTATTTCTAAAAATATTTTTTATCCTGTTTTGCGTTTTTACACAAGCGCAAAAGAAGCACTATTTTCTAATCGATTCTGAAACTAAAGTCAAAAAAAAGGTGAGAGATTCCGTATCTGCGGTAAAATTTCTGGATTCTCTTGCTCAAAACAATTATTTTTTCACTGAATTAAAAGAGGTCAAAGTAAAAGGCGACAGCACCGAAATATTTTACAATAAAGGAAAAAACTTCAACGAAACGTATGTCAATCTTTCAGATTCGATTACGCAGAAATTAAAAATTCAGAAAGATTTTTTCACTAAAAATTTAGATTCAACTAAAAAGGTTCTCAACAAAAGATATATTGATGACGGCTATTCTTTCAGCAGAATTAAATCTAAATATAAAGGTCAGAAAAACGGCTATCCGATTGTAGAATTAGACATTAATAAAAATGATAAACGAACCATCGATGGCTTTGTCGTAAAAAATTATGTAAGAGTTCCGAAAAGATTTATGAAAAACCTTGAAAAAGAATTCAAGGGTAAAACGTACGATGATAAAAATCTTTTGGCGATTAATAAAACGTTTCAGGGACATCCATTTCTTAGCTTAGAACGGCAACCGCAGACCTTATTTACGAAAGATTCTACCCAGATTTATCTATTCATGGAAAAGAAAAAAACCAACACTTTTGACGGAGTTATTGGTTTTGGAAATGATAAAACAGATAAATTTACGCTAAACGGAACCCTGAATGTCAATTTTAAAAACATGTTCAACGGTTTTGAAACCGTTAATTTATACTGGCAAAGAAACCCCGACAAAGGGCAAAACTTCGATTTACAAACCGACATTCCTTATCTTTTCAATTCTAATGTAGGTTTAAATATGAAGGTGAATATCTTCAGACAAGATTCTACTTTTGCCAATGTGAAGGCACTTCCCGCTTTCTATTATCACATAAACAACCGAAATAAAATCGGTCTTAGAGGAACTTTTGAGAGCTCGAGTATTATCGATACTTTATATGTTCAGGGGAAAGATTACAACAAAAAAGGAATCGGGATCTGGTTTGAAATGGTGGAACCTACTGATGTTGATCTTTTCCTTTATAAAACTAAAATCAGTGCCGGATATGATTATCTGACAACAACTTACACGAAAGACAATATTAAAGCTCCACAAAATCAATTCTACTTTTTTGGGGAACATAATTATAATATCAACGGAAATCATTTTCTGAATATAAAGGCAGAAGGAGCCATGATGGACTCAAAAGTTGAGTTCTCCGCCAACGAGTTGTATCGTTTTGGAGGCTGGAATTCCATGCGGGGATTCAATGAAAATTCCCTCGCCGCTGATTTCTATTATTACGGAAGTTTAGAATATCGTTATTTAATTGGAAATCAGGCATTTTTCGATGTCTTCGGGCAGTACGGCCAGCTCAATAATAAATCCTTAAATGTCAAACCGAAGCTCTACAGTGTCGGGCTCGGTTTCAATTTCTTCATTCCGATTGGATTGATGAGTTTCCAGTTGTCGAATGGTAACGAATTTGGAAATCCGTTTAAGTTTAATGATATAAAAATCCACTGGGGAATTTTGAGTAGATTCTAAGATTAAAAATATCCTTTAACCTATTAATAATACTATTTAAAATAAAGCAAAAACTCTGATATAAACAGCTTTTTTCGCTTTATCCTTTCGTTAATTTTTCTATTGTCTCTTATTGAAATCGTATTTTTATCGTAATGCAGGATTAAGATTTAAGTAACAATGCACCGCTAAATTTGCTCTCAAAAAAATGAAGAAGACTTTAGCTACTTTTGCGATTTTTTTACTCCCCCTCTATTTAACCGCCCAAGAGATCAACATTTCAGGAAATGTAAAATCCGAAAATGGTTCTACGATCTCTGGTGTAAATATCACTGACAAAAACTCAGGAAAATCGGTAACCTCCGATCAAAACGGTAATTTTACCATCACAGCCAACCCAAAAGATATTCTTGAATTTTATTCTCCGGAGTTTTCTAGTTATTCCATTGAGGTTTCTTCTAAAAGAAATTATTCAGTTGTCTTAAAAAAGGTAAGTGAAAAACAAATCGAAGGTGTTGTAATTACCGCTTTGGGTATTGCAAAAAAGAAAGAAAAAATTGGTTACTCCACTCAGGAAGTCGGAACAAAACAATTTGAATCTATTACAACACCAAGCATTGGAAATCTATTTTCAGGACAGGTTGCCGGATTGAATGTTTCCAATCCAACAGGAATGCAACAGGCTCCGGAATTTACGTTAAGAGGAAATTCCAATCTGGTTTTTGTGATTGATGGAGTAATCGTTGAGAAAGAAGTTTTTCAAAATTTAGATCCAAATAATATTGAAAATATCAATGTTCTGAAAGGAGCTCCCGCTTCTGCATTATACGGTTCACGAGGAAGGTACGGAGCTGTTTTGATCACTACAAAAAGTGCTAAAAAGAAAGGCTTCACCGTTGAATTTTCTCAAAATACAATGGTTACAGGCGGATTTACCAATCTTCCAAAAACTCAGACAGAATATGGAAACGGTTCTCACGGACAATATGAATTCTGGGACGGTGCAGACGGCGGTGTGAATGACGGAGATATGATCTGGGGACCAAAATTCGTTCCCGGAACTAAAATTGCACAATGGAACAGTCCGATCAGAGATAAGGTAACGGGACAAACAATTCCTTGGTATGGAGCGGTGACGGGAACGCAGTACAACGATAAATCAAGATATGAAAGAGTTCCTATTGATTGGGAATATCACGATAATCTTTCTACATTTTTAAAGCCTGCGGTTATCAATAATAATAGTTTTTCAGTAAGCTATAAAAATAATAAAGATACGTACAGACTTTCCGGGAACTTTATGAATTATGATGACCGAGTTCCGGAAGCTTACTTACAACGTTATGGAATTAATTTCTCTTCAGAAAATCACTTGGGAGATAAATTGATCTTTGATACAAAGTTTAATTTCAATCAAACCTTTACCCCAAATATTCCGAATTACGACTACAATCCAAGTGGTCACATGTACACCATTTTAATTTGGATGGGTGGTGACGTAGATGGAAGAGATCTTAAAAATCACATGTGGATTCCCGGAAAAGAAGGAACTGCACAAGCCAACTGGAACTACGCTTGGTACAACAACCCGTGGTTCGGAGCCGAATATTACAAAAATAAAAACAGGACTGATGTTATCAATGCGCAGACCGGTTTAGAATATAAAGCCACACAAGATTTCTCAGTAAAAGGAAAAATATCGATTGTTGAGAATCATAATAAGCAGGAAATTTTAAGTCCATATTCTTATTTCAATTACAGCGCACCGAGAAGTGGGGGTTATATTTTGAATGATACCAAAACCTGGAACCTCAACTCTGATGTTTTAGCAACTTATAAAAAGAAAATTTCAGACAATTTTGATTTCACTATCAATGCCGGAGGTTCTACTTTTTATTATAAAAATGATGTTGACAATGCTTCAACAGACGGCTTGAAAGTTCCTGAACAATACACATTAGATAACTCCGTAGGTTCTGTAAAATATTACGATTATTTAAAGGAAAAATTAATTTACAGTGTCTATTCTACGATCGATGTAGGTTTGTATAATGCTTTTTTCATCAACATTTCAGGACGTAATGACTGGTCTTCTACACTGCCAAAAGCCAACAGATCATACTTCTATCCGTCTGCTTCACTAAGTGCAGTGATTTCGAATTTGGTTAAAATGCCGGAATCTATTAATTTATTAAAATTATCGGCTTCATGGGCAAAAGTAGCGTATGATTTTCAGCCTTACTCTATCAGAAACTATTATCTGAATAACAGCGGAGTGACTTACAACGGAAATCCTACGTATTATTATCCGACAACCTTAAACTACGAAAATTCTTTAAAACCTGAACAAACGAAATCTTATGAATTAGGCTTAACAGCAGGTTTATTTAATAACAGAATTACACTAGACGCAACCTATTTCAGAACGTTAGATTATAATAATATTCTTCAGTTCCCGAGTGCGCAGTCATCAGGTTTCACTTCGCAATATGTAAATGGAAATGAATATACTACAAAAGGTGTTGAAATTTCATTAGGATTAGTTCCTATTAAAACCGCCAATTTCACTTGGAAATCTTTGATCAACTGGAGTAAATACGAGCAAAAACTAACTTCCATTTATGGAGATATGCCGAATTACAACAACATCAAACTTGGCGAAAGAATGGACAGTTACTATGACCTCACATGGCAAAAATCTCCGGACGGGAAAGTGATTTTAGATGCAGAAACAGGGATGCCGACAAGAGCAAATACACCAACCAACTTAGGCCATTTCGGTCCGGATTGGACCTTTGGTTTCAACAACACATTCAAATATAAAAAATTCACTTTAAACATTGGGATCGACGGAAGTATCGGCGGTGTGATGAGATCTCAGGTGGTCGAAAAAATGTGGTGGGGTGGAAAACATCCAAATTCTACAGCGTACAGAGATCAGGAATATGCGAATCCGGGAACGTATTATTTCGTTCCGGATGGGGTAAATTATAACGCTGCGACAGGAACTTATACTCCACACACAAAAGCTATCAGTTTCCAGGATTGGGCACAGAATTATCCTTACCAAGCAAGAGTAACCGAGGATGAAAGTGAATTATTTGCCAACGTTTTCGACAGAACTTTTGTGAAATTGAGATCAGTCGTTCTGGAATATGATTTCTCTTCTTTGCTTAATCCAAAAGGGATGGTAAAAGGTTTCACAGCCAACATTTCTGCGTACAACCTTGCAATGTGGAAAAAATCTAAAAATTTATACTCTGATCCTGATTTCCAGATCAAAACAGGGAATGATATTCAGGATCCGTCAAGCAGATGGTTCGGAGTTGGATTTAATCTTAAATTTTAATTAAAAAGCATTTCAATCAACATGAAAAATATTATAAAATCATTATTTATCGTAGGATTATTTGCAGTGACATCTTGCGAAACCAATCTTGATACGATCAATGAAAATCCAAACGATCAGGCGAGTATTGATCCTAAATTCCTCTTAACATACGTTTCAAAATCTGCTTTTCAGGTGAACGGTGACAATATGTACGCTTCAAGAATGATGATCGGGACGGACGGAGAAAACACTTATCAATACATGAAATGGAATGATGCTTCATTCGACGTGTATACTTCAGGGCTTTTGAACACCACGAAAATGATGCAGGAAGCCGAAAAAATCAACAATAAAAATTATCAGGCGATTGGTAAATTTTACAGAGCTTATTATTTCTTTAATTTAAGTTTAAAATTCGGAAGCATTCCTTATTCTGAAGCTTTGAAGGGAGAATCTGGTATCACTCAACCGAAATATGACACTCAGGAAACGGTGATGGCAGGAATTTTATCTGAATTAAAAGAAGCCAACGACCTTATTAATTCCAGCGATAAAATTGAAGGTGACATTATTTACAACGGAGATGCTACCAAATGGAAAAAGCTGATCAATTCTTTCCGTTTGAAAATCTTAATTACGATGTCTAAAAAAACGACATTAGGAACATATAACATTGCAACAGAATTTGCTTCCATCGCAGGAACTCAAACTTTGATGACTTCAATTTCTGACAATGGAGAATTGAAATTCGCAGATGCAGCAGACAGCAGATACACGATGTTCAACAACAGTGGTTACGGTTCGAGTTTGTATATGGCGGATTATTTTATCAACATGTTTAAAGCCAGACAAGATCCGCGTTTGTTTACGTTTGCAGCACAGACTACAGGAGCGAAAGAAGCAGGAAAAGCAATCACCGATTTTACAGCATACAACGGTGGAAACCCAACTTCAGCTTATTCTGATAATGCAGCTTTGGTTACAGCAAAAAATATTTCTAAAGTAAATGATAGATTCTATAAAGACGCTACGAATGAGCCTTCATCGGTTTTGAGTTATTCAGAATTAGAATTTATTTTAGCAGAAGCAACAGCACGAGGATGGATTTCGGGATCAGCAAAAACGCATTATGATAACGCGATCAAAGCGAGTTTTAATTTTTATCAAACCTATGTAAAAAATCCGAATCAATATTTCGTAGGATTTGATGTGAATCAATATTTAACGACTTCTTTAGTTGTTTATAATAATTCAGATCCGTTGCAGACTCAATTGGAGAAGATCATGACTCAGAAATACATGACGATGTTTCATCAATCCCAATGGACGTCTTATTACGATTATCTGAGAACAGGTTTTCCAAATTATCCTTTGCAGACAGGAGTTTCAGCACCTTTAAGGTTCAGATATCCACAGGTTGAATACAACTATAATAGCACAAATTTAAAAGCTGCGCTCACATCACAATATGGAGGAAATGACAACATCAACTCTAAACCTTGGTGGTTACAGTAAAAATCTAACTATTTTTTAATATCAAAAAAGAAATCACAGGAAAATCTATTATCTTGTGGTTTCTTTCTTATTACGATTGAATATGAACAGAAGAGAATTTTTAGAAAAATCGAGTCTTTTATTAGCCGGATTGGGAACATCAAGCGTTTTGCATCCCGCCATTTTAAAAGCTTTAACGATTGAACCCGCTGCTCTGTCTACTTTTTATGATGCAGAACATGTTGTGATTTTAATGCAGGAAAACCGATCTTTTGATCACGCTTTCGGAGCTTTGAAAGGAGTGAGAGGTTTTTTAGATAAAAGAACTTTCATCAAACCTGATGGACATTCCGCTTTCTTTCAAAAAAGTGATGCTGGAAAATATGCTTCTCCCGCACGTCTAGATCTTAGAAATACAAAAGCTACCTGGATGAGCTCCCTTCCCCACTCTTGGGACAATCAGCAAAAAGCCTTGAATAAAGGAAAATATGATCAATGGCTTCAGGCAAAATCGTCGGGCAACAAAGATTATAAAGACATTCCGCTGACGTTGGGATATTATAATCGTGAAGATTTACCGTTTTATTATCAACTAGCTGATGCATTTACGATTTTTGATCAATATTTCTGTTCATCATTGACAGGAACTACACCAAATCGTCTTTTCCATTGGTCTGGAACATTGAGAGAACAGCAAAATGGTAAAGCAAAAGCCAATGTTTTTAATGAAAATATTGATTACGAAAAAGCTAAACAGGCAAGATGGAAAAGCTTTCCAGAAATTTTAGAGGAAAACAATGTTTCATGGAAAATTTATCAGAATGAGATCAGTCTTCCGAAAGGAATGTCGGGTGAACAAGAAGCTTGGTTAAGTAATTTTACGGATAATCCGATTGAGTGGTTCTCCAACTTTAATGTAAAATTTTCAAAAGGATATTATAAAAATATTCCGAATATTATTTCTTATTTAAAAAAGGAAATTGAGAAAAATCCAAGTCAAAAAGAAAGATTTGAAGGAATGATCGCCGAACTTAATGAAGATCTCGAAAAATATAAGCCTGAAAATTTTGCTAAACTTTCTCAGTACGAAAAAAATCTTCACGAAAAAGCCTTCACCACCAACGCAAACGATACTGAATATTGGGATCTGGAAATCGGACAGGATGAAAATGGTGAACGATTGGTTGTACCGAAAAGTGACGTATTATTTCAGTTCCGAAAAGATGTTGAAGAGAAAAAATTGCCGTTGGTTTCTTGGTTGGCAGCTCCCGAACATTTCTCTGATCATCCCGGTTCACCGTGGTACGGCGCGTGGTATATTTCTGAAGTTTTAAATATTTTAACCAAAGATCCGGAAACTTGGAAAAAAACAATTTTCATTATTAATTATGATGAAAATGATGGTTATTTCGATCACGTTTTACCTTTTGCTCCACCGATGAATCCAAACCAACCTATTGATATGAATGGAAAAGAAGGTGCAGAATATGTCAGCAAAAATCAGGAATATATGTTGACTCAAAAATTGAAAGATCATGAGAGAATTGAAGGAACGGTTGGTTTAGGATACAGAGTTCCAATGATTATTGCATCTCCTTGGACTAAAGGTGGTTTTGTAAATTCTGAAGTTTCGGATCATACTTCTGTGCTGCAGTTTTTAGAGAAATTCATTCAGAAAAAATATAAAAAAGATGTTACAGTTGATAACATTAGCGATTGGAGAAGAGCGATCTGTGGAGATCTGACTTCCGCTTTTAATTCGTCTAATGTGATAGCTCCGCAGATGGATTATTTAAATCAAAAAGATTATGCAAAGACCATCAACGCAGCAAAGAATAAACCTGTTCCGAATTTAAAATGGCACTCTGAAAACGAATTGAATGATAATTTACTGGACATTCAGGAGAAAGGAACAAAACCTTCCAACGCTCTTCCCTATGATTATCATGTAAATCTAGATAGAGGAAATATTAAAATGACCAATTTAAAAGAAGCCGCAGTTCCTTTGTTGATCTATGACAGAACACAATTTGATCATGATAATTTCCATTTTTCTTATGCTTTATATTCGAAAAAAGAATTATCGCATGATGTGAATGTCGAGAAATATGATCATGAAGTTTTTGGACCGAATGGCTTTTACAGAAAATTTAAAGGAGAAAACGACCCTAAACTAAAAATTTCGTTGATTAATAATCCTGCTAAAAATGAGGTTGTATTAGTTATTGAAAAGAATAAAAAAGAAAGCATAGGTACCACTATAGATTTAGAAAATCTTTATGAAAAGAAGAAAACTCAAATCTTATTAGGTATGATAGAAAAAATAAGTATCAATTTAGATAAAACCAAAGGCTGGTACGATCTGAAGGTGAATTTGGATAATAACATCTGGCATTTTGCAGGAAGAATTGAAACAGGAAAAACTTCCATTTCAGATCCGCATTGGGCATAATTTAAAACAGTATTCAATATCATAAAGTCTTATACAAATTGTGTAAGACTTTTTTGTTGGTTGATTACGATCATAAATTAAATACAAATTATTCAATAATTTTTCAAAAAATTAAACAATAAAAATTAATAACAAAATATTGATAGTGAATAAATAAGCATATAAAAAATATTATAAAAATATTTCATACTTTGTTGAATTTTCTTAACTTCACTTTACCAAACTTTAAATACCATGAAAAAAATTAAATTTTCAATTGCAATGTCTCTAGTCGCATTTGCTGTGTCTGCTAACCTAAATGCACAAGACACGAACACGGACAATCATACAATTACTATTAGCATCCCAGAAGTTGCTTTAGTTGATATTGAACCGGCAGCTACTAAAAATATTACTTTAGGCTTTACAGCTCCTACTGAAGCAGGACAACCAGTTACTGCAAATGCTTCCAATACGACGCTTTGGCTGAATTATTCTTCCATTAAATCTGTTGCAGATCCTACCCGTAATGTTACCGTAAAACTCAACGCAGTTATTCCGGGAATAGATATTCACGTTACAGCCGCCGCCGCTACTGGTGCAGGTGCAGGAACATTGGGTACTCCATCAGCACAGTTAACATTAAGTGCTGTAGATCAGACAATCGTTTCAGGAATAGGAAGTGCTTATACCGGAAATGGAGCTAACAATGGTCATAATCTTACGTATGCCCTAGCCGCAGGTAGCGGACCTGGTGGAATTGCAGCCTATGCAGATCTACAGGCAACTGCGACTACTGTTGCTACTGTTACTTACACGATTTCAGACAATTAAGCCTGAAAACATCCCATTATAAGTAAGAAGAAATCGATTTATCAGTTTCTTCTTAGCTTTCTTTTGCCTTCTATTAACCATAAAACTTTACATTTAAAATGATAAAGCGCATTCTCTTTTTTGTTTATCTGCTCATTCCGTTTACATTTTTACAGGCCAGCATCGTTGTCTTAAATGGGCTTACCCACAACTATAAAGTAGAAAACGGACAAGTTTATAAAGGAAAAATTGCCCTAGAAAATACAGATAACAAACCGCAAAGTGTAAAAATATTTTTACAGGATTTTACGTATCAGGCAGATGGAACAATCGGCTACACCAATCCACGTACGAATGAAAGAACAAACACAGATTGGATCAAGCTTAATACCAATTTTATCACATTAAAAGGCAAAGAGAAAACAGAGGTATACTATGAAATCACCATTCCAAAACAACTTTCGAAAGCGGGCAGTTATTGGAGTGTGATCATGATCGAACCAGTAGAAGATATAAAGCCAAGTGATAGCAAGCAAGGAGTTAATATAACTTCTATCATCCGATATGCCATTCAGGTAATTACAGATTATGATTCTGAAAAAGTAAAACCCGATCTAAAATTTGAAAGCGTAAAAATTGAAAAAGAAGAAGGTAAACAAATTGTAAAAATTGCAATAGCCAATAAAGGAAATATTTATTCTAAACCTACAGCATCTATCGAAATATACAATCGTAAAACAGGACAAAAAATGGGTGCTTTTTCTAGTCAGGCAATGGGATTATTACCAACAACATCGAAATCATATCATATTGATCTCGATAAAATACCGCCTGATCAATACAATGCCGTCATCATAGCAACCGATGAAGACGAAAATGCATTCGCACTGAATGTGGAACTAGAAGTAAAAAATGATTAAAAATTGGACACTTTATTTTATCATTCTATTATCATTCCCAGTACATATTTTTTCTCAGCAACAACCTAAAGAATTTGTCAGCAAAAAAGATAGTCTACTGCCGGGAACGGCTACTTCTATTTCCTTTACCATAGAAAACATGACCTCAGAAAATAAGGTTTATGATTTTCGAGTAGAAACTTCCGGTCAGTATATTGTCCCTATTATCACAAAAAGTGAATATCCTGTTTTGGCAGGACAAAGTTCTGTTTATATTGTTCCTTTAAGAATTGCTGCAGAATGTCCACAAGGAAATTATACGGTAACTTTATATGGAAAAGAGAAAAATAATGGCAACCCTATCATTAAATCTTTACAGGTAATCGTTTCCGGAAACAAAAAACTTTCCGTAACAGCGATCAACTCTCCTGAATTTGTAAAAGCCGGAGAAACGATCAACTCATCTTTTCTATTAAAAAATAGCGGAAACATCACCGAAAATCTTTTACTCGAAAGTAAAAATGCAGTTGTTGATAAAGGATCTCATCTTCTTCTACAACCCGGAGAAACAAAAATTGTTACCGTTAGCAAAAGTACAAGTCCCGATTTAGGAAAAAATGAATATTTCAATTTAAATCTTTCAGTTTCTTCTGTTGATAACCCACAAGAAATTCAAACAGTTTATACAAGTACCAAAATTATTTCCATTAAACCTACTGAAGACGATATTTACCATCGTTTACCTATTTCAGCATCTTTATCTTTCATTGGAATGGAAAACAGAGGGATTTATCATGATGGTTTTCAAGGCGAAATTTATGGTAAAGGAAGCCTAGACAAAGAAAATAAAGGACAAATTGAATTTCATGTTGTAACCAAAAATCCTGTAGAGTTTAATTCTTTTACTCAATATGAAGAATATTTTATCAATTATAAAAGAGATAACTTTTTCGTTCATCTGGGTGATAAAACGTATACTTCCTCTTATCTTACAGAATTTGCAAGGTACGGACGAGGTGCAGAATTTAGATATAACTTTAAAAAATTCAGCATAGGAAGTTTTTATAATCATCCGAGATTTTTCCGGGATGTAAAAGATGAATTTAATGTCTATTCAACCTTTAAACTTAATAAAGAATCTGAAATTACAGCCGGTTATTTATACAAAATACCAAGAACTGAGGATGTAGGATTTAGCCTTAATGGATTGAAACTAGATTCTAATGCTCAACTTCCCTACGCAACAGGAAAATTTAAACTTAATAAAAATATTGACGTTTCTGGTGAAGTGGCTTACAGTAAAACTGACCGAACGGAAGGAAACGCCTACATGATACAGGTTTTGGGAAGCTTTGAAAAATTCAACGGAAATATAATGTATATGAGGTCTAGTCCACAATTTGCTGGTTATTTTACAAATACCAGTACCATTAATGGAAATCTTCAATACAAAATTTCAAAAAGGCTCAATCTATTCGCCAATTATGTACAGGATGCAAGAAATTTTAAAAGAGATACTCTATTTCTAGCAGCTCCGTATAGAAATTATCTTCAGTATGGAATCAATTATAAATATTCAAAAAAAGGGTCTTTGATGATTTATAATGGATATCAGAAATACCAGGATCGTTTGGAGCCCAGACAATTTGATTATTATGAAAGATTCGTCAGAGTAAGTGTTGATCAGCAGATTGGTATTTTCCAGATCAATGCGCAATCTCAATTTGGTCAAACGGATAATTATCTATCGGATTTTACAGGAAATTCAAGTTTTTATACTCTTAATTTGGCTTTTGAAAAATTTAAAACCTCTTTTAATGTATTTGGAAGTTATGCCATAACATCCCGATATCAGATGCAAAATGAAAAACAAATATATTATGGAGCCCGAATTCTAAGCAGATTTTCAGACGATACCTCTTTAAGTATTTTCTATCAAAATAATTACCTTCCTGAAGAATATTATAATGATCGAAATTTGTTTGAAATTGTTTTTCACCAACAGCTTTTTAAAGGTCATGAATTTGATGTTTCCGGTAGATATGCTTTACAACGTGGGCAAATAGGAAATAAAGATTTTATATTTTCACTTCGTTATACATTGCGTCTCAATGCTCCCGTACAAAAAATTGCAGAATACACTACTTTATCTGGAAACATCGGTAATCTTGGAACAAAAAAAATTGACGGGATAAGACTTATGATGGGCAGCCATCTCTCTGTAACGGACAAAAATGGAAATTATATTTTTAAAAATGTAACTCCCGGAGATTATCTCCTCGAAATCGATCGTTCAACAACAGAAATTAATGATATTGCTGATATTACATTACCTACTCAAGTGTTATTAACTAATAAAGAGAATGTTTTTAATTTTAATGTAACGACAGCTGCAAATATTCAAGGTCATATTCAGTTTAATGAATCTTCGGAAAACAATCAGTTGAGTTTTGCTCAATTTCAATTTAATAAAGAAAAAAAGAAAAGAGAGAGCATTATTATTGAAGCTTCTAATGGTGAACAAGTTTATAGAAAAGTAGGCTTTTTAGGAGAAAATTTTGATTTTACCTATCTGCGTCCCGGCACTTGGAATGTAAAAATATACAGAAATGGTTTGGATAAGCGCTACAAAATTTCAATGGATACTTTTAGTTTTACATTAAATCCTTCGGAAACCAAAGATCTCATTATTAATGTGGTAAAGCAACAAACGGAAGTAAAATATCAACAAGAGTCTATAAAAGTTGGTTATAATGAAATAAAAAAGAGAAAATGAGATTCTTCACCGACATATTAGTAGCATTTTGTTTAACTATATCCAGTATACTATTTTCACAAACCACTGGAAATAGTGCTGTTTCTATAACATTACCTGTCGTAACTTTATTAGATATAGAACCAACAGGAAATTTTACATTAAATTTTACTGCCCCAACAGAAGCAGGATTAACGGTCGTAAATCCGGCAGTTAATACTACGAAATGGATCAATTATACATCTGCAATTGCTCCGGCAGGTCTTACAAGAAGAGTTACCGCATCTGTTAATCAAGTCATTCCGGGTGTCAATATAAGATTACAAGCGGGAACCGCTTCCGGAGCTGGTGGTGGGACTTTAGGAACTTCTTCCGGACAAGTGACCCTTACTACTACACCTGTTACCATCATCACCGGAATTGGAGGAGCATTCACAGGAAACGGAGCAAATAATGGTCATCAACTCACCATCAGCCTTGTTCCAAATACATATGCCAATTTATCGGCACGCACCAATACTCCGGTCGTCATCACTTATACTATTACTGAGTAAAATTAATTATCATGAAGTTTAACAGCCATTTTTCCGAAAAATCTTCTCTGACAAAATATTTTTATATTGTTATTCTTTTGGTATTTAGTCAGTATCATAAAGCTCAGACTTTAACAGTAACTGGTACAAGTTGGGCAGTCCCTATTACTACAATCACTGAAGCCGGAACCAATTATAGCGGGACTTATCAAAGTGCAGCCAATCAAGTACTGTTAGCGGCGAGTGTTCCTATACTTTTAGGTAGTGCAAAAGTTTCTGTACATTATCAAGCTAATCCTACATGGCATAATTCACTGGTTTTATCTGCGAGAAGAACAGGAAACGGAACAACAGTTTGTGTTCTATGCACGATTACCGGAGGTGCAAATTATCAAACTCTTACACTGACCGATGTTGAATTGTTCAGAATTGCTGCAGTTTTAGCACTTGGATCATACAGCAATATTCCTATACAGCTACAGTTGAGTGGCGTGTCTGTTACCATTCCTGCAGCTACTTATAACAGCAGGGTCGTTTTTACCATTAGTGCTCTTTAAAAAAATACCTCCCTTCAATAACATTGAAAGGAGGATATAATAAAATAAACTAGTAGGTTCTAATGTTTTGCCCACCAAAGTGGAGTAAGAACTTCATCTGTTCCTCCTAACAATTGTACTGCTTTAGTATAACCGTTGGGATCTGAGTTTCTGAAACTGCTAGGATAAGGCAATCTTTGCGGGAAATTTTTCACTGAATTTGTCATAAAATTGGAAGAATTTAAATTCGGTAAATTTGGTAACGGGGTTTCAACTGCAGGGTTTTCAAAGAACGGTAAGCCCAATCTTCTTTGATCACTCCATGTTTCAAGCGGTAACCATGGCGTGTTAGCAATAAATTTTTGAGTAATAATCTTAGTTAATTTATCATTTCTGATATTTCCACCTTTATAAATTGTATTTGAAGGATAATTAATTGTAACAGTTCCTGCTACACCTGTTTTACCATCAACATAATTCATAGAATGTGATGCACCCGGCTCTGTTGTATGAGAATAGTTTGCAGATGTACCGTCTCTATTATAATCTGTCGAAGAAATATAAGTAGAATAATATTGACCAACTCCATTATATGATAAACTTTCCTGAACGCCTTTATTATACGCTGCTTCATCTGACATAGGTGTAATCCAACCTCTTAAATTGGCTTCAGCAATTAAAAGATAGCTTTCCCAACTTCCAAAAAATACTCTTTTGTTTGTACTGTTTCTATATTGCTGCCCTATACTTGGCGTATAAATGGCTGATCCTCTTACATCATTTAATGACAGGGCTGTTCCCCAGTTTCCAATTGTATAAGCATTCCATGTATATTTAGTATTAACTGTAACTTTTGATCCGTCAGAGTATCTCATATCTTTCATCATAGCTGCATCAGAAACTGCATATCCTTGTGGAAATATAGGACTTGCTGTATTTCCAGGAATAAAAAAAGTTTTATATGCTCTTGGATCTATTTTATTAGGTAAGCCATCTAAAAAATAACCTGTTGAAGGATCATTCGTTTTTTGAGGATATTGACTTGTAAACTTTTTACCGATATATCCATCAGGTTTAATGTATGACTGTAAATCACTTGATAACTGATTTTGTGATGGTACTCCTCCTAAACCAAGATATAAATTATTGAGTGTAGCCGAGATTATTTGCTGATTCCAAGGTCTGGACATTACTCCTGTTAAATCATTCCAGCCATCTTTTTCTGCAACAGCAAAATTTTCATCAGCATTAGATATAAATTTATTTGAAGATACTGCATCTTCAAATTCTGTTTTAGCTTTTGAAGGATCAACTTCGGATAGTCTCATTGCTAATCTCATTCTCAGAGAGTTGCCATATTTCACCCATTTATTCCAATCCATTTGATAGGCAATATCTTCTTTTTTTACATCATCACCTACAGTAATACCAGTGTTTATTTTTGAGACTGCATCTTTTAATTCTGATAAAATAAAGTAATACACATCTTTCTGATTATTAAACTCAGGATTTACCCCCTGAAAAGCATCTATTGGAATAGATCCAAAATTATCTGATAATTCACTCATTAGATAAGCTCTCCATATTCTGGATATTTGGATAACGTTATCATTATAATTTGCTCCGGTACCATTCAAGCTTTTTTCTCTACCAGTACGAATTGCAAGGTTAGCATCATTAAGCCATTTGGATATATATCCCCAATAGTTGGAAGTATATCCATCATCATAATTTCCTCCTGCAATAGATGTTTGATAATGCTGTCTCCCCGCACTTTTCCAATAGATAACAAAAGTTCTTTCAGCAACTTCCGGGTTCATTTGAGCACCTAGCATAGAAGATGCCAAAAAGTATTCGGGCAAAACCTGTTCAACAGTTGCAGCACTCGGATCTATGTTCATTTCTTCAAATCGATCACAACTGTTGCTTGAAACTAGTACAAATACAGAAAATAATAGAATTTTTATGTTAATTTTTTTCATTTTAATAATTTTTAAAATCCGACAGTTAAATTAAATACAAAGTTTCTTGACGTTGGAAATGAAAGATATTCATATCCGGTTGCATTAGTATTTACAGCAGATGCAGATTCAGGATCAACACCTTTTACTTTACTATAAAGCATCAATAAATTATTTATAGAAAAGGAAATTTTCGCACTCTGAAAAGCCGTATTTATAAATAATGTTTTAGGAAAATTATAACTTAATTGAACATTTCTTATTCTTACATTGGTTGCATCATAAATATTTTCTTCATTAATTCCTAGATTACTGCTTCTGCTCGAAACTGCTGTCCAATAATCCTGTGGGGTAACAGCAGTTCCATTTACTGTATATCCGCCATTTCCGTTTGGAACAACCCCATCTACTATAAAGGAATTTCTACCTCCATCTACAACAGTCTCTTTAGCAAGGCCTGCTCCCTTTAAAGCTAACATTGTTCCTGAAAAAAAATTCCCTCCGAATCTTCCATCAATCTGAAATGAGAATCCAAAATTTTTAATTGTAAATCCGCTGGTTAAACCTAATAAAGCTCTTGGTGTCTGATCTCCTAAAACATATTGCTTTCCATCTGAAGTAGGTAATCCTTGCCCATCAAGAATCTTCTGTCCAAAATATGGGCTTGAAGAATCTTCCACACGAGCATATTTTGTACCTATAATCACTCCATACCGTTGTCCTGTGTAAGCTACAACTCCAATCTTATCAAATCCAATAATGTTATAAATATTAATATCATCTGTTAATTCATAAATTTTGTTTTCATTTTTAGAGAAGTTAACATTAAGATTCCAACGGAAATTCTGCTTACGTATAATGTCTGCATTTAATATCACCTCAATACCTTTATTACCAATATCTCCTGCATTTATTTTTCTTGCTACATAACCCGATAATGGATTCATTGGCAAATTGATCAACTGATTTGTAGCATGAGTATTATAATAATTAACATCTAAATCAATACGATCATAGAAGCGGAGATTGACTCCGGTTTCAAATGTTTTAAGAATTTCAGCAGTAACAGCAGAGTTATATAAAATCGAACTAAAATTACTTGCTGTATTATTTGGGTAGACTGATTGCTCTGTCCTGAAATAATTTAACAGTTCATTAAAACCTAAGCCATTACCTGTTTGTGCATAAGAAGCTCTGATTTTAGCAAAAGTTATAAACCTTCCGAGAAGCTCTTTATCCCATATTTTTTTGAACATATCTGTAACCACTAAAGAAGTATTTGCAGAATAGTAAGAAAAAGAGCGATTCTCTTTACTCAAAGTAGAAGACCAATCATTTCTATATGTTGCACCTAAAAACCAAAAATTATCATAATTTATATCGAAAGTAGCAAATGCAGAATTCACTTGTTTTCGAATTCTAGCTTCAGAAACATCTGGTTGTCTATTTACTATATTGGTAACAGTAAAATAATTCGGAACGGCAAGGCTACCGCCAATTGAACTATCATTGTAATTATAAGTCATTATCTGTCCAAAAACTGAAGCGGCTCCACTCCATTTTCCAAATAAATTATCTTTTTTAAGATTTAAGCTAGCAATATAATTGTTTTCTACAGATTTATTAAATGATGTAGAATAACTATTTACAACATTTCCTCCTGTATAAACTTTTTGCTCTGCCTTTGTATTGTATAAATCAGAACCAACTTTCAGGTCAAAATTAATCCAGTCTGCAAAGCTATATCTTATATTTCCGTTTAAAAAGAATCTATTTCTTACATCCTGATTCAATCTGTTATTAACCGACCAATAAGGGTTATTTCCGTCTTTTATATACCAATATTGCTTTGCTCCCAAAACATCCATTCCTTCTTGAAAATCTGCAAGATTTACCGTTGTAGGCAATGTGAGTATATTACCATAATAATTATTTGGATTTTCTCCTCCTACAGGCCTGTTCTTTGCAAATGAATTTATGTATTGAACTTTTATATCTGTAAACCATCTATTGTTACGTCCAAATTTCGAGGTAGCTCGGGTAGTGATATTAAGTCTTTCATATTTCGTCTCAGGAATCATTCCATTATCATTTAAATAACCTACGGAAGAAAATAGAGTTGTATTTTCACCGATAGCCTGTTGAAATGTCAATGTATTATTATTAGTAATTCCTGGTTTAAAAAAGGTTTTAAAATTGTCATAAGAACGTAACGGTATATTCTTTCCATCCCAGTTTCCAACGATTTGTCCGTTGATCTCCTCTCCCCAACTAGACCCTCCATCTATAACATACTTTCCAGCATTGCCCTGAGAAAATTGTTTTTGAACCTGTGGTACCATGAAAAGAGTTTGTACATTTAATGTATTAGAAAACACTATTCCTGCTCCTTTACTTTTCTTACCTGTTTTAGTGGTAATCATAATAACTCCATTACCTGCCCTTGAACCATATAAAGCAGATGCTGCACCACCTTTCAAAACGGTAATATTCTCAATGTCTTCTGGATTAAGATCACTCAATCCATTACCCATATCCATGGTAGGGTTCCAAAAATCATTGTTATTTGCTCCCGTAAAGTTTGACATTGGAGTTCCATCAACTACGATGAGAGGTTGATTATCGCCAGTTAAAGAATTAAAACCTCTTAAAATAATTTTAGAAGATGCGGCTGGCCCAGCACTAGATTTTACTAATTGTAGACCGGTAACTTTTCCTACCAATGCATCTGTAACATTATTTTCTCTTGCATCAACCATCGTTGAGCCTTTAATATCCTGATAAACATATCCTAAGGCTTTCTTCTCTTTTTTAATACCGTATGCAGTAACTACGACTTCATCAATTTTTGATGTTTTAAGAGAATCTTTTTCTTGGGCATAAAGTCCATTGAGACAAAATAATGTAGATTGGAGGATTCCAACCTTAAATATTGTTTTTTTCATATTGATGTGCTTTGATACAAACATAATAATATTTTAATATTTTTTAACATATTAAAACAAATCATATCAAATTTTCAATGCAACAAAAACAAAAATCAACAATTACATTAATAAAAATGAATTTTTAAAAACAAAAAAAGAAAATTTTTAAAAAGAATAGGAATGGTAATGAATAATAAAAAAATAGGTTTACAGAAGGTTAAACGTTTTATCGAGAAATATTCAGTAAAACAATATAAAAATGTCTCACCCAAAACTGTATGTGGATAATGGATTACAGGATAATTTTGTGAAAAGATTAATATTTGTTATTCTAGCACATTAACAATTAAAATATTTCAATTATCTATTTTAATATAGATTTTTAAGACACATCAAGAATATACTACCATAAATAATAGAACAAATTTGAGATAATAATTTCATCAATAGGAGCGGGTTTTAACCCGCTTTGATTATTAAATTTATAACAAATTGGCTTTAATATGCATCTAGCATCTAGCATCTAGCATCTAGCATCTAGCATCTAGCATCTAGCATCTAGCATCTAGCATCTAGCATCTAGCAAAATTACTGATCAATGATAATTTATCAATGATCAATGATTTCTTTGTATTTGGGATATGGACAAAAAAAAAGTCTCATACAAATGAATGTATGAGACTTTTAAATAAAAACTGGCGGCGACCTACTCTCCCGCTTTCG
>NZ_JBXAHY010000003.1:200866-790173 GCF_058795655.1 Chryseobacterium sp. GW823-FHT05E08 | reverse complement strand
TCCGAACACAGAAGTTAAGCCCACCAGCGCCGATGGTACTGCGAAAGCGGGAGAGTAGGTCGCCGCCAGTTTTTATTTAAAAGTCTCATACATTCATTTGTATGAGACTTTTTTTTGATCCAAACACAAAGTTTTACTTTTGCTAGAAGTTAGAAGTTAGAAGTTAGAAGCTAGAAGCTAGAAGATAGAAGCTAGAAGCTAGAAGCTAGAAGATAGAAGATAGAGGCGTTGCTCTGTCATTGCGAGAAACGTAGTGACGAAGCAATCTCAAATATCATTACATTACTATTTGATAATATTCACAGACATCTGTGAAAATCCGTGTGATCTGTGGTAAATCTTTATTAATAGTAGAAATAAGAAAGTGTAATTGGACTAATACATTTTAAGCCGTTTGTAATTTATGTTCTAGATCAAAATAAAATCTAATATTAGCTATATTTTTCCAAGTTGCATATTTGAATATAAAGTAACCCAATAGCATTCCTAGAGTATTTAAAAATACATCATCAATATCAGCTACACCTCTGCCTGTAAGGGATTGAGTTAATTCAATTAAACTTATTGAAATTATAAAAGATAGAGTGGTAGGAATAATTTTATTGAGTTTTTTAATACTTAATCCTAAAAATCCAAATGGACTGAAAACAAAGATGTTTCCAATTATGTTTATTAAAAATGATTGTTTGTAGATATGATCATCACAGAAAAAATGGTGAATCGTTTTAAATGGAATTAGCTGAAAATAACTTCTAGGTGATGTTTCTCTGCCACATCCGATAAACATCATGTATAAAAGCAAAATAGTATAAATAGTAATAAGTACTGCAAAAAATCTTTTCATAGGTTTCCTTTAGGGATTAGTAATAAAAAAGGTTATAATGCTATTAGCTTTTAAGCTTAATTTAATAACAAAAATTCTGCCCTAATGTAGAAGATTTTGAAACTTTATGCTTCTTTAATATTTTTTAACTCAATAAAAAAGCCTCACTTTTAAAGTAAGGCTTGATATTTTAATTGAAATCGATTTATCAGACTTGGATAACTCCCAAATTAAATTTCTCTGTAATAGGAGCATTATTTGCCGCTTCAATACCCATAGAGATCCATTTTCTGGTGTCTGTAGGATTAATGATTGCATCTGTCCAAAGCCTTGCAGCAGCATAGGTAGACTCAGTTTGTTTTTGGTATCTTTTAGAAATCGTATCTAGTATTTCATTGTGTTCTTCTTCTGTGATTTCTTTACCTTGCTTTTTCAATGTAGATTCTTGAATCTGTGCCAAAACTTTAGCAGCTTGAGATCCACCCATCACCGCTAGATCCGCCCAAGGCCAAGCAACAATTAATCTTGGATCATACGCCTTTCCACACATTGCATAATTTCCTGCTCCGTATGAATTTCCTGTAATAATGGTGAATTTAGGAACTACAGAATTTGCAACAGCATTTACCATTTTTGCACCGTCCTTGATGATTCCTCCATGCTCAGATTTTGATCCTACCATAAATCCGGTAACATCCTGTAAGAATATTAAAGGAATTTTTCTTTGATTACAGTTTGCAATAAATCTTGTCGCTTTATCAGCCGAATCGGAGTAAATAACTCCACCAAACTGCATTTCTCCTTTACCGCTTTTTACTAATTTTCTTTGATTAGCCACAATTCCTACGGACCAACCATCAACTCTGGCAGTTGCACAGATAATCGTTTTACCATAATCGGGCTTATACTCATCGTATTCAGAATTATCAACCATACATTTGATAATTTCCAAAGTATCATATTGGTCTGCTCTGGAAACAGGGACAATTCCGAAAATATTGTCTGGACTTTCTTTTGGTGGGAAACTTTCAATTCTATCAAAGCCTGCTTTTTCAGTACTTCCGATAGATTTCATGATTGTTTTAATTCTGTTTAAAGCGTCCTTATCATCTTTAGCTTTATAATCTGTAACTCCTGAAATTGAGCAGTGTGTAGTTGCTCCTCCAAGTGTTTCATTATCAATAGTTTCGCCGATTGCAGCTTTCACCAAATAACTTCCTGCTAAGAAAATTGAACCTGTTTTATCAACAATCATCGCTTCGTCACTCATGATAGGTAAATAAGCTCCACCAGCAACGCAGCTTCCCATTACTGCTGAAATTTGGATAATTCCCATCGAGCTCATTTTAGCATTATTTCTAAAAATTCTACCGAAATGCTCTTTATCAGGGAAAATTTCGTCCTGCATCGGAAGATAAACGCCTGCAGAATCTACCAGATAAATGATTGGAAGCTTATTTTCCATCGCGATTTCCTGAGCTCTTAAATTTTTCTTTCCGGTAATTGGAAACCAAGCCCCAGCCTTTACTGAGGCATCGTTGGCAACAACCAAACATTGTCTTCCGGAAACATAACCCATCATCACAATAACACCACCAGCTGGGCATCCTCCATGTTCCGGATACATTTCGTAACCTGCAAATGCACCGATTTCTATAGAATCTGAATCTTTATCAAGAAGATATTCCACCCTTTCTCTTGCCGTCATTTTTCCTTCATCACGAAGTTTTTGAAGTCGTTTTTCGCCTCCTCCTTTTTTTATTTCAGCAAGTAGTCTATTTATTTCGGATAGTTTTAATCTGTTCTGATCTTCTCTTTTGTTGAATTCAATGTCCATAAAATTTCAAATTTTTCCGTCTAAAGATACTCTTTTTATAAGAATTCTGAATTTAAATAAAACAAGCGTTTAATGGATTGGTTTTCAGATTTTTGTGAAATATTTAACAAAAAAATGTTTTAAATGTTTGATATTTTTTCTAACTTTACATAAGAGTTATAGGGATAATATTCTCTATGAAATACTCTAAGTTCCTAGTTTATTTTTTTAATAGTTTATTATTTGAAGGCCCTGAAAGTTTAACAGACTTTCAGGGTTTTTTATTTGGATGAACATTAATTTTAAAGAAAACTGAAGCCAGTATTAATATTTAATATAATTTCTTAAATTTAATTGAAGTAAATACGTATTTTTTATAAGATTTGTAAAAGCTATTTGTAAATTTGCATGTTAAAAAATAAAAGGAGATAGGATATGCATAAATTAGCGCTTTTCAGATTACACTTAATTGTCTTTTTGTGGGGATTCACTGCAATTCTGGGAAAACTGATTCAGGCTAATGCACAAATCCTCGTATTTTATAGAATGCTATTTGCCGCGATCTTCTTATACGCTTTTATCAGAGTCTATAAAAAAGAGAGTATAAAAGTTTCTAAGAAATTATTCTTTCAGTTGGCTGCGATCGGAGTAGCTATGGCTTTACACTGGTATTGCTTCTTTTATTCGATCAAAGTTTCAAACGTCTCGATAGCATTAAGCTGTTTATCATTATCAACATTATTTGCTTCCATTTTAGAACCCATTATTTTTAAAAGGAAGATCGATGCCTCGGAAGTTATCATGGGAGTGGTAATTGTTTCCTGTATTTTATTGATTTTTAAAACAGAGTTTCAATATAAAGAAGGAATCATTTACGGAGTCTTTTGTGCTATTTTTGGAACTATATTTTCTGTTTTTAATGGAAAAATGTTTGGGAAAACAAGCTCCGGGAACATTATTTTTTATGAAATCTTCTCTGGATGGTTCGTTTTATTGATATTTTATTTATTTAGTGGTCAAATTTTTCAAATGAATGAAATAAGTTACAGCGATATTGCGTTAATATGCTTATTGGCAAGTGTTTTTACAGCTTTCCCGATGTTGGAATCGGTGAATCTGATGAAGTATATTTCGCCTTTTACACTAATTTTAACAGTTAATTTAGAACCAGTCTACGGAATTATACTAGCTTTTTTTATCTTTGGAGAATCGGAACATATGAGCCCAATATTTTATATTGCATCTGGTGTTATGATACTGGCAATCATTGCAAATGGATTAATAAAGGCCAGAAAAACAAAAAAACTTTAACTAAGCATCAAACTTATATGATGAAAAAATATTTTTTACTTGCTTCTTTCGTATTATTTGGGACTTCTCAGGCTCAAATTATAAGGAAATATTCCAATGAATTCCTGAATATCGGAGCAGGAGCCAGAGGCCTTGCTATGGGAGGAGCTGTGATTTCCAATCAGGATGATGTATATTCTCCTATGTGGAACCCGGCAGGTTTGATGTCGATAGAAAGAGACTGGCAGGGAGCAGCAATGCACGCCGAGTATTTCGAATCGATTGCAAAATATGATTATCTGGCTTATGCAAAAGTTCTGGAAACAGGAGTTTTCGGAGTTTCTGTTGTGAGATTGGGTATTGATAATATTTTGAATACAACCCAGTTGATCGATCCTGAAGGAAATATCGACTATGACAAAATCACTAAATTTTCACAATCCGATTACGCGGCAATCATTTCTTATGCTTTTAATCCTGCTGGAAATACAAAGTTAGATGTCGGAGTAAATGCAAAAATCGTTTACAGAAATGTAGGTAAATTTGCAAGCGGTTATGGTTTTGGATTTGATGTAGGAGCAATTTATAAGGCAGACAACGGATGGAAATTTGGAGGGATGCTTCGAGATGCAACAACAACGGTCAACTTCTGGAGTGTAAACCAAAAAGAACTTTCCACAATTGTAGATGGTGAAGAATTTAACCCTGCACCAAAGGATAAAATGGAACTTACAATGCCTAAATTAAATGTAGGTGCAAGTAAGGTTTTCAATATTAACAGTAGTATTTATGTTTTGCCTGAAGCTGGTATTAATGTAGATTTTGCTAAAACGGCAGCTCTTGTTTCTACAGATTTTGCAAGTATCACACCTTACGCGGGAGCAGAAGTAGGATATCAAAAAATGATTTTTGTAAGATTAGGAGTAAACAGATTCCAAAATATTACAGATATCGAAGATCTTAAAAGAAAAGTTTCTTTCCAACCGAGTGCGGGTATTGGGATTAAATATAGAGGTCTTACTTTAGATTATGCAATTACAAACTCAGGAATTGGAGGTTCTAATTTCTATTCTAATTTCTTCTCTCTTAAATTGGATATGGGAACATTTAGAAATGATTAAAATTTTAAAAATGAAAAAACTATCAATACTTATACTTACAATTTGTTCAGTAATAGCTTTTGGGCAAAAGGTTTCTGATTATAAATATATTGCTATTCCAGAAAAATTCAAAGATTTTAAAGAAGATTTTGGGCTGAAAAATTTTGTAACAAAAGGACTGGCAGCTAAAAAGTATAATATTCTTCAAGGAGAAGAAGAAACCTGGCCAATGGAGGCTAAGGACGATAAATGTAATGTTATCAATGCGAATATATTGGATGATAGTGGTTTTTTAAGAAATAAAGTGATTTTACAGTTTAAAGATTGTAAAGATAAAGTTATCTTAGAATCAAAAGGTAGCTCAAGCATCAAAGCATTCGAAGAAGGTTTCCAGGATGCTTTAAAGCAGGCATTAGTTGCTGTTCCGGTTGCTAATCCGGTTGCCATTGTAGCTCAAAAAGAAGTTGAAGCACCTGTAAATAATACTGTTTCCAGCACTGTTGCTGTATCTTCTACAGAAAGTACGGCAAGTAAATACAGTAACGGAAAATTAGATGTACAGAAAGTGCAAATTGATAATAACCAATTTATTTTGGTTAAACCAAATAGTTCTTTACCATTTGCAACTTTTAAAGCAACTACAAAAAGAGATGTTTTCAGAGTAAAATTGGAAAATGGAGATTCTACAATCGGATATTTTGAAAACGGAAATATTGTAATAGAAATTCCTCAGGCGAATGGAGAATATTCTAAGGAGGTTTTTGCCGGAAAATAAAGTTTACAACATCAAAAAATAAAAAATAGCCCTTACCTGAAATTCAGGTAGGGGCTTTTAATAACAGCTAACCATAAAAACAAAAATTATTAAGGCATTAGAACAGTGTCAATTACGTGAATTACACCATTAGACTGATTTACATCAGATATCGTGATTTTTGCACTATTTCCTTTAGCATCTGTAACATACAGATCTTTTCCTTTTGTCCAGAAAGTAACATCTTCACCTTCAACGGTTTTCATCATACTTTTTCCGTTTCTGGCTTTTACCGCAGCCCAAATTTCTTTAGCATTATATTTTCCTGCAAGAACGTGGTACGTTAAAATTTTAGTAAGCATTTCTTTATTTTCAGGCTTTACTAAAGTTTCTACTGTTCCTTTTGGAAGTTTTGCGAAGGCAGCATCTGTAGGAGCCAATACTGTGAAAGGTCCTTTTCCCTGTAAAGTTTCAACTAAACCTGCTGCTTTTACTGCTGCAACTAGTGTTTTGTGATCTTTAGAGTTTACAGCGTTCTCAATGATATTTTTAGAAGGGTACATTGCTGCTCCACCTACCATTACTGTTTTTTCTTTCATTTGTGCAGTTAGATTTCCACTGAAAGCAAATGATAAAGCTACCATTCCTAGAACTGCGATTTTTGATCTTGTATTCATTTTTTTTGATTTTTTAAATTAAATATTGTTTGATTTCTTATTCTTACCTACCATTTACGATGTAGATTCTGTTTTAGATTTAAAAATTATTTTTTTATTTAAATTATTTTTCCTGAGTTAATAAAAGTTTGAATTCATTTCAAAATCATTTACGATATAAATTATTTTTTGGTTTTTCTTTGTAATACAGTTTATTTCATTACATTTGGATTGAAAAATATTCGTTATTAAAACAAACTATTCGGAAGAGGAACTTATCGTTTTATTGAAAGAAAAAAACGAAGCTGGTTTTCATTATTTGTATGACCATTACTCTGGCGCGCTTTATGGTGTGATATTCCGAATCGTACAATCAAAAGAATATACAGAAGAAGTAATTCAGGATGTTTTCGTGAAAATCTGGAACTCCATTCTTCAGTATGACTCAACCAAAGGCCGATTTTATACATGGATGATCAATATTGCCAGAAATACGGCGATTGATTATTTAAAATCAAAAGGCTTTCAAAACGAGCTTAAAAACCAACCACTCCCTGATTTCGTATATAACAGTGCAGAACTTTCAACAACTAATAAATCATCCGACTTTATCGGGTTTAAAGATGTTCTTGGAGGTTTGGAGACTGATAAGCTGGAGCTTATAGATCTGGCTTATTATCAGGGGTATACACAAAATGAAATATCCGAAAAACTGAAGATACCGCTGGGTACTGTTAAAACGAAAATGCGGAATGCATTGATAAAATTAAAGGATTTGTTAAAAGATTATCAATAAATTGAACACTAAGGAATACATATCATCCGGAATTATAGAATCTTATATTCTAGGTTTTGCTTCTCAAGAGGAAGCAGGCATTTTGGAGTGTGTGATGAAGAACAATGCTGAAGTTAAAGCAGCTTTTGAAGAAGCTCAAAAAACTTTGGAAGATTTGGCAACGGCTCAGGCCGTGACTCCTCCAAATGATTTAAAATCTAAGATTTGGAATAAAATTCAACAGGAACAGATTGTTGAAGAAGCGAGACCTGTAATTTCAGAAATAAAACCAGATCTGAAAGTTCAGGGAGAAATAAAAGAGATTAATACTCAGAAAAATAACAACTGGAAAACCTACGCTGTTGCAGCATCGGTGCTATTTTTAGTAAGTGTTGCCGGAAATTTATTCTGGATGAATACGCAGTCTAAAAACAAAGAAGTTATTGCCAAACTTGAAACCGAAAAGCAGTCTAAAGATTTAGCATATCAAAAAATGCAGCAGAAATGGCAAATGTTATCAGGTGCAGATATGCAGATGGTTGTTTTGAAAGGAGTGGAAAAACATTCTGACTCTAAAGCAATGGTTTTCTGGGATAAAAAATCTAAAGAAGTTTACTTAAATGCCGATAGCTTACCAAAAGCTCCGGAAGGAATGCAGTATCAGCTTTGGGCGATTGCAGACGGTAAACCTGTAAGTGCAGGAATGTACACAGAAGATAAAGACAGTAAAATAGCTCTTGCCAACATAAAAAATGCTCAGGCATTTGCGATAACTCTTGAGAAAAAGGGTGGAAGTGCAACGCCGACCATGGAAAATATGTATGTAATGGGTGAGGTCTAAAAATAATATTTAATATAATGTAAAATAAAATAAGCTCTTGAAATTCAAGAGCTTATTTCGTAGCAAATGGTTGATAAATAATTATTTTTTGATAAACTTAATACTCTGATTTCCTTTTTCACTTATAACTTTTGCAGTATAAGTTCCTGGAACAAGATCAGATAATCTTACAGATGTATTTTTATTATTTTTAAAAGATTCGTTTATTATTAATTTTCCATTAAAATCATATATTTCAACAGATTTTATAGCTTTGGTATCTTCAATTGTCAGAATATCAGAAACTGGATTTGGATAAATTTTAGCAGAAGATAAAGAAACTTCAGAGGTAGATAAAGGGCCTAAAACATTCACAGTATAGTCCGTCCAAGTTCCATAGGCATAAGTTGCACAGGCAGAATCGGCGGTAGGCATTCCTGCTCCGGCGTTGGCCAGACGGTTCCAGATTCTCATTCTATAATTTCCGGCCGTTACAGATGATGGGACCATAAAAGTTCCAGTATATGTCTGATTCTGATTGGCGATGTAAGCTGGTAAGAACAGGTTTTCTCCTGCATCGTCAAAATCTCCATCTTTATTGAAATCTATTGCCATTCCACAGGCAGTCCAGTTGGTTGTGGAGACATTGAGTGTATAATTTGTACCTGTATTTAAATTCATAATAACAGAAGTCCGGTCTCTTCCGGAAGTACAGGTTCCGGATGCAAATGAATTATTGAATCCTGCTTCAGGAACTGTTACTTGGGTAATTCTCCAAGAGCTGCATCCACTGGGATAACTCGGACTGCAATACGTTTGAGAATAAAGTGGAGCGGTAGTAGCTAACATTGAAAATAATGCAAATACTTTTGCTAAAATGTAGTTTTTTTTCATAATATCTGATGTTTTTTGTTGTAAAACTAAATTATGAAAAAATATGAAAATATCTAATTTTTATGTTTAATTGCTAATAAAAGTTAAATTTTTAGATTAATTTTATTTGAATATTGATTTTTAAATACAATTTTAATTAATTATTAAAGAAATCATGAATAACTTTCGCCTTACTTTTCCCAAGAATCTCTTCCAACGTCTCCAAATTGGATTCTTTTATACGTTTTACAGACTTTAATTTAGATAAAAGCAACTCAATTGTCTTTTCTCCGACTCCCGGAATTTCTTCCAACTCAGATTTTATAGTAGAATTTGTTCTTCTGGTTCTATGATGTTTTACCCCAAAACGGTGGGCTTCATCTCGAACTCTCTGAAGAATTTTAAGGGTTTCAGATTTTTTATCAAGATATAAAGGAATTGGATCTTCGGGGAAGAAAATTTCTTCTAATCTTTTGGCGATCCCGACGATGGTAATTTTTCCGTAAAGTCCTAATAATCTTAAACTTTTTACAGCAGAGGAAAGCTGTCCTTTTCCACCATCGATCAAAATTAATTGTGGCAAGGCATCACCTTCGTCCAAAAGTCTTTTGTAACGGCGGTAGATTACTTCTTCCATCGTTGCAAAGTCATTGGCACCTTCCACGGTTTTAGGGTGAAAAATTCTGTAATCGGCTTTGCTGGGTTTTCCATCTTTAAAAACAACACAAGCGGAAACCGGATTTGTTCCCTGAATATTCGAGTTATCAAAACCTTCGATATGTCTTGGCTCAACAGGCATTCTCAGGAGTTTTTGCATTTCTGCCATGATTCGGTTGGTATGTCTTTCCGGATCTATGATCTGAACTTGTTTTAATTTTTCTAGACGATATTCTTTGGCATTCTTCTCGGAAAGTTCAACGATTCGTTTTTTATCGCCCATTTTGGGAACGATCAATTTTACATTCGGAATTTCAACAGATAAATGGAAAGGAAGCAGCACTTCTTTAGAATCTGAATCGAATTTCTGACGAATTTCAATCAAAGCTTCTTCCATAATATCTTCGTCCGATTCTTCAAGAATTTTCTTAATTTCTGTCGTGAAACTCTGAATAATATTTCCGTTTCTGATCTTAAAGAAATTCACATAAGCAGCAGTTTCATCACTGGTCATTCCAAACACATCTACATCATCGATATTTGGGTTAACAACCGTATTTCTGGACTGATAATCTTCCAAAATATCCAGTCTTTCTTTAATAATTTGGGCTTGTTCAAATTGCAGATTTTCAGCATGTTTCATCATTTGATTAACCAAATATTCCTTTGCTTTTCGGAAATCTCCTTTTACAATTCCGCGGATGGCGTCTATTTTTTCATCATAATCTTCCTTGCTTTCCAGGTCTTCACAAGGTCCTTCGCAATTTTTGATGTGATATTCAAGACAAACTTTGTATTTTCCTTCTGCAATTTTGGTTGGAGCTAAATTTAAATTACAGGTTCTAAGCTTGTAAATATGTTTAATAGTTTCCAATAAAATCTTTGCAGGACGTACTTTTGCGTAAGGCCCATAATATTCTGAACCATCTTTAATCTTCGTTCTCGTTAAAAATATTCTTGGAAAATTTTCGTTTTTAATACAGATCCAAGGATAGGTTTTGTCATCCTTCAACATGACGTTGTAAAATGGCTGATGTTCTTTTATCAGATTGTTTTCCAATAAAAGGGCGTCATATTCACTGTTTACAATGGTCGTTTCCAATCGCTGGATCTTCCCAACCATTATTCTTGTTCTGTAACCCGGAAGATTTTTGTTGAAATAGGAGAGAACCCTTTTCTTTAAATTTTTCGCCTTTCCGACATACAATAAATGCTCATTTTTATCATAATAACGATAAACACCGGGTTCGGAAGGTAAAGTTTTGAGTTGTAATTCTAAAGAAGGATTCATATAACAAAATTACGGAATTTTGCTTTTATCTGTTGATACTAATATTTTTTTAACCTATTTTAAATTTTAGATAACAAATCTTTTCGGCCGTCGATATAAGATAAATGGTCGTCAAAGCTTATTTCTACGAATAAAATTTTATTTCCTTGTTTTAAAATTTTTAATGAGCCATAAATTTTTTCACCCTCAAAAAAGACTGAATGGTTGATAAGTCTTTCTTCACTTTCAAATAACTGTAATATTTTACGGTTTTCCCCTTTGAAATTTTTCCATTCTTCTAATGATTTTTTGTCATTTTTTTCAAAAGAGTAAACGGTGATCATCGCATTGTCACTCATCCAAATTTTATCAATAATAGGATTTTGAAGCGAAGTTATTTCATAAAAACCTTTCGGAACATGAACATTAAAACCATTTTTAGAATAAGTATAATTTTCGGACACTTCTTTATTATCATCTTTTACATTACCGTCCAAAATGTAGAATTTTTTCATTTTAGAAGCAAGCTTTACAACTTTAAATAGCTTTTTATAATCATGAAAATTAATGCTTTTAGCATGTTTTTCAATGATTTTTTGATACTCAGCTATTCTTTCGGAAGGAAGAAATTTTTCATCAATATTGTCAACTTGACTTTTTATAGACGGATCTTTCATTTTCAAATCATTAATAACTTTGTTATCAACAATTTCAGTGACTTCCAAGTTTCTTTTAAGTAAGATAGGATCTTTAATAACAGCCTCAGAAGTCAGATATCTCCCCATCGTTTTATAATTGGTCTGATAGGGAATATGATCAAGGTTTTTCACATAACTGCCAGCATGAGCTACATCATCCGCTTTTGAACAACCCTTGAAAACCCGTCCCAAAGCTCCCCAGAATAATAAACTGAAAATCAGTATTGTGTTGATGTAAAGTTTCATGATGATAATTTTAATGCAAAAATACACTTTCTAATTTTTCATTAAAAACAAAAAAGCTGCAGAAAATTTCTACAGCTTTGTACATGATATAATTGAATATTTTATCCGTTTGTCATCTGAGTATACTCGCTCACCAAGAAGCTGAAATAATCCCATTCAACAGATTTTTTAGGATATTTTTTCATGAATTCTGCATTATCTCCAAAAAGGAAATCATAGTTGTCTTCAAAATCATCTTTGTGAAGCCACATTACTTTATCACCTTTTTTAACGTAATAAGATTTAATAACTCCACCACCTAATTGAGGAGAACCCATCACAGAAAATCCGGTTGTTTCCTTTGCTCTAGGATCGTGATAAACAGAAATAATATTATCAAATCCAGGGTTGATAACCTGCATTAAGAATTCTTTATCGTCTTTTTTATTTTTAAGAGAAACAGTTTGGTTTACAAAATGAATACGCTCGTTCGTTGTATTCTTATTTAAACTTTTTGTTCCAAAATTTCTGATATTTCCCATGTACTTGGCTACTTTTGCATACTTTTCAGCGTTGCTTGGGTAAACATACATTTCGTCAATTTGATCAGCATTGAAAGTCGTACTCTTTTTCGAGATACTGTCTTTGATAGCAACCTCAAAAATTTGTCCTTTTTTAGTGTCGATTTTTCCACAGAATCCTTTGTAAGTTGTTCCATCCTTTAAAATTACGGTAGATGTTTTCTTAGGAGATGGCGTGTTGAATCCTTCATTAAAAAGATACATTTCCATTTTTTTGATGTCTTCTTTTGAGTATTTTACCTTGTCTTGGGCAAAAGTTGCAACACTTACAAAGCAGAATGCAAGCAGTAAAGCTTTAAATTTCATAGTTTATTGTTTTTATTTTCGGACGTAAAAGTAATGAAATAAATCACTTGTTTTGAAAAATAAATACTGCCCGAAATTTTACTTTTACAGTTATCGTTAAATGTGTAATTTTAAGCAAAATTAAGACAATGATATACGGGATAGATGTTTTCAGTTTCCATGACGTATTGGAAATCTGTAAAAATCCAAAAAAAGCGAAACTTAATAAAGCTTCAAAAGATCAAATTTTAAAATCACAGAAAAACGTTCAGAAAATTGTTGAGTCAGACAGATGCGTGTATGGAATCAACACCGGTTTTGGACCCCTTTGCGATACCAAAATTTCTGCTGACGAAACAGCACAATTACAATATAACTTAATTATTTCTCACGCGGTAGGCGTAGGAAAGCCGATTGATAAAGAATTTTCAAAGATCATGATCATTGCTAAAGTTCATGCATTGTCAAAAGGTTTTTCGGGAGTTTCTTTGGAGGTGATCGAGAGATTGATCACGATGTTGGAGAAAGATATCATTCCTGTAGTTCCTGAGCAAGGTTCTGTTGGAGCTTCTGGAGATTTAGCACCTTTGTCACACTTGGTTTTACCACTTTTAGGACTTGGACAAGTTTGGGTAGGAGATCAGATTTTCGAAACGGCTGAAATATTAGAAAAACATGACCTTGAACCGTTGACTTTAGGCCCAAAAGAAGGTTTGGGATTAATTAATGGAACTCAGTTTATTTTGGCTCATGCCATCAAAGGTTTAGAGAAATTCGAATATCTGTTGGATCTTGCTGATCTGACGGCTGCAATGAGTCTGGAAGCGTACAGAGGTTCTGAAAGTCCATTTAAAAAGGAACTTCATGACATCAGACCATTTGAAGGAAGCAAAAAAGTAGCTGCCAGAATAGTTAAATTTTTGAAAGGTTCTGAAAATATGAAGGCTCACGAAGAATGTGAACGTGTACAGGATCCTTATTCAATGAGATGTGTTCCTCAGGTTCATGGAGCGAGCAGAAATGCTTTTGAACATCTTAAATTGATGGCAAACACAGAATTAAATTCTGTTACAGATAACCCAATTGTTTTAAGTGCGGAAGAATCAATCTCAGGAGGAAATTTCCACGGACAATTAATGGCAATGCCTTTAGATTATGCAACATTAGCTGCGGCTGAATTAGGAAATATTTCCGACAGAAGAAGTTATTTATTATTGGAAGGGAAATACGGCTTACCAAGATTATTAACGGAAAGTTCAGGCTTAAATTCAGGTTTCATGATTCCTCAATATACTTCTGCGGCGTTGGTTACAGAAAATAAAACATTGTGTTTCCCTGCTTCTGCGGATTCAATTCCAACAAGTTTAGGTCAGGAAGATCATGTTTCGATGGGAAGTATTTCAGGAAGAAAATTCAATCAGGTTCTTGGGAATTTGGTTAATATTTTGTCTGTTGAATTAATGTTTGCAGCGCAAGGATTAGAATTCAGAAGACCTGCAAAATGTTCAAAAATTATTGAAGAAAACTTTGCAATCATCCGTTCTAAAGTTGCTAAGCTGGAAGAGGATAGATTGATCGGAAAAGATATGCTGGCTATTGCCGAATTGATTAATGATAGAAAATTTGTTGTGAATTAATTTTTCAAACATAAAATATATGAAGGCTTCCTTGAAAAAGGGAGCTTTTTTGTTTCCCACAGATTTCACAGATTTACACAGATGTTTACGCATATTTTTATTGATAATTGATAACATGAAAGAAATCTGTATAATATTTTAAGACAAATATTATTAATATTCTCATAAATAATTCCGAGAAATTTAAAACACAAACATCTGTGTAAATCTGTGAAATCTGTGGGAGTATAAAAAAACATTATTTTTGTAAAAGTAAAAACAACACGATGACAATAACAAAAACAGATTCCTCGAACGTAGATTTTCAAAATCTGGTAAAACTTCTTGATGCCGATTTGGCAATTCGTAACGGTGACGACCATGCATTCTATGATCAATTCAACAAAATTGATATGATCAAAAACTGTATAGTTATTTATATAGATGAAAATCCTGCGGCTTGCGGCGCTTTCAAAAAATTTGAAGATGATACAGTTGAAATCAAAAGAATGTACACCCATCCTGATTTTAGAAAAAGAGGATTAGCAGGAACAATCGTAAAAGAATTAGAAAGCTGGGCAAAAGAAATTGGTTATAAAAAAGCTGTTCTGGAAAGTTCATTAGAACAAAATGAAGCACTTTCTGTATACGAAAAAAGTGGCTATCAAAGGATCCCGAATTATGGACAGTATATCGGAATTGATAAGAGCGTTTGCTACGAAAAAATACTGTAAATCATAGCCTTATATTATTTTTAGCATAATAAAATTAATAAAAAATCATGTGAAATTAATTTTTAACGAACTGTAATTCAAGAGAAAGTGATATCTTGTATTACCAAATAAAAATTAATTTATATGAAAAAAAACGTATTTTATGTGATGTTTCTGCTTTTTGTGGCGGTTTCATGTAACAGGGACGAACTTCAGAATCAGGTAACCGAAATAGAGGTTGCTCAAAAAGATCCTCTCGACGCAAAACAAATTAACGGTAAAATTAATGAGTCTATTAAAAGTACCGGATCTTTCTCGTGGGCGAAATCTTCCGACCATTTTGTCTGGAGTGCTGTTTTTCAGGGGAATAAAGTAGCTTCTATTGGTTTTGGTTCTTCAAAAGAGGACTTTGACCGAAGTTTGTCTTCTGATAATGAACAAATTCAAAACGAAATTCTAGCACTTATTGAGAAATATGAAGGAAAAGAAAAAAGCAGAGTTTTACTTAATGCTGATAAATATTTGAATCAGATTGATGTTGCGATTGAAAAACAGGAAACTGTGATTGCTCTTCGTAAAATGAAAAACATTCGTTATCTAGAGCCTGCTGATTATCATTATTTCGAAAATGAAAATAAATTAAACGGAACCGCAAAATCTAGCGGAAGTTCTTCAGGATGCGGCTTTGAATCAACCGCTTTAAGTGCTGCTGACTATACAACCGTAACTCCCAACGCAAAAGCACCGTGGTCTTTTTACAAACATAATATTACAAACGCTTGGAGCTACAGTACAGGAGCTGGCGTGACGATTGGCTTGATCGATTCCGGAGTTTCTCCTGAACAAAGTCTGTTGGGAAGCAGTTTTAATAATGGACTGTCATCCGGAAGAGCAATCAGTAAAGTTGGCGTGCATGTAGATTCTGTCTGGCCATGGGCTACAGGCTACGATGGACCAAACGATCAGTGCGGACACGGAACAAGCATGGCTTCCGCAATGGCAGCTCCAAGAAATAACCAAGGACAACCTGTTGGAGTAGCTTATAATGCTAATCTAATCGCTTATCGTGCCGCAACCAATGTTGTTTTGGATGGATACCACGAACAAAACGGAGTGAAAATAGCTTTCACAGAATTAGCTAATAACAACAGTGTGAAAATTATTTCCATGTCAATGGGACACATTTTTTCTGTGGGTAAAATTGAAGATGGGGTTAAGTATGCTTACTCAAAAGGAAAACTAATTTTCTGTGCAGGCGGAACGTCTACAAGCTTCACTACTTTTGTCGGGGTTATTTTCCCTGCCTGGATGCCTGAAACACAAGCAATAACCGGAGTAAAAGAAAATACATCTAATCAAAAATGTGATGTTTGCCATTCAGGAGCTGAAATTGATTTTACCTATCAAATGGAAAGAGCTTCTGGAAACAATGTCCCGGTTCTAAGTTATTATAACGCACAAACCGATTATGTTGGAGGTTCTTCTGTTGCAACAGCTTCTACGGCTGGAATTGCTGCTTTAGTCTGGTCTAAAAATCCGTCATGGACAAGAGAGCAGGTCTTAAATAAAATGAGACAGTCTGCAACGTATTACCCAAGTCCGAATTCAGATTACGGATATGGAAATATTAATGTTTTACAGGCTGTTCAATAAGATTTAAACTGAAAATTTAATTTTAACCACAAAAGACACAAAAGATTTATGCTTAAATTATTTTTAAGTTTATCATTTCACTGTAATTTAAGAGCACATAAATTTGAAAATCTTTGATTTTTATGCTTTTATGAACTTTTGATTAACTCAAATGTACATGAATAAGATCTTTTGCAACTTTTGTGGTTAAATTTTTTACTGATTTAAATTAATCTCCCAACTGATAATCTAAAGGAAGCATATTTTCAATTTTATTTTTTGAAAAATCGCCTTCAGTGATGAGTAAATCGGGAGTTGTGATGTTTCCGTCTTTTGAAACTTCAAATGTTTCACCTTCGGGATGTAAAAAAGAAGATAAAATTACAGGAGTAGTATTTTTAACAAAGTCTTTTCCTTTTCTTTCAAAAAAATATTTGGGATAATTAACCTGAAGCATGTCTGCAAAGCTAAAAAGGACTTCTTCACCCGATCTTTTTACATAATCAGCATCAGGAATTTTTGTTTTTGTGATCGCCAGCGCGTAAGGTTTTTCATTATTTTTTCGTCTCATGATATCACTAATATCTTCGGGAATACTCATATTTCTTGAATTCTTCATCATTTCTGAAAAGTTCTTCAATGTTTTTAATTCTTCTTCGGTCGGATATTTCGGATTGGGGAATTTCACTACTTTATTCACAATAAATCCATCTTCTGAAACCTTATTGTTATAAATACTTCTGAAAAAGTGGAGTAAACTTCCATCAAAAGCATTCATTCTGTTAAGTTTTACTTTATCTGAAGTTTTTGTTTCTTTAAAAAAACTTGTCCCTGAATAATTGACCATTTTAGACTCAAAATCCGCAGAGTAACTGATGAGATTGTATTGTATTTCGTAGCCTAAATTTTTATTTTCAATAATTAAAGTCTGTGGAGCTTTTACTTTCAAGATCTTATTGGCTTTATCGTAGGCAAATTTTAAAGATCGCTGATTTTTAATTCTCACATTTTCTCTATCCGAACCAATGAATGTGTCAAGAAAATAATAGATATAATTTTTGTAGGCTTCTTCGGTATAAGGAATTATTCTGACCTCTTCAATCGTATTGGTCTTAATTAAAATAACCTTCAATGTTTTATTGATAACTTCAGAAAGCTTAGTTGTAAAAGTTTCATAATTTTCCTTTTGAAAAACCAGGCTTCCTATATTTTGTGAAGCTAAATTTAAAGTAAAACTACCATCTTCTTTTGAAGTAGTGCTGATTTTTGTTCCGTCCAGATAAATATTGACATTGGCAATTTTCTGTTCGGCATCATTCACGACCGTACCTTTAATGATCTGAGCAAATACACTATAAAAAGGTAGTAAAAATAGAAATAGTAATATCGTTTTTTTCATGGTAAAACAATATTACTATATTTATAGTGATAAAAAAAGTTTTTATTAAATATTTGAGAGCTGAAAAATATTTAACCGATTCTCACGCTCGTCATACTCAGCGAACCGCCAATTAATTCATCATTAAATAAAACTAAATTTTCTGCTTTATCTTTCAATCCTAAAGTATAAATTAATGGTAAATAATGATCCGGAGTGGGAACAGCATACTGTAAAAACGTTCCCTGTTTTTGATAATCAATAATAGGCTGGAAGTTACCATCCAAAAGCCAATTGTTGGTTTTCTCTCTGGCTTCGATCGCCCAATCCCAGCCAGCTCCAACGGTATCAATGTTTTTCCAGTCGATTAATCTTAAATTATGAACAATATTTCCGCTTCCGATAATAAGAATACCTTTTTCGCGGAGTTTATTTAATTTTTGAGCCAATTCAAAATGATATTGCGGAGGTTTTGTATAATCAATACTTAATTGAATCACAGGAATATCCGCATCAGGATACATATGTTTTATAACAGACCACGCGCCATGATCTAGTCCCCAATTATGATCTTCTTCAGCCAAAATTGGAGATAAAAGTTCAACTGCTTCCTTGGCTAATTCCGGACTTCCGGGAGCAGGATATTCTACATCAAACAACGCTTTTGGAAAGCCTCCAAAATCATGAATCGTTCTCGGCATATCCATTGCCGTCACAAAAGTTCCCTGTGTATACCAATGAGCGGAAATACACAAAATAGCATTCGGTTTCGGAATCTCTGTTGCCGCTTTTCTGAAACCCTGTACAAACTGATTTTCTTCAATAGCATTCATCGGCGAACCGTGCCCAAGAAATAAAACAGGCATTCTTTGTGTACGTTGAAAATTGTCACTGATGTTTTGTAGATCGTTGAGGTTCATACTATAATATTAAAAAAGAAAAAGGTTCAAGGTTTTTAGAAAATCCCTGAACCTTTTATGATTAAATTTTTTGGACGTTTGAGGTATTTTTTATTTTAATAGGATTGCATCCTATTCTTGAATATGTCGCCCCTTCGGGGCTCCCCAAAAATCCGTTTTTATTATGCTTGTTTTACAAACTGTAAATCTCCGGCTAATTTTACATCTTCGCTTACCATTACACCACCAGCTTCAAGAGCAGCATTCCAGTTTAATCCGAAGTCTTTTCTGTTGATTTTTCCTTCAAAAGAGAAACCAGCTTTTGTATTTCCCCATGGGTCAACATTGATTCCGTTAAAATCTACCTCAAGAGTGATAGGTTTTGTAATTCCGTTGATTGTTAAATTTCCGGTTACAGCACCATTCAAAGCCTGAGAATCGAAAGTGATTGTAGGGTTAGCTTCTGCATTGAAAAATTCTGCAGATTTAAGGTGATTATCTCTGTCTGCATTGTGCGTTGAAACAGAATCAGTCTGAATCGTTGCAGTTGTTTTAGCATTAGCGAAAGTATCATCATCAGCATCAATTTCTGCAGTGAAGTTGGTGAAGTTACCTTTAATGTTTGAGATCATCATGTGTTTTACTTTGAAAGTAATTTCACTATGTGTTGGGTCTAGGTTCCATTTTGTTGCCATTGTAATATATTTTTTATTGTTATTTATAGTGCAAATTTAGGATAAGGGACAGGTACAAATCATTGACGTAGGATAAGAAATAAATATGACAACAATTTTAACTTCAAATTAACATTACAACCTGTCATTTCGACGAAGGAGAAATCTATTACTCATTACCAATTACTCATTACTTATTCTTTAGGAGCTATTTCCCGCTTTCCACTACAATCTTTTTTTTCAAAAAAGGATTTTCATTGCAATCGGGGCTAGGGTATTGGTCGCCATCATTACGATTTGTCTTTACGGGGAATGAAGTTACGAAGCAATCTCAAAACATCAAAATATTTATTAACGAATCACCATACAGTTTGTTACCCCGTAGAAAACTCAACAATCATTATTAGAATATAAATATAGATTCCATGCTCCACTTCGTTCCGCTCTGAATGACAAAGACACCGCACAACCATTACTGACAAAGTCCCAAAAAACCAAAAACTAGCAACAATCAACCAAAAACTATTAAATCTAATTTAACATTTCTTAACGGTTAACTTTTATTTCTTATTTTTGATGGATTCAATTTTATACAATGAAATTACATAGATTTTCTTTATTGATGGTAGTTTTGGGCGGATCAGTTTTTGCTCAGACTCAGAAATTCACGATGGCGGAGGCTGTAAACGGGTTGAGAACGAACTTAGCGGTGAAAAATATCTCGCAGTTTTCATGGTCTGGAGATGGTAAATCTTACATTCAGGCAGTGAAAGGCGGATATTTGATTACGGATTTGAAGACATCAAAGCAAGATACTTTGGTTTCTTTGACGCAGTTGAACAGAAGTTTTTCAGACAAAAAATTAAAAGCGGTTCCACAGATCAAATTTATCAGTAAATCTCAAGGATATTTCAACGCGAATGATCAAATGATCTGGGTTGATAAATCCGGAAGCGACTGGAAAGTAAAAAGCTCAACATCTTTGGATGTAGATGCTGCCAACGTAAAAATGTTTAGCGATAATCAGACTTTTGCGTACACAGTAAAAAACAATCTATTTATTAATAAAAATGGAAAAGTCATTGCCGTAACGAACGATTCTAATGAAAATATTCTTAACGGTGCTGCCAATGTTCACAGAAACGAATTCGGAATTGATACAGGAATTTTCCCATCTCCAAATTCAGAAAGTGTAGCATTTTATAGAATGGATCAAACGATGGTTGCAGATTATCCTGTGATCGATTGGTCTGTGACTCCTGCGGTAAACCACAACATCAAATATCCGATGGCGGGGCAAAAGTCTCACGAAGTTACTTTGGGTGTTTATAATATTAAAAATCAATCGACTACTTTCCTTAAAGTTGAAGGTGAGAAAGATCAATATTTAACAGCAATTACCTGGAGCCCGGATTCAAAATACATCTTTGTTGGAGTGTTAAACAGAGGTCAGAATCATATGAAAATGAACCAGTATGACGCTGCTACAGGAGATTTAGTGAAAACTTTATTTGAAGAATCAGACAGTAAATATGTTGAACCACAACATCCGCTGACTTTCTTCCCAAATTCTAATACAGATTTCATTTGGCAGAGTCAGAGAACGGGATATAATCATTTATTCCATTATAGCTTAGAAAAAGGATTGGTTGCTCAGATCACAAAAGGAGATTGGCTGGTGACGGATATTTTAGGTTTTAATGAAAAGAAAAAGGAAATTTATTTCACTTCTACAAAAGAAACTCCTTTGGAAAAACATTTATACAGAATCAACTGGACGAACTTTAAATTACAAAGATTAGACAACGCAGAAGGCGTTCACACAGGAATTTTAAGCAGTGACGGAAATTATCTGTATGATGTTTACAGCAATTCCAACACACCAAAAGTTGCGAACATCATCAATACAAATACATTAAAATCCGACAATATTCTTACAGCTGAAAATACATTAAAAAATTATCAAAGACCTGAAATTAAAAATGTAAACCTAAAAGCTGATGACGGTACACCTTTATACGGTAAAATCATTCTTCCAACGAATTTTGATCCGAATAAAAAATATCCTGTAATTGTTTATCTGTACAACGGACCCCATTTACAATTGATAACAAATACTTTCCCTGCCTCAGGAAACCTTTGGTACGAGTATATGGCTCAAAACGGATACATCATTTTCACAATGGACGGAAGAGGTTCTGCCAACCGTGGAATGAAATTCGAGCAGGCTGTTTTCAGAAACTTAGGAACAACCGAAATGAATGACCAAATGAAAGGGGTAGATTATTTAAAATCTCTTCCTTACGTTGATTCAGAAAAATTGGGTATTCACGGATGGAGCTTCGGTGGATTTATGACGACAAGTTTCATGACTCGCCATCCTGAAGTTTTCAAAGTAGGTGTTGCGGGAGGTCCGGTGATCGACTGGAGCATGTACGAGATCATGTACGGCGAAAGATATATGGATACGCCTCAGGAAAATCCACAAGGATATGCAGCGGCTAATTTATTGGATAAAGTTCAGAACTTAAAAGGTAAATTATTAATGATCCACGGTGCTCAGGATGATGTGGTAGTTTGGCAGCATTCTATCAAGTTCATTAAATCTGCAGTTGATAACGGAGTACAATTAGATTATTTTGTTTATCCTGGACATCCACACAACGTAATCGGAAAAGACAGAGTGCATTTGATGCAGAAAGTAACCGATTATTTTGATCAGAACTTGAAAAAGTAAATATTAAAAATATAGAATGAACTTGGTAAAAGTAGATAGAGTCCACTTTCATACGTTTGATTCGTTAAGATTTCTATCTTTTTTATTAGTTTTCTTACATCATTCCCCCATTCCTACAGACAGTGTATTGCACTATTTTTCTAAGGGAGGGGGGATTGGTGTTTCTTTTTTCTTTGTGTTAAGCGGTTTTTTAATTACCTATATTTTAATTCTTGAAAAACTTAATAATCAAAATAAAATTTCACTTAAAAAGTTCTTTAAAAGAAGAATATTAAGAATATGGCCTTTGTATTATGCGATGGCTATTTTTGCATTTTGTACTCCTTTTATCCTTATTTTTTTTCATATTTCGTTTTCTAATGACGGTTATGAACCGAATTGGTTCTTCACCTTTACCTTCCTAGAAAACTATATGATGATGTACACTGGAAGCTTTCCAAATGTGGCTCCATTGCCTGTTATCTGGTCACTTTGTATTGAGGAGCATTTTTATATTATCTGGGGACTTATTTTCTATTTTATTTCATTAAAAAATATTCCGAAGCTTATTGTTGTAAGTATTTTGGTTTCATTTTTAACTAAGATCATTTATGAAACATATAATATTCAGTCTTTAGACATCTTTACCAATATTGATAATTTTGCTTTTGGAGCAATTCCTGCTTATCTATTTGTTTTTCATAAAGAAATCATTAAAAAACTAAATGAGATTCCGTCCATTTATAAATATTTTTATGCTGTATTTGTTTTATCAGCCATTGTGATAAGATTAAATACGACAGTAATTCCTGATGTGAAAATTAATTCGCTTTTCTTTGGAACGCTGTTTTCTTTACTGATTTTATTCACTTTGGGAGAAAAAAATGTATTTAAAATTTCAGATAAAAATATATTGGCTCGCCTTGGAAAATACACTTACGGATTATACTTAATTCATCCGATTTGCATTAGTTTATTTGTCAAAATGGGGGAGAAGTATCATTTGAATTGGTATTCTATTACTTTATTGGCATTTATTTTTACTGTAATTTTCGCCTATTTATCTTATCAACTTTTCGAGAAACAATTTTTAAAACTTAAAACCTCAAACTAAGTTTTCCTGCTGTTCGTTCTTACCATCGATCAATGTTTTTGAATATTGATAATCGTAATTTTGTTCTATCTAAAAATCAAAAAATATGGAATTAGGAATAGGAATGTTTGGCGACTTATCTTTTGACCAGACAACCGGAAAATATAGAGATGCAGGTGTAAAGATCCGTGAAATTCTTGAGCAGGTAAAAGTAATGGATGAGGTTGGAATTGATGTTTTTGCCATGGGAGAGCATCACCGTCCGGATTATGCGGTTTCATCACCAGAAATAGTTTTGGCTGCGGCTGCAAGTATCACAAAAAATATAAAATTGGCGAGTGGGGTAACGGTTTTAAGTTCATCCGAGCCTGTAAAAGTATATGAAGATTTTTCAACGTTAGATTTAATATCAGACGGAAGAGCAGAAATATTCGTAGGAAGAGGAAGTTTCATAGAATCTTTTCCTTTGTACGGATATTCTTTGAATGATTACGAACAGCTTTTCGACGAAAAATTAGAATTATTATTAAAAATAAATTCAGAAGAAAACGTTTCATGGTCCGGAAAGCTTCGTGCGCCGATGCAAAATCAAACGGTATATCCAAGAGCTAAAAATGATGGCAAATTGTCGATCTGGAGAGCTGTTGGCGGAACGCCACAATCAGTTTTAAGTGCAGCGCAATTAGGAATGCCATTAGTTGTTGCGATCATTGGTGGAATGCCGATTCAGTTTAAAAATTTAATTGAATTTTATAAACAAGAATATCAAAAAGCAGGACATGATGTATCTAAAATGCAGATCGCGATTCATTCTCACACTTTTGTAAGTGACGATCAAAATGTTGTAGACGGATATTTTAATAATTATAAATCTCAGATGGACAGAATCGGAGCTTCCAGAGGTTGGGCGCCTTACACAAAAGCGCAGTATGACGGAGGACGAAACAGAGATGGTGCTTTATTCATCGGAAGTCCTGCGGAAGTTGCAGATAAAATTGCATACATGAAAGAAATTTTCGGAATTACAAGATTTATCGGTCATATGGATGTTGGCGATCCTGCTCATGATGTGATGATGAAATCTATTGAACTGTTTGGTGAAAAAGTAAAACCTGCTATTCAAAATTAAAAGAGCCCCAAAGGGGCGACTTAACCGAGGGCAGGATATAATCCTGTCATACATATTGTTTAATTACATATTTAAAAATATGTATCCACAATCAACATAAAAACAAAACCTCCGTTGAAATTTTCAACGGAGGTTTTTCTTAAAATCATCTTATAAAAATGCCAAAAATGTGGCGAGTTTATTAATCGAAATCCGCATTGTAGTAAGCAATGGATACCTGCGGATGAAAAGAGAACATAAAAGTCTCAAAGCCGTTTTCTGGCTTACTATTTTTACTTAAAAGATATTTATTGTCGATAATATCAATTAATGCTAATTCAGGTGTGTAAAATGTAAGTCCGATCTTATGTTTTGACGAATCTTCTGTATTTGAACTGATGAGGTCTAATTTGAAACTTTCAACAGGGAAAAAAGTATTTCCCAAAACATCAGGAAGACTTTTGATTTCTCCGTTTAATTGAGAAATATAATTAACCACCGATGAGCTCAATAAAAAAGGGATTCTTTCTGCATGTGAGTTTTTAGCTAAAAGCTCCCAATAATTTTTCACGGAATCTTCTTTGTCATCAAAAACCTGATGCTGAATCTTATACTCAAAATAAGTATCTTCAAAAACATATTTATCCCAAGGCATCGTAGAATTCTGATCGATCACGATTCGGAATGCCAGTTTTATTTTTGCTTTCATGATATTAAAATTTTAATAAAATCAGGGCAGTTTTCCACGCCTGCCCTGGTACAAAACACAAATGATATGAAAAAATATCTAACACTTAAAGTATACTAATGAATTGCAACTTTAGTATTTTCTATAGATGTTCCTTTAGAATTTTCTATTATAATTTTCACGGAATAGATACCGGATTTTAATTGATTTTTAGTGATCTTAATTTCCTGTTTCCCCTTTAAAAGTCCCTGCTTATGAAGTATTTTAACAACTTGTCCTTCTTCATCAATTAATTCAATACTTACAACTGCTCTTTCGTTTAAAACAAGAGGAAAAATAATTTCACTAAGAAAGGGATTTGGGTAAATTTTTTTCACATTGAGTTTTTATCAGACTTCGAATAGTATAATAAGTGCATTTTCACTTAAAGCTTCAAATTCCAACGTTTCAATGTCATTGAGAATGATCGCATCTCTGGTTTCCATTAATCTGTTTTGAAACTCAAAAGCACCATTAATTACCATTCCGAAAATTGATTTTCCTTTCTCATATAAAGAATATTCCTGCTCTTTTCTGCCTTCATACAATCCAATGAAATTCGGACATTCTAAGTTTTTTGAGATTTGAATTAATGTATTTTTTTCATTCAAATTCAAGTTTTCAATCGAGAAAGAGTTTTCTGATGTTTTACTTTTTAATTCTAAGATCAAGATATCTGCTTTTTCGCTCGGAAGATTATTTTTTAAGGTTAAAAAACTACTTTCACTTGATTTTAAAGTAAAAATTTGTTCTGCTGAAATAGGTTTTTTAAAATCATTAATTACAATTTCGCCGTACAGAACGATCATCATAATAGTACAGTTTTCTTTATATTCAAAATTATAGCTTCCGTTTTTATCCAAAACAATTTCAGAAACTTTTCTCAGCTTAGAATTTTCTTCATTGAAATTTATTTCATTAAAAGCAGATGAATTTTCTTTCTTCCAAACAGAAAGATCTGATTTAAATATCCTTGACGGGCTTTGAACTAACATAATTTCCTGATTTTAAATATCTCCACATCGCACAGATCAACATCTGCTTTTGATTTTCAACACTTCACATATATAGTTTCTATCGATGAAAACCTGTGCTTTTGTGGAAACTAATTAAACAACCTCTAAACTTAAGCCGAAACTTTTATGGTATGGGTCAGAGCGAAACCTCCGCTTACGCTTCCTGAAATACTGGACATTTCATTGGAGGTTCCATCACTGAACACGTTATCATTCGAATTATAAGTATATCCACTCATGCCCTTGTAGCCAGTACTTGCGCCTACTTGCACAACCGCACTGTCACTTGCTTCCGGAAACGCAATTTGCGTCACCAAAAGAGATTGCCCTGCAGCATTATAAACATGAACATGAATATGAGTAGCTCTTCCATTATACCAACCCGGAAAAATAGAGGTAAAATTCACTTTACCGTTAGCATCCGTAGTCTGTCTTCCTCTTAAAAAGTGAACTGATGTGTAGTTGGTCGACTGCATTCCTGTTCCACCATATTCAGAATAATTTCCGTCTTTATCGCAATGCCAGATATCCACAAGAGCACCTTGTAAATTGGCACAGCTCGTATTAACATTCTGAATGGTAATGGCAATTGTAAAAGGAACTCCGGTTCTGTCGCTTACAATATTACTCTGAACCAAACTTGACGGCGTTTTTGTAGGAAACGGACCTTCTGTTTCAGAATTGGTTACAGAACATCCTGTAGATGATCCGGATGAAGTGCCGGAAGAATCCACAACGTCATCATCGCTTCCACAATGGATCAAAAGAGGAGCTGCAACTGCTGTTACGCCCGCTAAACCCAGACTTCTTAAAAAGGACTTTCTATTCATTGTTTTCATAATACGGGTTTTTAAGGTTAAAAATTAAAAGGATAAAGTCTGTCTCTGTTATCTTTTCAATTTTGATACACCAAATGTATTTTCAAAATACCCTCCCCGAAAATTTATGAGGTAAACGGATGAAATGTGTCGGTAAATACTGGTTTTTTAAGAAACGTTAAGAATTAATATATGCTTTGTGCATCATATTAGCAATGTGATTGTCATTCTGACGAAGGAAGAATCTCAACGGGGTTTTATTACTCATTACCCATTATTTATTACCCATTTTTCAGGAGCTATTTCCTGCTTTTCGTTACAATCTTTTTTTGCAAAAAAGGATTTTCTCTACAATCAGGGCTAGGGCTTTTGTCGCCAATTCAATCTTTCTTGATTATTAGATCTTTTCCAGATGAGAATTATTTATTCACAATCCTCATCACTTCTTCTTTGTAAGTTTCCCCAATCGGAATAATAAAATCCCCAATATGAATATTACGATTAACAATAGTTTTAATATTATTTACAGGAACAATATAAGAGCGGTGAACCCGCACAAAATCCTTCTCAGAAAGCTTTTCCATAATATTTTTCATGGAAGAACGTGCAGTGATTTTAGAATGATCTTTTAAATGAATCTGAATATAATCATCCAACCCTTCAATCAACAGAATATCATTAAAATTGATCTTATGAAGCTTATAATCTGCGCGGATAGAAAGATATTTTACCTCATCATTTTCTGTATTAATCTTTACTTTTTCAACAGCCGACCTGAATCTTTCAAAAGAAAACGGTTTCAATAAATAATCTACAGCATTAATATTAAAAGCATCAACCGCATATTCAGAATAGGCAGTTGTAAAGATCACTTTTGTGTTTTGGGAAATGTTTTTATAGAAATCCAACCCGTTTTTGGATGGCATTTCGATGTCTAAAAAGATGAGGTCAACAGGAAATTTATTGAGATATTTCTGAGCATCACTTTGTATATTGAAAACCTTTTCCAGCGAAAGATTTTCAATTTTTCCGGCATAATTCTCAATGATTTTCAGGGCAAGAATTTCGTCGTCCAAAGCGATGGCTTTTATCATATTTTTTATGTTAAATTAATTTTTAAATCTACTTCATAAGTCAAGACATTGTTCGTAATTGTCAGCGTATGTTTGTCAGGATAAACCTGATTGAGATGTTCAATTGTATTTTTTAAACCAACTTTTAAGCTATTTTCGTCTGTAATTTGATGATTGACAACATTATTAAAAACCGTAAAGCTTAATATATCTTCCTGAACAATCACTTTCACGGATATTTTCGAATTTTCGGCAGCGTTAAAGCCATATTTAAAAGCATTCTCGATAAAATTAACCAAGATAAAAGGTGCAATTTTAAGATCTTTTGTTTCACCGATTTCAGTGTAAGTAAAATCTAAACTGCTGTCTGTTCTCACCAATTGAAGTGCGATATAATCTTTTAAATACTCAATTTCTTTACTTAATTCAACAAAATCTTTGCTGCTTTCCTGAACAACATATCTCATCACATTAGAAAGTTTCAGAATTCCGTTGGGTGCATCGTCAGATTTTAATAAAGCTAACGAATAAATAGAGTTTAAAATATTAAACAAAAAATGAGGTTGTAGTTGATATTTTAAATTTAATAACTCGGCTTTGGCTTTAGATCTTTCCAGTTCTTTTTTCTCATTGTTTCGATAAATAAAAAGTGATGATAAGAAAGAAAATAAAAAGGGAAGGAGAGAGGAAAAGATCATCTGATAATAAGAACCGTCATTTCTGTGTCCAAAATTTTGAAATGGCTGTTGTCCATCCATTGGCGGTGGCGGCATATTTCCATTTGGTGGAAACATTTCATGCTGAGGCATCGGTAGAGCCTGTTGTGAATTCAACAAATTCTCAGAAGTAAAATAATAAGGTAAAAAAACCATAATGATAAAGCTTATCACCACACAAATAACAAAAGCTGAATATTTTTTCTTGCTGTAGAATTTAGGAAGAAAAATAAGTAAGTTTAAATAGAAAAATATAATAATTAAAACGAAACGAATAAACTCTCTCTGAAAAGGAGAAACCCTGAAAACAGACAACGTACCATCAAAATCCGGAGAAGAAACTATAGGTATAGTTAACAGCAATGGAATCAGTATAATATGCGGCCATAGTTTTTTCATTAAACTAAAATATAAAAAGTTTAAAGAATATTGAGAATATTAATGCTACTTTTGATTGAAACAAACTTGATATGAAAAATTTATGGGTCGTTTTCTTTGCTTTAATCGGAACATTAATAAATGCTCAGGATTTAAAAAAAACAGCAAAGGAAATACAGGAAGAGGGTATTGAATTATATCGAAGTGAAATGGCAAGTTGGTACGGAACGGATGTTTTGAAAGCAAATTATGATAAGATGGAAAATGTAAAAGGATATTTTTCCTACATTGATGGCGGAGTTCCAAAATGTATTTTCTTTTCTGAAAAGAGTAAAGTTTTAGCTACAGTTGCGTTTCCTGCGAATTATAATCCGAGAGATGCAAAGATAGATATGAACGAAAGAGATTTTACACCGAAAGAATTAGACTACTTCACGATCAGACAAAATGCGAACGAAAAAGTAAAAACTGATACCATTTTTCAGCAATACAATAATACGAGTATGAATTTGATTCCTATTATTGATAAAAATAATATTAAAAAAGTATATGCAGTTACAGGCCCTTCGGTGGACAATATTGTCATTTTTGGAAATGATTATCTGATCAGTTTTAATGACAAAAACGAAGTGAAAAATATTGAAAAATTGCATAAAGGAATTATTATTCAGGCTATGAAACAGGAAAAAATGGAAAATGCAATTTCCGGACTTCATTCTCATGTTTTGGAAAATCACCAGACCATCACGCCTACTGATATCTGTACCTTAATGCTTTACTATAAATTCACCAATTGGGAAGATTATTTTGTAGTTTCTAAAGACTTCGTAAGCATCTGGAGAAATAAATCTAACAATCTGGTTATTATAAAAGAAAAAGACTTTAAAAGAATGGCCGAGAGTGTTGAAAAATCTGACAAAAATAATAGTAACAAAAATTAAGAATAGAAAATATGCACGAAAAAGCGAAAGATCCTTTACACGGAAAAAGACTCGATGCTATTCTTGAAGAATTGGTAGAATATTATGGCGGATTTGAGAAGTTGGGGCAGCAAATCAATATCAAATGTTTCACGGATAATCCGAGCATCAATTCTTCCCTGAAATTTTTACGAAAAACAGATTGGGCAAGAACAAAAGTTGAAAGCCTGTATCTTTATGTACTAAGACAGAAAAAAAAGAACGAACCAAAAAGTGAAAACTAAAAATGCTAGGTTTTAGATACTTCTTTAAAGGTATTTCTTCGGTCAATAATTTCAAAAATAGTATATTTGTGCCGTTAATCGTGAAAAAAGCTCACGAAAAAAAGAGAAAATATGACAATTGAAAACAATCATGTTGTAGCTGTAAAGTACATACTTCACACTATCGAAGAGGATGGAAGTAAAATTCTTGTAGAAGAAACAACAAACGAAAATCCACTTACATTCTTATACGGTATGGGAATGATGATTCCTAAGTTTGAACAAAATATCCATGGTTTGAAAGCTGGTGATAAAGCAGCTTTTGTAATTCAGCCGGAAGAAGCTTACGGTGAAAAACAACCGGATGCTATTGCTCAATTGCCAATAGATATGTTTAAAGAAGCTGGAATTCCTCCTGTAGGAGTTATTTTGCCTTTATCTGATAATGAAGGAAATAATTTCCAGGCATTTGTAGTAGAGGTAACGCCAGAATTTGTTGTGGCAGACCTTAACCACCCAATGGCTGGGAAAGTTTTAGATTTCCAGGTAGAAATTTTAAATACACGTCCTGCGACAGAAGAAGAATTGTCTCACGGTCACGCTCACGGAGTTGACGGAAACGAAGCTCACTAAAATATAATATAAATGTCCGATTTCTTATCGGACATTTTTTTATTCTAAAAATTCTCCACTTACATAAAACCAACGGTTTTGAATCATTTTGAATTTTGATAATTCATGATGAACCTGCTTTTGATCGTCTTCGTCAGTATAAAAAGCTTTAAATTCAACCTTGCTGATTGAAGGTTTATCCACAATCTCCAGTTTTGTCCATTCATTGATCTCTCCCCATTCCTGCAAATCTTTTGTATTATGAAATTGTCTTTTGCTTGGAGATGTTGTTTCCATCAAATATTTTCCATTCGGAATTGCAAATGCAGAAAATCTTGAACGCATCAAAGCCTCAGCTGTCGGTGCATTTTTTTCTCCCGTATGATAAGGTTTACAACATTCTTCGTAGGTTTTTCCTGAGCAGCAGGGACAATTCATTTTATTTTAATTTTTGAAACACAAATTTACACGAATATTTTTTCACTAATAACACAAATCTTATATCAATAGGAACAGGCTTTAGCCCATTTAAACAATAAATTAATTCCAATTGGCTTTATCCAAAACTTATAAATTAATATTTCTCCCACAGATCGCACAGATTTTCACAGATGTTTGTGTTATATTTTATCATAATTAAAAAGATTATGCGCAATCATCTGTGAAAATCTGTGCGATCTGTGGGAAATAAAAAATATCTACCATTTAAAACAAAAAAAGCATCCAAATCAATGAATGCTTTAAAAAATTTATTTAATAAAACCTCTGTTTCTCAATAAAGGCTTAATATCCGGATCATGTCCTGTAAAATCTCTGAATGCCTGATTAAGATCAACCGAATTACCTACGGAAAGAATATATTTTCTGAAACGGTCACCATTTTCTCTTGTCAGTCCTCCGTTCTTTGAAATCCATTCCCAAGCATCATTATCTAAAGTTTCAGACCATAAATAAGCGTAATATCCAGCTGAATATCCACCTCCCCAAATGTGTGCAAAGTAAGGTGTGTGATATCTTGGTGGAACAGTTGCTAATGTAAATCCGTGTTTTGTTAACGATTGTTTTTCAAAATCTAAAACAGGGATTAACTGACTTTCATTCGTCACCGTATGCCAATCCATATCAAGTTCAGCAGCAGAAACCAATTCTGTTGTCATATAACCTTGATTGAATGTTCCTGCTTTTTTAATTTTATCAACTAAAGCTTGTGGAATAGGTTGTTTTGTTTCGTAATGCAGTGCATAATTCTTTAAAACAGTTGGATCTAAAGCCCAATGCTCATTAATTTGAGAAGGGAATTCCACAAAATCCCTCGGTACACTTGTTCCTGAAAGCGATGGATATTTCTGACTCGCAAACATTCCGTGAATCGAGTGACCAAACTCATGGAAAATCGTTGAAACATCATCAAAACTAATTAATGAAGGTTTCCCAGGAGCAGGTTTCTGATAGTTATAACAGTTTACAATAACAGGTTTTGTTCCTAATAAATAAGATTGCTCAACGAAGTTACTCATCCATGCCCCTCCATTTTTAGAATCTCTTGTGTAAAAATCCAGATAATAGATGGCAATAGATTTTCCATCTTGATCGAAAACTTCGTACGTTACCACATCTGGATGATAAACCGGAAGATCTGTTCTCTTTTTGAAAGTCAGTCCGTAGAATTTTTCAGCAGCGAAGAAAACTCCTTTTTCTAAAACCGTTGTGATTTCAAAATAAGGTTTGATTTGGTTTTCATCTAAATCAAATTTCGCTTTTCTTACCTGTTCAGCGTAAAAATTCCAGTCCCAAGGCTCAACTTTGAAACCTCCTTTTTGCTGATCAATAAGATCTTGAATATCTTTCGCTTCACGTCTTGCTGTTTCTACAGCAGGAGTAGCGATTTGGTTCATTAAGTTGGTCGCAGCTTCAGGTGTTTTTGCCATCTGATCCTGCAATTTCCATTCTGCAAAACTTTTCTTACCTAAAATCTGAGCTTTTTTAAGTCTTAATTTTGCCAGTTTTTCAATAGTTTCTCTGGTATCGTTTCCGTCACCTTTTTCAGCTCTTAACCAAGAAGCTTTAAATAATTTCTCTCTGGTAGCTCTGTTGGTAAGGTTTTGTAATAAAGGCTGTTGAGTCGTATTTTGTAAAGCTAAAAGATATTGACCTGGTTTTCCGGCAGTTTTTGCATCGGTTGCCGCAGCAGCAATTTCGTCAGCGGAAAGCCCGTCCAATTCTTTTGCATCAGAAAAGAAAACGCCACCTACTTTTCTAGCTTCCAATAGTTTATTTGAATATTGAGTAGAAAGTGAAGCCAATTCTTGGTTTACCTGCTTTAATTTTTCTTTATCCGCAGAAGAAAGATTCGCTCCAGCAATTTCAAAGTTTTGTTTGTAAAACTGTACCAACCTTTTGCTTTCAGGGTCTAAACCATCTTCTTTGATTGATTTTATTCTTTTGTAAAGATTGTCATTCAGATACATTTTATCGGAATGTGCAGCAAAAATTGGAGCATATTCTTCGTCTAAAGCCTGTAAAGTTGGGTTGGTATTCGCACTTGTAAGGTTTGAAAATACAATAACAGTTCTTTTCAACACTTCACCACTTTTTTCTAAAGCAACGATGGTGTTTTCAAAAGTCGGAGCTTCAGGATTGTTGGCGATTTTTAAAATTTCAGCGTCGTGCTGTTTTAATCCAAAATCAAAAGCCGGTTTAAAATGTTCATTCTTAATTTTATCAAATTCGGGAGCTTCGTATTGAAGCTTGCTTTTTTTCATAAAAGGATTTGATGAAAGAGAAGCGTCCGGTACAGGAATTTCCTGTTGATTATCGGTTTTTTTCATTGTAGTACAAGAGTAATTAAATGCTAATGCAGAAATTAATAATACCGATGTAATATTTTTCATAAATTAGTTGTTATTAAAGTATAAAGATATTAAAAACTTAATGTATAAAACGGTAAACATGAAATCAACAACTATTTTTATTTTTTCGGCCTTCGTCTTATTGTCCTCGTGTAATGATAAACATGAAAGAAACAGAGAAGACAAAAGCAATTGGGTAGATAAGGTAACCAATAAAGATCACGGCCCGGGCAAGGAAAAACAATATACAGGTGATTTTGATGAAATCGAAGTTTCTCAAGCCATCAGCGCTGAAATTATAAAATCTGAAACGGAAAGAGTAGTGGTTTATGCACCTGCCAACATTATTGATGAAATATTAATTGATAAAATCGGAAGCAAAGTACATATTCATTACAAATCCGGAATCAGAGTAATGAACGGGCATAATGTTAAAGCTAAAATTTACGTTAAAGATTTCTCTAAACTGATTGCTAATTCTGCAGCAAGTATTACAGTAAACGACAAATTTACCCAAGAAAAAACAGATATCGAAGTATCAAGTGCAGCAAGTGTGACTGGAGATTTAGAAGCTAATAAATTTGAAATTTCCGCAGATAGTAGCAGTAGTTTTGAAGGAAAAATCTGGGCAGTTGATTTAGATGTAGAAGCATCTTCTGCAGCAAGTATCAGTATTTCCGGAAAGGCTAAAAATGTTGACCTTAATTCTTCTTCGGGAAGCAGCCTTTCTGCAAAAGATCTTATTGCAGATAACCTTAAAGTTGAGGCTTCAAGCGGTGCAAGCGTTGAGGTAGGTGCAACATCAAGCATAGACGCAGAAGCTTCATCAGGCGGAAGTGTAAATGTTTACAAAAAAGGAAATGTTACAGACATCAAAAAAGATGAAAGCAGTGGCGGAAGCGTTACTATTCAATAAAAATTAAACAAGAGGTTCTTCATCTTCATCATCTGTAGATGAGGAGCCTTCCCAGTTTTTATTATCAAAATTAAGATTATCAAAAGCCAATAATTCCTCCTCTCGCTGGAGGATTTCTTTTGTGGTAAAAAGAAGAATTTCATCATCCTCTTTTGCTTTCGCTAATCTTCTGATAGACGCTTTATCGATTGCCATAAATCTCTGCCCGAGACGTCTTGCGGCATATTTTCTCATTCCTGTTTCATGAAGAACATCAACGGCCATATCAACGGCAGTTCCCAATGTTTCACGATAAATATTATCAATCCCGTTATTGAGATAAGTGTAAGCGTCAATTCTGTTTTTTGCCCGGACAAAGATTTTCACGTCCGGATAATGCTCACGCACAAGATCTGCAATGAATTTGTTGTCATCAGCATCATCAAGACATAGAACCAAAACTTCGGCGTCTTCAATTCCTGCCGCTCTTAAAATTGGAATTCTTGTGGCGTCACCGTAATATACTTTAAAACCATAACTTCTCAAAAGTTTCACACGGTCAGAATCTCTATCCAAAACGGTGGCCGTAACTTTATTGGCCTTCAACAATCGACCAACGGTACTTCCAAAATGACCAAACCCAACAATGATGATCTTCTTTTGCGTAATATCATTGTCCAGAATATTAAAAGCACTTTCTTCCTCAGGAATTTCTTTAATGAATTTTGGCGTAAGAAATTTATCATTAATAATTAAAAGAAAAGGTGTAATACACATTGTAATCGCCGTAACTGCCATCATTTGTGCATTAAGTTCCGGACTTAAAAGATATAAATTTGAAGCATAATTAATTAATACAAAAGCAAATTCTCCAACCTGAGAAAGCGCAAAAGCATAAAATAAAGTTTGAGGAGTATCTATTTTGAAAAATTTTCCAATAGCGTATAAAACTAAAAATTTCACCGCTAAAACCGCAAAAACAGTACTGAAAATAAAGAGAGGATCTTGTTGAATAATATTAAAATTCATCGTAGAACCCACACTCACGAAAAAGACGGCAAGCAATAATCCTTTAAAAGGATCGATCTGAGCTTCCAATTCATGACGAAATTCACTGTTGGCCAACATTACTCCTGCAAGGAAAGCGCCTAATGCGGGAGATAACCCAATCGCAACCATTAATTCCGAAACACCGATTACTAAAAATAGGGAAGAGGCAGTCAATAATTCCGTCATTCCGGATTTTGAAACATATCTTAAAAATGGAACGAAAACATATCTACCCAGTAAAATCAAAATTACAACACCCAGAATTACGGTTCCTGCCTGCAACCATTCCGGAAGTTTTTGAATTAAAATCTGGACTTCATTATCATTGTGTCTCGCTTTATAATTGGCAATAATCGGTAAAATTGCCAAAATTGGAATTACCGCAATGTCCTGAAACAAAAGAGTAGAGAATGATGCTTCTCCTGCTAAAGTTTTCAGATTGTTTTTTTCCTGTAAGGTCTGTAAAACAATAGCTGTGGAAGACAGTGCAAAACACATCGCAATGGAAATCGCTTTATCAATTCTCCAGCCCACACTTATGAAAACTAAAAATAATAACGAAATGGTAAGTAACATTTGCGTGAGCCCTAAACCGACTATTTTCTTTCGCATTTCCCAGAATTTTCTGGGTTCCAGTTCTAATCCAACCAGAAATAAAAGCATAATTACGCCGAATTCACTGGCGTGCATGATGTCATTAACATCTTTTCCGGTTAGTCTGAGAACGTACGGACCAATGATAATTCCTCCAAAAATATAGCCGATCACAGAGCTTAACCCCAATTTCCTAGCCAGCGGAACCATAATGATGGCAACGCCTAAGAAAATTAATGTATTCATTGCTAAGCTGGATTCCATATTTTATTGATTCAGAAGTTCTACAAATTCTTTTTTATGTAAAATGATCTCTTTTTTTGAGAGTTTATTGGCTTCGTAAACGATTTTGATATTTTTAATATCAGCTTTGAAAACATTCAACGAAACGATTAAACCGCTGATGAGTTCATCAATGGTATATTTATAAGTTCCTGTTTTGGTAAAAGATCTTTCTTTTCCGCCCGTGGTTACAAGGATGTAAACTTCTTTGCCCTCCAGTGGATTGTTCTCACCTTCTTTAAGCCAATCGCGGTCAAAAACTTCATCAACCCACAATCTTAATAATGGCGGAATTCCGAACCAGATAATCGGAAATTGAAAAATAAAGCGGTCATAATTTTTCAACCGTTTTCTTTCCCTGAAAGCTGCAATATGAAAATCAGGATATTCTTCGTAAAGATCTCTAAGGGTAAAGTGTTGGTGACGAACATAGAAATTAATGAGCTCTACATTTGAGTTTGAGTGCTCTAAATAAGGATGCGCAAAAACTACCAACGTCTTCTTCATAAAACCTGTTTTCAGTAAATATAATGAAAAAATATTGAATAAAAAACGTTTTTATAGTGGTTTTGTTAATTTTTTACTATGTAAAATTGAATTTAATGTTAAAATAAGACAAAGAAACGTCTCGTTTTTAGAATTTTAAATAAAAAAATAAATGGCGCGAGCGAAGCGAGCGTCAAAGCAGATAGTATTAGCGATGTTATGCTGAGTCTGTCGAAGCATCTTAAAATCAGAATAATTCAATCTTAAATAAACTAAACTTCTTAATAAAAACCTTATGGTTTAAATTCAATCATAAAAAAATCGGCCAAATAATGACCGATCCTATATTTTGCTTGAACTGAATTTTAAATAATATGTGGGAATTAATTCTCGAAAAATAGCCGTATTGTTTGTCATTCCGCAGGAATCTCAACAATTATATTTAAAAACTAAGTCTAGATTGCTGCGGAATGACAAACAGAGTAAATAAAAAATTATAATTTAATAAATCAAATTTTTACCATCCACCCGAAGCGCCACCACCTCCAAAACTTCCGCCACCTCCGAAGCCTCCAAAACCGCCGCCTCCGCCGGAACTTCCACCTCCAAAGCCACCTCCGCCAAAACTACCCGGGAAAGGAAAAAATCCACCAGGATAATTGCTACGACCTCTTCTGGAGAGAATTACGTCGTCATCGTCATTGTTTCCGCCTCTTCCGCCACCTTTATTTCCGAATAAAATGATGAGAATAATAAAAATAACAAATGCAATGAGCAGTATTTTTAAAGTACTTCCGCTTCCTCCACTTTCTGGAGCAGCAGGTTTAAATTTCCCCTGCACAGCTTCCATAATAGCTGAGGTACCACGATTGATACCTTCATACCATTGTCCTTGTTTGAAATTGGGAGTGACGATATAATCTAAGATCTGTCCGGCAACTGATGCTGTTAAATATTGTTCAACCGATCTTCCTTGCTGGATAGACATCGTGTGATCTTCTGTTGCAATTAAGAAAACTACACCATTGTCAACACCTTTTTTTCCGATTCCCCATTTTTCGCCAAACATTGTTGCCAGAAAATTCACATCTTCTCCTTTTGAAGAGCGAATAATAATAACTTCAATCTCTGTTGAAGTAGAATCTGCGAACTTTATAAGTTTGTTATTAAGCTGATCCTTTTCCTGTTGACTAAGGATATTAGCTTCATCAAAAACAGGATACAAAACCGCAGGCTTTGCTGGAATAGCATATTGTGCTGATACAAAACTGTAAAAGCAAATCAATAAAAATGAAAATACTATTTTAAGAGAACGTAATCTCATTAGAAAGTTGGTTGGGGTTTTCTCCTTTTATGGGAAAATATTTTTTTAGTTCAAGACCTGTTTCCAGAATGGCACTTTTTAATGCCTTATGGTAATTTCCTTTTGCAAATTCAGACGTAATATAATCGTGCAGATGATCCCAAAAAGATTGATATACTTTATCGTGAATCCCAACATCGCCAATAATGGTAAGATATTTTTTTTCGAAATTGACATGAAAAAGCACAGCATTTCTTTCAACAGTTTTATTCTGACAAAGCTTTTTGAAAACTTCAAATGCCGTTTTTGCATTCTGATCTTCAGTTGTAGAGTCTATATGCACCCTAATCTCGCCTGTCGAATGTTCCTCTGCTGATTGAATAGCTTCCACGAGGGAAGCTATTTGCTGATCTGTTAAGAAATTACCCATTATTCTTTGAATGCATCTGGTGCTTTCTGAGCTCCTGCTTCAGCTTTGAAGTAAGGTTTTTCTTTAAAGTTGGTAAAATTCGCCAAAATATTATTTGGGAAAGTTTTGATTGAAGTATTGTAATCCTGCGCCGATTCATTATAGTAAACGGTTTCAGATCTGATACTGTTTTCAATCGCAGTATATTCTCTTTGGAAATTGATATATTGTTGATCTGCTTTTAAGTTAGGATAAGACTCCACAACAGCCATCAATCTGCTTAATGATCCGGATAATTCTCCTTGCGCTGCTTGGAATTTCGCCATATCAGCTTCAGTCATATTCGTAGGATCGATGTTGATAGAAGTCGCTTTAGAACGTGCTTCAACAACTTTCGTTAATGTTTCCTGCTCAAATTTTGAATACGATTTTACTGTTCTCTCCAAATTAGGGATAAGATTGGCTCTTTTTTGATAAACAGTCTCCACGTTAGACCATTTTGTATTTACCGTTTGTTCTTTGGTAACGAAGTTATTATACCCGCTCTTTCCCCAAAAGAATAGAACAGCAACAATAATAAGAAGAGCAATACCGATCGTTCCGGCGCTCAGGCAACCTTTATTTTTCATAGTTTAATTTTTTTAAATATTTTTTGTGCTAACCAAATATACAAATTATGTGCTAATTTTGCAGAAAATTATTTTAATGACAACAATAGTGGTGGCAATGGGAGAGAAGAATGAGATTGGTTTTAATAATCAGTTACTTTGGCATCTTCCAAAAGATTTAAAACATTTTAAGGATCTTACCTCGGAACATCCAATTATTATGGGAAGAAAAACATATGAAAGTATCGGGAAACCTCTTCCTAATCGTACTAATATTGTTATTTCAAAAAAGAAAAACTGGTTTGAAGAAGGAATTTTAATTGTTGGAAGCATTAAAGAAGCCGTAAAATTCGCTAAGAAAATTGATGAAAATGTTTTCATCATCGGTGGCGGAAATATTTATGAGCAGACAATAGATTTAGCAGATAAATTAGAAGTTACTTTGGTGAAAGCTGATCTGGAAGCCGATACCTATTTCCCTAAAATTGATGCTAAGGTTTGGAAAAAAACAGAAGAGGTATTTCATGAAAAAGATGAAAAAAATCAATATGATTTCTATTTTCAGACATTTGAGAAAATTAAGAGCGAATAGTTATAGAAATTCTAGGCTCTAACTTCTAGCTTCTAACCTCTAAATTATTTATCTTTGCACTTCTAAATTTTAATAATGAATAAGTACATAAAAATTGTAATTGCAGCCCTTCTTATTATCGCAGGTCTTTATCTGATGATCTTTACAAGAAGTTTAGGATGGGGAATTGTAATATTTCTTCTTGCAGCATTGCCTATTTTTCTTTTCTTTAAAAATGAATATATCCTTTTGGCATTCTGGCAATTAAGAAAGCAGAATATGCCAAAAGCAGCAAACTATTTAACTGGTATCACCAATTATCAAAGTCAGCTTCACAAATCTCAGTATGGATATTTCCATTATCTGCAAGGTTTGACATTAGCTCAGGATCACCCTACGAAAGTGGAACCTTTAATGAAAAAAGCTTTGGAATATGGTTTAAATATGAAACACGACAGAGCAATGGCAACATTAAATCTTGCTGCTGGAGCCATTTCTAAAGGTAGAAGACAGGAAGGTCAAAAGCTATTGGAAGAAGCAAAAAGATTAGATACTGCAGGAATGATGACGGATCAGATCAAAATGATGAAAGATCAGTTGAAAATGCCTACAATGCAAAAGCATATCCACAATCCTCATATGAGACAAAGAGGGAAATTCTAAATTAGAATTTGCTTATAAATATAAATGCACTTGATTTTTTCAAGTGCATTTTTTTATTTTGAATCATTAGATTTTAATATGTTTCGCGGCATCACTAATACTATCTGCTTTGACGCTCGCTTCTCTCGCGCTGTTCTTTCATTACGAGAAACTATTCTTCACTTCTTAATTAAAATCTTAATGGTTTGAATCTACATTTCCGAGCTATGATCATGCCCATAAAATTTAGGGATCTGCCAATGGTATTTTACCGCTAATGTTCTTATTCCTACAATTAATAAAATGGTGAAAATCTGAATAAAAGTATAAGAAAGATTCGTGAATTTTGTCATTAACAAAAATGCAGAACCACCAACAATACAAGCTGTAGCATAAATTTCTTTCCTAAAGATCAATGGAATTCTATTCAGCAAAATGTCCCGGATAATACCTCCGAAACAACCGGTAATTGTTCCAAGTCCGATACATATTAAAGGATGGATATCTACATTCAAACCTTTCTGAACTCCGATTATGGTAAACAGTCCTAATCCGAAGCTGTCAAAAATAAATAAAGTAACCTTAAAGTTTTTCTCCAAAGATTTAAATATCATTGAAAAAATACTTGTAATGATAATCACAGCACAGGTCAAAAGATCGTGCATCCAGAAAACCGGAATATCCAATAATAAATCTCTCACAGTTCCGCCTCCAACTGAAGTTACGAAAGCAATAATAAGTACACCGAACGGGTCAAGACGTTTTTGCATCGCTGCAAAACTTCCCGACATCGAAAAGGAAATCGTTCCGAGTACTTCTATGGCAAAATTGAACTGTTCGTGCATATAATATAGGTGATAAATGATAATTAATGAATGATTTCTTCATAAGCAAATTTTCTACCATTGTATCAATTATCATTTATCGCTTATCAATTATTTTACTTTTTTCGGAACTCTAACTGCTTCGGGAACTAATAACTCATACTCGCCGCTGTGATTGATAATTTCCCTCACAATACTGCTGCTGATGAAAGATTTTCCTGATGAAGTTAATAAAAATACGGTTTCAAGCTTTTTATGAGCTAAAGTTCTGTTGGTGTGGGCAATTGCTTTTTCGAATTCAAAATCTGCGGGATTTCTTAGTCCTCGAAGAATGTACTGAGCATTTTTTTCAAAGCAAAAGTCAACGGTTAAGCCTTCAAAATAATCTACTTCAACGTTTGGAAATTCGGCAACGGAATTTTGAATGAATTCCATTCTTTTTTCCAACGGGAACATGTATTTCTTTTGAGAATTTTGTCCGATGGCAATGATTAATTTATCAAAAAGCGGAGCCGCTCTTTCTATAATATCATAGTGTCCTAAAGTGATAGGATCAAAAGATCCCGGAAAAACAGCAATTTTCATGCGTAATTAAATTATAAGTTATGAGTTATCAATTAAGAGGTAAAAAATCGTTATAAATTTCTAATCTCTATTATCTAACCTCTAATTTCTATTTTTATTTAATGCTTTTTCAACTTCATTTCCACAAAGATCTGTGATAGAAATTCCGTAGATTTTTGCCTGTTGAGGTAGAATGCTTGCCGGAGAAAATCCTGGATTTGTATTCATTTCCAACATATAAGGAATACCATCCATCAAAATAAACTCACTGCGCGAAAAGCCGCTCATTCCTAGAGAATCGTACGCTCTTTTTGAGATTTCTTCAACTCTTTTTGTCGTTTCAGCATCAATTCTTGCGGGGGTAATTTCTTCGGAAGCACCTTCGTATTTAGCTTCATAATCGAAAAATTCATTTTGAGGAACAATTTCTGTAATTCCCAAAACGATGGTTTCACCTTTAAAATCAATAACACCTACAGAAACTTCCATTCCGTCTAAGAAACTTTCAATTAAAATTTCATCATCTTCTTTAAAGGCAATCTCGGTTGCTGCAATTAATTCAGACTTTTCTTTCACTTTAGAAATTCCTAGAGAAGAACCGGACTGATTAGGCTTAACAAAAACAGGAAGTCCCAATTCATCAATGATCTTATCAATATTAATATCTTCTCCTTTTCTTAAATAAACACTTTTCGCAGAAGGAATTCCATATTTAGACAATACCGCTAACGTATCTTTTTTATTAAATGTTAAAGCACTTTGGTAAAAATCACAGCCTGTATAAGTTTGTCCGATGGCATCCCAATACGCCTGTAAGATTCCATTTTCGCCCGGAGTTCCGTGAATAATATTGAAACAGACATCAAATTTTAGCTGCTCATTATTATCTAATGTTACGGAGAAGTCACCTTTGTTGATGGCATATTTTTTATCATTTTCACCTAAAAAATACCACTCATCTTTAAGAATGACCACTTTATATACATCATAGAGGTCTCTGTCTAAAGAATCATAAATTAATTGACCGCTTTTCATGGAGACAACATATTCGTCTGAATAGCCTCCCATAACTACGGCAACAGTTTTTTTGCTCATAACCATATAGTATCAATTAGGGCAAATTTAATGATTTTATACAATGCAATAAGGGAAATTCGGAAAATTTGAAATCAAAAATGAATTGTGTTAAATAAAAAGGACTTTCTAAAATTATTAATTATATTTGCCGTTATAATTAAAGTCTTTTTAAGTATGCTTAAATCACTTTTCAATTGGAAAGTTTTACTGAACTTATTAGTAGCCATCGCAGTTTTTGTTGGGTTGGTGTGGCTTACGTTTCGTTGGTTAGAATACCATACGAAACATGGTCAGGAAACTCCGGTTCCAAATGTTGTCAATAAATCTGTATATGATGCTGTTAAGATATTAGAGGACGCAGGTTTAGAATATTCTGTAGACAGTGCTACGTATGATCCTAAATATAGAGCTTTTCAGGTTCTTAAAATGTCTCCGTTTGCGGGCTCTCGTGTAAAAGACGGTAGAGCTATTGAATTGAGAGTAAATCCTAGAACTTGGGCACCTGTTGCGATTCCTGATGTTATTAATAAATATTCAGGATTAGCCTTCCAGAGAATAACTCAGGTTGGATTAAAGGTTGGAGATACTATTTTTGAACCAAGTATTCAAAAAGATGCTATTATTCGAGTTTTATTCAAAGGAAATGCCGTAAAACCTGGAACATTGATTCCTAGATTCTCGACAATTGATGTTGTTGTAGGTTCGGGACCGATGAGAAATATCTCAATACCAAATGTGGTAGGATTAACCGTGAAAGAAGCAAGAGGAGTTATTGCAAGAAGTATGTTTGAAGTTGGTCTTGTAGAACATGAAGACGGAAGTAAAGACGAATCTGATATTATTTATTATCAGGATCCTGCTTCGGGTGATGTCAGGGATCAGGGAATGCAGATGGACCTCTGGGCGAGTAAGAAAACTCCAGCTGAATTAAGTGCTAAAATTGAACAGTTAAATTCGATATACCGTATGAAGGTTGATACATCATTACCTCCTGTACGTTACGAAGAAGTTCCGAATTATCAGTCAGCTCCGGAACCTGTACCTGTTGCTCCGGCGCCTGTACAAAGAACGGAACCTGTGAAAACAGAACCTAAACCGGCAACAACAAAACCTGCCGCTTCTACAACTGAAAATAAACCAAAAACTTCCGCAAGCACAACTAATGCGAATACAGGAAGTAATAATAAAACACCAGCTACAGGCACAACACAGCAACCTGCTCAAAAGCCGAAAGCTAAAAAAGTAGTTGTAGAATAATACCTACTTATTATAAAAATTAAGGCTTCAACTTTCATAATGTTGAGGCCTTTTGTGTAAAAAAATAAAACAATGACAGAAGATAACGAAGATTTTTTAGATGAAGAATTATTAGATTCCAACAGTATCGATTCTATTGATATTGATGAGGAAAATAGCGGGTTGTATGAGCATCTTAATCTCACTGTTGATAAAAAGCAAGAACCATTAAGAATAGATAAGTTTCTATTAATTTATCGTCAGAATTCTTCACGAAATAAAATCTCACAAACCTGCAGAGCCGGAAACGTTGTCGTAAACGGATTACCCGTAAAACAAAACTATCGTGTAAAGCCTGGAGATCAGGTTTCGGTATTGCTGGCACATCCTCCAAGGCTAAATGTTATTGTTCCGCAAAATATTCCTATTAATATTATTTATGAGGATGATGATTTGGTGGTTGTAGATAAAAATCCAGGAATGGTTGTTCACCCCGGATTCGGAAACTGGGATGGAACTTTAGTAAACGCTCTTGCTTATCATTTCGAACAAAATAATGAAAAATCTGATCTCGACAGAGTAGGATTGGTTCATAGAATTGATAAAGATACTTCAGGGTTATTGGTTATTGCTAAAAATGAATATGCTTTAAGTTTCCTTGCCAAACAATTTTTTGAAAGAAAAACCAAAAGATTATACTGGGCTTTTGTGTGGGGAAATGTGAAGGATGATGAAGGAACAATAACCGGACACATCGGAAGACATCCTAAAAATAGAATGCAAATGCACACCTATGTAGATGGAAGCCACGGAAAACACGCTGTAACCCATTATAAAGTCCTTGAAAGATTTAAGTATATGACTTGGGTGGAATGTAAATTAGAGACCGGAAGAACCCATCAGATAAGAGCGCACTTCAAACATATCGGTCATACGCTGTTTAATGACGAGAGATATGAGGGTCATACACCCTTGAGAGGAGTTAATCTACCTAAGTATAAGCATTTTATAAAAAACGTATTCGAGGTTTTACCCAGACATGCGCTTCATGCCCACACTTTAGGATTTATACATCCAACTACCAAAAAGGAATTGTATTTTGAGAGCCCAATGCCCCAAGATATGACGGATGCTGTAAAAAAATGGAGAAATTATTTAGAAAACTAAAAATATATTGAGAATTTTTTTATATTTGTTGAATTGAAATCAAGATTTGTTATGAGAAAACTATATGCTATCGTGTGTTTGGCTCTTTTGTCAAATGCATATAAAGCACAAGAAACATTACCATACTATCAACAATATCTTTTGGATGGTGAGTTCCTGTTCAACCCTGCACAATACGGTAAAACGGACTATGTTCAGCTTAATCTTAACTACCAACAACAATTTTCAAAGTTTAGCGAGTCTCCAAACGTACAGTCTGTGGGGATCAACGCGAACATCTTTGATAGAGTAGGTGCTGGTATTTCTGTTTTTAGAGATAGTAATGGACCTATCTCGGCTGGGGGTATTACAGCTGGTGCTTCATATTTCATTCCTCTTAGCAGTGAAGGAGACAGAAAAGATCAATTCTCTTTCGGTACAAGCGTAAGCTTTTACAATATGAATTTTGATTACTCAAAGATTAATACTGAAGATGCGTCTGACCCTCTATTACAGGGTAGTGAGAGTAATATCTTTATGGCTTATGCCAACTTTGGGGTAGCGGCTACCTATCACAATATCTTTGCAGGTGTTTCTGTAAACGATATCGCGTTAACAAATGATGAGTCTATTATCAACGGTCGTGAGCCTTCTCCAATCAAATTCTTCTTAAACTTAGGATATGACTGGCATTTTGCAGACAATATGTATGTAACACCATCTGCATTAATCAACCTTAATACAAACTCTACAAGAACAATTGATTATAACTTGTTGGCAACGTTCTTCAACGACATCAATTCATTCTCTTTCGGGGTTAACTATAGATCTGTTCAGAATAGATTCGATAGCCAACAGTTAAGTATTTCTCCAATCGTTAAAGTAAGATTTAACAAATTTATGATCGGAGCAAGCTACAACCTTGGATTATCTGATATTCAGGAATATGGAGGGAATAGCTTCATGATTGGTCTGGGTTATAACTTTGATAACTTCATTAATCATAGAGGTTATAGATATTAATCAATTTAATTTAAATAAATTTGAGCTCTGATTTTTTCAGAGCTTTTTTTATGATTTATATTCACATCCCGTTCTGTAAGCAAAAATGCAGCTATTGCAACTTTCATTTTTCAACATCTTTAAATTTTAAGGATGAAATGATTGTTGCCATGAAGAAAGAAATCTTTTTACGAAAAGATGAACTACAGAATAAAAACCTGCATTCCCTTTATTTTGGGGGTGGAACGCCTTCCATTCTCTCTGTTGATGAGATCAATTCTATGATCGATGAGGTGCTAAAACATTTCAGTTTTGAAAAAGATATTGAAATTACCTTGGAAGCCAATCCCGATGATTTAGATAAAAACTTTTTAAAAGGACTATCAAAATCACATATTAATCGATTGTCAATTGGAACTCAAAGCTTCTTTGAAGAAGATTTAAAGCTGATGAACCGCGCGCATAATGCTTCCGAAGCCGAAAGTTCTATCAAAAGAGCTCAGGATTTTGGCTTTGAAAACTTAAGTATTGACCTTATTTACGGTTCACCAACCTCCAATCTTGCCATCTGGAAGGAAAATTTAAACAAAACAATCGCGTTAGAAGTTCCTCATATTTCTTCTTATGCGCTAACAGTTGAGCCAAAAACAGCGTTGGAAAACTGGATCTCGAAAGGTAAAGTTGCCAATCCAAAGGAAGAAGAGCAAAATGAAGAGTTTTATTACCTCTCAGATTTTCTAAAAGACAACGGTTTTGATCATTATGAGGTGTCAAATTTTGCGAAACCCGGTTTTTATTCAAGACATAATTCTGCGTATTGGAAGTATAAAGAGTACTTGGGAATCGGTCCGTCTGCACATTCTTACAACGGTCATGATATCAGAAGTTGGAATATTGCCAATAATCAACAATATATTAAGAAATTAAATTCAAATATTTTAGCTAAAGAAACAGAAATTCTATCTCAGGAAGATCAATTTAATGAAATGATCATGATCGGTTTAAGAACAATTTGGGGTGTAGATCTTGAAAGTTTGAATAATAAATTCTCAAATAAGATTTTAGATACGTTTCAAAATGATATTAAATCTAAAGTTTCTGAAGGTATTTTAGTAGTTGAAAACAATCATCTTAAAATTCCTGAAAAGCATTGGTTTATGGCGGATGGGATTGCTTCGGATTTGTTTGTGGTTTAGATTGGAAGTAAGAAGCATGAAGTTGGAAGAGTTGTTTGTGAAAAACTTCCGGCATCCAGCATTCAGCATTCAACAATTTCACTATTTTTGTATAAAATTTCAGCTCACTTGAAAACTAAAAAAGTAAATTACTCGCATCTTTCAGCAAAACAGCCTATCGGAATTTTTGATAGCGGGGTTGGAGGATTAACGGTTGCTAAAGAAATAAAAAGGCTTCTTCCGAATGAAGATCTGATCTATTTCGGAGATACAAAACACCTTCCGTATGGTGAAAAATCAAAGGAAGCGATCATCGAATATTCTACAAAGATCACCAACTTTTTGTTGGCTCAAAATTGCAAAGCGATTGTAATTGCCTGTAACACGGCGACGGCGAATGCTTTGAATGAAGTGATGCAATCTGTTGCCGGAAAAGTTCCTGTGATTGATGTAATAAATCCTGTTGCTGAAAAAGTTTCGTACGAAATTCATAATAACGTTGGAGTTATTGCTACAAAAGCAACGGTGAATTCAGGTTTGTATAAAAAGAGCATTAGAAAGCATAACAAGTGGATCAAAGTTGATGAATTAGCAACGCCTTTATTGGTTCCGGCTATTGAAGAGGGTTTTAAAAATCATCCGATTACACATGCAATCATTTATAATTATTTAAGCAACAGTAAATTAAAAAATATTGAAACATTGATCTTAGGATGTACCCATTATCCACTATTGATCGATGAAATCAAACAATATTACGGAAATCGCGTTCGTGTAATTGATTCCCCGAATATTGTTGCCAATCATTTGAAGATTATTTTAGATAAATATAATTTGTTGAATGAAAGTAATCCAAAACCCAATTATCATTTTTACCTATCGGATCTCACTAAAAACTTTGAAAAAATTTCAAAAAAGTTCTTCGGAAAATCCATTGATTTAGAATTTAAAGTATTATAAAAACAAAAAGCTGTCTCAATTTGAAACAGCTTTTATTGTAATTAAAATTCTAAAATTACTTTTTCAACTTTTAATCTTTTCTTTGGATTTAATTTAGGTTGATTGCTGTCTTCTTCGGATTTCTCACCGATTGCTACTGCAAACAAAGTTTCATAGGCTTCATTTTTCAAAATCTCGTTGTATTTATCTGTTTCAATTCCTTCCATCGGTGTAGAATCAATTCCCATATCAGCACAAGCAGAAAGAAAAACTCCCAGAGACAGATAAACCTGATGTCCAAGCCATGATTTTATGGCTTCTTCACCTTTTGGTTTTACAAAGTTTTTGTAATAATTGATGGAACCTTCGGGAAGGTTTTCCTCAATCTGCTCTTCGAAATCCTTTACGTTTTTGATCACCTGAAATACAACTAATTGGCTGCTATCTACAATTTTCTCTTTGTTAAAATAAGAAGCTTCTGCCAATTCAGTTTTAATTTCAAGATTATTTACAAACACAAAATTCCATGGCTGGCTGTTGATGGAAGATGGACTTAAGTTTAAAATCTCTTTCAATTGTGCTACCTGTTCTTCGCTGATGATTCCTTGAGGATTGTATTTTTTTACAGTATACCTCGTTTTCATTTTGTTTAAAAAGTTCATAATTTTATACTATCATTTTTATAGTTACAAAATTAATTTAAGTTTATTAACTTTGCAATAACGGTAAAAAATGATAGTATAAATGTACACAGTAGATAACAAGCCATATCCTTGCTGCACTAGCGTCACAATGAGGTTTATAGGTGGAAAATGGAAAGCAGTAATTTTGTTTTATTTAATTGATGGAGCAAAAAGATATAACGAATTGAGGAAATTAATTCCCACAATAACGGAAAGAACGTTAAGTCTTCAATTAAAACAATTAGAAGAAGATAATATTATCGACAGAAAAGTTTTCACAGAAAAACCACCTTTGATGGTAGAATATTCATTAACGGATTTTGGAAAAACATTACTTCCTGTTTTAACTGAAATTACAAAATGGGGTCAGGATGCGGTAGAAATTTCAAAAAAAATAACCAAGAATTAAATTTCCTGGTTATCTATTTCTACTGTTTCTACAGTATTTGGTTTAAAAAAACTGAAACTCACGTTTCCGTATTTTCTGGTTTCTAAAAAGTTGGGATGATCGAATTTCAGTCTGCTTTGATGTTCAACAATCAAAACACCGTTTTCTTTTAAATATTTGTTATTCAACACTAAAGAAAGTAGTTCGTAGTATTTTTTTTCTTCCATCTCGAATGGCGCATCAGAAAAAACGATCTCAAAAGATTTTTTATTTCTGAATTTTTTTAACCAATCAAAAGCATCTCCTCTCTGAACACTCACCTGTACAGACATATCAAGCTCTGCAGCGGTAGAATTAAGGAAAGAAGTGTGTTTTGGATTCATCTCTACGGATGTTACGTCTTTGCAGCCTCTCGACGCAAATTCAAACGTAATAGAACCAATTCCTGCGAAAAGATCCAGCACGGAGATCGACTGCATATCATACGTATTTTCTATGATACTGAACAAAGCTTCCTTTGCAAAATCCGTCGTCGGTCTTACATCAAAATTCTTTGGAGCTGCTATTTTTTTGGCTTTCCATCGGCCGGATATTATTCTGTACATTTTTTTAGTTGAGTTGTTGTTTTATTTTTTAATAAAATTTTCCGTAAAAAGATTTTATATCAAAATAATATTTTAATGTTGTTCCGTCAGTTTTTTCTACAGTTATTACATCAAAGGGTTTCCCGTTGTGTTCAGTTAATGATTGTGATTTTACTTTACAATCATTACAGTTTTGTCTTATAAATAAATATTCGTTTTCTACACTTTTTGCTTTGACTGCCGTTTCATAAGATAGACCGTCTTTTTGATCACTGATATTAGTCGAGCCACAAGAAGTAATAACGAAACTACATATAGCTATTACAAAATAAAGAACAGATTTTTTCATGATAAATGGTTAAAGTTTTTAGTTGAAAACGAAGTTAGACTATACAAGTATAAAATTCTTATTAGGAATATTATCAAATACAATTTTCAGATTCTTTACAAATTTCTGTAATTCTGAAATAAAGGTTTCATTTTCAGTGGTTTCTCCGTAAGCAAAAAAGCTGGTTTCATTGATTCCAAAACCGATTTTGCTTAAAGTAAACATTACAAAATAAAGAAAATCTACCTCCGAATTTACATCCAGATTATTATATAAGATGATTTTTTTATTGTCAATGGCAAAAAATTCACACTGATTATGATATAAATTGATGTGAATTTCTTTATTATTTTTATTGTTGATCGAATTTAAAAACTTCTCTCCTGAAAAATTAAAATGAACAGGAATCGCCAATTCTTTTATTTTCTTGTAAAAAGTTTTCGGAAAAGTATAATAAAACTGAACCTTGAATTTTTTATTCACAGAAAGCATCAGTTCTTCGTTTTCCTTGTCTACAGGAGCGTTGAAAGCAATCAGTTCAAAGCCTGCATCATGCTCTGAAAATCCTTCAGGCATTAGGGTAAAATGATTCAGTGACGAGATTACATGAATTTCGTCAAATCTTTGTTTTATGAGAATGTCATCCAGTTGATCAGCAATGAAGTTTTCCGGAGTTTCCTCTGTAACGAAATAAGATTTTTCCTCCAAAATGCTTTTATTCTTAGCTATTTGGTAGATCAATCCGTCTTTGGTAAAAAGTAAATTAAGTACGTTCATATTACAATTGTTGCAAATTTAGTGAAATTCTACCATTACCGCACCCGATTGATGATGAAGTATATCTTTATTGTAAAAATCAAGATTACTTTGGCTTTCCAAAACATCAAAAACCATTCTCTGGAGAACGCCATCACCAATTCCGTGAACGATTTCCAATCTTTTTAAATTATTTTTTCTGCAAAAAGTAATACTTTGTAATAGTTTTTCCTTTTGAATAAACAGCCTTTCGAAACTATCATAATCATTAGGATTTTTAACTAAATTATGAAAATGTAAGTCTAAAACCAAAGCATTATTCTGATGTTTTTTTGAAACAATTTTCTTGGCTTCGGGTTTTCTTACAACTTTAATATTTTCATAAAGATCAGCATTTTTCGGAACTAATTTCTCTTGTGGATATTGATAGGTGAATCCATATTCATCTTTAAAAACCACAGTTTTTCCATGAACGGAAGTCACAATTCCACTTAAATCTTCGTCTACTACAGAAACTTTATCGCCTATCTTCATAATAATTTTTAAGTACAAACACAAAAGACACAAATAATATCAAGAATTTAAATAGTGATATAGTGTTTAAAACATCAAGTTTTTGATCCCAATTCTATAACCTCCAAATCTTTTATTTCTTCACCATCAACCACAAAACGCATCATTGTTCTCATTTTATGCCAACCCTGTTTTCCGCAAGCTCCGGGATTAAGGTGAAGAAGATCATTTTTTTTGTCATACATCGCCTTTAAGATATGAGAATGCCCTGAAATAAATAATTTCGGAGCTTTTTCTATAATTTCTTCTTTTGCTAAAGGTGTATATTTTCCGGGATAACCTCCGATATGAATCATTAAAACTTCCAGATTTTCACAAAAAAATCGGTTTACTTCAGGAAATTCAGATCGAATTTTAGCATTGTCAATATTTCCGTAAACGCCTTTTAAAGGTTTAATTTTTTCAAGTTCTTCAATAATTTCGAAACTTCCAAAATCGCCGCAATGCCAAATTTCATCAGCTTGTCGGGCATATTCTAAAATTCGGTCATCAATGTAGGAATGAGAATCGGAAAGGAGGAGAATTTTGGTCATTATCTAACAGTTCTTTCGGTAATATTTTCGTCATATTTTTCCTTGAAAATGGCAACACGTTCTGGGTTTAATTCACCTTCATTATTGATCACTCTTTCTTTTAATAGCCATTTGATCAACTTTTCCATTCCTTTTCTGGAGTTCATAAAATTGGCAATTTTTGAAATATCTGTTGTCTCTACTGTTACTTTTTCAGTCAGAAATTTCAGGATAAAATAATCGTCTTCCATGTATTTGGGAGTTTCGTTATCCATATATTTCCACATTAAAATTTCATCATCATCTTTCATTGTAAAGAAAGAATATTGAAAAACATTGATTTTTTCGGCCTTTAAAATCTGCTTTCCATCAAGAAGAACTTTATCATCCTTTATTACAACTTCTTGTGAGAAATAAAAATTAAAACTGAATATAAATAAAAAGAAAGCTAATAGTTTTTTTGTTGTCATTTTTTAGTGTTTAAATCGAAATGCAAATTTACTCAATAAATGCTGAATTGATTAACTTTGAGAAAATTTTAAAATAATGAAGCATAACTTTTCTTTGTTCTTTATTTTTCTTTCTCTGATGTCTTTTGCGCAGGTTGAAGAAAAAAAACTGGACGAATTGATCCAGAATACCTTAAAAACCTTTGACGTTCCCGGAATGTCTGTCGGAGTGATTAAAGATGGTAAACTAATCTATTCAAAAGGGTTTGGGGTACGTTCTTTAACAACAAAACAGCCAATGGACGATAATACTTTAGTAGGAATTGCTTCCAATTCAAAAGGTTTTACATGCACTGCATTGGCGATTTTAGCGGATGAAGGGAAGTTGAGCTGGGATGATAAAGTTTCAAAATATATCCCTGAATTTCAAATGTATGATCCTTATGTTTCTCAAAATGTAACGATTAAAGATTTGGTAACGCACAGAGCCGGATTAGGGTTGGGACAAGGTGATTTGATGTTTTTTCCTGAAGGGGGAAATTTAACGGTGAATGATATTGTTCATAACGTAAGATATTTGCAACCTGAAAATCCTTTCAGAACGACTTTAGATTACAATAACATCATGTTTATCGTGGCCGGAGAAGTGATTCACCGAGTTTCAGGATTAAGCTGGGCAGATTTTATCGAACAGAGAATTATGAAACCTGTTGGTATGACTTCAAGTTTCGGAAGTTATAACAGAGCAAAAGCCGTAACCAATAAAATTGATGCTCACGCTCCTGTAGAAGGAAAAGCGATCGCAGTTCCTCACGACTGGAACGAAACAGCCAACGCTGCAGGTGGAATTATGAGCAACATTAAGGACATGACGACTTGGGCAGAATTTTTACTGAATAATTTCACTACAAAAGGAGGGAAAAAATTAGTTTCAGATAAAAATGTTCAACAGCTTTGGAGTTTACAGATTCCGGATAAAGTAGCTGCAAAAAGTCCTTATGATACTAGCTTTTACGGTTACGGAATGGGTTGGTTTTTAAGCGATGTTAAAGGTCATAAACAAGTTCAGCATACAGGTGGATTGATTGGAACAGTAACTCAGTTTACATTAATTCCAGATTTGAAATTAGGAATTGTGGTCTTGACTAATCAACAGTCTGGAGCGGCTTTCAATACAATAACTAACACTGTAAAAGATTCTTATTTAGGTGTTGCAGACCGAAATTGGCTTAAAACTTACGGTGAAAGAATGATAAAAAACGAAGCTGTTTATGAAAAACAAAAGAAAGAAGCTTTTGCGAAATCTGATTCATTTAAAAAAGATAAAAATCTTCAACCAAAAGCAGAACAGTTTGCAGGAAGTTACAATGATATTTGGTTTGGAGATGTAGAAATTTCTCAGCAAGGAAATAATTATAGAATTTCATGCAAAAATTCTCCTAGATTAAAAGGTGAACTTCTTCCATATTCGAACAATTCTTTTATTATAAAATGGGATGATAGAAGCTATGACGCCGATTCTTACATTATTTTTAATTATGATGAAAATGGAAAAGCACAGTCTGCAAAATTGAAACCTATTTCGGACGTTACCGATTTCAGCTTCGATTTTGAAGATCTGGATTTGAAGAGAAAATAAAAACAGAATATTTATTATTAATAGGAACGGACTTTAGTCCGTTTTTTTGTTTTGTAGTCTAATATTTGGCTTTAGCCGAAACTTATTTTAACAATTTCAAATCCTGTTCAGTTCTTGTCAGTTCAGATTTTAAGTGTTGTTTTTCAAAGAATGTTTTTAATTCAAGCAATCGTTTCTTATTATCATATTTAATACTTGAATTCAGTTTTTGCTGGCAAAGCGAACATGCTCTCGCGAAATGAGAATCGGTTTCAGGAAGATGATTTGTTCCATTCATCACACAATTGGCATTCAGGCAATGGCTGATTCCAAACATATGTCCAATTTCATGGGAACTTATTTTTATAAGCCTTTCGAGACTTTTATTAAAATTTAGTTCGGTTAAATTTCCATCAGCAAATCGATACATTGAAGTAACGCCAACGCCATCTTGATAGGATGCTATTCCAAAAACATAGTTCCATTCAGGTTTCGGAAAAAGATCTCTTTCTGTTATTCCCATGAATGCAACGGCATCTTTTGGTTTTCTTTTAATTAAAATACTATCCAAAACATATCCTGCGAGAATTTGTTCTTGCCCATTTTTAAATATTCTTTTGACAGATTTTGGAAAAATAGCATTAGATAAAGTTGGTAAAACCTTAGTTTCAAGCTGAAAATAAATTTTTAAATATTCTTTAGTAAGTTCAATTTCTTTCTTTTGTAAATCATTAAAATCTCCAATTGGCTGTAGATAAATCGTATTTTTCCCAGCTTCAGGTTTAATTTTTTCCATTTTTTGAAAATCACCAAAAGTCTGAAATTTTTCATTTCGATCATATCTCCATTCACCTTGTTGTGGAGCCGAAAGTTTTACATCATTTAATGAAATGGTTTCAAAATAAGTCTTTTCCTTCTTTTCACACGAAAAAAAGAATATAAATATTGATAAGAAAAATGTTTTAAAAATGAAATTAAATTTTCCCCGGCTCATAAAAAAATAATAATTTCTTATTCGCGCCATCGAATTCAGACCACGAATTACAGTCGATTTCAAAACCTGCAACACCGCAAGTCGGAAAATGAAAAATATCGTCAGAAATGGAATTCGCAAAGTTAGAAATCCCATTATTATGTGAGAAAATTGCTACGGAATCATGATCGTTATCCAAGTCATAAATTACAGATTCAAAATTTCTTTCCGATGGATTATATAGTTTTTCATCAGTCATAATTTTGATCTGATAAGCTTGATTGAAAATTTTGCACGTATTCAAAGCACGGACTGCCGGGCTCGATACCAGGTAATCGATCGAAATTTTATTTGATTTTAAAAATCTGGACATATTCATAGCATCTTCTAACCCTTTGTCTGCCAGAGGTCTGTCAAAATCCTCTGTTTCTTCCGGCCAGTCGCTTTTTGCATGTCTTACAAGGATGAGTTTCTTCATAATTTCGTTTTTGGAAGATTAAAATTATAAAAAAAATAATGGAATGAAACATGATTTATAAAAAAAACTACGTGATGAATAAAATCATTAAAATTTACTAAATTTGCAAACTTATGGGACAGATCCTTGCAATAGACTATGGAAAGGCTCGCTGCGGTATTGCGGCGACAGATGACATGCAGATCATTGCCAGTGGTCTAGACACTGTACAAACTCCAGTTTTAATGGAATTTTTAAAAAAATATTTCACCGAAAACAAAGTAAATGACATCGTTGTAGGGCTTCCTACAGATTTGAAAGGAAATATTTCCGAGATAGAAACTGATATTCTAAAATTTATAGAAAATTTTAAAAAAGAATTTTCAGAGATACCCGTTCATCGTTTAGATGAAAGATTTACGTCCAAAATGGCTTCGTTTTTTATTTCTCAAAGTGGGAAAAGCAAAAAACAGAGACAGGAAAAAGGATTAATAGATAAAGTAAGTGCAACCATCATATTGCAGAATTTTTTAGAACAAAGAACAAGATGATTTTACCGATAAGAGCCTTTGGGGATCCTGTTTTGAGAAAAGTAGGCAAAGATATAGACAAGAATTATCCCGAATTACAAGAATTGATAGAAAACATGTTCGATACAATGAACAGTGCAAATGGCATAGGATTGGCTGCACCGCAAATTGGTCTGGATATCCGTTTATTTATCATAGATGTTTCTCCATTAGCTGATGATGATGATTATGAGGATATTAAGAATGAATTGGTAAACTTTAAGAAAGTTTTCATCAATGCTAAAATTCTTGAAGAATCCGGCGAAGAATGGAAATTTAATGAAGGATGTCTTTCGATTCCCGACGTAAGAGAGGACGTTAAGAGAAAAAGCAATATCCTTATAGAATATTATGACGAAAATTTCGTTAAGCATACGGAAACTTTTTCCGATATTAGAGCCCGCGTAATTCAACATGAATATGATCATATTGAAGGAACGCTGTTTACCGACCATTTAAGCTCTTTGAAGAAGAAATTGGTGAAAGGTAAATTGACAAAGATTTCTCAGGGTGATGTAAGTATCAGCTATAAAATGAGATTTCCAAAATAGGTAGAGAATAATTAAGTAAAAAAATAATAAACTGCAAAAAGCTGCCACGCTGAGCTTGTCGAAGCGTAAAAGCCGATTGCTACATTTAAAAAAAATAAAATTATGCTGTTAGAAAAAATAATTTCAATCTCTGGAAAACCAGGACTTTACAAATTAGTTTCTCAATTAAGAAACGGTTTTATTATTGAAGATGTTACTACAAAAAAGAAAGTTAGCATTGGAAACTCTAGTCAAGTAAGTTTGCTTGATAATATTGCGATGTTTACATTTGATAAGGAAGTTCCTTTGTTTGAAGTATTTGAAAATATTGCTAAAAACCAAGATTATAAAGAAACGATTTCTCACAAATCTACAGATGCAGAATTGAAGGATTTCATGGGTGAGTCTCTTCCAAACTATGATACAGAAAGAGTGTATGCTTCTGATATCAAGAAATTGGCTCAATGGTACAACATTTTACACAAAGCAGGATACATCACTCCTGAAAGTTTTGTAAAAGCTGAACCTGAAACTTTAGACCCAGTAACAGGTGAAGTAACTTTAACAGATAAGGAAGCTCCTAAAAAAGCAGCACCAAAGGCTGACAAACCTGCAGCACCAAAAGCAAAAGCGTCTTCTGGAGCAAAAGCAGCTACAAAAAGTACACACAGAAAAATGGGATAATTCATTCATTTGAATTAACCAATCCTGAAAAAATAATGCAGGATTAAACAAATAAAGTTGATTAAAAAAACAGTAAAGATTTTCAGGTCTTTACTGTTTTTTCTTTTTATAAATTCTAGATATTATGATTTTTGGTTGATACATTTGTTAAGGAATTAAATTGTTCCGTATTAAATTATTATATTTATATGGAAATTTTGCTGTTGTTTGGCATACTTTTAGAAAACTACAAACCATAAAAATAAATTAAAAATGAGCAGAAATTTATTAGCATTAATAGGCATATTCTTCGGTTTACTTATAAACGCGCAAAATATACGAAACGGGCAGTCTTTACAACAAGACAGAAAATATTGGTCGGATAATCAACAGTTTTATCTTCAATTTCAAAACGATGGAAATCTGGTCTTTTACAGAAGGTCAGGCACTCCCGTGTGGGAGTCTAAAACGGCGAATAGAGGCAGTAGTGCAATATTTCAGGATGATGGTAATTTAGTGGTGTATGGTTTAAGAAACCGTGCTGTTTTTAGCACAAACACAGCTGACCGTGGTGGAAATAAACTTACTGTTCAGGATGATGGAAATTTGGTGATTTATAACAATAATAATCCTTTGTGGGCATCTATTAATGGAGGAAATAATGGTTCAAGCGGACAAAGAACTGGGAATATTAATTTAGAACATACATTTCGCTCAGGAAATAAAACGTATTCACCTAACTCAAGATATTATCTATCTTTCCAAGCAGACGGAAACTTAGTATTATCTAGAAGTAATGGTACACCAATTTGGTCATCTGATACTAATAATAAAGGTGGACGTGCTGAATTTCAGAAAGATGGGAATCTTGTTGTTTATGATTCATACAATAAAGCTGTTTGGAAATCAAATACAAACAACAGGGGTGCAAGCAGATTGAGTGTACAGGATGATGGAAATCTTGTGATTTATGATAGAAATAATAATGTTCTTTGGGCATCAAGTTCTCAACAATAAATTAATTTACTTGAAAAATAAAGAATCCGTCTCACAATAATAAAAAGTGAGACGGATTTTCTGTTTTTAATGATTTTTTTTGAAATTTGTTAATATTATTTTTACCATAATATTTTAGTTGTAAATACTTAACTGCATTTTATTCAAGCTTAAGAACAGTAGTTCAACGTAAATATTTACCTTAAATTTGTACTACTTTGAATTTTCAAACTATGAATACCAAACAGGAAAAATTAGAAGCCTTCGGAAGATTATTGGATATTATGGACGATTTACGTGAAAAATGTCCGTGGGATCAGAAGCAAACGCTAGAATCTCTTCGTCATTTGACTTTGGAAGAAACTTACGAGCTTTCAGATGCCATTTTGCAGGGCGATTTGCAGGAGATTAAGAAAGAATTGGGTGATGTGTTGCTTCATCTTGTTTTCTATTCGAAAATAGGGTCTGAAAAAGAAAGTTTCGATATTGCTGATGTGATTAATTCTTTAAATGAAAAGCTGATCTTCCGCCATCCTCATATCTACGGTGATGTAGAAGTGAAAGATGAAGAAGAAGTAAAACAGAATTGGGAAAAATTAAAATTAAAAGAAGGAAATAAATCTATTTTGGGCGGAGTTCCGAAAAGTTTGCCAAGTATTGTAAAAGCGTACAGAATTCAGGATAAAGTAAAAGGAATTGGGTTTGAATTTCATGATGCCGAAGATGCATGGAAAAAAGTAGATGAAGAAATTCAGGAATTTCATGCTGAAACTGATCTTAATAAAAAAGAATTGGAATTGGGCGATGTGTTTTTCTCACTAATCAATTATGCGCGAATTTCAGGAATTAATCCTGATTCAGCTTTGGAAAGAACTAATTTGAAATTTATCTCAAGATTTCAAAAAATGGAAACTATTGCTTTAGAGAAAAATTTAAAGCTTGAAGACATGTCTTTGGAAGAAATGGACGTTCTGTGGGAAGAAGCTAAACTATTAAATAAAAACTAATGAAAATGTATATGTTTTGTGCGATAAGTTCGCTTTTGCTTGTTGGTTGCAATCCGAAAAACCAAACCGATCAGCCGAAAGAAGATACTTTAAAAGTAGAATTTTCTTTACCTAAAAAATTAAAGGAAGTTTCCGGGATTGCTTTATCTCAGGATAAAAAAACGATCTGGGTAATAGAAGATCAGGGGAATAAAAATGTTGTTTACGGATTAGATACTCAGGGTAACTTGATTGCCGATGTTTTGGTTGAAAATGCAGAAAACAATGACTGGGAAGATATTACAAAAGATTCTCAAGGTAATATTTACATCGGAAATTTTGGAAATAATGAAAATAACAGACAAAATCTTTCTATCTTAAAATTGGATTTAAAGGATGCTTCTCAAAAAACGGCAAAAGCTATTCAGACAACAAATTTCCATTATGAAGGGCAAACAGAATTTCCTCCAAAAAAATCAAATTGGTTATATGATTGCGAAGCTTTTGTAGAAATGGACGGAAATTTTTATCTGTTCACAAAAAACAGAAGCAAAGGGTTTGATGGAACTTTCTTAGTTTTCCAGGTTCCAAATAAAGAAGGTGATTTTGAAGCGAAATTGATAGGGAAATTGAAGCTCCAAGGAGGTTACAATGATGCTGCGATTACTTCAGCAACTATTAATAGTACAAAAGATAAGATCGTATTATTAACACATAAAAATATTCATGTACTTTCAGGATTTACGGTGAATAATTTTAATTCAGCTAAAATTCAGAAAATACCTTTAAATCATAATTCCCAAAAAGAAGCAATTGTTTTTGTTGATGATAAAACATTACTGATCGCCGATGAAAAGGATAAAAAAACAGGAGGGAATGTTTATAAATTCTCTTTTTAATTGAAAACAAAAAATCCGCAGAAATTATCTGCGGATTTTTTTATTATTTGTCAAGGAAATTAAAACGTCATTCCCACACCTCCGGAAATTCTTCCGCCATCCGAACCATAGAAATAATTCAGCCTTGCGGAGAACATTTCTACAACGCTGATCCAGAATCCAACTCCGGCAGATTGATGCCATCTGTTTGAATATTCGTTATCATTCCAAACTCGTCCAATGTCGTAACCAACCAAGACTCCCATGTTGGCAGGGATAATCGTATTTCTTATTCTCCCGAAATCCCAACGAATCTCCGAATTGTTAGTGAAATAGGATCTTCCTGAGAATCTGTCATTTCTGAAAGCCCTCATTCCATTACTTCCACCGATGGCTGCAGCTTGGTAGAATTCAAAATTATTATTGTTGATCCACATTACGTTACTCGAATTGGCAAAGACGAAAATTCCTCTTTTATCAAGTCTGTGATCAATGCCTAAAGTTCCGGTTAATGTTAAAAAGTTTTTATCAAAATTTGAAAGATTGGTTTTCCAGTCGGCGTTTACCAAGAATTCAAGTCCTAAAGTAGGAAAAGCATTATTATCTAAATTTTTAAAACTAAAAGTATAGTTTGCACCGGCAAATTGCTGACTTGTAAAAACTTCAGGTCTTACATCAGGCGACTGATCTACGAAACGATCATTATTGCTCTGTACTTTATTATTCTCAAAAGTAAGCTGAAATTTATTCTCCAAATTCATCCAGCTTTTCTTAGAAATAGACGGTGCAAAATTGATTTTTGAAATTCTCGCTCTGTTATATTCTCTTTCTACATTTTCTTTGTCATATTCATTTTCATTAGATAAACCGAAGAAATTTTCCGAAAATCTTGGAGTCGTAAATGATGCATCCAAATTAAAATCCCAATCAGAAATTGCCTTCTTGAAAATTCCTTTATAGACTAAATTAAATCCACCCGTTGCAGTATAAAAATTAGCTTTCAAACTATGTTTTTGAGTATAAGGATCGCGGATGAAATTATTAACCGTATAATTTGCCAAAACACCAATGATTAAGCCGTCATCAGGATTGTAATCAGCATTCGGATAACCTGCTACAAAATTATATTTAGGGTGTTTATAATTGTAAGTATTAACATCATAATCATCAGAAATATGTTTAGTTCCTGCGCCTGTGTACGTGTTTTTCTGAGATTTAAAATCATAGATTTTCACTTTACTTCCATTGGCAACATTGTAAACATCATGATTGTAACCTCCAATCAGTCTAATGTTGATTTTTGGTCTTCCGTCTCCCGAAACTTCATAGATATCATCATCTTCCAAACCGTAGATCCAAAGTTCTTTTGTTTTAGAATCATTATAAGTTTTTTCGAATACCAACTCGGGATTTTCTTTGTTTTTATCTAATTTATATTGTTTTACTTCAACAGAATTTCCGGTTTTGGTAATCACGAATTTATCGGGATTCATGGTTCCAGCTAACGGAACTTTTTCCTGTAAAACATCAAAATATCTGGCTGCGTAATCCTGTAATTTGGTTTTTCTTAGTTTTAATTTTCGTTGAATATCAGCAATTGTTTCATCTTTTACTTCTTTTGGAATATTATTGAAAGCTTCATCAATATCTTTATCAGTCAGATGTTCCTGAATGTATTTTGCCTGTGCGATCCATTCTTCCTCGGTAGAACCTTTTAAAAAGACCAAGTCTAGCGGATAAGGCTCCATATTCATCCATTTTACATTTTTAATATCATCTTTAAATGTTTTCATGTGACGAATTGCGGGAACATTCATGATGATTTTGAAAGCTGCTCCGTCATATTTACTGAACGCCTGATCTCTGTCTTTCGCGATCGGTTTGTAAATCACTTTGTCTCCATCCTGATATTCTGCCCATTTCCATTGGTCGGAATGTCTGTCCCAATCACCGATCAGCATATCAAAAATTCTCGCTCTGATGTAAGATTCCTGATCTACTGAATATTTATAATTTTTCGTGAAATTTTTCAAAACATCATCCGTCGAAAGAATGTCTTTTGCATTATCAAGAGACTGTAAAGTTTTTGGATCTGATGAAAAACGTTCTTCAATCATATACATTTCATCTCCATAATTGATGTTAAATTCACCTAAACCTTGTTGTTTGGGAATATAAAATAACCTTGGGTTACTATGAAAAATATTAATCTTATCAGCCATATTTCCAACAGAAAATGGTGTGAAAGGATGGTTGGTAGTATAAAAATCAAGCAAGAATTTTTCAGGAAAAGTATTGTTTAATTCATTTCCGAAAGTACTTTTCTTAAAAGCCATATTGTTCAGGAAACGAACGGCGCTTTTCTTAACACCTCTCATCACAAATTCCTGTCCGTCTTTAGCTTTTAATCTCAAACTATTGGATTGGTTTCCGCCGCCTTCTCTAAAAGGCGTGTAACCTCCATCCAACTCAGAAATATTGGCTGTTTGAGCTTCAATTGGCATTCCGTAATAATTTCTGTAATGCTTGCCCCAAAGCCAAGTATAAAATTTTCCTTTTTCGGTTAATTTCTTAGGATAAATTGTGGATGAAACATTAGCCGGAAAAGAAGTAGGATAATTGTTTACAAACACATCAGGTTTTGAAACAACCGAAATATGACTAAGCTTTTGAAATTTATTATCTTTTGTTGAAAAAAATTCTACATCAGAACTTTGATTTTTTCTTAGGTTTAAAACAGCAAAACCATTTCCTCCATATGAAAAATCACTTTTTTCAGCAATTGTTGCAGGATCGGTTTTCGAACCGGCTCCGCTGATGATTTGTCTGATATTTCTCTGCTCGTGATATTGCAAATTATGATCGTGCCCTGAAACAAAGATCACATTTTCTTTTTCCTGAACAATACTTTTCAATCTGTTAGCAAGATCTGCATAATGTTGATTGTTAATATCTTCTAAACTTGCGCCTGATGAGCTTCTCAACACATTAACCAAACTTGCCACTCCCGGAACTGGAACTTTACCTTTTAAAGGATAAAGATGAGATTTCGGAGAAGTGTAGCCTGCATGAGTTCCGCTACTGATTACCGGATGATGAAGCGCAACAATTATTCTTTTGTCCTGATTTTTATTAACTAAATCTTTAAATTCATCGAAAAGATCTTCACGGGTTTTGATGTTGCAATTTTTATTGATTCCCGGATATTTGTCCCAATTGACCAATGCCCATTCTGTATCAATTACAATTAGTTTAATGTCTTTGGTAAGGTTGATATCATCAATCGGGCAAGAGTTTTTGGGTAAAAAAGATTTTTTATCATTTAAATATGATTTAACGAAATCTTCCTGAGCCTGCAATCCGTCCAAACCATGATACCAATCGTGATTTCCGGGGATAACTAATGTTTTTCCTTTAAAATTCTTTGTGATCGCAAGCTGATTTTCCAGTTTTTGTTTTGCTAGAGCATACTCTTTATCAGATTCTTTCGGCATTCCTGACGGATAAATATTATCACCCAGGAAAATCAACATTGATTTTTCGTCTGCAGAATCTAATTTATTTTTAAGCAGGTTCAACGTATTCTGAGCCTGAGCTTCGTCTGCATTACCTGCATCACCGATTAAGAATATTTTAAAGTCATTTTCAGATTTTATATCAGAATTTTTAACTTCAAATAAGTTTTTCCCTTTTTTTACGTTATATGTTGCGCACGAATAGACAAGTCCTGCGAACAATAATAGTCTGAGGATAATCGGAACTTTTTTTAGATGATTTTTCAAGGATAAATTCATAAATTTACAATAACAAAAATTCAGGAATGAGCATTTTACACAAAGCCAAAGATTATGTTGAAATCTTATTCAAAGATAAGTTATCTTCGGTATATTTTTATCATAATTTTATTCATACCACATATACGGTAAACAAAGCTGAAGAAATTATGAAAAATACACCTGTATCCAATGAGGATCAGGAAAAAGTATTATTAGCGCTTTGGTTTCATGATACGGGCTACATTGAGTGCGCTCAGAATCATGAAGAAAAAGGAGTGGAGATCCTGAAAAATTTTCTACAAAAAGAAAATTATCCGGAAAATTATATTGAAGATGTTTCTAAGTTGATTTTAGCGACTAAAATTACGTATGAACCTCAAAATCTTTTAGAGAAAATAGCTAAAGATGCAGATTGCAGTCATTTTGCAAGTCATGATTATAATGATATTTCTGATTCTTTGAGAAAAGAGTGGGAGTTGACCAACGTAAGATGTTTTTCAAACGACGAATGGAATGAGGGAAATCTGGATATGCTTAAAAATAAGCACCAGTATTACACCGATTATGCCAAAGAAAACTGGAACCCTTTGAAAAAGAAAAATATCAAAAAAATTGAGAAGAAATTAGAAAAAGAAGAAGATAAAAAAGATAATTCCGAAAGCAAAAAAGAACCGAAAGAGCCAAAAGAACAAAAGCCGGACAGAAGTGTTGATACTTTGTTCAGAGTAACATTGAATAACCATACAAGATTAAGTGATATTGCCGACAGCAAAGCGAATATTTTACTTTCTGTAAATGCAATTATTATTTCGGTTTGTCTTTCTGTTTTGGTTCCTAAATTGGATACTCCGAAAAACTCACACCTTATTATTCCGAGTTTTGTTTTGCTTTTATCAAGTGTTTTGACAATCATTTTTGCTATTTTATCTACAAAACCGAACGTTACCAAAACCAATTTTACGAACCAAGATATTGCTGATAGAAAAGTAAACCTTTTATTCTTCGGAAATTTCCATCAGATGCTGTTTGGAGACTTTCACAATGCGATGAAAGATTTGATCCAAGACAGAGACTACATTTACGATTCTATGGTGAAGGATTTGTATTATTTGGGGAAAGTTTTAGATAGAAAATATAAGCTTTTATCGATCACGTATCAGATTTTTATGGCCGGAATTATTATTTCCGTTCTCTCTTTTGCGTATGCTTTTCTTTCACTATAATTTTTAATTTAATCTAAAAAAATGATTGTAAGACAGCGCACGAATTGGCTGAAAATGTTGTTCATATGGAAAGGTTCTGTATTGAAGAAAATTATTGTTCAGCTTGTTCTTATTACGCTGTTTTCTTTCGCAGTTTATCTTTTTAAGGGAAAAATTTACGATTATAAAGTTCATCTTAATCCTACAATTTTTACGTTGATAGGTTTAGCTTTAGCCATTTTCATGGGCTTTTGCAATTCCGCAAGCTATGACCGTTATTGGGAAGGAAGGAAACTTTGGGGACTTTTGGTTATTGAAACAAGATCGCTGACAAGACAGATTTTTTCATTAATTAATAATAATTCTCCCGAAGCTAAAGAAGAAAAACAAAAAATTGTAAAAATGATCTCTGCATTTTGCTGGTCATTAAATTATCAATTAAGAGATAAATCAGGCACTGAGCATCTTTCGCGATTGCTTTCTCCTGAGCAGGTTAAACAATTGGAAGGGAAAAAATTCATTCCAAGTATTATTTTGGGGTTTATTGCAGATTGGCTGAACGAGCAGAATAAAAAAGGAAATATTGATACGATTGTTTTGACTTCATTAGATCATCAATTGAACCAATTTTCTAATATTTCCGGTGGTTGCGAAAGAATTTATAATACACCTTTGCCTTTTGCTTATAGTGTTTTACTGCACAGAACCGTTTATTTATACTGTTTTTGGCTGCCTTTTGGATTGGTCGACAGTCTTGGCTGGATGATGCCTTTGATTGTACTGTTGATAAGTTATACTTTTATTGCTTTAGATGCTATTATTCAGGAGATTGCGGAGCCGTTTGGTGAAGAAGAAAATGATCTTGCCTTGAACAGTATCTGCCGAACGATTGAATTTTCTATTTTCGAACAGGCGGAAATTCCGCAAGGTGAATTGAAGAAACCGGATTCTTATTTTGTTGATTAAATTTGAACTAAAGATATTCTCAACGCCAATAATCCTGTAATTCCCTGCAAATCTTCAACCCTCAAAAATTCTACATCAGACTGAAGAATTTCTTTTTTCTGAAGTCTGGAAATATAATCCAGATATTCCTTTTGATTTTCCATTCCGAAATAGACGATTGTGATCTTTCCGGGACAGGTAATTCTTTCCGTTGAATCTTTTATGTGGGCTTTATCAAGACGTTTTTTGATGATTTCATAATACGAATTGTAAGCTCCGTCTACATCAAAACGTTTTTCATCCATTCGGAAACGGATGTCTATTTTTTCGTTATAAACAAAAATCAATGAAGCAATATCTAAAGAAATTGGCAGATCTTTTTTGAAACTTTGAAAATCCTGCTCCATTTTACAGACCGTTTTCAATTGCCAATATCTTAACTGATGAACAACTTTTGACGAATATTGAAGATCCGGAGCAATATTATGACCGGTGAATAAATTATGCTCAATTCCGTCTGACTTAAACCTCTCATAATAATGTGGAAAGATCTGCTGAGCTTTGACCTGACTTTCATCCAGAATATCCGCCAATTTTCTGTTGACCAAAGTGATAGAGTCGTCTAAACTTTTTCGGTTGGCATAAAACAGATCATTTTGAGTAAAAACCTGTGTAAAATAATCTTTGATCTTTGTTTTAATTTCTCCGCTTGACTGTACTTCCAGTTTTCCTTGCAAGTAAGGGTGAATTTCTTCTCTTAATAACCTTTGGAGACGTTGTTCTGTATCTGCTTTTATTTCGTTGTTTAATTCATTCTCAAAAACATCCAAAGCCAACAAATATTTTTCTGAATCTGAGTTAATTAATGAAAAAATTTCATGAAGACCATCAATCTGTTGATTAAGATCTTCAAGCATCAAATTAAAACGCTTTTCCGAAGACGAACGAATATCCGAAAAACCAAAAAGTGGCGTAAGATTTTTAAATGAAATCTGTTTTAAAGTGTATATTTTTTTACCCAATGAAGCGTTGAAATATTTTTCCGCTTCATTTCTGAATTTCCAAACAACACTGTCGTGAATGGAAGTATATTCTCGCTGAATAATGGCTTCGATCTGATAATTTTTCTCAAAACTGAATCGGTTGATTGAGAAAAGAATCATATCTGTAAAAAATGCAAGCTTTTTGAGTTTTAACCCGTTGAAACTATTGGCATGTGAAGACGTAAACTCCATAATCGCCACCAATTCATTATCTCTCATGATAGGAATTACCATGAAACTGTTGATGTTATTATCCTTTAAAATATTGAAAGAAGCTATATTTTTTACTTCCTCATCCAACTTATCAACATTTGAAACAACGATTGCTTTAGAATTATGATTTAAATTATCAAACGTATTTTTCCTTGTTTCTTCATCAAAAGCATTGATCCAGAAATCTAAAATATGATTGGTAAAAACGTTTTCATAAATCGGAAGCTTTTCAAGGCTTTGATATTTTTTATTGAAAAGCATTAACCCAAAATTAAGTTCCGGAACATCAAAATAGGATTTGAATATTTCGGTTAAATTTTCATCGGGATTCAAATTTTCAGGGTCGATCTGTATCATGCTTGATTTCAGATCTGACAGTGCAACTTCCGAGGTACAATCTACAAGGGAAATAATGGTAAAACCTTTCAATAACCAGGATTGCGACGGGAAATGTTTTTTCCAGAGTTTATAATCATCGATATTCTCTAAAAGCATATCAATCACTTCATCTGATGGTAAAGTTGCCTTATCTGTAGGAAAAAGTTCAGTAAAATCAGAATTTACCGTAATTTTATAATGCTTCATGATTCCCAGTTTGTTGGGAATGTCATAATAAAAAGGAAAGGTACTTTTTATATCTTTTTTGAAATAACTCTGTAAAATTAGACAACAACAGAATACGTAAAACTCATCGTCATCAATATTTCTAAGTTCTATTTCGAAATCTTTTCCGGCGTCTTTAAGTATATTTTTAAACCTTTCGGTATAATTAAACGTAATATCCGAAAGTGGAATACTTGCCGCTTTTATCTCATTATTCGTTAAACCTGTCGGGAATAGATCGGCCAATAAAAGCCTGATGAGCTCTTCATGCTTGTCTAATAATGCAGTATCCTGAAAACCTTCTTTAAGTTCTTTAAAGTTCTTGGTTTTTTCAATTAAAGATTCAGCGTAATTAACACGGTATTCTAATCTGTCGTTATATCGGATATGCTCAAGAACATCCAAATATTTTTTGAATGATATAAAAACCTGAAATGGAGCATCTTTTTTATAAAGATTTGACAAAAGCTGAAATTTAAAGTAAAGTTATGAAAAAAGCACAACTTGAAGGTTGTGCTTTTTATTTTTTATGTTGATTCTTACAATCCGAACTGCTTTGCAAACAGATCCGGGAAGACTCCTAACATAATAATTGAAGCGATGATGAAAACTGCAACAATATTATAAGTTAGGGTAACTTTTTCTGATGTTTTAAATGTTGTTTCTTTAAAGAAGAACATGGCAACAATTAGTCTTAGGTAAAAAGCAATTGAAATAGCAGAACCTAAAACGGCTACCAATACTAAGAAAGCTGCACCGTTCATCGCCTGAGAGAATAGTGCAAATTTCCCCATGAAACCTGCTGTTAAAGGAACTCCGGCCATTGAAAGCAATGAGATTGCTGCAACCGTTGCCAATAAAGGCTCAGATTTTGCCAATCCTTTGAATGCTCCAAAAGAAGTTTCTCTTTTTAATTTTTCTACCCAGATCAAACACATAAATACTCCTACTGTAGATAACGAATATGCAAATAAATAGAATGCTAAGTTATAGGTAGAAAGGCTTGTCATTCCGAAGAAAACCAAACCGATGTATCCTGCATGAGAAACTGATGAATATGCCAACATTCTCTTTGCATTGGTCTGTGCAAGACCCATTGCGTTCGCTAAGAATAAGGTGATGATTAAGAACACTCCAAATACATTGATCCAGTCATGAGTAACGCCTGCAAAACCAATCGTCATCAATCTGAATAGCGCATAGAATCCTGAGATTTTCACAACACTTGCCATGAAAGCAGTAATCAATGATGGTGAACCTGAATAAACATCAGGACTCCACATGTGGAAAGGTGCTAATGCCACTTTAAATGCCATTGCACAAAGCATCAACAGAACTCCCAGAATAAACATTACATTTTTAGGATTCTGTGTTCCGAAATCATGAATTTTATATAAATCGAAAGTTCCTGTACTTCCATAAATAAAGGCAATACCAAACAACAAGAATCCTGTTGCAAATGCACCCATTAGGAAATATTTAATAGAAGCTTCGTTTGATCTTAGATCAGTTTTGTTGGCACCTGCCATTACATATAAAGGAATGGAAAGAATTTCTACTCCTAAGAATAATGTTACTAAGTTTTGGAAACCGAAAAGGGTGATTCCTCCACAAAGAGCAAATAACATCAATGCATACAATTCTGACTGGTGGCTTCTGTGGTTGCTGAATGCAAAACCTCCCAAAAAGAATAATAATAAAGTAGTTACAATTGATATTTTTGTAAATAAGGCAGTATTTGCAGTATAGTCATACATGTGTCTGTACTTTTCGAAAAAAGCAAGTTCTGGCATGAAGCTTACATATAATGCGATGATTAATCCAAAAATCCCAATGTATCTTGCGAATTTTCCCTGTTCGAAAACTCCTGAAAATAACGCAACAATTGCCGTTAGGAAAACAATAATTAAAACACTCATAATATAGATTTGAGATTTGAGAACTGAGATTCAGAATAAAAATAACTTCTAAATTTCATACTCTCTCTTAATTTTTTAATTTTTAAATCTTTTAATTTCTTAATTAGCCATAGCCGTGTAGATAAACTTCACTGAGCTACTTACCATTGTAATTACCGGTTGAGGGAAAATACCTAGTAAGATCACAAAAACTGCGATACTTGCCAATACAGAAAATTCTACTGCAGATAGATCTTTTGCTGTGCTTAATACGGCATCATTTCCTTCTCCAAACATTGCTTTTCCGTAGAATCTCAATAAGTAAACAGCACAAAGAATTACCGTAAGACCAGCGATCACTGCTGCTAATCCGTTAAAATCATATACAGATTTCAACAAGATAAATTCTCCGATGAATCCGTTGGTTAATGGAACTCCCATTGAACCTAATACAATGATCAAGAATAATACAGCAAACTTCGGCGCCACTTTCGCTAAACCTCCCATTTGTCTGATGTCTCTTGATTTAAATCTCTTATATAAAATATCACAACAGTAGAATAAACCTACCACGTTGATACCGTGAGCAAAAGTTTGTACCAAAGCTCCTTCAGCACCTTCGATTGTAAATGATCCTCTTAATGTAACTACTGCAGAAGCAAAGATCCCTGCTACCATCAATCCAACGTGAGAGAAAGAAGAATATGCAATGATTCTCTTCATATCTGTCTGGATGATCGCAATTAATGCTCCGTGAACAATTCCTACGATCGCAAGAATGATTACAATTTGTCCTGAAATTCCTGCAATTGGAATTGGAGTAATTGGTAATAAATAACGAAGAACTCCGTATATTGCCATCTTTAACATAATACCAGATAACAACATCGATCCTTGAGTAGGAGAGTAGGTATAAGTATCAGGCTGCCAAGTATGGAAAGGGAATACCGGTAATTTCACTGCAAAAGCAAAGAAAATAAACCAGAAGACCACAGTCTGTTGAGTTTCGTTAAGTGAAGCGTTGTATAGATCTGTTAATGCAAATGATGCAGAATGATTGTAAACATAAATCAATCCAACCAACATGAATAAAGATCCAACGAATGTATAGACAAAGAATTTCGTAGTGAATTCCAATCTTTTATTTTCCTGGCCCCAAAGTCCGGCAATAAACCAAATTGGGATCAAAGTAACTTCCCAGAAAATGTAGAACAGTAAACCATCCAAAGAGGTGAAAACTCCTACCAATCCGAACTGCATAAGCAAGATCAAACCATAGAAAGAGTTTTTGTAACTCACATTTTCATTAAATGAAGATAAAATGATAATCGGCGTTAAGATGTTGGTCAATAATAAAAGCAGCAAGCTCATCCCGTCAATCCCGAAATGAAGAGAGCTTTTAATAAATTGTGACCAAGGATAATTGATCTCGTGCTGTAATACGCTGTCTACCGTTGGATTAAAATCGAAATCCGCTGCGATGTAAAACGTAATAAGCATTTGAACCAATGCAATTCCTAATGCCAGATATTTGCTGGATTTGTCTTTCCAGGCAAAAACCAGTCCCGAACCTACTAGAGGTAATAGTAATAATGTTAATAATAAACCAGACATTATTGTAATATAAAGTTAACAATCAGTATAATTCCCACAGCTAAAGACATGATAAGTATGTATGTCTCAACGTTCCCATTTTGGATACGTTTCATAGATCTACCGCTGTCTTCAGCGCCTTCGCCCACAAAGTCAACGAAACGATCTAGTATTCCCTTATCAAACATCTTTCCTCCACGTCCTAATCCTTCAACAGTTTTTACAATTAATGCATTGTAAAGTTCGTCTACATATAGTTTTTTAGCAGAAAGCTTTTCCCATCCGGTGTAGTTCTCTTCAGCAAGAGCCATTTTCTTCTTATTTACATAAGTATTTTTCACAATAAACCAAACAGCGAAGAACATTAATACTGTTGCTCCAAGAAGGATCATTTCAGTATTAAAAGGAACTCCTGAAAGGGTATTTTCCATTTGTTTGAAACTTTCCTCGGTAAGAACAGGTTTCAGCCATTCCATTAGTTTAGCATAATGACCGTGTCCGATGAAGTGAGGAAGGTTAATTAATCCACCCAATACAGAAAGAATAGCCAAGACGATCAATGGTAATGTCATGCTTGTCGGGCTTTCGTGTAAATGATGTTTCTGATCTTCTGTACCTCTGAACTCTCCGTGGAAAGTCAGGTAATACAGTCTGAACATATAGGTTGCAGTGATTGCTGCTAAAATGAATAACATTACCCAGTAAATAGGGTTTTTAGCATACGCAGCCACTAAAATTTCGTCTTTAGAAATCATCCCCGATAATAAAGGGAATCCTGAAATTGCCAATGTCCCGATAAGGAAAGTAGCGTGAGTAATAGGAATATACTTTTTAAGACCTCCCATGAAACGCATATCCTGCTCGTTGCTCATTGCGTGAATTACAGAACCTGCTCCTAAGAATAACAATGCTTTGAAGAAAGCGTGCGTCATTACGTGGAACATTGCCGTTGTATACGCTCCAAGACCTAAAGCGATGAACATGAATCCAAGTTGTGAAACTGTAGAATATGCCAATACTTTTTTGATGTCGTTTTGACGAAGAGCATAGAAACCGGCTAAAGCAGCGGTTAAGAATCCTATTAATAAGATTCCGTCCTGAACGGTTGGTGCTAAAGTAAATAAGAAGTTTGATCTTACAACTAAATAAATACCAGCCGTAACCATCGTTGCCGCGTGGATTAATGCTGATACAGGAGTTGGTCCTGCCATCGCGTCCGGTAGCCAAGTATATAAAGGAACCTGAGCCGATTTACCAGTTGCACCGATAAATAAACTCGCCGTAATAAAGATAATTACAGATCCGTCTAATTCAAATTTTCCAGCGTTTTGAGCTACTGTAAGGTAATCTACTGCATTGGTTTGAGAAGCGATCATAAAGATACCGATCAATAATGCTAAGTCACCAATTCTGTTCATGATAAAAGCTTTTCTTGCTGCTTTACCATATTCTTCGTTGGTATACCAAAACCCAATTAATAAATAAGAACACAATCCTACACCTTCCCATCCGATGAATAAGATCAGGTAGTTGCTTCCCATTACTAATAATAACATTGAGAAGATAAATAGATTTAAATAAGTAAAAAACTTATAGAAACCTTTATCATGACTCATATATCCGATAGAGTACAGGTGAATCAAAGATCCGATTCCTGTGATGACCATAATCATCATTAATGATAATTGATCGATCTGGAAACCAAAATTGATCTGAATTCCATTTACTCTAAACCATTCAAAAGCTTTTACAATTACAGGCTGGCTTTCAGAATCGAAATTCATGAAAAGGCTTACTGCGATACAGAAAGATCCGAAAACGGCAATCGTAGCCAAGCTTCCAACAACTATCTTTGGAAGATTTTTCCCGAATAAACCGTTAATAAGAAAACCTAAAAGTGGTAAAAGTACTATTGCATACACTAAATTTTCCATTCTTATCCTCTTAATTTATTAAATATACTTACATCCACAGAACGGGTATTTCTATATAGCATAGCAATAATTGCCAAACCTACTGCTACTTCCGCAGCAGCCACCACCATAATGAAGAAAACTAAAAGTTGTCCGTCGCCATTCCCTTTGTAGGCTGAAAATGCAGCTAATAAAAGGTTTGTAGAATTCAGCATAAGCTCAACACAACCCAAAATAACAATAGCGTTTTTTCTCAACAATACTCCCAATACTCCCAAACAGAACAATACTGAAGAAAGAATTATGAAATAATCTAGAGGGACGCTTTGTATAAATGTATTTACTTCTCCCATAATTTTATAAATCTTTTTTACCGATTAATACCGCACCTACAATACCTGCTAAAATAAGAATCGAGGCAAGCTCAAACGGCAAAACATATTCGTTAAACAAAAGTCTACCCAGATTTTTAGTAAGACCAACACCTTTGTCTACATTATTTGCAACAATATGGTTGTCTTGTATTCCTCTGAATACACCTAAAACTCCAATTAATAAAAGACCTGCTGTAAAAACACCAATAAATTTTAAAGTATTGCTCTTCTTACTTTCGTCTTCTTTATTAAGGTTAAGCATCATCAGTATATAAAGGAATAATACCATGATCGCTCCGGCATACACTATAATCTGAATAATTGCTAAGAACTGTGCATTCAAAAGAATGTACATTCCTGCAATGGAAAACATCGTGACAATTAATGACAAAATAGCATATAAAGGATTTCTTGCAAATACAAAATACACTGCACTAGCCACTGCTAAAAACGCCACCAAGAAAAATAAAAACTGATCCATTATTTTACCGCATTTTTTTGTTTCTCGGATTGTCTTGTAGTGATATCAATCCTTTCATTTATTTTTTCGACTAACTTTTCCTTTCCGTAGATGAAAGAACCTCTGTTGGTTTCCACGTCTACCAATCTGTCTGTAAGATAGATTGCAGATTTCGGACAAGCTTCTTCACACATACCGCAGAAAATACATCTTAGCATATTAATTTCATATACTGAAGCATATTTCTCTTCTCTGTAAAGGCCTTTTTCTTCTTTAGTTCTTTCAGCCGCAGTCATTGTAATTGCTTCTGCAGGGCATGCCACCGCACAAAGTCCACAAGCTGTACATCTTTCTCTGCCTTCCTCGTCTCTTTTCAAAACGTGCTGACCTCTCCAGATAGTAGTTCTCGGCTTCTGTACCTCAGGATACGAATAAACTGCAGGAGCACCTTTCATAACGGTTCTTACAGCATGCTTAAATGTAATCCCCATACCTTTGAAAATCGCCGGAAGGTAGATTTTCTCAGCAAGGGTCATTTCTTTGTTAGAAACAACTTTTGATCTGTTAGTAAGTTTCATTTATTTTATTTTTTTTAGGCCGAATTTTTATTCAGCGTTAAAAATATATTCTTATCTATTTCTTAGTTTGCAAATGCTAAAATTACAGCACCTGTAATAATTAAGTTCACCAATGCCATTGGAATTAATGTTTTCCAACCTAGGTGCATTAATTGGTCATATCTAAATCTTGGAAGCGTCCATCTGATCCACATAAAGATCAAGATTCCGATCACAGTTTTAGATAAAAATGCTACAATACTCAAGATTCCTGCGATGTTCTCACCCCAGTGCTGAGTTACCCAATCAATTCCAGGATAGTTATACCCTCCGAAGAAAAGAACAACCATAAAAGCATTTGAAATAAACATATTCACATATTCACCGAACATGTATAAACCTAATTTCATTGAAGAGTATTCTGTAGAATATCCTGTTACCAATTCAGATTCACATTCAGGTAAATCGAAAGGGTGTCTGTTGGTTTCTGCTAAAGCAGCTACGAAGAATATCAGGAAGGCAATTGGTTGGTAGAAAATATTCCAGTTCATACCGGAAACCCAAGGAATAACTCCCCAAAGTTTTCCTGTAGTTTGGCTTTCAGTAATTACTTTTAGATCTAAACTTCCGGTCATCATAATGATAGAAAGTAAAGCTAATCCCATTGCCAATTCATAAGAAATCATCTGAGACGAAGCACGGATGGCACCTAATAATGAATATTTGTTATTCGAAGCCCAACCTCCGATCATGATTCCGTAAACACCAATAGAAGCCATTCCGATGATAAAAAGTACACCAACATCAATGTTAGCAACTTGTAAATCAAAAGAAGTACCTCCAATATTTAAACTTTTACCCCAAGGAATAACCGCTCCTGTGATTAATGAAATAAACATTACCAAAGCCGGTCCTAATACAAATAGGAATCTCTCTGCATTGGCAGGTGTAAAGTCTTCTTTAAAGAAAAACTTTCCACCATCTGCAAGAGGCTGTAGTAATCCGAAAGGTCCGGCTCTGTTGGGACCAATTCTGTCTTGCATAATAGAAGCAACTTTTCTTTCTGCCCAAGTAGAGTAGGCTGCTATAGTTAATGATAACAAGAAAAGCGCAAGTACAAGTATAAGTTTAAATGTAAGTAAATCCATTTTTTAATTTAAATGTTTGAAGATGGGAGCTGGAAGCTGGAAGTTTATCACATCGTGGCATCAACTCTTCATCACATTACCAATTTTTTTATATTTTTTTAAAATGGTTGAAGTTAAAAGTGGACTGTAGGTTTTTGTGGTTAAAACTTCCAGCTCCCAGCTTCTAGCATCCAACTATTTTATTTTTCGTCTTTTTCACTGATTTCTTTAGCCATAGGATTGTCTAAAACTCTTAGCTCATCTTTAGGCTTTTCATAGTGATTCAATGAAATAACAGAATGTCTGTCAATATGTCTAGGGCCTTCAATATTCCAATCTGAAAGTTCTTTTCTTTCGAAACGACATGTATCACAGATGAATTCTTCAACTTCTCCCCACTGATCTTTTCTGGCAGTAACTCTTACAATTTCGTCACCTTTCATCCAAACAACAGCTTTTCCTGAACATTTTCCACATTTACAAGTAGCATTCATTGGTTTTGTGAACCAAACTCTGCTTGCAAAACGGGAAGTTCTGTCTGTTAATGCTCCAACAGGACAAACATCGATAATATTTCCGATGTAGTCATTATCTAAAGCTTTATTTAAATAGGTAGAAATTTCTGCGTGATCTCCTCTGAAAAGAATTCCGTGCTCTCTAGTCTCTGTTAATTGATTTGCCGTCAATACGCATCTTGCGCAAAGAATACAACGGTTCATATTCAACTTAATGTTCGGACCAAGATCGTCTGCTTCGTATGTATTTCTTTCAAACTCAGTTCTTGTCTGAAGATTTCCGTGCTCATATCCAAGATCCTGAAGATGACATTCACCAGCCTGATCACAAACAGGACAGTCTAGTGGGTGATTAACCAATAAGAATTCGGTAACCGCCTTTCTTCCTTCCTGAGCTTTTTCAGAAGAAAGATTTTTAACTTCCATACCGTCCATTACGTTAGTTCTGCAACTTGCAACTAATTTTGGCATAGGGCGAGGATCTGCTTCCGATCCTTTCGAAACTTCTACTAAGCAAGTTCTACATCTTCCTCCACTGGTTTCCAATTTGCTGTAGTAGCACATTGCAGGAGGTACAGATTTTCCACCGATTTGTCTTGCTGCTTCAAGAATAGAAGTACCAGGCAAAACTTCGGTAGTTTGTCCGTCTATAGTTATTGTGAATTTTTTAACTTCTTCGCTCATATCATATGCTTTAAGCTTTCTGCATTAAGCAATAGGCTTTGTTATTTATTTTTCTTAGTATTAAATGTATATCCGATTCCTGCCAGAACTTGTCCGAAAACAAAATCCTGTTGTGCTTTATCAGGCTTGTTATTTAATGTGGTTTTGATATCCCACATATTAATATAACCGGCTTTTCCTTCTACTCTGATCATCCAGTTTTTCCAGAAAACTAAGTTTAAACTGGATCTAATATCAGTTCCCATACCTGCAACGTGAAAACGATCACTTCTTTCATTTCCGAAAAGTTTTACATTACTTTTAGGAAACATTACTCCGATTCCGGCTCCATAAGACCATACTAAATCTATATTTTTTTTATGAATAAGATTTTTATATTTCTCAAGACCTAAATTTTCATAATTAAGTCCATCTGTATGCTCAAAAGTAAGAAACTGTGAATCAGATAAATCTACCTGTCCGTTCTGTACCATTCCTGCATATTGAGGATCTGAAATATGACCTTTAAAATCTACTGTCTGGTTCTGATCCATCACATATTTCATATGATCTATTCCGAGTACCAATGCTAAATTATCTTTAATAAAATATCCTAGTCTGAAATTATACTGCGTTACGGTAAACCAACTTGGATCAAAATAAACAATTCCAAATTTTGTAGGTCTGTCTTGCGCTGATACATTATTCAGTTGAAAATCATAACCGTTTCCTTGAAAATGGATATCAGAATTACTGTAAGCAGCTCTGTTCCAACCATAGAAAAGGAAAAACTGCCCCTTTTTGCTTAATGGTAAAGGTTTTTCCTTCTTTTCAATTTTATTCAAAGGAGCTACCTCCAGTTTATATTCTTTCTCTAATGTATCTTTTTTAACCTGCGCAAAAGCAAGTCCCGACATCATTAATCCAACAACTAATAACTTCTTCATTTTAACTAAGCATTTTTTTCAACAGCAGGAATTGGATCTGCGTAATTTGCCAGTCCGTAATTTTGTGTCTGAGACAATTCCGGATTTTTCACGTGCCATTCAAACTCGTCTCTAAAGTGACGAATTGCTGCTGCAACAGGCCAAGCTGCCGCATCGCCTAAAGGACAAATAGTATTTCCTTCGATTTTTCTCTGGATATCCCAAAGTAGATCGATATCTTCCATTTTTCCTTCTCCTTTCTCAATTTTCTTTAAGATTTTATGCATCCATCCCGTTCCTTCACGACAAGGTGTACATTGTCCACAACTTTCGTGGTGATAAAATCTTGCCAACGTCATGGTATGTTCTACGATACACTGGTCTTCATCTAAAACAATGAAACCTCCTGAACCCATCATTGTTCCGGTAGCAAATCCACCGTCAGCTAATGATTCGTAGTTCATGTATCTTGGTTCTCCGTTTACGGTTCTTAATAATAGATTAGCCGGAACAATTGGCACTGAACTACCTCCCGGAATACAAGCTTTTAGCTTTTTACCGTTCGCAATACCACCACAATATTCATCAGAGTAAATGAATTCTTCAACCGTAATGGTCATGTCGATTTCATAAACTCCTGGCTTATTAATATTCCCACAAGCAGAAATTAATTTTGTACCTGTAGATCTTCCAACTCCAATTTTAGCGTATTCAGCTCCTGTAATATCAATGATAGGAACAATTGCTGCGATAGATTCAACGTTATTTACAACCGTTGGTCTTTCCCAAAGTCCTTTTACAGCTGGGAATGGTGGTTTTAGTCTTGGGTTTCCTCTTTTACCTTCAAGAGATTCAAGCAATGCTGTTTCTTCACCACAGATATAAGCTCCACCCCCTCTTTGAACATAAATTTCACAATCGAAACCAGTTCCTAAGATGTTTTTACCTAAAAATCCTGCAGCTTTAGCTTCTTCAATAGCTTCTTCTAAAATATCCGGAATCCAAGAATATTCTCCACGAATGTAGATATAAGAAACATTTGAACCTAAAGTATAAGATGAAATAAGCATTCCTTCGATCAATAGATGAGGAAGAAATTCCATCAAATATCTGTCTTTGAACGTTCCAGGTTCAGATTCATCAGCATTTACTACCAAGTGTCTTGGTACGCCTTCCGGTTTTGCCAAAAAGCTCCACTTCATTCCTGTTGGGAATCCTGCTCCACCACGTCCACGAAGTCCGGAAGCTTTTACTTCTTCCAAGATTTCCTCGGGTGTCATTTTCAAGGCTTTTTCAGCTGCAGTGTAACCTCCCTGTTTACGGTAAGTTTCAAAGTAGCGAATACCTTCTATATGTGCGTCCTTAAGTAAAAGTTTTTTACTCATTTTAATATGCTTATTGCAATTGGCTTTTGGCTTCTTGCATTTAATTGTTAAAATTTAAATTTTTATTAGCCCAAATCAACTTGCCCTTCTCTACAAAGATCTAGGATTTCGTCAACTTTCTCTATTGTTAAATTTTCATGAAAGAATTTTCCTAACTGCAACATTGGTGCATATCCACAAGCACCAAGACATTCTGCCGGTTTTAGTGTGAACATACCATCTTCTGTAGTTTCTCCATCCTTAATGTTCAGTTTAGTTCTGATATGATCCAGTATTTTTTCGCTTCCGCAAACCATACAAGGTCCCGTTCTGCAAACTTCCAAGACATATTTACCAACCGGTTTCATATTGAACATGGTATAAAAAGTAGCTACTTCATATACTTCAATTGGCTTAATACTCAATAATTCTGCAACATAATCCATCACAGGAACGTCTAACCATCCTCCGAATTCTTTCTGTGCTATGTGTAGAACAGGAAGAAGAGCAGATTTTTGTCTACCTTCAGGATATCTCGCCATAATTTTATGTACCTGTGCTAAACTTTCCGGTTTAAAAGCTATTGTTTCGCTCATTTTTTATCTCTAATTAAAGACTAAAGAACCAAGGAAATATTCTAAAGTTCAATATTCTAAATTCGTTTTATATAAGGTGATGAAAGTCTTTTTTCTTTCATCTTTTTTCTAATATCTAAATTATGCGTCTAATTCTCCCGCAATAATATTCATACTACACATCGTTACAATCGCATCAGAGATTACAGAACCTGTAATCATCTCCGGATAGGCTTGGTAGTAGATAAAACATGGTCTTCTGAAGTGCAGTCTGTAAGGACTTCTTCCACCATCACTCACTAGATAGAAACCTAATTCTCCGTTTCCACCTTCTACAGCGTGATAAACTTCACCTTTAGGAACATCAGTTTCTCCCATTACAATTTTGAAATGGTAAATCAATGCTTCCATTTTGCTGTAAACATCAGCTTTTTCAGGTAAATAAAAATCAGGAACATCCGCGTGGAATGGTCCTTCTGGAAGATTATCGTATGCTTGATTGATTATTTTAAGAGATTCCCAGATTTCCTGCTGACGAACCATGAAACGGTCGTAAGTATCACCTGCAGTTCCTACCGGAATGATAAAGTCGAAATCTTCATAAGAAGAATAAGGTTGTGCAACTCTTACATCATAATCTACACCTGCTGCACGTAAATTTGGACCTGTAAAACCATAGCTTAATGCTCTTTCAGCAGAAATTGCTCCTGCACCAATGGTTCTGTCCATAAAGATTCGGTTTCTTTCTAATAACTGACCGAATTCTGCAAATCTTGCAGGGAAAGTTTTTAAGAAATCCTTCAGTAACTCATGGAATTTTGGAGTGAAATCTCTTTCAAAACCTCCAATTCTTCCCATATTTGTAGTCATTCTTGCTCCACAAATCTGCTCATACATATCATAAATACGCTCTCTTTCGATGAACATGTACGTAAGACCTGTAATTGCTCCTGCATCCATCCCGGTTACCCCATTACAAATAAGGTGGTCACCGATTCTTGCTAATTCCATCAAAATTACACGCATGTAATCTACACGCTTAGGAACTTTAACTCCAATTAGCTTTTCAACTGTCATGTGCCAACCTAAATTGTTGATTGGTGCAGAACAGTAATTCATACGGTCGGTAAGGGTAGTGATCTGAGAATAATTTCTTTTTTCAGAAATCTTTTCAAATGCTCTGTGGATGTAACCCACGGTCTGCTCTGCGTGAAGGATTCTTTCTCCATCCATCGTTAAGATATTCTGGAAAATCCCGTGAGTAGCAGGGTGGGTAGGACCTAAATTAAGGGTGTATAATTGACCATCAATTTGCTCCTTACTGTCGTACTGGTTTAGTATATTAGATAATGAGTTATCTTTCATAATTTAAATGCTTTAGGCTATAGGCGTTAGGCTTTAAGCTTATTGCTTACTGCTTACTGCTTATTGCATTAATTTTATCTTCCGAACATGCTATCGTTCTTGTCTGTTCTTGTGCCATCTTCAAGACGATATTCTTTCAACATTGGGTGGTATCCAAGATCTTCCATATTTAAAATAGCTCTAAGATCAGGGTGTCCTTTAAATTTAATTCCGTAGAAATCAAAAGTTTCTCTTTCCATCCAGTTGGCTCCTGCGTATAATTCTACAAGAGAATCAACTTCGATATTTTCTCTGGACATAAATATTTTCAAACGGATTCTGAAATTGGCCATCATATTATGTACGTGATATACAACGCCTATTTCTTTGTCCGGAAATTCTGGGTAATGGATTCCACAAATATCTGTAAGGAAATTAAATTCCAGCGATGAATCTTTAAGATAATGAATAATTTTCTTGATATCTTCTTTCTTCACTTCAACAGTCAACATTCCGTAAGGCTCTGAACTTGCGATTACAGATTCCGGAAATTCTCTTGTGATTGCTTCTAATACAAATTCGTTCGTCATTTCCGTTAGTTGCTAATGTTGTAAGAATCTAATAATTTTTGGTATTCAGGCATATCTCTTCTTCTGATGCTTTCGCTTTCTGCCAAAGCCTGAACCTGCATTACACCTTCAATAATCTGCTCCGGTCTTGGAGGACATCCAGGAACGTAAACGTCAACCGGAATGATTTTATCAATTCCCTGTAAAACAGAATATGTATCAAAAATACCACCGCTGGAAGCACAAGCTCCAACAGCAACTACCCATTTTGGCTCAGCCATCTGAGTATAGACTTCTTTTAGGACAGGTCCTAATTTTTTAGATATCGTTCCGCAAACCATCAACATATCTGCCTGTCTTGGTGAGAAAGAGTTTCTTTCCATACCAAATCTTGAAGCATCATAAGTAGGGTTTAGGGTAGCCATAAACTCGATACCACAACAAGAGGTTGCAAATGGTAACGGCCAAAGAGAGAACTTTCTAGCCATCCCGATTACACTGCTCAGTTTCGTTGCGAAAAAGCCTTCTCCTTCAAATCCTTCGGGAGCAGGTGCATCTGTTCTTATTACTGGTTTGTTATCTGACATTTCTTTTAATTTTAGATTTTGAAATATAAATTTTAGATTAAACTCAAAACTTATAATTCACAATTTGTTTTTTATTTATCCCAATCTAGTGCACCACGTTTCCAAACGTAGAAAAATGCTACGAAGAAAATTGCTACGAATGTAAGTACAGCAAAGAATCCTTCAAATCCGAATTCTCTGAAGTTTACAGCGTAAGGATAAAAAAATACTATTTCAATATCGAATAGTACGAATAATACCGCAGTCAAGAAATACTTGATAGAAAACGGTGTTCTGGCATTTCCTTCTACAGGAACTCCACATTCCCAGCTTTGGTTCTTAACAGAATCTCCTTTTTTCTGCTGTGGGCCTAAAAAATGCGCTCCAAGTAATGAAACTGCTACGAAAGCAACCGCAACACCGGCTTGGATAAGGATTGGAATATAACTTTCAGGTAAATTCATTTTTGCATTATTATCTCAATTTGCAAATTTACAGAATAAACAAGAAAGCATGAAATTAATAACCTTAAAAGTGGGATTAAAATTAGGAAAAGTGGTAATTTAGAATCAATAAAAATAGCTGTTATTTCTTCATTTTTTTGAGGAGAGAGTAGGCCATAAACGAAATGTAGGCAAACAGGATACTTGCATACATTATGTTAACTACGGTATTTGTTCGGTCGTCTTCAATCTTAAAAAACAAATTATAAGCGATAAAACCTGCAATTAAAATCGCGAAAATAATAAGATGTGGCTTCATTATTGGGGGGTAGGGGGTTGTGGGTTTTAGAGTTTGAGGGTTTTAGAGTTATTGAGTGTGCTAAAAATAGGTAAAATTACTTATTACCAATTATTCATTACTTATATCCAAAGAGTACGTTCTTCTTCTTTTATGGTTTGTAGGATTGTAATCCTGCCAAAGAACCTGTACGCTTTTGTTTTCCTCTAATTCTGGGTTGGTTTCTGCGAAATCAATTCCCATGCTTGTAAATCGAACGAATATTTCTTTAAAAATAATTGCCGTTACGCCGCGTCTCTGATATTCAGGGTGAATTCCGATAAGGTAGAAATTGGCACGGTCATTTTTCTTACTTGCCTGTAAAAAATGCCACCATCCGAATGGAAATAATTTCCCTTTAGATTTCTGTAAAGCTCTTGAATATGAAGGCATTGTAATCGCAAAAGAAACCAGTTCCTGATTTTCATCAACAACACAAATTACATAGTTTTTATCAATAAAAGGAAAGTATTTTTCTCTGTAGGTCTGGATTTGTTCATCCGAAATCGGAGTGTATGTTGAAAGATGTTTATAAGTTTCATCTAGCAATTTAAACATAGGTTCTACATACGGTAAAATTTCTTCTTTTGATTTGAAGTGTAATACTTTAAGCTTGTATTTCTGAGCAATTAAACCACTGAATTTCTCTACTTTTTCAGGTAAAATTTTAGGGAAATTCATCTCAAATTCTACCCATTCTTTTTCTTTTGTAAGTCCAAGTTCTTCAAGATGTTTAGGATAGTATTCGTGGTTGTAAATACCGATCATTGTTGCCAATTTTTCGAAGCCCATCGTTAGCATTCCTGCTTTATCAAGATTGGTGAAGCCCATTGGTCCTTCAATTTTGTCGATGTTATTTTCTTTAGCGTAATCAATTGCTTTTTGAATTAAAGCTGCCGAAACTTCCTTATCATCAATAAAATCGATCCATCCAAAACGAACTTTTTTAACGCCTAATTCTTTTTCTTCCTTATGATTGATAATGACAGCGATTCTTCCCGCTACCTTATTGTTTTTTATTGCCAGATATTGTTTTGATTCTGAATAGTTTAAAGCCGGATTTTCTTTAGCGTCCCAAATTTTAAATTCATCCTTAATAAAAGAAGGAACATAATAAGGATTGTTTTTATAAAGATCCATCGGAAATCTTACGAATTGTTTTAATTCTTTTTGGCTTTTAACTTCAATAATTGCAATTGTAGACATAGTTTAATAGGGCTAATTGTAAAGCAAATATAAATAAATAAAATGTAATACTTTGGCACAGTTTTTACATCTTAAAGGTTAAAAATTTACATTAAATCAAATAAAAATGATTGGTTATTACATAATTATTGGTATTTCAATGTTGGTAAGCTGGTATGTTTCATCAAAATTGAAATCCAAGTTTGCATATTATTCCAATGTACACCTTAGAAACGGGCTTTCCGGAAAGGAAGTTGCCGAAAAAATGTTGAGAGATAATGGAATTAATGATGTTCAGGTAATTTCGGTTCCCGGACAGTTGACAGATCATTATAATCCTGCTGACAAAACCGTCAATCTTTCGGAAGGTGTTTATATGCAGAGAAATGCCGCGGCTGCAGCTGTTGCTGCTCACGAATGTGGTCATGCCGTGCAACATGCAGTGGGATATTCAATGCTTCAATTGCGTTCAAAATTAGTTCCTGTTGTTAATATTAGTTCTAATTTGATGCAGTTCGTGCTTATTGCAGGTATTGGTATTATGGCTGCAACGAGAACTATACAGGATCCGAACGGAAATACAATAGTTCTGGCAATCGGAGTTTTGATGTTTGCCTTTACAACGCTTTTTGCTTTCGTAACACTTCCCGTGGAATATGATGCGAGTAACAGAGCAATGAAATGGCTGAAAGATACCGGAACTGTAACGACTGAGGAATATGTTGGCGTTCAGGACAGTCTGAAATGGGCAGCGAGAACTTATGTTGTAGCAGCGATCGGATCTTTAGCACAACTTCTTTATTGGGCATCTTTATTGATGGGAGGAAGAAGAAATTAATCAATAAATTCAAACGAAATATTCTGCATCTCGGACAATTTGTCTGAGATGCTTTCTTTTTGTGCTATTTTTAATGATGCAGTAAGAATACAGTTTTCATTAGCATCAAAATTTAAAACTTTAGCATCAAATTTAGAAAGCAAGGTGAAGATCGTGTTTTGTTGATTAAAACTGAATTGAATTTCTATTTCCGTTTCTAATTCTTTCGTAATAATATTGGCTTCGTCTAAAGTGATTTTTGCACATTCTTTATAAGCCTTAACCAAACCTGAAACTCCCAGTTTTGTTCCGCCATAATAACGAACTGAAATCACCAAAACATTCGTAATTTCATGTGCTAGTAACTGATTGTAAATTGGTAATCCAGCACTTCCGGATGGCTCACCGTCGTCATTTGCACGATAATTTTCACCATTTAAACCCATTCTGAAAGCGTAACAATGATGCGTAGCTTTTGGATGTTCTGATCTTATTTTTTCTAAAGCGGCTTTAAGTTCAGTTTCATTATTAACAGGAAAGGCAAATCCGATGAACTTGCTTCCTTTTTCTTTTAATAAAGTGTTTTCTATGGGTTTTTCTATGGTTTTGTATTCGAACTGCATTATCCTTGTTTCTTATAAAATTGGATTGAATTATCTCTAAAATCTGCAATTTTACTAGTTTTTACATCAAATTCAGGAGCTTTTGTGCCATTTTCCAGTTTCAAATTTTCATTTTTAATGACAATTGCTTCATCCCAAAGATTTTCATTAATGAATTGCTGTAAAGTAAAACTTCCGCCTTCAATAATTACAGATTGAATTTGTTCTTTATATAAAACTTTCATTAAATCTGATAGAAAATTTTCTTTTTCAATTTTAATAAAATGAATATTATTTTCAATTCCTTCTCGAGTTGAATTAAAAACTAACGTTTTTGCTTCGTCATTATATATTTTAAAATCTCTTGGAACTTTTAAATCAAAATCAATTAAAATTCTTACCGGATTTACGCCTTCAACATTTCTTACTGTCAAACTTGGATTATCATTCAAAGCAGTTTGTGTTCCAACTAAAATGGCATGTTCGTCAGCTCTTAATTGATGAACAAACTGATTCACCAAGGAATTTGAAATAGAGTAGGGCTTGAAATCTTTATCCATAAATCCGTCTCCGGATTCTGCCCATTTTAGAATAATGTAAGGTCTTTGCTTTTCGTGATAGGTGAAAAATCTTTTATTAAGTTCGATACATTCATTTTCTAAAACTCCTGAAACGGCTTCAATTCCTGCATCCTGAATGATTTTTTTTCCTTTTCCGTTTACTTTATCATGAGAATCCATTGCGCCAATCACAACTTTTTTGAAACCAAGTTCCTTAATTTTTAAGGCACAAGGCGGAGTTTTTCCATAATGAGCACAAGGTTCCAAAGAAACATAAATAGTCGATTCAGGAATGAGATCTTTATTTTTTACTGAATTAATAGCATTGATTTCAGCGTGATTTTCTCCAGCTTTATGATGATATCCTTCACCAATAATTTCACCGTTATGAACGATAACGCTTCCTACCAAAGGATTTGGGTAGGTTTTGCCTAAAGCTTTTTGAGCCAATTCAATACATCTTTTTATATAAAATTCGTCCTGCATAGTAAAGAAAAAAGCGAAGACAAATTTCTTTGCTCCGCTTTTTTTTAGATTTTAAATTATTTTATTCTCCAGCGATAATTTTGTGAAGATTTTGTTTTAAAGTTTCCAAATGAGCTTTTTTCTCGTCGATCGAATCGAAAGTATCCTTCAACATAAGATTTTCTCTTGACGGATTTTTGAAGAATGCCAAGTTGTTTTCCAATTTCACGATTTCAGATTCAAGGTCAGAAATTTGACTCTTGATTTTTCTTGCTTTATCGGTCAATTGGTTTTCGGAAAGACCTTCTTCTTTTAATTCAAGTTCGTTGATCTTATTCAGCTTCAATTTCTCTCTCAACGCTTTGTTGAATTCAGAATTGATAGCAATTTTATCTCTCGGAACTTTTCCAATATTGTTCCATGCAGATTTTATAGCTTCAATTCTTTCAATACTTCCTTCTTCGTTTGAAACGGTTTTTAAGTCTTCAAGAATTTCTTTTTTGTGCTTGTAATTTTCTTTCCAGTTATCTGTAGAAGCGTTGCTTTTTTCTCTGTAATTGTTGAAGAAAGTGTTGCAAGCATCACGGAATTCGTCCCAGATCTTGTTTGTCATGCTCTTTGGAACGTGACCAACTTTTTTCCAGTCTTCCTGTAATTTTTTGAATAATGGAACAGCGATATCCCACTCTTCATTATTCATATTGTCTTTTGCAGTTTGGATCAATTTTAATTTTTCATCCAGATTGGTCTGCTGAGAACCTTTTAATGACTTATAATAATTGTTTTTTGTTGTATTAAAAGCTCTTAGTGTTGTTTTAAAATCATTCCAGTTTTGGTTTGATAATTTTCTTGGAACACTTCCGGTTTTTAAAAACTCAGAACGAAGATCTTCAACTCTTTTGATCGAATTCTGCCAATAGTTGTGGTTCGGAGTATCAGAAGGCTCAGAAAGTTTTTTGATTTCTGTGATGATCTGATTTTTCTTTTCAAAATTTTCATTTTGTTCAGATTCAATCGCTGCAGAAAGTTCAGACTTTCTTTCGTGAATTTTGTTGGAAATTTCTTTAAATTCTTCCCAAGTCTTTTCACGGAATTCTTCTGCAACAGGTTCTGCTTCTTCCTTCCAAAGTTTATGAAGATATTGTAGTTCGTTTAATGCTTTTTGGATTACAGGCTCGTTTTCCAGTTCTTTAGCGCGAGCAATAATATGTTCTCTTTTTTCAAGATTGTGGCTGTATTCCTGCTCCAAAAATTCTTTATTTAAATCTAACATTTGATAAAACTGATTCAAATGGTGGAAATAATTGTTATTAAGAATCTTGAATTCAGATTTTGCAACCTGCCCTGCATGAGACCATTCTTCTTTTATCTCACGAATAGATTTGAAAAGATTGGTTCCGGGCTCAGAATTGGTATAAAGATTTTTAAGTCTTTCGATGATACTCTGACGGTGATCCAGATTTTTTTTCTGCTCTTCTTCCTGTCCTTTTTGGAAGTCGTCATGTTTTTCTCTGAAAATATTAACCAAAGCAGAAAATCTAGCTTGTGAAGGATGCTCGTAACTGAAATTTTCAGCCGCATTTCCGCCTTCTACATATTCATGCTTTTTGTCTTCCACTTCATCATGGATAAAATGACTTGCTTTTTCTTTTAATACATTGAATTTTCTAAAATCTTCACCGGCATTAGGCGTGTTGATGATTTTTTCCATTTCTTTCAAAGCCTCACTCAGTGTGATATCTGCAACAGCATGCTCCTCGTGATGTTCTGCATCATCTTCATGTGCATTTTCCTGAGCAGGTACGGTTTTCTCTGATGTTTCTTCTTGAGATACTTCGGTAGAAATTTTATTTTCTTCGTTTTCAGAAAGATTATTTTCTGTTGTCATAGCAAATCTATATTATGTGAATGGAGTTAATATCCTTTAAAAATAGCTTAAAAGCCAATTTGAGTACTAATTTATGTTATTTTTTTTGAAAATTCCAAATTTCCCAAGCTTTTTCTGCTTGCTGTTCAAGCATGTAATAACCATTCACGGTTTTTGCTCCTTTTTCTGAAGCTTTAATGATGAATTGCGTGTAATTCGGATTGTAAATAAGATCTATAATTAAATGTTCCTTTGAAAGACCTTCAAAAGGGAAGTTTAAACAGTCTTCCACATTCGGGAAAGTGCCTACAGGCGTACATTGCACGATAATTTTGTGATTTTGAACAGTTTCTTTATCCAGATTATCAAAATTAATTTCCGAATTTCTTGAGATGATCTTTGAAGAAATTCCATGCTTGTCTAAGGCATATTTTACAGCTTTTGCAGCACCGCCATTTCCTAATATTAAAGCAGAATCCTGATGCGCTTTTTTATGAAGAAGCAATGTTTTCTCAAATCCAACGGCATCTGTATTGTAGCCAATTTTTTTACCACCCTGAATTAAAACGCAGTTTACAGCGCCAATTTTTTCTGCTTCATCACTTAATTCGTCCAAATAATCAATGATCTTTTCTTTATAAGGAATTGTTACATTAAAACCCAAAAGGTCGGGTGTTGAAAATAAAGTTTCCACTTCATTAATTTCATTTAAATCAAAAATACTATACGAAAAGCCTTTTAACATCAGCTTTTGAAATTTATCTTCGAAGTATTTTTTGGAAAAAGAATAAGAAATATTTCTTCCTATTAAGCCTAATTTTTTATTGGAATCCATGTATCAAAAATAAAAAAAAGACCGAATAAATCGGTCTTAGTTTAAAAATATTTTTTTCTGTTATTCTACAATGAATTTTGTTGTAGCAATATCAGTTTTAAGAATGTAATTTCCTTTTGTAAGTCCTTTAAGGTTGATCTTATTAGAGTTTTTAAAAGGGTTTGCAATTGTTTCGATCAGTTTTCCTGAAAGATCATAGATCTGTGCTTTTGTGATCTTGTTTAGGTTTTCACCTTTTACAAAAAGCTCGTTGTTTTTAACCGGGTTAGGGTAGATGCTGAATGCTTTTTGTTTTGCAGTTTCAGCTGTTCCTAAAGCATTGTTGTAACAAGTCCAAGAAAGATCGTCGATAGCAACTCTGTTTGAAGTTACAGGATTAACGATTTTAATAACGATATCTCCGCTTACATTAATATTGTTAATTGTAATTGAAGCTGTTGGAGCCGTTGCCGTGTAAGGTATTGTTCCTACAGTTACACCATTTACCTGAACATTAAGATTTCCCGGATCTCCTGTAAATTTTAACTGAGCTTTTAAAGATAAGCTTTGAATACCTCCTGAAATGGTAGAACTTGTAACGTTACCGTTTCTGATTGTAATTGCTTTTCCTGTAATTGTTTGGTCAGTTCTTGCATCTGTTGCAGTCCATGTAATATTATTGTTTGTCCATGTTTGCACTGCATATCCTGATCCTGTAGAAGGAATTGTTTCAAAATCTTCAGTTCCACAGCTTGTATTTCCTCCGGATTGTCCTGCAAGGGTAGTTTCAGTAGCTGTATTACTTTGAGGAGAAGGGTTTCCAGAAGCATCTTTAGCAATAATATAGAAATTATATAATGTAGAAGATGATAAATTTGAAACAACAGTTGAAGTTGAAGATCCTGAAACGGTAGCTTTTAAAACTCCGTTTGCATAGATGTCATAAGACGTTACTCCGATATTATCTGTAGCAGCTGTCCAGCTTAAAGCAATAGAGTTTGAAGTTGGGTTGCTCGCAGCCAAGTTCGTAGCAGCTGTCGGAGCTTGTGTATCTACAACCGGTGTTCCCCAGATAAGTTCAGCAAATTCTGGGTGATCAATAAATGGATTTTTATTTGACTGATAGATATAAGTTGCATTATTTCTTGAAACTTCAGCAGGTGATACCGGATCTGCAGCATTCCAAGCTAAAAGCTGATTAAGCTCCCAAGTTTGCAATCCCGGATATGCAGTTGTTCCAAGCATGTCTCCTGTTCCGTTTGAAGAGGTAAAATTCCCCAGTTGAGATTGGTACCTTGTTACAAAATAAAAGATCATTCTTGCAACATCACCTTTAAATGCATCAATCGGTTCAAATACAATTCCTGAATATCCGGGAGAAACAGATGTTCCTAATTTTGAACCGTTTAAAGAAGTGAAAGAAGCTGAACCTACTTTTCCGAAAGGATAATTAGATCTCATTCCGTTTACTTTTCCGTCGGTTGCTCTGATGAAGTTTACATCCGCAACCATTGGTGAAGCCTCATTGAAAAGACTTTGAGGAACAATATGTTCTCTGTTGTAGCAGTTTCCTTCAGTTGTATAATTACCACATTGGTTGGTAACAATTGTATAATTATAAGGATCTGCTCCGGTTGGATTTTCAGAATAAATATCTAAAATAGAACCGTCGTTTTCATAGAAATAATCGCGGTCAGTTGTCTGATAAGCAGTCCATAAACCATTGTAGGTTTTAGCCTGATGACCGTCCGTAATAATTTGACTTAATTTGTTTTTTAAGGCAATGCCTGTTAATCCTGCAGTTCCATCGTAGTAGGTGGCAGGAGCTTGTGAAAATGCATTAATAAATGCAAAAATCATTAGAAAAGGAAGTAGAGTACGTTTCATTATTAAAAATTGGGCGATAAAGGTACAAAAAATTAAAAAAGTTGCTTATTAATTTTTAGTAATATACTCTTTACTGATCTTAGAAAATGCCCAAGAAATAATGAAACCGAATAGGGAAGCAGTAATAGCTACCGTGAAATAATTTTTGCCAACAATTCTTACCGGAAAAGGAAGTGTTTCATTAGCTTTAAAAAACTCAGTGTATAATTGGAAATAGCAAAGTGCCGTACCTAATATTAAGCCTGAAATTACGCCTAAAACCACAATAAGAATTCCTGTATAGAAATAAATTCTTCTTAAATGACTTAAAGGAAAACCTAGCGAAATCAATGATTTAGCTTGTTCTTTTTTGTCTAGTTGTAAAATAATAATCGCTCCGGCAAGATTGAATGTTGTAATGAAAATCACCAAAGCAAAAATCAGATAAATGAATAACTTTTCAGTGTTGATCATTTTCCAAAAGGCGGCATTCTCTTCTTCTTTGGTCTTGATTTCAACATCTTTTCCAAGAGAAGATAATAATCTTTGTTTTACCGAATCTGTGTTGTCGGGATTTTTTAATTTAATGACAATCTGATAGGCAGAATGTTTAGGTAAATTAAGCAATTCTTGAGTCAGTTCTATTGGTGAAATGATATAATTGTCTAATTGATCCTTTCCTGGGAAAACTCCGGTAATCAGAATATCTTTTTTATTGTAGATATCTTCTTCTTTATTAATAATTCCGGTTCCCGGTTTAGGCATAAAAAGCGTTGCGTAATCACCGGACGAAGCTATAGGAATGGATAATCTATTGTCTAAAGAGTTTTCCATTAATACTTCATTCGAGTATTCGAAGCTTGGATAAGATCCATAAAAAACATCTTTATCGATAGGATTTACCTTTGTGTAAGCAGAATCAACACCTCTTAAATAAGCGATATCTCCTTTTCCGTTATAGCTGATGTATATTTTTTCTTCAATAACTTTTGAAAAATTACTGATCTCTTTATCGTTTTTTAAAATTTTATCAACTTTATCGATATTTTTGATTGTTTTTCCAGTACTGCTTTTTAACGTTAAATCGGCATGAAGATTAGAAATAAGGTCTTTATTGAGGTCTTCAAGCCCTGAAAAAACGGAGATAATTACAAACATTGCAGTTACAGCAACCATCATTGCTCCTACCGCCAGCCACGTAATAAACGTAACGGCAGTACTCCCTTTTTTCGATAAAAGGTAGCGTGAAGCTATGTAAAATGCAATGTTTTTCAAAATCTATAAAACGGGATTGTCGCCTTCGCCTCTTAATTCTTTTTCAAGTTTTTCCACATCATCAAGGGCAGTATCCAAATAGAAATTAAGCTGTGGAATGATTCTCACTTGCTTACCCATTTTCTGACCGATAAAATTTCTGTACTGAGTTTTGTTTTCCTCAATTTCCTTCATGATAGAAGTTCTGAATTCCTGAGGGAATATGCTTAAATAAATTTTAGCGATACTCAAATCCGGAGTTATTTTTACATCCGAAACGGATACTAAAAAACTTTGCTTGCTTTCTGCAGCCTGTTTGCGGAAAAGTTCTGCGAAATCTTCCTGTATAATCTGTGCTACTTTTCTTTGTCTGTTACTTTCCATAAGTTGTGCAAATTTAGTACTTTTGTTTGAATTGCTATTTGAAATTTGATACCATTATCAAATTTATGACTTAATTATATTTATTTTTATTTATGAAGCTAGAACATATTGGCATCGCGGTGAAATCTTTGGGCATTTCTGATGAACTGTTTACGAAACTATTAGGTAAGGATTCTTACAAAAAAGAATCCGTAGAAAGGGAAGGAGTAGTCACTTCTTTTTATGAAACTGGAGAAAGTAAAATTGAGCTTCTGGAAGCCAGTAATCCTGAAAGTCCGATCTCAAAATTTATTGATAAAAAGGGAGAAGGTATCCACCATTTGGCTTTTGGTGTTGAAAATATCGTTGAGGAGGTAGAAAGATTAAAAAAAGAGGGATTTATTTTTATCTCAGAAGAACCTAAAAAAGGTGCTGATAATAAATTGGTTGTGTTCCTTCACCCTAAATCTACAAACGGAGTCTTGGTAGAACTTTGCCAAGAAAAGCAATAAAAAGTTTTGTAGTGAAAGAAATTTTACTATTTTTGCAATCACAAAATTTAACCAAATTTTGAGGTCCTATAGCTCAGTTGGTTAGAGCACCTGACTCATAATCAGGTGGTCCCTGGTTCGAGCCCAGGTGGGACCACTATCCGGAAACCTTTACCACAATAGGTTTCCGGGTTTTTAAATCAGCTTTAGCATGAGTAGAAAAGTCCGAAAGTGAACTTTTACGGTAACTTTTACTACATCATGAAAAAAGAAAGAAAAAAACTCTTAAACGGTTGTTCCAGAACCAGTGTTTTTGTAAGTCCAAAGAATTACAAAACATTTACAAGTAGATCCAAGTTTCCAAAACATTGGATGGTATCGTGTAGATTTTACGATCCTAATCACGAAGAAGATTATCCGGACGGATTTCAATTCAGAAAAAAATTTTCCGGGGAAAACCTTCAGGAACTTAAATTAATGGCTCAATTGCAAATTGAGGTTATGGAGGAAATGTTGGATGTGAAAAATTTCAATCCAATTGAGAAAGAATATATGACTGAAAAGGCAAATAAACTTCATCCGTATTTGCCATTTATTAAAGCTCTTGAAAAAGCACATAAAAATTTAGCCCCTGCATGGTCGCCTGAATATGCAAAAGAGATATTGCGATGTATAAACAGAGTAGAGCAAATAAGGGACGAATTAGGGTTTGTAAATCTATTAATTAATGAGGTCCGAACCTGGCACATCAAAACAATTTTAGATGCCTTAGAACTAACGGATAGCGTTTTTAATCACTCAAGAAGTCATTTGCAGTCTTTATTTAAAGAACTTACTCAATATGGGTGTTGCGAAAATAATCCGGTTGACAACATAATTAAAAAGGCTGAAGAAAAGAAAATTCGCGAAGTCCTTACAAAAGATGATTTATATTTTGTTCATAAATACCTTAAAGATAAATGTTATACATTTTGGCGTTATGGAAAAATATTTTTTTATTCTGGTGGTCGAACAACTGAACTTTTCAGAGTGCAAAAAAAACACGTTGATCTAAAAAATCAAGAATATGAAGTATTGATAAAAAAGGGAAAGCAAAAAGAATGGGTGAAAAAGGTAATTTTACCCGCAGCCGTTCCATTTTGGAAAGAGGTTCTTTCAGAATGCGAAGATGAAAATGAATATTTATTTTCAAAAGGGTTAGTTCCTGGAGAAATTTCAATCAGCCCTAAACAAATTTCGAGAAGATGGAAAAGACACGTTAAGGATTCCGATGATATAAAGAACGAAAAGAATGAGATATTAAAGGTAACGGCAGACTTTTATACTCACAAACATTTATTCCTTGATATTTTGGACGAAATGAGTGCTAAACAAACTATAAATATCGAAAGTCCGGCACAAAGAATGGCAAATCATAAAAGTGAAAATACAACGAGTATTTATACACATGGAAAATCGAAAAGAAAAAACAAAGACCTGAAAGGTTTAATGGTAGAGTAAAATTAATTTTATCAATGTAAATAATAAAAGCACCCCAAAATGAGGTGCTTTTTTTTCTTTGAATTTAATACGTTTAACAAATATCATAAGTTGAATTCACCGCGAAGGCTAACTCTCTAATAAATGCCGGGCTTCCGTCTGCGTTGTCTGACTGAAAGAAAACAGTATTTGTTGTCCCGCAAGCATTAGTATAAGCAACTGACCATGTTTGAAACATTAAAGCTAACGCTTCTTTTTGTTCCTGGGTAAGTTCCTTAACCTCTGTTGTTTTTTCTTGTTTTGCCTCTGGCTTTACTTCATCTTTTGTATTTGCAAAAGTAAATGTTGAAAGGGCTAATGCGCCCACAAAAAGTAATTTTTTCATAGTCGAAATATTTAAAATTAAAGTTTAATCAAGAAATGTGTTCATTTTTTTCAACCGATCAGACATGGTTTTTGTTCTGTCATTTCCGTTAGAATCAACAACTTTTAAATTGCCATTATACATTGACGGGTTTTCGGTGTAATTTTTTCTCGCCTCTAAAAACTGTTGCTTAGATTTTGTTTTTACATCGTTTCCGTAATTTAACGGTTCAATTAATTCATCGGATTTTTTAATATCAGTTGCGTAGATTTCTATTGTCTTATTTTTATTATAGACTTCAAGCACCAAGCCGGAAAGACCTTTAAATCGAAATGGTCCATCAGGAATTGTAATGTCATTTGTAAACCAGGCAAAATAAATATCACCCGTGTCGGTTGTTGCTTTGGCTAATCGGGTTTTAAAGCCTTTTATATCCTTTGTATCCTTTAAAATTTCCCATTGCAATTTTGGTTCCTCATAAGTAAATATGTATTTTCCAACCGGAAGCGACACAAATAAATTTTCGTTTGTTTTATAAACACTTCCAACCGATTTCGGGTATTTAGGAATTGCACCCGCACTTGTGCTTATCGTTTCTTTTGATGTTCCGTTGTAAAATGCTTTTGCCTCTCGACTGAAATAAACAGATTCCAAATTATTACATAATAAAGTAGAGGCGTAAATATTTACCTTATCCCTGTTTAGACTATCAGAAATCATTTTCGTTTCATAATTAACCTCCATTACTGCTTTATTGTTTTGGGCGGATAATAAAATAAAACCGGGAAATAATAAAAATGAATATAAAATCTTTTTCATTGTAAATTTCAATTATGACGCAATATACAATATAAAACTTATTCACCATTACGGGATTCCGTAAGTGTCAAAACTTTTTTATTATGTAAAATACAAGCCAAATGAAACATTGTATTAGCTTCATAAATTTCTCTTAATGTTTTTAATTTTTTCTCAAGAGAACTCAAACTATTAGGTTTAATATTCAAGTCCTGTAATTTCGCGGCTATCTGCTTTTGTGAAAGCCCGTCTTTCAGATAACCAATTATTAAATCATCTATATTTTCCATGCTGCAAAATTGCTTCAGATAATTATTTTTTCATTACGGAAAACCATATCTAAACGCTGTTTTATTCTCATACTTTTACAGAAAAAACATGAAAGATTTTATTTGTGACTGTATGTTATTTAAAAGCAATGACAGGGAATTAAGAATCATTGGAATTACATCGTGGATTTGTTTAATTGGAATGATCGCAATTTTGACCAACTATTTTATTTAAAAAATCCCGGAACTCGTCCGGGAATAGATAAAACACATCTCATTTTTTTTAATTACGGCGAATTTGCCATAATTGGTTAAACATTCAGTTTTATTTTAAAGCATCATATTTTTTCAATATTACGGCAACCTCTTTTAAAAGTTCACTTTTTTTTGGAATGTAGTTTTGCATATCGATCACGGAGGAAATAAAACAGATTTCCCACAAAACCGAAATGCCAGATCCCAAATTTAAAACGCCAATTCTTGAATGTTGGCTTGCGTTATCTGGTTTTACACCTCGATTGCGAATGCCTAATATTCTGGAGGTGGCTTTGCTTATTTCATCAGCCATTTTATAAGATAAAGAATTCTTATCTGCGAAATCCTTTTGATTTACATAACATTCGGTCCCCCCGGCTGTCGGGTTTCCTGAATTAAAATGAATATCAAAAACAACTGATCCACTGCCGGGTTTAATTCTGCTTTGATACTGTGAATTCGTTTCAAAATCTTTGTCCTGAATTACGTTTTTTAAATCTAAATTTGGAATGATTACGTTTCGAGCATCTTTTGTTAAGTCTCTTTCAATGTAACCATTGGCGACCGCTCCGGGGTCCGTGTTGTGATGTCCTGCTGAAATAAAAATCATCTTTTTTTATTTAATTGTTTTACAATAGCGTTAAACCATGCAGGAATGAATTTTTTAATTAAAGACCAGGTAATAATTCCGCCGATCGCTGAACAAATAATAATCCAAATTATAGAACCGAATGAAATTCCGGAACGTTCGGAATCTTTTGTTTTTGTTTTTTTCAGTTCCTCATTTTCTCTTTTCAGGGTTTTATTTATTTTGGTTTGTTCTGAAAGTTCCTGTTCGGTTTTCTTGAGTTTTATTTCGGTGGTCGTTTCGGTATTCAAATTGATTTCAGAATTTTCATTGATTGGTATAATTGCCTCATTTCCGTCCTTATCACGATAAGTAACATTTCTTACCTTTGGGCAATCGCCGGAATTTTGTTGAGGTTGTGTATTTGGATTTACTCCAGGTAAAACATTAGGATTATTTTTTATTGATAAACCTAATTTTGAAACCTCTTTTCGTTCGTTTTCAACCTCTGTTCTTTTAATATGAACATTGGTTTCACCCGTTTGGGTTTGTTCTATTTTTGAACGGTTTTCTTCGCTCTGAATGTTTGTGTTTGTCTTTCTTGATGAACAGGAAAAAAACAAAACAACCAAGCTAATCCAAATAAACCTTTTCACCATTTTGATATTCATAAATCCGTATTTTAAAATCATTTTTGTTTAAAAACCTGCCAATCCATTTACGGTGAATTTCCTCCCAATAAATTAGCCTTGTATTAGGTTTTAATGCCGTTTTATCATTTGCATACTTTATGACAACATTGTTGCTGTCAATCTTATATTTGCCTTTCTGAATAGCTTTAAAAACCAAACTTTCAATTTTCTTTTTCAATTGCTCGGTTCTGCTTTCTGCCTGTTTTAGTTTTTGATCTAAAATTTCAGATTTCTGTTTTTCTCTTGCGACTTCGCTCACCGCTTCTTTAATTTCCGGCGAAAGTCCTATTGTATCAATTTTAATCGGCTGTGAAAAAGCCAGGAAACCGATTAAAAAACAAATTAAAGTTTTCATTGTGCATTCTTTTCTAAGTTGTTGGCATATTTTTCAAGTTCCTTATTAAAATCATTCTGTTTTTCGAGGTCTTTTATTTTTCGTTGGTTATTTTTAGCAATTTCACCCTTAAAATGATTTACCAGGTCAATCGCTTTTTGCATCTGGTCCGCACAATCCGTTGAATCAATTTTTGATTGGAGGTTTTTTTTCTCAATTTTTAATTCATCCAACTGTTTGTTGAGGTTTGCAACGGTCAAACTGTCAATTTTTACTGCATCATTAAACCCTTTTTCATACCTTTCCGGAATAAGCCAAAAGAAAAAATATACAATAACCCCGATCAAGGCAACCCAACCTGAAAAGGGCTTTCTAACAAATCCGTATAACCAATCAAAAAGTCCTTTGGCTGTTTCCATAATCAAATTATTTTTTCACATCATAATTATTCAAAATTAGATTTGATCTAATTCTTTTTGCTTTGCTTTTATGAAACTATCTAAATAGGTTTCAATTAACTGAAGAAAGCCTATTTTATTATTTTTCATTAGCCAGATCATATATTTATAGCTTGAAACTTTTACAAGGTCTTTTTTTGTCTTGTCATCTTTCAATGAAAGCTCAATTGGTAAATTATTTGTTCCTCTCAAATAGGACCAAGTTTCCTTATAAACAATCCATTCAGGAGCCGGCAACTTAATATTGATTTCTTCGCCCGTTTCCTTGTCTCTCAAAACCTGCTCGTAAACAAAAACAATAAATTGTTGCTCTGATTTGGCTTCAATATTCAATACCCTGATTGTTCTGTTGAATTGCGGTAACTTTGGGTGTTCCTGCAATGGTAGTTCAGTAAAATTCAAATCAACATTTTCAATACTGTTGATGATAGTTTGAATTTCTATCGGTATGTTTAAGTGATCGTTCATAACTGTTTAATTAAATTTTTCTTATACTATTAATTTTTACATCGAAAGTAGCATTGGGAGTATATTGAAAATGTGTTGCAAATATTTTAAACCGTATATCAATAGGTGTATTATTGTCAATCACACTTACACCTATACTTGTTTGTCCGTTGCTTTTAAATATAGTTGTTGTGATATAATTTGCTCTTTTAGATATAATAAAACGCATAGTATCGCCGTTACCTAAACCAACACTATTATTCCCGGCACTAAATGTTGCATCAATAGGGGCGTTATTATATGTTGCGGCAGCTCCTGAAGCTCTTTCAGAAGACAATGTATCTGTATTTGATAGAGTGACACCAAAACCCACGGACCCACCAAATGGATTATAATTTTGACCTGTTTTTGTTACATCCCCTTCAATTACAAAATCATCGGTGCTGTTCAAATAAACTTGGGAATAATATGCTACTACAACAGCGTTGTAATTATTTCCTACTGCCGCATACAAATCGGCATCACTTGAAAAAGCAACTTCATTTGATGTTCTTATCAATTCAGCATCGAAAGGCAAATCCCCGGCAGTCACTCGCGCCCAGGTGTTTCCACTTATATCAACATTAGCACTTGAACTTGGGTCAATAACTGTAAATATTACAGATGTGGTGTATTCTGCCACACCATTCCATAAAACAACCCTGTAATCCCCTAATGCATAAGTTTGAGAATTAAAGGAAAAATTCAGCATATTCGCATTTAGTAGAGTAACTTTTGAATTGTTAATTGTTTCAACAACACTTCCTCCTGCATTGATGATTTTTACAGTGAAATTTGTAGGATTCAAATTGAGATTTGAGCCTATTAATGTCATGAAAGTAATATTATTGGGGTCAATAGCTTGGGGAATAATAGGCGGGTACATCAAACCAACACTCATCGCGTTAGTGGTCCACCCTCCATTCATAGCAGTTTTCCAAGTCGTTTTTTCAGTTTCAGTTAGTATTGTTGGCAATGCAACAAAAAGAGATTTCCCATTTGTTTTAAAAACTCTTCCGGATGAATTTTGCCCCAAAAACATATTCACCGTTGAATCATTCGATCCGTCACTTAAACCTGTAATTGAGTAATAAAATCCGGAAGTATTAATAGCCCAATTTGCACCTAATGTTAACCCAGCATTTGCAACCGATGTCAATGCAGAATTAGCAACATTTTTCCCCAGGTCCCCCGCCAACATCCTTCGTACATTATTGTTTTCATCAAAGATGTATGCGTACTTAAATGTTGAATCTGGAGCCGTGATCGTAGTCGTTGTTTTATCAACCTTATTTCCCAATGCGGTATTCGTTGAGGTTGCCAAATTATTAATTGCGGTTTGGGTTGCGGTTGAAACAGGTTTATTTATATCTGAAGTGTTGTCAACGTTACCTAATCCAATTTGATCTTTAGTAACACCGTGGGGATTGTTATTGTCGTTAATATGATTTTGTAAATTCTGATTCTGGTCAATAAGACTTTGAGCCACATCGGATTTATTGGCTTTTGTCTCATTAATATCGTCTAAAACATTCGCAACCCTTCCTCTTGTATTTGCAAATTCTTGAGTTTCCTGGCGGATTTCAAGAGACTTTTCGGAAATTGTTTGTTCGCTCATTATTCAAAGGTTTTATCAAAGGTTTTATCAAAAATTTTATAATCATCATCATCGTTGTTGGGATCGCAATAGCAGCTTTTATTGTAAACTACATCTTGCAATTCCTGTATATTTGTCATTGGATTGCCATTAATTAGAATTTCTTCAGGAATTAAATTGTCAAACAAAACGGACCCATCCAAGACACTTGAAATTTTAATTTTCCCGTTGCTTTTTTTTAGCACATAATAAGTCCGCTTATAAAAATCAATATCAACGGTAAACCGGGTATTTGTTACAATCTTAAAATTTTTCATTTTCCTATTGTTGAAAATCTAATTCCTTTCAATTTTTTGGTTTTCCCACATGAGCAAGATCCGGAACAGCCGCAATTGAGTTTACAATTGCAATCATCGAATTTTGGATATAAGTTTTTGTTTGCACATAAGTAGCTTTGAAGACTTTCAAACGCTTCCAATCCCATATTTCGATATTTGTCGGACAATGCCCGAATATCTTTCATGTCGGTAAAAGAAGAAAAGTCATTTTGTTTTCTCACTGTTCCGTTCGCTGTATCATTGAACTGATTTACTAATAAATACCGGGCGTATGCGTAATAAATCCAAACTCTTTTTAAACCAAGATTTTGTTTTAATTTTCCGCCGCAATCGGTATATGTTCCACCACAAATTATTTTTTGATAACTGTCATAGTTTAAATCTGTTTCGTTGAGATTCCAATTTTCCAGAACATCATAAACAAACTCAAAACAGAAAAGCGGTATAATATCAAATGTCTTTGCTTCCTCAATTGCAACACACAATTTTGGTAAACTACAATGCTGTGCAACTTGACCGATACATTCAAAATCAGTTGCCGTGATATAATTTGTTTGATTACTGCAATTCATTTCCGTCAATTTTTTCTGGGGTTCCAAGCATCCTGCGTGCTGTTTCTTCAGGAATTCCAAAAATTTCCTTGATGATTTCAACCGCCGAATTAATGTCGGTTGTTTTGGCTGCAACTGATTTTTGGATTTCTAACAAAGCGGTAACACCTCCAACACTTCCTTTTAATGCTGCTTGAGATTGTTTTCTTAGTTTTTCATCTTCGCTAACGTTTTCATCGGTCTTTTTTTCCTCAACAATTGGAACAAATGAAACAGTCAACCCGGTTAACATTGATAATGTAGTTTCAAGTTCTGTTCTTTCATCTTCGTTCTGTTCCCAATAAAATTCTTTCATTTCCGTGAAGGTGTCAGAATTCGGACCAAACAAAGCGGTTTCACTTGCATAAACCATTGATTCCGGAATATTATTAAAGTTCCCGGAAATGTTTTGTTTCAAAGTCTTTTTAGTACTGTCAAAAAGTTTGTCATCATATTGTGGCTTGAGCTGATCGACAACAAACACTTTGTTTACATCCTCAATATCTTCAGAATAGTTGATTACAAACATATCGGTTGAATTTTCAGCACCCATATTTTTTTTCAGAGTTTCATCAAATGCCTTATCTTCTTCTTCATCGCCGCCGATCTTTTTGATAAACGTCTTACCTAACCACCCGTTTCGGGATTGTAGGTTTGTGTAAGTAGATATTCTATATTCCGAATCCATATCATTATAAACAACATCCCAGGGCGGCAAAGCATAATGATATTCTGGAGTAAGATTGAGATAAAAAACTTGACCTCTGTAATTTCTTAAAAGATCCTGTGTTGTTGGCTCCTTAATACCTTTTAATTCGCAATCCTTTTTCATCTGCTGAATGATTACTTTAGGATCATTATTAAATGGATAAAACCATTTTGTTTTGTCGTCAACACGTTGAAATTTTCCTTTTGAATCCTGTTTTAATTGATAATATTTACCGGGAAAACCGTCATCATCTGATTTAGATTTTGCCATTGGCACGTAATCCAAAACTTTCAGATCGGTTGGTTTTAAAGTCGGTTGTAATTCATTCAATTGTTCGTCAATATCAACAGTCCAGGACGTAAAAAAGAATGCACCGTATTGTTTAGAAATAGAACTTGCAGCGATTCGGGCAACATTGTTCAGTGTTTGCCCTTTTCTATTAACAATAAGGTCTTTATTTTCCGCTACACCTTTACCGAAAATGAATTTCGCCATCATTCTCGATGATCTTTTTCCGGTAGGGGAGTTGTTGATAATATTTTCAATCCTTAAAGGATAATCATTGTCGAAATCCCTTAGATATATTTTTTTATCATCTTTAGTAACAGAAATATCCCTACTTTGCAATTCGATATTCGTAGCACGTAGGGATTTTTTTTTCTTTATGTTGTCAGATCCAGACATCTATGACAAATTTTTTATTGTTCTACAATTCCATCTTTCGCCGTATCTGAATTCTGATCTTTTGCATTATCAATTACGGGGTCTTTTGCGCCATCATTTTCGCCTTTGTCGGCATCGGTGATAGTATTTGTTGTTTCAAGTGCTTTCGCATCTAAATAAACAACCATGTCGGCTTTCTTGGTGATGTCTTTGTATTCTTCTTCCGGATAACCTTTTTCACTTGCAAATGTTTTCATGTCCGCAAGTTTTCCAGGATATGCAGGATCATTGGCATCTTTCGCCGTATCTGAATTTTCTCTAAACTTTGCCGGAAGTACACGGAATTGCTTTTTGCGTTTTGCGATTTCTTCATCGGTTCCGATCGTGAGATACTCTTCTGCGAATTGGTCTGTCATTAGGTTCCCGTAAACTCTTTTTCGGACAAGTCTTTTTAATTTTTTATCCTCAAAATCGTATGAGTAAATTATTGCGTTATTGATTAGCTCGAATGTTTTGTTTGACATAATGATTTGTGGTTTTGTGAATGTATCACCGTTTGCAAACGCCTTGAAAATATTCCAATCTTTCACGCTTCCGCAGGTAGGACATTCGGGTTTATATCCAAATTGTTCCTTAAACAATCTTTCGTATTCGGTCATATAGGTGGAGTTGTTTCTAACCCCACCCGGACCAATATTTATAATTTCTTTCGCCGTCATTATGCAGCCTCGAATTGCTCGTTAAAGTCTGCATTGGCATCGCCGCCCGTTTGCGGTTTGTAAACCAATGGTAACATTGATTCTTGCGCGTTTTCGTCTGATTGCAGAACAATCAAGCTGCCACCACCACCTTCAGCAATGTCATAGGTGTAATCCCCGGTAGATAAACCGTTTTCCCAACCGTAAATTTCAACCGTTCCGTCTGTCAATTGTACTGCAACCGCATAACGACCGTGATCGAGTTTATCCATTTGACATTTTGTTTCTTCATCCGCCCCAATCATAAGAATTTGGACCTGGTGCAAGTATTGAACAAATCCGTTGTCGGTTTTTGATTTTGCGGTGAACCCCTTGATTGCGTTTCCTGTTTCCGGCAATTTTACCTGAACCCCTTTTTTAAGGGATTTTAAAATCATTTGAACAGTGTAATCGCAAGTGGACCCGGCAATATTTCCAACAACTGAATTTACCTTATCAATATCATTTAGGTTGATAATAACAGCCTCCTGAAAATATTTTTTCGGAAAATTTCGCACGCAACTTTTATCAATTGCGCCTGTCAATTCTGAACATATTGAATTATTTGCCATTTTGTAATTGATTTTTTAGTTAGCGTAAATGATTTCGTTCACTTTTGGGAATGAAGCCCCGATATATGAACCACCTCTCATATAAATCTTTTCGTCATCCTCATTATGCCACATTTTGAAGAATGTCAATTGCGTTTCATCAGTTGAACCAACAAGCATATTTTCGTTTTTAGCGAGAATCGCTCTATTTGGGTCCACTCTTGGGGCGTTCGGAACATTATTCCCGTTTAATTCAGGGATTTGTTCAATAACCCTATCAAATGCAATTCTTGGTTTTACAGGAACACCATTGTAATAAAGGTTTTCCATTGTATAAACATTTGCCTTAACAACGCCTTCGGCTGAAATACATTGACAGTTTGCAGGTGCATTGTGTCCTAATTTATTCAACCATGAGGCATAAGCATTTGCCATCTGCCAGGTAACTTCAAACATGAATTTAGAGGCATCAAACCAGGTGTGCATATTTGCCAGGTCATACATATCACCCAACAAGTTGTAAACTTCTTCCCCTGTCATTCTTTGAGCTGCCGGGTTTGCCCCTGCATTTTTAGCAATCTCAACTTTTGTTTCACCTACAACCGTACCCGCATCAGCTTTAATAAAGAACCCGTTCGCCTTGTTTAGTAGTGTTGAAACTGAAGCGTTGTCCGCAAAATATGCACGTCTCCATTTTGCATTTTCCAAACCTTGTTTGAACTGTTCGCCCAAATACTGAAGTAACAACTGATCCATGTCCGGATTGTCGTCAAACTTTCTGTAAGTGTTGAAAAATCTCAAGAAATGTTTATCAAAGGCATTCAAACAGATTGGAACCTTACATTTAATTAATGCCAAATCCCAAATTTCCCCGGAAAAATTAACATTCAAATCACATTCCTCTGTTCCACAAGTGGTTTCTTCCGCCGTTGGGAACATGGTATAATCATCATTTTTTTCAATGATCGGAACGACATCGCCGTTTTTCACACCATAGATGACTTCCTTTTCTTTCTCGATTTCATTATCAACTGTAATGTCATTTACAATTGATTTGCTGAACTCTAACAAATCGGCATTGTCGAATGATTCAACCAACTCAACAACCGCCTCGTTATAATTTGTTGTAACTGCCATATCTTATTTTTCTTTTTTGAATTTGTTTAAGGCGTTGGAAACTCTTGATTTTCCTTTTTCCTCTGGTTTTGTTTTGGGTTCACGCTTGTCTTCCTCGTCATCATCATCAAACGCACTTCCTAAGTTTTGAAAGTTTTTAATGAGGGTTTTAGATTGCGAAAGTTGGTTGTTCAAAGTCGTGATCTTGCCGTCCTTTTCCTTGTTTGAGGTTTTAAGGTTTGCGATTTGAGTTTTCAGATTTTGAACTTCCTCGGTTAGTTTTTGATTTTCCGCTTGTAAGTCATCCGACTTATCTTCTGTTTTAGCGACAATTTCAATCAGTTCTTCACCGTCAAATTTGTAAGTTTCCCCGGAAGGCATTACATATTCACCGCTGTTACTTTCCCCGGCAGGTTTACCGTCAAACTTTGCTTTGTCTCCAGGTGTGTCCCCGTCTTTTGCTTTTGGGGTTTCATCATCGCTTAACTCATAAAAGTCAAGTTGAGAGTTATCAGCAGTAAAGACAATTTTGTTTTTTGTGCCTGTGCCTTTGAAAAAAGCCTCTGCTTCTTTCACGAGCTTATTCCAGGCACTTTGTTTGTTTTTATCAGACATATTGTTTTGATTTATTTTTCGATTTTGTTGATTTCGGGAAATGATAGAATTGAAAATCAAAGAGTTTTCAACAACATGAACATTTTCAAGCTCAGTATAAAAACCATGTTCAATACATTCATCTACTGTTAAATCCCTGCTTTCATTCATGAACTGAAGGGCGAGGTCTTTTGTAATTGTGGTTTCCTCGGAATACAGTTCGGCAATTTCGTTGTCAACAATATCCAGTTCCTCAAATATTTTTTTAGCCTCTTTTTTATCTCCTGAAAGCATCCAGGACCAAGCGTTATGAACAAATGGCTTTAGATATTTGCTTCCAACCCTCTTGTCTCGATCACCTGCTAAAAGAATGATAACACCAGATGAAGCGCAATAACCATCTACACGGGTTCTAATGGAAATGTTATTTTCCTTTTTGAACCTTTTCAAAAGATTATACATTGCGAATGCTGTTGTGGTATCGCCGCCGAAAGTGTGGATGTTTACCGTTAATTCGTCACCCTCTTTAATGGTTAAAGAGTTCAACGAATCGCGCAAGTCTTTTAAATCATACTCGCTACCATCATTTAGCCACTTAAACGGGACTATATCACCATAAATGTAAATTTCGTGTCTCATTGAAATTTTAACTTCCTCTAACACAAATATTTGAATAAAAAAGGCTAATTTTGTCGATACATCATAAGTGAGTGAAGGTTGTCAATGTGCCATTAATAGGACGTTTTCGGGGTTTACTTACGATTTTATAAGTATTGGAATATGTTTATACCATTGGTTTTGATCTTTATCGGCGGATTTCTGATATTGAAATTCATTTTTCAGCCCAAAAAACAAGAGGTTTTGGAAAATAAATACATTGCAGATCATGAGAAAAAGCTGAAAGATGATAATGAGTATAATGAGTATCTTGAATGGTGTAAAATGAAGGGTGAAATGGCTCTTGAAAAAGAGGGATATGATGAATACAGAATGAAAGAATACCATTTGTATAAAAAATTAATAAAACACGGTATTAGGGGGTTATGAAAATATTGATACTGCTTTCATTATTTTTATTTTTTTCATGTTCAAAATATGAAACTATAAAAAAAGAAAATGAAAATTTAAAAACAGATACCATGTTACAAAACAAGACTATCAAAAGACTTTTCAAGGAAAAGGATAGTTTGGAAAATAAAATTTTATTAGACAGTTTGAAAAATATTAAATAATGAAAAAAGTTTTTATTCTTTTTGGTGGATTATTACTAATTGGTTGCGGCGGAAATAATGACAAAGATTGTAATTGTTCTCAACAGCGTTATGAAAGAAAGGTTGTTAGAACAATCGGAACCGGATTAGAAACGCCTCCAGTTTCAACAACTGAATGGGAGAAAAAAGGAAATCCCGAAAACATTAATACAGATGATTGTAGTCGAAATGGAGAGGTTGCGGGTAAGGGTGTATCAGATAATTGGATAAATTCAGGAACTAACACCTATACAAATGTAGAGTACGAAAACAGAGTATCATGCCAATAATAAAATCCTACTGAAACGTAGGATTTTTTTTATCGGTATCTAAATTTTGGCTCATTAGGTAAATTGCTTTTTCTACAAATCCAACTGAAACTTTACACCGTGAAGCGGTTACTTCCTTTCGTTCCTTTTTACTGTCAATCCATTTGTATTCCTGATAGACATTAAAAACGTGCATTAAGTCAATAGCAGAACTGATTGACTTAACACCAATTAAATCAAGTTTAAAGAAAACTTCAAGATTGCTTGAAATCACATCTTTAACACAAAGTTTTTTTTCTATTTCCAAAATTCACAAGTTTTTATTGATTGTCTTAATTTATATGATGAGGTACATCCGCATAAAGAACACATCTTTCCAGATAGTTCCGGAATCTCTTTATCATTCACTTTTTCCGATTCTACCGGATCAGTAATAAAATATGCACATCCTGAACAATGATTTTTCAATCTTTCTTCAGCAATTTTTTTTGCTTTACCGGAACGAGTGAAAAAATTTGTCATTCCTGAAATGATCGCTTTTATATCTCGTGCAACATCAGGGTCCGATTCATTTTTCAAATTCTCTTGGTATCTTTTTATTTTTTCCCACATGATCTAATGATTTGCGCCGTTTGCTATTTTTCTATTTTGAGAAAGGTTTATAAAACCCTCTTGACTTCCCACGGATGTCCCTTGAGCTGAACCTTCAAGTACCTTTTCACCAATGACATTTGCCATTTCAGTAAAATCAATTGCTTTTGTAAATGAGTTCTGAACAGTTGCAAGGTTACTTCCAACAATTCCACCGTTCGCAAACTTAACACCTCCCCCGGCTTGATTAATTGCGGAAAGTTCATTGCGGTATAATGCAGAACTTCTTTTATTAATGATTACCTCGCCACCTTCTGCTTCAATCATCCCGTTTGGTGTCATAATGGGAACACCACCGTTCGAGTGTGAAGGTCCATTAATCATTAATCCTTTTGCTGCTTTAGTTTTTGTACCAGCTATTTTTGCCACTTGAGCAAGTCCCATAACGATTTGTACGGCTGACATAGCCCAACCGATAGGACCAGGGTATTCCGCCAATACTTTTGAAACACCTAAATAGGTATTGATTGATGCTTGTGCAATAGAAAGGGCTTTGTACGCTGCTGTGTGTTCCGCAAATAGAGATGCGGCTTGTCCGAGTGTATTGGAAATAGCTTGTAGTTTGGCTTGTTCCTTTGCTTTTTCGATGTCTTGTTGTATTTTGGCTGATTGTTTAGTCATTAAATCCAATTGATCTAATTGATTTTTAACCCTTAATTTTTCGTTTTCATCTTTTGCAAGGTTATATTGGTTTTGAAGCTCATCTCTTTCGGCTTGAATTTCCTGATCGGATATATATTTATCATTATCCAAATCCATTTTAATTTCATTTTGTTCAGCCCAGGTTGCCAATTCATCCTGAAACCTTTGATTTTCCTTTTCTTTCTGGATCTCAAATTCACTTGCTTCCTGGGTTTCCAGATCAAGAATTCTTTGCTGAAACTCTATTGCTTGAGACAGCCGCTTTTGTTCCTGTATTTGCTTTTCGTAAGTTTTATTAGCTTCCTTCTTTTTCTCATTGGTTTCATTATTGAGTTCAATTTCTTTTGTGTAGAATTCTTTATGAATATTTTGTTTTTCAAGATCAAGATTTCGCAGTTCGTTGATGTCATTTTCATTGAGCTGTTTACCAAGTTCTTTTTTCTTATTTATTTCATCAATTTTTTGGTCAATGGAATTTATCTTTGCAACTTCTTCAGCATTGTTTGCTTGTTGCTGTAATTTTTTTATATTGTCATAATAATCCAATTCCGACTGAAGCCTACTTTTATTTAGTGTCTTGTCATTTTTCAATTTTTCAGCATTAACAGCAATATAATTTGCAAGTTCACTTTTTGCGATTTCTGTTTTTTGGTCGGCTGTTGTTTTTGCAATTTCCAATTCTCGTTTTAATTCCTCTTCAAGGGCTTTTTTCGCTTCTTCAGCGGCTTTTTTCGCATCGGCTATCCTTTTGCTTTCAGCTTTTTTTGCATCGGCTTCGGCTTTTTTTCGCGCTTCTTCTGCTGCTTTTGCGGCTGCATCGCGATCCGCCTGGGTTGTACCTTTGTTTTTATCACTTGCTTTTGTGTCATCTTTTGGTGCGGGTGGTTCTTCGACAATTTGTTTATTTTTTTTAGAATTATTCAATGCAACAATCCTTTCTGCCTCCTTTCTGGCTTTTTCATATTCTTTGGAAATGTTGATATTTTTTAATTTATTTAATCCGCCTTCATAATCTAATCTCATAAATGCTTTGGCAGCATCAACAATTTGGGCGAAAATGGATTTTGCCGTAATAGCAAATGCCGTTAAATTAACTCGACTTGCCTGGATGATAGCAGAAAACATTTTTAATCCTAATGTTGCAGCATTGATTGCCAACTTGATTAAATTCAAAGGATTGGCAGCCTTTAACATTGTTTTAATGAATGAACTTGTTTCACCGTTGCTTAATCCTAACGCCTCAAATAGATCATTGAACACGTCAACAACAGATTGAACCGCGTCCCAAAGACTGTCGGCATATTCTGATACTGCATCCCACGTTTCACCCAAAATTTCGGATGTTCCTGTCATGTCATCAATCCAACTTACTGCATCTGTGATAAGACCAATAAACTTCCAAAAAATCGTTTCTGCTTTTATAATGAATAAATCCATATCACTCATAAATTCCATGAGCTTATCAGATTTCAACGCATCGTCTTTTGCTTTTCCTAATTCAAAATTTGCCTCACTTAATTCAAGGGTCTTTTGTTGAATTTTTGTTAAGGGTTCTTGTAAATTGTTAATACCCTCATATATGTTTTCAAACATCACTCTTGCGCCGCCAATATCTTCACCCGCGCCCTTGAATACATCAGCCGTTAAAACTCCGAATTGCTGAACGGATAAGCCTTGTTTTTTAGCCTCGGCAGCCATCAGAATTAAAGCATCCTTAACAGTGATAGCCCCGGAATTTACATCGTGGGAAATTTTGTTTGCGAACTCTGGACCAAAGGCATTTGAAATGGCATCGGATTGGGCTTTCGTAAATTCCTCAAGCGACAACCCGGCTTCTTTTATTGAATCCTCAAACTTATCACCAAACAAGCCTTGTTCTTGCGCCTGGATCTGGAGTCCAATTATTTCCTCAAGATTAAAGCCGTATTTATTTAATAAAGGTCCATATTCTGAAAGGCGATCAAGGAAATCACCGTTTGCGTTCGCGCCTCTTACATAACCCTGTTCAATTTTGTCAAATGCTTCCTCATAGGTTATACCAAGCTGTTTTGCAAGTGTGTTTGCTGTTTTTACAACTTCCTCGAAATCGCCGCCAAATGTATCGGCTAATGCTTGAGCCCTCACACGAATACTGTCGGCGGTCGCCCCCATTGTCCCGGTAAGGTCTTGAGTTAATTTAATGCTTTCCTTGATCGATTCGTTATAGTCGATCATATATTGAACACCTTTATAAATACCAACACCAACCGCCAGAATACCAACTAATAATGCAGTTAAAGGATTGGCAAGTAAGAAAGCGTACATTTCTGTTGCCGCGGTTTTTATTCCGTTGAACCCGTTTTTAATGGATTCAAACCCGCCTTTAATATCGCCACTTAACATTTTTGTGGCTCCTTCAGATATTTCAGAAAACGCGCTTGAAATCGCCTCTTTATAATTACCAACGTTTCTTTGGTTATCTCCAACAGAATTATCAATTGCGACAAATTGATCGTTCAATTCCCTTGCATTGGTTGAGGCTTCAGCAAACGCCGCTGCGAGTTCCCTGTATCGTTCGGGTTCCGTTTCCTTTAATCCGGACCTTTCCATCATCAACAGTTCAGCACCCAAATTTTTAGCTTCGATCTTTGCGGCGTTAAGCTCTTTGTTTAATTCTTTGTAAGCCCCTTCATTGCCTTGTATCTCGGTTCGCCCGGCGGAAAATAAATTGTTAAGTTCAGATTGCTCACGTCTCAACGAATTCAATTCATTTTGGGTTTTAGTAACCTCAAGGGCAAAATTGGCTTGGGTTCTTATTGCCTCTTGCTGCTGATCGATAAAGTCATCAATTACGCTGTTGCTTTTCTCAATTTCTTCATTATATTTTTCCTGGGTGATGTAACCTTTTTCAAGCTGATCGGACAATCGTTCCTGTGATCTTTGTTCAGATTCAATTTTCTTTTCAAGGTCCTTGATAGTATTTCCGGTTTGCTTAATGGTCTGATTGGCTTCTTTCATTACATTGGAAAGCCGTTGCATTTCCAAATAATTGGCTGCAATCTGATTTGATAATTTGTTATCATCCCAGGTAAATGTTCCTAATTCTATGTTTCTATTCGGGGTCATTTCAGAAGTTTTAATTTTTCATTTATCACTCTTTTCCAATAATCATCAACTTTTGGAAGTATATCATTGATATACCTTTTCATGTAAAAAATAGTTTCACATTTCAATCCGTTGATAATTACATATTCGGGCAACTCTTGTTCAATGAAAATGTCAACGCTTATTTCATCAATGATGAATGCACGTTTTCCGGAAAGCGAGAATTTGGAATCAGTTGAATATTCGGTATAATTTTCTAACCCGCTTAAATCTGTGACAACAATATCAATGTCTTTTGGTTTTACATCAATACCCTGTAACATCATGGCAACGCTTCCAACGAAAACTAAATTTTCTTTTTTAGCCAACTTATGTAACATTTTCTCTAACATGGTCCTTCCTCTGTTAATGTTCCATTTGTTGAAACTGTTCCTTCTCTTGCACAACGATTGAACTCATACCATTGACCTGTGCCAAATCCGTATTGTGATTCATATTGTGTAATTCCGTTGCAATCAACGTATTCAATCCAAAGGTCATCCCCAGAACCAAGGAACCTTGTTGTTCTGTAAATCTTACAAACGATTGCAGGGCAAGGGATAATTATTTGATTGATTAGAGTTGCACCACCCATACTTATTATGGCTTTTGCATCTATACTTTTTACTTCTGTTGAACTTGAAAAATTTAATGTTGTACCTGTTATTTGTCCGTTTAGATTGACATAATCAATCGTTCTGGGTAATGCGCTTAAACTTGTGAACTCAAATCGATAACATTTGTTAGGGTCTTGTTCGATCTTTCTTTCGTATGTGAGAATATTTGAGAAACCGGAAATAGATCCGTTTGTATAACTAATTCTCAAATCGTTCACACCAAACCCGAATTGATAATCATAATTCGTAACGTTCGGTGTAGCATCGACCCATGGTCCGTTATTAAAACGGGTTTGCCAAATGTATGTTGGGTTCCCCGTGATCGTTGCAACGGCAACGTAGTGGCTCCAGGTTGATGTGCTTCCGATATTTCCGTCAATCCAAGCTATTGTTGCACCAATGGTAATTAAATCGGAATTTGTTGATCTTTTTACCCTTACGAATTCCCCGGTTGCTTTTTTTTCATCATAGTTTATTTTATTCAAAAGGTAATATTGTTGCTCCTGTCTGAAATAGTAAAGTTTTTTAAAGTCCAATTGAATAGCATCAACAATATCTAAATCAAGCTCGATAGTGTGTATTCTGCTATCATTTAGAATTGCAGTATAATCACCATAATATTTACCTAAAATATTTTGCCAATCTAATCCGGTAAAGTTTCCAACCACGGCGTTGGTGATACTTTGTTGTTCATTGGTTGCATTACTGCCAATTGTAACATTATAAGTTCCGGTTGCTTGACGAATGAAATAAAATCTTTTCTCTAATCCTTTGTAACTTGGTGGATTATTAGGGTTATCATTAGGCTGCTTATCGTAGAATTTAAAAACATCACTGTCAATTTCCGTTGTGCTGTTAAGCCTGAATTTTGTCTTTACTCTTTCCGGTGCATAGGTTTTTGATTTGAAAATAGTTTTAGTTGCATCAATATTTAGATTTGATACGTCAATATAACCGTCATAATATGTACCCTCTTTATCGTTGTATTGATATTGGAAAAAATTTCTTTGTGCATAATTGGTTGCTACATATTCTTCATTTGTTCTTTCAATGAACTTATCAGACCAATCAACAATGTCATTTGATCGAACTCTTTCTTTAATGGTTTTATAAGTTAGTTCGTTTGAATTTTCTTCAGGAAAAATTGTCAATCCAAAGAAATTGAAAACCTCTTTTGTAAAATCAGTTATCAGGAAATCACCCAACCCGTCTTGAAAATCAACGGTTTCTTTGTTAACTTTTTCAACTTTAATATAATAGTCCGAATCAATCCATAATGTTCCCCCGAAAAATTCCTTTTTAAAGAATAGATTTAAAACAGATCCGGCAGTAAGAGGAATGGTTATATTGTTTGAGTTGGCTCCGCCGGGATTTGTTGAAACCAATAATAATTTATTGGTGATATTTTCCGGATTGATACCTTCCGAATTAATTCCCAGCCAATAATTCAATGTTCCACCATAAGACCCGGCAGGGGTTGACGTTGAAACCTGGAATGATATTTTATACATTCCATCTTCAACAATATCCAAATATTGACCGTATCGCCAAACAGCACTTCCGGGGTCAATGTTATTAACGAACAACCTCATGTGTTGATTCGCATTGTTTTCACCTTGAGCGGGTGGCAAATTATATCTTCGGTAATTTTGCCCTGAACTTATTAATTTATACAGGTCCGCAATGTTTGGAGCTTTGGGATATGTAATAAACAAGCTCTTGAAATCATCACTATCAAAAATGTTTCCCATATATGGGAAGTTAAATTTTGAGTGAATTTTATCCCATAAATATTTAACATTTACACTTGGAACCAGATAATCGATATTGATAATGTTCTGATTATTTAAAAAATGTGTTTGCCCGTTGTAATCGGCTAAAAAATATCGGTAAGGCGAACCAGGCAAATATGAATTGACAACGCTTATAACATCTTTGGTGTGATTGATTTCAGTCAAATCAAGATCATTACCCAATGTTTTATTCTCTATTGCTTTGAAAAAATTAACTAATCCGGAATAAGTATAAAAGTGATATTGTTCATCGGTTTCCGTAATATTAATCCATCCTTTTTTAATTAAATCAAAACCCTCATGTTTCATCTTACAATCAGGCTTTAAATATGGTATTCGTGATGTATCTGACGGTAAGCCCAAACCACCCATGATTTGAATGTTATTTGCTGTTTTAGGACCTGTAAAAGAATTGGTGAATGTCGATTGCCTGTTTGATAAGTTAGCAATGTCATTTACCTGAAATGTATATTTGATATTTGTATCTGAATACAAATCAATAACTTTCTTATCAACCCAAATATCAGTTCTCATATTGTTCTGTTCACATAAGTTGAGAATGAAAACTCAATTTTATTCTCATATTGTTGTGTATAATTATTTTCAATGCTGTCATTATTTTCAAGCATCAATCTTTGCCATTTTGATTCGTTGTCATTTCCGGCAGGGTCGTATAAAAAAACCTCTGGAGAAACAACCAATTCGGTAAATACATCTTGAATTTCAAAAGGTGTTTTGGTTTCAAATTCAATTGTTGTTTCAACGGTCAATCCGGTATTCCTGAAGTTGTCGGTCCTCAATTGCTTGGTGATCTTTGAAATGTTTTTCCCGGCTTTTGTTTTTGCTTTTTTCTGAAATTTTTCAAAAACATAAAATTGATACCCTCCTAAAGAATTTAAAAACTTTACTATACGATAATCGCAGTTTGCAACATTGTATAATATGTGAGTGTTTTCCGAATTTGGCACATAGTTTACAATTGCATTGTTTTGGATTCTCTTTGGAAATCCTGGCAAAGTAATTCCGCGCCAATCAATCCATTTACCAACAATCAATTCATGTGAGGCGGAAAGATACCATTCAGAAACCCCGTCTTTTTCCCTGCCACCACGAACAAAATACTTTGTAATTGTTGCAACTTCATCTGGAATGTTGGTGTCCTCAAATTTTACTTTGAAATCAAATTTGAACTCTTGTAATGAATTCACATTGATATGATCGGTAAGCGGAAATAAATATCTTACAGGAATACAGATGTTGAAATCATAATCGTTATTAGGGGAAGGGGAGGGGGTGAACGGCAGCAATGAAACGCCCGTTGTTTGATTTGTTACTGTAAGCTCCAAATAACTCGTGTCATCGGTAAAACCGTTAACCGTTATCCAAATATCATTTTGTGATAAATAGTAATTATTTTCTAATCCTGTTATTGTCATGCAAATGCTTTTTGGGCGTTTCTTATTAATTGTTCAGCAATTCTCACTTGAGCAATTACTCCTAATTCATCTTGAATGTATTGTAACGTTCTGGGTTCCTCTAAAACCTCAATTAAAGTTGAACCGCCTTGTTCATACCAGGTTGTTCCCTTTTGGAATATTTTCTCTTGGACCGCAAACGCTGTCGATTTCGCTGCTTCATCACTTAAACCAAATTTTGCTTTTGCCCATCTTTGCAGTGCGGGAATTGGAACCCTTACGCCTGGACCCAATCCATTTGCGAGTTGTTCCGAATATTGTCGTCCGATGATAGAACCGGAATCAAGATCAGCAACCGCATGAAGGTTTTCTTGCCATTCGCCCGTTGCTTTCATTCCTAATTCGTTGAAACGGGGCAAAACGAATAATTCGATTACCTTGTTCAACACACGTTCTATTTCATCCTTTGAGAAAAACATTATTTCAGGTTTAAAAGATCAAAAATGTCCTTAACGACTTTTCCCAGACTTTCATGATTAAAGTCGTTTTGCTTTTTATCAGTTCTTTCGACTTTGTGAAAAATCAATCTTTTCTTTACAATGTCCTCTGCGTGTTCCTCGCTATACGCCTCAACTTCGATTTTGTATTTCTTGCCGAATATTTCGACATATACCATGTATTTTTTCATAGCGTATATTTAACCCCAGATCCACCAACCAATTAAAATACCCGCGCCGATGAATGGTGAACCAAAAACCAACGCGATTAACGTAATGATAATCCAGGCGGTTAATTTTACCTTTAATGGTCTTTTCTTTTTCGGTTGACTTTCTTTGTCAACAATTTCAACTTTTTGGTTTGTATCTTTTTTTTCCATTATGAAATGATTTATGATATTTTGATTGTTTAGGTTTTACATTGATATACCTTTTAGGGCGAACAAAAGGAAAATAAGCATCAATGTTGCAACAATAAACCGGGCTGTTTACTATTTCAGCACCGCAATTGAAATCGCCTTTAATTTCTATTTCCTTGCAACCGTGTGTATTTTTCATTGTGTGTACTGTCTAAATATTCCAAGTATTCGCCAACCTGTATAATTTGCATCTTCTTTGTAGATTACCGTTTTCATGTTCCATTTGAATATTTCAAACTCATAACCCATTTCGCACAAATCGAATTCATTACCACAACCTAAACAATTCAACAAAGGTTCTAATTTTGTTTTCCAAAGGCTTTCATCAATTGGATGTCCTATTTGTTCATTGTAAACATTAAATCCCAAATTTGCTTGTTGAACAACGTACAGGGTGAAAATATGATCGCACCATTTTCGGTTGATTTGTCCGGTGAGATCATGTTTTGCATAACCTGGTGAAACCTCGTAATCAGTAACGAATATATGGTTGCAGCAAACAGAATCTTGAGCCTGAACAGATGAATTCATTCCGGCAATCGAAAGAGGTGCGCCAAAGGTCCAACAGAAATCACACTTGTTTTCCTCGTTCCATTGGGTTGCTATCTCTTGAAAGAACTTAACTACATTCATACTTGAGAATATTTTTTTAGTTCCTCATTTGATACAGGCTTCGCAATTCCCATTAACTTGTTTTCAGATACGGGGAATGCTTCGGGGTAATATCTACGGTCAACAATATGTCCGTTTGGTAGAATTCCGGCAAATCCTGAAGCGTTTAATAGCTCAAACCAAAGTGCATCGTATGCGTTCTTTTTTTTCAGGGTTTCGTAATCTTTAATGTTCATAATTTTCTTTTTAAAAACCCCGATCAAAATGATCGACCGGGGGAAATACTAACTATATAAATAAACTAACATGAGTTAAGTTGTTTAGCCTGTAACCGCTTTAACACCCCACATTGCCGCTTCCTCGAATGTGGTTTGAGCAATTGCGATCAATCTTAATTTTTCACCGCTTTGCTGTTTTAATGTTTCTGGTCCGGCTTCATAGGTTCTTGAAACTTCATCGTTTTTAACCCCATCCAATAAGTTGATTAATTCGGCGGTCTTTTGTTTAATCAAAGAAACCGTGTCATTGTCTGAAGGGTTAAATTCAACTCTTACTCTTTTTTCACCTAAAGTTTTTTCGTTTTCTGACATAATATTTTTATTAAGGTTTGTTCAATAAAATTCACACTATCGTAGTGAACACGCCCGTGTAAAATTTAGAAGGCTACGAAGTACATGAGCTAAACAGACCTTCAATCAATATTACTGTGTCTTACCCAACCATCTGGGTTATGGTACAAGGGTCATTCCCCATTTAGCCTTTATTTTTTTTATCCATGACTTTGGCATATCTTTTTTCAAAGTCCCGGATCTCTTTATCAATTAGCAACTTTTTGAATACTTTATGATATGGCATTTGCTCAATAAGATCATGTTTCAAAATGTCTCTTTGTGCCAAACTGTCAATTGTGATAATTTCACCGTGACTATTCAATTTGTCAATTCCGGCTGCGATCATTTCCGGTTCTGGTTCCGATGTCAAATGCTCTGTTTCCCGATCATGAATAAATTCCTGCTGTTCTTTAACCCAAATCAGGAATTGCAATATTTCATTTCCTGAAGCACTTGATAAATCCAGATCATCATATTGGCAACCAAGAATAAGTTCAACCGTTTCATAAACAAGTTCCCTTTTCTGGTATAATGGCAAATCCTTTTTTATAATCCCATAAGGCAATTCAATGAACGGTTTGCTTTTATAATGCCCTATGGTGTCATTTGCTTTACCGAACTTCACCATTCTTTGAAAGTCCTGGAATGTTACAGACTGCAAATTGAATTCGGGTTGTTGTTCCGGTTCTTGCTCAATTGCTACATTCTTGCCTTGCTTTTTTTTCCAAAAGAATAAGTTCATTTTCAAATGATTAATACAAAGATAATAAAAAGGTTTATCAATGATATACCTTTTTGAATAAAAATTATGTGATACGAGATTTTGTTTTTCTCTTTTTCAAACACCCGTTCACCGCCATAACCAAACAGTCGATAATTCCGTCTTGCTTTCCGTTTGGGAATGTTTTGATCTGATCTAAAAAATAATCGTTCCAATTCCCTCGAATGAGTTTCACACGCCTTGATTCGCATATTGGCGAAATGTCGGTTGCTCTTGCTGTTTTGTCTTTTATCGGGTTTTCTCCCTCTTTAATATTCAACCTTGAATCCCGTTTCTTTTGCTGAACCAATGATTTTCCACTTGCTTTCGGTTCAACAGTAATCATTGATTTGCTTGTATATCCATGAGCCGAAGCAAATGTTTCGACATATCGAACGAGGTCCGGGAATTCTTTGTAAACACCTTCCGCAAATCTTATCAAACATTCGTTGTTGAATTCTGCATACTGAAGCATTCCGGATTCATCGTTGTCGGTGTTATCAGTATATGCAGGGTCAATTGTCGTGTCCCATGTTAAGTTTGAAAATTCGGGTTTCCAATCAATGATGTCGAACCATTGAGCCTTTAATATCCCCCCTTCCGGTGGTGCTGTTTTCTGCTGAAACTGATTATTATATCCGTAACTACCAAGATCAATTTTTGCCTCTTTTAAAACGATGTGGTCCAATCTTACGGGGTCAAGAAGTCCGTTAATATATTTTTCTTTCAAACGTGAGGGCTTAACATCTTCAGACAATTCCGCAGGAAGACAAATGTGTTTTATCATTTCACCTTTTTTGCTCAACATAGATCCTGTTACATCGTTTTCATGTAACCTTTGCATTACGGTAATAGTCGGCGTATTCTTTTTGTTGATCTTTCTGGATGATAATGTTTGTGTTGAATGCGCAATCGCGGCTTTACGGTCCGCCTCACTACTTGCCTGTTTTGGGTTTAATGGATCATCATTGATAATAACGTGTGCGTGTTTCCCGGTAATTGCTCCACCTGTTGATGTTGTATTTCGGGTTCCACCATTTATATTTTCATAATTCTGTTTTGCTGATTTATCCGGTCTTAACTTAATATCTGGGAAAACCCTTTTGAACTTTTCCGATAAAATAATATCTCTTGACTTAATTGCGTGTTCGGTTGATAGATCAGAAGCGTATGAATTGGTGATAACCCTAATCGTTGAATCTTTTACCCATAACCATACCGGGAACATGATTGTACAGATTGTTGATTTTGATGTTCCTGGGGGAATGTTGATAATTAGATCATAAGGTTTTGGCAATCGGTTTATAATATAATGTGAAAGCTCTTGTAATTCATCACACAAATATGGAATGTGCCAATTATAAACGGGTTCCTCTTTAATAATTACATCCCAGAACAACCGAACAAAGTCGAAAAATGAATTTTCGCACCTTTCTTTTTGTATAGCGGTTAAAAGTCCTTCATTAATCTTCATGTTTTGCTTTTAGAGAAATATCAAAGAATAATTTCTTTTCTTTTTCAGAAAGATTGGAAAGGTCGTAATTCATATTATTGTTAGTTTGTTCAATAATCTGCCTTTCATTCCAATTTGCCCTTTGGCGATTACCCAACCAAAATTTAATTGCGTTAGTATCTGGAGGCAATTGTTCCTGTAATTCAACAACCTGAACTTTTTCAATGATCTTTTTGGTCTTTGTGTCTATTACCTTTACTTTAACCTCTTTTTGTTTCTTAATTGAAGCACCCAAACAGTTTTGAAATAACGAATTCGCAACCTGCATATCTGCAATTTCTTTTCCCGCGCGTATGGACTCTAAAAACACGGTGAAATTTTGTTTCCAATTATTTATTGTAGCTTCACAAACACCAAAGAATTCGGCTAACTGTTTATCAGTTGCACCAAGCAAACAATAATTATATGCTTGTTCGGCATACTCTGGTTTGTATTTCGTTTCTGCACCGCCTTCATTTCCTGCTGCTACCTGATTACCCTCTGTAAATTTTCCGTCTGGTGATCTTCCTTTATTTTGCTTTGCCATTTTATCAAGAATATATTTTAAACATTTCAACACAAAACCAAACGATCAATATTATTTCAAGTGATATTAAATACCCTTTCACAATCTTGATGTGAATTCCTACGTTTTCCAACCATTCCTTTTCAATCTGTTTTATGGCATCGTATTTTTTAATAATTTCTATGTTCTTTTGATTGTTTGTTTTCATGTCTTATTTAATATTTAATTCTTTTCCGGTTAATGCGAAATATAAATTTTGAACTTGATGAACATATTCTAATTCATAGGATAAACCAGGTTTTTCAACTCTCAAAACTTTCTTACCCCTGTGCCAAATTTGAATTCCCCCTTTTGAATAAGCATCATATGTATATTCCGAAGGTTCCATTTCCTCAAATCCAAGTTTTAACAACCATTCAAGAGTTAAGGGAATTGGTTCAATATTTTCAATTGGTGTATCAATCCAGCTTACGCCATCTAACAATTCAATTATCCACTTGTCGGAATACCTTTTATCCTTTAAAGGTTTTGGGCTTTGTATTCCAGAAACTATTAATTGCATCCCGTTATAGGCGACAATGTTTTTTATTTTTAGTTCTTCAGATTTCATGTCTCATTTTCAATTAATTGCATATACAAATATACTGAAAGTTTATCAATGATGTACCTTTTTAACGCAGGTTTGGGGAATATTGCGTTTAGTCTTTCGCGGTTTCATTTCCCAATTATAATTGAGGTCGTAATTGTGTGAGTTTCCCTCAAGATCATATTTATCTTTACTGAAAGAAATTTTAACAAAGGTCCTCATTCCTTCCTCGACATTATCGTTCACCTTGTGAATATTGAATTGGTTCAGTCTTAATATTGAACTATCCGGATAGGTGATTTCGTTTTCAATCAAGGCTTGTTGCTTCATTTCAATCAATGACAATTCATCATTCAAAGTAAGGTTGAATTTTGTCGAATTGAAAATTGTCGGGTTCTTATCACTCCAGATATAATTTATATCATTTGTTAAAAATCCATCAGAGTGATAACCTGGTCGGTTCATCTGCTTTTTCTTTGAAACAAATTGTCTTTTCGTGGTAAGGTAAATATATGAGTTGACAAATTCATCAAACCCGAATGTTTCCTTAAAATCCATGATGATTTTCAAAATCAATGTCGAAAATACTTTTAACCGTTCCTCGTAAATTATAAATTCACTTCCTTTCAGTTTGATCGGCAAGTATTGGTAAAACATCATTTCTTTGCATTCAGGCAAAAACCATTCGGTTGCAACTACTTTTGGAAGGTCGCCGTATGCTCTTATGAATTCCGCCTTTCCTGAAGTAAACAAGTTCTCGAATGTGATTATTGACATTCCGTCAATTCCTTTTGTCTTTGTGTTCTTAAAGAAAACTTTGTTCCCTGGAATGATTTGAGTGATTTCAAATTCGGTTCCGGAATATTTGAATTTTTCATTTGTTGTATAAAGTAGCTTATTCATGATGATCTAATGTTTTTTTGAATTTTTCTTTATAATGTTCAATCTCCATTCCTTCCGAGCAACATTCGATGAACTCAATTATAACATCTTTCATTTCGGCTTTCTTATCCTGAACAGTTACCCCAAACGATTTTAATTGCTGTTGGTAGTCATCTTTGTTGTTAGTGTACATTTCGATCATTTCATCGCATTCGGCAATATTCTCTTGCAATTCCTCAATTTTTTCATCCTGTTCAATTTCGCATTCTTCTTCTCTATGACATTTATCGCAGATCATAATGTTCGGATGCCACTTATCAGATCCGTAACCGTCATTCAAATCAAACCAATCACCACAATGTATGCAAGGTGTTGGCATTTCCATTTCTTCAAAATCGTCCATTTTCTATTTATTTAAAAGTTCGTCAATCTCTTTTGCACAAATATCAATCATAGATGAAGCCAGGTCCGAAGGACTTATATCGTTGTGAGCTTTCAGCAACGCCCCGGCTTTTATCAATTCTTTAATCCTGTTGTCCGGTGAGGGTTTCCAATGCTCCTTTGCAAATGGAAAACTTACCGGGGGAATTTCGGTCCCATATCCGTGTTCTCTGAATTTTTCGGCGGAATGATAACAACACGCTGCATGAAACAATTCATCGTTTTTGTATTGGGAATCATGTTCGGCGGTGTACCCCTCAACCTCAATTTGTCTTTGGCGTTCCTGATTGATTAGATCAATGCCTGATTTATTAATTTGAAATACTACTTCTTCTCCATGTAAATAAAGTTTTCCACGGTTGCTACAAGCTCCACGCCCGCTTTTAGAATGGTAGTTTGAACATTCTGATTTTTTGCATTCACCTCTGTCAACAACCTCGCCATCATAGGTACACCAAATAAATTCCGAAGTACGATCATCCGGGACCGCCTCAATAAGTTTCACCTCTGTCAAACCTTCTTCAAACGCCTCATTCAAATGATCTTGTAAAGGATAACAATGAGTACTGTCAATGCTGCTAAAATATAATTTAACTGTTTCCATAACCTATATGATTTTTTATATTTTGAACATATTTTTCATTCTTTGGCTTCAAATGCGATATTCTTTGAACATGAAATATTTTGATAGGGTAAGTGTCTATATCTTCAGCAAACATAAAATCCTCACCATTTGCAGCAATATTTCCGTTTTTATCAACCCATAGATATTTTTCCGACATTGGCAATTCGGGGATTGCACCAGGAAAAGAGTTGATCCAATGATTTTTTGAACGGATCTCAAAAACCAATTGTCCATTAATTTTTATTTCTGTCATAATTTTGTTGTTTTATTAATTGTTTTAAGTCGTTTTCAATTTCCTGGTAATTGTCGGCGGTGTATCTAAGAATTCGCCAACCTGATTTTGTGGCAAGGTTGTATTTGATAACATCCTTTTTATACCCGGATAATGTTGTATGTCCTGATTTTTCGGAAAATATACCTTCATATTCAATTGCAATCTTAAATTCAACGATCGCCCAATCAAACCTGAATTTCCGCACGTCATTAAAAATGAATTCCTCTTTAAATTCTAATCCTGAATTATTTAAAACCGAAATGATATGAAGTTTATATTTCCCGATTGATTTTGGTATCTTAACCTTGTTTTTAGGCTCTTTTGGTATTGAAACGGATTTGACCTTCCCCCGAAGTTTTTCGATGTCTTTTTTGGTCCATAATGTCATATTCCAATTGCTTTCCTAATATTATATTGAGCATCCAAATAACCTTTGTTTTTTGCCTGATATGCTGTATATGAAAATATTCCCGCAAGCGTTGAAAAATCGAATTGACAATTTTCATTATGCCCATAAAATTCATTCCCATCTTCATCGTACAAAACATAATGTGGTTCTTCATTAGCCTCACTAACATTTGAAAACTCAAATCCAAAAAGTGTATTAAGAATTTCATTTTGTTCTTCAATTGATATTTTTTCTGTAAGTTTCATTTATTTTTATTCTGATTTAATAAGTGTATTTTTTTAATCATTTTTTGCCAAGCCTTTTCAAATTCTAATTCTGAAATTTCTTGTTCAAGTGAATGAACATAACCTTTATCTTTTGTGTCGATGTTAACGCGACCGTATTTGTCTGTTTGAAAACTAAACCCTGAATAATTAGAAAGACATTCACCGGAATTTGAAACATATAAATCGCTTTCTCTTATGTCTGTAATCCTTACATATAAAAACCAATAGTCGGAGGGTTTTTCAGGGCATGAATAATTGTTTCTAATTTTAAAACACTTTCCAATCAATTTTTGAAATTCAGGAAAATGTTTTCTGATTATTTCCTTTTCTTCAAGTTGAATTGTTTCTTTCAATTCCTTTTGTAATTGCATTCTTTTTTCTGATAATGAATTGCTCATATTTTATAATTTTAAAAGTTTTTTGATTGTTCTGTTTAATCTTGCGTTTTCCGCCTCAAGGTCTTTTATTTGGCGGTCTTTTTCTTTAATTGCCTCGTTGTATATCCTTTTTTCAAATTGGGAGAAATTTTCGGCGTTTCTGCAAGTGCAACGGCGGGGACCATAGACAGCCGCTCCCATACACCCAGGAATATGAACCTTTCCCGCAATTTCATCATAGATATAATGACATTTCATCAAGCTGCTTTTCTTTGTTCAAATAACCTGTGTGCAGTTGCCTCGCATATTTTTCGAGCCATTGTAACTTCAACAGCATTTCCGATGAACTTTTTTTGATCTGCCTGGGTTCCGATAAGAACATAATCTTTTGGGAATCCCATGATTTCTTTTAGTTCCTGAATTTTTAACATTCTCATTTTAATATCCATCAATCCATAATGTGCCATGAATTCTTTTATTTTTTGCATCATTGGGGAATCTGTTTCATAAATCTCATATACTATCGTATTTTCAATGATTTTTACAAACGGGAGGATTGAACCGTATTCGGTTATTTCCATTAGATAAGGCGGCGTTTTATCCATTCTTGCAATAAGTGTGAAACAAGGTTGTTCAACATCGTTTCCAATTCTTTTATATTGTGCATCCATCAGATAATGCCATTTTCTGTTTGCCGTTATTGTGGGTGCAGGAACTTCAATACTACTGCCAACACTTTTGAAATTTGGGTTCATAATCCATTCGGCAGAAACTTTTGCATATTTAGGATTGGTTGTAATAGCACCAAGCACGGTTTCAATTGATGAAGGCTTACTATTTCCGAATTGCTGATCTATAAAGCTGCATTCAACTTTTGCAATCCTATCTTTTGTTGTAACGGTTGGGGAGGGTTCTTCCGGTGAATGTATTCCACCATTTCCATAATATGTTGTTAAAAATTTCGGCTGAACAAGTGCGTGACTATCAATTGTTTTAATTGTTCCCGCGGGTCCTTCGACTGTAATATTCTTATGTTCTGGTTTTCCAGAATAATATTTTGAAAGAAAACTTACACCCAACAACCCCAATCTTCCTTGTGTCGAAATAGTTGGGCAAGGTTCATCAATGCTTGGTGGAATGTGTTTTCTGGTTTTTCCATTAATTGAGTTGTATTTAAGCAACCATTTATCCTTTCCTCCCGCAACAAACTTTATTAACCCGTGATAAATTCTTTCAAGCGTTGCCTCTACTAATGGTTTTTTTCTTGTGAAAACACTCTCGCCTTCATCATCAAAATCTAAAACATCTTTAACGGGTCGCCATTTTTCAAGGCTTTCAAATAATCCGGTTATAGGGTTTTTGGAGTGAGTTGGTTCCGGGAATACAATCGGAAATCCTTTTTTATTAAATTGCGCGAAATACCTTTTGCGTGAGGTTAAAGCCCCATAATCGGCAGAATTTAGAATGCGGTAATCAAAATTATATCCGAAATTCTTAATATGATTTACCCATTTTATATACGATCTGCCTTTGTCTTTGCTGATCGGCTTTCCTTTTTCATCCAGGTCCCCCCAACTCATAAATTCCTCTACATTTTCAATTTGAATTGAATCAGGATCTAACGCCTCGATGTAACGGTCCAAATGTTCGGCGAGTGTTCTACTATCGGCATCACGAGCCAACCCGCCTTTTGCTTTGCTGAAATTCGTGCATTCAAGGGAAGCCCAAAGGACCAATTTTGCAAACGGATATTCCTTGCGCATTTTTGTAACATATTCAACCAATGGACCCAATTCAAGGGTTCTTATGTCTTCAGTGAAATGAAGCGATTCCGGGTGGTTTTCTACGTGTGAGGCGATCGCGTTGGCATCATGATTAACACACGCAACTACTTTTGCACATTTTTCTCCATTCACTTTTGCTGTTTCTACTCCTGTTGAGGTTCCGCCCGCACCACAAAATAAGTCAACATATAAGAGGCTTACAGCAAGTAACCCCAATTGTATATATTTATTTTTCATTTTAGTATTCTTAATTAAAAATTGAAACATTAAGTGCTGCATGATTTTTTATTCTGTTTACAGCAGAATTGTAATAACCCTCATTGATCTCACACGCGGTTAGATCAAAACCATACTCCAGACAGGCGATTGCGATTGAACCGCTACCAAGATGTGTGTCAAGTATTTTATCATCAGGTTTTGCAAATTTGTCTAAAATCCATTTGTATAATGCAACAGGCTTTTGAGTTGGATGAATTCGTTTTTCCTTGTTTTTCATATCTTCCTGGAGCATTCCGGACCACCTGTATTTGAACATTCGAACGGAATTATTGAATGATGTGTAAGCAAGTTCACAATCTGCAAAACTCACTTCGCCGTTATCCTTATTCCAAACTATCCACGAAGGACTGTCTAAGGCAATTTTTGAAATGAAATGATTTGCACCCCAGATGATTTGATTTTTTGAAACTCTTATGAGTTCTTTAAAATATTTTTCATCGGGACATTCCTGGTCCCATAGAGTGTTATTGTATTTTTTCTGCTTGGTAACGCCCCCGCCTTTGCCGCTTGTATAACCACCTTGAATATTTTTACTGCCGTACGGCGGGTCAACAATTGCTATATCAAAAAACTTATCCGGATAACGAGACATTAAAGTCATGTTGTCCTCATGAGATATTTTTATATTATTTTCTACAAACATTATTTTGACTTTTTGTAATTGTTATACTTTGAAATTCTGCTTCTGTTTTCCTGATAAGTTTCTTGTAAGGGCTTTAACCATTCCGTTTTGCTTTTGGCAACATCAACAATTTTGTTTTTATAATTTTTCTTGAAATCTTCCATTTCAGTAAGGGAAGGCATCGTTTGGGTTTCCTTTTGGCACATTGTAATAGTTTTGAATTGTGTTTAAATCTGAAAATTTTTGATATTCTGCACTCCAACCGACAACAAGGTCACTATCTCCGCAATGCCTGTTTTTAGCTGTTATCACGAGTGCTTTCCCCTCTGTTGAGGTTTCACCCTCTTCCTCTTCCTCCCAGGTCATAATACCATAATATTCCGGTCTGTATGGGAAAATGATGATGTCCGCATCCTGTTCAATGGCTCCTGATTCTCTCAAGTCGGATAATTGAGGTTTTTTGTTAGGTCTTTTTTCAACCTCACGACTTAATTGAGAAAGCGCGATCACGGGAATGTTGAGTTCCTTCGCTAACAATTTCAATTCCCTGGAAATGAATGTTACTCTGTCAACTGTACTCATTTTCTGTTTGGTGCTTATTAGCTGTAAATAATCAATAACAATCAGTTTTGTTTTTTTCTCACTTGCAACGTGTCTTGCCCTTGACTTTATTTCTTCCCATTGGAAAAGTGAATCATCATAGAAAAAGGGGATATGTTCAAGATTTCCGCAATTGAATATTTTCTCAATGTCTTCCTCTGTGAACCTTTTCTTTCTAATCCTGTTCGCGGAAATTCCCAATTCATTCGCGATAATTCTTTTGTGCAATTGAATGTTTGCCATTTCAAGCGAAAAGAAATGAACCGAATAATCGTTAATTGCTGCGTGTTTTCCAAGCTCTAATGCTAACGCCGTTTTCCCCATCGCTGGACGTGCCGCAATTATTATCAAGTCTGAATTTTGCCAACCCTGGTTTTCTTCCTGTAATTTTGAAAATGGGATAGGGACCCCCGGAACAGAATCAGAATGAACATATTCAATAAACTCTTTCTGAATATCAAAGAACGATTTGATTGGCTTTTGACCGCTTAAATAATTATGAATTTTATTGGTTTCTGAAGTTGTGAAATCAAGCAATTCAAAAACATCTGTATTATCATTGTAAGCCCTTTGTATCATTGTATTCCCCGCTTCAATAATCTTTCTTGTGATGTACTTTTCCCAGATCACACGGCAATGATATTCAATGTGTGCCGATGAACTAACCCCCATCGTAAGACCGATAACATAATGATCACCCCCGGCTCTCTCAAGCTCATTTGCTTTTTTAAGTTGCTGAATAACTGTCATAAGATCAACCGGAACATTTTTCGATTTCAACCAACATATCGCCCTGTAAATCTCTTTATGTCGTGGGTCGTAAAAGACTTCAAAATTGTCTCTAACAACCTTTTCGGTATGATTTAACCCCCTTGCATCAATTAGACACGTCCCAATAACCAATTTTTCAAAGTCAACTGCATTTGGTGGAATAATACCATGTGATGTACTCATAATTTTTTTCTTTTAGGTTGATACACAACACCCTCATTTGGTTGGTTCTTATTTTCATCTAAATTGTCTAACCATTTCGCTTCAAATCCACCCCACTGTTTTTTTGTGATGATAGCGAAAACTTCATCCGGGGACCGTCCTGTTTTCTCAATCTCGCGAATGAAATTATCAAAGGCAACTTTGGTGTTTACAAGCCGTTTTTTTCGGCGGACCTGCATAAAATGTTCAATAAGGTCTTTATCAAATCCATAATCCGTTAAAGATTTCTTGAATGAAAATTTATCGGTTTGTGGTTCCTCTGGTTGTTCCTCTGGAATTTCTTCAGGAATTGGAAGGTGTATATATTCTTTTGTTTCTTTTTTTAAAAGAATATCACTATCACTATCACTATCACTTACACTATCAGCGATGTTCGCGATACTTTTATCGCATTCGCGACCATTTGCGATATTTTTATCGCGTTTGCGATTTTTCGCGATCTGTTCACATTCCTCAAGTGTCAATTCATTTTCAACATACTTGTCATATAAATCAGGGTTCCATTTCTTTAGATTCCCGATTTTTCCAGATTCCGAGTTTTTTTGAACTTTACCTTTGTAATTTTTAAGATTTCTTTTTAAAGATTGCTTGATCGGTTCAAATGCAATTTCAACTGCGAAATCATCGGTCTGGGGGTCTAAGTCATTTACATACTCAAGGATATGAAGGAACAACTCACCTGCTTTTTCTTTGGGTAATTTTCTAACCGTATGAATGATGTCGGTGTATAATAAAAAACTGTTCTTTCCTTCTGCCATGATTACTTTTAAATTTTTTAGTTTCTACTTTTTCGCCTGGATTTCCATGAAAAGGACAGGTTTTGTTTTTACGATAGAAATTTTCTGTCTTTTACTTTCATCACTAAAAACACCTTTATGATCTCTTATGCCTAATATTTCGGTTATAATCATTGGTCTGCCGTTGTAGTCAAGCATATTTGCACCGACTTGAGGAAGATTGTTTTTTTCGCTTACTACCGAATGAGTGTTGTCCGGATATTTGAAAAGCCCTTGATACGAACCTTTTCTAAATTCCTTTTGCTTTTTTGCCAGATCATGCCCGTCTGTGAACTGTATGATCTTTTTTTCTTCTGTTGCTGTATCCATGATTTTGGTATTTATTATTGTTCTTTGTCGAAATAAAGTGCGTAGAATTTGCCCTTTTCATCTTCGCCCTGTTCCAATTTGTTGCGATCACCATGAATGTAGATGTGGAAATTTTTATCTAACTTGATAATGCTTTTAAAGTGTCGTTGAGCTTTTTTAACGGCGGATGTATTGATCGGGAATTCTTCGGAAATACTGATCTGCATATCCTGTTCATAATCGCTTTTAAAGTTTTCAAAACTTTCGATTACGCTTTCATCAACAAGGACTTCGTTTTTGAATTCGTCAAAATCAAATTCCTCTTTCTCTTTAAAAAAGTTGATTGATTTGTTGAGAAAATTAACTTGATCTACTTTTGTAACCTCAAATTCCTGAGGCAACTGTTTTGTAATAAAATCTTTGTAAACGGACAATGTTTCTTGTGTGTGGAAATATTCATCATCGCGCTGCCTAACTTTCAAAAAGTCCTCAAACCAATAGTAAACATCGCCGTTTTTGTTGTTGTCAATAACTGAAAGGACATACCCAGATTCTTTATTTGTATTATAAATCAAAGCTGCTTTATCAATTTTTGACAAACCAATTCCATGATCTTTTTCGATTTCAACCGATTCAAAATCATCACTGAACGATATTTTTAAGAACGGTTCTCTTTTTTCGGTTTTGAAAATTCCTATTTTATCAACACTTTCTGGAGTTCCGTCTCCCTCAAAATATGCGATGAATAATTCGCCGCCCTGAATTCGTGGGTTTTCCGCCGATTCGTAAAGGTGTTCAGCAATATGAACCGATTCATTAAGTAACTTGGATTGATTTTCAAAAATCTCTGTTACCGAATTATAGACCGGATTGTTGGTTAAATACGAATCACTATAAAACTGATATGTTTCTTCGTTTTTGAAAGAACCTAAAAAATAGTTTTCAAGTAATTCCGACATTTCTTCATTCAGTTGCAACGGTTCCTGGAAAAGAATTAATGATTCACCGTTGATTTTATTTCCGACTTTGTGTACTGTAATATTCATTTTTATGATTTTAGTTGTTTAAAAGTGTTTTTGCTACCTCTTCTTTTAAAAGTCCGTTTTCGTTAAGTTTTACAACCAATTGGGAAGCGAACATTAAATCGTATCGGTCTTTAAGAGTTTTACCATGAGCGGCTGCAAGTTTTTCAATTTGCTCTTTCGGGCTGTTCCAACCTTGATTATTCTCAAAGGTTTTCAAAATGTATTGCTCTATGGTAACAAGCTCTTTATCGTAACCGAATTTCACTTTTCCGTTTTTAAAAAAATCATTGATGAAGTATTGGATTTTTTGACAGTATTGTTTTTCAATTTCTTTGGCGACTGTTCTTACTATTTGATCTTCAACTTTATCCTTAATGCTTTTCCATACATTACTTGTAACTTCTTGTTGAATTTTTCTTTCCAAGGCTTCATTAAATCCTTGATCTTCATCTATATAAATATCTTCTAAGTCTACTGTTATGTTAAGTTTCATTATAATTGTTTTAAATGTTTATAAATTATATATACCAGACTTTAAATCTGTTTTTTTGAATTTCTTCCTTTATGCAACTAACTTTGTAAATGTCTTTCAGGTCCTTAATTCTTCTTCGTAAATCGCCAATTCCATATTTAAGCAATGCCGAAGCCGTGGTAAGCCTTTCGCCTCTCAATAAAGCCTCTATCACTATTTTACATTGACCTTTGAAATGTTCCATATTTTCATTCAAAATATTTTGAGAAAATGGATTGTTTTCAATGCGGTCAATAGGTTCTGTAAAGTCAAATTCAAGTTGCATTTCTTTAATTTTTTAAGGGTTGCAGTATTGTTTTTGAAATTGTTAATGTCAGATCATTTAAAAATTCTCTACATCGTTCTGTTTGCTCATGAAGCAATTCAATCTTTTCCTTTGAATATTCTGTTTGAAAAACTTTAATTCGTAATTCTTCAGGTAAAGGGAAAAAATCATCAAACCATTCTATTTGAATTAAAGATGATTGATTACAAAAATCTTTCAACCCTTGTTCTGTGTAAATCATTCCGGATATTTTTTCAACAACCAACGAAATACTTTCTTCTCTCACTTCGCCATCAAGCCCCATTATATTGTGTTTCCAATTCATTCGTCTTAATTCATCTTCAATAATGTTAAATGGGGTGTCTACAAGGCAATAAATTAATTCAGCCTCTTTTATTCCGGTTAGATCCATATAACCTTGCAATTGCCAATCATAATCTGAATTAGTTATTTCGGTGTCATACATTGGAAATGTTGAAAAATCAAATGAGGATTTAAAGTCTCTAACTTTACCTTGTATATTGTCTGGTTCCCCAGTCTTGTATTTATCCGAAAACCTTTGTTTGTTTTTGATTAAAAGTTTTCCAAAAACATTTGTATAAAGTGAAATTGATTTTTCTTCAACTGTAATACCTTTTTCAAGGTATTTACTCTCAATAGTTTTTTGACGTTTCATCATCACCTCACGGTGAAGCCCTTTTAAATAGGTTTTTGCAGTTTGAGAAATTTCCGGTTTTGCATCCCTTTTGGTAATAAGCTCACCCATTTGTTTGGTTTGAGGGTCGGAAAGGAATTTTCCTTTTGCTGAATACTCTTCACGTTTTGCATACAATGAAGCAAGTAATTCAGATTGTTTGTCCGTTAATCCTGGTTTCTCTGCTCCAATCATTATTTTACCAAGTGATGAACAACGGAATAAATAATTATTAAAATCTATTGCATTCATTTTTGCTTTGATTTAAATTGTTTTTCTTTTTGTGCGTACATTTCAGATAATTCAGGGTAATCGCTTAAAAAAGGGGCGCATTCCTCTAATTTTTCAAGGCTTTCCGCATTATTTATGAAACTTTCAATTCTTGATTGCTCTTCATTAACCGCCGTTACATCTACCGTTTTGGTATTATCTACATATTCAAAGCTGCCTTCTTCGACCTGAACAGATTGATCGGCTAATTGTGCAGTCTGCATTTCAATAGATACTGGAGCATATTGTGATAATGTATTTTTTAGGACTGTTTTTTTTGCCATTGCATCAAATTGATCTGCATCATTCCAGGGTGAAAAAATCAATTGATTATTTTTATTTTTCTTTCCATAGGTTTGACTATATTTTGAGGCGTGTTTCTTTACCTTTTCCACGCTCCAGAAAGACATTTTTTCAAACCCATTGATAAGACGGAAATAAGCAACATAACCAACAATATTACCCTCGCCCTCAATATCAAAATTCCCGATCAGTTCTTCGGTTAACCGATTGAAAGACGTGAATTGATTCTCATATACCTCGACTACATTAATTCGGGAAAATTGCCCACTCCTTTGAGCCAACTGAACAAAACCTTTCCAGCCTAATTGAAATTGTGCTTGTCCTTTATATGGCACTATATATGCAAGCCCTAAATTTGGGTCGATTGGTAGGTCCAATGTTGCTGCCGTAGCCGCTGCATTTAAAACAGTTTGTGGATTAGCCTGTGATAAAAGATTGTTTCCGTTTATAGTCTGCAATACGGAAGAGATAAATCCTTGCGCCTTTTTTCCTAGCAGTTTTTCAAATCTCTCTTGTATTGATTTTTGCTTAAATAGTGCTTGTGTTGTTAATTCGTTTGACATAGTGATTTTTTATTTGAGATATTAAGCAGTTTGAAGTTTTTCTAATTCAGCTTTTAGACTTTCAATTTTTTGTATTTTGGCTTCTTGTTCTTTCTCTTCAATCAATTGTAAAATATTTGAAAGTCTGTCATTTGGAATGCTTAGCTTCATAAAAGAATCGTGTTCATGAACACATATTAATGTCAGTTTAGGATTGATTGATAGATTGAAATCATAATCATCAATGTTTACTTTTATTTGAATCCATTCACTATTTAAAATGATTTCTTTAATTATAAATTCACAGGCTGTGATTTTGTTGATGAAGTAATTTTGAACTTCTAAAATTTTATTTTTCATAATCTTAAATTTTACCGTAACCATAGTTTTTGAATAATTCATCTTGTTCAGCTCTGTATTCTCTGAATGATTCGGCAGCCCTTTCTTCGGAACCAAGAAGCCATTCTCTTAAATCATCAAGTTTTTTTTCAAGATGTTTATCAATTACACATACTTTGACATCATCACATTCAAGATTATAAATCCCGTTTTCTGTTCTTACTATGGACCAATAAGCGTTGTTATCTGCCATGAATAGACCGAACCAATTTGCTCCGGATTTGCTGTTTTCATTTACATCAAATTCCTGAAATTGTAATTGGTTTGCCAATTGTGCGGCTTTTTGAAAATCTTTCCCGTTGAATGAATTTGATTTTTCAACCGTTTGTTGTACTTTTGTTGTAATCATTGGTTTAACATTTATTTGTTGAACATTAGCCGTCTGTTAGCGCAGGTGGCTTTTTTATTTGTATGTTGCCATTATTTTCGCCTTTAATTCGGCGTTCTTTTCAGCTTTTGTTTTTGGCTGCCCTTCTTGGGCAGTTACCACGCCACCCAGAAAGGCTTTTAAATCAGCTTTAACATGAGACAAATCCGTCTCTATTTTTTCAATGCTTGACAGAATTTCGATTGCTTTTTGTTCTGTCATTGGTTCTTTCATATCGCATCAATTATTGCTTGTTTGTCTTCTTCAAAAATTTCATCATCATCCCAACCCGTGTGTTTTTTAAAAGACTGAATAATGAAAATGTTCTCTATCATCTTTGTTTCTCGGTAAGCATTTTGGTAGAGGTCTTCTCTTTTTTCCCCTGTATCTTTTTCAATTGCTTCCCTCAATTTTCGATCTTGTCGAATTTTACGGTAAACCGTATTCTTGAGTTTACGAGGAATTGTTATATTTGCTTGCTCTTTCATTTTGAAATGTCATTTTGATATAGCAAAGATATAGCATTGCTATATAATATACAATAGCATTGCTATAATAGTTATGTTAAAATTTTGTTAAATTTTGAAATTTTATTTTAATGGACGTTAAAGAAAGGCTTAAAAAGTACCTGGAATACAAGGATATTAAGCATATAGATTTTACAACATCAATTGAGGCATCTGGTGGCTATATTAATGCTATAAGAAAATCAATATCCGCTGATAAGATTGCTATTATTAAAATTAAGTACCCAGACTTAAATATTGATTGGTTGCTGTATGAAGAAGGTGAAATGCTAAACAGGAACAATAGCAATGCTATACAGCCGAATTTTTCAAATGCTAAAATTCTAAATGAAGATGAGGACTTTGTTTGGCTTGAAACAATTAAAATTCCAGAAAAGGCAGCTTTGGGAGCGGCATCAAATTTTTTTGCTGAAAGCTACATGAATGAATTAGAAAGGGGTAGAGTGAGGGTTAAGAAAACCCACAAAGGCGATTATTATGAAGTTGAGGCAACTGGATATAGTATGGATGATTCGACAACAAAGGCACTTTTGGATAAAGATTGGTATTTAGCACGTGATATTCCACGAGACTTTTGGAAAAGTAAATTGCATTTGAATCATTGGAATGTGTTTTATTTTCTACACAATGAAAAAGGTAATTTAATTAAAGAGGTAATAGACCATAACCCGGAAACAGGTGAGGTTGTACTTCATTCATGGAACCCAGACAAAAAATTATATCCTGATTTTACAATAAACTTAAAAGATTGCTACATTGTCGGAAACGTAGTAAAATTGATAAGTCGGGATTTTAACATTTTCTATTAAATCATAATTAATTAAACAATATGAAAAAAACAATTTTATTTCTTACGTTAATATCCTCAACATTTTTATTTTCTCAATCGCAGGAGATAAAAACAGAAACAAATCAAGCCAAAAAGAAATATCCAGAATATGTTTTTTTGGTGGATATAAAAAAATCAGAGGAAGGAAATTTTTTAATTGAAAAAGAAACAATATTAAAAAATGGGAAAAAAGAAGATGTTAAAATTCCTTTGAAAGCAAATTTCGGAAACCATGAGCCAACAGAAAGTGATCTTGGGAAAATAAATATCAATTTAGATCAAACTATTTGGCTTGCTAAATTCAAATTAAAAAACCCTGTTACTTATGTTCCAACATCAGTAAATATAACAAAACTTGAATTATCTTGGAAAATTGTTCTTTGGTACTATGCAAAAAATGATTTGGGGATTGAAAAAGAAGGTATGCAGATTTATAAGTATGATTTAACTGGAAAGGAAATAAAATAAATGTTAATACCCGATCAACAAATATTAAAACTTCCTGAAATCCTTAAAAATGATGGGAAGATAGAATTCATTACAGATTTCTACAATCAAACAGGGATTTCAAAGTCATATTTTTCAAATGTGAGAAATCAGGATAAACGTGATCGATCTTTTCATTTTACTGTTGGTCAAATAGAAATAATATGTAAAAAATACGGTGTTGATGCAAATTGGATTTTCGGCATAACCGAGAATTTATACAGAAAACAGGAAATAGCAAAGGGAACTTTAAGGTGAACTTTCGATAACAAATAAACGCGTTCTTTAAAATATTAATTTCGTAAAAGTCTGATTATCAAATCGGTTCTTTTTTCATGATAAAGGGGGCATTGCCTCATAATCAGGTGGTCCCTGGTTCGAGCCCAGGTGGGACCACAATAATATCAACCACTTACAGCAACGTAAGTGGTTTTTTATTGCTATTCTTTAAAATTCTTAACTTTGTAATCTCCAACAGTTATTTAATAACAAAAAACCAAAACAATGTCAATAACAAACGAACATGAATTAATAGGAATGCAGAAAGCAAGTGAAGCTGTTGCATATACCTTAAAAGAAATGATTAATTATGCTCAGCCTGGTATGACGACAAAAGATCTTGATGAGTACGGGGCCAAAATACTTTCTGAATTCGGTGCAAAATCTGCTCCTTATCTTACCTATGGATTTCCGGGATGGACATGCATCAGTGTAGATAATGAGTTTTGCCACGGTATTCCTACAGATCAACGAGTTTTGAAAGAAGGAGATTTGATTAACATTGATGTTTCTGCAGAATTGAATGGCTTTTGGGCAGATAATGGCGGTTCTTTTATCATCGGAAAAGATATCAATCAACATCAAAAATTAGTTGATGCTTCTAAAGATATTTTAGAGAAAGCAATCAATAATATAAAAGGTGGCGTAAAAATAGCTGATATCGGATTCTTGATGGAAACTGAAGCTAAAAAAAGAGGTTTTAAAGTCATTAAAAACCTTGGCGGACACGGTATTGGAAGGAGTTTACACGAAGAGCCGAATGAATTACTAAATTATAGAAACCGTTTTGATAACAGAAGATTCAAAAAAAATTCTGTTGTTGCGATTGAAACATTTATCTCAACATCTTCAAATCTTGCCGTAGAATTGAAAGATGGTTGGACAATGGTCGGGAATAAAGGCGGTTACATGGCACAGCACGAACATACAATCGTTGTGACCGACGGAAAACCAATTATTTTAACTCAAATGAATGAGATATTGAACTAAATAACCAAATTCTATTTTTATAAATAGTTATTCCAATAAATACAAACACTTACAAAAATGTAGGTGTTTTTTTGTTTTTATAGTGTTGATTATTAATGATTTTTAAATTTTAATAAAATTATTTCCAACCTTTTTGGTTCACCAAGCATCTTTATAGATAGAGACAATTATTAACCTCAAATATTTAAAATATGAAGAACATATGCCTGAAACTTTTGCTGTTTTTCCCGATGTTATATTGGGCGCAAATACCGATTATTGAAACACCCGATAAAAAAGGAGGATTTGAGAATAATAATAAGGTTATTCTTCAGAAACTGAATATCGAAACCAAAATTACGGGCGGAATTTCCACCAACGTGATCACAATGGTTTTTAAGAATAATTCTAACCGATTGATGGAAGGGCGATTGACTTTCCCTCTTCCGGAAGGAGTAAATGTGAGCGGATATGCTTTGGATATTAACGGAAAACTGCGAAATGCCGTTCCTGTAGAAAAAGAAAAAGCAAAGGAAGTTTTTGAAACCATTCAAAAAAGAAATGTTGATCCGGGAATTTTAGAAAAAGTTGAGGGAAACAATTTCCGTACAAGAATTTATCCGATCAATGCAAATGGTGGTGAAAGAACAGTTCAGATTTCTTATAATTATGAATTGAAAAAACAGGGAAGTAATTACCAGTATTTTTTACCGCTTAATTATTCTACTCAAATTCCTGAGTTTACTATAAAGACAAGCGTTTTTCAGAATTCGGTTTCTCCACAGTTGGAAGAAAAGCCTGACGGAAGTTTTAATTTTGTTAAAAACGGAAACGTTTGGGTTGCCGAAACCCATAAACTGAATTATAAACCAACTCAAAATCTGAAAATTAATTTTCCTCAAAATGATGAAAATCAAAATGTATTAATTCAGAAAGCGTCGGATAATTCTTCTTATTTTCTTGCTAATTTAGGAGTCGATCCTAAAGAAAAAGCAAAGAAATTACCTAATAAACTAGCCATTATTTGGGATAATTCTTTAAGTGGATCAAAAAGAGATCATGCAAAAGAATGGAGCTTATTGGAAGAATATTTTAAGGTAAATAAAAACCTTTCCGTGAAAATTTATTTCCTTAATAATACGTTTGATGAAGGAAAAAGCTTTAAAATAAACGATGGAAACTGGAACGAATTAAAATCATATTTATCCCAAGTTACATATGATGGCGGAACTGATTTCGGACAATTAAAATCAGTAAAAGAAGATGAGATTTTATTTTTCACGGATGGACTGTCTTCTTTCGGAGATCTGAAATTGACTATAAAAAATCCGGTTTACACAATTTCATCATCCAACAATGCGAATTTTAATCAATTAAAATTTATTAGTAATAAAACTGGAGGTGAATTTTTAAATTTAATTGAAAACGATCCTAAAAAAGAAGTGCGTAAACTGTTGTATCAGTCTTTAAAATTCATAGGAATTGAAAATAATTCTTCATTAACGGAAGTTTATCCTTCGTTGTCACAAACAATTTCTCAGGATTTTGTGTTAACAGGTATTCTGAAAGGAAATCAAACAACCATAAAAGTTTTATTTGGTTACGGAAATGAAGTAACAGAGGCAAAAGCGATTTCTTTAGACGTGAATAAGCAATCCGTAAAAGATTGGGAAATTTCACAATTCTGGGCTCAGAAAAAGCTTAACGAACTGGAAATTTTTGAAAAACAAAACAAAAATGAGATCAAAAATATCAGCAGACAATTCGGTTTGGTAAGCAACAACATGAGCTTGATGGTGTTGGAAAATGTTCAGGATTATGTTCGATATGAAATCAGTCCGCCATCTGAACTGCGTGAAGAATACAATCAGATTGTAAAAAATAATCAGGCTAAAAAAGATGTTCGCGTCAATGATCTAATGGCAAAAGCTGAAGTAATGACTGAGAATCTAAAAAAATGGTGGAATACAGATTTTGAAAATAAGCCAAAATATTATCCTACACCCAGAAGGTCAAAAGATACAGCCAGAGTTATGGATATTGAAGAGGTTGTAATGGTAGGTTATTCAGCTAGGACAGTAAATAGATCAGTTGCGAGTGCGTCAAGTACTGTTGTTTCATCTCCGATAGCAAAACCTTCATTGCAGGACAATGTAGTACAGGCTCTTGAGGGTAGAGCTCAGGGAATATCTATCAGAGGAGCTGGTTCTGTGCGTGGAGAGTTAAAGAGTAAAGAGATCGCTGAAACAATCATTCAAAAAGGAAAAATCACAACGATAGATGTAAAATCAGACGCTGCTTACATGAAGTTTTTTGAGTCTGCTAAAAAATCAGAAGAGATCTATCAAATTTACCTTAATAACAGAAAAGACTACGCTGAAACACCGCAATATTATTTTGATGTAGCTCAGTTATTTTTCAAAATTGATGATAAAAAAACAGGATTAAAAGTATTAAGTTCTATCGCTGACCTTGATCTTGAAAATGAGGAATTATATAAATTATTGGCCTATAAATTAAAACAAGCTGAGGTTTACGATAAAGAACTTTGGATCAGTAAAAAAGTGTTGGAATGGCGACCTTTCGATCCTCAAAGTTACAGAGATTATGCACTGGCTTTAGAAGATAACAAATATTATCAGGGAGCTTTAGACAATTTATATAAAATTTTAAATCAGTCTTACACCCGCGAAATGGCCAATCGTGACCATGGAATTGAGGAAACCATCATCATGGAAATCAATGAACTGATCAGCAATCACAGAAATGAGCTAGATCTTAAAAATATCAACCCAAAAATCATTGCAGATCTGCCTGTGAACATCCGAGTGGTGATCAACTGGAACAAAGACAATACAGACATTGATCTTTGGGTAACAGATCCCAAGAATGAGCGTTGCATGTATTCTCATAAATCAACGGAAATTGGAGGAAGATTAAGCGATGATTTCACAGGAGGTTTCGGGCCGGAGCAGTTTTTACTGAAAAAAGCTATCAAAGGAAAATATAAAATTGAAACTAATTTCTTTAATGAAAACCAAGTAAGTATTGCAGGAGCAACGGCAATTATGGCTGAAGTTTTCATCAATTATGCTTCAGGAAAACAGGAAAGAAAAATCGTGGTTTTCCAAAATAAAAGTGAGCGTGATACAAGTAATCGTGATGGCGTTTTAATCGGAGAATTCGAATTTTAGATAAAGGATGTAATATGTTAATATGAATGTTAGTGTGGCAGGAGTCGGTTTTTTTACCGGCTCTTGCTTTTTTATTACTGAATTAGATCTAAAAATGATTATTTTTAAGTTGAATAAAAAAGATACAAGATGAAACAACTATTTATTTTTTTTCTTTTCGTTTTGGGCACTCAATTAAAAGCCCAGAAAGTTTTTTCAACCGAATATTCTAGTCAGGCGGATGTAAAAGTTTTTGTGGTTGAATATGAAAGTCAGGCCGATCTTAAAGTTTATAAAGTTCAGTATGACAGCCAGGCGGGAAGCAACGACGGGAAATGGTTTTTTACAGAATATGGAAGTCAGGCCAAAAAGAAAATCTTTTTTGTTGACTATGAAAGCCAAGCTGATCTTAAGATTTTTTTTGTAAAATATGACAGTCAGGCGGGATGGCGAAATAACAGTAAAAAACAACTGTTATATTGATCTTACTTTAGTTAAAACCTACAATTTCGACTAATTTTTTAATAGTATTAGAGATGTCATGTTGAGCCTGTCGAAACATCTTTTCAATCTAGTTAACTTTTTATAAGTAGATTAAAGAATTAATTTTTACTCCCTTTTCATTTCTATTAATATTATTCTTAAATTTCTAAAAATCAATTTCTATTTTCCTTAAAATAATTGATTGTCAATGTGTTTTGAGTTTTGTATAGTTTCGTTTATTATTTTTATATACATTTTTAATAAACACAAAACAATGAGCACAAACAATCAAATCAGTGTAGAAATTCCTCAAAATGTATTGGATGAGGTTTCTCAAAAACTTCAGGAATGTAAAACTTTATTAGCTCCTTACCTTCAGGCGTTAACTCCGGAGGAAAGGCAGTCTATTTTCAAAATGGGCGACAAAACCTTAGCAACTGTTGAAAAAGTAAAAGGCTATCTGGAAACCAATCCTGAATTTGCCCCTCCATACATGGACAAAGCCGAATTCCTGAAAGATGTGGCAGTAGCTGCGAACCTTACTCCTTTGAAGAATATTGCAAAACAATTATCTGCCGACCTTGAAGATACAGTAACCCTAGCCGGAAGTGAGGCATTAACGGCTTCTTTACTCTACTATGGCATCACAAGAGAAGCCGCAACAAAAGGAGTAACGACTGCCAAACCGGTATATGAAGACCTCAGCAAAAGGTTTAGTAAAAGAACGAACAAAAAAAGTATCGACAAAAGTCAATAGGACATCACCTTTCAAACAATAAGCATCTCTAAAAGGATGCTTATTTATTTTTTCAGGCTTCTGAACTTCATGGATGAGGTTCGGAGCTTTTTTGTTCAGGTTAAAGCTTGATATTTTAGGTTCGGAACCTAATATTTTATGTTGTGAGCTTGATTGAAGAAGTAAAAAGTGTATTATCTTAAATTAAAAGGTTCTTCGAATAGGTTATAAACTTAAAAGAACAGGTGAAAAGGTTCTTCAATGATGATAAAAGTAAAAAAGCCAAAGGGGAATCTTTGGCTTTCTTAAAAAATATTAAAAATTGAAAAACAAAATTACTTTCTATGATATAAAGTGTTTAAAAATGGCAGGAGAGTAAGTAGAATTGTATGAAAAATACCCCTGCCAATACAAACACTAAAATGAAATTCGTGGTTTAATAAATTTAAATTAAAACAATTTTTTTTCATCATGTTTCTTGACTTGAATTTTAGATAAGCCAAAGGTCAGCACGAGCAGCCTTTGGCTAAAAACTAACTATGAAAATCACTTAATCTTATTGTATTGCTCCTACACAAAAAGCAAAAAAACCTTTAACATCGATAGGATTAGAAAAGCTTGCTACAACTTCTATTTCATCAAACCATATACCTCCTATATTTACTGCTCCTGAAAAGCCATGACCGCCTCCATCATAGTTTTTTGTAATTTTTATATTACCTTGAGAAACATTAAAATATTGTGAACAGAAAGCGGATGTTTTAGTAAAAGTAGGAGTTACTATTGCTCCATTTCTTCTTAGGGTTACTTTATTATTAGCAGCTAAAGAATGATGATTAAATAGATACAATTTAATATTACTCACATTTTTGTTAAACTTAATTCTGATAGTACTGCTATATGATGAAGTTTCTGTTAAGAAATGACTCTGAGGACCTGTACTGCAGGAACGATATTGGTTAGATGATATAAAACTATTGCTAGAACCTTTTGCATTGATTAGCGTAACGGTCGCAGAAACAGCTACTCCATTTACTGTTCCATTAGATGTACCTGAAGTAGATAGAATTCTCCATCCTGTACAATTTGCAGTTAAATCTGGAGAGGGTGGATTTCCAGCTGTTACACTTCTTTCAAGAATACAAATCTGTCCGCCAATATTTATTGCAAAGCTTGCTGTTCCTGAAGAAGTTGGGGTTCCTGTAATAGTATAAGTAAGTGAGCCGTCTCCAACTGCAAAACTTCCAGGTGCTAAAGTTGCTGTCAATCCGAATACTCCTGTTGAGGTTACAGTTTGTCCATTATGAGTTCCTCCGTTTCCTCCTGAATAAAGTATTACTGAGCTTATATTATTTGCAGGTGAATTACTTACTAATGATCCATTATGAGTTGCTCCTGCACAGTTTAAAGTTTCAATACTACCAATAGGTGCAATTACAGTTCTTTCTAATGTACATGTTTGGCCACCGATATTTATATCAAAAGAAGCAGTTCCTGATGAAGTTGCTGTACCAGTAATTTCATAAGAAAGTGTACCGTTTCCGTTTTCAAAATTACCCGGAGCCAGCGTTGCAGTAAGACCTGTAACTCCTGTAGATGTTACAATTTGTCCGTTGTGGGCACCTCCGTTTCCTCCTGTATAAGAATATTCGGACGAAACTCCTGATGCTGCAATTTCACTGGTTAATGTTCCGGTATTGGAAACATTATCACAATCTAAATTTCCTATTGAACCTCCTTCTTCGCAGGCTGCATCACTCAGACAACTGCTCCATGTATTGGTTCCTTTATACAATCTCACACAGTCGTTGGTGCTGTCGTAGATTATCGTTCCGGGAACTACGTTTCCTCCCATAGGATTAAGAATATTATTTACATCAGCATTGGTAGGGAGTACCAATCCCATTGTATTGGTGTCGTTATCTTTATTAATATCCAGTGCTCCTCTGGGATTTGCTCTTCCGATTCCGATCTGAGCAGAAGCCAGGGCAGAATTGAATATAATAGCTAAGATTAAAATTTTTTTCATTTCCTTATTTTTTTTGTTCTTTTTCTGTTGAAGTTTCTTCATTATTTTTTAAAGCCACTGGCGTGGATGAAAATTTTATGCAGTTGCTCCAGGTTTGGGCTTTTTTATAAAACCTTACACAGTCTTTTGTTTTATCATAAATTACAGTTCCCGGTATTACGGTAAGACTTTCCGGTGATGTAATATTGCTGACATCGGTATTGGTGGGAAGTACCAGTCCCATATCATTGGTTGTGTTTTTATTAATGTCTAAAGCTCCACGCGGAGTGGGAGTGCTCATGCCAACTTGTCCGAAAGCTTTGCATCCTATGAGTAGGATTGTTGTTACAACAATTTTTTTCATTCCTTTAATTTTTTAGTGAATTTTTGTTTTTTTTTCGTGTCCTTAATTGTGTGTTTAGAATCATATCTCGATTTCGAAAAAGCTGACTAGTCCTGTTTCGTATTTACTTCGAAATTCTGGTGCAAATTTATGCCCATCGGAATAGAAAACAGGTACTTGAAATCTACTTAACTTTTAATTTGGTATTTGAAATCAGTTAGTTACTAGCTTTAGCGTAGTGGAAGTGTAGGGGTGAAGATTGTAGAATTATATTAATTAATTGCTCCCAAAAGGATATATTTTTAATTAATTATTAGATTTTATAACTTTTTTTATCTTAAATAATATATACTTTTGTTTTTATAAAACATTGTTTATGCTCCCAAACAATTTTCACAAAATATTCGTTTTGCTTTTCTTTTTGTCATGTTTCTATAATGCACAAAATCCATCTCTTTTAAAGTTGGATAGTATTACGGATGATTATATTAATGAAGGAAAATATGAGCAGGCGATTAATCTCAATATGGATAAGCTGAAAGCGTATCGGGATGCAGATAATAAAGACGGAATTGTTACGGTATATATTAATGTGGCAAAATTGCTTTGCTCTATCAATAAATATCAGGAAAGTTTACAGTATCTGGACGAAGCTAAAAAATATATAAATGACGTAGATGATGTTATATTAAAGGGGAGATTGTATTTTCAATATGGAAGAAATTATTCTTTTTTAGAATTATTCGGGCAGTCGAACAGCAATTATAATAAAGCGATCAGGTATTTAGAACAATCGGAAGACCATAAAAGAAGTCATCATTACTTATACCTTTGCTATGCCTGGAAATGGTCGGATTTCGATTATACGAAAGAGAAAGATTCTTCATTTAATATGCAATATAAATCTCTGAAATTATTTCCAGAAGAACCTTTGGTTTATACTTCTATTGCGTACCGGTATATGGGAAGCAATCCTAATCTGGATTCTATAAAATATTATTTGGATAAAGCCGTAGCCGGTGCTCCCAAAGCTTCGAAGATTCATCAGGCATCTGTTTTGGTTTCTCTTGGAGATTACAATGTGATAAAAGATGATTATCAAAAAGGACTGGATTATTATCTACAGGCTCTTGATATTTTCCAGAAACTGAATCGTAAAAATGATTTGAAATCAGTCTATCAATCCATTCAACAAACGTACGGAATGATGAATGACAGAGAAAAAGAGAAGGAATATTTTAAAAAATTTACGGACCTTAATAATCATCTTATCAACATACAGAAAAAGTCTTCGAAATATGCTGTAGAAAGACTTATTCAAGAAAAAGAAAATGAAGAAAAAACTAAAAGAAATAAGCTGTATATCATCATCGCTTTAATTATAGTTGTTATTATTGTATCGTTGTTTTTTGTTCGTAAAATCTATATTAAAAAACAAAAGAAAAAGGACGAAATTATTGACGTTAAAAATGAACTTCTAGAAAAGAAAGATAAGTTAATAGAGAAAAAATCTGTGGAAACGGATAAACTTAAAAAGAAAGTAAATTCTTCTTTTGATAAACTCATACAATTGGCAAAAGCAGGTGATCCTTTTTTTCTTATACGTTTTAAAGAATTATATCCTGAGTTTACTGAGAAATTAAGCGCTCTTCATCCTGATCTTACAGAATTGGAGACTAAAATTTGTGCCTACATCCGTCTTAACCTTACCAATCTTGAAATTGGAGAATATGAAAAAGCAACCCCACGCGCTGTCGAAACAAGAAAATATAGATTAAAAAAGAAAATAGGTCTTGCTCCTGAAGATGATCTTAATATCTGGATACAAAAATTATAAAATTTTCAACTTAAATTCCCGAAATTTATTTTTATTACACACTACATTTATACTACTTTTTTAGATTTAATTAATTGATTTTCATTTTATTATAAAAATGAAGTAGCCATGTAGTAATATTATTTTCATATTTCCGATGTACATTTGCAGTAGAAAATTCAACAAAACATAAATGATTGATAGAATTAAAAAAGCTTTGTTGAAATAAAATTTACATAGATGATGATTAAATAAATATTTTCCCCCTCAAATTGTTCCCAAAACAATTAGTACTACTTTTAGATGAAAAAAAATTATTAAAAAGAGGGGGAATATATTTTAATCACAAAAAATATAAGGTATGAATTTCCCCATATACTTTAGTGTTGTGTTTAAGCTTTTACATTTTTGTAGAAGCTTTTTTTTTGCTTAAATCTCGTTTTTCCATAAAAAAAACCTGCTCCAAAGAGCAGGTTTCCCCTTCATTATTAAAAAACTAACTCAACCATTCATTAAGGTTCCAAATGATTTACCTTCGTATGGATAATATCATAAAATACAGTTGGATCACTCGCATTAGGAGTAATTCTGTAAGTAAATTTGTCACTGTTTAGTTCAAGAATTTGTACATCACGTGTAAAAATAACAGCCCCACTGGTTGGATCTTTTGCCACAATAGTTCTTGTTTTTCCGTCTGCAGAAATAGACCAGTCACCTTGATTTCTCAGAACATCATTCAATCCATAAATGGCATATGTTCCACCAGCTCTGAAATATGCAAATCCTACATAACCAGCTACATTGGTATCAGTTAGATTCATTGCATTCCCGTCTTTATCTTTCGCTCCAGTAGTTTCCCAGGCTGTAGAAGCTAAAGTTCTCTGTCCATTACTTGGCTCTGCGTGGCCTGTCTTTGTGTGGATAATATCGTAATACACAGACGGATCACTCGCGTTGGTGTGAATTCTATACGTGAAAACATTTTTGTTCAACTCAAGAATTTCTACATCACGCGTGAAGATTGAAGTTCCGTCAGGACGAAGCGCTGTAATCGTTCTTGTTTTTCCTTGAGGATCTACAGACCATGTTCCCATTGATCTTAATGCATCAGTCAAACTGTAGATTGCAAATTTTCCGTCTCCATTAAAATAAGCAAAACCAACAAAACCGGCTACTGCAGGATCGGTTAAGGCAACAGATTGCCCGTTATTGTTTTTAGCACCCGTAGTTTCCCATGGAGTAGAAGATAGAACTTGCGAGGGAGTCAATTGTTCTTCAACAATTACTTGATCATCATCATTTGAACAAGATATTGTAGTGGCAGTCAGGGTGAAAGCCGTGAACAGATAACATAATTTTTTTAGTGTACTCATAATTTATATTTTTAAATCATTGCAAACATATCTGTTATTCAATTCAAAAGATTGTACGAAATATCTCTTTTGTTGTAAAAAATATCACTTATAGTTAATGTTTTCTTAAATATTTGATATAGCTTGTATAAATATTGATATTCGTAAATTTGAGAACCTAAGATTCTTATCATAATGCAACAAATAGCAACACTTATTCTTGACCGGGAAATAAAAGATTCTTTTCAGGTTTGTAAATTAAATAATACCTTATTTAATGCAGAATATTCGATAAGTGTGATTTATAATCGCGTATTTATTATTAATGAAGGAAAAGGAACTGCTATTATTGATGATAAAGAATTTGATATTAATGATAAAGAAATTTTATTAATTTCAAAAGGTCAGATATTTTCATTTTCCCTGCAAACAAAATTATCAGGATTTGAAATAAGCTTTGGAGACTGCTTTTGGGAAAAGGCTCCTGCAAGTGCTTCAAACTGTAAGCTTTTATTATTTAACGATGCGGTTCTTCATCAAAAAATATCTTTAGATCAAAAAGATTTTCTCGAGCTTGATCCTATTTGTGAGATTTTATTAAAAGAATATCTCAGCGATGATTATCCGAACAAGCTTGATGCAATGGCTGCCTATTTAAAAATTCTGATGATTAAATTAGCCAATCTTGCACCATCTTTTCACGAAGGGATTGATGATTTTGATAATCAGATCTATCGAAAATTTTTGGAGCTTGTAAGTACAGAATATCATCAGATGCACGATGTCTTGTATTACGCGGAAAAACTTTTAATGACACCCCGAAAGCTTTCAGATATTTCAAAAAAGAAAAGCGGAAAAGGAGCAAAGGAAATTATTGCCGGACAAATTATCGCAGAATCAAAGCGTTTGCTTCAGTTTTCGGCTAAAACAATTAAAGAAATTGCTTATGAATTGTCATTCAGTACACCGGAACAGTTCAGTCATTTTTTTCAAAAAATATACCAACATTTCACCTTTAGATTACCGTAAGATCTTTGTGAAAATTGGCAGGTAATGTGAAGATTCTGACATTCCTTTCAGTCTTAAATGAGCCTACTTTTGTTATAATAAAAATTAAAAAGTATGTCAGTTCAAAGATTACAAAATATTGCAGGAATTACCATTCCCGATAGTAAAATCGCAACCGAAGCCACAGAATTGTTACTCGAACACGGAACGGAATTTATTTACAATCATTCTTTGAGAGTTTTTCTTTTTTCTTCATTAAATGGTAAAAGAAAAAACCTTGAATACGATGAAGAGTTGTTGTATGTGAGTTCTGTTTTTCATGATTTAGGCTTGGTTCCGCATTACAGCAGTTCTGATTTAAGATTTGAAGTGGATGGAGCCAACGCAGCAAGAGATTTTCTGAAAAGCCATGGAATTCCGAAAGAAAAATTGCAGTTGGTTTGGGATACAATCGCGCTTCATACAACCATCGGAATTGCAGAACATAAAGAAAATGAAGTAGCTTTGATGTATTCAGGGGTTGGATTGGATGTGATGGGCGAAGGTTACGAACATTTAAGCGAAAAAAACAGAAATGAAATTATCGGAGCTTTTCCTAGAAATGATTTTAAAAATAAAATAATTCCAACTTTTTTTGATGGTTTTAAAAACAAAACGGAAACTACTTTCGGGAATATAAAAGCTGATGTCTGCGCTTTCATGATTCCTAATTTTGAAAGAAAAAATTTCTGTGATTGTATTCTTCATTCGCCTTGGAGTGAGTAGCTGAGGTTCGAAAAGATCTATAAATTTTACATAATAATATTTTTTTCTAAAAGTATTGTTAAATCCTTATCATTGATGAGGATTTTTTGTGTAGAACTGAAAATATTTTTTAATTTTGGCGAAACAACTCAATATGTTTATTAATAAAATTTCTCTTTTCGGGTTAATTAGCGCAATCGGTTGCATTAATATGAATTGTATCTACAAAAATCCCTTCAGAGTAAACAGTTTCAGATTATTGCCAATCTACTACTAATTAAGATTAAATAATAAAATACAATGATGAAATTTAAAATTTCGGTAATAGCAGCTTCTTTCATTACTACTGCATTTTCAGCCCAAATAAAAGATACGTTGGCTGAAAAAATGTTGGTGTATCAGCTTCCAAACGGAGGTTGGGGAAAACAGCTTGATGATAAATCTGTGGTAGATTATAATTTACCCATCGATAAAAAACTTTTAGCAAAAATAAAAGAGACGGGAGATGACCACGCAACGATTGATAACAATGCTACTTCACGAGAGATTAATGCGTTAATTAAGTCTTATAAAACCACAAACAATCTGGAATATTTAAAATCTGCAGAAAAAGGGATTAATTATCTTCTTTCGATGCAGTATAAAAATGGAGGATTTCCTCAGTATTATCCGAATTCAGGACTGTACAGAAAGCAGATTACGTACAATGACAACGCGATGATCAATGCATTGACAGTTCTATACAACGTTGCAGAAGGAAAAAATGATTTTGATGTTGTTGATTCTAAATTAAAAGAAAAATCAAAACTAGCCATTCAAAAAGGAATTGACTGTATTTTAAAAACTCAGGTTGTACAGAAAGGAGCTCCATCAATTTGGGGAGATCAATATAATGAAATCACGATGCAACCCGATAAAGCCCGAGCTTTTGAGCCTATTTCTTTGGCAACAGGTGAATCGGTAAATATTGTTAGATTTTTAATGATGCAAACTGCAACTCCTGAGATTCAAAAATCAATAAAATCTGCAGTAAACTGGTTTAAACAGAATAAAATTGAAGGCTACAGCTACAACGTTATCAAACAAAACGGAAAAGCAGTCAGAACATTAGCAGAAGATAAAAACTCCATCATTTGGGCAAGATTTTATGATATTAACAACAACAAACCGTTATTCGGAGATCGTGACGGAAGCGTGAAATATAACTACAATGATGTTTCCGAAGAAAGAAGAAACGGCTACAGTTGGTTTGGCGATGCTCCTGATAAATTGATTAACAAAGAGTTTCCAAAATGGGCGCAGAAGAATGGTGTGATGCTTTAGTTTGAGGGTTTTAGGTTTGGAGAGTTTTAGGGTTTGAGAGTGGGAGTGTTTGAGAGTGTTTAGGGTAGTGGAGTTGTAGTGTTTTTGGCGTCATTGCGAGGAGCGAAGCGACGAAGCAATCTCTTTTAAAACAAACTTGATGGTTAATTGCGACTTATATTGAAAAAGGCGACTGCAACCCTAGCCCCGATTGCAATGAAAATCCTTTTTTGAAAAAAAAGATTGTAATGAAAAGCGGGAAAAAGCTCCTAAATAAAAGTAAAATATTATTATAAATAGAAAATGACTGAGTACTACACTCAGTCATTTTTTGTCTATTTTTTATTTTCAAAGTATTGCAAATCAAAAATATCACAGCAAAATATCTGCAGAATCCGTGAAATCTGAGGGAGATTTGTCTTTTGTTAGAGTCGTAAAAACGTAATGATTAATTACTCATTACCAATTACTTATTGCCGATAGTCTTAAGCCAGTCGGAGCATAATTTTTTCCAGTTATCCGTCAGTTCAGATTTATTGGTGATACCGATTTTATGTTCACCTTCAGGGAAAATAAATAGGGCGCCTTTTACTTTATTTTTTGTCATTTCCTGATAGTACAAAATACTGTTCATCACAGGAACTGTTTTGTCGTTTTGGGCATGAAATAATATCGTAGGCGGCGTTTTTTCCGTCACTCTATTTTGCATTGAATATTCCTTGATTTTTTCCGGAGAAGCATTTTCGCCAAGCAAACTGTTTCTACTTCCGACATGAGCAAATTCGCCCAAATCAATAACTGGAGAAACTAAAATTGCAAAATTTGGAATGGTAGGAATGGATACCCAATCTCCTTTTAATTCTGTATAATCTGTAGGAATATTACTCACCGATGCAGCCAAATGCCCGCCTGCAGAAGTTCCGATTACGCCAATCTGTTCTGGTGAAATTCCGTATTGTTCGGCATTTTTTCTAAGATATTTTATGGCGGCCTGAACATCCTGTAACGGAGCGATTTCTTTCTGTTTCAAATCAGGAGAAGTCGGCAATCTGTAGTTTAAAACAAAAGCCGAAATTCCTTGAGTATTGAACCATTTTGCAATCTGATAACCACCTAAATCGTAAGTCAATTTGTAATATCCGCCACCGGGAATCACGATAACTGCCATCTGTTTTCTTTCTTCTTTTGGAGGTAGGAAAGCAAACATTTCGGTTTCTTTTATCTGTATAATTCTTCCGTCTTTTTCTTCCGTTTTTAATGGTAATCCTTTGGAATTCGGCATCTGACCTTTTGGCCAAACCATGATTTTTTCCTGCGCAGATATTTGAATGAAAAATAAAATTAATAATATGAAAACAGATTTTTTCATGGCCTTTTAATTAGTGATTATAGTAAAGTTTGCTAAACCTTCAAGGTTTCAAAAACCTTGAAGGTTTTAATTTTTAGGAATTAATCTTTAAGAAAATCCTCTCTAAACGGAGTAAATGAATCAATCAGCTGACCTTCTTCCAGACATTTTACACCATGAAAAATATTAGGCTGAGCGAAAAATCCGTCACCTTTTTGTAGAACTTTAACCTCACCATCAACAGTCACTTCAAATTTTCCCGAAGCCACATACGTGATCTGAGAATGAAAATGCTGATGCAAAGCGCCAATCGCATCTTTTTCAAATTTTACAATCACCATCATTACTTGTGAATTGTATCCAACGAATTGTCTTGATACTCCACCTCCTAAATCTTCCCATTCGGAATTTCCGTCAAAGAAGGGTTCTTTTTTGAACTTCATTTTTTTATATGTTTTTTAATTTTTAAAGTAAATTATTCACATTGACTCTGCCATTTCGACGAAGGAGAAATCTATCTGTTTACTAGATTCTTCACTGCGCTTTCGCTTCGTTCTGAATGACACACTTGCTGTTTGATTATTAAGATTAAAAACTATTTAATATATTTCTCCAAACCTATTTTCAAGCTTTTCAAATTCTTCACCGCCAGTTTTGCAATAGATTCTGCTCCAAGTGTCGACAAATGCGTGTCATCATCTTTCCCTTTTGGATAATAAGGATCTTCACCTTCTTTATAATGCAAATGTAATTTTTTTGAATTTTCAGGACCATAAGAAATTTCTAACTGTTCTGTCAATAATTGCATATCTACAAACGGAACTTTCATTTCGTTTGCCACCATTCTTACAACCAAAGGATATTCTTTGTGCGTATCAATTAAAACTCCGTTCTCATTGAAATCTCTTCTTACAATAGAAGTCATCAAAATTGGCGTTGCGCCTTTTGCTCTTGTTTCATTCACATATCTTTCCAGATTAGCTCTGTATTGAGTGTAAGGATTGGTAAATTTTGTAGAATCTTTCAGCTTTTGGTCATTATGTCCAAACTGAATAATTACAAAATCTCCTTTTTTCAGTTGTTTTTCAACTTTATCCCATCTTCCTTCCGTTCTGAAACTTTTTGAACTTCTGCCATTCATTGCATGATTCTGAATTTCAATTCCTGCTGTGAAAAATTGTGGCAAAACCTGTCCCCATCCATGTTCTGGATTTTTGTCGGGATTTTCCTTATTCGCCATCGTTGAGTCGCCAATAAGGAATAGAGTTGTTTTTTGTTGAGCTAGAATTAAATTTGAAATTGCTATGCTAAATATTAAAAGTATTTTTTTCATTTTAAATAAATTTTTAATTAATATTCTTTTGTCTTGAAACAAAAGAATCAAAAGTTCAAGACTTGGAAACTTCCACTAAAAATTATTTCTGTTCTCTAAAAATTCTAAAACTCGTGCGAATTTTAATTTTGTCCTTCGACTCAATATTTATGTCGCACTCAAACAGAAGAATTTTTTTAACGTTCACAGAACTAATTTTCTTAACGCTCCATTTTCCTATGTCAATTTAGCTGTGGTTATCATTACTCATTACCAATTGCTTATTAATTATGTTCAGGATTCCAATCATTAAAAATCTTTTCTAATGTATAATTTTTCAAGTCTTTTTTTGTCAATTGATGCGACCAGTTTACTCGGTTTGCGGTATTTCCGCCATCGCCTTTACTTCCGAACTCAGCATAGAAAGCTGTTTTTTCTTTATCGGGAAACATTTTGTCGCCTTTCCATGGATTCCAACCTTCAGGGAGGATATGTTTTCCCATTTCTGTGTTGATGAAAACCGTTTTCGCGTAAGGTCTCCAAGGTCTTCCCAAATACACTTTGGTGATACCTTCTTTTGCAATTAATTGACAGTCAAAAAAAACGAAACCATACTGTCTGTCAGCTTCTGTTGCAGCGGCGGTGATGTAAGAATCGGCTAAGCTTTTAATTGTACAATTTTTAAAAACAACCGTTGCTTGTCCGAAAATAAAATCGGTTGTTCCTTCGATATAACAGTTTTCAAAATACTGTCTGCTGTGATTGGTTGCTGAATAAATGGTATCCTGACAACCCAGAATTTTCGAATTTTTAATGATAAAACGATCACCTTCAACATGAAGCGAAACCGCCTGTCCTTCGTTGCAAGAACTGTTTTGAATCGTCAGATTACTGATTTTAATATCATCACCCATTACCAATAAAGTGTAGGAATTGAACGTTGTCATTTTTTCATTAAATGAATCCTGTTTTCCTGAAAAATCATTGTTGGTAATGATGGTATTGTCTTTATTTTCGCCTTCTAGTGTGATTTTATGTTTTGAAGATGGAATAGTAACTTTTTCATTATAAGTTCCGGATTTAATATAAACTAAAGCTTCTGCCGGACCTAAATCTCTTATCGAATTGATCGCTTTCTGAATCGATGTAAAATTTCCGCTTCCGTCTTTGGAAACAGTAATTTTAATGTACGGTTCATTTCCAGCAAAGAGAAATTGAGCCATCGGAATGAATAGAATTAAAAATAATTTTTTCATAGGTTGAATTATTTTTTTGACGCAAAGTTTTTTATAAAACCTCATAGTTTTTAGAGAGCAAAGGCAAATAAAATTTGCTTCGCGAAGCTATGACGATAACTTCATCAAATCAATTTATTGATTCATCTTTGATCCTTAAAGTTTAACATATTTATTAATAAAACTTTGCGTTTAAAATTATTATTTCAAAACTTTATCTAAAAAGTCAACCGTTAAATTTAAAGTTTCTGTAAACCAAGGTTCTGCCGACCAAAATGAATGCGGCGTATCTTTAATTTCATGAAACTCAGTCGGAATATGATAACTCTTCAATTTTTTCATCATATCATCTCGACCTGCATGAAAACGAGGCTGCGAACTGTTGATGAAAAGGGTAGGAGGTGTATTTTCATCTACATATTCCAACGGTGAGGCTTCTTTCCAGATTTTCGGATTCTCTTTTTGTGGATAACCAAGCCAATAAGCATCGTAAGTTCCTTCTTTTCCGGATTCTTCATGAACAAATGAAACAACGCCGTCTACATTTACGATAGCTTGTAATTTATTCTTTTTCTTAACTCCAACTAAAGTGGCGATTTGGGCTCCAGCGGATTCACCCAAAACCACCATTTTCTTTTTGTTTAAAGAATAGGTGGAGTGATTTTTCTTCAGCCATCGAATTCCTGTTTCAATATCTTCAACTCCGGCAGGATATTTTGCAACATCAGCCAATCGGTAACCAATTGCAATGACCACATATCCTTTTGAAGCTAATTCCATAGCCATAAATTTCTCATTTTCTTTACTTCCAGAAACCCAGCCACCACCATGAACCATTGCGATTCCCGGATATTTTTTTGATTTATCAAAAGGATAGTAAACGTCAGCTTTTAACGAAAGTCCGTTAATGTTGGTATATTCTACATCTTTATCAACTCCAATGTTTTGTGGAACTGCTCGGTCGATAGGCGTGATGAAAGAATATTTTTTCTTGAATTTTTCATACGTCGCTTCATTGGTATAAGGAGTAGCATTCGGTCGTGGAACTTGACCGAATGCTAATGTGCCTCCTAACCAAAAAATAGAAATATAAGTAAGTTGTTTGTTAAAAATCATTCGCTTGTGGAATTTTTTTAATACTGTTTTTTATTTTAAGTTGTTGGAAAATCTTTGCGTCTTTGCGATTTTTCAACTATTTAACTGCATTTTTAGCTACATCAGTGCCGATAGAAAGTGAATTTTTATCAGTTGTAACTTCTTTTGGTAACAAGACTGCTCCTGTTTTATTTCCTAAAATCTTAACCAATGGCTTATTTGAAGATTCAAATTTCACCGTTGAAAGGTTGATGTTTTTACTGTTGTAAATTGTTGCTCCGGTTCCTTCAGAATATTTCAGTTTTACATTTTTCAGTTGAATTCCGTCTGCGTCAACGATGGTTAAAGCTTTTTTTGTGTCGAACTGAGAATCTTCAATAACGATATTTTTAAGGTTCATTTCTGCTAAACCAAACAAAGTGATCGCTTCATAAGAATTAACGGCATTGATGTTTTTAAAGAAAATATTTCTGAAAATGGGAGTTTCTTCTGTTACAGGATAAACCTTTTCCGGGGCTTTGTTACCTTCTTGTTTTTGTCCGTCTTCCAAAACAGGAGAGGCTCCTTCATAGAACATATTGAAACCAATTGTCTGTGTAGGAATGTTGATCATATCAATATTTTTAATGTAAATATTTTCAACGATTCCACCTCTTCCACGGGTTGTTTTGAAACGAAGACCAATATCAGTTCCGATGAAAGTACAGTCGGAAACATGGATGTTTCTCGCACCACCAGACATTTCGCTGCCGACCACAAAACCTCCGTGACCATGGTAGACAACATTGTTTTTAATAATCACATTTTCAGTGGGCATATTTCTTTTTCTTCCGTCTTCATTTTTCCCTGATTTAATACAAATTGCATCGTCACCAACATCAAAAGTATTGTCGTAGATCAAAACGTTTTTGCAAGATTCTAAATCTACGCCGTCACCGTTTTGAGAAAACCAAGGGTTTCTAACCGTAAGATTTCTTAAAATGACATTTGTACACATCAACGGATGCAGGTTCCAGGCTGGGGAATTTTGGAAAGTTGGGCCATCTAATAAAACTTTGTCACAACCAACCAGACTTACCATCACGGGACGAAGAAAATCTTTAACCGTTGTAAGTTCTTCTTTAGAAATTTTATCAGGAACATTGAAGCTTGAACTGCTTTCAAATCCTTTTTTATAGCTTTCCGAAGGATACCAGTTTTTACCGTCAGAAGATAAAATTCCACCGGATTTTACGATTTCTTTCCATTCAGATTCTGCAACTTTGCTTTTTTTAATGGCTCTCCATGCATCACCGCTTCCGTCGATTACTCCTTTTCCGGTAATTGCAATATTGGTTGCGTTTCTTGCTGAAATTGGAGATTGACAACGGATTGTATTTAATCCCTCAAAACTCACATCAACCAACGGATAATCCGCTTTATCTTTACTGAAAACGATGAAAGCACCTTCTTCTACATGAAGATTGATGTTGCTTTTTAGTTCGATAGGACCTGTTAACCACATTCCGCGGGGAACGACCAATTTTCCGCCTCCTTTTTTACTTAAATCCTCGATTGCTTTTTTGAAAGCTTCTGTATTTTTTACATTTCCGCCTGCAACGCCACCATATTGTGTGATGGAAACAGTATTGGCTGCAAAAGAAGTTTCTGTAACCTGAGGCATTTTAAACTCAATGTTTTTATAAATATCCAGATTCTGAGCATAAATTTGCCCTGAAAACATCATTGCTGCTACTAAACCGATAACTTTGAGAGACTTCTTCATTTTATTTTTTTTGAGTTTTAATTACTTTTTTTAATTCTTGATAAACAATTGACGCCACTGTTTTTGCTCCTTCCGGTTGAAAATGCGTGTTGTCTTTTTGCCCTTTCGGATAGGCTTCATAAACATTCTCAGGAAGATTCATGAAATAATGGTTTGTGGTAAAATCCTGTCCTTTTTTTGTAAAATAATCCATTGATAATTTGTTTAAATCAATGTAGGGCACATTCATTTCTTTAGCGATATCAATCGGAGCCTGAGCGTATTCTCCGTGTGCATTTTCTAATTTTCCGTCTTTCCAAGGAAAGTTTCGGGCAACAGGTGTTAAAATGATAGGATTTCCACCTTTTTGTCTTGTTTGAGTTACAAATAACCTTAGAAATTCTTTATAACCTTCAATATTTACATAACGTTCTGTATGTTTTTCTGAGCCGTCGTTGTGGCCAAATTGCATGATCACATAATCGTTTGGTTGCAAATGTTCATACACATATCTCCATCTTCCTTCCTGAAAAAACGTTCTTGTACTTCTTCCGCCGTGAGCTCTGTCGATAACAGCAACAGAATCTGTTGTAATGGCTAGTTTTAGAGAAACTAAACTGTCTTTCACAAAAAATGGCTGAAAAACCTGTCCCCAACCTGTAATTGGATAACGGACTTTCATATAGTCTTTTCCGGGTTCGTAATTTCCCGTATAATCTGCCATTGTGGAATCTCCGATGAGATAAATATGGGTAACTTTTTTATTGTATTTTGATACTGACTTTTGACTATGAGCTTGTGATTGACATGCTGACAACAGCAAAACAACGAATAAAAATGAAACTATATTAAATTTTTTTTTCATGACTAATATATCTTGTTGGTAATCGCAAAGACGCAAAGTTTTTAATCTTAATTATGTTTTAAGGCGCAAGAAAATCAGAGATTTTCAGCAAAATATTCATTATTAAATTTTATCGAAGATAAAATCCTTGCGTCTTAAAGCATGTACCTTTAAATTTTCTTTGCGTCTTTGCGATTTACCAACTATAATTCTAGTTTTTAGTAATTCTAAACCAATCAAAATCTGCATAGCCACCACGAGGTGCTTTGGTTGTGCTTACGCTGTATAAACCAACTTTAGCTCCAATCCATTTTCCGGGTTTTGCTTGGAAAACGTCACCTACTTTTGTGAAATTTTTTCCGTTTTCACTGTAGCTGAACTGGCATAAACCATTCGGTTCGTTCACATTTACCTTTAAATATGCTTCGTTTCCTTTTAATTTTGTTTCAAATAAAACCTTTTCTTCACCGCCTTTATCTGCTTTTTCGGCTCTTCTTAATTGTAAATAAAATCCGTCGGGTTTATTGGTCACTACGATTGATTCATGATCTAATCCCATGATCAAAAGTCCTGCGGCTTTTCCTTCTTTGGCATCTTCGGGAGTTAATTTCACTTTTGTTGAAGCTGCAAAATTCGGTGCCGGGAATTTTTGAGTTAATAAATTTGGGACATTCCAAAGATTTTTTTCACCTTCAGGAACTTTCATGGAGAATAATCTTAAAAATTTTTGTCCGGGAAGTTTGGATGACCAGACGATATTTTCGTTCGCGCTCCATTGCCATTGAATTCCTAATTTTTCACCATCAAATTCATCTGTTTCAGGCGGAGTAACGATAGGATAGGATTGTCCTACGTTTGGTTTTTTATAGTTTAGAACCGGTTCTCCGATTCCGTTTTTATTATTGTCGATTCCGATGATTGGCCAGTCTTTTTCCCACTTCATTGGCTGTAAGTGAACAATTCTTCCGCCTGCGTCCACATCTTGGAAATGGTAAAACCAATCTTCTCCCGAAGGCGTATCTACCCAAGCTCCCTGATGAGGTCCGTTGATTTTTGTGGTACCTTGTTCCAACACAACTTTCTCTTCATAGGGACCGTAAATATTTTTTGATCTTAAAACTAATTGCCAACCTGTTGCGACACCGCCAGCAGGGGCAAAAATATAATAATAACCGTTTCTTTTATACATTTTGGGACCTTCGACAGTTGGATGTGCATCGTGACCGTCAAAAACGTGAACACCTTTATCTAAAACTTTTGTTCCTTCAGGATTCATTCTATTAAGACTTAAAATACTTTTCACTCCGGCACGGCTTCCCGCCCAACCATGAACTAAATAAGCATTTCCATCTTCATCCCAGAACGGGCAAGAATCGATCAGGCCTTTTCCTTCCATCACTAAAACAGGTTTTTCCCAAGTTCCAAGAGGATCTTTGGTTTTAATCATATAAATTCCGAAATCGGGATCGCCCCAATAAATATAGAATTCACCTTTATGAAATCTGATGCTCGGAGCCCAAACTCCGTCTCCTCTTTTTGGTGTTGAGAAATGTTCGCTCGGAAGGACATCCGGAAGGGCATAATTCACCAACTTCCAGTTGACCATATCTTTTGAATGAAGAATCGGCAGTCCCGGAGCTTCATTGAAACTTGAAGCCGTCATATAATAATCGTCACCAACACGAATGGCGTCTGGATCGGAATAATCTGCATACAAAACAGGATTTTTAAAGTTTTTCCCCTGATCTGCTGTCCAGACTTCGGAAACGTAGTTTTTTTCCTGAGCATTCAAATAACTTGATGCAATAGAGAAAATGGTTAATGAAAGTATATTTAAAATGTTTTTCGTCTTCATAAATCAGAGTTTTAGTCTGGCCTCTTTTTAACGCAAAGAGCGCAAAGATTTTTTTTAATGGCTTGCTGTATATTTTTCGTTCGCAAAGGCGTTTGACTCAGCAAAGGTTGAATGTTTTTCATCTTGTCATTTCGACGAAGGAGAAATCTATTATGTATTTATAGATTCTTCACTACGCTTTCGCTTCGTTCTGAATGACAGCTCTGTAATAATTTATTTTTCAAATTCTATACTTGCCAAGATAAATGGTCCTGTTCCTTTTGCATCATTGGAACGAATTTCTTCATTCACATAATATTCGTAAGAACCGTCTCTGTAAGGTTTTCCTCCTAAACCTGCGACTGCACAGCATTTATTTAAATTAACTACACCATTTTCGTCTACTGAAATAAGGTTTTTGATGATCCCATCATAGCCTTTTTTGGCAGCAGCTTTATAAGATTTTGGAAGATAACCGTTGTTAACTGATTTAATGATCGTGTACACAAACATTGATGATGCAGTAGCTTCGGTGTAATTTCCTTTTTCTCCTGCTTTATCCAACACTTGATACCAAAGTCCGTTGTCTTTATCCTGAACTTTTATTATGGCGTCTGTGTAAGATTTTAAGTAAGAAATTAATTTTGCTCTTCCCGGATGGTCTTTTGGTAAATAATCTAAGACATCAACCATTGCCATTCCGTACCAACCCATTGCTCTTCCCCAGAAATTTGGAGAAACTCCGGTTTCTTTGTTTGCCCAAGCCTGTTCTTTACTTTCGTCCCAAGCGTGATACAGCAATCCTGTTTTTTTGTCTACCAAATGTTTTTGAATTAAATCAAACTGCAAAACAACATCATCAAAAGCTTTTGTTGCTTCTGCACCTTTTGCAAAATCTTTGGTGTAGTGAGCATAAAATGGTTGCCCCATGTATAAACCATCCAGCCACATTTGGCTTGGATAGATCTTTTTGTGCCAGAAACCGCCTTCTGATGTTCTTGGTTGTCCATCAATCTGAGAACGAAGCATTTTCAAGGCTTTTAAATACTTTTCTTTTTTCTCTTTTTCGTAAAGATAAAGAAGTACATTTCCGCTGTTTAGAAGGTCGATGTTGTATTTATCTAATTCGTAGGTAAGGATGCTTCCGTCTTCTTTGATAAGTTTTTCTCCAAAACTGCTGATGTAGTCGTAATATTCTTTTTTGCCTGTTTTTGCATAAACCTGTTCAGCTCCATCCAAAACAATTGCTGATGGATAGGTCCATTTTGGACTTTTACTGAAATCAAGCATCCACGATTCCGGGAAACGGTTCATTTCGGAAAGTAGCATTCTTTCAGACCATTTCAAATTGGTTGGAACTATTTTTCCTGATTTTGAATTTTCTGTTGCAGGTCTTGATGCTACAGATTTAGTTTGAGCGCATGCAAGGAACATTCCTGAGCCTAAAATTGCGATTGCGTAAGCTTTTATTTTATTATTAATGAAATTCATGATTTTAAACTTTAAAGTTGATTATTTTTTTACCAGATTTAATAAAGAGTTTTCATGGTTATTAGAATTGTCTTTCGGTTATTTTTTTAACAATATCATTAAAATAAACTTCAATATTATCGTAGTTTTTATCTAAATCTCTTCCGTTTGCGTTGGCTACTCTTGGATTTAATTTATTTTTAATTTCCCATTCGTCGGGCATTCCGTCGTTGTCTGAATCGAGTAGAGGTTTCCCTTGTTTTAAGTCCGGAAATCCGCCGACATCTTTTTGAGAGTCGATGATTCCGTTGTTACTTCCTTTTGAACCTTTATAAGTGAAACTTCCGTTTTTGATATCTTTCAAAACATGCAGATCCACTGCATCTCTCACTAAACTTGCTCCACCGATCTGTAAAATTTTCTCGTAAGCTTCTTTTGCAGATTGCGTTTTCACATTATTCTGAATATCGTGTGGTTGGTTGATTTTTATGGAGTTTTTATCTTTATCCGTCAAATTATAAGAAGGTTTCATCTGACTGAAAACACCTTCCGTCCAATTGTCTTTTGTGACTTCAGTATTCCCTTCCACCACGTTTCCGTTGATGTAATATTTCCCCCAGATGTTGTAAACTTCGGTCTCCGGTTTTTCATTTTTATCGATGGCAACAATTCGTTGTTTTGTCATTGTTGCAGGGCCGGGTTTGTAGTAATTATTAACAATATTGACGTTCATTCCTTCACCGCCATAAACATTGTTGTGTCCCCAATTGTAAATGACATTATTTCTAAAATCGGTAAGGTCGGTCAATGCAAATTTACTTCCTGCATATTCTCCCAATCTCGGATTTCTGCTGTCGTGATGAGCGTAAATATTATGATGAAAAGAGGCAAATTTTCCACCTGCAATTCCGCCATATCCGTGAGCACCTTTTTGATGGGCAGAATTTCTCAGACTTTCGGCAATTACACACCATTGGAGTGTTGTATTTTCATTGACATAAATGGAAACCGTTTCGTCTGTAGACCAGCTCATCGAGCAATGATCAACGATCAGATTTTTGATGAATCTTGCGCCCAAAGCATCACCCTCAAAATTTTTCTGATCACCCATTCTGAAACGCATGTAACGTATAACCACATTATCGGAACCTATGAAAGTTTCGTAATTGGCAATGGTAATTCCGTCTCCGGGAGCGGTTTGTCCGGCAATGGTGACATCACCTTCTTTTATTTTTAATGGAGATTCAAGATAAATTGTTCCGCTTGTTTTAAAAGCAATATATCTCGAACCTTTTTGGTCTAAAGCGTATCTCAAAGTACCTTCTGAACCGTCATCTGTCAATTTCGTTACAAAATAAACCTTTCCGCCACGTCCGCCAGTTGTGTATCTTCCGAAACCTTCTGCGCCCGGAAAACTTAGTACTTCCTGAGCATTTGCTAATGTGGAAATACCGCATAAAATTCCTATCGCGAATAGTTTTGTGAAGTGTTTTTTCATGATTGAAAATTCTTTGGTGTTTGTGATGTTTTTGGTTTAAATTATTTTAAACTTTTTTTCGTGTTCCAGTTGTCGTTTCCTTTGAGAATATTTTCTGTGGTGTATTTTTTTCTTTCTTCTTTTGTTAATTGATGCGACCATGAAACTCTTCTTGAAATATTGGCTCCCGTTCCTTTTGAACTAGATTCTGCATAAAAAGTTGTTTTTTCAGCATCGGGTTTGCTCCAATTATGCCAACCTTCAGGTTTTATGGTTGAATTGATTTCACAATCGATGTAAACAGTTTTAGCAAAAGGTCGCCACGGTCTTCCTAAATAGACTGAATTTTCTTTAGCATTTCCGATGATTTTAGATTTAATAAAAACAAATCCAAACTCGTTTTCCTGTGGAGTAGAAGCGGCTGTTACATAACTTGCCGTTTCTTTAGAGTAAATTGTACAGTTTTCAAAAACGGCTGTTCCGGCTCCGAAAATATAATCGGTTGTACCTTCGATGTAGCAGTTTTTAAAATAATTTCTTGAAGGTTTTGTTTTATCAGCTAAATCCTGAGCTCCTTTTAAATATAAAGTGTCTTGATTTCCTAAGAATTTACAGTTTTCAAAAATAATTCTGTCGCCTGAAGTCAAAACAGCAACGGCTTGTCCGACTCTTCCTGAACTGTTTTCAAACGAAATATTTTTTGCTGTGAAATCGTTTGAATAAATAAAAATCGTTGAAGAACCTGTAGTTCCGATATCTTTTCCTTCTGAATTCTTTTTTGATGCAAAATCATCGTACGTGATGATTGTGTTTTCAGGATTTTCTCCTTCCATCAAAATTGCTCCTTTTGTATCGGGAACGGTAATTTTTTCTTTGTAAACTCCGGCTTTAATTAAAATTTTTGTTCTTGCTGAGGTTCCGTTTTCAACCGCGTCAACGGCTTGCTGTATTGTGGTGAAGTTGCCTTTTCCGTCTTTCGAAACCACGATTGTTTTATCATTAGCTTTGAAAGAAAGAAGGCTTAAAATTAATACAGAAAAAACAGAAAACAGAATAAAATTTTTATGAAAAGTGGAAGCTTTCATTGAATTTGATTTTGGATTTTTTTAAAAATACAGACTTAGCTCTTATTACGGAGTAAGTCTGTATCTAACTTGATATGAATGTATTTTTTATCTCCTAGTAACCGTAATCTTGGGTAAGATTGTAGTTAGATTGGATGATATCGCTATAAATTGGCAATAATTCTCTCTTATTTGGCTGGAAATACTGAGCAAAACCTTTTACCGGATCACTGATGTAAGTTGGTAAAACCGCTGCTCTCCAAGCAATTTTTGTATAACCTGTAGGCGTTGCATCTTGTGAAGCCATATAAAATACCTGAGATTTGTCTCCGCCAGTGTAATAAATATCGATGTCGTTGATATTTTGCTGTGCAGATTTTGTAGGATCGTAAACCGATTTTTTAAAGTAAAGGTTTAAAGGTACGTTTGCATATTGGCCAGTTCCGTTTGCGAAAGCTGTCAGTTTCTGTCTTGTTTCTGTTATTTTAGAAGCTAATAAATTCCAACGGATCAAATCATATTTTCTGATTCCTTCAGAACCTAATTCTAATAATCTTTCCTGTACAACATAATTGAAGAATCCTGTTTTATCAGTCGGGATTGTTCCTACCTGAGCTAAGTTTCCTGTGTAAGCTCTGTTTCTTACTGCTTTTACAGCATTGATTGCATCAGCAGAAGGCGCTCCGTGAATTTCATTATCAGCCTCAGCAAACATCAATAATACATCTGAAAAACGTAGCAAAGGCCAGTCTACCGCAAGGTTTTGAGAAGGTCCTGTGATATTCGTCCAAGATTTTCTGTATTTTGAATCTGTGAAAGAAATTGCAGTTACCAATTCTGCTTGGTTAGTATTGTTTACTTTGAAAATTCCAACGTTCATGTCTCTTCTTAAGTCATATTTAGTAAACTCATAGAAGTAAGTTGGAAGGGCATTGATACCACCGCCACCTTTCCAATTGGAGTTGTCATCATGTTTTAGACCATTATAATATCCAATTTTACTGTCTGTTCTTGCATTACCTCCAAAAGCTCCCACGCAGAAAATAATTTCGTTTGTAGTATCTTGAGAATTGCTGTGTAAAGCTTTGAAAACAGATTCATAACTAGGATTTAAGCTATGTTCTCCTGCATGATTCATGATGTCTTTACACTCGTCTAAAGCAATCTGATAATAAGTTTGAGGATTAGATCCCTGCGCCATTACCTGCGGACTTCTTCTTAAAGAGTATCCTGCTCTTGCCAATGCAATTCTTGCTCTAAGACCTTTTACAAAACCTTTGGAAATTCTTGCGTTGGTTGTACTTCCTTCTGATCTCCATGGAACTAATGCTGAAGCCTGTGCAAGGTCTGCAATCATTCTTTCGTAGATGATATCTCTATCTGTTTTTGGAAGATAAAGATCTGCCATATCTGCTGAAGGCTTATCCTGAAATGGTACATCTCCCCAGTTTCTGATCAATTCATAGTAAAATTGAGCTCTTAAGGTTAATGCTTCACCAAGATAGCGATCCATTAATTTTTTATCGGCATCAGAACCTGTTTTGTAAACCGGAGAAAGCGGAATGTTTTTAATACAAAGATTCGCTCTTTCTATTCCTGAATATAATTTTAAGAATGGTTTATTAAGTTCTGTATTGGTAGGACAAGATCCGAATGTAGCAATTCCTCTTCTGTCATTACAGTTGTAATCTCCTGAAGTCCTGAAATCGTCACTTGAGTGAGGATAGATTAATGCTAACCTTTGTCCATATCCGTCGTCACCTGCCAATTGGCTGTAAACACCAACCAATGCTGAAAATGTATCTGATGTACTGTCGAATTGTTGCGCTTCTGCTACACTTGAATAATTTTCTGCTTCCAGATAATCATTACATGAAGTCAGCGTAGTTAAGGAAAGGATGCAACTTAAAATAATTATTGTCTTTTTCATGTTTAAGTTTTAATTAAAAGGTTATATCAACACCTGTTAAAATAAATCTGCTTCTAGGATAGGCAGCGTAGTCTACCCCTGGAGTTAAAGGATTTTTTCTTGTACTCGCTTCAGGATCGTAACCTTTGTAACCTGTGATGGTAAATAGATTATTAACCGTAGCATACAATCTGAAATTCTTGATACCAAGGCTTTCTAATGAATTTTTTGGTAGGCTGTATCCTATCGTTACATTGTTTAATCTTAAGAAAGATCCATCTTCAATGGCATAAGAATGTAGAATGTAACTTCCCTGTGGTGGCGTCCACATTGTTGTATTAGCGTTCAGAGCGGCTAGGGCAGTAGGGTCGTTCACTTTAACACCGTTATTATCAAACCATCTCCATCTGTCTGCAACCTCTGCTGACATGTTGTTGTCTCTGTATAAATATTGAGTGGTAAACTCTACTTTATTAGCATTGTACACTTTATTTCCAACAGAGAAATTAAAGAATAAACTCATATCCCAGTTTCTGTATCTGAAAGTCTGGCTGAAACCTCCGAAAAATTTCGGCTGAGCGCTTCCTAGTTCTGTCTGGTCAGCTGCTGTGATCTGTCCGTCACCATTAAGATCTCTTAATTTAAGATCTCCTGGCTGGATTGGTTTTGAACCATTAGCCACGGCACTACTGCTCGCAACTCCTGCCTTTAAAGTATAGGCTTGTGTTGCTGTATTATAATCAAAGTCACTGATCTCGTATCTACCTTCTGTAACGTAACCGTAGTAAGTTCCTACAGGATTTCCAACTTTAGCAACAAAATCGAATAAATTGTTTACCCAACCTGAAGGTACAAGATATTGAGTACTGTTTGGCCCGTTACTGGCACCTAAACTTTTAATAACATTTCTGTTGGCAGAGATATTAAAATCAGTTTTCCAAGTGAAGTTTTCTTTGTTTACTATAACGCCTCCTAATGAAAATTCAAGTCCTTTATTCTGAGTTTTTCCTGAATTTTGAAATTGAGACTCATAACCTGAAGTCTGTGGAATTTTAGCTAAAACCAAAAGATCTTTTGTATCTGTAATATATCCATCTACACTACCGTACAATCTTCCATTGAAAAATCCGAAATCAATCCCTAAGTTTTTAGAAACCGTAGCTTCCCATTTAATATTAGGATTCGCTAAAATAGTTCCGGTAGTCGCTCCCGGCGTTACACCGCTTCCGAATGTATATCCGAAATCTGTAGATGTAGTAAAGAATGTATTGTATAAATAAGGGGTAATTCTGTTGTTTCCGGCTAAACCATATCCAAAACGAAGTTTAAGCTCATCCAGCCATTCTTTGTTTTTAAGGAATTTTTCTTCCTTCATTTTCCAAGCTACTGAAACTGCAGGAAATGTTCCCCATCTATTTTCAGGACCAAAAATATTAGAAGCATCGGATCTTACGGAAGCCGTTATGATATATTTGTTATCATAAATATAATTGACTCTACCAAAGAAAGAAGCTAATCTGTCCGGTGGTAATGCGCTTGTTCTCGGTGCATCCTGAATCATTCCTGATGGCGGACTTGCAGCCTGGATATTAGCAAATGCCTCGTTAGGAAGAATAGAAACAGGAAGCCATTTTGTGTAAGTACTGGATACTTCACCGTCAGTCTGTACCGTTTCCTGACCCAATAGTAAATCAAGTTTATGATTTCCGAATTTCTTTGTATAATTTAAAGTATTCGTATTGGTAATTCTTCTCGTTTGGTTTCTTGTTAATTGTACAATCGGCTGATTGTTATTCGCTCTGGCATCACTTGTAATAGTTCCCCAAAACTGATTCACAAAATTATCTTTCTGTACATAACCTACAACACTTCTGAAAGTTAAGTCTTTCGTAATATTATAGTTTAAATAAGCATTTAATAATAAGTCATTGGTTCTTGCGTCCTTTATTTCATTGTCATTCAACAATAAAGGATTAACCAAATTGGTGTTTGTTGCGTAGTTAGGGTCAAAATCATCGATAGGAACATTACTTCCTCCTTCGAATGGTTGATATCTTACCGCATTTCTCAGTCTGTTGGTATTCTGAGAACCTGTAGCAGAAGTTCCTGCTCCGGAAATCAACTGTCGGCTGTATCTTGCGTTGAATCCAACTTTTAATTTTTTAGAAATATCATAATCATATTTAAAGTTGGCCATACTTCTTCTGAAACCGGAATTTAGCATGATTCCGTCCTCTTCAACATGATTTAATGTTAATGAGAATGCAGATTTATCTGATCCTCCTGTTAAGCTTAAATTATGTGTAAAGTTGAAAGCTTCTTGACCGAAAAGTTCATTTTGCCAATCTCTTTCTTTAATATTCTGGTATTTGGTCGCAAGTTGATCGTAGGTTCCATATCTTGTATTAAAGGCTGTAATGTCTTCAGCTACACCGTTTTTGTTGTAAAGTTCATACTGATACATTACAAATTCATAAGGATCTAAAACCGGAATTGTATTCGTGATTTTTCTAACCCCTGTGTAACCGCTGTAGTTAATCGTTGTAACCGCTTTTTTGCGTCCTCCTTTTGTTGTAATTATCACAACCCCGTTTGCACCTCTCGATCCGTAGATAGAAGTGGAAGCAGCGTCTTTTAATACCTCAATTGATTCAATTTCTTTCGGCGAAATGATAGATAGTGCATTATCCATCTGGATTCCGTCTACGATATATAAAGGTGCGTTACTCTGTGTGATAGAAGTACCACCTCTTACTTTAATTTCAACTTCTGCACCGGGCGAGCCCTCACTTGCAGTAATCTGTACACCGGCAATTCTACCCTGGATGGCTTCTGCAGCGCTGTTCACAGGCATATCCTTTACAGCTTCGGCTTTTACAGAACCAACAGCGTTGGTAACGTCTTTTTTAGAAACTCTGGAATATCCTACCAAAACCACTTCGTCGATTTTAGTTTCTTTTTCTGCTTTCGTTTCTTTTTCTTGAGCCATTGCAAGGACAGGAAGAAGAAAGACAGTTAAATATAACCACTTTACTGATTGTACTCTTTTATCCATTATTGTATCCTTATAGTTTTAATTCTTTGGTTGAAAGTTTTTTTTCAAGCTTTGTTGCTTTTGTTTTGTGGATTTAGTAAGTATTCTATTCTTTTTAGTGATTAATATTTTTAAAAATTGTACGCTTTATTCAAGTGCAATCGATTGCGTAATTTTTCGTTATAAAATATCTTGGCTCCTAAACTAATATTATTTTCCATTACGCAAAGAAAAAAATATTATTTTTTCATTAATTTGATTGTTTAAGTTGTTAAATTTAACAGAACATTTGTTAGTTAGTTTGTTTTAATTAGTTGATAATTAAATATTTATTATTAAATTAAATAATATTGAAATATTTTTAAAATAGTTGAAATTTTTTGCTGTTTAATAATCAAAAACTTAAAATTTACTTAAAAAATGCCTGTTTTTTTGTTTTAAAAATTCCCAAAATTGATACTCAAACTCAAAATTTCAACTGTTTTCCTGATTTTTGTCATCTTTTTAGGTTGATATTTTTAACCATTTTTCTTTAATACTAAAGATTAAACTTAATACACATCATATGTATAGAGAAATGAAGTTATTATTAACGATTTTGTAACTCTGGTTTTGCTGCTTTATTTTGGCATGATTTTATTTAAAATTAATGGTTAGGATTAACTTTTGGTTAATTTTTAACCTTAAAATTCCATAAAATATTCTCTGTTTTTTTTGAAATTTAAAAATTATTAATCTGTTTTTCAGATATTTGTAAATTAAAATTAATTTTTTGTTAACTAATTAAAGAATAATTATATATTTATCCCAACAGTAATTCTATCAAATTTTAGTGTAATTTTATGCAATCGATTACGCAAAGTTTAACAGGTTTGAGAAAACCGCAAAAGAAAAAGTATAAAAATCAAGTAGTATGACACAATCAGAATTTCGTTACGCCCACCATCCCGAAGATGCAAAAAAGTATACAACTGAAGATCTTAGGAGGGAGTTTCTAATCAATGATTTATTTAATGAAGATAAGATAAAATTGGTCTATACCATGTACGACAGGCTGATTGTAGGAGGTATCATGCCTTCAACAAAAGCTTTGAAACTGGAACCGACAGACGATTTAAAAGCTGAGCATTTCCTTGACAGGAGAGAGTTAGGTATCATCAACGTTGGCGGTGCCGGAAAAGTAACAGTAGACGGTGAAGTATATGAGCTTGCCAACAAGGAAGCTTTATATATTGGTAAAGGAGCAAAAGAGGTAATTTTTGAAAAATCGGGTGATGCACAACCTTATTTTTACATTAATTCAGCGCCGGCACATCACACTTATCCGACAAAAAAGATCACGAAAAACGAAGCCGAAATTGTAGAATTAGGTGAAGAGAAATATGCCAACAAGCGTACGATCAACAAACTGATTGTAAATTCTGTTCTTGAAACTTGTCAATTACAAATGGGAATGACAGAACTTCACCCGGGAAGTGTTTGGAATACAATGCCTTCACATACTCACACCAGAAGAATGGAAGCTTATTTCTATTTTGATTTGGAAGAAGGTCAGACGATCAGTCATTTCTTGGGACAGCCTCAGGAAACGCGTCATATTTTTATGCAAAACCGTGAAGCTGTGCTATCTCCGGAATGGTCTATCCACTCAGGAGTCGGAACTTCTAATTATACTTTTATCTGGGGTATGGCCGGAGAAAATATGGACTACGGCGATATGGACGGTATCAAAACTAACGAACTAAAGTAATTTTTCTAATGAATTTATTTGATTTATCCGGTAAAGTAGCCGTTGTAACTGGCGGTACTCACGGATTAGGAATGGCAATGGCAGAAGGCCTTGCCGCTGCAGGTGCTGAATTGGCGATCACAAGCACAACGCCATCAAAATTAGATGCTGCTTTAGACTATTATCACGGAAAAGGATATAAAGCAACAGGTTATCTTTTTGATGTAACGGATGAACTTGAAGCCGCTCAGAAAGTAGCTTTAATGGAAGCTACCCATGGAAAAATAGACATCCTTGTCAATAACGCAGGAATCATCAAACGTGTTCCCGCTATTGAGATGGAGGTTGAAGACTTTAGAAAAGTAATCGATGTAGATCTTACAGGACCTTTTATCATGTCGAAATTAATCGGCAAACATATGATCAAAAGAAAATCAGGAAAGATCATCAATATCTGCTCGATGATGAGTGAGCTTGGACGTGACAATGTAGTCGCTTATGCTTCTGCAAAAGGCGGTCTTAAAATGCTTACCAAAAATCTGGCGACAGAATGGGCAAAACATAATATTCAGGTGAACGGAATCGGTCCCGGCTATTTTGCTACTTCTCAGACAGAACCAATCCGAGTGGATGGACATCCTTTTAACGATTTTATCATTAGCAGAACTCCGGACGGAAGATGGGGCAACCCGGAAGACCTTGCTGGAACGGCTATTTTCCTTGCTTCGGACGCAAGCAGATTCATCAACGGACAAATCATTTACGTGGATGGAGGAATTTTGGCGACTATCGGGAAACCGGCTAATGAGTAACAACAGAATTAGATTAGAATGAAACCTTTTATTACAGATAATTTTTTATTACAAAATAAATACGCGGAAGAATTATATTTCAAATACGCAGAAAAACAACCCATCATTGATTATCATAATCATTTGATTCCCAAAGATATTGCAGAAGACACGGTTTTCGAAAATATCTCAAAGGTTTGGATTGCAGGCGACCATTACAAATGGAGAGCTATGCGTACAATGGGTGTGAACGAAAAATTCATCACCGGAGATGCTTCAGATAAAGAAAAATTTGAGGCTTGGGCTAAAACAGTTCCGTATACATTGAGAAATCCTCTGTATCACTGGACACATTTAGAGTTAAAAAGATATTTCGGAATTGATGAATTATTAAATGCAGACAATGCATCTGAAATTTACGAAAATATCACCGCTCAGCTTCAGACGCCTGAAAAATCGACAAGAGGTTTATTAAAAATGATGAATGTAGAATCTCTGTGCACAACGGAAGATCCTACAGATATTTTGAATTACCATCAGGATTTGGCGAAAAGCGATTTCAGCATTAAAGTAAGTACCGCTTTCCGTCCTGATAAAGCAATTTTAATTGAAAATCACAATTTTGCAGATTATATTTCAAAATTAGGCGAATCAGCCGGAATTGAAATTAATTCTTACCAGACTTTGTGTGATGCTTTAATCAAAAGAATTGAATATTTCCACGAAAACGGATGTAGACTTTGCGATCACGGACTGAACAATATTTCCTTCGAAGAGTTTACAGAAGCAGAAGTAAGCACGATTTTCAATGATAAAATCTCAGGAAAAGTGATCGCTGAAAAGCAGGTGAATCAATTCAAAACAGCTATTTTATTATTCTTAGGCGAAGCTTATCACAAATTTGGATGGGTTCAGCAGTTCCACTTGGGAGCATTGAGAAATAATAACGAAAGAATGCACAGAATTCTTGGTCCTGATACGGGTTGGGATTCTATCGGTGACTTCGTTCAGGCTGAAACGTTGTCTAAATTATTGAACACTTTAGACGGTAAAGATAAATTAACGAAAACCATTTTATATAACTTAAATCCTGCTGATAACGAGATTTTTGCGACAATGATCGGGAATTTCAATGACGGCAGTATCAAAGGAAAAGTACAGTTCGGTTCAGGATGGTGGTTCCTTGACCAAAAAGATGGAATGATCAAGCAGATGAATGCCCTTTCAAACATGGGATTGATCAGCTGTTTCGTTGGAATGTTGACAGATTCCAGAAGTTTCCTTTCTTACCCGAGACACGAATATTTCAGGAGAGTATTGTGTAACCTTTTCGGAGAAGAAATGAAAAACGGTGAATTACCTGATGATATCGAACTGATTGGTAAAACCATTTCAGATATTTGTTATCATAATGCTAAAAATTATTTTGATTTTTAAAATTTGAAATAAATATAATTGACACAATTTTAAACCATTAAGTAGAATTAAGAAGTTAAGTTTTAATTAAGAAAAATCAAATTGATTTTAAATAATCTTAAGGCAAAGCCCAACTTAATTTTCCTAAACTCCTTAAATAAATCTTAATGGTTAAAAAAATATCTGTAATTTCTTCTATTTAAAAGTCTTTGAGATCTTAGCTAAGTGAAACGCCTTTGTGAACTTAAAAACAGTTAGTAGTCAAAAAAATCTTTGCGCACTTTGCGTTTAAAAAACAGATATTCAATAAACTAAGAACATTTGTAAAAAAATGAGCAACAAAATAGTCACATTCGGAGAAGTCATCATGCGACTTTCGCCACCCGGAAACAGAACCATGAAGCAAAGCCACGAAATGGAATTTTTTTTCGGCGGAACAGAGCTTAATGTAGCATCTTCATTGGCAACAATGGGTTGTGACGTAAGACATATCAGTAGTGTTTCTGATGATTTTGTAGGGGAGTCAGCGCTTTCTTTTGTAAAAAGCTTCGGAATTGATACCCATTTTATTTCTAAAAATGAACATCCTTTGGGATTATACTTTTTAGAAGTAGGATCATCAGTTCGTGCGAGCAGAATCGCTTACAACAGATTGAACGGTTCTTTCGCAAACATTAAATCTGAACAAATTGACTGGAAAAAAGCGCTTGAAGGCTGTCAATATTTTCATTGGACAGGCATCAGCCCCGGAATTTCCGAATCGGCTTATAAAAGTTTAAAAGAAGGGTTACAAACTGCCCGTGAACTGGGAATTGAAATTACAACCGATCCGGCTTACCGTTCCAACCTTTGGAAATATGGCAAAAATGGGAATGATGTTTTAAAAGAGTTGGTTTCATACTCAACGATTTTCATCGGTGGAGTGAATGAAATTAATGAAATTCTGGGAACTCAGTTTTCATCAGATAAAGAAGGTTTCATTGAAGCCTGTAAAGAATTAAAACAACAAGTTCCTTCTATTCATAAAATTTTCGACAAGATAAGAATTGGCGTTACAGCGAGTTCTCAGCAAACGCAGGGAAGAGCTTTGGTTAATGGGAATTATTTTGAAACTGAATTATTGGAAGTTAATCCTGTAGTCGACAGAATTGGGACAGGTGACGCTTTTGCAGCAGGTTTGATTTATGGTTTAATCAATTTTGATGACGAAAAAGCATTGAAATTCGCCAACGCAGCCTGTGCGATAAAACACACTATTTTAGGTGACATCAATTACAGCAGCGCAGAAGATATTCTGGAAGTTATGAACGGGGATTCCGGTGGACGCATCAAGAGATAATTAAAACCAGAACATTGCGGACTTGGTTAAGTGAAACGCCTTTGCGAACTTAAAAATATACATCAAGATTTAAAAATAAATCTTTGAGTCCTTTGCGTTAAAAACAAAAAATTAAGATAAAAAATCTTGCAAGTACAGCATACTAAAGGATGGATTTAATCCTATCAAAAATTATTTTTAAACAAGATAATTAAGCAAAATGACAAAAATTCAATCAGTTACAAATACGATCATCAGCCAAGGAGTTTTACCTCTGTATTATAATGCTGATGAAACAGTAAGTTTAGAAATATTGAGAGCACTTTACAAAGCCGGAATTCGTGCGGTAGAATATACAAGCCGTGGTGAATCTGCATTAAGCAATTTCACAAAAATGGTAGAAATCCGTAACGCGGAAATGCCGGAAATGCTTTTAGGAATCGGAACAATCAAGAATGTACAACAAGCTGAAGAATATTATAAAGTGGGTGCAGATTTCTTTATCAGTCCTGGTTTTGTAGCGGAAGTTGCCACATTTTTAATTCCGAAAGATATATTGTATAGTCCGGGTTGTATGACTCCGACTGAAATTATCGAAGCTGAGAATTCAGGAGTTACTTTCATTAAATTATTCCCTGGAAATTCTTTAGGAACCGGATTTATGAGTGCGATCAAAGATGTTTTTCCAAATCTTAAATTCATGCCGACCGGAGGGGTTGATACCACAAAAGAAAGCATTGAAAGCTGGTTCAAAGCTGGTGTTTCGGCGGTAGGAATGGGAAGCAAATTGGTAAGCAAAGAATTGATGCTTGCTAAAGACTATACAACCATAGAAAACGAAACTAAAAAAGTACTGGAAATTATTCAGACTTTAAACAATAACTAAATTCTGAATATTAATATGAGTTCAGTTAAATCTCTTAAGCCGACTACCTACAGATGGACGATATGTCTTCTGTTATTTCTCGCTACTACGATCAATTATTTGGATCGTCAGGTGTTGTCATTAACGTGGAAAGATTTTATCGCACCAGAATTTCACTGGAATAACAACGATTACGGAAACATCACTGCATTATTTTCTATATTTTATGCGGTAGGAATGCTTTTCGCAGGAAAGTTTGTGGACTTTATGGATACCAAAAAAGGTTTCCTTTGGGCAATCGGTGTTTGGTCTATCGGTGCAGTTTTACATGCATTTTGTGGAATTGCAACTTCAGGAATTCTTACAGGAAATTGGTTGGCTGGTTTTCATGGTTCAAAAGAATTGATCGGTACGGTTTCTAATACTTCTGCAATCATCAGTACAAGTGTTACGTTATTTGTGTTTGCACGTTTCGTATTGGCAATTGGTGAAGCAGGAAATTTCCCGGCAGCGATTAAAACTACGGCAGAATATTTCCCTAAAAAAGACAGAGCATTTTCTACAAGTATTTGGAATGCAGGAGCAACAGTTGGAGCTTTGGCAGCACCACTTACTATCCCTTTTATTGCAAAATCAATGGGTTGGGAATGGGCATTTATCATTATTGGTGCTTTAGGATTTGTATGGATGGGACTTTGGGTATTTGTTTACAAAAAACCGCATTTACATAAGAGAGTTAACGAACATGAATTAACGTATATTAATCAGGATCAGGACGATATTCCCAATGAAGATACTTCTGTTCCGGAAAAAGTATTTACATTCAAAGAATGTTTCAGCTACAGACAGACTTGGGCTTTTGCGTTCGGAAAGTTTATGACAGACGGGGTTTGGTGGTTCTTTTTATTCTGGACACCGGCTTATTTAAGTTCAGTGTACGGGATGGATTCCACACAAAGTGCATTACCATTATTTGTTCTTTATATGATTACTTTATTGTCGATCATCGGAGGTTGGCTTCCAAAATATTTTGTTGAAAAGAAAGGAATGAACGCTTACACAGGAAGAATGAAAGCGATGTTAATTTTCGCATTTTTCCCCTTATTAGCGCTTCTCGCACAACCATTAGGTACTGCAACATATTGGATTCCTGTTTTAATTATTGGTGTTGCAGGAGCAGCGCATCAGGCTTGGTCAGCAAATATTTTCTCGACAGTTGGCGATATGTTTCCTAAAAAAGCAATTGCAACCATCACCGGAATTGGCGGAATGGCAGGAGGAATCGGTTCGTTTATCATTAATAAATCTTCAGGAGTATTATTCGATCACGCTCATAAAGCTTGGTCAACCGTTGATGGAGTTCCTTTGTTGGAAAAATATCCTCAGTACATCAACGATCGTTTACCGGATGGTTTCTTTGAGCAATTAAAAAAGTCCGGAGCAGTAGTTTCAGACGGAATTGATAAAGGATACATGATCATTTTCTCAATCTGCGCAGTAGCCTATTTAATTGCATGGATAGTGATGAAATCATTGGTTCCAAAGTATAAAGTGATAAGTAAATAATTAAATCCAGTCTAAACCTTCAAGGTTTCAAAAACCTTGAAGGTTTGATTAAAATAAAATCATCGAGTTAAAAAAGATGGAAAATCAGACAAAACAAAAATTAAATCGTGAATTACATGGTTCTCAGGAAAAACTTCCAATCAAAATTGTACAGTTTGGAGGAGGGAATTTCATGAGAGGATTCACAGATTATGTGATTGATAAATTAAATAAAGAAGCAGGATTTAATGCAGGAATCGTAAACGTTCAGCCAACGGCGGGCGGTTCGGTTCATAAACTGGAAGAGCAGGATAATTTATATACGCTTTTCTCAAGAGGAATTAAAAAAGGGGAGATCATTGATACAAAACAGGTGATTTCTGCGATTCAGAAGTCGATCAATCCTTATACAAATTACGATGAATTTTTAGCGTTGGCGAAAGAAGAAGAATTAGAGTTTATCTTCTCAAACACAACAGAAACAGGAATTGCTTACGACGAATCAGAAAATGATTACGCGGGTCCGCACAAGAATTTTCCTGCGAAACTAACGGTTTTATTAAACGAAAGATTCAAACATTTCAATGGAGCGGAAGATAAAGGATTGAGAATTATTCCTTGTGAATTGATCGAAGACAATGCATTTGCTTTAAAAGAAATTATCTTAAAATATTCCCAACTTTGGAATTTAGAAGCTAACTTTGTGCAATGGATTGAACAAAGTAATTATTTCCATAATACATTGGTAGACAGAATTGTTCCGGGTTATCCGAAAGATGATTCAGATACGTATGAAGACCAATTACATTATGAAGATAAAATGATGGTTGTTTCTGAAACTTTCTTGCTTTTTGTCATTCAGGATGCGGCAAATTTAAACGAAAGAATTCCTTTTGATAAAATTGACGAACAGATTTTGATTGTTGATGATATTCAGCCGTACCGTTTAAGAAAAGTGAGAATTTTGAATGGTGGTCATACATTGATGTTGGCTCCGGCGATTTTATCAGGAAAAGAAACGGTAAAAGAATCTATCGATAATCAATTTTTAGGTAAATTTTTAAATGAAACGATTTTTAATGAAGTAAATCCTACATTAGGTTTAGATGAAAAAGAATTGAAAGATTTTGCTGAAGAAGTTTTCGACAGATTCAGAAATCCTTTTATCAAGCATTATCAGGCAAGTATCGCCTTGTATTTTGTGTCTAAATTTAAAGTGAGAATTCTTCCGAGTTTGTTAAAATATGTTGAAATTAACCATAAATTACCGCTTAATTTAACTTTCTCATTGGCAAGTTTAATCAGATTCTATCAAGGAAATTTTGGTGAAAAATCTCTACCGATAAATGATGAAGAAGCGATAGTAAACAGATTCAAAGAAATCTGGGCAAACGAAGATTACGAAAAAGTCGCAGAATTGGCTTTAAGCGAAACCACTTTCTGGGATACAGATCTTACAAAGGTTAACGGTTTGAAATCTGCAGTAGCAAAAGCATTGTGGGAAATTGATCACAACGATATCGAAACTGCATATCACAACTTTATACAATTTTATTCTTAAAAAATTATGCAAAAGAAAGTACTGAAAGTAAATCCCAAAGATAATGTAGCAGTGGCATTGGTTGATCTTACGCAGGGAGAAACTGTTACTTTGGGTGAACTTACTTATGATATTATAAAAGATACGAAGGCGAAACATAAATTCGTGACCGAAGATCTTGCGATTGGAGACGAGATCATTATGTACGGTGTTTTGGTGGGAAAAGCCAGTCAGCCGATCCAGAAAGGAGAGGTTATCACGACTGAAAACGTTAAGCACCAAAGCGCAAAAGTAGAAGGCAAAACAGAAACAACGGCTTGGACCGCTCCGAATGTTGACAAATGGAAAGATAAAACTTTCATGGGTTATCACAGAGAAGACGGGCAGGTCGGAACAGAAAATGTTTGGTTATTTTTTCCATTGGTTTTTTGTGAAAACAGAAATGTTGAGATTTTAAAAGATGTTTTTGAAAAGGAATTATTGTTTGAAAAAGCAACAAAACATCAGCTATTATTAAGATCATTAATCAATAATTCAGAAACGGAAACTGCGGTTGAAGAAGATCAAAACTCTAGAGTTTTTAAAAATATAGATGTAAAATTCATCACTCACCAAGGCGGTTGTGGCGGTATTCGTCAGGACGCAGAAGCATTGGGAAGGTTATTGGCAGGTTATGTGAATAATCCGAATGTAGCCGGAGCAACAGTTTTAAGCTTGGGATGTCAGAATTTACAGGTTCAGATTTTTACGGATGCATTACAAAAAATCAGTCCGAATAATAAAAAACCGATCATCGTTTACGAACAACAAAAATCAGGAACGGTTGATGAAATGCTAAACGGAATCATCAAAGATTCTTACGAAGCCATCAAACAAGCCAACGAAATCGAAAGAAAACCAGCCCCAATTTCAAAACTAGTTTTAGGATTGGAATGTGGTGGTTCAGACGGTTTTTCAGGAATTTCTGCAAACCCGGTTTTAGGACAATTATCAGATTTAATGGCTGGAATTGGAGGTTCAACTATCCTTTCCGAATTTCCGGAATTATGTGGAGTAGAGCAGGAATTGGTGAACCGTTGCGTGAATGAAGATGATGCCGAAAGATTTTTACAGTTAATGAAAGATTTTGAAGATTCAGTCGTTGCTGCAGGATCAGGTTTCGATATGAATCCATCGCCGGGGAATATTAAAGATGGACTGATAACCGATGCCATGAAATCTGCAGGAGCGGCTAAAAAAGGTGGTTCATCACCGATAAATGACGTTCTCGATTTTACGGAATACATCAAAGAACCGGGCTTGAATTTATTATGCACCCCCGGAAATGACGTGGAATGTACAACCGCCTTGGTTGGCTCAGGCTCAAACGTAGTTTTATTTACGACAGGTTTAGGAACTCCGACAGGAAATCCCGTTGTTCCCGTGGTGAAAATTTCGTCAAACACTTCTTTATCACAAAGGATGCCCGACATCATCGATTTCAATACTGGAGACGTGATTACAGGTGAAAAAACAATCGACGAAAAGGCAGAAGAGCTTTTAGAATTTATCATAGAAGTCGCAAGCGGAGAGGTAAAAACAAAAGCCGCAATTTTGAATCAAAACGATTTTATTCCTTGGAGACGGGGAGTAAGTTTATAATTGTTTTAATTATATAAATATTAGGGTTGAAAATGCTTTCTACATTTGTGGGAGGCATTTTCTTTTGGTTAGATGATGTAACTTTTTATATTTGTAAGTTTTACATAAACTAATTTGTATGATATTTAATGGAATTAATAAAACAGTCGAATTTCAATTATTACTTTTTGATCTAGATGAATGGGAGCTTATGACAGGTTTAAGAACTATAAGTGAACCATATAGTATTGGTCTTAGGTTGGATTATGAACATTTGGAAACGCTTACAAGTATACTTATTTCTGATGTAAAAAAAATGATTGATTGGTTTGAGAGTTTATTGTTGAATAAATTATTTGAACCTAACCTTTTAATTCTCCATAATCAATTGTCGTTTAATTTACTTCAAATTGATTCCAATTTTAATACTATCCAGATAGTTTATGATGGAACAATACCTGTTCCGGGGATGGGAGGAGGTTCGCGCGATATAGATGATTCCTTATTAAAGTACTCTGTCGAATGTAAAATGGATAACGAGGAATTGGAAGGAATTATAATTGAATTGAAAAATGAATTTTATCAGGCATTAGAAAGCTATAAGTAAAAATTGCAAAACTAACATCATTAGGAACGGGCTTTAGCCCGTTTAATAAATATACAATCCGGATTGGCTTTAGCCAAAACTTAAATATTTTTAATGATAAAGCTTAGATTCTTCCTTCGTCAGAATGACAAACTACACGGTGAATTGTCAAAAACGACATAGGAAAATGGAGCGTTAAGAAAAATAATTTTGTGAACGTTAAGAAAATCCCACTGTTTGAGTGCGAGACAAATATCAAATCGAAGAACAAATGTCAAATTCGCACGAGTTTTGGGATTTTTAGAGAACAAAAATATTTTTTAGCGGAAGTTTCCAAGTCTTGAATTTTTGTTTCTTTTGTTTCAAGACAAAAGAAATTTATATCAAAAAAACTTACTTCCTTTTCGAAGACTTCCTAATATAAAGCTGCGGCGCCAACACCACTTTTTTCTCAATAGAAACTCCAGAACCATTTTCCTTTACGCTTTCAATAAACACCTGTCCTGCCATTTTCCCCATGATAACAGGAGTTTGATCCACAGAACTCATCGAAAGCTCCATAAATTGGGTAAAAGGTTCGTTGGAGAAACCAATAACCGCTACTTCTTGAGGTATTTTAATCTTACGTTTTTTTAATTCCTGACAAGCGCCCAACGCTGCAAAATCACTGGATGAAAAGATCGCATCGGGAACAGATTTTCCGTCCCAAAGTTTTTTGATGGCATCAATTCCTTCATCAATCGAACTTCCTGTGATGATAATATTGTCTTCTTTAACCTGGAAATTATGGTCAAGTAATGCCTGTTTATAACCATTAAGACGGTTTTGATAGATCTCGAGATTAAGATCTCCCGCAAAATGACAAATATTTTTATAACCTTCTTTAATTAGATGTTCGGTAGCCATGTAACCGCCTCGGTAGTCATCAATAACGATGGTGCTGATGCCCGGAATATCCTTTTTTCTGTCAAAAAAGATGATCGGTGTGTTGGTTGTATCTAAAATACTCTGAATATGTTCCGTATCAATTGTCGTTCTTGAAACGGACATGAAAATCCCGTCAACCTGAGCATTTAACAAAGTATTCAAATGTCTTTTTTCAATATTAACATCTTCGTGACTCTGACAAATAATTACGTGATATCCATGCGGAGAAAGTTCTTCTTCAATTCCGCGGATAACGGAGGAGAAAAAGTTGGTATTAACGAAAGGAACGATAATTCCTACGTTTTTTGTTTCACCACTTTTTAGAGCTTTGGCAAGATTATTTTGCTTATAATTCATTTCTTTGGCGGTTTTCTTCACCAAATCTTTTGTTGCCTGACTTATCCTCGGATGATCATTAAGCGCCCTGGAAACAGTAGCCACACTCACATTAATTTTCTTTGAAATATCGTATATGGTGGCACTTTTCTTATTCATAAATGAGTTTTTCTAGCTGTTTTTTATATATCAAAACGATATACGTTGTTGAGGTAAATTTAATCAAATTATAACTATCAGAAAGGAAATATTATGTATTTTATATCAGGTTATGGTTGGTTATGATTAAATTAAAGATAAAACGTGTTTAAATGCTTAGTTATCTTTGTTTTAAGACTGTTTTCTATATGAGATAAAAAGCTGTACTTGCATATAATCAATGGTACTTATCATAAAAAATGACATTTAATGATGAATTTAAATACCAAAAATGGGTGGTTAATTTAACCAAAATAGGACACCAAAAAATCGATGCCCTATTTTACTAACTGATATAAAAAATACTTTACTTTTTCCAGATTTTTTCAATGTCTTCCAATGATCTTCCTTTTGTTTCAGGAACCATTTTCCAGACAAAGATTAATGATAAAACGCTCATCACACCGTAAAAACCGTATGTGAAAGCTCCACTGAATTCCATCATAAAAGGATAGGTTGAAGAGATCAAATAATTGGCTGCCCATTGTGCTGCAACCGCAATGGCAATAGCACTTCCTCTGATTTTATTCGGGAAAATTTCTGAAATCAAAACCCAGCAAATCGGCCCCCAAGACATCATAAAAGAAGCGGTATAAACAATAATGAAAACCAACGTTGCAATCCCTATAATATGATAATACGAGAAAATAGCGATCGCAAACATTCCGATTGCCATTCCGATGGAACCGACTATCAATAAAGGTTTTCTTCCCCATTTATCAACCGTGAAAATAGCAACAACTGTGAAAACCACGTTAACCAATCCCATAACAACAGTTTGCAGCATGGATGCATCTTTATGAACTCCCATACTTTCGAAAATCCTTGGGGCATAGTACAAAGCAACATTAATTCCTACAAATTGCTGAAAAACAGAAAGCAAAATCCCAATAATGATTACTGTTTTTCCGAAAGCAAAAATTTCACTTTTATGTTCTGCAACGGTTCCTTTTATCTCAGAAAATATCTCTTTTGCTCTTGCTTCGCCATTTATTTTGGTTAAAATTTTCAAAGCTTCATCATCTTGTTTAATCAATGTAAGATAACGAGGTGTCTCCGGAACGAAAAATAATAAGACTCCGAACAATACTGCAGGAATGGTTAATGATAAGAACATGTAACGCCATCCGATTTGGTTAATCCATTCAATGCTTTTTCCGTCGGCGATTCCCCAATTGACAAAATACACGACCAGCATTCCGAAAATAATAGCAAACTGATTTAAAGAAACCAATCTTCCGCGAACTTCGGCAGGGGCAATTTCTCCAATGTACATCGGACAAACCGCAGAGGCGAGTCCAACACCGATACCGCCAATAATTCGATAAAAATTAAAAGCCAGCAAAACTCCCATTGAATGTTCTCCGTGCTTAAAAAATAAAAATTCAGGATAAGCAGCTCCCAAAGCACTGATGAAAAACAAAAATGCAGCAAGCATCAATGATTTTTTTCTTCCTAGTTTTGTCGAAAAATACCCTGAAACAGCTCCTCCAATGATACAGCCAATTAAAGCACTTGAAATTGTAGCTCCATGCGCTAATGAACTTAATCCCAGCGGAATGATCAAATATTCCTGAATTGATTTTTCGGCTCCCGAAATTACTGCGGTGTCATATCCGAACAAAAGTCCGCCCAATGTGGCAACCAGCGTCAATACTGTAACGTACATCATGTTGATCTGCGCTTTTGTGCCTGAAGAATATTTCGGTCCAGAATCTATAATTTGCATAGTTTAGTTTTAATTGTGATTGATGGTTTTTATTAATTCTAATATTTAAATTCAAAAATGTAATCGATTGCATTTAATTGTAATTAAAATCGATAAATATGTTAAAAGTTAGAATTAACTATTTATTAACTCCTAAATGTAATAATTTTATGCAATATTCAATAAATTATTATGAATTCGTGAATTGTTATGGTAACTGTTTTCTTGTGTATTTATTTACAGGCATTTAAAGAATAGTCTTATTGTAAATTTTATGATAAGTATTATAAATAAGGGAACTTTTCAATGATTTTTTTCTCCTAAAATCGTATCCGAAGTTTAAATTTGGATAATTGATTGCACGATGTTGAAAATTGAATATACAAACAGTTTATTATTGATTCGTCACATCTTGGGTTCTTGAAAAAATCTAAACTTTATTCTTGAAAAATTAAATTTTGGCTAAAGCCAACCATCTTTCATTTATTTTTAAGCGGACTAAAGTCCGCTCCTATAGAGGAATTTTTAAACTGTCACGATCTTTGAAAAATATGACGGATTTTGATGTATTTTGATGTGTTTTGATGTGTTTTGAAGGAATCTACTGATAACTATTCGAGTGTTCTTCGAGTAATATCCGATAGTTCTTCGGAAAAAACATTTTTTTTCCGAAGAACTATCAAAGAATATTCAAGAATAAATAAAAAATGCTCTCATTTTTTGAGAGCATTATTAAAAAAAGATTTGGGATAAAATATTTTTCGTCCAATCCTGAGATGTGGGATATTCTGTGATTTCCTGATACGAAGCAGAGTACTGTCACTAATATTTAATAATCGTTTGACATCAGCATTGTCATAATAAGTTGAATCATTCACTTGTGTTTTTTCTAAAGTTTCTAAAATTTTAGAAAGATAAGTGATAACAGTTATCATTAACTGATCACCTTCTGGTTGAGAGTTTGTTTTGTTATTCATCATCTAATTGTGTGTTTTTGTGAGATGTTATCAAAATAATGCCTTATTTTTTTATTTTTATCACTATTAATTAAAATATTATCAATTTCAAAAGTCCATCTATTTATTTAGTGAAAAAAATCTATTTTTGACCATGAACAACAACAGAAACCGTGGCAAAAACACAGGCGACGACATACTATTCGAATCAGAAAAGCAAATTGACAAATTAAAATTGGCGGTTCAGGATATGAATTATCTTCTAAGCAGAGATTATGCTGAAAAAGCGAGTTCAGAATTGGTTGGGAATCGCTATAAATTAAAAACCAGACAAATTCAGGTGCTTCGTGGTGCTTCTGCATCGGAAAAGCAGATTAAAAATAGAAGATCCAAGCAAATTGAAATTTTAGATTTAAAAGATAAAGTCATTTATTTGGATGGCTTTAATATTTTGATTTTGTTGGAAAGTTTACTTTCGGAAGCTTATATTTTTAAAGGTCTTGACGGTTGTTGTCGCGATCTTTCCGGTGTTCATGGAACGTATAAAAGAGTTAATCAGACTCAAAAAAGTATAGAATTGGTTTCTCAATTTTTTCAAAAGGCAAAACTTCAAAAATTAGTCTGGATTTTCGATAAACCTGTGTCAAACAGCGGAAGAATCAAACAAATTATTCTCGAATTTGCTCAGGAAAACAATCTCAATTGGGAAGTTGATCTACAATTCAATCCAGATAAATTTTTAGCAGAAAATGCCGAAATCATAGCTTCTTCCGATGCATGGATTTTAGATCATTGCAAAAAATGGTTTAACGTAATTGATTATTTAATTCAGGAGGAAAAACTTTCTGTTAACCTGATTAAAATGTTTTAAAATGAATCTGTTCGAAAAATATATTCCATTGCTTTCAACATCTTGGAAAGAAAAATACCATCCTATTTTATCGTCAGAACATTTGGAAATTTTATCAAAAAATATTCAGAAATATAAAGACAAAACTTTAGATTGGGATTTACCTTATTTTAATGAAGAAATAAAAATTGACCGCGATAAAAGTTTTTCTGCATTCATCAATATTCTTGAAACTGATGACTCAGATGAGATTATCGCTCAAAAATTACAGGAAATTCCATTTGAGTATTGGCTGGATATTTTGGGTCAAAGACTAACTTCAGCGAGTATTCGGGATGAACATGCAATTCCGCCTTCTAGAAATGTTTTGATTGAAAGTTGTATGAAACCTTTTAATGATGAAATTACTATTGCCCAACGCGCCTGGGAGAAGCATGTCGGAAGAATGGACGATTTGTTTTGGGGTGAAGTCAAAGGAAATAATCAACAGAAACAACAAAAAGTAATGGAGAAAATTAATTACATCGTCAACAATCAAACTTGGTGGAATGTTTTCTTTCACTACAAACATGAATTAGTTTTTGAGATAAGAGAAAAAGACGGTCATGGAATTCGGTGGAGCCACGGCGGAACTCAATTGATTGGTTTTCTGGAAATTTTTATTAATGAATAAAAATCTTTTTACTGCGTAAAAAGATTGCGTACAGGTTTGATAATTTTGTCATCATAAAATTGAAGCAATGGATTTTTCTAATCAAAAATTTTCGGAATATGAATGGGAAGCATGTCTCAAGGTTTTAAATGCCTTGAAAGACGAGCCTTTTCATAATCCTGATAGCAGAATGTTTTCAGGGCTGATTACAAAAATTCATAAGAATGCTAAAAAACAAAATCGTCAGGAAAGTTATTTCCAAATGAAAACTCAGGATCTGGAAGTCAATTCAGAATCTGTATTGCTGAAAAAAGCTTTGGCAGGAGTTTCTGCTTTTTATGATAACCAAAAAGATGAAACAAAACTTACAAAACTTCAGATTCCTAAAAATTGTTACTGTTGTAATCAAAGCTATACATATGCACATTCATTTTACACAAGATTATGCCCGAAATGTGCAGAAGAAAACTATGAAAAACGTTTTGAATCTGTAAATTTAAAAGGAAGAAATATAATTCTTACGGGAGGACGTGTAAAAGTAGGACTTGCAACAGCTTTAAAAGTTTTGCGAAATGGTGCAAATTTGGTTTTGACGACCCGTTTCCCCGCTTTGGCTCTGGAACAGCTTCAGCAGGAAGATGATTATCTTGAATGGAAAGACAGGCTTTGGGTTTACGGACTGGATCTTAGAAATTTAAAGGCTATTCAGGAATTCATCAATTTTTATAAAGATAATTTTGAAACACTTGATATTCTGATCAATAATGCTGCTCAAACTATAAAATATCCCGATGAATACTATCTTCCAATTATAAAACGTGAAAATGAAATGTTGGTTGAGTTTAAAAATATTCAGAACTTAATTCCCAATCAAACACAAATTTCAAATGAGATCGGAAAATTGGAATATGCTCAAAATGAAGAAACCACAGTTGCTTTGACGCGTTTTGGGCAACCTGTTGATAATCGCGATAAAACCAGTTGGAATTCTACTTTGGAAGAAGTTTCAATGTATGAATTGGTAGAGGTTAATCTCATCAATCATATTGCCCCTTATTTTTTAATTAAAGAATTAAAACAATTAATGAGAAACTCTTTATTCAAAGAAAAATTTATCATTAATGTTACATCTTCTGAAGGTATTTTCAGTTATGAAAATAAAACTATTTTTCATCCACATACAAATATGACGAAAGCGGCTTTGAATATGATGACGCTCACTTCTGCAAAAGAATTTGAAAAAGATCAGATTTACATGAGTGCAGTTGATGTTGGCTGGATTTCTACGGGAGCAAAAGAAAGTTTAAGAAAGAAACAGTTTGAGCAAGGATATATCCCGCCACTGGATTCTGTGGATGGAGCTGCTAGAATTTTACAGCCTGTTATTGAAGGAATCAAAGGGAATTATTTTAGTGGAGTTTTATTGAAAAATTATAAAATTCATACTTGGTAAAATAAAAGAAACGTTAGCTCAATGGAAGAGCCCTGACCATCCAAGTCAGATGTTACGGGTTCGAGTCCCGTACGTTTCGCAGGAGTACATAGTTGATAATTGGAAAAATACTGCCCTTCCAAGGCAAAGTTGCAGGTTCGAGTCCTGCTGTACTCCCAAAATGGAGATAATAGTAGTAAAGGAAAAATACGTTTTGCTAAGACGAGTTGCAAGTTCGAATCCTGCTTATCTCCCAAATGGAAGCAATAGTTTAAATGGAAAAATGCCTCAAACCCAGAGGAGTTGCGAGTTCAAATCTTGCTTGCTTCCCTTTTTAAAACGCTATGAAAAATCTTTACAATAAAGGAACTTTCCGATCTTATGAATGGGGAAAAATTCCACCTTATTTAAAAAAGTATGGAAATAAAAAATGGAGAAGAACAGAAAAATCTGCCGTTCAAGATCAATTGATTGAAGAAGTGAAATTTTGGAAAACCAGAAAGCAAAACCAGAAAATGATCTGGGTGAAAATTACAAAAGAAGTTAATGGAACAAAATATTCTGATTTTAGAAAATATGCTACAGAAAAATCATTTAAAAGCGCCATTACAAGTCCTCATGTCATAAGATACTTTACTATACATAATGAACAAAATAATAACAAAAACAAATGAACACATTTATAGACATTGGCATTAACCTGACCAATAAACAATTCCACAACGAACACGAAGAAATTATCAACCGAGCGTTGGATAATGGAGTAGAGCAAATGATCCTCACAGGAACAAGCGTCCGCGGAAGCAAAGAATCAGCAGAGATTGCAGAAGATTATCCTGAAATTTTATTTTCAACCGCAGGAATTCATCCTCATGACTCGAAATCCTTTAACAATGAAAGCATCAACGAACTTCGAAAATTATTAAGACAAGATCAAGTCATCTCAGTCGGTGAATGTGGAATGGATTTTGATCGCGATTTTTCACCAAGACCTATTCAGGAAAAATGTTATCGCGCTCAACTCGAATTAGCAATTGAAGTTGATAAACCTCTTTTTCTTCACGAAAGATCAGCCTTTAAAAGATTTAATGAAATTACTGACGAATATCTTTCAAAACTTCCCGAGGCTGTTGTTCATTGTTTTACAGGAACTTTGAATGAAGCAAAAATCTATTTGGATAAAGGATTTTATTTAGGATTTACGGGAGCGATCAGCGATGATAAAAGGTTTAAACATTTGGAAGATGTAATTAAATATGTCCCACTTGACCGAATGATGATCGAAACAGATGCGCCTTTCATGCTGCCGAAAAATATGCCGAGAACACAAAACCGCCGAAATGAACCATCCTATCTGCCTTATGTCGCACAGACAATTGCAAAATTAAAGAAAGTAAGTATTTCCGAAGTTGCGGATGAAACGACAGAAGTCGCCAGAAAATTTTTCAGAATATAAAAAAAAGCTCTACAAATTAATGTAAAGCTCTTTTTATTTTATAGTGTTGCTTTTTTCCTTCTTAGATGCTTTTCCAAGCAGCTTCTAAAGCTAATTCGATCATTGGTTTCAAAGCAGTTTCCCTTTGGTCAGCCGAAATATTTTCGTGAGTCGGAATAATATCAGTTACGGTAAGAATCGTTGCTGCGTTTTTCCCCAAATTTTTTGCATTGGCATACAATCCGAATGCTTCCATTTCAACAGCCGGACAGTTATATTTCGTTGCAATCGCAGGAATTGCCTGATCTTTTCTGTAGAAAATGTCACTACTGTGAACGTTGATTGCTTTAGTTTTTAAAGCTAATTCTTCTGCAGTTGCATTAATTGTATCAAAAATATTTCCCTGATGAGAAAGAATTTCATCTTCAATTTCCCATGCATATTTTGCGTAAGTACTTTCACTTGCTGCATTTTCAACATTTAAAATATCAAAAGTTTTCAAATCTGTTGTATACGCTCCACAAGTTCCGATTCTTATGATTGTCTCCACTTCATATTCTGTGTACAGCTCAAAAGAATAGATTCCAATGCTCGGGAAGCCCATTCCACTGGCTCCCACAGTAATTTCTTTACCTTTATAAAGACCTGTATAATAAAAAATACCTCTCGTTTTACTTACTAATTTTGCGTTTTCTAAAAAGTTTTCTGCAATATACTGTGCGCGAAGCGGATCCCCCGGCTGCAATACAACTTTAGCAATTTCTCCCTTTTTTGCACTAATGTGAATACTCATAATTTTATTTTGAATGGCACAAAGATAGCAAATCTGTGAAAAGCGAATTGTCAATTTGCTCAACTTGTCAATTTATAGAAGACAATTATTATCTTTAATTAAAATTTAAAAAATGAAGATAGAGCATATTGCTATTTGGGTTAAAGATTTAGAAAAAGTAAAGGAATTTTATCAAAAATATTTCGGAGCAACTTCCAATGAAAAATACCATAATCCCGTAAAAAACTTTGAGTCATATTTCTTAAGCTTTGAAAATGGTTCACGATTGGAGATCATGACAAGACCAGATATTCAGGAAGGAAATAACTCATTTGACGCTCAAAAATTTGGAATTGTGCATCTTGCATTTTCAACAGGAAGCAACGAGAAAGTTGACGCGCTTACAGAAACGTTGAGAAATGATGGCTACGAAGTTGTAGGAGAACCTCGTACATCTGGCGATGGTTACTACGAAAGTGTAATTCTCGATCCGGAAAATAATATTATTGAGATTATAAATTAAGTCTTTGCGAGGAGAAAAGCGAGCCTGTGCTGAGCCTGTCGAAGTAAAGCAATCTCAAAAAAATATTACTCATTACTTATTTTTTTGAAGCAATTTCCCGCTTTCCACTATATCTTTTTTGTTACGGCCTCCGCTTCGCTCCGGCCGCAACAAAAAAGGATGCCGTTTCAATCGGGGCTAAAGTATTGTAAAAAAAGCTGCTTAAATCAAACCTAACAGGTTTTCAAAACCTGTTAGGTTTCTTATTCCGAACTGAAATTAATTAACAATAACTTGCGACGCAAAATTCACAATTCACAAATAATATTTTTATTTTTGTTAGATGCTGGAAAACACCTCCCCATTTTTAGACACCTTATTTCTTCTCCGAAAAGATGAATGCATCACGATTTTTTCAGATATAAAAGAAATTTCAAGAAAGGAAGAACAAGATGCATCCGATTATTTTGAAAGCGAATTTGAAAAAGAAAGGCTGGAATTTTTATCAGATCAAATAAACTGCAATAAAGAAACAGCAGTTTGGGCAGGAAAAATAGTATATCACAGTGCTCAATTGTATTTAATTCGTAGAGATACAGCAAAGGATTTAAATAAATTGATTCCATCATATAAAGGAGCAAGAGACATTTCTTCCATACTTTCAGCAGATTTATCGTTAAGGTTTTTACCGCAAATTGTTGACGGATTACAAATTGCAGATGCAGAAGATCCTTTGATTAAAATGTTGGAAAATATTTTATCACAATTTCATTATTCAGCAATCGGATCTGACATTGATTTAGAAAAAGTAAATTGGGAAGAAGAATTAAAAGACAAAACTTACCGAAAACTATATCTCGAAAGAATTGTAGAAAAGAAAGCATATAAATTGGCTGAAATTCCGTTTATTAACAACTTATTGATTGCAGAATTTGGACTGCATAAAGATGCTTTTTGGAGAGAATTAAAAACAATAACCGAAGAAAATGAGAGAAAAGACAGTATTTGATTTTGTGGCAGACCCCACAAAAGAAAATTTTCTGAAACATAGAGAATTAATTATAACCAATCCCGATTATGACCCTTATTCTGATGATTTAGATATCATGGAAAAATTATATGAGAATAAAGAATACGATAAACTGAATTATTATGTTACGATTAATGTACTGCTAAGCCCAAGAGCTCATTTTAGAAAATATTTTTCTTTAAAGCAGATTGGAAATACAAAAGCTGCAGAAAGCGTAATGTTTATCTGTCATAATATTCTGAGTTGTATGGAGAAAACGGGAGATGGATCAATAGAGAATCCATACATTGTTATTAGGGTTTCTGATGAAAAGGATTTCATGGAACTTCATTTGAAAAAAAAATATATCCAACAAAGATTAATTCAACATGAAGATAAATATTTGGATGTTTTAACACTAGAAGACGGATCCGAAGTCCATTTTGATATTACTGATGCTTACCAGAGATCAATTTTTCTCTCTAAAAAAAGAAAGGAAGAAGAGGAAAAGCCAAAAAATAAAAAATGGTGGAAGTTTTAAAATTTTAATCAATGACTCAAAATATAAATAAATTAAACACAGTTCTTAATTACGTTAAGGAAACCTTCGTCGGCAAAAACGACGTAGTAGATTTACTGGGAATCTGTTTATTAGCAAGAGAAAATGCCTTTTTGTACGGACCTCCCGGAACCGCAAAATCTGCGATTGTAAGAACCTTAGCAAAAACAGTGAAAGACGGAAAAAACTTCGAATATTTATTAACCCGTTTCACAGAGCCAAATGAAATTTTCGGACCTTTTGATATCAGAAAATTAAAAGATGGTGAACTTTTAACCAACACAGAAGGCATGATGCCGGAAGCGTCAATGGTTTTTCTGGATGAGATTTTTAATGCCAATTCTGCAATTTTGAATTCACTTTTGATGGCTTTGAATGAAAAGATCTTCAAAAGAGGAAAAGAAACAAAAAATCTTCCTGCACTAATGTTTGTGGGAGCAAGTAATGTTCTTCCTGAGGATGAAGCTTTGAACGCGTTGTTCGACCGTTTTTTGATCAGAATTAATGTTGATTATGTGCATCCGGATCTCCTTCAACAGGTACTTTTAGCTGGAAGAAAATTAGAAAATAATATTGAAACAGAAGCGCCTGAGATTCTTTCAGATGAAATCAGAGAACTTCAAAGTTTGTGTAGAAATATAGATCTGAAACCGATTTATGAAGTCTATTTAAATACAATTATCAGTCTTCGAAATACAGGAATTGCAATTTCTGACCGTCGAGCGGTAAAACTGCAAAATTTAATTGCAGCAAGTGCTTTGATTTGTGGCAGAAATGAAGCGATTCTTTCTGATATTTGGGTATTGAAACACATTTGGGATACAGAAGAACAGATTGAAATTTTAGAAGGAATTATCAACCGAACCATCGAAAAAGATGAAGATCCTAAATCTCATCCTCAGGCCTTACAAAACAAGACGCCGAATCCGGAGGAAGTAATGAAAGATGTAAAAATTTTAATTGATAAATGGGAAGGCGGAACTTTAAGTTTTGAAGAGCAAAATGTTATTAAAGATAAATTAAGGTATCTTCAAACGCGATGCGACTGGATCAGAAATCCGGAGCAAAAACAATACATTCAAAAAGAAATTGAAAGTCTATGGCAGAAGATTCTTCAAACCGTATAAAAGAATTTTGGGCAGAACTTCCCCGAGCTGATGAAGATTTTCTGGGCTCCATTCGTGACTGGAAAAATATTCAGATCGCTTTGGAGGAAGATGTAATCTGGTTGAAAAACTTTACCGATGAACAAGCCGATTCTGCGGAAATTCAGCAATTGCCCAACTTTTTATTATACGAATTAAGAGACGGATTATTGTTCCGAAAAAATGCTTTAGTTCCAACTAAAAAAGTGAGAACGGCTTTGCTGTGGACGCCAATTGATAAAGCTTTACGTTTGACTTTTCCACCTTCCAATCATAATTTTTTTGGAATTGATGAAAAAGTAAAAGTCAACTTAAAATCAAGTGAAGAAGAACAATCTGCAACAGCTTTATTAAGTTCTATATCTAAAATTAAAGACTTTATTTTAGCAACTCCAAAATTCAAATTAGACCAAATTGAATGGATTGTGATGGAAGATAAAGCCTTATTTCTCGGAACACCCTTATTAAGTTTTCCGGGAAAAACATATTGGACGAAAGACGGGCATCTTTTACCCACAGGTTTTGATTTTGAATTTAAAAATTTGAGCTCATTACTTCAAAAAAAGTATAATGAAAATGGAGATCAATGGCTTGTATGGAACGAAAACGGAAGTTATGTTTCAATTAATAAAAATGATTTCCGAAAACTGTCGGTAAGCTCGTTTCGTCTCACTGAAAAAGCACAAGAATGGATGTAAAAGAATATTTTCAGTCATATGAGCATTATTTCTGGGAATGGACAACTGATGAAGATGTTCCTGATAATACTGGATATAATGAAAATAACCTTATTTATTTTACAGGAATAGGAGCAGTCGCTTATCGACCTTACGTAATTGAAGTTTTAAAAGAACTAAAATATCAAGGATTTCCACCTTTTGGTTCACTTCTTATGGTATTATTCGTTAGCAATGATACTCATATAGATTTAGGAAACTTTATGATGAATTCTAATGTGAAAATTGAAATTAGTGGAGTTTTTCATTTCCTAAAAAATATAAAAGAGCTAGACCCTATTTATAAAAAAGGAAGAAACAGAATAATTTTGTTGCAAACGCTTTTTAAAGATTGTCATAATATAATTTCTCCAGGAAATTCAGAATTGATATTGAAAAGATTTGAAAAAAGACCAGATAAAATCTCAGACTGTGCAATTAAACAACCTTTTATTAATGCTCCAGTTAACAAAGATTTTCAGACTTTAAAATTACTTTATCAAAAATTCCCTACTACAGAGTCTATTGTTGAAGCTATGAAAGGTTTTAATGATATTCCCGAATTGGACGTCGAAGTAGTACAGGAAGAAACAACCATTGAAACCAACAAAGACTTTATTCAGGAATTAATTGAAGATCCAAAAACCTTTCAGGTTGGGAGCTTAATAAAAAGAATTTGGAGCGGTCTTAAAATTCCAATGCGTCATCTTTCTCCCGGTGAACAACCGATTGGAGGAATTTCTGATATGACCAACAAAGGCGAATTATCAAGAATGCTTTTATCTGAATTTGCCAATGAAGATGAGATTTTCATGAATCGGGTTGCCAATAATGAAGCCTTGTACATTCAGCGTGAAATTCCGCCTGAGGAAAATATTTTTGAAAGAATAATTTTAATTGATACTTCCCTTAAAAATTGGGGCACGCCAAAGGTTTTGGCCTTTGCTTCTGCCATTGCGGTGATCAAGCATCCGAAAGCACATTCTGAGTGTAAAGTTTTTGCGTTAGGACAAACCAATGTGCTTATCTCTTTAGATAAAGTGGAGGAAGTGGTTGATAATTTAAATCAGGTAAGTCCGGTTTTAGAAGTTTCACCTGCTTTGGATAGATTTTTTCAGGAGGAACATAAAGAAAAAGATCTGGAGGTTTTCTTCATTACGCATCAGGAAAACTTGGCGAACGAAAATATTCAACGAACGATTCACGAAAATAGAGATCGATTAAAATTTTTAGTCACCACTTCGGCGGATGGAGAATTAAATTTCTACAAACATCATAAAGGAACAAGAAAGCATGTTCAAAAAATAATTCTTCCTCTTAAAGAATTATGGGCAAATCCGCCACAGAGAAGAAAGAATAGAGATCATGATACTTCGTTAAGTGGAAAAAAAACAGATCTTCCACTCAATTATCCGATTTTATTTCCAACTCCGACTTATAAAATTGCTCAATTTTTATATGAAGGTGAATTTTTCATTTTAAGCAATAAAAAACAGTTGTTAAAGACCTATCTTTCTGATAATTATTATAATAGAGATTATTACGATTATTATAAAACTTATCATGGAAGTGAAGTTTTGATTGAAAATATTTCTGTAAAACCCAAAGGACAGTTCGCTTTGGCGAAAAATAAACAACAACAATTTATTTTATGTCAATATCAACCGGATAAGAAGTTGATTTCTAAATTAAATTTAAGTACAAAAGAATATTCAGAGCAAAATATTACAGGTTTAAATATTCCTATCGGGTTTAATCTAGTTTATTTTAATAAAAATTTTTACTTGTATCAATCTCGAATTCCAGATGTTTTTAAGATAAATATTGAAGGAAATATTTCAATTGAGCCTAAGTTTAGTAATGATTATGAGATTGAAAAAAACTGTTCAAAGGTTGAAGCAGAAGTTTCAAGATTAAATTTCAGTGGAATTAAAATTCTGGGTAATTTCAGTAAAATTGGAATTAATACAAAGGGTAATTTAGTCGTTTCTGGAAGTGAATTAAACAAGAATTATGAAAATTCAATAAATTTCATCAAAAATAAGTTTGAAATTAAAATTTTCGCAGAGCAAAATAAAAACAAATTCACTTTTCCTGATGGTAGCGAAATCATTACAGATTCCCGCGGAATGTTGACCTTTAAAAGCAGTAACGGAAATGTTCCGACGTTTTATATACCCTCTACAGAACAGGGTTTCTTGTCGTTGTCGACTAATGTAGAATTTGGTGGTTCAGAATATTATCTGCCCGAAAATACATTGTTGAAAGTGAAAAAAATGGAAGATATGTATCTTGAATATCTCGAAAAGTTTATTAATCAAATTTTGGAATATGGAGCTTAGAATTAAACCTTTTCCGAAAAATAATTATCCTAAAAAAGGACTTTTAATAAAAGGTTCTTCACCATCGATTTGGCTTCACGAGATGGAAATTTTAGGAATTGATTTAAACGAAATTCAGTCATTTCCGATTCCTTCCAACGAACCGAATATTTTGTATGGATGTTTTTTAATTTTTGATAAAAATACACCAACTGAAATTGGAAAAAATTCTTATTTCCAATGTTTTGATAATAAATTATTCATTCCTGAAAACACGATTTTTTATCCTAAAATAAATCCTGAAGACTGGCAAAATATAGATGCTGAATATCTCATTATGCATCCCGAATTTGGTTTGGTTAAATTATCAGAACAAATCGATTGGATTTCATTAATTCAATATCCTGAAAAATCAAATATTACTGTTCGAAAACCATCAAACGGCGTAAAAATTCCTCAAAAAATTGAGAGTTATACTGTTGAAATGGACGATGAAAAAATTCTTGAAGCTCTTGAAAAACCACAGACAGAAGAAGAATGGATGAAAAACCTGCCTTTCGACCTGAAAAAAGTGATGGCAGGAAATAAAAAAGAAGTTGAAAAATATTTAAGTTATATCGAAAAATATCCCGACAGAGCGGTAGAATTAGGAGTTCCCCTCGATGTGATGGGAACTTCCAGAGGTGACGGTTTCGGTAAGTTTAAATTTCAGAATTCATGGCTCGGTAAATTATTCGGTGGAAATTCTTCAAATGATGAAAAATCTACTTATTCTCAAAAATACCGTTGGATATTTTTTGTGTTTTTAATTGTAATCGGTTTGTTTAGAATATTCATTTTTTTGAATAAAGAAAAACCTGTACAAAACCCTCCGATGCCTTCATCAGGAAAGGTTTCCGAAGTGGATAAAAACATGATGAATCCTGTTGTCGCCTATCAATCCGGTGTTACGGATATTGATATGAAGATCGATTCTATGTACGGAAGAGAAAGACGTGGGTTGATGGACGAACACATGAAAGCATCATTACATCTTAGCAATCGAGATAACGGAAAAAGCTATGAAGGATATTTAAAGAATGGTGGTAAACCGATTAATAAAATTCAGGACGAAATTTTCAAACTTAATGATAAAACAGATGTTTCAAAAGATTCATTAAAGAAAGTTTACAGTAAAAAAATAGTAAAATACTTAGCTCAAAGCGAAGAAAAATTCAAGAAAAAAATTACAGATTCTCTTAACAAAATAAGTTCAGGAAAACCAGCCGATCAGGGAATTGTAAAAACAATATTGAAAAAGAAACAGGTTTTAATTGAAGATTCTTTAGGTCGACTTTACGGGACAAAAGAATATATTGAACCACCAATTGATCCGAACAAAGCAAAAAAAGTGGAAACATTGCAAAAAGAAAAACCTTATTCAAAATATAACATTTCTTTTTCTGAAATTATTTGGTTAATAATTTTCATGACAGGAGTTGTCGGACTGTATTCTTTTATCGTAAAAAGAAAATCCTTGAATATTGGAGGTGATAATGTCCCAAGTGGAATTAAAATTTTTCTGATTATTGTTCTTGTCGCTTTGTTAGCATATATTTTCTATCCTTTGATCGAAATGTTTGGCTACAATTGGTTTGTTTGGCTTCTCATTATTGGAGTTGTATTGCTTCTTTACAGGCTTTTCAGTGAAGATAAAACTATTTTAAAATCAGATAAAGATGAATAAGCAGAAGTTTATAGACAAGTTCATGGCGGCATTTTTTATTCTGGTGATCATTAAGGTTATCGGGATTTTGGCTCAGCTTTTTCATCAGAGTTTTTGGAGTGTTATCGGAACTTTAGTAATTTTTGCGATTGTTGCTTTCATCATTTTTATAGTCCTGATTCGTTTGGAAGAGAAGGAAAAAGAAAAACAATCTTCCGGTCGTAAAGGTGGAGCAGGTGGCGGAAATTTCTATCTTGAACCTTCACTTTTTGATAAGATTAGAAGTAAATATGAAGACCTAGCGCAAAAATATATCGACGAAAAAGATTACAAAAGAGCTGCAAAAGTGTATATGAATCTTCTTCGTGATCATTATCGTGGAGCCCAAACATTGGAAGATGGCGGATTTTATAATGAAGCAGCAGTGATTTATCTTAAAAAACTTAGAAATAAATCGGAAGCTGCAAACTGTTACGAAAAAGCAAAACAACATAGAAAAGCAATCGATCTTTATAAAGAACTTGAGCAAAAGGAAAAAGTAGGCGATTTATACATTGAAATTCATGATATAAAAAATGCTCATACTTACTATCAAATGGTAGTTGATGATTATGTAAAAAATAATCAGATGGTAAAAGCTTCTTTAATATATCGCAAAAAAATGGAAACACCGGAAGCTGCTCAACAGATTTTATTAAAGGGTTGGGAGGAAAATAAAGATGCTTTTAATTGTCTTAATAATTATTTCGCCAATATTTTTGATGTGAAAAAACTAGACAGCGAAATTCAAAATTTATATAAGAAAACTCCATCAGATAAAAGGAATATCTATCTGGAAGCTTTGAAATATGAGTTTAAAAAAGATGAAAAATTACAATCAACCACAAGAAATATAGCTTACGAAATTATAGCAGAAAAAGTGAATACCCATTCTGAAATCGTAAATGAGTTGAAACATTTCAATCCAAAAGATGAAATTATTTTGAAAGATATTTCCAGGTTTAAAACTGGGAGAAATAAAATGTTTAGGAATTAATTGTAATTAAAATAAAAGATTTTTAAATGGATAACACGATGAAATATCTTTATTTAAAGCATGAAGGTAAAAATGCTTTTGAAATTGTGAATGAAATTATATCATCTGGAAAAACGCAACTATTTGCAGTAAAAAAAATAAGAGAAATATTTCCTCATCTTTCTTTAATTGAAGCAAAAGAGATTGTAGTCATTTCCACTTCGGAGTATAAAAGTTTATACGATTTTCAAGGCAGCCTATTTCCAGATCTTGAAGAATTAGATAAATTGATAAATGAAGAAAACGGGAATTAGAATCAGTGAAAAACTGTTGATTTAAGTTCCCAAAGCCATCGGTACAAATGTAAAATCACCAACAAATTAATAAAAAGATTTATCTTTGCGACAACAAAATTATGACAATACAAAGAGCACATATCAGTTTAAATCTATGCGATCGCCCGTCAATAAAGGGATCGTTTGGATATGAATGGATGATATGGAATGAAGCGAAATGTGCTTGCTTTGGAAATTATTTACTGTAAACTCGTAAAAATTTAATCAAAATACCACAAAAACGCTTCGACAATCGAGGCGTTTTTTGTGTTTTTAGGTCAGAAATTATTTAGAATGAAAAAAAATAACCATAAAAGTGAAAATTATTTAATAAACAATGAACATTTAATACGATAAATAAGCGTGATAAGTAAACCCGATGAGAGACAGTCATTTAGGTAATTAAGATATCTGTAAAATATTACGGACAGAAATTCTTTACTCCAAATGTAAGGTTTAATTAATTGATTTTCAATTGGTTGAAATAAAAATAAATTTGCGAGTTAAAAAAAATCACATTTACTTTGCAACCGAAAATTGAAAGCAACAGAGTTTTCAACATTTCAAAAACTTTTTAACATAACAAGAATATAATGAAACAATTACATAACATATCTAATCAGTATTCAAGACTACACGGACAAGAGCCGATGGGATGTGCATGTATTCTTGATAGTGAATTTGTGGATAAAAGGTGCTTATATAAATGCGTCAGTTAATAAACTGATACGTCAAAATATAGAGCGCCTCCCAAAAAGAGGCGCTTTTTTTATGGTTTCTTTAGCTTATTTGGTAAAGCGTCGGTCTGTGGCACCGGAGAACAGGGTTCGATCCCCGGAGAAACCCAAAAATGTGAATGGTCAATAGTGAATTTTGATTCGTAGGTGAATTAAAATTGACAAGCAAAGCAAATTGACAATTGACTATTCACAAGTTTAAAAACAATCGCATAGCTCAATTGGTTGGAGCATCGGTCTGATACGCCGAAGGTTGAAGGTTCGAGTCCTTCTGCGATTACAAAAACAATCTCATAGCTCAAATGGTTAGAGCACCGGTCTTTTAAACCGGGGGTTGAAAGTTCAAATCTTTCTGGGATTACTAAAAAGTGAATGGTCAAAGGTGAATTTTTACTTCGTAAGTGAATTTAATATTGACAAGCAAAGCGGATTGACAATTCACTATTCATATTAACTAAGGTTCCGTAGCTCAATTGGATAGAGCATGGGTTTTCTAAACCCAGGGTTACAGGTTCGAGTCCTGTCGGAATCACAAAAAAGGTCTATTGAGGTAATGGCTAACCTGCCTGACTGTCGCTCAGGCACTGCGAGTTCGATTCTCGCATAGACCGCAAAGATTCATGGATAATTTCCGATCCGACTGTCTCTCGGAAAAGAATTTTGAAATGAATCTGCAAAACTGGAAAGATAACGGTGGTTGTTTACCCGTCTTGGACGCGGGAGGTCGCAAGTTCGAATCTTGCTTTCCAGACAATTTGCTCCATTCGTCTAATGGTTTAGGACGGCTGCCTTTCGAGCAGTAAATAAGAGTTCGATTCTCTTATGGAGTGCAGTAATGTGAATGGTTAATAGTGAATTTCACTTCGTAAGTGAATTTGAAAATTGATAGCAAAGGGAATTGATAATTGGCAGTTCACATAAAAGATTTCGTAGCTCAATAGGTTAGAGTATCGGTTTCATAAGCCGAAGGTTGAAGGTTCGAGTCCTTCCGAAATTACAAAAATTGATTTTGTAGCTCAATGGTAGAGCACCGGTCTGTTAAACCGGAAGTTGAAAGTTCGAATCTTTCCAGAATCGCAAAAACTAAATGTTAATTGTTTCAAAAGAGAAAAAGAAAAGGTTTGTCGAGAGCAGAAGATCTTTACGCCAAAAACACAATACAGACAGGCTTTTTCTTAACTCACTTGAGGCTGGAAGATTGAAGTTTTAAACATAATATAAATTTTTAGGTAAAATAAAGTTTGTCACAGCGCAGAAGTTCTTATATCAAACAAAAATTAAGACAGGCTTTATTTTTTTAATGAAAATTTTAAAATTTTAAAGAGAAAGAAATATCAATTATCATTTATTCTTTCTTATCAATTATAAATAGAAAACGATGGTTCGCCGAAGTGGAAGAGTCGGGGTGGTCTGCAAAACCGTTGTGAAAACTGAGTGGGTTTGAATCCCATAACCATCTCAAATAACTAAAATGAGATTAGTTCCGAAGAAAAAAAGAGTTTGTCGAGCGAAGAAGTTCATATATCAAACTAAAAAAATAATGACAAGCTTTGTTTTTCTTCACAAAAAAGAAGTTAGATGCTAGAAATTAGAAGTAGAATGAAAATCATTTATCTCTTATCAATTATCATTTATAAAAAAGGGAAGTACGCCGAAGTTGGAGAGTCGGGGCAGACTGTAAATCTATTGCTTCATTGCTGAGTAGGTTCGAATCCTACTACTTCCACCATAAAAATCAGCTGATAATGTAACGGCAGCATGCAGGAAATGTACTCTTGTTGTTTAGGTTCGATTCCTGGTTGGTTGATTTTTTTTAATGCTCCATTCGTCTAACGGTTAGGACGCCTGCCTTTCGAGCAGAAAGCAAGGGTTCGATTCCCTTATGGAGTACAAAATATGAGTAATAAGTAATGTGCAATGAGTAATTATTGCTAGTATAAATTATTAAGTATGAATTTATATTATTAATTACACATTACTGATTACTTATGAAAATTTGCGGGAATGGTGGAAATGGTAGACACACTTGATTTAGGCTCAAGGTTTTGAGGGTTCGAGTCCCTTTTTCCGTACAAAAGCATAATTGATAAATTATCAATAATAAATGATAGAAGCAACAATGGTATCATTTATAACTTATCAATTATCATTTACAAAAATTTGGAAGAGTGGTGTAGAAGGTCTGCACGTTAGTCTGAAAAACTAAAGGTACAGGTTCAATTCCTGTCTGTTCCGCCAAAATATGAATAATAAGGAATGTACAATGAGTAATAATAAAGCATGAAAAATATTACTAATTACCTATTACTCATTATTAATGAATTGATTCATAGTGTAATTGGTCAGCACACAAGACTTTGACTCTTGTTGTTCAGGTTCGAGTCCTGATGAATCAACAGAAATTGCTTCGATAGTGTAATGGTAGCATCTCAGTCTCCAAAACTGATGGTATTGGTTCGAGTCCAGTTCGGAGTGCAAAACGGTGAATAGTCAATCGTGAATTTTGTATCACAAAATTGATAAGCAAAGCGAATTGACTATTCACAATTGAAATTATTAACAAATAAGTATTTAAACAAACATGTAGAAAAAATGGAAACGCAACAACAAACATGGCAAAATATGACTGGAAAATTTTTCCAACATTCTATCACACAATTGGTAGAAGAAGCCATCATCCGCGAACAGGCAAATGGACACCGACTGAAAGTGTGTGTGGGTTCAGACTCCCACGTTTATGGTGATGCCATTAATTATGCTACGGCAGTGGTCTTTATTCGTGAGGGAAAAGGAGCGTTTACCTTTATCAGAAAAGAAAGAGAAATACAGAGTATCAGTATCAAAGAACGAATGTTGAATGAAGTCAACAAATCTGTTGAAATCGCCTATGCAATTTGCTCTATTCTGGAAACTTATGATGTGGAAATGGAGGTACACGCAGACATTAACACCGATCCGGATTTTAAATCCAATGTTGCTTTGAAAGATGCAATGGGATATATTCTGGGAATGGGATATGTGTTTAAAGCAAAACCTGACGCATTTGCAAGTTCCAATTGTGCTGATATGATGGTGTAATAAATTTAGCTGGAAGCGGGATGTAGGAAGCTGGAAGTTTTTTGAAATGTATATAAACTTTCTGCACCCAGCTCCCAATTTCCAACCAAAAAAATAAATAAAGCAATGGAAATAACAAAAAGATTATTGTTTCTGGATGATATAAGATATCCGATTGAGGCATATCATTATACAAAACAAGATATTTTCCTCAGAAAAGACTGGCACATCGTTCGTAATTACGAGCAGTTTGTCAATAGGATTTTGGAAAAAGGACTTCCAGAAATGATTTCTTTTGACCATGACCTTGCAGATGAACATTATTTAGAACCAAATTCTCAGGAATTTGTTGAAAAAACAGGTTACGATTGTGCAAAATGGTTGGTAGAATATTGTATGGATAACTATTTGGACTTACCAAAATTCTACTCCCACTCAATGAATCCTGTTGGAAAGGAAAGTATTGAAGGACTTTTAAACAACTTTAAAAAATTGTAATGGACATTTTTAGATTAATTCAAGATATAAAAAAGCATTTGAAACTCAGTTTTGATGAGGTTGACAGATGGTTTGATAAAGATAAAGCAACGTTGAATTATCAGCCTTCAAACGGAGGTTGGACGGTTCAGCAGATTTTAGAGCACGTTTATCTTACAAACTTTTATTTGTTGATTCTTATTGAAAAAGGTTCAAAAAAAGCAATGCGAAATTATCTTAATCTTGATTTAAATCTTGAAATTGAAAATTACAGTTTCAATAAAGAAAGGTTTGAAAAAGTAGGTGAACACGGAGCTTTTGAATGGATTAGACCAGAACATATGGAGCCGAAAGGAGAATTAAATTTAGATGAAATCAGAAGTTTAATTTCTCAACAATATCATCAATGTTTAAATTATTTAGACTTGATGAAAAACGGCGAAGGTCTTCTCTGCAAAACAACAATGACCGTGAATGAACTGGGAAAAATCAATGTATATGAATACATTTATTTCCTTTCACTTCACGCTCAAAGGCACGTTACTCAGATGAAGAATAACGAATTAGAAGTAAGTTAAACTACAAATGAAAATCTTGGATTTTCTCTTATGTATACTTGATGTTTTCAAAGTGTTAAGCTTTAAAAACTTAAGTGTTCTTAAGTGTTAAATCTTTTGTCTCTTTTGTGGTTAAAATAATTAAAAATTAAAAAAATGATTTTCAAAACATATAACTCTATAGAAAATGCTTACCAAACCCGCGTGATCGATCAGATCAAGTTGCAGGGTTTTGGGGATGAGGTTTTCATTGTACAGGAAAAAGTTCACGGTGCTAATTTCTCTTTCTTTACCGATGGAAAGGAAATTAAGATTGCCAAAAGAACCGCTTTCATTGAAAAGGATGAAAAATTCTATAATGCACATCAAATTTTAGAACGTTATAGAAAAAACGTAATTGATGTCTTCGAAAAAGTGAAAAGTATTTACCCTGATTTAGAAACCGTGGTTATTTACGGTGAATTGTTCGGTGGTGGTTACAAGCACAAAGAAGTTGAGCCCATAAAAGATGCAATAAAAGTTCAAAAAGGTGTTGAATATGCGCCTTACAATGAATTTTATGCATTCGATATTAAATTGAATGGAACAACTTATTTAGATACAGATTTGGTCAACCAAATTTTCGAGGAAACCGGATTTTTCTACGCAAAAATTTTGTTTCAAGGTACTTTGGATGAAGCTTTGAAGTTCCCTAATGTTTTCGATTCTAAAATTCCGGCTTGGTTGGGATTACCTGAAATCGAGAATAATATGTGTGAAGGAACTATTGTTAAAACTTTGAAAACCAGATATTTTGGAAACGGTTCAAGGGTCATTTTAAAAAATAAAAATGAAAAATGGGTCGAAAAATCTAAAATGGTTAGAAAAGATAAACCGACTCAAAAAGAAGTTCATTTTGGTGAAAAGGCTCAGGAAATTTGGGAAGAAATCCAAAAATATGCAACTGTAAACAGGTTGAATAATGTTGTTAGCAAGATTGGTGAATTTGAACCCAAAATGATTGGAAAAGTCATTGGTCTTTTCTCACAGGATATTTTTGAAGATTTTGAAAAAGATTTCCCGAAAGTTTTCACAACTATAGAAAAAGACGAACATAAAAGAATCAATAAAAAATTGAATTCTTTAGTAATCGACTTTATAAAAGAAGAGTTGATGACTCTTAAAGTTTAGTTTCGGTAATTTATTATCGAAACTTTTTTATGTATTTAACAAAACCATAAAATAATCAATTTAATATGCAGAAGGTTTGTCATTCTGACGAAGGAAGAATCTATTTTCGTAATATTAAAGTAGATTCTTCACTCCACTTCGTTTCATTCAGAATGACACTGAGAATGATTAATTGTGGTAAAAAATAAAAAGAAATGTTACAGGCAGAAATAAAAAGTCTTTTAAGAGAAGACATCAGTATATTAATAAAAATTCCCAATTCAGGAAAACATTATTTGTGTGATTGCGGTGAAGCGAGTTTACTGACAGTGAAAGAAATACAGTCGGTCTCAGCAATATTCATTAGTCATACTCACATTGATCACTTTTCAAATTTTGATGGAATTTTCAGACATCAAATTGGAAGTGGAGAAAAAATTGTGATTTGCGGACCGAAAAATATTCATTATCAAATTGAAGCAAGGTTAAAATCTTACACTTGGAACTTAATTGATGAAAATGCAATTGAATATGAAATTCGTGAGATTGTTTCAAAAGAAGAAATCAATGTCTATAAAATTCGTCCACCACATTGGAATCTTGAATTGTTAACAACTCAAAATTTCCTTTTTGAAGATGAATACATGAATGTTGATTTTGCAATTCTTGATCACAAAACAGATTCCATTGCTTATCTGTTTAAACAAAAAGATTCAGTTACTTTTAATGAAAACGCTTCCGAATTTAAAAAAGGAAAATGGATCAGCGAATTGAAAACAGCTTTTGAAAACAACGATTCCGACAAAGAAATTGAAATTGAAGGAAAGATTTATAAAGTTTCAGATCTATTTCATTTTTTGACAAGAAGTGAAGGTTACAAATTAGGAGTAATTATGGATCATGCCGTTTGTGAAGACAATTATGAAAAAATAAAAACTGTTTTCAATGGAGCAGATATGGTCTATATAGAAGCATTTTACAAAGATGAAGATCAGGAATTTGCAAAGCTAAATTATCACAGTTTCGCATCTGCATCAGGAAAAATTATGAATGAATGTGAGGTGAAAGAAGCCATCCCGATTCACTTTTCCAGAAGATATACGGAAAGCGATAAACTAGAAATTGAAACTGCTTTTTATAAAGCATTTCGAGAAAATTAATTAAAAATTTAAACAAGACAAAAAATGAAACCCAATATATTTTTTACAGCAGACCATCATTTTGGTCACGAAAATATTATAAAATTCTCCGAAAGACCTTTTGAGTCTTTAGAACAGATGAATGAAGAACTCATCAAAAGATGGAATGAAAGAATTGCAGATGGTGACACTGTCTATCATTTGGGCGATATGAGTTTAGGAAAACCTGATTTTACTAAAGAAATTTTAGATAGATTGAACGGAAACATCCATTTAATAAAAGGAAACCATGAAGGTGCAACATTGACTTATCCTAAACGATTCGCTTCCATTCGAGATTATCATGAACTGAAAATTGATGAACCTGAAAATGACAATGGCAAACAGAAAATTATTCTTTTTCATTACGCAATGAGAACCTGGAATGGCTCACATCGTGGAGTTTGGCAGCTTTACGGGCATTCACACGGAACTTTGCCGGATGATGAGATGGCATTGAGTATCGATGTGGGTGTAGACTGTCATAATTTTTATCCAATTTCTTACGAAGAAGTCAGGGAATTAATGAAGAAGAAAAAATGGACTCCACCTTTTGCACCAAGAAATTAATAAGATGGAAGTCTGAAGTTGGAGGCTGGAAGTATATTGCACACCGTAAAAACTTCCTGCTTCCAACTCCCATCCTTTAAACCAAAAAACATGAAAACAACAAACACAATATTAATCATCGACTTAGAAGCCACATGTTGGGAAAACGACAGAATTCCCCCTGGACAAAAAGTCGATATTATAGAAATAGGAATTTGCGAATTAAACGTAACAACAAAAGCAATTTCCAAGAAACAAAGCATTTATGTAATTCCAGAAAGGTCTAAAATCAATAAATTTTGTACAGATTTAACAGGAATTACTCCACAATTAATAAAAGAAAAAGGAATTCATTTTGAAGAAGCCTGTGAGAAAATAAGGAATGAATACAATTCTCCCACGCTTACTTGGGCAGGTTTCGGAAACTTTGATAAAGAGCAGATCATGGAACAATGTGATTATCTCGGAATCGAAAATCCTTTTTCTGAAAATTATATAAATGTGATGAATCAATTCAAAAACTATCATGGACTTCATAAAATGATGGGTTTAAAAAGAGCCCTAAAGTTCTTCAATATGGATTTTGAAGGAAATCATCACAGCGGAGCAGACGATGCTTACAATGCTGCCAGAATTCTAAGAAAAATTTTGGAATAATAATTTTGGTAAGGAAGATTGGAGCGGGAAGCGGGAAGTTTTTTTGCAGTGCATAATTCACTTCCAGCCCCCAACTTCAAACTTCGAACCTTTTAAAACATTTAAAAAAGTGAAAACAACAGACAATATATTAATTATAGACCTCGAAGCCACGTGTTGGGATGACCGCCCGCCGAGAGGTCAGGAAAGTGAAATCATAGAAATCGGAGTTTGCATAATGGATGCAAAAACCGGTAAGATTTCGCAAAATGAGGGGGTTTTAGTGAAACCTCAATATTCAAAAGTAAGTCCGTTTTGTACGGAACTGACTTCCATTACTCAGAAAATGCTTGATGAAGAAGGCATTTTACTCGAAGATGCATTAGATATTCTGAGAGCAGAATATGATTCAGAAGACCTGACTTGGGCAAGTTATGGGAATTACGATTTGAATATGCTTCAAAATCAGGCAAGAAGATTCAATGTCGATTATCCTTTGAGTGATGATCATATTAATGTGAAAACATTATTCGGCGAATTGCATCCAACCGTTCGCAAAAGTGTCGGAATGGCAAGAGCTTTAGGCGAACTGAATTTCAAGCTTGAAGGCACTCATCACAGAGGGGTGGATGATGCGAAAAATATTGCAAAGATTTTGCATTGGTGTTTACTGCAAGATTAATGTAACAATTTAGCAATTTAAAAATGTAACAATGACTCCCTTTCCAAAAGGGAGTTTTTTATTGACATAGGAAAATGGAGCGTTAAGAAAATTAATTCTGTGAACGTTAAGAAAATTCTACTGTTTGAGCGCGAGACCAATATTGAATCGAAGAACCAATGCCGAATTCGCGCGAGTTTTAGAATTTTTAGAGAACAGAATTAATTTTTAGCGTAAGTTTCCAAGTCTTGAATTTTTGTTTCTTTTGTTTCAAGACAAAAGAAAATTAAAAAAAATATATTAAAAATATTCTACGCAGAAACATTGCGCAATACACCCTTTACTTTGCATCATCAAAATAAAACAACACTAAAATTTTTAAAAACAGATTTTAGTCAAAATATCAGGCAAGTCTTGTTGAGTGTTTCTGTATAGCATCATTGCAGGAGAATTTGTTGAGAGACATTATTGATTCTGTTCAACTTGACTTGAAGGTTTCAGGAGTTTGCCAAAAAACTTCTACCATGCGCTATATGTCGAAGGTTCGAATCCTTCTATTTCCGTAAGGGAATATAACTCAGTTCGGTTAGAGTAATAGCTTTTTTGGATGCGAGGGTTCGACTCCCTCCCTCACTTCGAATGAGGTAGCTCAGTTGGTTAGAGCACTACACTGTCACTGTAGGTTGAAAATAGACTCAAAATCTATTTTTTATTAGAGTTTTGAATGTTTCTCACTAAAAAAACATTTTGTAACGGGAAAATTTGAGTTTTTTTCAGTTGTTGAATCAACATTTTGAAAAAGCTTGTAAGAAAAGATTTTTTCTGAAAATGAAATTCAGTTGATGAATAGTTAATAATTAGATTGAATTTTCTAAGAAGGACGATTTTCCGCGTGAGCGATGGTAACGGATATCCTTTTTTGTTCGCAAAAAAGATAGAAGTGAACGTAGCGACCCGAGTTGTTGCTTTCAGCGATGGTAAGGGACACGCCCAAGATCTGATTCATTAGAAAATAGGTTTAAAAATAATATTCTGAATTGAATGGAATTTCATGAAAAACTTTCCTTCCGCCATTTTTGGAAGAGAGAATCTCGAATTTTTCCTTTTTTAATTAAAATTAATAACACTTAAAATAAAATATGATGTTTAAAAATGTACAAATTAAAGCATATCAGATTGGTTTGGTCTTCAAAAACCGAAACTTAATTGAGATCTTAAAACAAGGTAATCATTGGATTCTCGGAAATAAATCCGTGGAAATTCATGAAATGAAAAATCCATTTAAAACAACAGAGGATCTGAATCTTTTATTGAAAAATGAAAGTTTGAATTCAATGGTGGAAGTCATTGACGTAAAAGATGGTGAAATCGTTTTGGTACAGGAAAACGGAATATTCAAAGAAGTGTTGAATGTTGGTCAATATGCTTTCTGGAAAGGTATTTTAAACAGAGAATTTCAAAAAATTGACTTGACGAAAGTTGAGATCACAGAGAAAATCTCTAAAACAATCCTGGAAAATATGAAGTTGAAAAATTTCACAAGAAAGTTTGTGGTGACGAATCAATATAAAGGATTATTGTTAATTGACGGGAAATTGACTAAAGTCTTAGAAGCCGGAACTTACTACTTCTGGAACAACGAAATTTCTGTTGAGGTAAAAGCTATCGATACTCGTATGCAGCAAATGGAAATTGCTGGTCAGGAACTTTTGACGAAAGATAAAGCGATGCTTCGTATCAATTTCTATGTGCGTTTTCAAGTGGAAAATATTGTAAAAGCCTTGATGGAAAATAAAGAATATGATAAGCAATTATATATTTTGATGCAATTGGCTTTGCGTGAGTTCGTTGGAGCTTTGACGTTGGATGAATTGCTTGTGAAAAAAGATTCTGTAGGAAAAGAAATCCTTGAAAATCTTGGAAACAAAGCAGAAGATCTAGGTCTGAAAGCTTCTGACGCCGGAATCCGTGACGTGATCTTGACCGGAGAAATGAAAGAAATCATGAATCAGGTTTTGATCGCCGAGAAAAAAGCTCAGGCAAACAGCATCATGCGTCGTGAAGAAACAGCTTCCACAAGAAGTTTGCTGAACACCGCAAAATTGATGGAAGAAAACGAAGTCCTGTGGAAACTGAAAGAAATGGAATATATGGAGAAAATCGCCGACAAAATTGGAGATATCACCGTTTCCGGAAACAGTAATATTCTTTCTCAGCTGAAAGAGATCTTCGCAAAATAAAACTAATAACCATTATTATAGAGATGGGTTTTGTGAGAACAAAACCTGTCTTGTTTTGAAAATTTAAAGAGTCCCAAAGGGACGATTTATCAAAGGATTGGATGATAATCCAATTAATAAAATAAAGTAAAAACAGCCTTGTAGCTTAAAAGGAAAAGCCTACGGCAAAATATTGCTTACCGTAGAGTTTGCGGATATTCCGGTTAGACCTGCGCGGACTAATGGGTAGAGTTTACAGAAGCACCGAAAATCTTCGGAGAAGTAGGAAAGCGTATTTACAGCCGCAATGCCAATAGGGAATGTGAGTTCGAATCTCATCAAGGTTACAAAAAATCGACAGATCTAAATTTTAGATTTGTCTTTTTTTATTTGTTTTCCAACCATTTTTCATAGGAAATGACTCCAAACTCAGGTTTTCCTTCTCCTTCCAAAATCGAAATAAATTCCAGTTGATTTCCATCCAGATCATTAAAATAAATCGCTAACGCAGGCATCCACGCAAAAACCATTGGTTCATCAATTCCGTCTTTTAAGAAATTGTACGGCTTTAAATTTTTATTTTTTAAAAACTCAACGGAATAATTCAGAATATCTTCTTTATCTGCCGAAAAAGCAAAATGTCTTGTTTGCAAATTTTCTTTTTGCTCCCACAAACCAAGCATGGATTCTTTATTTTCTCCAATCCATAAAAATGCAATTCTGCGACTTTCTTCTTTGTGAGCAAATTCTAATCCTAAAACTTTAGTATAAAATTCTATTGCATTTTCCAAATTACTTACCTGTACGTGAGTTTCATATAATCCTTTTATCATAGCTTAAATTTTAATCAAGACAAAGCTAGACAACTGATTTCCAAAAAATCCAAATTAGCAATTCCTTTATGTAAAACGAATGATAGATTTTATCTAAACACAAATCACACTAGTACTTTCACAAATATCACAATCAATCATTCGTGTTTTTAGTGCAAAAATTTGTGTCATTAGTGTTTAAAAACGAAAAATTTAAAAAATATTCACAAAAATAGTTACTACGCAAAAACATTGCGCAAAAGCATCCTTACTTTGCATAAGAAATCAGAGAGGAAGGTGATAATCTCCAAATGTTTAACAAAAAAAACAGTAACCATGAAATTTAATTTTTTAAGAAAAGAGAATAAAGTAGTCATGAACTACGAAGGTGCAAAAGCTTATACAATGACACCTGCAGAAGAACTATACAGTGCTGTTGTTACAACAGGATTATCAAACACTTCATATGAAAAAGGTAACGACAGATTGACAAGAATTCAATCTTTGATTCTGAAAAATGATCCTGAATTCGTTGCAAAATTGGCGATCTATGCAAGAAAAGATATGTATTTGCGTTCAATTCCATTGGTTTTGACGACCGAATTGGCTAAACAAACTTCAGGTACAGACTTGGTAAGCAGAACCGTTGACGGAGTTATCCAAAGAGCAGACGAAATCACAGAATTGCTGGCATATTACCAATTAGCCAACGAAAGAACGGATACTAAAAAATTGAATAAACTTTCAAAACAAATCCAAAAAGGTTTGGTGAAATCTTTCAATAAATTTGATGAATATCAATTCGCAAAATACAACAGAAAGGCTGAAGTAACTTTGAAAGATGCTTTGTTCTTGGTTCACCCAAAAGCAAAAGACGAAAATCAACAGGCAATTTTTAATAAAATTGTTGACGATTCGTTGGAAACTCCATACACTTGGGAAGTTGAACTTTCAGTGTTGGGTCAGACAAAATTTGCTGATGAAACAGAAAGAAAATCAGCTTTCAAAAACAAATGGGAAGAATTGATTTTCAGCAACAAACTAGGTTATATGGCAACATTGAGAAACCTTAGAAATATTTTGGAAGCCAACGTTTCTTCAGACGCGATGTACAAAGTTTGCAACTATTTGTCGGATGAAAAAGCAGTGAGAAATTCAAAACAATTGCCATTCAGATTTTTGGCGGCGTATAGAGAATTGAAAACGATTGATTCAAAATATACTTCGTCAATCTTGGAAGCATTGGAAGATGCTGTGATGGTAAGTGCAAAAAATATCAAAGGTTTTGGTTTCGAAACTTCGGTTGTGATTGCGGCAGACGTGTCTGGTTCGATGCAACAACCTGTTTCTCCGAAATCTAAAGTATTGTTGTACGATATCGGTTTGTTAATGTCAATGATGTTGCAGTCGCAGTGCAAAAATGTGATCTCAGGTATGTTTGGTGACACTTGGAAGAGAGTTCCGATGCCTAAAAATGGTATCCTGAGAAACGTAGATGCATTCTACAAAAGAGAAGGTGAAGTGGGTTACTCCACAAACGGTTACTTGGTGATCGAAGATTTGATCAGAAAAAGAGAAAAAGTGGATAAAGTAATGTTGTTCACCGATACTCAGCTTTGGGATAGCAACGGTGGTAGAAATTCTTTTGAAAACTCATGGAATCAATACAAAAGTATCAATCCGAATGCAAAATTGTATATTTTTGATTTGGCAGGTTACGGAAAACAACCGTTGGATGTCAGAAAAAATGATGTATATCTTATCGCAGGTTGGTCCGACAAAATTTTCGATGTATTGAATGCTTTGGAAGACCGAAAATCAGCGGTAGCAATGATAAAAAAAGTAGTGCTGTAAAAGGCACTGCTTTTAAAAATAAAAAACTAATAACCAATTTTTATATTAAGATTATGAGTGAAAATTTTAATGATTCTGCAAATCAGTCAATTGAAAGTTTTACTAATCAATTAGATGCTATTCAAAAAATCAATAGTTTAGTTAATGAACATTTTAAAACAAATTTTAATACTATTGATGACAAGATTTATATTGAGCAATTAGATTTTATGATATCTGTAAGTGATATAAGTTCATTAATAAATATTGCTAATCTTGATTTATCTGTTATAAGTAAATTCTTATGCAACCCTAATTGCTCTTCAAGCAACTGGGAGAGAATTTTTTTTACTAAAAATGCTTGTTTGACAATTTTTGAAACACTTAAAACATTTGAAAAGTATAGAAAATTTCTTCATGATGTAGCTTCAACGAACTTTCCAAATCTAAAACAAGACTTTAATAACATAAATAATTTAATTAAAATTTTTAAAAAACAATTTGATTATGACGGTAAAATAAGCTTTATCAGAAATAATGTAAGTGGACATATAAATGATAATGTAGAATTGTATTATAAGACAATACAAAGTTTTAATGAAGATGAAACTATAAAGATGATTGATAACTTCTTTTTCATAACATATAGCCTTCATACTTTTCTTATAACTATTTTAATGCAAGATGAAATAAAGGAAAAAATGGAAAATATTAAAAATATTGCGAAAGAAAGGGTACCTGATTTAAGCGAAAAAATGAAGTCATTAAAATAAAGATTGCTTCGTCATTTCATTTCTTGCAATGACTAAAAAATAACCGATGCCGTAAGAAAAGAAATCCTTCGACTTTTAATTGAATATGAGTCTTTTCACAAATTGCTCGGTTTTAAATAACCAATGTCGTTACCATAAGAGTTTCATCGTCAAACTTCCAATTTGAAAAATATTCAAAAACTTTTATAAATTGTTACTTGGTTTTTAAAATAAATTTCAACTGCGTAAAAAGAATGCGCACTAACGCAATAATTTTGCAACAACAAAAAACAATAACCATAAAAACTTAAAAAAGTAAGTGTCGTAAAACAGAATTTCTTCGTTTTCAGGGTGGCGATGTAGGTTCGATTCCTACTCCTTGTGATAGTATAATGGTAATACTTCACCAGTAAGTCTCTGTTTGCTTTTTTACCTTACTTAAAACAATCGATGCCGTACAAAAGAGTTACTTCTACTTTACATTGAAATTAAAACTCTTTCAAAATTTTGCTCGATTTTAAAATTATTTAAACATACAAATCAAGTGTCGTCTTAGAATCATACTTCGAGATTGAGTAAACATTGGGTCGCAGGTTCGATTCCTGCCTTTTCCCTCGAAAAGGAGAAGTAGCTCAGCTGGTAGAGCAAATGCACGGAAGATTCTATAATTTTTTACCTTGATTTAACAAAATAAAGAGTGCCGTTAGAGAAAACTTACTTCGGTTAATTTGGTTCGACTCCAGAATAAACCTGAAAATGGTTTATATTTTTATAGTTTTCTTGCATTTTGCCTCTTTTTAATAGAAAAATAAAACAAGTGCCGTAGAATAGCGTTACTTCGCTCATTACGACGGGGTCACGGGTTCGAATCCCGTCTTTTCCACAAATCAAAACACAAAATCTAAATAGGAAGAGTAGCTCAGTTGGTTAGAGCACGATTACGCTTTTTGCTTATCGCCTTGTTTTCTCTAAAATAAAAGTGTCGTAGAGAAAAGTTCCATCGTACCATTTAAAGGGGAGGAATAGCGAAGTTGGTAACTCCAACAAGGTTATCCGGTTCGATTCCGGCAAACGAATGCCCCGTACTTTTCTTGATAGTTACCTTTTAATACAAAAGCCCGATAATAATTATTTTATTGGGCTTTTTTGAAAATATATTTAAAAATGAATGTTTCAAATGTAATTAATGACAGAAAAAGAAAAAGGCAATATGGTGTATTGCCCTTTTTCATTTAATGTTTTTTCATCTTGTGTTTGGTAAAATAAAAATCAGAGTTTTTTAATAATTGTTACGACTAACTTTTTTTATATCATAGAAAATTGGGGGCATTATTCATTGATATAAATTTTTCATCATTTGTGTGTTTTAAATAAATCTTACTCTTACTGTCTGATTAATTTTACTGATGCAAATAGAAGCAAATTTTCTTCTATATCAAAAAAACAGATATACCATTAATATACTATTTTGGTTTATATTATTGATAATTAAACATTTAAATTTCCAATAAGTAGCTGGATATTCTTTAATTCGATTCGTACGATGTATTTTATAAACTTTATTGAGCAGTTAATAAAATATATGTTTTATATTAAAATTAAAAAAATGAATCTTTTTTTTTGCTCCCTTTTGCTGATAAATTTTTAATGATTGAAATTGTAATTTGTAGATATTTTTAATCATAAAAAAGGCTCTAAATAAATAATTTAGAACCTTATTGTCAAAACCTTATTATGATATACTAGTTTTCATTTTTTAATAGCATAAGGGCAATATAAAAATGAGAATATTACCCTTTTCTCAGCTATTGATTTTCATCATTGTGTGTTTAGTCTACCGTTTTAACTTGGGAATTTTAATACGGCAATTTTTTTTCATTTGTGTTGATTTCTATCGGTTGGATCTGACCAATTTCACTTGTAGTATTTTTTTTTCATCATTTGTGTTCGGAAGTTTTTATGATTAGATCTCCGATTGATTTTACTGATGCAAATAGAAGCAAAAATCATGAAAACATAAAAAAAATAGTATACCATCTGTATACTATTTTTATGTAACTATTTGAAAATTAATTGTATAATTTTCTTATTCTTTCTTAGAAGTTAAATTTCTTAACCATATTCCCATATCTTCTTCAGTTTGAATACTAAATTTTTTCCTTAAATTTTGTTTTCTGTTGCGTATTGTGTTTATTGATTTGAAAGTATATTCCGCAATATCCTTAATACTGAACCCTAAAAATGTATAGGCGCAAAGTATAAGTTCAGAAGTTCTTAAAGTTGGACTATTTTCCAATAGTTTTTTTTGAAATTCGGGATATACTTCCTGAAAACGAAAATAGAAAGAAGGATCATTCTTTTTTGCCAATTCTACGACATCGGTATAAGCATCATTTATTTTTAGCTGAAGCTCTTGGGTCTCAGAGTTTTTCTGATCAATTATTTCTTCCTTGTTTTGTAAAGTGGTAGCAGCTTCTTGGATAATTATATCTTTATTCTTAAGGTTTTTTCTTAATATTCTATAAATAAAAAAGAATAAGAAAATAAGTACTAAAACACCAACGGAGATTAGTGTATATTTTTGAAGCTCAGACGATTTATACTCTTCCTCTTTGTCTTTTAAAAGAATATTAAGTGCAGATTCTACATTTTTATTTCTTTCAGTTAATAATTTTTTTTGAAGATCTGAATAGATTGCCTGATATTCATTTTGTTTATCTTTTTCTTTTTCTCCTAACTTCCCGTAAAGATCTGAAATCTTGTTATAAAGATCATTATTTACAAAATGGTATGGAGTGATATTTTGCTCTTTTATATTTTGAATTGCTTTCTCATAATAACTTATCGCGTCATTATATTTTTTTTGACTGGAATAGTAATCACCAAATGCCGTATAGTTGAAAAAAAGTACAGGGTCGTTATATTTTTGAGTTATCTGAATACTTTTTTGATAATAATAAAGAGCAGAATCCGGATTCTTCTCCTGAAATTCTGTGCCTTTGTATCTATAAAAATCAGCTAATTCTAAATGAGTATCTTTTTCGGGTAATTTTTTTAATTCTTTAAAGCATAATTCTGAATAATATTTGGCAGAATCGGGTTTTGTTGAGCCAATATTTAAGTAAGTCCGCTGGAGTAAAATAATAGCGTCTTTGCTATTTTCCTTTTTTAAAAGTTTGACAATGCCAGGCAATTCTTTATTAAACTGCGAATTTAATCCTAAACTATAATAATTAAAGGCTTTTATTTCCTTAAGTTGAGCCTGTATAAGCTTACTCTTTTTTGTATAAGGCTGCTGAGATGCTTTATTGATATAGGAGAAACTTTCTTTTTGAAGTTCCAAAAAGGATAAAGCACGCGCAATATTATAATAGCATTCCGCTATTTTTTGTGAATCTCCTGTTTCTTCGGCTAAAATACTAGCTTGTTTAGCGTATTTTAATTGATCGAGATTATTAAATTCTTTTCTGCTTTGCTCTGCTTGTTGTAATAATTGATCTATTTCCTTGAACTGATTTTGGCAGAACATGAAATTTGAAATGAGAATAGCGAAAATTGCTATACTGTTTTGTATTAAAGTGTTTTTCTTGATCATACTAACTTTCGCCCCTTAAAGTTGTATAATTGGTTTTGGGATTATTGCAAAAATAAAACAATTATATTAAAAATATGGTAGATAACATTTGTTTTAATTGTTTTTTTTAACAGATCAATGAAATTCTATGAAACAGAATATTTGGGGAATTTATAAGCTTTTGAAAATAAAAATTAATAGCAAAAGGATAATTATTTGGATGAGAAATATTATCCTTTCTCAGCTATTAATTTTCATCATTGTGTGTTTTTGGTATGCATCAGAAAAAATTGGGGCATTTTACTGATACTTTTTTTCATCATTTGTGTGTTTTTAAACTTACCGTCTTGGCTTGGGATCAATCCGGTAAGTTTTCTTTCATTTTTACTTTTTAGTAAATCTTTTGGATAGTAATGTTAATTTTCTTTGTGTTTTGTTTTTTTCATCATTTGTGTTTTAAAGTTTTTTGACCAAACTTTCCAATTGATTTACTGATGCAAATAGAAACAAAATTCACAAAAAAACAAAAAAAATAGTATACCATTCATATACTATTTTTAGTTAAGTTTTTGATTATTAATATTTTAAATTTATTTTATGATTTTTCACGGGTTAAATTCCTTAACCAAATTCCCATATCTTCTTCAGTTTGTATAGCGAATTTTTTTCTTAGGTTTTGTTTTCTGTTACGAATTGTGTTTACAGATTTAAAAGTGTACTCCGCAATATCCTTAATTGTAAATCCTAAATATGTATAGGCACAAAGGATGAGCTCAGAAGTTCTTAAATTTGGATTATATTCTAGTAATTTTTTTTGAAATTCGGGATAAACTTCTTGAAAACGAAAATAGAAGGAAGGATTATTGTTTTTAGCGAGTTCTATTATTTCAGTGTAGGCGTCGTTTACTTTTTGTTGAAGTTCTTCGGTTTCCACATTCTTTTTTGAAATTATTTCCTCTTTTTGCTGTAAAGTATTTGTGAATTCTGAGATTGTAGATTCTTTATGCTTTAAATTATTCCTCAATAGAGTATAAATAAATAATGATATTATAATAAGCACAGAAACTCCGATAAATATCCATGCATATTTTTTCTGTTGAGTAGAATTATATTCATTTTTTTTATCAGCCAGGATAATATTTAAGGCATAATCAACATTCCTGCTTTTTTCAAGTGTAAGTTGATTTTCTTCTTTTGAATAGAGTTCTGCAAACTCATTTTGTTTGTTCTTATTACCTGAAATTCCATATAAATCGGAGATTTTTTTATTAATAAAATTAAAGGGAATTTCGTTTACCGAATATTTTTTCATGTTTTGAATTGCTTTTAGATATAATTCTAAAGCTTTTTCATATTGTTTTTGATTCTCATAATAGCTTCCAAAAACCATATATTGTATGAAAAGTATTGGATCTTTGTATTTCAGTTTTAATTCATAGCTTTTTTTGAAATAATATAATGTGGAATCTGCATTTTCCTTTTTCAGGAAAGCATTCCCCAGATTTATATAATGCTCGCAAAATACATTGTGGAATTTAGATACAGGTAATTTTTCTAATTCTTTAGTAGATAATCTGTAAAATATAAGTGCAGAATCTATCTTGTTTTCGTCAAAGTAGTGATTGGCGATATTATCATACGTTCTGCATATTATATTAACAGAAGAAAAATCCTTATTTCCTTTTAACATTTCCAGGATTTTATGAAGTTCTGCTGAACTTTGAGATTTTAATGATAAAACGTAATAATTATATGATTTTAATTCGATTAGTTTGGCTTGAAGAATGGGTGTCTGTTTTGTAAACTTCTGTTTTGATGCTTTTTGTATATAGTAAAGACTTTCTTTTTGTAATTCGAGAGAGCATAATGCCCGGGCTACTATATAACTGCTTTCAGATATCAGTTTAGAGTTATTGGTTTTTTCGGCAAGAATATTGGCTTCTTTAGCTAATTTTAGTTCTTCAAAATCACGATATTTAGTATGATTTTTCTGTGCTTCTTTTAGTAATTTATCAATTTTTGTTAATTGACTATCTTGAGATGCCGCCAAATTCGATAGTAGAATGAAAAAAATAATTATACAGTTTCTTATGAGAAATTTTTCTTTGATCATATCACTTTTGCCCCTTAAAATGTGTGATTGTTATTTATTAGTGCAAAAATAAAGAGATATTCTGAATAATTATCAATAAATAATCATTTTAATTATATTTTTAATAATTATGAAATAATATTAATGAATTAAAATGTATTTTGTCTGAATTTAAATGAGAAGTTGGAAAAAAAAGAAAATTAATAGCAAAAGGGTAATACTTGGACGAGAAATATCACCCTTTCTCAGCTATTAATTTTCATCATTGTGTGTTTTTGGTTTGTATCAATAAAAAAATGGGGCATTTTAATGATACATTTTTTCATCTTTTGTGTTTCTACTTTTTTAGTAAATCTTATGGAAATCTGATTCTGTTTTTAGTGATCTAATTTTTTTTCATCATTTGTGTTGGATTTTTTTGAACCAGATGCTTCGTTTGATTTACTGGTACAAATAGAAACAAAATTCATGATAAAACAAAAAAAGTAGTATACCATCTGCATACTACTTTTATTTAATCTGTTGATAATTAATTGTTTAATTTAATATTTCGAATTTAATCCGGTTAAATTTCTTAACCAAATTCCCATATCTTCTTCGGTTTGCAGATCGAATTTTTTTCTGAGATTCTGTTTTCTGTTACGGACTGTGTTTACGGATTTAAATGTATAGTCTGCAATGTCCTTAATACTGAATCCTAAAAATGTATAGGCGCACAATATAAGTTCGGTAGTTCTTAAGCTTGGACTTATTTCCAGTAATTTTTTCTGAAACTCCGGATATACTTCTTGAAAACGGAAATAAAATGCAGGATCATTATTTTTTGCTAAATCTATTACTTCCTGGTAAGAATCATTTACTTTCTGCTGAAGTTGTTTTGTTTTATGGTTTTGCTGAGTAATGATCTCATCTTTATTCTGTAAAGTACTGGTTACTTCTAAAATAATATTTTCTTTATGTTTTATATTTTTATTAAGAAGCTTATAGAGAAAGAAAAAGAAAATAAGTAACAAAAAGATGCCAATAGAAATATACATGTAATTTTTCTTTTGAGCATTATTATATTCCTCAGATTTATCTTTTAAGATTACATTGAGAGCATAATTTACATTGCTATTTTGTTTAGCAAGTATTTTATTTTGTATCTCTAGATAAAGATTTTTATATTTTTCTTGTTGATCTTTTTGTTTTAATATGCCATAAATATCTGATATTTTTTTGTAACAAATTGTTAAATAGCTTTGTCTGGCAGAAAAATCATTTATATTTTTAATAGCTTTTACATATTGTTCTAGGGCTTTTGGGTATTGTTTTTTATAAATATAATAATCTCCTGAATAAATGTGTTCCATATAGAGTACGGGATCTTTATACTTTTGTTTTAATTGGTAGCTTTTATCTAAATAGTGTGATGTTGAATCTGGTTTTTTATTGATTAAATATGCATTTCCTACAAACGAATAATATTCACATATAGCGGGGAAGTATTTTTTTTCAGGAAGCTGTTTTAGTTGTTCTCCTTGTAATTTGAAATAGATAAATGTAGAGTCTGTGTTTGTTTTTTTATTATAATATAAATTATAAATAGCAAGATTTGCGTAAGCTCGAGATTTAATCTCAATAGAAGTATAATCCGAATTATTTTTTACTAAGCTAATGGCTTTTTGTTCTTCTTGAGCGTATTGAGATGTTAAATTTAAAAATTGATAATTAGCAGCTTTCAATTCGGATATCATGGCCTGCATAATTATATCTTTCTTTGTATAATCTTCTGCAGATGCCTTCTCTATATAAGAAAAGCTTTGTTTTTGTAATTCTAGATTAAGAAGAGCACGAGCCATGAAAAAATAACTTTTTGCTATTCTTTCAGAATTTTTAATTTCTTTTGATAGAATATTTGCTTTTTTAGCATATTCTAATTCCTTTAAATCATCATATTTTTTATTGCTTACATCTGCTTTCTTTAGAAGTTGATCTATTTCTTTAAATTGCTGATCCTGGCAAAATAAAAATCCTGACATTAAAATTAAAAACAGTAAAATATTTTTTCTAATAAAACTAAGCATTGATGTGTTTTTAAACGTTACGGTTTAGTCTTAATAATTATTTAAACTAAAATCATGTTGAAGCACAAAAATACAATCATTATGATAATAATAAAATAGAAAATACTTAGAATTGTTTGAAAATAGTAACTTTTATTTTAATTGTATTGAATATATTACTATTAATAAGCATTTTAAGAAATTAATAATGCTATACATAAAAAAACGAATGAAACTAAATTCACTCGTTTTTTTAAACTAATAAAATTAACTAATATGGGATAAAAATATGGGTCTGTAAAAAAGAAAATTAATAGCAGAAGGGTAAATACCTGGATGAGAATATTACCCTTTCTCAGCTATTAATTTCCATCATTGTGTGTTTTTTGGTTTGCATCAGAAAAATGGGGCATTTTACTGATACTTTTTTTCATCATTTGTGTTTTTTTTACTTACCGCTTTTAGTTGGGGCTTAATACGATAAGTTTTTTCATTTTTACTTTTTAGTAGATCTTTAGATTGGTATGATTAAAATTTTAAAATTATTTTTTTTCATCATTTGTGTTATTGTTTTTTTAATAATACTCTCTACTGATTTACTGATACAAAGAGAAACAAAATTCATGAAAACGCAAAAAAAGCAGTATACCATTCATATACTACTTTTGCTTAACTTATTGATAGTGAGTTTTTTTTTTAATTTAATTTGCTCCTTTTTGATCAATTAAATTTCTTAACCAAACTCCCATATCTTCTTCAGTTTGTAAATTAAATTTTTTCCTTAAATTCTGTTTTCTGTTACGAACTGTGTTCACAGATTTAAAGGTGTAGTCTGCAATGTCTTTAATAGTAAACCCTAAAAATGTGTAAGCACAAAGGATGAGTTCTGTTGTTCTCAAGCCCGGGCTTATTTCCAATAGTTTTTTCTGAAACTCAGGATAAACTTCCTGAAATCTAAAATAAAACGAAGGATCATTATTTTTCGCTAATTCTATGACTTCTTGGTAAGAATCATTTACTTTTTGCTGAAGTTGTTTTGTTTCATGATCTTTTTGGGTAATTATTTCCTCTTTATTCTGTAAAGTACTCGTTACTTCCGAGATCATGTTTTCTTTCAGTTTAATATTTTTATTAAGTAATTTATAAAGGAAGAAAAAGAAAATAAGTAATGAAACTATAACAACGGAAATGAATATGTAATTTTTTTCTTGGGCTTTATTGTATTCATCAGCTTTGTCTTTTAATATAATATTGAGAGCATATTCTGTATTTTTATTTCTTTCAATAAGCATTTTACTTTCTTTATCGGAAAATATTTTTTCATATTCTTTGTATTTGGTTTGCTCTCCCAGCATACGATATGTTTCCGAAATTTTTTTGTAAATTTCCGGTGTGGAAGTACGATGAACACGGTGTTCATTTATATTTTGAAGAGATTTTAAATAGAAATCCAGTGCTTTCTGATATTTTTTTTCCTCAAAATAATAATCTCCCTGTAAAGTGTAATCTGCAAATAGCAAAGGGTATTTGTATTTTTGTTTTAGTTCAATGCTTTTTTGAATATAATGTAAAACTGAATCTGTATTTTTTTTCTTTAAATAGGATTTTCCCATATAATAATACAGATATGCTTTGTTTTTGTAAATGTCTTTTTCAGGTAATTTTTTTAGCTGATCAAACTTTAGTTTGTAGTAAACAAAAGCAGAATCTATGTTATCTTGGTAGTAATAATTATTTCCGATTTCACCATAAATTCTTGCCAGCAATTTTGCAGATTCTGTATCCTTTTGTGTTTTAATAAGCTCTTTGGATTCAAATAACTCTTTTGTACCTTCAGACTTTAATCCTAACGAGTTGTAATCATAAAATTTCAATTCTTTTAATTTTGATAATAACAATGTGTCTTGGGCTGTAGACTTTTGTGCGTAGGCTTTTTGTATGTACACTAAGCTTTGTTTCAGCAATTCTAAATTGGCCAGTGAAAGCGCCATTGTGTAATAACTGTTTGCAAGTCTTTTAGAATCTCCGGCTTCCTGTGATAAAATAATTGCTTTTTTTGAGTACTCAAATGTTTCCAGATCTCTATATTCCGTATTGCTTTTTTCTGCAGCTTTTAATAGTTTGTCGATTTCTTGAAATTTCTTTTTCTGACAAAGCATTAAACTTGAAATTAAGAGCGTAGGAAATAAAATATTTTTCTTAATGAAACGAATCATTGTGGTGTGTTTTTAACTTCGGGTTTATAAGTTTATAATTTATTAAAACTAAAACTCTCAATGAAGCAAAAATACTACCAGTTTTATGATTATTATGTATGGAATGGTTTGGTATGTTTGAATAATAATAACAATAGTTTGATTTATTTTGAATATTTTACTGTTAAAATATCTGTCGTTGAATTAATAATAAATGAATAAAAAAAACGGATGAAATTTAATCCATCCGTTTTTTTTATTTTAAAGCTTCAAACTCTTCTTCAAAAGTTACTTTCCACTTCGCTAGTGTGGTTCTGCTTATTTTGTATTTCCGAGACATATAACTTGTAGAAAAACCGTGCTTCTTTTGATATTGCAAAAGCTTCAGCATCGTTTTCTTGTCATAAGTTTTTAATTTCTGATTGTTTTTTTGAGCTTCTTTGGATTGCTCAAACAATTTTTCATTAAAATTTAATACATCTTCACTCGTATTAAGATTTTTAATAAGCTGTTGAATTTTTGGATCTTTTAGCTTTTCAGGATGCTCCAGCCTTAGCATATCCTGATAAATTTTTGTGTAATTTGGGCGCATCAGGCTATTTTATTCGTTAGTATTGTCGCTTTTCTGTAACCATCTGTGAAGCGTGCTTTTAGGAATAGAATATTCCCTAATTACTTCACTCTGAGTCATTTCTCCGGAAAGAATTCTTTTAATAATGAACTCTTTGATCTCCTGAGTATAAATATTTTTCCTGAAATAAGGTATTTTTTCAGATTTATTAGCATTTTTATTTACGGCAGATGGGGGAGCATATAAGATAAGGTGTGAACTGTAGAGTCTAAAAAAATCATACTCCAATAATTTGCTCCATCTCAAAAGAAGATCTGTATCAACAGATTTGCTTGTATAGATTGCTTCAACAAAATCTTCATCTTTGTTTAAGAAATTACAAATTCTTTCTATTGTAATTTCTTTTTCAAGAACTCTTTCTTTGATGAACTTTCCTATATGTATTTCTTTGTATAACATTTATTTAAATAAATATTTCTTAATTAAACATGTGCATTAAAGAATAAATAGGTATGTATTATTTTCAAAAAAAATGATATTTTATTTCGTTTCTTTTTGAAACTTATAAGCTGAAGAATAATTTGAATATAATTTAATTAAAATATATGAAACCCAACTTGGGCCTTGGCTAATACAAAAATTAATTATAATTAATATATGGTTTGCTTAAGATCATTATTTGTTGGCTAAAGATCTTTTGTTTTCAGGTAGTATTTATATTGAAGAACTCTTTGTACCATAAAAGTTGTACAATGATTCTTTTAATTCTCACTCCATTTGCTTAATAAAACCTTATATACCTATTTCAAACTTCCTTTTTTTATAAGTATGAATAATATATTACCTATTAAAGCTCTCTCATGCAATTTTATTTATGTAGTTTTAAACCTTTGATTTTCCCTGATCTATACAGGCTTTATTCTAAAAAAAAGTTTGAATAACTCCTATAATAACCCTTGGAAATTGATCAATTAGTTTGTATTCAAATATATAAAAATTAAGAATCAAACCAAAAAATGAATTAATAAATATTGTTAAAAATTTAAATTCAATTAAAAAGAATCATAATAAATACACTTATTAGTGAAATAATACCATTTTTTCATCATTATTATTGAATATTTTAACATAAAGTTGTGGTACTGGATTTTTATAATTGTATAAATTATTTCAAGTCCATACCTTTGTCCCGAAATGAATAGCTATCTCAATATTTTCGACTTTTCCAAAAAAATAAACTACAAAAATGAGTTATTGGCTGGTTTTACAGTAGCCATGACCATGATTCCGGAATCTCTTTCGTTTGCAATCTTAGCGGGTCTTTCTCCTTTGACGGGTTTGTACGCAGCTTTTATGATGGGATTGGTAACTGCAATTTTAGGCGGCCGTCCCGGAATGGTTTCCGGTGGAGCAGGAGCAACGATTGTCGTTTTAATCGCTTTAATTAAAACTCATGGAACAGAATATCTTTTCGCAACGGTTGTCTTAGCGGGTATTTTTCAATTATTGGTCGGTGTTTTTAAGCTCGGAAAATTTGTAAGATTAATTCCGCAACCTGTAATGTATGGCTTCCTAAATGGTTTGGCGGTCATTATTTTTATGGCGCAGATCGAACAGTTTAAAATTACAGACAGCAATGGAGTTGTAGGTTGGCTTCAAGGCACATCCTTATATATTATGGCGGGTTTAACTGCTTTAACGATTGCCATTGTTTACTTTTTTCCTAAAATCACAAAGGTTATTCCGGCTTCTCTTGTCGCAATTTTAATTGTTTTTGCTATAGTTTTAGGTTTTAATATTCATACAAAAACGGTTGCAGACATTGCCAGCATCAGCGGAAGCCTTCCCAGTTTTCATATTCCGCAGATTCCTTTTTCATTAAAAACGTTGGAAATTATCTTTCCTTATGCGATGATTATGGCAGGAGTTGGGTTGATTGAATCTCTTCTTACTTTATCAATGGTTGATGAGATCACGGATTCCAAAGGAAATACAAACCGCGAATCGGTTGCGCAAGGTATCGCCAATATTACCAACGGATTTTTCGGTGGAATGGGCGGTTGTGCAATGGTAGCGCAGACTTTAGTTAACTTAAATGCAGGTTCTCGAGCGAGATTGTCAGGGATTATTGCATCAATAACTATTTTAATTATCATTTTGGTCGGCGCTCCGTTTATAGAAAAAATTCCAATGGCAGCTTTGGTTGGAGTTATGATGATGGTGGCGATCAGTACTTTTCAATGGGTTTCCATCCGAATCGTCAATAAAATGCCGAAATCTGATATTTTTGTAGGAATTACAGTTGCTTTAATAACGATTGTTTTACATAATCTTGCTTTAGCGGTTTTAGTTGGAGTAATTATTTCTGCCTTAGTTTTCGCTTGGGACAATGCAAAAAGAATCAGAGCAAAAAAATATGTTGATGAAAAAGGGGTAAAATATTACGAAATATATGGACCATTATTTTTCGGTTCCGTAACAGCATTTACAGATAAGTTTGATCCTGCAAATGATCCCGAACAAGTCATCATAGACTTCAAAGAAAGCAGAATTGTTGATATGAGTGCCATCGATGCTTTAGATAAATTATCGAAAAGATACGCTCAGCAAAACAAAAAATTACATTTAAAACACCTTAGCGAGGATTGCCGAAAAATGCTGAAAAACGCAGAAGCAATCATAGAAGTCAACATCCAGGATGACCCGACTTATAAGGTAATGCCTGAGAAGTAGGAGAGTTGTAGAGTTTGAGGGTTTTAGTGTTTGAGAATTAGGTTGGAAGTTGGATGATGGAGGTTTAAAATAAAACGCAAACATCTGTGAAAATCTGAGAAATCTGTGGTCAAAAAAAGAAAAAATTTGCGCAATCAGCAAAATCTGCGAGAGAAAAAATTCACAATTCACTATTGACCATTCACTTTATAACCCAAACAAGGACTGCAAAATAAATTCACAGCCCTCGCTTTTTAAGTTATTAATGTATTTGAAATAAAATCAGGCACTAAAGCGTAGTGTGACAATTTCATACTGATCGAAGCTCTACCGCTCGTCAACGTTCTCAGATCAGAAATATATCCGAAAGTAGAAGCCAAAGGAACTTCCGCAGTGAAAATTTTTCTGCCTGATCTTTCATCAATTGAAGTAATAATTCCTCTTCTTTTATTGATATCAGCAGTCACAGCTCCTGTATATTCTTCTATACTTTGAATCTCAACTTGCATGATGGGCTCCAGTAATTTTGGTTTGCACTGTTTTGCAATTGCTCTAAAACCATCTCTTGCTACAATCTCAAAATCATAAGCACTCGAATCTTCGGAGTGAGTGGAACCATCAAGAAGCGTAATTTTCATACTTTCCAAAGGATATCCATTGAAAGCTCCGTTTTCCATTGCTTCTCTGAAACCTTTTTCCACGGAAGGAATAAATTCACTAGGAATAACTCCGCCTTTAATTTTATTAATGAATTCTAGCCCGATTTCATTATGATCTCTAGGTCCGATTTCAAAAGTAATATCGGCAAACTGTCCGTTTCCTCCGTTTTGTTTCACCAATTTTTCTCTGTGAGTTTTAGTTTCGGTTAAAATTTCTTTGTACGAAACTTTAGGTTTTCCCTGATTGATCTCAATTCCATGATTCAATCTGATCTTTTCTAAAGTAACCTCAAGATGTAATTCGCCCAAACCACTCAATAAAGTTTCACCCGTTTGTTTGTCTCTTTCAACAACTAATGAAGGATCTTCTTCCTGAATTTTAGCTAAAACCAAACCGAAAGATTTCTCATCAGCATTCGTTTTAGGCTCAATTGAAACTCGGATAACCGGAGCAGGAATCGTAATCGCTTCCAAAACTACATGCCTTTGAAGAGAAGATAAAGAATCTCCTGTTTTAGCATCTTTTATTCCTGTTAAAGCGATGATGTCACCAGCTTTTGCGTCTTCAATGGTTAACGTTTTGTCCGACTGCATTTGCAAAATTCTCGAAATTCTGAAGTTTTCCTCGGTTCTCACGTTCAAAACAGTATCTCCGGATTTTATCTTTCCTGAATATATTCTTACCATTGCCAGTTTCCCCATATGTTTATCGATCATCACTTTGAAAACCAATCCTGAAAAAGTTTCTTCTTCATTTCTTTCTAATTCAATAGTTTCTTCGGTTGCCGGATTTTTTCCTTTAATTGAAGTCAATTGATTTGGGGCGGGAAGATAACTCACTATCGAATCAAGTAAAGGTTGAACTCCTTTATTCTTAAAAGCAGAACCACATAAAATTGGAACAATTGCTCTTGCTTGACAAGCCCTTTTTATCGCTTCAATCATCATTTCCTCAGAAATTTGAGTCTCAGAATTCATGAAAGCTTCAAAGAACGTTTCGTCATATTCGGCCAATGTTTCCATTAATTTTAATCTGAATTCATCAGCTTCCGTTTTATAATTTTCAGGAATTTCTTTTTCAATAATCGTCTCGCCATTTTCATCCATCCAATACAAGGCTTTTTGTTTGATTAAATCAATTACTCCTTCAAAATTGTCCTCAGAACCGATTGGAATTTGTAAAGCCAGAGGAACTGCATTCAATTTGGTCTTGATTTCGTTTAAAACAGCAAAGAAATCGGCTCCGATTCTATCCATTTTATTGATAAAACAGATTTTTGAAATTCTATGTTTCTCCGCTTGGAACCAAACGTTTTCAGTCTGTGGCTGAACTCCTGAAGAAGCACAGAAAACAGCAACAACGCTATCCAGAACTCTTAAAGAACGTTCAACTTCCACGGCGAAATCAATGTGCCCCGGAGTATCAATAATGTTGATATTAAAAACGTTATCATCCTTTTTCCATTGCGTGGAAATAGCTGCGGATGAAATAGTAATTCCTCGGTTTTTCTCCTGAATGTCTTTATCCATCGTCGTATTTCCTTCATCTACGTTTCCGATTTTATGGATCATTCCTGTATAATAAAGCAATCTTTCCGTGAGCGTTGTTTTTCCGGCATCTACGTGTGCTATTATCCCTATATTTCGTGTGTTGTATTTCATTTTGTTAAATTTAAATTGTTGATTTTTAAGGCTGTATTGAAATTTTTAAACGCGAAACTTTGTTAATCTTACCATTTTATTGAGTAAGAAAATTTTTCTTTGCGTTAAAAAATTTAAGACAACCAACTTGAATTTTCGAAAGCTGGAAATTGGGTAGCAAAAAAGGCCTATCTGGATAGATAGGCCTTTAATTATATTTTGATTTTATAAAGGTCGATGCTATTCAGATAAATATTCAGTGCTACCAAAGAACACAGCTCTGATAGGATTGTTTAAAGTTATAATATTTATCATTTTTGTTGACATTGTTGATTGTTAATCGGTTGCGAAATTAGAAAAAATATTGAAACGACAAAAACTTTTTTTCAATTTTTTCAAATGATTGAAAATTTAAAGACATTATTTGCTAGATTATTTTTAACGCGATGATCGCTAGGTTTTGCTTAATCCTTTGAAAATATTTTTCGTTCGCAAAGGCACTCCGTTCAGCAAATGATAGCAGAACGCCTTAGCTGAGTGAAACGCCTTAGCGAACGAAAAATATGCTCAATAATTTTTAAAAAAAACTTTGCGAGCTTTGCGTTTAAAAAAAGAATTTTCCGCCATCAAATATTAAATTAAAATCACGAGAAATCATAAAAATATCTTAAAACATAGAAGTCATTTATCCATTAATAAGAAAAATTCTATCTTTGGGAAAACTGAAAATTTTAAACACGAATTGATGACAGCAAATAATAACCATTTAAAACATCTTTTTCAAGAAAAGCTAAATAAAAACTTTTAACTTAAACCATTTTGAAAACAGATATAGACATCCACAATCACTCACATTTTTCTTTTGATTTGTGGCTTACCTTAATAAAATCTCACCCTGAATTTAAAGCAAAAAGAGTTGAGCTGTTCTCCTCATTTTTTAACGTAAATAAACCGATTGAAGAAGTTGCGAAAGTCGTAAAATATTATGATGATCTTTGTAATAATATCAATGAAGTTTTGGGTGGGAATATCGATACTTTTGAGATTTATTTATTAATTTTAGGATCTTTAAATATTGATTTAAAGCAGATAAATAAAGAAAAACTAAATGACTTTTATCTGAAAAGTGAAGAGTTGTTTTTAGAATATAAACCTGTTGTTATTTTCGGAAATTTACATCAGTTTTTTGACGAAATTAAAAATCAGGGAAAAACAATTAATGTTTTAAGCAATACAGGATTTATTAAAGGGAAAACGATGAGAAAATTTCTGATCAATGAAAATTTGGATCAGTACATTGATTTCCATATTTATTCTGATGAATTGAATATTTCTAAACCGAATCCTCTTATTTTTCAGGAGGTAAAAAATAGAGTTAAAAATCAGGATCTACCAATGGATCAGATTTTGCATATCGGTGATAATCCGATTGCAGATTACAAAGGGGCAAAGGATTTTGGTTTTAATGCATATTTATTAAAAAACTAATAGAAATGAATAAAAGGTATAGTTTACACCACATTCATTCGGCGGATGAGTTTACTTTTTCGCCAGCAGAATACAGCTATTTCAAGTATGGCGATAAATCGTATGCTGAAAAATTTGCAAAAGAATTATTTGACGGATTTATTTCTGAACACGAAGAAATTTTAAATACAGATAAAGAAATCGTTGTGTTGCCAAGTCCATACATGGCGATTCCGACGGCTTCTAATTTTTTATGTTTTTATTTCAAAAAATATCTTGATTTTTATTTATTTCAGAAAGGAAAAAAATCGAGTATTTTATCAAAAATCAATAGGAATCATACCTACACAACAGATTACGGAAATTTAAGTTTTGAAGACCGTAAAAATCTGATTGCCAATGATACTTATTATCTTGATAAAGATTTTTTAAGAGGAAAACTTTGTATTTTTATAGACGATATTAAAATTACTGGAAGTCATGAATTTACAGTGAATAAAATTTTGGATGAATTTGATGTAAAAGCAGATTTTTTATTCATGTATTACGCTGAATTGATGAATTTTGAACTAGATCCCAAAATTGAAAACTTCTTCAATTACTACGCTGTGAAAGATGTAAAACATGTTGCAGAAGTAATGGTGAAGCCAAGTTTCCAGTTCAATACAAGGATTGTGAAATATATTTTAGGCCTGGATTCAAGTAATTTTGAGTATCTTACGTCTAAAGTAACAAAGGAACATATGGATAATTTGCTGGAACTTGCGATCAGCAATAATTATCATTTAATAAAAGAATACGAAAACAATATAAACACTTTAACGCAAACTGAATTATATTATGGCTATTAACTTACAAAAAGGACAAAGAGAAAACATAAACGCACCTAAATTTACTGTAGGTTTAGGTTGGGACACCAATAATACGTCTACAGGAACAGGATTTGACTTAGATGCGTCTTTATTTTTATTGGGCGAGAACAAAAAGTTAGTTTCTGATAATCATTTTATTTTTTATAACAACCTTGAGTCTCCGGATAAAGCGGTGATTCACTCAGGAGATAATTTGACGGGTGACGGAAATGGTGATGATGAGCAAATTAAAATCGATTTAACTAAAATTGATGATGCTGTAAAAGAAATTACAGTAGTAGTAACGATTCACGAAGCTGAAGCTAGAAAGCAAAACTTTGGACAGGTGAGAAATTCTTTCATCAGAATTTTTAATACAGAAACGAATGAAGAGATCTTAAAATATGAATTAGACGAAGATTTTTCAATCGAAACTGCAGTAGAATTCGGAAGAATTTACAACAGAAACGGAGAGTGGAAATTTGAAGCTGTAGGAAGCGGACAAAGAGACGGTCTGGATAAGTTTGTATCAATCTATCAATAATTTACCATGGATAATCAAGAAAACCAACCCATTGATCCACTTGGATCTATTGAACCTCTAAAGACATTCGAACCTACTCCAATGGCTCCTCCGACACCGGTTCAGCCGGCAGCTCCAAGCATGCCTCCGGCTCCGCTTGTAGACAGAGATGGAAATGTAAATTTGACTCAGTTACAGATTGAAGAACGTAAAAAATACGAGACTCTTGCAGATTCTATCGATGAATCTAACCCGGGATCTATCGTCAATTTTGGAGCTGATCTTCAAAGAACACTGTCTAATCAGAGTGATAGTTTCTTAGGAAATGTAAGAAGATCAAATTCCGGAGAAGTAGGAGAGCTTATCAATAATTTGTTGTTGGAGCTTAATTATGTAGATGTAGATGAATTGAATCAAAATAAATTCAAGAGCTTTTTAAGCAAACTGCCGTTCATGAAAAGTATTGTGGCGCAGATCGAGAATTTATTCACAAAATATGATAAGATCGTTAATAATATCGATCAGATCGCTTATAAAGTAAATGCCGGAATCATTACTTCTACTAAAGATAATGCTGTTTTGCAGACTATTTTTGAAAGTAATGTGAATGCCATCAAGCAGATCGAAGAATTGGTAATCGTCGGAAACCTGAGAATGGAAAAAGCGGGAGTAGAATTAGCTCAAATGGAAGCTGCTCCACAGACTTATCAGGATTATCAAATTGCTGATAAGAGAGATTTTATCGCGAGATTAGACAGAAGATTGGCGGATCTTAAAGTGGTTCGTTTGATTATGATGCAGTCTCTTCCACAGATCAGATTGGTTCAGAACAACAACGTTTCTATCGCTGAAAAAGCGCAAACTATTTTGACGACAACGTTGCCACTTTGGAAAAATCAGCTTTCATTGGCAGTTGCGATGTACAGACAGCAACAGAATATTGAGATTCAGCAGAAAGTTTCTGCTACGACAGAAGAAATTTTGAGAAAAAATGCAGAACGTCTGGGTCAGAATACAATCAACGTAGCAAGAGCAAACGAGCAAACGATCGTTTCTGTAGAAACATTGAGAGAAACAACTGCGAAACTTATCGGTACTTTGAACGAGGTGAAACAAATCCAAAAGCAAGGTGCAGAAGGCAGAAGAAAGCTGGATCAGGATCTACAGACATTGGAACACGAACTAAAAGCAAACGTCAGAGGATAATTAATACCGTATAAAGGTGGATGATGAAGCTATAACCATATTATCTCAGAGTAAAAGAAGATTAACAAAGCTTAAACTTCTTTCGAATTTTTTTGAAAATATTGATATCATATCGATTTATATTAAAACAGATATTATCGACAATCTATTTCGGGAAAATAAGGGATTGGATTATAGTAAACTTGAGCTTTTTCACCTCCAATATACAGACAGTTTAATAGAATTGCTGACGAAAATTAAACGTCAGAAAGAAAACGATCTGTTAACGGTAATTAATGAAATTGATGTTAATAATAAATATATTTCGGGTTTTGAGGAAGGCAGAGCAGACAGTTTTGAAACCGACAGGAAAATGTACAGCGGTGTATTTTCCAATCAGTTAAAAAGCCTTTATAAAGACCTTACAGAAGATAAATTTCGGGTGCAGTGGGACAATGTTCTGTATTTTTATAAAAAATATGCAACAGAATTTTACAGATCCAGTGTTGATGAAGAGCTGTTAAAATGTAGTGCAGTTCCATCGTATCAGTATTTGGATTATTCAATCGAAAGAAAACTGTTGGGAAGGCTTAATATTCAGGGTTTTAAAGTTCGTTTTATATGCGGTTACATTGTTACGGGTAATGAGTATGAACTTTTTAAGGTTTTTCAGTCGGACGATCATTTCATTTTTAATATTGAAGAAAAAAAAATGTACATGATTGATTCTAAAATGCTTGAAAAGATTGATGTTACACCCAATGAATCAAACCAAAGCTCAATTATTAATCAGTTGAGAAGAAAAAACGAACAGTTGGAAGATACGATCAATGAAAGAAAACGCATATTACCTGAAGCGGTAACAAATGTTTTGAAAGACTATCTCCGAAATCTCGAAAGTGTAGATATTATGAGCAAAATATTCGACATTAATGAAGAAACGAATATTCTTCGCGCGATGTTGAATTTAAATTTAAATAATTAATAAAAAGCTGAAAAGCAAAAGGCAAAATTTGCCCAAACAAATAATAAACAACTAAACATAAAAAGATGGCTATTAACTTACAAAAAGGTCAAAGAATAAACCTTACGAAGGAAAACGGTACAGCTCTTACGCAGGCTTGTGTTGGGATCAACTGGGGTGCAATTGAGAAAAAAGGTTTCTTCGGAGGAGTTACAAGAGAGGCGGTAGACTTAGACGGAAGCTGTATTTTATACGATTCTAATAAAAATTCTACTGAAGTAATTTATTTCGGAAACCTAAAATCTAAAAACGGTTCTGTAAAGCACAGCGGCGATGATTTAACAGGTGACGTAAATGGAGACGATGGTCTTGATAACGAAGTTATTACTATTGATTTCAGTCAGTTAGATGCTAGTGTAGAGCACGTTGCATTGGTTTTAAACAGTTATAGAGGTCAGGATTTCGGAACAATTCCTTTTGCTTCGATCAGAATTTATGAAGGAACTCCAACCAATGTAAGAGAAGTTTTTGCTAAATATGACATCGCAAATGATGCTTCTTTCAAAGGTCACGTTGCCATGGTAATGGGAGTTTTCTACAAGAGAAACGGAGAATGGAAATTCAACGCGATCGGAGATCCTACAGCAGACAGAAAATTAGAAGAAACGATTAAAACTGTTCAGCAGAAATATTTGTAAATAAATTATTGGTTTCAGTTCAATAGGAACGGGCTTTAGCCCGTTTACAACAAATAGGTTTCAAATTTGGCTTTAGCCAAAACTTATTAATTGAGCAGAAATTAATTATACATATTAAAATTAATTATTAGCAATAATTGTACATCATACAATTATTGCTTTTATCATATAATAACACATATATAGTGGAACAACATCAAAGTATTTTAGAACTGCACCCTGGTTTGGTGTGGGGGTTTGCGATAACGGTTGTTATCATGCTACTTCTGGATTTAGGAGTTTTCAACAAAAAAAGCCATGAAGTTTCTTCGAAAGAAGCTACGATCTGGTCGGTGGTGTGGATTTCATTATCAATGATCTTCTCAGGAGTGGTGTATTGGGTTTTCAATACAGACCGAACTCCGGTAAGCCATGCATTAGCAGTAGAAAAATTTACACAATATCAGGCGGCATATTGGGTTGAAAAAGCCCTGTCGGTAGATAATTTATTCGTATTTATCCTTGTTTTTGGATTCTTTAAAGTTCCAAAATACCTTCATCATAAAGTATTGTTTTGGGGAATTATTGGAGCGTTGATATTCAGAGCGATATTCATTTTTGCGGGAGTTGGATTGATCAACTTAACGTATTTACCGGAGATGACGATTTTTGGTCAGGCGGTAACTATTAATGTGGTAATGACCCTTTTCGGAATCTTCCTAATTTACGCAGGAATAAAATCTTGGGGTGGCGGAGATGACGGAGACGATGAAGATTTCGGAGATTCTGCAGGTGCAAAATTAATCAAAAGCTTTTGGAAAGTTTCTGATAATTACGACAAAGACAAGTTCTTCACCGTTCAAAACGGAATCAAAATGGCAACACCACTTTTAGTTGTAGTTGCGGTTATCGAGTTTACAGACGTTCTTTTCGCGGTGGATTCAATTCCTGCGATCTTTGCGATTTCAAATGACCCGTTTATCTTGTATACATCGAATATCTTTGCTATTTTAGGTCTTAGATCATTGTATTTCCTGTTAGCGAATTTCATTCACATGTTCAGCAAATTGCCGTATGGTTTGGCAATTATCTTATCTTTCATCGGAGTTAAAATGCTAATTGCACCGTGGATCCACATTTCATCACCAGTTTCATTAGGAATTGTGGGTGGAGTATTGGTGATTTCGGTTCTTTTATCAATCATATTCCCGGATAAAGACGAGGAAAAAGATAAAATTGAAGAATAATATCAATTAAAATTTAAAAATAGGAAGGCTTTACAAATTGTAGAGCCTTTTTTATTTGAATTTTTTTAGAAGCTTAATCCCGCTTTCCACTGTATCTTTTTGGCTACGGCTCCGCTTCGCTCCGCCGCAACCAAAAAGGATGTCGTTCCAATCGTGGCTAAGGTGGAAGTCATTATTTTCAATATTTGAAAATATCCATAAATTTTGTCATAGAAATCGGAATGACAAATGCTATACCTACTATTCATAATTCCCCTTAACCTAGTTATATTTCAACAACTTATTAATCTTAAGTCTCGTCTGCATAGAAACTTTATAGGCTTCATCCCGAAGTTTCTGTATTTTTCCGACAGGCTGAAAGAAGGCTTTACTTTCAAAAGGATTAAAAGAAAGCATTTCGTTTTCACAAGAACGTGGATCAAGCAGAGTGTTTTTTTCAATTCTTACTTCCCCGATTTTTATAAAAGGTGAATTTTTCCATTCAACATTCAGCTTATTGATCGGTTGATCCTCCAGATTATAACAAATTTGAATTAAAATATCAGCTGCAAATTCGTTAGATTGAAAATAACTCTCAATAGCATCTTTAACCTTTAATTTCTTTCCGAAATTTTTATCAACATATCTTGGACTCAGCTTTATTTTGATCATATTTTCTCCCAATCGGTAGGCACCAACAGAATGGTAATCGAAGGAAAGGAAAAAATCATTTTTATGAAGTAAAAGCTTGATGATATTCTTTAAAAACGAGCCTGTAAAAGTAGACGGAATCACTTTCAATATTTGTATCATTAATGAAAATGAACTCCATTTTTTAATGAAAAACTGATTAACTGAAGTAAATAACTTCAAAAAAGTACTTACAGAATTAATAGGAAATAAAGGAAAATTCACCAGCGGATAATTGGCAAGCAACTGACCGTTTTCATCCTTTATTTTCACGGAAAATCCATAAGCCGGAATATCTTTTTTACTATTTTTAACCTTTAAATGAGCATTGGAAAATCGAATCGTTAAATCAAATTTTTCCTTATCAAAAAACTGTTTCAGCTCATCGGGAATATTGGGATCAATTAAAAATTCACCTTTTGCAACGGCGTAGGTTTTTGCGTGAGCATTTCGGGTAGCATAATCAACATCGCTTACTGATGGGGACTGCTCAACAAAATCGGCAATGCTTTTTTTATTGATTTCGAGGAGTTCTTTTTCCTCGTCCGACAATTGGTCAAATTTCTTGTTATATTTTAGTGGATCTGGCATTTAGTTTTAAAATTCAATTATAACGCCAAGTTTCGAGATATACGTTAAAATAATATTAATCTTATTTGAATTTTTGGAGATGTTTAGAAATGAGGCAATTACGAGCTTCCAAAACTTCCATCATCCAGCTTCAAACTTCCCAATTCAAAATCTTATCTTTGTAAAAAATTAAATTATGGGAGTAGCAGATTTGTTATTTAAGCGTAAAAAAGAATTAGCAGAGAAAAACCTTAACGATGGTAAGGAATATATGGCAGAATACGGTAAAAGAGAAAGCGTAGTGCAATTGCCAAGCGGTTTGCAGTATGAAATAATTACCGAAGGAGACGGTGCAAAGCCAGGGCCTAAATCTATGGTAAAATGCCACTACCACGGAACTACAATTGGCGGAAAGGTTTTCGACAGCTCTGTAAAAAGAGGAACACCAGCTTCTTTTCCTTTAAACAAAGTAATTAAAGGTTGGACGGAAGCATTACAATTAATGCCTGTAGGAAGCAAATGGAGATTGATCATTCCTGCACATTTGGCGTATGGAGAGCAGGAAGTTAGCAAAGAAATTGGACCAAACAGTACCCTTGTTTTTGTTGTGGAATTGTTAGGAATTAAGTAATCCTACCTTACATATAAATTAAAAATTTACCTGAACTTCGGGTAAATTTTTTTATTTTGTTATATTCGTATTCATATAAAACTTCAATATTGCGGTCTGTCATTCCGACGATAGGAGGAATCTCTCTTATTATTAATAAAAACAAAATTGAATGAGAAAAATATTTTACCTTTTTACTGTTTTTAGCTTAATAACTTCCTGTGTTTCTAAGAAAAATCAGGCTATAAAACAGAACATTCTTACTTTGAAAGACAGTTATTGCAAGGCTCCTTTTCAATATAATTATTCTAATAGATTACCTTCATACAACTCAGATTCTATTTTGTTAGCGAATAAAGATCTTAAACCAATGTTTTCTGACCAGAGTATTTTGATTTTAAATGCGTTGGATAATCTGGATGAGGTTCATCAAATTATGGAACTTAAAAAAGATTCTTCTTTGAGTTCTCAGGTTAAAGTTTTACAGCTTAAAACAAGGATTAATAGTAAAATAACAATTTCCCTGACCGAATTGGACGCTGTAGCCGCAGAATTCGACTGTGAAGGCGAACGCGTTGCCCAAATTGGAAATTATGTAGATAATCTTAATGATTCAAAAAGTAATAAACTGATTTTATATTCAATTGTTGCAGGTGCGGCCGCATCTATCGCAGGAGGGATTGTAACAGATGATGCGTGGAGCAGTGCAATTGATATCGGTGGTGGAGCTTTGGGAGCCGGTTTTGGTTTGGCAACATTAAATCCGAAAGGTAAAAAAGTTGAATTCGTACATTCAAGAAACCTTTTAAGAGATATTTGGAAAGAAAAATTGGAATCTCCGAACTTTCCGCCGTTCATTTGGTATATGTACACTGAGAAAAAGTTCTCGAATAAAGAAACCCATTCTATTATTCAGAGTATGAAAGAAAGGTGGTTGCATTATCAGTTTGATGATAGTAAAACAGAAGCCGATCAGTCGGTTATTTTCAGTGATGGAGGGTATTACCGAGCCGATGATCTTCATAATCGGGCTGCCATGTTGAATCAAATGCAATCGGCCACACGAACGATTAATCAGAATATCAATTATTTATTGCTGGATTTAGATAAATTAATTCTTTAAGAAAAATTTAACTGTAATAAAATTTGTTACATTTAAAAATTTGTATACCTTTGTCATGTAATTAAGATGAACAATACAAGATTTGCTACGGCGATACATATTATGACCTTACTGGCCAAAAGTCCGCAGGAGTGGCTAACTTCTGAGTGGATGGCGGGTAGCATTAATATAAATCCGGCGGTTGTTCGTAAAGAGATTAGCGTTCTTCGGGAAGCGGGTTTAATTACGAGCAGACAGGGCAAAGAGGGTGGAAGCCAGCTTTCAAAAGGTGCAGATTCTATAATGATTTCTGAAATTTATTCAGCAGTGAAAAATTCTGAAGTGTTAGGAAAAAAAAATAATAATCCGAATCCTATTTGTAGCGTCGGCCGTGAAATCAATAATCATCTGAATGATTTGTTTGTAGAAACAGATCAATTAGTAGTAAAATTTTTAGGAGATAAGTCATTGAAGCAATTCACTGATCAGTTTGATTAAAATTTTTTAACTATAAATGTAACAAGTTTTATTACAATTAATTTAAAATAAAATAGTATGAAAAAAGTAGCAGTAATTGGGGCAACAGGATTTGTAGGAACCCAAGTCGTAAACGAATTAGCAAACAGAGGATATTCGGTAGAAGCTATCGTGAGAGATGCCTCTAAAGTGGAGCAAAGCGATAAAGTGTCTGCAAAAAGTATCGATGTAAATAATATAGATGAGTTGTCAGAAGCGTTAAAAGGAAGCGATGCGGTTATCAGCACATTCAATGCAGGTTGGACGAACCCGAATCTTTACAACGATTTCCTTACAGGTTCTGAAAACATCGAGAAAGCGGTTGAAAAAGCTGGTGTTAAAAGATTTATTACAGTTGGTGGGGCAGGAAGTCTTTATATTGCAGATGGCGTTCAGATTGTAGATACTCCGGATTTTCCTGAGGCATACAAACCGGGAGCCACTGCAGCAAGAGATTATTTAAATAAAATCAAAGAAAATAATACATTAGACTGGACATTCTTTAGCCCTGCTATCGAAATGAATCAGGCAAATGCAGGATCAAGAACTGGCAAATACAGAACATCTCTTGAAACTCCTGTTTTAAATGAAGAGGGTAGAAGCATCCTTTCTGTAGAAGATGTTGCGGTAGTTTTAGTTGATGAATTAGAGCAAAATAATCATATTCGCGAGCGTTTTACAGCTGCATACTAGTTTTTAGATATATTAAAATAGTTTCGGCGGCACCTATGGTGCCGCCGAAACTCTATAAAGCTCAAACTTTACTTATAAATTCATAAACAATTTCGGATTTACCGGCGTATTGTTTTTGTGTACTTCATAATGAAGATGCGGTCCTGTAGAACGTCCGGAATTTCCGGATTTTGCGATTACCTGACCCACTTTTACTTTTTCATTTACTTTCGCTACTAACTGAGATAAATGTCCGTATAATGTAGCTAAACCATTTCCGTGAGAAATGATTACACAGTTTCCGTAACCTCCTTTCTGTCCTGAGAAAATTACAGTTCCGGCAGCGGTTGCGATAACATCAGAACCAAAAGCAACACCAATATCTAATCCTTTGTGAAACTGCATCTGATCAGCCTCAGCAGGCGGATTATTTTTTTCAACAACAGGAACTTTAGACCCTGAATTTGAATTACTGGCAATAGATTTTGTAGAAGTACTTGCAGGAGCCGAAGCAACGGGAGCCGATTTTGGTGTAACCATTACTTTTACTTCTCGCTTATTTCCGTAACTGTCGGTTAATTCAATAGTTTTTTCAACAGGTTCTGCTTTTACTTCAGGTTTTGCGGCTGCGACAACAGCGGCAGGTTTAGATTCTGAAGATGCACCGGATCTTACGGATGCGTAAACAGTTTTGAAAGGAATAGGGTTCTTTCTGATTCCGAAATTTGATGAGATATGACCTTCAGTAGGCATTCCCAGTGGAACTTGCATTAATTTTTTCTGTAAGTCCATTAAATACTGGCTGTATCTGTTGGATTGTTTTGCCAGATAAACAGAACTTGAAATACTGTCTTTGCTAAGAATTGTTAGCTTTTCATTCGAAATATCTTTTGATTTTAAGAATGAATTAAGTTGAGCAACAGTTTGATCTACAAGACCTAAATCTGTTTTCATTTTTAAGTAATCTACACTGTCTTTTTCAGTGTTTATTTTTACAAGGTTTACTTCATAGGTTTTATCATCTCTATCAGAAAATAATTTAGCTATGAAAATTCCCTGCGCAAAAACTACTAATAAAAGTCCTCCCAGAAGGATATTTACGTTCTTCTTGCTGCTTAGAAATTTCTTCATATTTCTTCTCTTAGTATATTAAAAAAACGGTTTTAAGCTTGCAAATTTAATTAAAAATAAGTTTTAAGGGCTATTTTTTGATAAATATCTAACGTATTTGTTATTTAGATGTCATCAAGCAAATATTTATTCACCCCATTTTTTTAACTTAATTGCTATCTTAATTAACGATAAATCTCCATTTCTATTGTTTAATTTTCTGATAATAAAATATCTGAATGTTAAATTTTAAGATCGAATTTGAACTTAACTGTAACATTAAAAAACGCCCGGAGATTAAACCGGACGTTGTTTTGATATGAAATTTTTAAATCTTATTAATTTTTGATTTGAATAATCTCATTCTTGAAACACTCACTAAATTAAAGCCCCGATTTAATTGTTTGATAACCGAAACTGAGGTTTGTTCCAAGAACATTTATAGTCATTCCTCCTAAGAAGTTAACGTTAACAGTGGTACTTACTCTATAGAGAGACCATGTAAGTGTATTTACTCCGGGATAAATCCATCCTGCATACACTACCATCCTTAAGTTAGCAGCTGCATAAAATACTGTAGCTCCTGGGAAATAAATAGGTGCTCCGTTGGTGGCAACAACTCTTATTCCATTTATATAATTATATTGGAAAGAGCCTAAAACCTGTGGAGAACCAGTATAAGAACCGTTCCATATTGCCGGAGATGATGAATTATGATAATAAGTAACATTGCCATAACTAACGGGATAATTGGGTGCAATATTAAAACCTACACTTGTGATAGTTAAAGGCACAGGTGCTAAAACACTTACGGTTAGATTACAACTAATCCCGGCTACGGTAATAGGTATGTTGATGGTGCCGTTTGCGGTAGGTGTTCCACTCAGATTAAAAACAAGATTGCCATTCCCGGTTGCAAAGTTTCCTGCCGGTAAATCTGCGGTAATACCGTTCGCGCTCCAACTTCCTGCCGGATAACTTCCTCCATTTCCACCTGTGTAGGGGATGGTTCGTGTAACTCCAGCAGGGATAGCTTGACTTTCGCTAATTGTGTTGTCAGACTGTGATCCACCGTTACAAGACAAAGTCGTAAGAGTTCCAATGCAGGTTTGATTAGTACCCGATCCTGTAAAATCTAGCCAGTTGGTACCTTGAAAATCAATTCCTCCCAAAGCTGCTAAATCTGCGCCTTGTGCATACCAATTGCTGTTCAGTGTTACATTTACAGAGGCATTTATGATTTTATTGGAAGATGAATTGTTATATATGGCAGGCGGGCTGTTCCATGTGGAGCAATTGTTCCATGCACCGTTGACTGTTGCTGTGTTATTCTGCGCATTGAGCGGCAGTATCATCAGCATCAGGATTAATGCGAGTAGCTCCTGTATGGTTTTTTTTAATTTTTCCATTGTTATATATTTTAATTATGGATCAGTTATGCACAGTGAATATTTCAGCAACTGTTACAAATAATCCTTAAAATTTATTCTTATTTGGTAAGCTTGTTTACCTGTGCCTGTAATGTCTTTATCTGTTCCTGCTGTGCTTTGATTGCTTCGATAAGTGCTGGAACTAGAGCTTGGTAATTCACAGCTTTGTAACCTTCCTTGTTGGTTGTTACTGCTTCCGGGAATACTTTTTCAACTTCCTGTGCGATTACTCCCATGTCGTGACCTTTACCGAGTGACTGATTAGGAAATTCAGATGCATCTTTCCAATCGTACGTATATCCGCTTAATGACAATACTTTTTTCAAGGCATTTTCAATTGGGACGATGTTCTTTTTAAATCTAAAATCGGAAGGTCCTTGAATTCTATTAGCTGTAATCGTACCATTTACTTGTAATAAAGAAGATGGGGTAGTAGTTCCAATACCTACATTATTGGTAAGGGTTGCAGGATATAAGTTACTTCCTGTAAGTGTCCATAAACTGGCAGCGCCTAAGCCTGTTTTTGGAATTGTTTTAAATACACCTGTACTGGTAACTGCCAATACGTTTGGTGCGGTAAGATCCTCATTCAGACCTTGTACACGTACCGGATCAAAACCTAGCTCAGGAATAATATGAAGTCTATGACTAGGATCTGCTCCCAAAAGACCTATTCCTAAATAACCATAACCACTTAACACCATGCCCGGTGCTTCGGTAGCAGTAGAGGCAGCATGAAACTGAAGTATGCCCGGGCTTATCCCAAGACCATAAAAATCAGCATTTCCGCCGTTATAGATTGCGAATTTCTTTCCGTTAACATCTGTTTGATTGGCTCCGAAGGTATTATTACTCAAACTTAATTCGTTAAATGGAGCCGAATTATTAATACCTATTCTGTTGTTTAAAGCATCAACTGAAAATGTACCGCCATCTACACTAAACTGGTTTACCAATTGTGTTGTTCCAGGATTAAAGCTTAAAGTTCTATCAGCCATTGATACAACACGATTTGTGGCTAAAGAGCCGTCATGTTGGTATAAATTGATATCAAATTTCTGCCACAAAGTTCCGTCCCAATAATAATAACCAGGAGCGCTAATATTAGCAGAAGCAGGTGTAGTTGGGGCTATTGGTTGAGCCGAAGTTGCATAAACTATAGCACCACTTTGCGCTGTGGTGTAAAGTGAACTGCTGGTAGCGGTTTTAATTTCCAGTCCTGTAAGTCTCGGAGCAATGATACCTTCTGCGGTAGTTGCATTCCCTTTAGCTGTAACATCGAATGTTGCTGCGGGGGTTGTTGTGTTGATACCAACTTGCGCGTAAGAGTATACACCTAAAAATAGTGTGACAGCCAGCGATAATTTTTTTTTCATAATAGTGGTTTAATAAATTATAAATGTTAGCACATTGCTTTTTTGAATGGTTGATTTGTGGTATTACTCTGAGGAATAGAAGGAGTAACTCTTCATACTAATTCAGTAATTAAAGTGAAAGTTGTTAATACTTGTTTTTTCATTTTTGTAATTTTTAGAATCTTAGTCTAAATTTTTTGTGTAATGATTTGCTGTATTCCAGATTTGGAATAGTAGGACTCAATTATGTGTTTAATTAATTGGGAAATTTTAATTGTAATAGAATCATTTGCAGCGTATGATAAAAGGGAAATTTTATGGTTGATTTCTACATTAGTTTTTAACTGAAATAGAAAAGTATTTTAATAGGATGGGGAGTTTTTTTAGATGGTTTTTAGTTTAAATGTTACTATGCTTAACATTGTTTTGCAAATTTATCTGAAACTAGTTCATCAAAAAAGAAAGACCCTTCTGTTTTTCGGAAAATCAAAAGGGTTGTGTTTGTAAATATTTGATTTTTAATAATTTAAATTTTAATAGTAGCAAATGGAATAATCCCGATTTAATGAAAATCAAAAATAAATTTTGGATTTATATTAAAAAATAGGATGAAAAAGCATGAAAAAAGCCTGCACTTTAGTAAAGTACAGACTCATGTAAAAAATTAATAATTGTATCGAAATTATATTTAAATTTTCTTTGCTTTTTCCTGTTCAATAAAAGAAATAAAAGTAGAAGGTGAAATACCTGTAATAGATTTAAAAATAGTTGCAAATGCACTGTGCGACGAAAAACCGCATTCCTCGGCCAAAGCTCCCATTTTATATTTTCTGTGTTTTTCTGAAGTATTCAGTTTGTGAATGATGTAATTGATCCTTAGTTTATTGACATAATTCTTAAAATCAGTGTTTTTGTATTTTTTCACCACATAAGAAATGTATTTGCTGTTTGTGTTGAATTCCGTAGCAAGGAAAGAAAGAGAAATGTAGCTTTGATTAAACATTTCGTCTTTTTCAAACTGATCAAGATATTCCAGTATTTTTGTTTCTGTTTCTTTATTAATGGCAATATCTGTCTGTTTATTTTTAATGTCAATTTCATCTAAGATAGTTTCTTCTTCACTTTCATCAATTGCTGAAGTATCAATCTTTGTTTCTAAAACATATTCTTCTTTTTCCTTGTAATGATCAATGATCGTTTTAAACTTAAGATATTCTGCTTTCTGCTTCTTTTTATTAATAATAAAAATTACGATAAGGCTTAAAATCAGGAGAGAAGCAATGCCAATGGCTATATTTTTTGAACTGTCCCAAATTGCATATTGATGGTTTTCGTTTTCAATTTTATTATAGTCGGTGTCAACGGTGTGACTGTGATTTTCAGCTTCCTTCCAATTTAATTCAGCTAACTTTTTCCTGTAAATGGAAGCTTTTTTATACTGATCTGTTTTTTCATAATATTCTGAAATATCATTGTAAATTCTTCTTTTCATTTCAGGATGATCAGTTGTTTCTGCAAATTTTAATGCTTTTAAATAAAACTTTTCAGCTTCATCATGTCGTTTTTGTGAAAATCTTATTTTTCCTAGACCTTCTTGAACAAGTGCAGTCACATAATAAGCTTCGGGAAGATTTTTTAAAGCGATTTGATAATGTTTTTCCGCAAGGTCATAGTTTTTTAAATAAAAACAATATACTTCTCCAAGCATTTGATGCGTTCTTCCCAAGTTGATTTGATCTTCCGGAATTTTTGAACAATACTTCAGAGATTGAGTAAGATAAGTAATGGCAGCCGTATAATTTTTATTATTATTAATTTCATAATATGCCAATTCCTGTAGAAAAAGTGACTTTACCTGTGCTTGTTTCTGAATATCATTGATTTTATCGGCTGTTTTTAGTCCCTCGTCTGCATACTTTTTAGATTGATGTAGTAGTCCGATAATTCTGTATTCGGTCGCCAAAAGTCCGCAGATTTTTGCCTGAAGTTCATAATTATCTGTTGTATCAAGAATATCTTTTGCTTTTTCCGCAAATTTGATACTTTCGTTGTATTTACTTTGCTGCATGTAAAGACTGGCGGTCAGCATGATACTTCTTCCTTCATGTTGAGGTGTTGTTGCAGCTAAAGTCATAGAATCTGCAATTTTCAGTGCTCGGGGCATATCTTTAGCCGCGATTTCTGTTAAGGTGGTCATGTACAGTTTTTCGTAAGGATCATCAGTTTTTTGTGCCCATATTGCTGTAGAATATAGGAATATGATAATGAGTAAGTTTTTCGTCATAATTTAATTAAGGATTGAAAAAATTCTATTAAAATTTAATTTTAACAAAGATAATTTGAAAATAATCGATTATGATTGTTTTTATTTACATATGGTGTCTATTGTGAATAAGATTTATTATAAGCAACTAACGATAACTTTTTGAACAGTTTTAAAAAAGTCTCAATCAAAATGAAATAGACTCTAGTAAAAATTAATTATTAAGATTTTAATTATGCTCTGAAGTGTTAATTTTTTCAGAAAATAACGTTTATCGTCGTTGGAAAAGCTTTGTTGAATCTTTGTTTTAATATATTTGCAGTTCACATTTCAATTATGGCGAAAAAGAAAATAATTTCAGAATCTTCAAATCCTAAAAAGAATAAAAATGAAGTTTCCGTGGGTGTTGTGGGAAGTGGAAGTTTTGCAACGGCGATCGTAAAAATGCTTGTTGAAAACTGCAAAGTGGTGCATTGGTGCGTAAGAAGTGAGTTTGTGAAAGGCGCGATCGAACTTCGTGGCCACAACCCGAACTATCTTACAGCGGCAACTTTTAATCTTAAAAATTTAAAATTAACAACAGATATCAACGAGTTGGTTTCTGCGTGTGATATTGTGGTTTTGGCAACACCGTCAATTTATTTATCTGATACTTTGGATAAAATGAATTGTGATTATAAAGACAAAATTTTCGTTTCAGCGATCAAAGGAATTATTCCTAAAGTGAATGATGTTGTAGCACATTATTTAAGAGACGAATTTAAAATAGGTTTCAGAAATCAGGCTGTAATTGCAGGACCTTGTCACGCAGAAGAGGTAGCGATGGAGAGGCTTTCTTACCTTACCATTGCGACAGTAGAAGATGAGGTTTCTGAGAAGTTATTTAATATTTTCAACTCAGATTTCATTAAAGTACATTCAAGCAAAGATGTTTTGGGTAATGAATACAGCGCGATCCTGAAAAATATTTTCGCGATCGGAGCCGGTATTGCAAGTGGATTAGGCTATGGAGATAACTTTACGGCTGTTTTCGTATCCAACGCGATCCGTGAAATGGAAACTTTCCTGGAAGCGATCTATGAAGCACCAAGAGATGTTAACGAAAGTGCTTATTTAGGCGATTTATTGGTAACAGCGTATTCATTATTCTCAAGAAACAGAAGCTTAGGAAACCTTATCGGAAAAGGATATACCGTAAAATCTGCGATCCAGTCCATGAACATGATAGCGGAAGGATATTACGCTGCAGATTCTATCTATAGAACAGCAAAACAGAAAAACCTTAAACTTCCGATTGTAGATACGATTTACGGAATTTTATATGAAGGTAAAAATGCAGAAAAACAGTTCAAAAAACTGACTACAAAATTGAATTAAGAAAAATTTAAATCAAAATACAGAAACTTCGGTTTTGCTAAGGTTAAAATGTCTATTACAAATGTGTTTAGATTTAAACCGAGCAAAATCGGAGTTTTTATTTTAAAATTGAATAAATTTCACCTATTTTTTAGGAACTAAATTTATCATTCCAATCGGTTAGAATAGATAATTTCCATCATATTTTTTGGATAATTAAAACATTAAATTTATCTAAAAATTAACGTGTTAAAATCGTTAAATGCACCTAAACTTCTAAAACTTTTCCCGAAATTTGATATAAAATTTAGAATTATGTCACAATCGCTTACGAGCAGAACGCCGAAACCAAAATACGACGTTGTACTAATAGGTGGCGGAATTATGAGTGCCACTTTAGCTACATTATTACACGAATTTGATCCCAATCTTGAGATCGCCATCTTCGAAAGGTTGGGCAGGTTTGCTAAAGAAAGTACCGCAGCATGGAATAACGCAGGAACTGGTCACTCCGCTTTTTGTGAACTTAATTATACCCCTGAAAAACCGGACGGAACAATAGATATTTCAAAAGCAGAAAGCATTGCAGAGCAGTTTGAGATCTCAAAACAGTTTTGGTCGTATTTATTAACCAAAGGATATATTCAGGAGCCAAAAGATTTTATTAATTCTTGTCCGCACATGAGTTTGGTATTCGGTGAAAAAGACGCTGAATATTTAAAAAAACGTCACGATAAAATGTCAGAATCTGTTCTGTTTCACGGAATGCAGTTTTCGACAGATCACGACAAATTAAGAGAATGGATTCCTTTAGTAATGAGCAAAAGAAACGAGTCCGAAATAATGGCTGCTACCAAAATGGATCTTGGAACAGACGTAAATTTTGGTTCTTTAACGAGAAAAATGGGAAGGCATTTGTTGGAAGATTCTAATGTTGAGGTTTTCTTATATCATGAAGTAAAAGACATCGATCCAAAAGAAAACGGACAATGGGAAATGAAGGTGAAAGACAGAATTCACAATCACAAACAGGAAGTTGTTGCAGATTTTGTGTTTATTGGAGCTGGAGGTTATGCGCTTCCGTTGTTGGATAGTTCAGATATTAAAGAAAGCGAAGGTTACGGAGGTTTTCCTGTTTCAGGAGAATGGTTGGTAACACATAATCCTGAATTGGTAGAAAAGCATCAGGCGAAGGTGTATACTCAGGCTACTGTAGACGCGCCGCCAATGTCGGTTCCACACTTGGATTTAAGAATTATTGATGGTAAAAAAGCATTGCTTTTCGGTCCATTTGCAGGTTTTTCAACCAAATTCCTGAAAGAAGGAAGTTATCTTGATCTTCCTGAAAGTGTTAATACTAAAAATATCAGATCTCTATTCGGTGCTTGGTGGCATAATATTCCTTTAACGAAATATCTTGTTCAGCAGGTTGCGATGACTAAGGCTCAAAGAATACAGCATTTAAGAGAATTTGTTAAAGATGCCAACGAAGCAGATTGGGAATTGAAAGTTGCCGGACAAAGAGTTCAGGTCATCAAAAAAGATGAAAAAGACGGTGGAAAACTAGAATTCGGAACTGAGGTCGTTGTAAATAAAAGCGGAACAATCGCTTCATTATTAGGAGCATCTCCCGGAGCATCTACAGCAGCTTACGCAATGTTGAATGTTCTTGAAAAATGTTTCTCCGAAAAACTTCACGGAAAATGGAAAGACAAATTATTAGAAATGATTCCATCTTACGGACAAAAATTAGCCGGAAACCCTGAACTGACCGAAAAAGTAAGAAATTATTCTAAAGAGAAATTAGAATTAGAATATTAAACATAGGTAATAAGCAATGGGCAATGAGTAATAAATGATTAATTTTGCGATTAGTCATTACTTATTGCCCATTACTAATTATTCATCATAAAGAAAATGTCAGACACGCTTGTAAAACCCGTTATTGCTAAAGAATTACTGGAATCTCTTCAGACAAAAATAGAAGAAGAGAAGCAGGTAATTGTGCATTGCTGTTTTCCTGCGTCTCCGTTTTTGGGTAATTTGATCAGAATTTGGAACTCAACCTATCTTTTTGACAATAATTCTGACCATAAAAGTAAATTGATCCACGCAGAAAACATCTCCTTATCTCCAAACTGGACGGTCGTTCCTTTTATGAAGGATTTTTGGTTTACCTTAATATTTTCAGGACTTCCGAAAGACTGCAAAAGCTTTGATCTGATGGAAGTAATTCCCGAAGAAGGCGGATTTTTTGTAGAATCTATTAAAAGAAATTCTTTGGACGTTTACCGTGTGAAAATTTCAGAAGCATATTAATCTAGCATTATTCTCAATTTAATATAATTGAAACTCTTAGTGAACTTCGCTGAGTGAAACGCCTTTGCGAACTTAAAAATATTTAGTAGTCAAAAAAAACTTTGCAATCTTTGCGTTAAAAAAAATCAAAATATTTAGCAAAAAAAAAAATCAACTCCATTAATCCAATGAAGTTGAAAAATATTTTAATAATCTTAAATCAGAATAATTTAAGCAAATTCATTCTGTTTGATAAGATTTTCAATACAATATTCTGAAATTGCAACAATCGTTACAAAAGGATTTACACCAATCGTTCCGGGAATCAAAGAACCATCCAAAACATATAAATTATCATGTTCCTTTAATTTTCCATATTGGTTGGTTGCTTCTCCCAACACACAACCTCCGAGCGGATGATAACAAATATCTGCCCCGAAACCATTGTCAAAAAGGAGATGCGCTCTTGTTCCTCCATTGGCTTGATTCATCTTTTTTACGAAATAATCAGCATTTTCTTTCATTTTTTCAGTGTGGGTTTTATTCCAGTCTAACACTAATTTTTTATTGACTTTATCATAAGAAACCTGGCCTTTTTTGTCAACTCTGTTGATCAATAAATATAAACCGGTTGCAACATCCATTCCCATTGGAAGAGGAGCAATTTCCGTGAAAAACGGATGTTCCTTATCATCCCAATTATCAACACCTCCAACAGGAATTGTAGATTGTTGAGATCCTGTTCCTCCGTGTAAAGGATTTACAAAGTTTCTTCCGGTCATGAAGTTCCCGTTATTTCCCCAGTTTTTTCCGATATTCTGACCAATAGGGAAGTCATTCATAGCATTAGAACGGAGCAGAAGTTTCAACGTTCCCATTGTTCCGGCAGCTATAATCAGTTTTTTACAGTGAAAAACTTTTTCAGAAACCACATCTCCTGAAGTATTGATGTTTTGAGCATTCAGCGTATAGGTTTTATCTGCATTTAGCTTGATATTATCAACATAATGAAGATCAAGAATTTCAAGATTTCCGGTATCTAAAGCTTTTTTAAGATACGTTTTATCCAAACTGTTTTTACCATAATTATTTCCATAAATAACCTCAGTATTCAGAGCAGAACGCGGAACCTCATTTTTATATTCCTTTTCCATGTATTTAAAATCATACACATTCGGAACTCTCATCGTTTTGAAACCCGCTTTATGAGCTTCTTCTTCACCAACTCTTGTAAATTTATAGTAAGGGCAATCGTTTAAAAATTGCTCATCGATAACATTAACTTTAAGCTCTTTTCGGGCTAATGGAAAATAGAAATCATAAAATTTTGAAGCGTCAAGATTAGGAAAAACTTCTTTAAAATAAGTCTCTTTTGGAGTAACTGCCATTCCGCCGTTTACGAGTGAGCCTCCGCCGACACCTCTTCCCATCCAGATGTTGATGTTTTCAAATTCCAATTTGTCCAAAGCTCCCGTAAAAGGTGTTAAATTGAAGAGATTCATAAACGGAGCAATGGTTTTCTTTCTCAGCCAGGCCGCACTTTTCCCGGGTTTTAATAAATTAGAATAAGGAATTCCTGATTTCTCCCAGTTAAGTCCCATTTCCAACATAAGCACCTTTTTTCCGGCTTCACAAAGTCTTAGTGCGGAAACTGCACCGCCATATCCGGAACCAATAATAATGATTGGGGCTTCAATTTCTTTTTGTTCGATAGATTTCGGTTGCGCTGCCTTAAAAAGGTTGGAGTTTAAAAAATAAAAACCGCCAACGGCAAGAAGGCTAGATTGAATAAATTTTTTTCTGTTCATTTGTTTGCTATGTTTTTTCTTCTCTCCCTATCCAAAAAACATGCTAGAGAATTAATTTGTTCTTATTTTGTATTAAAATTTTCATTATTGATGTTTATATTGGTTTTATTTTGAGTTTTTATTTAAAATAATCTTTATTTAAATTTGTTTAATGAATTTTATTTTTAAAGAAGAAAATGAGCGGATTGTAATATATTTTTAATCTTTATCAAATTAAAATTTCATAGTTTTAAATTTTAATTACTAAATGAGTTTATGAAAAAATACATATTGATAATGTTGATGTTTCCATTGTTTGTTTTCTCTCAAAAAATGGTTTCAAAAGATGTAATGGAGGTCAAAAAATTTCAGGAAGACCTGAATGCAGAATATCTTAATTCTAAAGAAACACCTTTGCGTGGAGATAATTTTACCAATTTTAAAGGACATCCATTCTTTCCTTTTAGTCCAAAATATAAGGTCACTGCAAAATTTGTTAAGACTAAAAGCCCCAAACCTTTTGATCTTCCAACATCATCCGGAAAAACAAAATCTTACAGAGAATACGGAAAAGCAACTTTTGAGCTGAACGGGAAACCGTATACTTTAACCTTATATCAAAGTTTAGATTTAATCAAACAAAAAAAATACAAAGATTATCTTTTCTTGCCTTTCCGAGATCTGACAAATGAAAAAGAAACCTACGGCGGCGGAAAATATATGGATCTAACGATTCCCAAAGGAAATACAATCGTTCTGGATTTTAATAAATCTTACCAGCCATTTTGTGCCTACAATGCTTATGATTACAACTGTCCGATAGTTCCCGAAGAAAATAAACTTCCTGTGGAAATTCGGGCAGGCGTAATGTATGAAGACATTTATCATCATTAAAATCTAATATGATTAAATTAAATTTTTTCAAGCGGGAAGACTTATCGGAAGTGAGTTATACTTTAGATGAAGTTCAGTTAAAATATACCTCCACAGCAGAGTTTGCTATAAATAGAATAAAAGAAAGAAATACCAACTTAGAATTTCCCATAACCATTTTTGAGGATGAAAAAGCGGTAGGTTTCTTCACATTGGATTTCGGAAAAGATAAACTTGACCTTACGGATAATCCAAATTCTACGTTGTTGAGGTCTTTATCAATCAATCCAAAATGTCAAGGCAGAGGAATTGGAAAAGCTTCCATGATCCAAATTGATGATTTTGTAAGAGAAAATTTCAAAAACTGTGACGAAATAGTATTAGCTGTAAACCAAAATAATTTGACTGCTTACGAACTTTACATCAAGGTTGGTTATTTGTACGACGGCAAAAGCAGAATGGGCAGAAGCGGTCCTCAATATCTGATGTATAAAAAACTTTAAAACCTTACCCATCAATAGGAGCGGGCTTTAGCCCGTTCACAAAAAAGATAAATTCCAAAAGGCTTTAGCCAAAACCTATTATTTCTAAACTTTAAGAAAAATTTAATTATAAAATTTCCCGTTTGGCGTGATACTTTCTGCTAACTTTGAGTAACATCAAATAAAAAAACATGGAAATATCACTTCGTAATCAGGTGGCAGTCGTTACCGGAGCTTCAAGCGGAATAGGAACAGGAGTCGCCAAATCATTGGCATCAGCGGGCGCAACAATTATTGTGAATCATTCTTCGGAAAGGTCTACAGATGAAGCCAAAGCTGTTTTAAAAGAAATTACAGATGCAGGAGGAAACGGAATTACCTATCAGTGTGATGTTTCCAAGGAAGACCAGGTGGTGAAAATGTTTCAGGATGTAGTTTCACAATTCGGAACGGTTGATATTCTCGTTAATAACGCTGGGGTACAAAAAGACGCCAAATTCACAGAAATGACGCTTGATCAATGGAATACCGTGATCGGAATCAATCTTACAGGTCAGTTTCTTTGCGCAAGAGAAGCCATCAAAGAATTTCTTCGCCGCGGAATTGATCCTATACGATCTATTGCCTGCGGAAAAATCATTCATATCAGTTCGGTTCATGAGATTATTCCTTGGGCGGGGCACGCGAATTACGCTTCGAGTAAAGGGGCGATCAGAATGTTGATGCAGACGTTGGCCCAGGAATATGGAGCAGATAAAATTCGTGTGAATTCCATTTGTCCTGGTGCGATTCAAACGCCGATCAATAAAGACGCTTGGGGAACTCCGGAAGCGTTGAATTCTCTTCTTAATTTAATTCCCTACAACAGAATCGGGCAACCTCAGGACATCGGAAATCTGGCTGCATTTATAGCGAGTGATCTCGCAGATTACATCACAGGAACAAGTATTTTCGTAGATGGCGGAATGACGACTTTTGAAAGTTTTTCTACGGGAGGATAAATTTTTGGCGCACATTTCCGGCTTTCACTACTCGCTTTTTTGTGCTCTTGCATTTTCCGGGGCTTACAAAAAGAGCTCAGACAGGCCGTTCAATCCGGGGCGCATTGCAGTCGAAGTAGAGATAGTAGGTATTTGAATGTCAATTGTGAAAAGTGAATTCACTTCGTTTGTCAATTTTTTATTCGTACATTAAATTCACAATTCATATCAAAAATAAATTGACCATTCATTTCATCACACAAAGTTTAAAATTGACAATTGACTTGCAAAGCAAAATTAACCATTCACCCTTTAATCAATTATCATTAATCATTTATCAATTATGAAGGAAAAAGAAAGATTATCCGACATTACATGGAAAAAATGGGGATCATATGTCAGCAACCGCGAATGGGGATTGGTACGCGAGGATTACAGCGAAAACGGTGATGCATGGAATTATACCAACCATGATTCAGCAGAAGCAAAAACCTACAGATGGGGTGAAGAAGGCATTTGCGGAATCTGTGATGATCTGCAAAAGCTCGTTTTTTCCGTAGGATTTTGGAATAAAAAAGATAAGATGGTGAAAGAACGTTTCTTTGGCTTATCAAACGGGCAGGGGAATCACGGTGAAGATGTCAAAGAATATTTTTATTATCTGGATGCAACGCCAACGCATTCTTACATGAAAATGCTGTACAAATATCCTCAAAATGCCTTTCCATACGAAGATTTGGTGCAGACAAATGCAACAAGAAGTAAAGAAGAAACAGAATACGAATTAATCGACACCGGAATTTTTGACCAAAATGAATACTTCGATATTTTTATTGAATATGCAAAGGAAAGCCAGAATGATATTTTGGTAAAGCTTACGATTATCAATAAATCTGAAAAAGAATCACCTTTAATTATTCTTCCAACAATTTGGTTCAGAAATACATGGAATTGGGGATATGATGATTATAAACCTCAATTAAGTTCGGAAGAATCTACTTCAATAAAAATTGATCACAAAGATTTAGAAACAAAAAATGTATACGCAAAACAGTCTTTAAAAACATTATTTTGTGACAATGAAACTAATAATGAAAAGCTTTATCAATGTCCTAGGGAATCAAAATACAGCAAAGACGGAATCAATGATTTTGTGATTAATGGAAATTCTCAAGCCGTTAATCCAAAAGATATCGGAACGAAAGCTTCATTTTTTATTGACGAAAATTTTAAAGCTAAAGAAACCAAAGTATTTGAATTCAGACTTTCAGATAAAGATTTAAAACAGCCTTTTGAAGATTTTGATAAGATTTTTACTTCAAGACAAAAAGATGCAGACGAATTTTACAATGAAATTCAGGAAGGAATAAAAACTGATGATGAAAAGCTAGTTCAACGACAGGCTTTCGCGGGAATGTTGTGGAACAAAATGTTTTACCACTACAACGTTGAAAAATGGTTAAAAGGCGATCCTTCAGAGGTCAATCCATCAAAATCCCGCGAAAAAATCAGAAATTATGAATGGAAGCATCTCAACAACGAACATATCATTTCAATGCCCGATAAATGGGAATATCCGTGGTATGCGACTTGGGATCTGGCTTTTCATACGATCAGTTTTTCTTTAATTGATCCCGGTTTTGCCAAACATCAGTTAAAATTATTTCTTTTTGAATGGTACATGCATCCAAATGGTCAACTTCCGGCGTATGAATGGAATTTCAGTGATGTGAATCCTCCGGTTCATGCCTGGGCGGTTTTTAGGGTGTTTAAAATTGATGAATATTTAAATGAAAAACCCGATCTGGAGTTTCTGGAAAGTGCTTTTCAAAAACTGTTGATGAATTTTACGTGGTGGGTCAACAAAAAAGACAACAACGGGAATAATATTTTTGAAGGTGGATTTTTAGGACTCGATAATATCGGAGTTTTTGACAGAAATATGCCACTTCCAAACGGTGAAGAACTGGAACAATCGGACGGAACAAGCTGGATGGCAATGTTTGCGCTAAATATGATGAGAATTGCCCTTGAATTGGCACTTTACAACAAAGTATACGAAGAAATGGCGATGAAATTCTTTGAACATTTCCTTTCAATTGCCAATTCCCTCGACAATATGGGAGACGAATGTTTCAGTCTTTGGGATGAGCAGGATGAGTTTTTCTACGATGCGCTTGCAGCTAATGACGGAACTCATATGTATTTGAAATTGAGAACAATAGTTGGTTTGATTCCAATGTTCGCTGTTGAGGTTATTGATGACGAAATGATAGAAAAACTTCCCAATTTTAAGAAAAGAATGAATTGGGTGCTTGAAAATAAACCTGAGTTGGCTTCTTTGGTTTCCCGTTGGGAAGTGAAAGGTCAGGATTCCAAACATTTACTGTCACTTTTACGAGGACATCGTTTGAAGAGATTGTTAAGCAGAATGCTCGATCCGAATCAGTTTTTAAGTGATTACGGCGTTCGTGCTTTGTCTAAAGAATATGAAAAAAATCCTTATCAACTCAATTTAAACGGAACAGATTATTCCGTAAAATATACTCCGGCAGAAAGTGATAGCGGACTTTTTGGAGGAAACAGCAATTGGCGTGGACCGATCTGGTTTCCGATTAATTTTTTAATTATTGAAAGTCTGCAGCGGTTTTTCTTTTATTACAGCCCGGATTTTATGGTTGAATATCCTACAGGAAGTGGGAATTATTCAAATTTAGATCAAATTGCGGATGCTTTAAGTAAAAGATTATCTAAGCTATTTTTAAAAGATGAAAATGGAAACCGACCTTTTAACGGACAATATCCAAGATTTCAAACTGACCCTGATTTTAAAGATTATATTTTATTTTATGAATATTTTCACGGAGACAATGGCCGTGGAGTAGGAGCTTCTCACCAAACGGGATGGACTGGTTTAATTGCAAAAATTCTTCAGCCAAGATTTACAAAAAAGGAAATTGCTGAATCTGAGACGGAAATGCCGGATGATGCAAAATAGGAAAGAAATTTTACTCAAAAATCTGTTGAATAACTTCTAAGGAAGTTGGTGTCCTAAAATCGGTAATATGATAATGATAGTACACCAAAACACTATCCAGAAAGTTTTTTCTTAATGATGAATGAATTTTTATCTGATAAGGATCTGCAGAGGAAATAATATTTTTCCAAATCAATGATATTTCTTCATTGAAAAGGTGATGAATAGAATTAAAGGAAAAATTTCCTGTTTCAGGATCTAAATATTTCCCGTCATCAAGCAAAGGCGCCACACCCTGAATTTTTAAAATTTTAATTAAAAATATTAAATGAGACTGGTAATTTTTTTGCGTTAATTGATCCGTAAATTCGTCAATACAGAAGAAAATATTTGGATTTTTATTTTCATGTCTTAAAACCTGATTTAAAAAATCTGATACGAAAAATATAACAGTATTCGCTTTAATATCGGTATAAATATCGTTGTTTTTGGTCAGTTCAAATTTAGAAACCGACTGAATGCCGTTACCTCTTCCTGTATTTACAGAAAAATTAAGCTGATTTAATGGCAGAAGCAAAGCTTTCTTCTTATTTCTTTTGGTGTAAACTCCTTTTAAGAAATAGGTCTGAAAGCCATCATCTTCGGTAAAACAATGCAAGACAGCATCATTTTCGCCATATTTTATAAATGAAAGTAAAAATCCGTTTTGAGAATTCATTAATTAACTACAGCTATTTTTGCAGTAGCTTTATCAGAACCATCTTCATTGGTCATTAGTACAAAATAAATCCCGGAAGCTACTCTTGATCCTCTCATATTGTTAAGATCCCATTCGTAGTAACCACCTCTTGCAACCGCTGAATGCACTACATTTCCTGCAACATCTGCAATTCTGATATTTGTTTTTTCTGCTAAACCTTTAATGGTAACTTTTCCTTTAAAGTTTGAATAGACCACAGGATTTGGGTAAACTACTACGTTACCAAAATCAGATGTAACATCTGCTACATCGCCTTGATAAACCACAATTCCGTCGTATGATGCAAAATATACTTTTCCTGTTTTTTTATCAACTTTAATGTCTGTAATACTGTTTGTTGGCAAAGGAGAGTTTTCTTTTGTAAAATGTTTAATAGTTTGCTGACCGTCTGCTGATAAATAATATACACCACCGCCATCTATAGAAACCCATTTGTGATCTCCGGCATCTACTTCAATCTGTAAAATTTGCAGATCTCTGAAAAGCTCTTCACCCAATCCGTTTTGTTCGATAACAATGGGTTCTGCTTGAGGATCAGCTTCTTTAATTGCCGTTGTTGCATTAGAGAGTACTCTTATTCCGCTGTCTGTACCGATCCATGCGTCACCTGCTTTGTCTATTACAACAGAAAGTGAGCCTCCATTATTTGATGGTAAGCCGTTTGACGGATCAATAATATAGTCTACATCATCTGAAATACTAGGTGTTTTTTTATTATCGTATACAACTAAGCTATTTAATCTTGGAGTTGGTATCCACAACAGTCCCTCATAATAGTAAGGTTTTTGAGCGGCTCCACTTGAAGAGGTTGTATTTTTAACAATAAAATTATCTGTTGCCCTGTCGTAAGACCCTATTGCTGTTGCTGTACCGGCAGTTGTTCCGTTTCCAGAGAAAGCAATAGATGTAAATAAATTATTTTGATCATCATAAACCAGCCCCACTGGACGACGATCCTGATTAATTACACCACCAAGATCATAATATTTTGTGAAAGCAAAGTCTTTACTACTTGCATTATATTTCATTTTATAAATACCATGTCCTGTAGAATTATTATAGTTGGTGAAAAATACATCATCTGGACTAGCAGGATCTAATACAGCATCTAGAACATTAAATCTTGTCGTACTTCCTATAAAATATGAAGAATAGATCCATTCCATTCCATTAAAGAAATAGAAGCCTGGATTTTTGGAATTATTTATGGGAGTATTAAATCTTGATTCTCTTCCTCCAGTTGAAACAACAATTTGATTATTCTCATGTAAACTAATTTTATAAGCATAGTTCAGATAAGGACCATCCGGCTTAAATGTATTGTTTGTCTCATTTTTTATACCAGATAATATGGTTCCACCATAAACTCTTCCTCCAACGGTGGTTGCCGTATTACATTCTTCTCCAAAACTTGAAACTGTACCTGCAGTTCCGTTTGTATTAAAAGAATATATTCTCGCCAAGTCTGTTACAATAATATTATTAGCATTTACAGCAACATCATGAACATTTGTAAATGTCTGTCCAATAGGTGTAGAAACACCATTATTATAGATGTAAGAAGTGGTTGGTGATGAAAATGTAAGTACAGATTCAGAATCGATATGCGTGAAATTTCCTGGCATTTCCGTTACCCAAGTTGTAAATACCGGGAATGTGGTATTCATTTCGTGGGTTTTTAATCCTGTATTTGTTACAGAATATACTTTATTTCCAAACAAAACAGCTTCATTACTTGCCTGATAAACTCCTCCTGTTAAGAAGAAAGCGGAATCATTGAATTCCTTCTTTTTTAAATCAAATATAGAAACTCCATATCCTACAGAAACGACAGCTTTATCGCCTGTAATTGAAATATGATTAATTTTTTTACTTCCATTATATCCTGTTGCAATAGGAATATCTACAACATAAGTCACTCCGTCTGGGGTAACAACATCCAAAGATCCGTTTTGATAACCTATAAGCCCAACTTTGGTTTGTGGATTATAATCGAAAGCCGTTATTTTTATCTCATGTAAGCCATTTGCTTTAGACAGCTTGGTAATTTCTCCTGTGGAAATTGTATAGTAGAAAAGTCCGTTTTCTGCAGCGGCAACTATTTTTCCGTTATCTTCTTTCATGGCGATGACGTTGTTATAGGAAAACAAATCTGTCCATTTTTTTGAAGAAATAGTTTGAGCATTTACCAATTGCAGGGATGCTAAAATACCAAGAGAAACTATAGAGAATTTTTTCATATTATGCTATTATAGAGCTGTCTATTGCCTGATTGTTCCAGGAAATATGTTTTACATTTTTATTTGAATCAAAAAAGAAATCTATTCTGCCTAAAAGAAGACCTGCCCAACCAACTTGATTCACCAAAACATTTTTACCCTGTCTGTTGGTAAAAGTTTGAGGTTCTGGCAAGAAAGTGTGTGTATGGCCGCCTAAAATTAAATCAATATTTTCAGTTTTGGCTGCTAAAATTTTATCACTTATTTTATTAGGTTCGTCTTTGTAATCGTAGCCGATATGTGAAAGGCAAATCACAAGATCACATTTTTGTTCGTTTTTAAGGAAGTTTGAATAATGTTGGGCAACATCAACAGGATCAGAATAAACTGTTCCTCCATATTGTTTTTTGCCAACCAATCCATCCAACTGAATTCCGACACCGAAAATCCCGACTTTGATTCCATTTTTGTTGAAAATCTTGTATTGGGAAGTTTTCCCGTCGAGAATTGTATTTTTAAAATCATAATTTGAACAGATAAAAGGAAATTTTGCATTAGGCAAAACCTTTAAAAATCCGTCTAAACTATTATCAAAATCATGATTTCCCATTGTTGAAGCGTCATACTTCATCATGGACATTAATTTAAACTCCAATTCACCTCCGAAAAAGTTGAAATAAGGAGTTCCCTGAAATATATCACCTGAATCAAGAAGCAAAAGGTTACTTTCCTGATTTCTGATTTGCTGAATTAAACTTGCCCTCCTCGCAAAACCTCCCTGATTAGGATTTTTGGTATAACTTGCATCAAAAGGCTCTATTCTGCTGTGTTGATCGTTGGTGTGAAGAATCGTAAGTTTATTTGCGGATTTTAAATCAATAATTTTTAATTCTTCCGCCATCATCATATTGGGAGCTAAAGCCATTGCTAAAGTTCCGCCACCTATTGCTTTTAAAAACTTTTTTCTATCCATTACTTCTTACCAATAAAATTTAAACGAACATCTGTATTTGCTACAACTTCAGGATTTTTCTTAAAATAATCAATAAATAAATCTCTCATTTTAAGTCCTGTAGGAATGGATTCTCCTTTTGCGAAGAATTTCATATTGTCTCCACCCAAAGCCAGATAATCAGACGTTGCGATGTAATAATCCTGAGTTGGATTTACTGCTTTTCCGTTGATTAAAGTTTTGATTGCCTGTCCGTTTTTTGTTTCAATATACAAATGAGAAACCGGATTATTAACCTGATGTTCAGCGTAATAATCAAAAAGTCCTTGTAAATCCGAACCTTTCATCTTTACGATAACCACTTCATTTTCAAACGGCATTACTTCGAACACATTTTTCAAAAAAATATCGCCCTTGCCAATCGTTGTACGGATGCCTCCGATATTGATTAACGCGGCATCTACGTTTTTATTTAGTTTTGATTTTGCCCAAACATCAGCTCCATCGAATGTATAGTCTGCTAAAAGATTACCTAAATTACTATTGTCCCCTTGCTTTGTAAGATCAACATTGGTGTGGGAGATTTTTTGATTCATCTCTTTATCCAATTTTTGCTTATAAGGTTCAATAATTTTTACAAACTCCTCATCATTCTTTAGCTCATTATTAATAGAAATGTTTTTCTGAGTCTTCACATTCGCCACCTGCAACGGAGAAACCGTCTTACAAGCGGAAAGTGTAGCCAGAACAATTCCTAGTAACAAGAATTTATTTTTCATATGCAGCATATTATTTTTTATTAAGGTCATATGTAATCACCACTATTTATAATGTTTTTGTCAACAATTTCAGTCATAGCGATTTCATAATATCTTTTAGTATATGCAAATATAATTATATGTATAATAAAACATTATTATTTATTATAAATTCTTAGCTTAAATTATTAAATTTGGCAAAAATAATTCTAACAGATGAGCATTTTAAAAGGAGTAGGTGTGGCGTTGGTGACACCCTTTAATGAAGATTTATCCGTTGATTTCGACAGTTTAACAAAACTTGTTGAATATAATATCGAGAACGGAACCAATTATTTAGTTGTTTTAGGTACTACAGCAGAAGCTGCAACGCTTTCTGATGAGGAGAAGAAACAGGTGGTAGATCATATCATTAAGGTGAATAGTAAACGCTTGCCTTTGGTGTTGGGAATTGGCGGAAATAATACGCTTGAAGTTAAAAAACAAATCGAGGAAACAGATCTTTCAGCTTTTGAAGCTGTACTTTCTGTGTCTCCATATTACAATAAACCTAATCAGGAGGGGCTTTATCAACATTATAAAGCGTTGGCTTCTACAGGAAAAAATATCATTATTTATAATGTTCCTTCAAGAACGGGACAAAATGTTGAAGCAGAAACAACTTTACGTTTAGCAAATGAATTCCCGAATTTATTCTTAATTAAAGAAGCTGCACCGAATATTTTACAGTATTTCGATATTTTAAGAAAGAAGCCTGAAGGTTTCAATTTGGTTTCCGGTGATGACGAATATACGCTTCCTGTAACCTTAGCAGGTGGAAATGGTGTTATTTCTGTGATCGGACAAGGCTATCCTAAAGAATTTTCTACGATGGTGCAGTTGGCATTTGACGGAAAAGTAAAGGAAGCATACGAAATCCACAACAAATTAGTTGATATCACCAGATTGATTTTTGCTGAAGGAAACCCTTGCGGAATTAAAGTTATCTTGGCAGAAAAGGGAATCATTAAAAACTATTTAAGACTTCCTCTTGTTGCTGCTTCAGAAGGACTTTATGCAAAAATTAAAGCTGAAATGGCGAAAATATAAAAGTGAATTGTTAATAAGTCAATTGTGAATTTAATAACTTACTGTTTAAAATTTATAATTCGCTTGCAAAGCAAAATTGACAATTGACAAAAATATATAATAAGGTGAAAGGTTTCAATACTTTTCACCTTTTTAATTAAGTTCTTCGCTGAGTGAAACGCCTTTGCGAACTTAAAAGCATAAAGTATTTTAAAAAAAACTTTGCGAACTTTGCGTTTAAAAACATCAAAATTTAAAGTCATGAAATTGATAAAAGCCACAGAAAACGATATTCCAATGATTCAGGATTTGGCAAGAAGATCTTGGGAAAATGCTTATGCGGAAATACTTTCTAAGGAGCAAATGGAATTTATGCTGAGTACAATGTATTCTCAGAAAGAAATTGCCAATCATATGCAGAATCCGAATTACCATTATTTTTTAATTCAGGATGAGAGTAATGATTCATTTGAAGGTTTTATCGGATATGAAATCGGATATGAAAAGGAAACAACAAAACTTCACCGTATTTATCTAATTCCGGAAAGTAAAGGAAAAGGTTTTGGCAAAAAAGCCTTAGAATTTTTAAATAAAGAAGTTTCCGAGAGGGGAGATAAGAGGATTATTTTGAATGTGAACAAGTACAATTCTGCGAAAAAATTCTATGAATCTCAAGGTTACAAAGTATATGATGAAGGAGTTTTCGATATTGGTAATAATTTTTTCATGGACGACTATTTAATGGAGTATTTAATTCACAAATAAATGACTTAAAATTCTGTAACATTTCATTGTAATTCTATAACAAGTGATATCAGTAATTATTTCATCTTTGTAATAGAACCAAATCACTTTACAACAATACATTCATATGCTTGGTTATAAGCTTTTTTAGCTTTCTATCAGTATATTTTTTTTCATCCTTAGTGTTTAAATTCCTGTATTCAACAATACAGGAGTTTTTTGCGTTTATACAAAAAATCAAGATTTTTATCCCTATATCACTTTTAATTGAAATAAAGTATTATATTTACTAAAAAAATCGACACACTTATATTAGGATGAAAATGTATGTAAAATTTGATTTCAATGCTCTTTGTAAAAAGATTTTGGATGAAAAACTTAAGGAACATGGTTTGAAATATCGCTTGCTGAATTTTGGAGAAGTAGAATTTTATGAATCGCTTACCCAGGAACAGCATACTATTTTTAAGAAAAATCTTGAAGATTACGGTATAGAAATTATTGAAAGCCAAAGAACGGCTTTGGTACAAAAAATAAAGGATGCAATTGTAGAATTGGTTTTTTCGGAAGAAATGATTCCGGTGAAAGCTTCTATTTATATTGCCGAAAAGCTGAATCACAGTTATGGATATCTGTCTAATCTGTTTTCTGAAGTAAGTTTTACTTCCATAGAAAACTTTATTATCCTGCAAAAAATTGAATATGCCAAAGAGCTTATCATCAATAATAAGCAGAGTCTGACGGAAATTGCCCATAAACTTAACTATTCAAGTGTTGCACATTTGAGTACGCAGTTTAAGAATATGACCGGTGTTACGCCCTCTCAGTTTCAAAAAATTATTGTAAAGAGAAGAAAGGCGCAGAGCCTTATCAGCAATACCAGAATGCAGTATGAATAGGGAATATTTGAGTGTAATTTTGGTAGATGATGATGAAGGAAACCGTATTCTTTTTAAGAATATTTTTAAAGAGTTAAAAATAGGAGTTAAAGTTCAGAGCTTTGGAAACGGAGCAAATTTAATGGAATATCTGAATAGCAAAGAAGCCCAGATTCCTGAGATTTTATTTATGAATTATCATATTTCTCAGAAAAACAGTCTGGAATGTATTTCAGAAATTAAAACAGATTTTAGGTTTGATAATATGGTGACCGCCATCTATTCGGAAAATTTATCCGAAAATGAAGTGGAGGAGATCTTTGTAAACGGAGTCAATATTTTTATTAAAAAGAAGGACGATTATAATGCCATGAAAAAGGTACTTTCTGAGGTGATCACAATAAACTGGCAATATTATACGTCCGGACTTAATAGAGATAATTTTATCATGAAAGTATTATAAATAAAGGCTTTAAGTAATATATTTTAAAATTAATTTAATCGTATTTATTGCATAATATTCACACAAAGGTGAAAATTTTGTAACGAATAATTAAAATAATATAAAACCTTTTCCGTAGTATATCATCACTTTTGTAAAAGCAATTTTTAACACAATGTTTAGATATAAAAAAACATTAAATGAATGAAATAATTGTTTCATCAAGAAACTAAATTATATAAATCACAATGTTAGTTAAAACAAAATGGGTTATATGAATTTCCAATTTTAGAAGCGAAGAAGATCTTTAAAAAAACGGTACAATCATGAAAACTCAAGAGTAGTTAAAGGAAAATATATTCGTTTCATTTAAAAAAAATCCTTTAACGAAAAACGGTTAGTTTTTATAATAAACAAGTTGGAAACATAATTCATTTTGTTTTTTTCAATTTATTTTAATAGTTATAACTAAAAAATTACTTCAGGTAATAAGTATAAATATTTTCACACCAAATCACAAGATATTAAGTTATAACTATTAAAATATTTTATTAAAAACGGTACAAAATAATTTCTTCAAAATAACAGTTTTATAAGGGGGAACCGCGTTAAGAAAAGTCTTTTCGCGGTTTTTTTATGAAATTTTACTCCATTTATTTTTGCCTTTGTAATATCTCACATAGTAGTTTTTGATCACGAGATTTTCAGGGCTTGCTAACATTGGATCGGCTTCCAGAATTTTTTCCACCGCCTTTTTTGTGGCTTTTATAATCGCAGAATCATTTACCAGATCCAGTCTTTTAAAATCTATGACACCGCTTTGTTGAGTGCCTAAAATGTCTCCGGGACCACGAAGTTGCATATCGACTTCTGAAATTTTAAAGCCGTCATTAGTCTCCGTCATCGTTTTGATGCGGGTTCTGCTTTCTTTGGATAGCTTGTCGGAAGTCATCAGAATACAATAACTCTGTTCGGCGCCACGGCCAACACGACCTCTCAGCTGATGAAGCTGTGATAAACCAAATCTTTCTGAGCTTTCAATCACCATTACCGAAGCATTCGGAACATTTACCCCAACTTCAATTACAGTCGTTGCAACCATTATTTCTGCTTCTCCTGATGCGAAATAATTCATGGCAGCATCTTTTTCCGCAGGTTTCATTTTACCATGAAGCATGGAGACTTTGTAGTCCGGAAAAGAATTCATCACATGATCAAGACCTTCCATCAGATTTTTATAATCCAGCGTTTCAGATTCTTCAATTAACGGATACACAAAATAAACCTGTCTACCTTTTTTGATCTCATCTCTGCAGAAATTATACACAAAAGCCCTATCTTTTTCACGTCTGTGGGCTGTAATAATTGGTTTTCTACCAACAGGCATTTCATCAATCACAGAAACATCAAGATCAGAGTAAAAACTCATTGCCAGCGTCCTTGGAATAGGAGTAGCAGTCATCACCAAAATATGGGGTGGAATTTTATTTTTAGCCCAAAGTTTAGCTCTCTGAGCAACACCAAATCGATGTTGTTCATCAATAATTGCTAAACCAAGATTTTTAAATTTAACTTTATCTTCTAAAACAGCATGAGTTCCTATTAAAATAGAAAGTTCACCATTTTCTAATTCTTCATGAATAATTTTCCGTTCAGAAGCTTTGGAAGAACCTGTTAAAATACGAACGTTGATATTTGTCTCTGCCAATAGCTCTCTGATACCGTTAAAATGCTGTTGAGCCAGAATTTCGGTCGGAGCCATCAAACAGCTTTGAAAACCGTTATCCATTGCTATCAGCATGGTTAATAGAGCTACCATTGTTTTTCCAGAGCCTACATCTCCTTGTAAAAGCCTGTTCATCTGGATTGGCTTTTTCATGTCTAAACGAATCTCCTTTAATACTCTTTTTTGAGCATTAGTGAGTTCAAACGGAAGATTATTGGCATAAAAATCAGTGAAATGAACCCCAACTACAGGAAATGGATTTCCATGAGATTGGGTTTTATGATGAAGTTTTTTTAATCCAAATCCTAATTGAAAAAAGAAGGATTCTTCAAACTTTAATCTATTATTGGCTTTCTCAAAATGTTCCAGATCTTTCGGAAAATGAATATTTAAATATGTATGTTGTCTGGACATAAATTTAAACGAATTCATCATGTAATCCGGAAGATTTTCCTGTATCAGATTAGGAATTTCTTTGCAGATGTTTCTTAAAACCGTCTGGAAAAATTTTTGGTGCAATCCTCTTTTGGTAAGCTTTTCTGAACTTGGATAAATCGGTCTTAAACGGTTGTCGTTTTCTTTTCTTTCGTCAATTTCAATTTCCGGATGTGGCATTGAAAATTGATTATTGAAAACATTAATTTTACCAAAAATATAGATCTCGCGATTGATAGGAAGCTGTTCCACCATCCATTTCGAATACTGAAACCAAACCAGATCCATCATTCCCGTATCATCATTGAATTTTGCAGACAATCTTTTTACTTTTCCTGTCTGGATTTCCTGAACACTGGTAATTTTTCCTTTTAACTGAATTTCAATACTGCTTTCCTCAAGGTTAGCAATTTTATATACTTTATTTTTGTCAATATAACGGGTCGGGTAGAAGGTAAGAAAATCTTCCACGGTAGAAATTCCCAACACATTTTTAATGAGTTTGGCTTTTTCAGGACCGATTCCTTTTACGTATTCGATGGATGTTTCTAAAGTCATTTAAAAGAAGCAACGAATTTCGTGAAAATTTAGAAATTAAAAAAGCTTTCAATATTTGAAAGCTTTAATTTTTTTAATCTTTTATTTTTTTAATCTTTTATTTTAGATTTAAATTTCTTCTGATAATCCTCCCATTGTTGTCTGGTTCGGATTTTTTTATATAAATCTTTTGAAATTAATTCTAAATAAGGTTCCAGTTCTTTTGCGGATAATTCTCCCTGCAGAATGGTAATTGGGCCACCTTTTTCATCCAGAAAAACAGTACTCGGAACTGCTGAAACATTCATGTATTGAGTGAATTCATGTAAAGAATTTCTTCCTTTTTTCTGCTCTGTATTAGGATTTGAAAATGTTCTGTCAAAAATTTCAACAGAATTTTTTTCCTCGGCATTAAACTTTACAGGATAGTAATTTTGATTTAAAATATCAGCAATTACTTGGTGTCCGTATGTATTTTTGTCCATTATCTTACATGGAGCGCACCAATCTGCATAAAAATCGACCAATATTTTTTTTGGATTTTCTTTTTGAGCTTTTAAAGCTTCTTCAATAGTCATCCATTTTACCTGAGCAAAGCTAAAACTTACTATAAATAAGAGGAATATGCTTATAATTTTCTTCATAATTTGGTATTTAAATAATAAAAATAAGCATAATTTCCTTATTTTTATTTTACTTCCTGCATTAATTTTTTAACGAATGGGGAGATCAAAATTAATACAACTCCGGCAATTATAGCGTATAATCCTAATTGTTTATATCCATCAGTGTAAGTGATTAAAGCATCATAGTTGGTAGAGCCTTCTTTTGCTGTCGCCAAGCCTGCTCCAATGATTCCTGCAACGTATTGCCCGTAAGCTGATGCTAAAAACCACATTCCCATCATCATTCCCTGAAGATTTTTTGTGGAAAGTTTGGTCATGATTGATAATCCGATAGGAGAGAGACAAAGCTCACCCAAAGTGATAACCAATAATGCGATTGTAAAGAAGTTCAATGAAGTGATTCCCTGTAAATTAGCAAATAATTTCGTTGCAAATAATACGTAATAACCAAGTCCAAGGAAAATAAATCCAAGTCCAAATTTAATGATCGTGTTGGGTTCTATTTTTCTCTTATTCAACCAAATCCAAAGCAAACCGATGATCGGAGCTAAGAAAATGATGAAAAATGCACCTCCGGAATTATTAACACCATTCGGGTCTAATCCTAAAAGGTCTTTATTTAAATTTTTAGCAGCAAAAATACTTAATGAACCTCCACTTTGTTCGTAAATACCCCAGAATAGGATAGAAAATAAGATGAAGACCAATGCAGCCAAAAGTTTTTTACGTTCTGCAGCGGTTACTTTTGTCATTTCATAGAAAAGATAAATCAACGTAAGTGGTCCGATTGTGTACATAAAATAGTCTGTATACTGCGTCTTTGCAACCATTACCATAATAATCGGAACGAAGATTAATGATAAAACATAAACTCCATACTCCTGCCATTTTGGAATTGGGGCAGATTTTATTTCATTATCTGGATGCCCTGGCTGAAGTCCAATTGTTCCTAAACTTCTTTGGGTAAAAACAAAGTTGATCAAACTTATTACCATTACAATAGCAGCTAATCCGAACGCTACATTCCATCTCATCGTTTCAGAGATAACATTTCCTAAGATTTCTCCTTTTCCTATAGCAATACATAAATATCCTCCAAGCAAAGCTCCCAAGTTGATTCCTGCATAAAAAAGTGAAAAACCTGCATCAGCTCTTGAGTCATTGGGTTTGTAAAGCTGACCAACCATTGATGAAATATTTGGTTTAAAGAAACCTGTTCCTACAACGGTAAATGCGATTCCAAGGAAAAAGAATTTGTGTGGATCTGTTGCTAAGATTAAACTTCCGACAATCATTAATAATCCACCCCAAAACAAAGATTTTCGGAATCCCAATATTTTATCGGCAAATAAACCACCAATAAATGTGAAAGCGTAAACAAATGCTTGCGTCGCACCATATTGAAGATTGGCTTCTTTTTCGTGGAAATTAAGTTGTGAGATCATGAAGAATACCAACATTCCGCGCATTCCGTAGAAACAAAAACGTTCCCACATTTCAGAGAAAAATAAGCTCCATATTTGTTTTGGATATTTTCCTTTGAAATCTTGTATTTCATCTAAAGTTAAGCTCATAATTGTATATGATAAGTTTGTATTTAAATTTGCTTTCAATTAATTTAATTTGTGACGCATTGCGTCACAAATTAGAATTATTTGATAAAGAACACACGAAAATAAAAAAAACCTCCGACTTAGCAGAGGTTTTAGTTATATTTTATTGATGCATTTAGTTTACACCGTGCATCATTTTCTTTAAGATTGGTGAAATTAAAGCCAAAATTACAGCAGCAATACCACACAATACAACGAATACCATGAAGAATTCGAATAAGTTGTGGATTTCAACTCCTACAAAAGTTGGATTTGCCAAAGGTAACTGAGCTTTTTCAAAAGCAGCAACCTGATCAGCATTTAATGTCACTTTTTTATCTAAAACATCTTGAAGATTTACTCCGATTTCCTGTGCTTTAGAGAATTTATCACCAGTTGCAGGGATCAATGCTCCTAATGAACCTGCCAAGGCATAACCAGCAGCATTAGAAATAAAGAATACACCATATAATAATGAAGCAAATCTTTTTGGAGCCAATTTACCTACTAAAGATAAACCGATTGGAGATAAACAAAGTTCACCACAAGTTTGGATGAAATATAAAAGCATTAACCATTTGATAGCTAATAATCCTGAGTTTCCAAGATCTTTTACGTTATGTGCGATAATGAAATAACTTAAAGCAATTAAAGCAAGACCCATTGCCTGTTTCATTGGAGAAACCGGTTCTTTTCCTTTTGCTCTTAATTTATCCCAACATAAACTGAAAGGAACTGCCAATAATACAACGAAAATACCGTTGAAAATCTGAACCATTGACGGTGGCATATTCCATCCGAAAATGCTTCTGTCAGTTTGATTATCTGCGATAAATGTTAATGAAGATCCTGCCTGCTCGAAAGCTGCCCAGAAGAAAATAATAAAGAATGATACGATATAAATTACCCAAATTCTTTGTCTTTCTATCTTGTTTTCAGCAGAACTCATAATTAAGAATGCCAAGGCAATACCTGCAGCATAAATGAAAGGATAAATAATTCCTTTGATTAATTGCCCCATTTCTACAGCTTTAAACCCAAATTCACCAACAAGTAAATATCTGAAAACGAAGAATAAAACAACGAAAATACCTCCAGTAATTCCTAATGATGCTCCAGTAAATTTTGCTGTCTGAGTTTCACCTTCTTCAAAATCTTCACTTGTATTATTTTTTGGTAATCCACCGATAGGTCTTCCTTCCGGCGTTACTACATATTTGTTTTTAAGGATAAAGAATGTTATTGTTCCAACTACCATTGCAATTGAAGCAGCTAAGAATCCCCATTTAAAAGCAAAAATATCTCTTACTCCTGTTGTAGCATCTTTTACGTCTCCTACGTAAGGACAAATGAACTGTCCAAGGAACGCTCCAATATTGATTCCCATGTAGAAAATCGTGAAAGCAGAGTCTAATTTTGATTTTTCCTGTTTAGGATAAAGACTTCCTACCATTGAGGAAATGTTCGGTTTGAAGAATCCATTACCAAAAATAATAACGAACAATGCCAGCCACATAATTGTTTTCGCGCTTCCTAAATCTGCGGAAAAACTTGAGGCACTGATGAATAATAAGAACTGGCCAATTGCCATTAAAGATCCACCAATAAGGATAGCATTTCTATTTCCGATATATTTATCAGCAATAAAACCTCCCAAAAGCGGAGTAAGATAACATAAAGCTAAAAATCCACCATAAATGATTGCCGCATCAGCTTCTTTTATTAATAGGGAATTTACCATGAAAAGCGTCAAAAGCGCTCTCATTCCGTAAAAGTTGAAACGCTCCCACATTTCGGTTCCGAAAAGTACCCATAATCCTTTTGGGTGTCTGGAACCTTTTCTTTCTACAAATTCATCCGGTTTCGGACTTAATGCTTCAGTATTATCCATTTTTATTGTTAATTTTTGTTAAGACTGACAAATATAGTTTTTTTTGTGTTTTCAGCAAGGTTTTAATTTTATATTTAAAGAAAAAAGCTGCAGAACAGATCTACAGCTTTGATATTCTTTATGAAGATAAGGATTAATGCCCTTTTTCTTTCATGATTTTGTTTAATCTTTTTAGCATAGAAAGGCCTAAAAGTGTGGCAAATATCAGTAAAGCAAAATTGACAAGGAAATAATTCGCTTTGTTATCGTAGTTGTACCACGTACTTGCTAAAATTCCTGATAATTTGTTTCCTACTGAATTGGCAAGGAAGAAACCACCCATCATTAATGCCGTTAATCTTGCAGGAGATAATTTAGACACAAAAGATAATCCCATTGGTGAAAGACAAAGTTCTCCGATTGTAATCACTCCATATCCGGCAACTAACCACAATGCTGATACTTTTATGGCTCCGTTTTCTCCGGCCATCACCGCCAATACCATGACGAGACAAGATAATGCCGAAATAAATAATCCCAAGACAATTTTTGTTGGTGTTAAAGGTTCTTTTCCTTTTCGTCTTAATAAAGCCCAGAATCCTACGACAACAGGCGTCAATGCAATTACCCAAAACGGATTGATAGATTGGAATAGTTCTGTATTGTATAAGTAAACTTCATTTGGACCAGTTCCTCCCAAAGCTTTGCGGTCTAAATCTGAAATATTATTAAAATAAATATCTTTTCCTATTGTTTTTATGGGTTTTCCATCTTTATCTTTTTGAGATTGGTACTGATCATTATATACAGGAACTTCTTTATCTTCATAGCTTTTTCGTTCAACCATATAAATATCCTCTAAAGGTTTTTCCATAGAAGCAGGAACGCTTCGGTCTGTATAATAATTGGCCCATCTCGTTAAAGCTGTTCCATTTTGTTTAAAAACTGCCCAAAAGAACATGCTGATCATAAATACAGATAAAAGGGCTCCGATAGAGGCTTTTTCTGCAGGTTTGGCTTTAAAGTAAAGTGAAGCATAAAAGTAAATAACAGGAATACACGCGAAAATAAAGGCATCTGTACTATCGCTTCCAAAGATATTTCCAGGAATAAACCATCCGATCACCCCAGCAATAATTGCGGGAAGAAAAACTTTAAGCAAAATTTCAGAAAGCTTGGTATCACCTTCTTGTACAGGCTTCATCTGAGCTGCGTGAATGTAATGTTTTCTACCGATTGTAAAAATGACCATTCCAATTAACATTCCAACTCCGGCGGTGATGAATGCTTCACCCCAACCGAATTTATTTCTCATGAAAGCCGCAATAATGTTGCAAATAAACGCTCCAATATTGATTCCCATGTAAAAAATATTGTATCCAGAGTCTTTATTCGCTTTATAAGGTTCTTCTGAATATAGATTTCCTAATAACGTAGAAATCGTTGGTTTAAAGAAACCGTTTCCGATAATAATTAAAGCTAAAGATCCGTAAAACAAAGGAAGTTCTTTAAAAACTCCCATCCCAATATATCCGGCTGCCATTAAAATTCCACCCAAATAAATAGATTTTATATATCCTAAAACTCTATCCGCCAAAAAACCTCCGATGAAAGGAGTCAAATAAGTCAAAGCGATGTAAGTTCCGAAAATATCGTCTGCGGTTTTGTCGGGAAGTCCGAGTCCGCCCTTCATTCCGGTAGGTTCAATAACATAAAGCACAAAAATTCCGAGAATTAAATAGTACCCGAAACGTTCCCACATTTCAGTAAAGAAGAGGAAAGGCAACCCTTTAGGATGTTTAGTCTTCATAGTTTCAAATTTCAATTTTCACAAATATAGAATTTTAAAAATAATAATCGAATTTTCTTAACTTTGACTCATATAAAGATGAAGAAAATGGAAATTACATTAAAAGATTTAGAAAACAATATCAAAACACTTCCTGAAAATTTTTACGAGGAAGTGAATGATTTTATTGATTTTTTGAAGCATAAGAATATTAAAAGAAAGGAAAATGATATTCCCGAATGGCAGAAAGAAGAAGTAAGAAGAAGGGTAAAATATTCTCAGGATAATCCTCAAAGTTTTGTTTCTGAATCTGAGATGGATGAATATTTAAATGATTTGGAAAGTGGCGACTAAATTAATTTATAACCATTTTGTTAAAGATGATTTGAAAGAAATCAATGAGTGGTACAAGAAAATTAATAAAAAACTATGGAATAATTTTATTAAAGAATTTCGTTTGAAAGTTAATTTTATTAAAGAAAATCCGTTGTCTTTTGAGATCAAATATGACTATACCAGAATTATTTTTCTCAAGAGATTTCCTTATGGAATTCATTATTCATACAATGAAGAAGAAAATATAATTGAAATATATTCCGTTTTCCATACCTCTAGAAGTCCTGAACATTGGAAAGATAGAAAGTGAAAAATCCGAATCTAAAAAAAAGAGATTCGGATTTTTTATGTTTAAATTTTATTTGAGATTATAAATTCTCCAAGATAAAATCAGTCATTTTCTGATACAATTGCGGTCTTGTCTGCCCACCAAAAATTCCGTGGTTTTTGTCTGGATAAGCCATGAAATCAAACTGTTTTTTGTTTTGAATTAAAGCTTCCGAGAATTCCATAGAATTTTGGAAATGTACATTATCATCGGCTGTTCCGTGAATTAACAAGAACTTTCCTTTTAATAAATTAGCGTATTCAGTAGGAGAGTTTTTATCATAACCATCGGCGTTTTCCTGAGGTGTTCTCATGAATCTTTCCGTGTAAACTGAATCGTAATATCTCCAGTTCGTAACCGGTGCAACAGCGATTCCTGCTTTGAAAACATCGGCGCCTTTCGTCATTGCCAAGCTCGTCATATAACCTCCGAAACTCCATCCGAACATTCCGATTCTTGATTTATCAATGTAAGATTGATTACCGAACCATTTTGCAGCGGTAATTTGATCTTCAATTTCGTATTTACCCAAATTCATGTAAGTTACCTTCTTGAATTTAGCACCTTTGAAACCTGTTCCACGTCCGTCAACACAAGCTATAACGTAACCTTTTTGTGCCAACATTTCAAACCACATTGCATTTCCATTGTCCCAAGAATTGGCAACCTGCTGTGAACCTGGACCTGAATATTGGAACATGAATAATGGATATTTTTTATTCTTATCAAAGTTTTTAGGCTTAATAATCCATGCATTCATCTGATCTCCGGCTTCATTTGGAATGGTGATAAATTCTTTTTCAACAAAATTATCAGACTTTAATTTTTGAAGCTGATCGTTATTGTTTTGAAGTTCTTTTATCGTTTTACCGTTTCCATCTTTTAAAACAAAAGTGTTAGGTTTTGCGGCTGTAGAAGATGTTTCGATGAAATAATTATAGTTTTTACTAAAGTTTGCAGAATTATTTCCATCCCCGTTTGAGATCAATTGAGATTTTCCGTTTTCAATATTTACTTTAGAAACAACTTTATTAATGCTTCCTTTTTCTGTGGTCTGAACGTAGATTTCTTTTGATTTTGGATTAAATCCATAATAATCAGTTACCTCCCAATTTCCTTTTGTGATTTGTTTTTTCAGTTTTCCATCTTTATCATACCAATATAAATGACGGTTTCCGTCTCTCTCAGAACCCCAAAGGAAAGAATTATCCTCTAAAAATTCTAATGTCGGACTGTCTGTATCGATCCATTTTTCGTCAGTTTCTGTGAATAATTTTTGAACTGCTCCTGTTTTTGTATTCACTTTTAAAACATCAGAAGCATTTTGAACTCTCTCAGAAGTAATTAAAACAATTTCGTCAGGTTTTGCCGTCTGAATAACGTTTGGAATATAATAATGCTTATAATTATCTAAATTAACTCTCGTTTTTTTACCATCACTCAACTGATAAATGTGAGCCGAAACAACCGAATTCTTTTCTCCCGCTTTTGGATATTTGTAACGCATTTCCTGCGGATACAAAGATTTCCCATAGATTGGAATATAGATTTCCGGAACTTCCGTTTCATCTAATTTAACGAAAAGAATGGCGTCCGAATTTTTTGTCCATTCATACAATCTTGCGTGCCCGAATTCTTCTTCATACACCCAGTCTGCAAGACCGTTTAATATTTTATTTTTAACGCCGTGTTCAGTTATCTGTGTGATTTTACCTGAACTTAAATCCTGATAAAATAAATTGTTATCAACGATAAAAGCTACTTTCGTCGCATCAGGAGAAAATCTTGGTTCCTGAATAGGTTTTCCGTTATTTAAGCTAATAACTTTCTCTGATTTTAAATCTTTTACATCAAAAATTCCCAAGAAAGAGTGTCTGTAAATCGGCTGACTTTGCTTTAATAAAAGGATTTTAGACTCATCATCAGAAAATTCATAGCTTTCAAATTGTCCGTCAACGATATTGCCTTCTTTTTGAGAAGTTTTGTAAGAATATTTTGCAATTCCACCTTGTTCGATAACTAAATAATTTTCACCGTTTTTCATGGAAGTGATTCCGGCAATGCCTTTTCCACGGTAATAACCTGAATATATTTTATCTAAAGTGATTTCCTGAGCGGATAAACTTTGAAATACAGCAGCAACTGTAAGCGTTAGTAAGAATTTTTTCATTTCTAATTTTAAAAGAATTCAAATATATAAAATATTTAAATCTTACAGATGAAGTTTAGGATTTGGTGAATTATTTAAAACAAAAAAGTTGACATTTCTGCCAACTTTTCGTTTATTTATCAATAAAAAATTATTATTTATTCCAATTATAAATACTTTCTGTATACATTTCTTTATCTCCCAATTTTCTTAGGAAAATAACTCGATCAGATTCCGGAATATATTTAATAGAAGTCAGAATTGCTGAACCATTTTTATCACCCTTACGACCGTAAAAAAGATCAACTTCCGGTTTAGATTCTGTGGCAGAACCTACTTTAAAAGAGGTAAGAGCGTTTACACTGGTAAACATATAATTGGTATTATCTTTGGTGAAAAAACCAATATTTCCTGTCTTCATCGTAGAAGTAGCTGTTGCAGTTCCATCAGATTTTATCGTAAACCATTTACCTGAACCGTAAGAATAGATCGGATCCGGGAAACGGTTAGACGGAGTTGATGGAGGTAAAGTTTTATCCACGTTGAATCCGTATAAAAGTGCTTTTCCGTCTACAACCTGAACCAAAGGAACATCTACTCCAGACATATTGGTATTTGATCTAAAATCAGAAACCTCACTCATCGTAATATTTCCGTTCTGAAGATTGATGAACGCCATATCTCCAAAATTACTTTGGTTGATTCTCACTCCCGTAAAATATCCGAAAGAAACCAAATAATCCTGATCATTAATAGAAACCGGAGTCAATGTTTTTAGAATTAATTTCTCTTTTAAAGCAATATCCTGCTCACCTTGAGCCGAAACATAAACCAATTTAGAAGATTCTTTCCAACCTGTTGATTTTCTTAGAATTAAAATTCTTCCTGAATTGGTGACGGCCGCATCAGATTCAAAATATTCAGTGTCTAAAGTGATTTCTTTATCCCATTTTTTCGAAAGAGTAGAAAGATCGATCACAATATTGTCGATGGTGTTTGCTGTTTTTTTAGATACAGATCTGTCGTTTACAATAGCAACATATTTTCCGTTTTCTGAGAATCTAAGAAAAGTTGTTCCCTGTTTCATTCCGCCTTCTGTGAAAAGTTTTCCAACGCTTGTTGTAGTGAAATTTCCGTCTTTTCTATTGAAAACATGTTGGAAAATCTCTTTTCTGTTGATTTTTGTTTCAATTTCTTCTGTGTAAATCACAAACTGATCTTTGCTGGTCTGAATAGAACCTAAATAATTATGCAAAACACCATTGGTTTTATTTGCATAATCTTTAGTATAAGTATCGATTAAGTTTCCGTTTTGATCCAGTTTTCTCATTAGGATCTTTTTGTGAGGATATGAGCTGTAACCGTCTTCGTTAATATCGCTGAAAACGTATTGATTATAGTCGTCACAAAGAACCAATTTAATGTCTTTTTCGTATTTTGAATTGAATTCAAAAGCGTCACCGTAGACAAATTTCTTTTGCCCGAAAGCCAGAGAACTGATTACGGCTAGAGAAAGGATTAAGTTTTTTTTCATGGAATTAGTTATAGATTTTTAGTTCAAGAGCTTTTAGTTCGTTATTTTGATCCCAAGATAATTTTAGGTCAACAAGATGTTCCTGCATTTCATTTAAATATTTTTCAGCTTCAGCTTTGTTTCCTAATGCAATATTCAAACGAATTAAATTCATATAAATATAAGTTGCAATTTTACCGTTGAATATTGCTTTTTTATCGTTGTAATCAATTTTTAATAAAGTACTTTTCCAGATCTCAACACCTTTGTTTAAGTTTTCAAAAGCAGCTTTGTTTGGGGCGTAATCCGGTTTTGCCTGCATTTTTTTAAGATTGGTTGTTACGTAGATGTATGCTTTATCTAAATTGTCATAATCTCCTTTATTTTTTACATTCTCCAGTTTTACCGTTGAAATGATTTTTGAATACGCAAAATTCTCAGCTAAGATGTCATTAATTCTATTGATTACTTTTTGAAGATAATTTTTTTCGTGAACACTTAAATTAATTTCGTTTGTTGGACTTGATGCAATTTCTTCAAAATCAGAGAATAAGGTTTTGTCGATTTTTACAACACCGTTTTGCTTTACAACCAATTTTGTAGGTTGATTTGCAAAAGATTTTCCTGCGTTATCCTGAAAGTTTGTTCTTTCCATGTTTACAGAAATTTCGATGTAATTTCCGCCTCTTGAAAATCCGTCGATGTTGATTTGTGAAGCAAGAACTTTGTTGTCAACAATCAAAGCATTTCTTAAATCAGGTTCAGTGTAAACAGGTTTTTGTGGTACATTCAACTGTGGACGAGATGGAATTCTCAAAACCGGAGGAGTTGCATTCATCGCAATTTTTTCAACGGTTTTCAACTTGTTATATTCCGCAGATTCGATTTTGTATTTTTCCTGAAGTTTTTTTACTTCAAGATCGTACTCTTTTAGCCTTTCTTCGTGCTGAAGTTTTGCATCTGTAACGCTTTGGTCATAATTATCAACACTTTTTTGGAAATTAGCCTTAGCATCTGCCACCACATTTTCTTTTGTGATGTTGTAAGGTGAATTTACGACTACCGAGAAGTTTCTGTTTTGAGCTTCTATGGCATTTGTAGGTTCTTTTAATATTTGAAAAGAAATGTTTTCTGCATCAATTCTTTGAGCCTTACCCAATACGGCTGTTAGTGATAGAAAAATAGAAAAAATAAAATTTAATTTCATATCGTCAAAATTTTAGTCTGCAAATTTAATTGTTTAAATGAATATTTTTAATTTAATTAATTAATTTTTAAAGATATCGAATTAATGGTTGAAAATTCACAGTTTATATTCAGTTCAAGAATCTTCTGAAATATTTACTAAATATTAGCAAAATAGGTTCTGTTTGGCAAAAAAATTGAATGTATCATTATATCAATCAATTTAAAATAATAATTATGGAAACGAATGCATACGATCAGAAACTTAACCGTTATGTTTTGAGTGATCAAATTGTATACACAGGTTTTTCAAGCTTTAAAGATGCTGAAGACTGTGCGCAAAAAAAAGGAGGAACTCTGGTAGAAGTAGCTTTTAAAGACGGAAATGATAATCCTCAAATTACAGATGAAGCCGGACTTATTGAGAAAAAACTTCATTTTTATGTGTATGCTGGTGAAGAATATAAATTTATCCACTCTTCCGATCCCGGATTTAGAAAATATGCCGACGAATTACAAAAAATAAAGGCTAGTAACGATAAAACGAGCCCCGACGAAAGATATTTTGCCAATTTTGAAATTGAAAATACTGAAGACCCGATTATTGTGATTAAAAATGATCATCTAGAATCGGTGACTTCAAGAGAGCGCTCAAAGTATTTGAAGCATGCTGATGTTTATGAATTAGGAGTTACGTTACCAAAATCTTAAAAATAGGATCATGAGCAAAACAAAATATTCAGATAAAGCTCAGGACAAAGTAGGAAAAGTAATGCACGAATTCAAGGAAGGAAAACTGAAATCTTCTTCCGGAGAAAAAGTGACGGACAGAAAACAGGCGATTGCCATCGGTATTTCTGAAGCCAAAGAACAAGGTTTAAAAGTACCTAAAAAGAAAAAAGATTAATACAAATAAAAATTCCGTGAAGATTTTTCACGGAATTTTTTTATGGTTTAAAAATAAATTTTATCCTTTATAATTGTAAAGGTTTTTATAATATTCATCAGCCATTCGATCGCTATTGAACTGATCTTTAACATCATTCATCGAGTTGTGCTGAATTTTTCTCCATTTATTAGGATTGTCGTAATACGTTGGAAGAATCTCATTTTCAAGGATTTCATATAATTTATTCAAATCATAATTATCCTGTTCATAAATACTCATTTTTTCATAATCACATTTTGGAACTACGAACGAGTTTTCTCCGTGTTTCGCGAATTCTGGAATCCAGCCATCGTCTGTTGAAAGGTTTACAGAACCGTTCATTGCTGCCGTCATTCCTGACGTTCCTGATGCTTCTCTAGGAACTCTTGGGTTGTTTAACCAAAGATCAGAACCTTGTTTTAAAGATTTACTCAATGAAAGTTCATAACCTGTAAGAACCGCCATATTTTTATGGTTTTTACTTTCTTCAACCAATGTATTGAAAGTAGAAATTGCAGAGTAATCCATCGGATAAGGCTTTCCGGCCCAGATAATCTGTACAGGATATTTTGGATTATTTAATAATTTATAAAACCTGTCTTTATCGTGTAAAAGTAAGTCAGCACGCTTGTAACCAGCAAATCTTCTAGCCCAAACGATTGTGAAGATATTTGGATTAAATAAATTTCCCGTTTGGTCTGCAACGATTTTGAAAAGCCTCTTTTTTAAATGTTTTTTACGGTAATCAAATACAATTTCGTTGTTTTCATCTTTAGAATTATACAGCGGTTTGTCCGACCAATACTTGAATTCCTGAGCATTGGTGATTGAAGTTATTTCACAAATTCCCGGATATTTGCTCCACATTGCTCTGGAAACGACTCCATGAAGTTGGGAAACTCCGTTGGCAACTTTCGCCATTTTCAAAGCACAAAGCGAATGGTTGAAACGGTCATCATCAAAACCTTCAATACTTTTTACTTCTTCCATGCTGAAACCTGAAAAATAGGACATATCGTAACATAATTTCATATTATGTTTCTCATTTCCAGCTTCTTCAGGCGTGTGAGTCGTGAAAACTAATTTCTCTTTCACTTTATTAAGATCTCCTTTATATTTTTTCAATAAATGGAAAGCCGCAGGAAGTCCGTGTGCCTCGTTAAGATGATAAGTATCTCTTTCAAGATTCATTTCATCTATTAATTTTGCGCCGCCTTTTCCTAATAAAATGTATTGTGCAAGCTTTGTAGACTCATTGGCGTCATATAATCTATGAGAAATTGTTTTAGAAATGTGGTCATTTTCAGGGACATCCGTTGAAAGGAAAAACATAGGTGCGGTGTTGAAAGTTTCAGGATCTAAATACCAAACCTTCACCCAAACAGGCGCGCTGTGAATTTCAATTTGAAATTTTATTCCCGTATCTTCAAGGAAACTGTACATTTTTTTTGTCCAAGTTGGCTGTAAAGTCTGATCATGATTTCTTGCCTGATCATAATATCCGAATTTCCAGAGAATCCCGATCCCAATAAGGTCTTGCTTTAAATTATAAGCACTTCTCATGTGAGAACCTGCCAAGAAACCCAAACCTCCCGAATATATTTTTAAGACCTGCTCAAGGGCAAATTCCATTGAGAAATAGGCAACTTTTTTAGAATATTGAGGATTAATACCAAACGGCATTTTAAAATTTTTAAAATCCATACATTAATGTTTTTTTTTGTAATCGAAAAACAAATGTATCGATTATGAAAATAAACTCTACATTAATTATATAATAAATTATTTTTAAAAGCATCTTCTGAATAGTTTTTTTGCTTACCTTTAAGTGTAAGAAATTGATAATCAAAAACTTTATTAGTGAAATCGTAGCGGATATTTGTTGTTTAACATAATAAAAAAGAAGTCATGAAAAAGGTATTTTCCGATGAAGATCTGATCAAAAATCTGAGTTTATACTACCTGAATCGACATTTGAAAAAAAAGCCGATGGAGAAGTATCACCGTACGATAGATGAGTCTCCGCTTCATGACCGCGAAAAGTACAAGAAGAAAGCCGAAATCTTGCTTCTTAATTCTTTCATGCACCATTTTCCTGAAGTTAAATTTGAAGATCTTACCTGCGAAAGTCCAGACTTTATCGCAAAATTCAACGACAAAAAAATCGGAATAGAATTAACCGAAGTCATCAACCATTTGGAAATGAAGAAGGTGGAAAGTAATCTTAACAAGATGTTTCGTCAGGCAGAAATATTATTAGAACATGAAGACACTACGAAATATCGTGGTGTTTATTTTTTAGGATTTCACCCTAATATTAAGTTTGAACGTCTGGAAGAACAGGAGGAAAATATTCTGAATATTTATAAAAGTATTAAAAAAGGAAAACCTTTCGGCTGTGTAAAAAGTATCAGAAAATCTTTTCATCGCAGAAATGTTTTCATCACTCATGAGTATAACATGAATTTGTTTGATGAGCTTTGTTCCGAGAAAATTTTAGAATTAATAGAAAAGAAAAACGAAAAATTTCCATATTACGATACTTCTGTGGACGAATGTTGGCTCGTAATTGTTTCTGATATGAATTCCATTGCTTCCCGATATACTTTCATTCAGGATAAAGAACATTTGAATGAAGTAAAAAGTCCTTTCCATAAGATCTTTCATCTTGAAAACCTTTGCGGAAATATTACGAGTATAAAATAATCATTGTTGTTTTCTTTTTAAATCTTGAATAATTTTTAATTTTTCACATTTAAATGTATTATTTTTTTTGAATATTGTTATTATTGATTGAAAAAATGTTTATATTTGATATCCACTGTCTTACAAACATTTAAATTAATAACCATTGAAAAAAAATATATGAAAAAAACTCTACTATTTCTTCTCTTATTTATTTCACAGACCTTTTTTTCACAAGCAGATTGTACATCTGCATTGTCGGTTTGTGGAAACTCGAGTATCACTTATTCTCCTTTGGGAATTGGCGCTGTCAATGAAAGTTTGGGAGGATGTTTAACGACAGGTGAACATAATTCGATTTGGTACAAATTCACGATTGCTACAGGAGGAACGCTTACTTTTGATCTGGTTCCGAATGATCCTGCAGCAGATTACGATTGGGCAGTTTATGGTCCAAACGTTACCTGCGGAAGTTTGGGTTCACCAATTCGTTGTAATGCAGCAACCGTAATCGGAGTCGGCGCATCTACAGGATTGAATATGACAAGCACGCTTACAAATGCTGCAGGAGGTTCATTAACACCTTATTGCAAATATTTGGATGTTCTGCCGGGACAGACTTATTATTTATATATAGATAACTGGGTTGATGGGATTAATCCTACAATGGCTCCATTTTCTTTAACTTGGGGAGGAACGGCTACTTTAGCTTCACCATTTACAGATCCTACGATACAGCCTCATCCGTTTGTAGCTCCGGGACTGCCTGCCGCAAACCCAGCAGATCCGAGAGAGGTTGTTGTATGTAATAATCCTGCGATTTTTGATTTCACGACTTTATCAGCGGGAATTCTTAATAATAATCCGAATTTCCTGATCAGTTATCATACTACACAAAATAATGCACTTTCGGGGACAAATCCTATTTTAACGCCAATTACGGTTAATACAACGACTACTTATTATTACAGTATTCATTATCTGGATCCTACTAATCCTACAAACCCTATCAATTCCTGTCGACAGGTTGGTGCATTCAAATTTAAGATGGGAAATATTACGGGAACGAATGTTAATTTATTTGCCTGTAATAATAACAATGAGGGGTTAGGAACATTTAATCTTACAACAGCGGCCGTTTTTGGAGATCCGACTGCAACTAAGAAATATTATCCTACACTCACTGACCTTAATGCAGGAACTAATGAAATCATGAATTTTACAGCTTATGTTGCAGCAGAAGGTACAGTGTATGTGAAAATAACGTCTCAATTTGGATGTATCGCAACTGCGGTCATCACATTGAAGTTTTTCCCAGTTGTTGTCGTAAATGATGCAACGCTGAGATCTTGTTTTATCGAAACCAATCCTTCAACAGCATTATTTAACCTTACCAATGCTTCGGTTACAACACAGGGAGGAATTACCAAAAAATATTATCCATCATTAACTGACGCATTGAACGGTACAAATGAAATTCCTGCGACACTAGCAGCTGCATATATCGCTCCAAGTGGCGTTGTTTACATAAAAGTAACGAACGGAAACAGCTGTTTTGCCATTGCTAAAGTTACTTTAATCGTAATAGCTCCAGTCTATTCTACAGTTTTAAAAGATAAAATAATCTGTATGGAAGATAAAACAACATTGGATGCCGGATCTGGATTCAGTTCTTATCAATGGAGTACGGGCGCTACGACTCAATCTATTACTAATGTTGGCGTTGGAACCTATTGGGTTAAGCTAAAAACAGGTGACTGTATCACAACTCAAACGGTAAAAGTGTATGCTTCCGAGCAGCCTGTAATTTCCAGTGTTGACATTTCAACAAATACGGTTACGATTGCCGTGATGGGCGGAACTGCTCCATACAAATATTCAATAGACAATATCACTTGGCAGGATTCTAATATTTTTACGAATGTTCCAAGAGGTGATAATATGATTTATGTAAAAGATGCTTATGATTGCGAACCGATTACTATTACGATTGTTGTTCCGAATCTTATTAACGTCATCACACCAAACGGCGACGGAATAAATGATGTGATTGATTATTCCGCATTGGCAGCAAAACAAAATCTGGTCTTCAATATTTTCGACAGATATGGATCTAAAATTTTCCAGGCGGATAAATTTAACGGTTATAAATGGAATGGAACTACAAATGGAGGAATGAAAGTTCCTACAGGAAATTATTGGTATTCCGTATCATGGAATGAAAAAGATAAAAAGAATACCCTATTCAAATATACAGGATGGGTAATGGTTAAAAACCGAGAATAATTAAATCATCAATATAAAAATAAAACCATCTTTAACGAGATGGTTTTTTAGTTAAATACTTTTGTATCTTTAAAATAATCAGAGAGATATAATATTTTTCCGCAGTCTGAAAACTGAATAATTGTACATATTTCATTTTCGTAAGTGCCTTTTCCTGACATATTTCCTAAAGAATTGGTCTGATAAAAATATTTTCCATTTCCTAATGGAAAGATCTCGGAAACTCGCCATTCGATATTTTCATAACGCCTAAAAATTGCCCTGAACAAAGCTAAAATTCTGTTTTTACCCGAAATTTCTTTGGAAGGTGGAATCCAGATAATACTTTCATCGGTAAACCATTTTTCAAGCTGTTCTGTTTTTAAAGAATTTAAATCTTTCATAAAATGACTGATCTTACAATTCATAATTTCCATTTATGTAATATACGCGAAAATTATTAACTTGGTTTTTATTTTAAATGATATGAAAGAGCTATTTATCAAACGTTTCGAATATTATAAATCTCTTGGTGACAAAACATTTGAGCAACTTTCTGAAGAGCAGATCTTTTGGCAGTTTAATGAAGAAAGTAATTCGATTGCGGTCATTGTAAAGCATCTTGGAGGAAATATGCTCTCCCGATGGACAAATTTTTTAACGGAAGACGGCGAAAAAAGCTGGCGAAACCGCGATGAAGAATTTGTAAATAATTTTAAAACTAAAACGGAAATCCTAGACTTCTGGGAAAAAGGCTGGAAATGCTTTTTAGATGCTTTAAACCAAATTAATGACGAAAATTTATATGCTACACTTTATATAAGAGGCGAACCTCAGTTGGTTATAGATGCGGTTTTCCGTCAGATGGCTCATTATCCTTATCATATTGGGCAGATCGTTTACATCGCCAAAATGATGAAAAATGATGATTGGAAAACACTTTCTATTGCCAGAAATAAATCCCATGAATTTAATTCTGAAATGAAAGATAAATTCTCTGAGAGGGATTTTAATTCAAATTCATCACCTGTTTGTTTTCAAAATAGTACGGAAGTGAGGGACGAATATAAACAATAGACTGAATCAATTCAGAGTTTTTATTTAAATTACTATCTTTGCACCCATAAAAAATCAGGAATACTCAATGTCCCATTTTCATAGAACTGCCGCTTTTCATACACTCGGCTGCAAATTAAACTTTGCGGAAACATCTACTATTGCCCGTCAATTAACAGATGCCGGTTATGATAAGGTAAGTTTTGATGATAGAGCGGATATTTATGTAATCAATACGTGTTCGGTAACTGAGAACGCAGACCGTGAGTGCAAACTTCACGTAAAAAGAGCGATGAAAGCCAATCCGGAAGGGCTGGTTGTAATTGTTGGATGTTATGCACAGTTGAAGCCTGAAGAAATTTCACAAATTACTGGTGTTGATTTGGTTCTTGGGGCCAAAGAAAAATTCAATATTCTGAGTTATTTGGATGATTTAGAAAAATCTGAAAGCGAAGGAGTTGTTCATTCTTGTGAAATTGAAGAAACTGATTTCTTTATCGGAAGTTACTCAATTGGAGATAGAACCAGAGCTTTTTTGAAAGTTCAGGATGGTTGCGATTATAAATGTACGTATTGTACAATTCCTTTAGCTAGAGGGATTTCCCGTTCAGATACCATCGAAAATGTTCTGAAAAATGCCAAAGAAATTGCTGCAAGAGACATCAAAGAAATCGTTCTTACAGGTGTAAACATCGGTGATTACGGAAAAGGCGAATTCGGAAACAAAAGACACGAACATACTTTTTTAGACTTAATTTCAGAGCTTGATCAGGTTGAGGGGATCGAAAGAATCCGTATTTCTTCCATCGAGCCGAATCTTTTAAAGGATGAAAGCATCGAATTGGTTTCTAAAAGTAAAAGTTTTGTTCCGCATTTTCACATTCCGTTACAATCGGGATGCGATGATTTGTTGAAAAAAATGAAGCGTCGTTATTTAACGAAATTATACAACGAAAGAGTCAATAAGATCCGTGAGGTAATGCCTGATGCGGCTATTGGAGTTGATGTAATTGTTGGTTTTCCGGGAGAAACTGAGGAAAGATTCATGGAAACCTATAACTTTCTGAATGATCTTCCAATCACATATTTACACGTTTTCACTTATTCTGAAAGAGAAAATACAGAAGCTGTGGGTATGGAAGGTGTTGTTCCGATTCCTGAAAGAAAAAAACGTAATAAAATGCTTAGAATCCTTTCCGAAAAGAAGAAAATGGCATTTTATCAAACACAATTAGGCAAAACGCTTCCTGTTCTTTGGGAGCATGAAAATAAAGACGGCAAAATGTTTGGCTTCACAGAAAATTATGTGCGTGTGCAAAAAGATTTTGACCAAGCATCTGTAAACCAGATCGAATTTCTGAATTTAGAAAAAATCCTGTCAGATGGCACGGTTTCTGTGCAATCTTCTTATGAAAGTTTTTTAGCAAAAGTGTAGTCTCTTTGCAAAATTTCTACTAAATTTATTTTTAACTTTTAAATATTACATTCTATGAGAGATAAGTTTTTATCTTGGGGAATTGTATTAGTAATTGTTGCATGGATTGTAGCTTTACTAATCCGGGCAGATTATTGGATACCAATTTCTTTGTCTGCGTTCTATGCATTGGGCGTATATAACGCCTATCAGTCGAAACACGCCATTTTACGGAACTTTCCTGTTGTTGGGTACTTCAGATACTTTTTCGAGAGTATTTCACCTGAAATGCAGCAGTATTTCATCGAAAGAGAGACGGATGGAAAGCCTTTTCCAAGAAATCAACGTTCCGCAGTGTACAGACGTGCCAAAAACTTGAGTGATACTGTGCCTTTTGGGACTCAGTTAGAAGTTAATCATAGAAAATATGAAGGAATTAAACATTCCATTTATGCAAAATCACCTGCAGAAGAGCTGCCGAGAGTTTGGGTAGGAGGGGAGCAATGTTCTCAACCTTATCATGCTTCGTTATTTAATATTTCGGCAATGAGTTTTGGAGCTTTAAGCGATAGAGCTCAGATTTCTCTAAATAAAGGTGCTAAAAAAGGAAATTTTTATCATAATACAGGTGAAGGAGGGATTTCTCCCCACCATTTGGAAGGAGGTGACCTTTGCTGGCAAATCGGAACCGGATATTTTGGATGTAGAGATGATGAAGGAAAATTTAACCCTGAATTATTTACAAAATATTCCAATCTTCCGAATGTGAAGATGATTGAAATTAAATTATCTCAAGGTGCAAAACCTGGTCATGGTGGAGTTTTACCGGGAGTTAAAAATACCCCTGAAATTGCAAAAATCCGTCACGTCACACCGGGAATGACGATTATTTCTCCGCCTTCTCATTCCGCTTTTTCTAATGCAGCAGGTTTGTTGAGGTTTGTTCAGCAATTGAGAGAGCTTTCCGGAGGAAAACCTGTTGGATTTAAATTATGTATCGGTGATACCAAAGAGTTTGACGATATTTGTGTTCAAATGAATGTTCTTAAAATCTACCCTGATTTCATCACAATCGACGGAGCAGAAGGAGGAACAGGAGCTGCACCACCAGAATTTTCTGATGGAGTAGGAATGCCTTTAGAACCAGCTTTGATCTTTGTTAACAGAACCTTGAACAGTTATAATGTAAGAGATAAACTGAGAGTGATTGCCAGCGGGAAAGTCTTAACAAGTTTAGATATTCTGAGAGCCGTTGCAATGGGTGCAGATATGTGTAATAATGCGAGAGGGTTTATGTTTTCTTTAGGCTGTATTCAGGCGTTGAGGTGTAATAACAACAAATGTCCGACAGGAGTTGCGACACAGGATAAGATGTTGATCAAAGGTCTTGATGTTACAGATAAAGCAGAAAGAGTATACCATTTTCATAAAAATACGCTTCACACTTGTAACGAATTAATTGCAGCAGCAGGAAGAACTTCATATGAAGAAGTAGATGCCACAATGTTTATGAGAGGTGACGAGTTTGATCATCTGGCAGACCTTTATTTCCCGGATATTTTAGGGAATGTAAAGCAGAAAGCAAGATCTTAAACGACTAAAAATAATTTAAAAATAAAACCCGCTACGAATTTCATAGCGGGTTTATTATTTTATAGATTGAATATTTCTTATCTGGCAGTCGTTTTATAAACCTGGAAGTTGAAAACGAAAGTTCTGTTTCTGAACGAATAACCACTGTAATTGTAGTGAGCATCCCTTGCAAAAGCAGCTCTTGACGGTACAATAATTACACCTTGTAAGTTGTAAGGAGAACCATCAGTCTGATTAAAAGCTTTAAATTTTTGTAAAGCTTCATTATAACCTTCGATTACATAATAGCTCTTTTGTTTCGCAGCGTCAGTTGTTGCAGCTGTTATCAAAGGATCATTATCTGCAATATAATAGAATTTAGGATCTATTACAGGTGAACCAGACCCGTCAATTGTATTGTATCCTGTCATATCAGTTCCTGAGATGAAAGCAACATTTCCGTCTGTGTTAGCTCCAAGATAAGTTCTAGCTCTCATCATTGTTCTAGTAATATCTGTAGCACCAATTGTTGTACCTGTTGTAGGTTGTGCATTAGCTTTTACGATATAAACTACACCTGAAGGCAATTTTACAGGAGCAGGAATCATAGCACTTAGTTTTGTTTGATGATCATCAGCTGTATCTGTTGCGCTGAAAGCCTTTATATTTCCTTGGGTGTCTAAATAATTAGCATCTAAAAACTTATCAATAGACTGGTCGTCATAGGTATTTTGTACTGCGATGTCTTCTGGTTCTACATAAGTTTCAACATCATCATCCTTTTTACAAGCAGAAAAGCACAGTGATCCCGCAAGGATATATAAAAATATTTTTTTCATTTCAAAAAACTTTGATTACTTTACAAATAATATAACGACAAAAGTATAAAAAATTATGAGAATAGATAAATTTTTATGGAGCATTCGTTTTTATAAGACCAGAACCATTGCTACTGAGGAGATTAAGAAAAATAGAGTTTCCATTGGCGAATCGGTTGTAAAGTCTTCTAAAGAGGTGAAGGAAGGAGATGTCATTAAAATCCGTAAAAATCAGATTGATTACAAAATTAAGGTCATCCAGATTCCTAAAAGCAGAATGGGCGCCAAGTTGGTTCCGCTTCATATCAAAGATATGACTGATAAAGAGCAGTATGAAACACTCAAACTGCGTAAAATGACCCAGGATTATTACAGAACCAGAGGAGAGGGAAGACCCACCAAAAAAGACAGACGAGACATGGATGAATATTCTGGAAATGATATTTCCGGAGATTTCACAGACTGGGATGACTTTTTTGGCGAAACAGGTGACTCCAACGATTCAAACGAAGATGAAAAAAATGAAAAAGACTTATAAATATAGTTTTTCAATGATTTCATTAACGATATCTTCCGGTTCTCGCGAATCTGTAATGATATTAAACTGTGCTTTGCTGTAGAATTCGTTTCTTTCGAATAAATGCTTAGCAATAAACTCAGAAAGGTTTTCATCCGAAATGTTGGCTATTATTGGCCTTTTCTCTTTTTGTTTTGAAATCCTTTCTGATAAAGTTTGAATTGAAGCTCTTAAAAATACACTCTTAGAGTTAAGATTTACAATTTCCATGTTATTGTAATAAACAGGAGTTCCTCCACCCAGGCTTAAAACAAGATTTTCTTCCGTAGCCAAGAGCTCTTCCAAAGTTTCTCTTTCCAGCTTTCTAAAGTGGATTTCTCCCTTTTTTTCGAATATTTCAGGAATGGTTAATTTATTTCGCCTAGAAATCTCTTTATCTAGGTCAATTAATTTAAAATTTATTTTTTCGCTTAATATTTTGGAAATGTGAGATTTGCCACTCCCCATGTATCCTACCAGTGAAATTATCATGAATTTATTTTAAACAAATTTGCGAAAAAGTTTTGAGAAATAAAAAAAAGCTATATCTTTGCACCACTCAAAACAAGGGACGTTACTCACAACAAAACTTGATAATAAAGTGACCGACTCGGTAGCTCAGCTGGTAGAGCAATACACTTTTAATGTATGGGTCCTGGGTTCGAATCCCAGCCGGGTCACAAGCGAAAAAATGATTACTAGATTTTTGTAATTCTTTTTAGCCTGCGTGGTGAAATTGGTAGACACGCCATCTTGAGGGGGTGGTTTCCTAAGGATGTGCTGGTTCGAATCCAGTCGCAGGCACTGCAAAGAAAATTGAAATTTTATTTTAAGATGTGAATTATTTTTCATACTTTTGCAATCTTAAAATTTAGTGACCGACTCGGTAGCTCAGCTGGTAGAGCAATACACTTTTAATGTATGGGTCCTGGGTTCGAATCCCAGCCGGGTCACAAGTTTACTGAAAAGTAAATTTTTTTCATATTAATATTTTGTGATTTGGTGTTCAAAGGCTTCCTAACGGTGGCCTTTGATTTTTTATATATACTCAAGAACAAATCAATCTTTTTAATTAATATCCTAGGATTTATTTAAACAAGCATTTAATCTTCATCATTTCATCAATAATAAATTTTAAATTAAAACATAAAAAAAGCGTCACTTAAAAAAGATAACGCTTATTTATATTTTATATGAAATTTTTTAATCCAAATGCATATTGTCGATCAATCTCACACCATCAACCATTACAACAATAAACGCTCTGAAATTTCTGTCTTTATAAAAGAAATCTGTTTCCTTTAAAGTTTCTTCATCTGCAATAAGGAAATATTCCAACTGCATGCCTTGCTGATGATCCATAATATCCTGAACTCTTTCTTTGATCTCCGGAATCGTTACAACTCTGAACCAATCATTTACTTTATTTAAAGTTTCAAAAATAACCTTTGAAGCCTCTCTTCTATCTTCATGAAGCCTTTGGTTTCTTGAGCTTAATGCTAATCCATTTTCTGCTCTATAAATAGGAACTCCTTTTATTTTTACCGTCAATTGCTTCTTTTCGACCATTTTTTTGATAATAGCCAGTTGTTGGAAGTCTTTTTCACCAAAATAAGCGTTGTCTGGTTTTACCTGATTGAAAAGCTCTTCTACAACAGTTCCTACGCCGTCAAAATGCCCCGGTCTGGATTTTCCCTCCATTTCATTCTCCAATCCATCATAATCATAATGCTGGCTTACTGCTTTTTCAGGGTAAATATCTTCAACATTTGGAATATAAACGGCATCTACAAGCCCTGAATTTTTTAAAATTAAGACATCTCTATTAATATCTCGTGGGTATTTTTCAAGATCTTCAGGATTATTAAACTGAGTAGGGTTCACAAAAATTGAAGAAATGACAAGGTCGTTTTCTTTTCTAGCTGCCTCATACAGAGATAAATGGCCATTATGCAAAGCCCCCATCGTAGGTGCAAAACCTATCCTTTTACCCATTTCTTTCTGTCTTTCAATGAAATCCTGAAGTGTTTTTTTGTTTTTTAGAACTTCCATAGTTTATTTTAATAGCAATTCAAAAATACTAAAAATATCATATAATAAAATGCGTTTTTAACAATTTGGAAAAGGGAATTATCGTAAAAAAATGTTAATTAAAATAATGTTGGATGTTTTTTTGTAATTTTGCACATTAAAGCATTTTTACAAAAATTAGATAGAAGTTTATGCCGAATCAAAAAATACTGTACATTACTACAGAGATGTATCCATATCAAGAAGACACGAATATGGCTGCAGTGGTAAACAAAATGGCACTTAAGATGCACCAAGAAGGCAATGATGTAAGAGTTTTTATGCCAAGATTTGGACAAATAAGTGAGAGAAAGTTCCAGTTACACGAGGTTATACGCCTTTCTGGGATGAATATTATTATTAACGATCTAGATCAACCCTTAATTATTAAAGTAGCGTCTCTTCCGGGGGAAAGACTGCAGGTGTACTTTATAGACAACGAAGAATACTTCAAAAGAAAACAATATTATTTTGATGATGAAGGAACTCCTTTCGACGATAACGACGAGAGAGCAATTTTCTTTGCAAGAGGAGTAATTGAGACTATCAAGAAACTAAACTGGGTTCCTGATGTAATTCACCTTAATGGCTGGATGGCTTCTTTCGTTCCAATTTATCTTAAAACATACTACGAATCTGATACTTATTTCAAAGATGCAAAAATCGTTCTTTCATTATATAATGAGAAAGATGCACCTTTTGATAAAAATATAGCTGATAAACTGAAATTTGATAATATTTCAGGATTAAAAGCGTTAGATAACCCAAGTGTTCAAAGTTTTGTAATTGAAAGTATGAACTATGTAGACGCTGTAGTAAAAGGAGACGAATTTTTGGATGGAGACTTGGATAAAGCTTTCAACGAAACATCAACTCCAAAATCGGAATATCTCGATGTGGATTCTATAAACCAACTTTATTAAAAAACACATTTTAATGACTTATAATATTAAAAAAGCTTTCGCCATTCTTTCTTTGGCGATTTTTGGAAGTGTATTGCTTTATAATTGCGAACCCGATCCGGATTCTTTAGGAGAACAATTATTCTTAGACGGAGCTGCACATGGCGAGGAGGTTTCTTATCCTCTTATTGCCTATAATATTAATAATAATGACAGTATCAGAAGTGATGCCTCTAAATTAGGGTATGCAACTTTAGGTGCTGTAAAAGATGCTCAGTTTGGTAAGCAAAAAGCTGCTTATTATACACAGTTGAGATTACCAGCATATAATCCTGATTTTGGTACTAATCCTGCAGTGGACTCTGTGGTTTTAGTTATTAAGCCAACTTATGCTTCAGATTCTATTACAACTACTACCAACGAAGATTATATTTATCCGGATGGAAGTGTAGCTGCTAAAAAAGTTGTAAATACGTATCCTGCAATAAAATACGGTAGAACAAAATCTCCAAAACTTACGATAATAGCAAATGAAGTAACTGATTTCTTAAACGGTCCTGCTGATATTGCTTATTCAAACAAAGATTATGCAGTTGGACAAGAGCTAGGGAGAAAAGAATTTACAGGAACTGTTAATTCTGTAACAATTACTAAAGATTCTGACGCTTCTTCATTATTTACATCTGCTACAGGATTTAGAATTCCTTTATCAGCAAGTATCTTCAAATCTAAAATTATAGATAAAAAAGGTCAGCCTGAACTTAGCGATGTGTCAAATTTTATTAGACACTTCAGAGGAATAAAGCTTTCTGTTGCTGAAGATGATGCTTATTTAATACAATTCTCTCCTAATGATATGGAGTTAGTGATGTATTATAAAAATGATAAAACTGAAAATAATACTACAACAAGGCCGCAATCAACCTATACATTTGCCTTAGGTTCTGCTAATGCTCATATCGGAAATTATGTTTATGACAGAGTTGGAACACCTTCTGGAACTGTAGCTTCAGGAAGTGACCTAGAAAATGGAGATGAAAGATTATATGCTCAGGGTATGGGAGGAGCTTCAATAGGAGTTAGGCTTCCTAAGGAAACAATTGATAAGCTTAAAGTATTGTATCAAAATAATAAAGCAGCCATTATCAGCGCTAAGATCAGATTATATACAGATGGTGATGTTTGGAAGAGTCAATATGCAAAACCTAAAAACTTTACAATCGTTCAAAGAGATAAAGATCTTACTGATCCTGCAAATCCTAAAATTACCACAGCATTTACAGCGGATTTAGGTATTAGTCTCTCTAACAATTTTGCAATTTATAGAGCATATGACTTAGACAAAAATCCAACTTATTATGATTTTACAGTTACAAAATCCGTAAAAGATATTATTGAGGGCACGCTAAGTGATACTGCTATTGCAAATAAATATTTTAAAATTGATTTAGGTAGTTTCTTAACTACATCAGCAGGTAGCTTGGCTGGATACCAATATACATCAACGCCATATGCTGTTGAAAGAGCGGTATTTATAGGATCTAAAACTTCAGATCCTAATAAAGTTCAGTTAAAAATCATTTACGGTACAAAATAAAACTTAAAAAACACTTGATAAAAATATGTGCGGAATAGTAGGATATACAGGTTTTCAGGACGCTTACGATGTAGTAATCAATGGTCTTAGAAGATTAGAATATAGAGGTTATGATAGTGCAGGGATTGTTCTTGAAGATAAAAATAACAAACTTGAAGTTGAAAAGACAAAAGGGAAGGTAGAAGATCTTGTTAATATTGCAAGCCATTTAAAAGGAACGGCTACAATAGGAATGGGACATACACGTTGGGCAACTCACGGTGTTCCAAGTGATAGGAATTCTCACCCTCATTTGTCTAATAACAATAAGATAGCAATCATTCATAATGGTATCATTGAAAATTATGATACGATTAAAAAAATGCTTACTGAAAAAGGATTTACATTTAAATCTGAAACTGATACTGAAGTATTGGTAAATCTTATCCAGTATTTTATGGATCTTAACGTGGAAATGGATTTTCCAACGGCTGTAAGATATGCACTTAACGAAGTTTATGGTGCGTATGCAATTACAGTTATGCATGAAGACTATCCTGGAGTATTGGTTGTTGGTAGATTAGGTTCTCCATTGGCTATCGGTATTGGTGATAAAGAATATTTTATTGCTTCTGATGCTTCTCCTTTCGTGGAATTCACAAAAGAGGCTATCTATTTAGAAGAGGGTCATATGGCAACTATTTCATTGGAAAATGGAGTAGATATCAGAACGATAAATGATAATTCTAAAATTGAGCCTGAAATTCAGAAACTTAAGTTGAGTTTGGAACAGATTGAAAAAGGTGGTTACGAGCACTTTATGCTTAAAGAGATTTTTGAGCAGCCAAAATCTGTGCAAGATACAATGAGAGGAAGATTGATCGTAGATGAAGGTGTTATCAAAATGGCCGGAATCTGGGATCATGTTGAAAAATTCAAAAATGCAAACAGAATCATCATTATTGCTTGCGGAACTTCTTGGCATGCAGGTCTTATTGGTGAATATCTAATTGAAGAATATGCAAGAATTCCTGTAGAAGTAGAATATGCATCAGAATTCAGATACAGAAACCCGATTATCACTGATAAAGATGTGGTAATTGCAATTTCTCAATCTGGAGAAACTGCTGATACTATGGCCGCTTTAAAACTTGCCAAAGAAAGAGGTGCATTTATATATGGTATATGTAATGTCGTAGATTCATCTATTGCAAGAATTACAGATGCAGGTTCATATACTCATGCAGGACCGGAAATTGGTGTAGCTTCTACAAAAGCATTTACAGCTCAGCTTACCATTCTTAGCTTAATTGCACTTAAATTAGGTAAACACAACGGTAACCTAGGAAACGCTGAATTTATGAGCTTAATTGCTGAATTGGATGCTATCCCTAAGAAAATAGAAGATGTTCTTAATGCAACCCATGAATTGACTCAGAATATCGCAAAAGACTTCGTAGGTGCTACTAATTTCCTTTATTTAGGAAGAGGATACAATTATCCTGCAGCTCTTGAAGGTGCCCTAAAACTAAAAGAAATCTCTTATATTCATGCTGAAGGATATCCTGCTGCAGAAATGAAGCATGGACCAATTGCATTAATTGACGAAAACATGCCAATCGTTATCATTGCTCCTAAAAAAGGACACTATGATAAGATTGTTAGCAATGTTCAGGAAATTAAGGCCAGAAAAGGAAAAATCATTGCTGTAGTTAATAGAGGAGACACACAGGTAAGCGAAATGGCAGATTATGTTATTGAAATCCCTGAGACTTCGGAATGTTTCTCTCCAATTGTTGCATCAGTACCTTTACAGCTTTTAGCTTATTATATCGCTGTATATAGAGGTGCCAATGTAGACCAACCGAGAAACCTTGCGAAATCTGTAACTGTGGAATAAAAAATACTTGTAAATAAAATAAATTTAGATTTCTTTCGTTATTTCAAAAAAAATCTTAAAAGTTTCTTAAAAAAATTATATATTTACGGCTTAATTATAAAAATTAACATGAAAAGGATATTTCTTTTATTATTGTCTGCGTCAGTAGCGTCGGTATCTTGTTCAGGTGGTGGAAGCTCTTCTGTAGGGAAGCCAGGAACAAAAGGAGAATTGATACCAAGAGAAAAAACAAAATCATTTGTTGCGGAAAGACCATTCGGAATGGTGGCAATTCCTGCAGGATCGTTTGTTGCTGGTTTAGCAGACCAGGATCCAACAAATACTCCTGAAAAAGCAGCATTGAAAACTGTGACTGTCTCTTCTTTCTTCATGGACGAAGCTGAAACTACGAATGCAGAATACAGGGTGTTTATCAACTATGTAAGAGATTCAATTGCTAGAACTCTACTTGCTGAAGCTGCCGGAGAAGGTGGTGAAGGCGGAGGTAAAGGTGCAAGCATAGGAGATTATGCATACCTTGCTAAAAAAGAAGAGAATTTAACACCATATCAAGAGTATTTAGAGGGACAAGGAGGTAGAGATGACGGCGGATTTGATGCAAGCAAGAGACTAGATTGGAAAATTCCTTTACATTGGAGTACTACAAAATATCCTGATGTAGAATATGCAGAAGTATTAGAGTCTTTATATTTACCTGCTTCTTCAAGAATGGGTAGCGAAAGAATCTTAGATGTTAGTAAATTAAAATATAATTATCAGTGGGGAGATATGGATGCTGCACTTGCTGACAACGAGAGAGGTGTAAACTTCCTTAAGAGCGAGAGTATTGCAGTTTATCCGGACACTACTGTTTGGGTAAAAGATTTCCACTTTGCTTATAATGAGCCATTGTTCGAACAATATTTTTGGCACAAAGCTTACAAAGATTATCCTGTTGTTGGGGTAACTTGGGACCAGGCTAGAGCATACTGTAACTTCAGATCTAAATTGAAATCTGATTACAACGAAAGCTTAAAAAGAAGAAAACAGAGACCATTGACTTTCCGTTTACCTACAGAAATTGAGTGGGAATACGCTGCAAGAGGAGGTATGCAAAATGCTACTTACCCTTGGGGAGGTCCTTATTTAATGGATGATAGAGGTTGTTACTTAGCAAACTTTAAGCCGAAAAGAGGTAATTATATGGAAGATGATAAAAAAGGTACTTATACATATGCCGCTCCAGTAAAGAAATTTAAGAAAAACGGATTTGGGTTATTTGATATGGCCGGAAACGTTTCTGAATGGACAGAGTCTGGATATAATAATTCTTCATACGGTTTCTCTTCTACTTTAAATCCTTCAACTAAAAGTAAAACTGATACTAAGAAATCTGTAAGAGGTGGTTCTTGGAAAGACGTAGGTTATATGCTTATGACTGGTGCAAGAGATTGGGAAAGAAAAGATTCTGCGAGAAGTTATATCGGATTTAGAACAATCCAGGATATTCCTGAAGCTGCTGTTAAGCCAAGAAGAGTTAACAGATAATAATTATCGGACATTTATTTTTTCAATAACAATTTTATTTAACATTAAAAAAACTAACTTATATGTTTAAGACTAAAGATGCTTGGATGAATTTCTTTTATTCGTTCGGTGCTGCAATTGTAATTCTTGGAGCTTGGCTTAAAATTACTCACATTACATTAGGACCAATCAATGGTAACATCGCTCTTACCGTGGGGCTTATTACTGAAGCAATTATCTTTATTATTTTCGCTTTTGACCCTCCAAAATCTGAAGAGTCTTATGCTTGGGAAAATGTTTACCCAGAATTATTAGATAAACATGCAAATCCAAACCCAATACATTCAAATATCTCTTCTAAAAATGGAGCTGCTCAATTTGCTGAATTAGAAAATTCTCTTTCTACAAAATTGGACAAGATGCTTGCTGATGCAAAATTAGATGTTCAGTTATTTGATAGATTAAGAACAGGTATTGATAAATTTTCAAACTCTGTAGACCAGATCAACCAAACTGTTGACGTTTCTGCTTCTACTCATAAGTATAACGATCAGTTAAACAAAGCAGCTACACACATGGAAAGCATGAATGCTCTATATGTAATGCAGTTGGAAAACGGTAAAAGACAATCAGAATTTGCTAATAAATATGTTGCAGATATGCAAAAATCTGCTGAACACTCAGAAAAATTTAATCAGGAATTACAAGGTTTAACATCTAACTTAAATAACTTAAACAGAGTTTATGGTGGTATGTTAACTGCTATGAAGTCATAATTTCCTAAACCATTTCTAAATTTTAACTACTTAATCAAAAACAACAGAGAATGGCAACAGGAAAACAGACGCCTCGTCAGAAGATGATCAACCTTATGTATTTGGTGTTCATCGCTATGATGGCCCTAAATATTGATGCGGAAATCATCAGATCATTTTATGATTCTACTAAAGCACTTAACGAGACTAGATTTTTAACTGAAAAGAAAAACGAGAAAATTTTCGAAAGAACTTTAGAGGCAAAAGCTCAACAAGTACCAGATACTTACGCTACGCCTTGGGAGCAGTACAAAGTCTTGAAATCTAAAGTAGATGTATTAGTGAATTCAGCAGAAGAGATTAAAAATAATCTTAAAAAACAATCTGAATTCCATGAAAAAGACAATACAGGAAAAGATATTGATGTAAGCGAAAATTTCGCAGCCCTTAATAATAATGAAGCAACGATGAGTTACTTCTTTAAAGACGGAGATGAAAATACTCTGACAAAAGGGTCTACGGATTTGAAAGCTAAAATGGATGATGTAAGAAATTACATTGTTGCAACTTTTGGGAAAAATTCTCAATTGAAGGATTTGGTTGATAGAGCTAATGCATCTATCGTTGCAGAATATCCTCAAGGAAAATCTCCAAATGGTAAAACTTGGTTTCAGAATAAATTCTATCACCAGTCACTTATCGCAGCAATATCAAATCTTGGAATTATTCAGAATGATGCAAGAAACGTACAGTCTGATGCATTAGCATTATTGCTTCAGGAAAAAGTGGATGCAAGCATCAAGTTTAATAATTATGAAGCTATTGTTTCTGCACCTACAGATATTCAGTCTGGTAAAAAAGGTGAAGCAGTTATTATGCTTGGAAGTTATTCAAACAGTAATAAAATTAAAATTAATGGTGTAAGCAGACAAGAAAACGGTAAAGGATATATTCCTTTAAATACTGGAGGTCTTGGTGAACATAAACTTAATGGATCTATTACTTTAACAGATGCTACAGGAAAAGCTCAAAACTTCCCGTTCACGCATACTTATAACGTAATTGCTGGTCCGCAAGAAGTAAAACTTGAAAAAGGATTATTACTTTCTGCTGATAAGATGAACGTAATGTATAGAGGACTTGAGAACCCTGTTTCAGGATCAATCTTAGGTGCTGACAATTCTAAACTTTCATTATCTGCTCCGGGTGCTACAGTTAGAAGTACTGGTCCAGGAAAATGGATTGTTAGTCCAAGCTCAGGAAATACTGTTAAATTAACACTATCAGGTAAAAACCCTAGTGGACAAAGTGTTTCTCAGGTGTTTGAATACAGAATTAAAAATGTACCGCCACCACAAGGACAAATGAGAGGTCAAAATGTATTATCTATGCCTGCAACTTCAGTACCTAACCAGTCTGTACAAGCAGCAATACCAGATTTCGACTTCCCAGTTTCATTCACTGTTAATCAGTTTATGGTAAAAATCCCTGGTAGAGCAGCATTATTGATTAAAGGTAGCAGCTTAGATGACGCAGCTGGATTGGTTAAAAACTTAAGAACAGGAGACGTAGTTTATATATTTGATATTAAAGCAACGGCTACAGGTCTAGGTAATCAGCAGATTAAGAATATATCTCCTATCGTTATCAATATTAATTAATTTTAATAAGTTTAAAATAGTATTATGAAAAAATATATAAGCAGTCTTTTAGTTTTAGTTTCGGGGTTTGCATTTTCCCAAACTATTCTAAACGCTTCTTCTCCTGAGGAGTTTAGACAGATGAGAGCTGAGAACAAACAAAAAGTTGGAGATACTATCGTTGACAAAACAGTGAAGCCTTTGGAATATGGTTTTGTAGATGATAAGGATATCTTGAAAAGTATGTTTGTTTGGGAGATTATTGATATGAATGATAAGATCAACCAGCCATACTATTATGATAATCCGGATGGATTATTGGCTACTCAAACAAGGTCTTTATATCAATTATTACTTGATGCAGCTATTACTGGAAAAATTCAGGAGGTATATGACGACGAGAACTTTGTAACTAAACTTTCTCCTGAAGGAATTCAGAAGAGATTGGAAAGTGTAAGAGTCTCTGATGCAGCTATTGACATTCTTAACTCAGGAAGACAACTTACTGAGCAAGAGAAGAAAGAATATACAGATATCTTTAAAACAACTACAGATAAGGTTAAGGTTCTTAAAATTATGGGTATGTGGTTTATCGATAAAAGAGACGGTCAAATGAAATACAGGCCTCTTGGTATCGCAGCAATGGGTCCAGATCCTGCTGTACAAGGTAGAACAGGACCAGATGGACAACCGTTAGTTGGAGCTGATGAATTAATCGATTTGTTCTGGGTATATTATCCTAGTGCAAGAGATGTTTTAGCAAATAACTTTGTTTACAACAGAAAGAACTCATCTGCAGACCTATCTTTTGATGATTTATTGAATGCAAGAAGATTTTCTTCTGTAATCTACAAGTCTTCAAGCGGTTTAGGAGATGGAGTTATTAAAGATTATATTCCTAGAAATGCTGAAGAGCAGATTGAAGAAAGTGACAGAATTAAGGAGCAAATTCTTCAAATGGAAAATGATATGTGGAATTACTAAATTTCACTTGATATTTATAGAAAACCTGAGTACTTTTACTCAGGTTTTTTTATTATGGAAAATGTAGATTATATAATTGTAGGAGATGGATATGCGGGACTGTTTTTCGCTCATCAGTTAATAAAGAATAATAAGTCATTTGTACTATATTCGGAAGGGAAAAAGAGTGCTTCTCAGGTTTCTGCGGGGATTATTAATCCTGTTGTACTAAAGAAGTTCACAACCTTTTGGAAAGCTCAGGAACAGATTGATTTCCTTAAAGATTCTCTTAAAGAAATTGAAACCTACACAGGCAAAAATTATTTGATTGAAGCTCCTATCCACAGAATTTTCCATGATGAAAATGAACAGAATCTTTGGCTTAAAAAATCAGGGAATGAAGATTTAATTAATTTTTTGGATAAAGATTTTAAACATTTAGATATTGTTAATAACTCCTTCAATACAGGAATGGTTAATCAGTCTGCAAGGCTTGATGTAAACAGTTTTTTTGGTGATTTCTTCACTTATTTCGAGGATAATTCTCACTTAATAAAAGAGAAATTTGATTATACCAAATTAAATACTTCCGAAAATACTTACAAAAATATTAGCTTTAAAAATATCCTTTTCTGCGAAGGAATGGGTGTGAAGGATAATCCCTATTTTTCTGATATTGCTGTAATTCCCAATAAAGGACATCATATCAAAGTAAAACTTTCTACCCCGATTCCTGAAAATATTACAATTAAAAAGAAACATTTTTTGTTTCCAACTTATAACGGTTTATATTTTTATGGTGGAACTTACGACAGAGAACAGCTGCATCATCACATAGATGATTCTGCGGTTGAGCAATTGGTCAAAGGTCTATCGGAATTTTATCCTTACGATTTTGAAGTTGAAGAAATAAATTTCGGTTTTAGGCCTACTGTGAAGGATCGAAGACCAATTATCGGTCGACACTATCAAAATAAAAACTTATACGTTTTTAACGGCCTTGGAGCACGCGGAATTTTGAACGGTTGTTACTTTTCAAAGAGTTTATATGATTTTATTGAAAATGATATTCCTTTGGATGAAGAAGTATCTTTGGATCGATTTCAATAGACTATTAAATTAGCTATCTGTTTTAGAATATTTGTCACTTTAAAATTCCATGATCCATTTATTGAAATCAGTATCAGAAGAGAAATTCATTTTTTTTCTTAGTCTGTATCTTTTTGTTTCAATCGTTCGGATCGATAAATTTTCATATTGGGAGATTTCTTTGTTGGAAAGATTTAACCTCAGCAGTGCACAGAATTTAAGTTCATTGGAGGTAAGGGTAGGATATTGAGAAATAAGATTCTCGTAAAACTCGGGATAAACTTCTTTGAAGCGTGTCAGGAAAAAAGGATCAGCATTTTTTGCAAGCTCCTTCACCTCATTAAAAATAATCGGATTAGCTCTTTTCTTTAGTTTAATAGTTTCCTGTTGTTTTTCATCAATGATCTTATCTTTTTGTCTTTGGTTTTTAAGATTTTTTTTACGGATAAAATAAAATGTAAGGATAGAAGCTAAAACTGCAAAAATAATAACAATATAAAGCTGAAATTTTTCATTTTTTTTCTGCTCATCTTTTTCTTCTGCAATGTTTTTAATAGGAATATTGATTGCTTTTCTCTCTCTTCTACTAATACTATCTGTTAGAAAAGCATATTTTTTATAGTATTCATCGGCTTTTTCTACATCATTGAGTGTTTTATAAGTTCTATAAATCTTATCATAGGTAATTCTTCTTTCACTTAAACTTTTTGTTTTTTCAAATATGGGTTTTGCCTGTAAATAATACTCTAATGCTTTCTCATATTCCTTTTTCTCTGTATATAATCTTCCATAATTATAAAAAAATAAACCTTTTTCATATAAAGAGAATTTTTTATTCAAAGTATATCCTTTTTGTAGATAGTATTCCGCAGAGTCCAAATGCTTTCTTTCATCTAAAAATCTTTCGGCGATGGACGCATACAGAAACGGGGTTGGGGATAATGCAAGGCATTTTCGCTCCATTAGCTTTATAGAATCCGGAATTTTTAGTTCTTTAAAATTAAGATTTTTCCAAGAATAACAGAGATATAGACGTCTTTTCCTTTTATCTTTATCTAAAATTTGTTCCCCGTATTTGATTGCCTTATTGAAATATTCATTTGATAATTCATACATTCCCAAATAACAGTAATTTCTTCCGTAGCCCCCATAAAATCTTGATTTTAGTTCCTGATTTTCTATTTCTTCTATATCCTTTTCTATTTTTTCAAGGTAAAGTAAACTTTCTTTATGTTCAGTGTTTATCACTAGGTAATTGGAAATATTAATAGAGGCTAAAACAATTCCTTCTTTATTATTTTGTTTCTGATATTGTGCAAGAGCCTTTTTATTAATATCAATAATATCCTTCATTTTCCCGGACTTTCTATACTCTTCAGTAATTCTATCTAACTCATCTAAAGTGTAAGCTTGAGATTTATGTAGTGAAAATATAAGTATAAATAAGATATAGATTAATTTTTTTAATTGTAATGGGAACATACATGTGGTTTAATAACAAATATAATGTTTTCGAAAATAAAATTACGTTTATGTTTTAAATGAAATATTCTATTGTAATATCTATCAATAAATATTCTAAAAGATCAATTAAACCGTAAAAAAAATTGTTGATCTTATTTTCTTTTATACTTCATTCTTACTTAAGTTAGGTTTTAATTGTTTGATTTTAAATAAATTACAGTTATGTCGTAAAAATGACGTAAAGAAATCTCACATTTTCAATTCTACATTTGCACCCTCTTTCGAGAGAAGATTTCGGAAAAATAAGACTAGTCATTTTTTGAAGTACGATTCTAAACACACAAGGAAAAATTTTGAATGTATTATTAATTTTTAAAACAAATAAAGAATGAAAAAAATATCGACTGCATTGATGATATGTATTAGCATATTCCTCTTTAGTCAAGTGGGTATTGGCACTGCTAATCCTACTCCCGGCTCTATGCTGGATGTATTTTCTACAAATAAGGGATTTCTACCACCAAGGTTAACAACTGCTCAAAGAGATGGTATAAATCCTAAGCCAGGAGGATTAACAATATATAATGCAGATATAAACTGTCTGCAATACTGGAACACTACAGCATGGGTAGGAAATTGTAGTGGAGGCACCGTAGATCCCGGAGCCGGTACTATTACCAATTGTACTACAGGAGCTTTGAGTGGTACTTATCAACAAGGAATATCAATGACCTCTGCAAATACAGTAGTAATTACCGTAAATGTAACAACCATTGGAGCATGGACAGCAAATAGTAATACTGTAAACGGAGTACAGTTTACCGGAAGCGGAGATTTTACTTCTCCAGGTTCTCAGAATATTACATTAAGAGCTAATGGAGTACCGGTATCAAACGGAACTTTTCCATTTTCCTTTACTGTAGGAAGCTCGACTGCCTGTGTAAGAAATATTACTTTCTCTGCAAGCCAGGGAGGAGGAACTATTAGCTGTAATAATGCGGTACTGAGTGGTACCTATAAGCAGGGAACAGCAATGACATCTGCTAATAAGATTGAACTAAACGTAACCCCTGCTTCTACAGGACCTTGGTCAGCATCAAGTAACTCTGTGAATGGTATTAAATTTGAAGGAAGTGGAGATTTCCAGAGTATGGCCACTCAGAAGATTACTTTATATGCAAGTGGGACTCCTCAAGGAGTGGGGGATCATAATTTCATATTTACATTGGGAAGTTCTACCTGTAATAGAAATATTAATTTTGCGAGCAATCAAGGGACGATAACAGGGTTAGATTGCAGTCAAGCTGTTCAAAATAATGTTGCAACAGCTAACAGTTCATATTCTGACAATATGTTTATCAAGTATACTGGAGGAAATGGAGGGCCATATGCTCAACAGTTCTTTAATTCTAAAGGGATCTTAGGTTTAACAGCTGAAATATCTGCAGGAAATTTTGTAAATGGTAGCGGTGACATTCAAGTAAAAATTGGCGGAACACCAACTTCTACAGGTAGAGCTTATTTTGAGATTATGCTGGATGGTAAAAGTTGTTATTTATACGTATTTGTTGTTGCACCACCAGATCTTGGTAATGCTTGTTATGGTTTTGCTCTTCCGCATACCGGAAGTGGAGGACAGGCTTCAGGTCCTATTAGTACGAATAAATTTGTTACAGCTACCTTTAACCATACGAATGTTGGACAGGCAACTGGAGTATATACTTTTTGCGGAACAAGTAACGATACATCAAAAAGTTTTGCTCTTGCAGTTGCTCAATATAGTCATTCTACTATGACGGTTAAATTTGATAAGCCGGTTGTTAATCTTAAAGTAAAATCAGTAGTCTTAAATTCCGGAGAAGATTATACTATTACATTAAAAAGAAATAATAAAATTATTAGTAGCTCAGATATTATAGTTTCTCTTGGGCAAACAACTTGTAACGGTAGTTTTACAATTTCTAAAAATGGTAATTCAATTTATGTGAAGAGATCTGGTTCCGGAGTTGGTAATATTGTATATAATTTAGGAGGAGTATGGTTTGATGAAATGACTCTTGAAGCTACTAATCATAATAGTGGTAATGGATTTAATCTCGATTTCTGTATAGGAGATGCCTTGTAAAAAAACAACATAACACCTTACTAAAACACCAGAGAAGAATGATGACTTCTCGGAAATTATAAAATATCCTTTAACTAAAGCAGGGAATTCCCTTATTATATCCCTGCTTTTTTAGAAGTTCAAAAATATTTTATAAACTTAATTCAATTCATACAAGGAAAAAATTGAATGTACTTTAAAATTAAAAAAATTAAGAATGAAAAAAATATTAATCACAGCGATGATAAGTATTGGGGCATTAGTCTTCGGGCAGGTGGGTGTAGGTACTCCAAACCCTAGCCCCAGTGCTATGCTCGAGGTGTTTTCCATAGATAAGGGATTTTTGCCTCCCAGACTTACAATAGCGCAGAGAGATGGTATCAATCCTAAACCGGCAGGATCGTGGATCTATAATACGGATGATAATTGTATGGAATATTGGAACGGTACTTCCTGGATAGGAAATGATTGTACAGTGATTCCCGTAGTGCCACCTCCCGATCTTTCACTTTCCCCAACAGGATTTCGAATTCCTTACACGGTAAGTAATGGTACTGCAACTGGTACTGTGGATGGATTACTTGTTACTGCGAAATTTAGAAATTATGGTGATGTTGAAAAACCCTCAGGGTCTGTTACCAATTGTGGAGTTACTGCTTCAAACTTCAGATTTTCTGGATCTCATACTATAATTGATTTTAATAGAGAAGTCACTAACTTCAAAGTACTTCAAGCAGGTTCAAACTCAGGTAACAAGTTTTCATTTGTATTGACGAAAGGTGGTGTAAAAGTATCACCGGTAATTTCTGTAGCTCCTAATGGTGGCTGTAATAATAATTTTACAATTGATGATGCTACAACAAATATTACTGTGAGTACTAGTATTGGTACATCAGGAATAGTTTATAATTTTGGAGGAGTTTGGTTTGATTCTATTGCCATTACAGATTCAGGTATTGGTACTCAATTATCACAATTCACTATTTCCATAGGAAATGCTCAATAAATTCTATACGAGAAAGCATAATTAAAGCTTTTCTTAAATTAAAAAACAATTTTAATTATATTTTGATTTAGTTAAAGGCAGGGATCCCGTACATTACTCATATTCCATTGCCCTGTCTTTTTCTAGATCTTTTAGAAGAAAATAAAAAAACAAATGATGAAAAATTAGTGTTTAAGTTTTCAGACTTAGTGTTTACCCGGAAGCAAGGGCAAAATTCCCATTGTCCTTGTTTCCTTTTTTTGATGAAGAAATATCCTAAGCTATACACGTAGTTTTAGTTTTCATAGTTAGTGTTTTTTATAGAAATACAGGGATATTATTCCCCAATATCCCTGATCTTTCTAGTTTTAGTGTTTACCGAAGATTTATTTCAATCTTCGGTTTTTTTCATGAACTAAACTTATGATTTTGTAAGAAAAAAACTGATAATTTGACTCTTTTAGTGTGCTTAAAAACATCAAATTTTATTTAAAAAGACTCTTGGAATTATTTTTTAGATATAGCTTAATTTGTTGAATATAAAAAAGAGCCAAAGATTTATATTAAATCTTTGGCTCTAAGTAAAATATTAATTAAAAATTGAAATTATTTCTAAATAGTATTAAGCAGCAAACATTTTTTTCCATTTGGTAATGGTATTTCTGCTCATTTTCAGATCTCTTGCCAACTCTGAATTATTCAGGTTGTTTTTCTTCTGAAGTTCCAAAATTTCAATCACAGTTTCCTTGTCATAAGATCTGTGAGACTGATTGAATATTTGAGTTTCTCTATCCTCGGTTCCGAATATTTTTTCATTAAGATGAAGAATATCCAAACTAGATAATTCTTTTTTACTTAATATATTTTGACATTCTTTTTCTTTTTCGGGAAACTTCATCTGTATCATATCATTGAAGATCCTTTTATAGTCCGGAGCGTTTGAAATGTTGTTTTCCATAAGTTTACTGTTTTCCGTCATTGTTATTTATTTTATATTTGGCGATCCACTTATAGAGAGTGGTTTTTGGTATTTTATATTCTTTTATAATCTGAGTCTTTGTTTTCTTTTTAGTTTCAACAAGCTCTATTATAAAATCAATTATTTCTTTGGTATAAATATTTTTTCTAAACTGAGGTAAGCTTGTTTTTTCGACTTTTGATTGATGAGATTGAGAGGACGATTGCGGTGAATAAAGAATTAAATGTTGAGAATATATTCTGAAAAAATCATACTCAAGCAACTTACTCCATTTTAATAAATGAGCAGAATCTAAAGAATCACTCCTGTACATTTCATCAATCAATAGCTCATCACAGCTGAAAAAATTACAAATTCTGGAAATATTAATATCGTACTCCGTAACTCTTTTTTTGATTAATGATCCTATATGTATTTCTTTTAAATTGTGCATAATGCAGGTGTTAATAAAAATTGTTTTGAAAACTTTAGAATAGCATTTTCAAAAGAACTGGGTTGTTAGCTAAAAGCTTTAGCAAATTTATAGCAGATTATTGGAAAGTCTATTACTACAATTATACTTCAATTTTGCAATCTACTGAAAGTTAAAATTTTACAGATTTATTTTGAGTTAAAATGTAGTATGTTTTTCACTGCTTTATAACGAATCTTATCTTATTTTGAAATTCGCCCTGAAAAATATCAGAGCGAATAACAAGTACAAATAATAATTTAAGCTAAGTATTTGTTCACTAAGAGTTATTGTAATTTCATTTAAATAAATTCTTTTAGAATTAATGTGACTACCCTTAATGAAACTGTTTTATTGTATTTTTTGATAAGTAATAGCAGCCTCATTCCATCCAAACTGGACGGTGAATGTAGATTCAGCAGGACTGCTATTTCTATCAACAAACAAATAGTAAGTCTTATTTTTTCCAGAAGTATTATTCATTACTAAGTTTCCATTTACAATTCCTCTATCTTGTGAAAGTGAAAAACTTCCGGACGCTAATTTGGGAGAAAGGGCATCTGCACTGAAATTGAATATTGACATATCTGCCGTAGAATCTCCCAATCTGAATCTTATGAATAAGCTTCCTTTTTTATATTCATCAGAAGCAGATTCAATATCCATACCCATGGTAAGATTGAGTAACCATTTCCCCGGAGGTAAGGTGATCGGAACTCCTGTATATTTTGCTGAGTCTGTATTTTTAGGAAAAGTATACTTTATATTGGGTAAATTTAAAGTGCCAAAGGTGGTAGCAACTTGTTTCCAAGTAGCGACGCCATCAGCGTCAGAGGTAAGCACTTTCTCTGCTCCTTGAGTTCCGTCTACAATTTTCACAGCTCCGGTTGTGGACGAGCTAATATGTAAAAGATTGGTAGGTGCGGTAGTTCCTATTCCAACTTTTCCTGTAGGATCTATACGCATTCTTTCTCCTGATATGGGCATATCTCCACTTGTAAAAAAGCGTAAAGAAGTAAGGTTGTCTGTACCGTTTCCTTCGTATTTTGCATTAATTCCCGTTCCGTTATGGTAAGATTCTATTTTTCCGTTAAAATGAGGAATAAATTCAAGAGAACCTATATTATCACCAGGTTTAAGATTGGCAGCAGCAGCTACAGTGCCGCGGGATTTATGGAAACGAATGGCGTTGTATGTATTACTTGAGCCACTATAGTCATCAAAATGATATTCATTGGCTCCGTCATCATTCTGAGAGACAACGCTAAACTTAGCGCGTGATGTATTACTGGTGCCAATTCCTACTGCTCCTTCAATAATTGCTCCATTTTGTGGAGCTGATAATCCGGCATAATTAGTTCCTAATGCTAAATTACCTATTATTGAAAGTTTACTTCCAGGGGTAATTGTTCCGATACCTACAGCATTTTTAGCTGCATCTATAGAAAATGTAGAACCATCAACTGAAAAAGCATTGTTAGAATTAGCGGTAAAAGCTAATGTTTTATCTGCCTGTATTACCGTTCTGTTTTCTGTAAGGGTTCCGTCTGAGGTATAAATATTTCCATCAATGGGATTTAGTTTTATCCATGCAGTTCCATTATAATAATAGTAGCCAATAGCATCTATATTTTGTGCTATTCCTGTCTGTAATCCTGTAGTCACATTATTGATATAAAGTAGGGTAGAAGTGGGAATATCCTTCATACTCTGAGCTCTTTCTCTATCAACTCTGGGGATCAGTAATCCGTCTACATTGGTAGACGTACCTGTTGTATTTTTTGCTAATATATCTATCGTCGCTTGAGGATTTGGAGTATTAATACCTACTTGTGAAAACGCAAGTGATGAAGATAATAAAGCTAAAATAAATGCTGTTTTTTTCATTTCTTTAGTTTGATTGTTTGTTGTTGAAATTTTTCTGTCCTTGTGTGTTTAGAATCGCATCCCTAAAAGAAATACCGGTTTTTTCTTCGAAATAGTTTGTGTTGTAATTCTTGTACAAATTTACGGACAGAGAAGTGCTTTTCAGCTACTACGTATATACGACTAGATTGATTATCAGTTGTTTGTTTTGCTTTTCAAGTAAAAATGCAGTAGAGTATTTACTGTCTGTTTTTTAGAAAATATATTTAGTGATAAACGCTCAGCTGATTTCTTTACATCAAAAAATAATAAATAATCAAAAAGATAGAATAAAACTAATTTTGTTAAAATTTTTCTTAAAGATTCATCTTGCTTTATTCTAAAGAATAGATCAAAAACAGTCATTTTTTTCTACATTTTAAAGTAGTTGGTTATATATTTTAACTTCAGCTCCAATTTGCTTAAAATCATTAATGAACAAGCTTACAATAGCTTTTTAAGACTTTGTAATAATGTTTGTTAAAATTATTTGTATTGATATCCCAGACATGCAGTTTTTATTATATTAGCGACCATTAAAAAAAATACAAACCTTAAAAAAACACATTATGCCGATTACAAATCTTAACAACACTCACCTTACAGCTGCACAAGTTGACACTGCAAATGATGCGCTTTCCCAACTAGAAAGTGCACTTACAATCATTAACATCAATCTGTCTCCGGATGACCGCAGAAAATATGGAAGCATCAATGAACAGAATAAATTGTTTGTGAATAAAGTGTATGATTACAACAAAAATCAGTCTACGTTAAGCTCTCCCGAAGTAGACTGGGAAGAATTTAAAAAAGATCAGACCTCCCGCCAAAATCTTGAAGGGATGATTGCAAGGCTGGATAATCTTATCTCAAGATTGAACAATGCTAAAACCCTGCATGACTACGACAGTTATCAGGCTGCACTTACAGACTATGCCTATACAGCCTACAAAGCCGGAACAGCAATTCCCGGGTTTGAAACCAAGCAGAATGATTTGAAACAGTTTTTCTCCAGAACTTCAAAAACAACAGAAACCCCTCCTCCGGCAAGCAGTAAATAATTAATAAAACTTACAAAAAAATCCTTAAACCCAACGTTTAAGGATTTTTTATGATAGATATCCGTTATTTAATAGATGATTAAGGTTTTTGAATGTTCTGTTTGGGTGATATAATGATCCTGTGAGGTTAAGCAATGGTAAGATGGGGTGATATAACCTTCTGACGATATATTCTATCTGTTGTTTTAGGTTCTCCAACCTAAGTATTGTTTAAAATAACCTGAAAGAACCATTCCGTAACCTTACAATTCATACATAAAACCTTGTAAGATCTTTCTGTAACCTCAACCGATGATTGTACTACGTATACAGATTATTTATGAACCTCAATTGATATATGATGAACGTATATATTGGGGTTAGCTTACCTCAAAATAGGACTGCAGAAAATTATCACTTCTTAGGAATAAAAATGTAAGTAGCAGGGGATGAGTTCTCAGATCATTTGCGTTAAAGGGAATATTTATTGAAGCTTTATCATTAAAAAATTCGCTCTGCTAAAATGCAGAGCGAATAAAAGACACAAACACTAAAAACTGATGAAAAGCAGTTTTAATTTTTTTAAGGATCATACCTACTTTGGGGCTGTAGTTTTTGTATGATCCTTTATATTTGGGAGAGGATTATAAATGTTAACTGTTTATTGTACTGCTCCTAGACAAAATACGGCATAACTTCCTGCTGGTTTTTGTGCTACATCGGAAGATTCACCACCAGTTTGAGTTCCATTGATTTCAACTTCATCAAACCATGCATTTCCTATTATATATATACCATTTGCAATTGCACTTGGACCTGCAACCGAAGTAGATGTTACTATATTTGAAGATAGTTGATAATTATTATTTGTATTACATATTAATTGCATTGTAGGGCTTATTACTTGACCTTTTAATTTAAAAGTATAGACATATCTTTCACTAAAATTAATAGCTCTATGAAATACTTTTAAATTTGTCACAGGTTTATTAAACTGTATTTTTATCCTAGAAGTTGATGGGTAGGAGTAAATTGGTTGGCCACTTTTATCTTTCTTACCTGTATCAGTAGAATTTTGAGGACCCATAAATTCTATTCTTCCAGATCCAAAATTATCACCAGTGTCGCATTTGCTAACACCATAAGTACCAGCAGAAGTATATAATGCATTACTGTAAGTAGCTGTAACACTTTTTCCATTTACGGTCATTGTCTGACTTCCACTAATCTGCCCTGAAAGTAAAGTTCCATTACATGTAGTTGTATTATCAATAGGTGGCAATCCTTGAGATACCACTCTTGTAATAGTACATGTCTGCCCTCCTATATTGATGGCAAAACTAGCGGTACCAGAAGTAGAAGGTGTTCCTGTAATAGTATAGGTAAGTGTTCCATTCCCGTTGGCAAAGCTTCCGGCTGTAAGTTTAGCTGTTAATCCTGTAACCCCAGTAGAAGTTACGGTCTGCCCGTTGTGTGCTCCACCATTACCTCCGGTGTATGAAATGACAGATTTTACGTTTGAAGCTGCAGTTCCGTTTGTAAGGGTTCCTGTATGGGTGGCTCCGTTACAATTTAAATTGGCTATTGTTCCTACTCCTGCTACTACATTTCTTGTAATGGTACATGTCTGCCCTCCTATATTGATGGCAAAACTAGCGGTACCAGAAGTAGAAGGTGTTCCGGTAATGGTATAGGTAAGCGTTCCAGCTCCGTTGGCAAAGCTCCCGGCTGCAAGTGTGGCTGTTAATCCTGTAACCCCAGTAGAAGTTACGGTTTGCCCATTGTGTGCTCCCCCGTTACCTCCTGTATAAGAGATGACAGACTGTACGTTTGAAGCTGCGGTTCCACTTGTTAGAGTTCCGGTATGTGAGGCTCCGCTACAGTCTAAATCAGCTATTGTCCCTGCTCCTGTTACTACATTTCTTGTAATGGTGCATGTCTGCCCTCCTATATTGATGGCAAAACTAGCGGTACCAGAAGTAGAAGGTGTTCCGGTAATGGTATAGGTAAGTGTTCCAGCACCGTTGGCAAAGCTCCCGGCTGCAAGTGTGGCTGTTAATCCTGTAACCCCAGTAGAAGTTACGGTTTGCCCATTGTGTGTTCCTCCGTTACCTCCTGTATATGAGATGACAGACTGTACGTTTGAAGCAGCGGTTCCACTTGTTAGAGTTCCGGTATGTGACGCTCCGCTACAGTTTAAGGTAAATGCGGGACCGCTGTTTTCTATTATTCTAGTAAACAGACATTCATATTCATTTACATGGACGATAAAGCTTGCCACACCTGTCGAAGATGGTGTACCTGTAATAGTATAGGTAAGAGTTCCGTTTCCATCTTCAAAATTTCCGGGTAATAGAGTAGCGGTAAGACCTGTTATGCCAAGAGACTGTACTACTTCTCCGGCGTAAGATCCACCATCTCCACCGGTATATGGTATTGTTGTTGTTACGTTTGCAGCAGCAGGTAATCCGACCGTTAATGTACCATTTTCAACAGTCTGATTACATTGTAAATAACCTATGTCGCCTGGCAACTGTTCGGTTACAACTCTTCTTACAATACATGTCTGTCCGCCAATATTAATAGCGAAGTTGGCAGTTCCTGATGAAGAAGGTGTTCCTGAGATGATATACATTAGATTACCAGTTCCGTTATTGAAGTTTCCGGGAGCCAGGGTAGCTGTTAATCCTGTAACTCCTGTAGATTGTACGATCTGTCCACTATGAGCAGAGCCATTACCTCCTGTATAAGAAATGGTAAAAGTAACACCTGAAGCCTGTACACCAGCGATAAGTTCTCCTTGCATTGCTGCTTTTGTACAGTCAAGACTAAGCGTTGGCTCTTCTCCAGGTTCACAGATAGTATCACTTAAGCAATTGCTCCATGTATTTGTTCCCTGATATAGTCTTACACAATCATTGGTACTGTCATAGATAATTGTTCCAGGGACTACGGATCCTCCCAAAGGATTCAAAATGTTGTTCACATCAGAATTGGTGGGTAATACCAATCCCATATTGTTGGTAGTAGGCTTATTAATATCTAAAGCTCCTCTTGGAGAGGGAGTTCCTATACCAATTTGCCCAAAAGACAATACCCAAATAAAAAGTATTGCCAGTGTTAACGTTTTTTTCATCTTATTTTTGTTTTGATTTGAATAGTTGTGTTGTTATATTCTTCTGTACAGAATTATTGTTTGCCGTTTTCATAACAGTTGTTGCAGAAAATTGTATACAGTTGCTCCACTGATCCGTTTTTTTATAATATTTTACACAGTCTTGAGCGCTGTCGTAAATAATAGTTCCTGGGATCACATTTCCTCCCTGTGGGGTAATGATGTTTATCACATCTGAATTGGTAGGAAGTATAAGACCCATATTATTGGTATTATCGTTTTTGTTGATGTCTAATGCACCTCGAGGATTGGCAGTATTCATACCAACCTGCCCAAAGACAATTGAACCGATACACAGAAATCCTGTGATTATAATTTTTTTCATTTCTTAGATTTTTTTGTTTTTAATTTTTCTTTGTGTATTTAGAATCATATCTATAAAAAAGACCGGTCTTTCTTCGAAATAAAGTGAGAATTAATCAATCAACATAATTTTTTATTTTTCTGTTTCTATAGAGGGTTTTGAGCTGATGTATCAACTTTATTATTTTTTTTATCATTCCTTTAGATTTTAGTGATAAGTTTTTATTGTGTTTTTACGGCCTGTGAAAGTAGTAAATAGTAAGAGGGATAATTATGTTCTAGAAAATTTCAATTTGCTTGTTTTTTGTTTAATTGTTTTGTGCTATTTTTTCTTTTTCCTTAATGTGTATTTAGAATCGTACCTCAGAAAATAACCGGTTTTTTTCTTCAAAATAGTTTGTGTGAGAATTCTTGTACAAATGTACTGACAGTAGAGGGGAACTCAACTACTACGCATATACGACTAGTTTGACTATCAGTTGATTGTGTTGTTTTTCAAGTGGAAATGCAGTAGGTTGTAAAACCGCTTTTCTTGTGCGAAATTATAATTAAAAACAAAAAACCTGTAAAAAATACAGGCTTTGAATAAAGACGGAGAAATATTTTATTATTCTGAAAATGGATTGTAAAACTACTGTTCCATCATCCATTTATTAAGATCGATTTCGGAAGAGAGGTTTATTTTTTTTCTAAGCCTATACTTTCTGGTTTCAACGGTACGAAGGCTTATGTTTTCAAAATCCATAATCTCTTTGCTGGAAAAGTTTAATTTCAATAATGCACAGAATTTAAGTTCATTTGAGGTTAGGTTAGGATACTGATCTACCATTTTTTCATAAAAATCAGAATATACTTCTTTAAATCTGGTAAGAAAAAGAGGATCACCATGTTTAGCAAGATGTATTACTTCTTCAAATGCAGGATTAAGTTTTTTCTTTAGTATATTGGCTTCGCGTGATTTTTCAATAATCACTTTATTCTTGCGTTTCTGCTTTGTAATGTAAAATTTACCAATGAAATATCCTGAAACTAGAAAAGCGATAACAATACCGAAGATTAAAACATATAGCTTAGTCTTTTCAGTTTTTTCATGTTGATCTTTCTGGTGTAAAGCTTTTTCTACGTTAACATGAATAACTTCTTTCTCTTCATTAATGATACTGTCATTTACTATTGTATATTTTTGAAGGAATTCTGAAGATTTATCGTTGTTATTTAAAGAGCTATAGGTTTCGGAGATTAATTTATAGGTCATTCTTTGGCCATCCTTGCTTTTCATTTTTTCAAAAATTTCAAGTGCCTGCATATAATAGCCTAAAGCTTTCTCGTACTCTTTCTTTTCTGTATATAATCTTCCGTAGTTGAATAATATCCTTCCTTTCTGATAGACAGAAGATTTATCAACGATGGTCATTGCTTTATCCAAATAGTATTTTGTGGAATCATGCTTTTTTTCATCCAGATTTCGGCTTGCAATTGTGATATAAATAAGAGGTTCAGGAGAAACTTTTAAGATTTTTCTTTCCATGCTCATCATAGAGTCCCGCATTTTTAATGCTTCAAAACATGCCATTTTCCAGAAATAACCAAGATATAAACGTTTTTTTTGTTTTTCTTTATCAGATACCTTCCAGGCATATTCTACGGATTTATTAAAACCTTCAAGAGATTGCTCGTATAATGCCAATTCAAAATAATTTCGGGCAGAAGTCCCATGAAATTTTGATCTTAGTTCCGGGCTTTTGATATGATCTATATCTTTTTCAGCTTGGTTTAAATAAGTTAGACTTTCCTTGTTTTGCTTTTGAGAAGATAAGTAATTAGAAATATTGAGACGGGCAGCAAAAGCACCCTCTTTATTGTTTTGTTTTTGATATTCGGAAAGAGCTTTTTTATTAAAATCAATAAGTTCCTGAATCTTACCTTCCGCACGGTATTTTTCCGTAATAGTTTCAAGCTCATCCAAAGTATAAGTTTGAGATTTAAATTGAGAAATGGTGAGTATAAATAAAATATATACTAGCTTTCTGAATTTTTTTTGAAACATATTCGTGATTTATTTAACGAAGATAAAAAATTTACATAAACATATGTTGACCATTGACAAAAAAATCGCCCTGAAAATAGGACGATTTGATAATTTTTTTTCGCAGATGTGTTTAATTTCAAATGTGTTTTAAGTTTTTGATAAAAGGAAGCAGATATGTTAATTTTAAAATCGGGATGAATCAACATACCTGCAAGCCTTTCTAATTTACTTACTTCGAAAAAAAACTTCACAAAGACTAAATTTGTAAGCAAATTTTAATAAATCGGATTATATAATATCTTAAAAAATAAGAGTGTTTCTGGAAAATCAATAGGTTTTAAAAAAGGTAGTAAGCTTACTTGTAGTTCACTTACTACCAACCCTTATTATAAATAAACTTGTAGTTTTTTCTTTAAAAAAGAGGAAGCAAAATTTAATAGAAAACGGGATGAGTCTTTATATTAAATATTTGCATTCCTACTTCCACTTCACTCTAATTAAGTTGTAAATTATTAATAAAGTAAAATTTAAATAACCTTATTATGTCTTTTTATTAATTTTTTAAACTTTATAAAATAGTGAGTGTATTATTTGGGCTACACTCACTATTTAAATCCTTATTAAGCTAAGGAAACAAAATTTGTGTTTTTTGAAATACTAACTTGAATGTGGTACAAATGTATAGTCTATTTTTGAATAATATAGTACTGCAAATTTACTTGATGTGATTAAGTATTTGATTATTAATCGTTTGTATATTGTTAAGTAGTAGTTTTGATGTAAGGTAAAATAATGGTTTTGAGGAGTTATTACATGAAAAGTCACAAAAAAACCTTCAAAATATTTCATTCAAAGGTTTTAAAAATTATTTTTTAACAAAGAAATTACAGTTCCATCATCCATTTATTAAGATCAACATCAGACGGAAGGTCTAGTTTTTTCCTAAGTCTATATTTTCTTGATTCAATGGTACGGATGGAAATGTTTTTATACTGCGCAATAGTTTTAGTTGAAAGATTTAGTCTTAAAAAAGCGGAAAATTTTATATCATTTGCCGAAAGATTAGGATATTTTGTCGTCAATGTTTCATAAAATTCAGGATAAACTTCCTTAAAACGCGTTAGGAAAAAAGGATCGTTGGTCATGGCAAGTTTAGATAATTCTTCAAAAGCTTCGTTGAGTTTGCTTTTTAGCTCATCTGTTTCGTGCATGGTCTCGATGATTATTTCCTCGGCCTGTTTCTGCTTTTTGATGTATCTTCTTGTAAGAAGGATAACGACAATAATTGCTGCAGCTACAACTCCGGATATTAAAATAAAATATTTTAATCTTTCGCTTTTTTCTTTCTCATTTTCCTGGTGTATGATCTTGTCTACCGGTATTTTCAAGGCTTCTCTTTCGGATTCAGCAATGCTATCGTTGATGTTGGAATACATTTGAAGGTATTCATTCTTTTTTTCAATATCATCAAGAGAATCATAGGTAATAGAAATCAGTTTATAAGCGTTTTTAATATCACTTTTTCTCGAAATCTGTTTAGAAATGGCCAAGGATTTAAGATAATAATCCAATGCTTTCGGATAATCTTTTTTCGCAGTATGCAGTTTGCCAAAAGTAAGAAGAGTCATAGATTTTTGATAATGACTAAAATCACCACTCATTTGGCTGGCTTTGTTTAGATAATATTCAGCAGAATCTGTTTTTTTATTTTTAATAAAATTTTCAGCCATATAAACATAGGTAAGAGGCTGAATGGAAATCTTTAAACGTTTTTTCAGTGTAGAATTAATAGAATCTGTAGCACGAAGTTCTTCAAAATTGGCTATTTTCCAGGTATAGTAAAAATATAAAAGTTTTTCTTTTTCCTTTCTGTCAGGGATTTGTTTCGCAAAATAGATTGAAGTATCCAGACTTGTATTAGATTGATCTAAAAGGCCTAGAGAAGCATAATTTCTGGCATATTCTCCATACATTCTTGCGCACAGGGTAGGATTTTTTATTTTTCTTAATTCTGTTTCTGCGCTCTCCAGGTATTTCAGACTTTCTTTATATCGGTGAAGATTCCAGAACAGGCCGCCGATATTAATATAAGCCGCTATTATGCCGTTTTTATTGTTTTGCTTTTCGTAGTTTTTTATGGCATCAATATTAAGTTCTATACTTTTCTTAATATTACCTTCAGTTCTGTATTTCTCCGAAAGGCTGTCGAGCTCTTTTATAGAATATATTTGTGCATTATAGTTACTTATCAATAATAAAATGAGAACATATAATGTTTTTTTTAAGTAAAATTTTAAAAACATGACTTGTGGTTTTGCAATACAAAAGTAGTTTTTATAGTATATTATTGTGTAATTTATAGATATAATTTATTATTATTTATTTGTTCTTAATATAAATTGAATTGTTTTTATCTGATTTTTAGACATATTTTAAAATTTAAAACAAAAAAAAGAATGCGAATCACTTAAAATTGAAAATCAAGATTGAGTGTCCGCATTCCTGTACAAACTTTATTTTTAAAAAAACTTATGAGACCATTTTATTCATTTTGTATACAATTATTCATCTTTAAAAAAAATAGAATGCAGGTTCTAAGACTTAATTCTAGATCATGAATCAGATCCCTGCAACTTCTATTTCCACTTTACTATTACTATGAAGATGTTTTTTTTCTAACTTTTTTTAAAAATAGGGCGCAAATAAACAATGTAAAAGGGGGATGAATTTTTAACATTGATGAATATTTGCGCTTCCTATCTCCACTTAATAATTATATGTTGTATGATTGGTTACAATTTTAAATAATGGCATTTACATTCAGTAAGGCATCATTAAGGTAAAAAATAGATGTTTGATTTTTCTACAGACCTTGCGATCGGGGGAAAACACTAATAATAAAACACAAATAAAAATCAATACATTCTATATCTAGTCTTTATGGCATATACTAAATTGTGTTTTTTTAAGGATTGTCTTTCATTACTGCTACGCCTTAAAAGAATGCAAATGCCTGTTTGAAAAATGTTTTTTCCATTTGGTAACAGTATTTCGGCTGAGCTTGAAATGGTTGGCCAATTGGGTATTGTTTAGGTTGTTTTTATGTTGATAATCAAGTATTTCCAAGATTGTATTTTCGTCGTAAGAACGGTGCATCTGGTTAAAAACGAGGGTTTCTTTATCTTTAATTCCGAAAATAATATTGTTGAGTTTAATTACATCAAGCATTGAAAGATCTGCTTTTTTTAAAATGGTTTTGCATTGATCCTCTTTGTGAGGATGATCTCTTGCTATAATATCATTATAGATTCTTTTGTAGTTTGGGATTACTCTTTCCATTTTGTGTTGTTTTTAATAATTAGAATGTATTTTTATTTTTTTTCTCAAATTCGTGGTTTCTGTATTTTACGGTCCATCGGTGAAGGGTTGTTTTTGGGATGCCGTATTGATCTATTATTTCATTCATGTTTTTTTCTCCGGACTGTATTAATTCTACCAGAAAATCTATTACTTCTTTTGTATAAATATTTTTTCTAAATTGCGGCAGGGCACTTGTTTTTTCCCTGTCTGCACTGTAAGCATTACTTGGTGGCGAAAAAAGAATAAGATGCTGTGAGTATATTCTGAAAAAATCGTATTCTAATAATTTGCTCCATTTTAATATAACATCTGCTTCGAGGCTTTTAGATTCATACATTTCTTCAATTTCTTCTTCCGTACAGCTGAAAAAATTGCATACTCTGGGAATTTCTATTTCGGATTCAGTAACTCTTTGTCTAATTAGATTCCCTACATCGATATTTTTAAAAGACTTCATAACATTTTATTTAGAGTTAAAAAACTGTTTTTGTTCCTGTAAAACTTTAAACAAATCTATGGAGTGAAGATTTAAAATGGTAAAAATGAGGTGTTAATTGGTGTTAATAAGAGGTCTTTTATTCACTATAAAGTGTTAATTTTATTTTTGTAACAATTTTATTTTTAGTAGATTACATTTTTATGAGTATTAATTTTCTCTTCGAATAAGAATGTTTTCCAAGTACTACAGAATTATTACAAATTGTTTATTTTTTTAGTTTTACAGACGAAAATGTTGGTAAATTATGGGAGTGCCATAATTATTTTATCTAATTATTTAGCCTTGAGAATTATTATTAAAAACAGTTTTTTTTACTGTATAAATTACCTTTAATTGTATTTTATAATCTGATTTTTACTATCTAAAGATTGAATTTCTCATTTCTGAATTTTGAATAAATTAAGTGATTTTTACTGACTTTTTTTTTCTAATTTAGAGTATGTATCGGACTGTAATTTTCTGTTTAATATCATTTTTTTTCCTGTATTCATGTCATTCTCAGAATGATAATGAGTATTTCTATCAGCTTGATAAAGAATATACAGCACTTAACAATGATCGCGAAAAAATTTATGGTTTATACATTAAAGAAAACGAAAAATATAAAAAAACGCAGGATTTAAAATACCTCATCAGTAGTAAGTATATCGAGATGTTTCTTTATCCTGATAACAGATCCAAAAAAATATCTTTGATCTACGAATTATTAAGAATTAATAATGATGAGTACGATTATATAACCACAGCCTGTAACTTTAATCTTGCTCTTGAGTTTGAAGAAGCATCTCCAAAATTATGCTTGCAGTTTTTAAATGCCGCTATAAAAATCGAAGAAAAATCTGATAAAAAGACCTTTTTACCACATTTGTATCACATGAAGGGAAGATGGTATTTTAACCACAATAATTATTATCAGGCCAAACTTTATTTCGGAAAAGGGTTGAACAGTCTCTGTAAAAAAGATACCCTATATATTGCCTCTATGTATAACAATTTTGCTTTGTGTGATCAAAGAATGGGACAAGTGGACTCAAGCATTAGGTTATCTTTATATGGTCTTAAAATACTTCAAAACAAAAAATCATTATCGGAAGGTGAACTCTACTTTATTAATATAATGAAGGGGAATTTAGGTTCATTTTATTTTATTAAAAAAGATTATACGAATGCTATAAAATATTATAATGAGCAAACTGAGTTTCAAATGGCAAAAGCTAATAGAAATCCATATATAATTATTAGAAATTCAGCAGAATTGCTTCAAGTATATAAATATATGGATATGCCATTGAGTAGCAAAAAACTTGTTGAAAGGGTTGTAGCAACTCTGCCTAAATTAGAAAGTACAAAGGATGGAATAATGGCGTGTACATTACTTCAGAACTATTACGCTGAGAATAATGATTTTGAAAATCTCAAGTTATATTCCAAGAAATTGGAAATGTATAATAATTTATTTTACAAAGAAACAGTTCGGGATTTAGATGCTGTCTCAGATATTCTTAACGGTTATATTATTAAAAATATTAATCAGGAATATGATTACAAAATTGCAGATCAACGAAAAAAAACAGCTTTAATGATCATTTTGGCAGTTGTTGTCATCATATTTTTTATAAGAGCCATTATTAGAATAAGAAAGAGAAATAAGGAAGAAAGGCGTCTGCTGGAAAGCCAGAATACGCTATTGGAAAACGATAAAGAAGACCTTGAAAAAGATATTGAACTTCAGAAAGGAAAAATTAAAAACCTGCATCTTAATCTTAATTTAAAAATAGAAACTGAAAAAGCATTTTTAGAAAATCTGAAGAAAATAAAAAAATCTAAAAATATTAATGGGGAAGAAACCGTTAAGGATTTGCTTTTCAAGATTAATAATCTCCTTCAAATTGATCAGAAAAACCATGATTTTATTGGCGAAAGTTCTGAAGAAACCAAACAATTCATGCAAAAGATCTCGGAGAGATTTCCTTTTTTAACGGAACACGAATTAAAGCTTTGCGTCTATTTCAGGTTAAATTTATCCTCCAAAGAAGTTTCTCTTTTAGAAAATATTACTCCGGGAAGTGTGAGAGTGTATAAAACGAAGATTAAATATAAAATAGGTCTGGTTAAGGAAACAGATTTAAATGTTTTTCTGAATTCAATAAAATAATATCTGGTATAATTAAAAAATTCGCGTTCTTCGCTGAGTGAAACGCCTTTGCGAACGAAAAATATTCTCAATCATTTCAAAAAAAACTTTGCGATCCTTTGCGTTAAAAAAAATAATCTTGAATATTCGCAAATAATATATTTAAAATTCATAAATGCTACAAAAATCATTATCTTCAAGCTAGAAATAAAGCCATGAATGAAAATGTTTTAGGTATTGTTGCAGGTGTGCTTACCTCAGCTTCAATGATTCCCCAATTGATAAAAGTCCTGAAAGAAAAAAATGTGGAAGATCTTTCACTCGTTATGTTGTTGGTGCTTATTACCGGTGTTTCTTTGTGGGTCTGGTACGGAATTATGAAGGACGAACTGCCCATTATTTTATCTAATGCTTTTTCTGTTCTTGTTAATTTAAGCCTTCTTGTTTGTTACTTTATTTACAGAAAATCTTAAGATTTAATATTTTACAAATCGAGTATCCATCTTTGAAGATCTGTTTCGGCAGGAAGCTCCAATTTCTTTTTAAGCCTGTATTTCTTTGTCTCTACTGCTCGTACGGTGATGTTTTCGTATTGGGCAATTTCTTTACTAGAAAGATCGAGTTTAAGATAGGCACAGAATTTTACATCGTGATTGGTAATATTTGGATGCTGAGATATTAAGCTTTCATAGAATTCCGGATACACTTCTTTAAAACGTGTCAGAAAAAAAGGATCATTGGTTTTGGCTAACTTTGTGACCTCATCAAAAGATACATTGATCTTCTTTTTCAGCTCATCTGTTTCAATAGATTTTTCTTCGATGATCTCTTTGCTTTTATTATGCTTCTGAATGTATTTTCTTCGGATAAAGTAGCCAATTATTAAAAACAGAATAACAAGAGTACAAATTACCAAATAGAATTTACTCTTCTCATCTTCTTTTTCCTGAATAGATTTTTCTACTGCAATACCAAGCGCTTTTTTTTCATCATTTACAATTTTATCGCTTAGAAGAGAATATTTAGAGTAATATTCCAGCGCTTTTTCTTTATCATTAAGGAAATTATATGTTCTTGAAATAGCTTTGTATACCTCTCGTATATCTGTGCTGCTATTCATTTTTTGCGAGACGGCAAGAGACTGGAGATAATAATCTAAGGCTTTTTCATATTCCTTCTTTTCAGTATACAGATTTCCGAATGTTATTAAAGCCATTGCTTTCTGGCGGATCGGATATTTTCCTGTTGAAGCTAGTGGAAGGGCTTTATTAAGATAATACTCAGCAGAATCCAGATGTATTTTTCTTGAAACATACTGATCTGCAATTTTGACAAATATTAAAGGTTCAGATGAAATTTTCAAGCACTTTCTCTGCATCATATGCATAGAATCCAGCTCATTCAGATTATCGAAATTATCCCATTTCCAGGCGTAATTATAATATAAATAATAATTTCTTTGCTTTTGGGAAGGGATTTTCCATGCGTAATTAATGGCTTTGTCAAAAATTAAATTGGATTGTTTTAGTAATTTCAACAATGCATAATTTCTACCATATTCACTGTATAATCTTGATTTTATGATAGGATCTTTTGTTTTTTTGATTTCTTTCTCAGCTTTATCCAGGTATTCCAGGCTTTCTTTATGTCTGTTGAGCGTACAGAGAAGGTTTCCTATGTTGATATATGTACTTGTAATACCTTCTGAATTTTTATCATTTTCATAGTGTTTAAGGGCTTCTACATTAAATTTCATTGCACCTTCCAGATCACCTTTATTCTTGTACTGTCGGGTAATAGTATCAAGCTCAGCTAAAGTATGATTTTGCGACATATACTGAGTTGCCAGTAATATGGTGAAAAGATAAAGTGCTTTTAATATAAAATTAATAGAGAAGTTCATGAAAAATTATATTAAACAAAAGTAAAGATTAAAAAAATACTTCATATAAAATTAATGAAAAGTTTCAAATTTTTAAAATTCATAAGATAATTCTAATAAAAAAGCCTGTTTTTTACATACTTCAATTATACTTCTGTTAGTTTGTAATATGTTGATTTAAAATATTTTACAATAGAGTAGTTAAATTGTAGTAGGAATTTTTACTGCCATTGGTGGTAGATTTGCAACAGAAAATTTATCGCAAACAATCAAAAATACACCGGTCACTTTTTTTTGATTACGATTCTAAAAACACACAAAAACAAATTTAAAAACAGTAAAAATGAGTAAGTATATTATTTTATCTGCTATACTATGTTCAGGCCTTGCTTTCGGGCAAGTAGGTATAAATACCCCTGATCCTAAGGTTACCCTTGATATTAAAGCTAAAGATTCAGTGGGAATATCCACAGCTCCTGAAGGATTGCTTATACCAAGAGTCGACAGAGAAAGAGCACAGTCTATGTCCGGAATGCCAACTTCCACTATGGTTTATGTAAACGATATTGCAACAGGAACACTAGCAGGAACAGCTGCAAATATCGATACAACAGGATATTATTATTTCAATGGTACTCTTTGGACGAAAGTTGATCAAAATACCAATCTGTATAATACCAACGGATCTCTCACAGAAAACCGAACAGTAGATCAGGGTGATAAAACATTAGCATTTACGGGAACTGCAGCCAATGCATTTTCTGTTGATGGAACCACTTTTTCTGTAAACGCAGCCAATAACAGAGTAGGAATCGGTACGGCTACTCCTGCCCAAACATTAGACATAGAAGGAACGGCAAGGCTAAGCCAGGCTGTTGCTGAAAATAATTCTACACAACTAAATAATGCAAGACCATTGTATGTAAGTACAGCAACAGGTCAGGTAATAACTTCTCCAAGAGGTTTTACAACAGTATCAGGTGGATATAAAGCGGGACAAAACTATACCCTCGCCAATATTCCTAACACAAATACAATAATAAGAGTACGTTTCGTATGCTATGTAGACGACAGCAGCGCAACCGAAAATAATGAATCTGAGGCGTATACCTATGGAGATTTTACCATACTGGGAAGAGGAACTTCCAGCAGGATCAGCTTTATTGATCTTAATATAAAAGACAGTGAAGGAAATTCCAAAACGCTGATCGCTAGTGATCCTACCACAATAAGCTGGGATAACAACTCTCAGGGAGTAACCTCTTTAAGACTGAATCAAACAACGGGGGAGTTTACAATAGAAAACTCTACTGATAAAATGACATACTTTTTTGAATCTCTAGGAGGAATATAAATGCTAATTACAAAGGAAATGAAAAATTTAATGATAACCTCTTTTTTATTCTTAGCTCATGTTGTCAGTTTTGCACAAATAGGAGTGAACACCGTTGAACCTGAATCAACATTTGATATTAAAGCTAAAAATTCCACAGGAAACTCAACAATAGCTGAAGGTATCTTGATACCAAGAGTTGATAGAGAAAAAGCACAGTCAATGACCGGAATAAAAACGTCTACAATGATTTATATAAATGACGTTACCACAGGAACTTTATCGGGAACTGCAGTGAATATAGATGCAGTCGGATACTATAAATTCGAAGAAAATTTATGGACTAAGTTTGATACTGATCATGATATGTATAGTATTGACGGAGCATTGCTAGGAAATCGCATAGTGGATCAGGGAGCGAATAGATTAGCATTTAATGCAACAGCAACTAATGCATTTTCTGTAAATCAAAAAACCTTATCTATAGATGCTGCCAATAATAGAGTCGGAATAGGCACTTCAACGCCCTCTCATAGTCTTGATATAGAAGGAACAATGAGGTTAAGCCAGTCTGTTGCAGGAAACATACCAGGATGGGCTTATTATGCAAGGCCGCTTCATGTAGATAAAGACAACGGACAAATGACGATACCTCCAAGAGGTTTTACAAGTGTGGTAGGCGGATACAGACCGGGAAGAAATTTCAACCTCATTGTATTGCCCAATACAAATACGATAGCACGTGTACGTTTTGTATGTTATGTGGATGCCAGTAATAATTCAAATAATGAAATTGCCCAATCTTATACCTATGGTGAGTTTACGATAATTGGAACGGGGCCATCTAACCCGATTAAGTTTGTTGACATTAATATTAAAGATGCTTATGGAAATTCCAAACCATTATTAACCAGTAATGGAACATCTATTGGCTGGGACAATTATGTACAAGGAACAACTACTTTAAGACTTAATCAAACAACCGGAGTATTTTCGATAGCAAACCAATATGATGTAATGTCTTATTTCTTTGAGATTCTTGGAGGAACATAAAATAGGATTGAGGAAAAAATTAAATTGATGGTCATCAGTTTAATAAGGTCACATATTTTACTATGCCAAAGTTTATTTCTTTATCTCATATTACGAAATAACTCCACTATTTGTTTGGTTTTTTTATTGATTTTTATTCACTTCATGATTACTTAATGAGTGTTGTTAAATTTAATGAAATCAACATGTTGTGGGTTTGGAGTAAAATTGCAGTACTCATTTTTTCGCCTATTGGTTCTACATTTGCAACGTAGTTTGGTGAGAAAATAAAATTTTAATTGAATGCTAAATTTTAATTAATTTTTTTTCGAATTCAGATCAAAATAAAATACAAATTTAATATAAATCTTAAAGATCTGCTTAACGCTAGCTCTTTAAAAATTTCTAAAAGCAATAAATCAGATTTTAATGCCGGAAGAAAAAACAATTAACACTAAGACAAATGAAAAACAAGATTACCTTAACAATTGCCCTTATTATCGGTGGTATTGCCCAAGCGCAGGTTGGTTTCAACACCCAAACACCAAATGCAACCCTGGATGTTGTAGCTAAATCTACTACAGGTGCTAGTCCAGAGGGGTTATTGGTTCCGAGAGTAGACCGACTAAAAGCACAATCAATGACGGGAGTTACAACTTCCACAATGATTTATGTAAACAGTATTGCTAACGGAAGCACGGGAGGAACCGCTGCTAATATCAATTCTGTAGGTTATTACTATTTTGACGGAACGGTTTGGGTTAAAATAAACACAGGAACTTCCGCAGACACAAATATTTATAATACAAACGGAAATCTTAGCGGAAATCGTACGGTAAATCAAGTTGGTAATACATTGGCATTTACAAGTACAGCAACTACAGGAACGAGTCATTTCTCTGTTGACGGAACAACTTTGAATGTTGATGCTGTAAATAACAGAATCGGTGTTGGTACAGCAACTCCTGAAACAGCAGTTGACATCAATGCTGCCGGAGCCGGATTTCAGCATACCAGCGAAACGGTAAAGCTAAGATCTTATCTGGGGACTGATTTTGCTTCTTTTGGTACAGTTAGTAATCACTCTCTGTCCTTTGTAGCTAACAGTGGATATCGTATGACTATTGCTACAGACGGAAAGATTGGTATTAATACACAGAAACCAAATAATCTTTTAGATCTTGGTGCGGGTAACGGAAAAAAACTAGCACTTTGGAACAGTGCTGCCGGTGATGATTTTTATGGATTTGGAAATGCTGCCAATGTTCTACAATTATTTGCAGGAGCTCCGGCTAATGGAAATGCGTTGATGACATTGAATAAGAATGGAAGAGTAGGCGTTGGAACAATTGATCCTCAAGCTAATTTCCATACAATTGGAACAAGAAGATTTGAGAATGCTGCTGCGGGTTCAGTTACTGCAGGTTCTGTATTAACTGCAACAGATGTAAATGGTACTGCAGAATGGAGAACACCGGCCACTGAGGTTGTAATTGGTGTATTGAATGTAGCAACAGGTTTAGATATTCCTTTTGCAGGTGATGGAAATTACAAATATGCAGGAAGATCAATTACTTTACCTCCGGGAAAATGGGCGGTTACAGTTACTCAGCTTATTAGAGTAAGTGGGGTTCTGGATGGTGATGACTGGATGTATGTTAGAAGTAGTTTTGGAGAAGGAAATCCTGCAATAGGAGCAACTCTTGGAATTTCTGGTGATGTAAAATCTCCGAGTTTGATGAGTTTTAAAGTACAGGGACCGGCAGTAGCTGGGCATGCTCAACAATTTGATGTTGCACAGGGTACGATTTTTATTGATAATTCAACGACTGCGGCTAAAACATACAGATATATTGCAGGAAATACCGTTACAGGAGGAAGTCCTAATTCTGCTACAGTTATCAAAAACTTTGCAGGGACTTGGGCAGAAACTGCAATTTACGCTACTGCAATTAAATAATATGATAAAAAACACTAGGTGAAAAATATTTTGTTGTGTTTGTGTATAAAGATAACAGATTGATAAAATTTTCTTCTGTTATCTTTTATCCACAAAAAAGTAACTCCCTCAGTTACATTTTATTTAGATGAAAAAAAATAATGAAGACGGTGAATGCAGAAAACACATTAATTATTATGAATATGGTAAATGCGGAAAAGCACAAGAATTCTTGTTAGATGAAAAAAAATAAATGAAGACGGTAAATGCGGAAAAATTAGAGTCACTTTACATGATGTAGAGTGACTCATTTATATTGATGTGTTTTATAAAAATGAAGTTATTCCTGTAATACAAATTTTGCCTAAGAAGCCATTCTTGCTTTATTAAGGCTTAATATATTTCCGTTTACAAAATAATTATGATTAGTTGTAATTGTTCGGTTTTCAAATCTTCACAGGTTAATCTTGGTTGAATTTGATAAATATTATTTCATGTTTAATTTCAAAGGATTCTCCAACGTTGTATGATCTTACAAAAGTCCAGTCTTCTTTTCAGATATGTCACATATTTTACTATGCCAAACTTATTTGGAATAATTTATTTTCGATAATAACTCCACTATTTGTTTAGTTTTTTATTGATTTTTATTCACTTCATGATTACTTCATGAGTGTTTTTAAGTTGCATTAAATCAATGTATTGTGTTTTTGAAGTGAAATTGCAGTACTCATTTTTTCGCCTATTGGTTCTACATTTGCAACGTAGTTTAGTAAGAAAATAAAATTTTAATTGAATGCGAAATTCTAATTAATTTTTTTTCGAATGTATGTCAAAATAAAATACAAATTTAATATAAACCTTAAAGATCTGCTTAACACAACAGCTCTTTAAAACTTCTAAAAGCGATAAATCATTTTGGTGAAGAAAATATTCAACATGATTTTAATGCCGCAAGAAAAAACAATCAACACTAAGACAAATGAAAAACAAGATTACCTTAACAATTGCCCTTATTATCGGTGGTATTGCCCAAGCGCAGGTTGGTTTCAATACCCAAACACCAAATGCAACCCTGGATGTTGTGGCTAAATCTACAGCAGGCACTACACCGGAAGGATTATTAGTTCCACGAGTAGACCGGCTAAAAGCACAAACGATGACGGGAGTTACAACTTCCACAATGATTTATGTAAACAGTATTGCTAACGGAAGCACTGGCGGAAATGCAGCAAACATCAATGCGGTAGGTTATTATTATTTTGATGGAACGGTTTGGGTTAAAATAAACACAGGAACTTCTCCGGATACCAATATTTACAATCAAAATGGAAGTCTTACAGGAAATCGTACTGTAAATCAAGTTGGTAATACATTAGCATTTACAAGTACAGCAACTACGGGAACGAGTCACTTCTCTGTTGACGGAACAACCTTTAATGTTGATGCACGAAACAATAGAATAGGTATTGGGACAGCTACACCAAACAATATTTTGGATTTAGGAACATCTGCAGGAAAAAAATTAGCAATATGGAACAGTACTGCAGGAGATGACTTCTATGGACTCGGAGCAGCACAAAATGTATTACAGCTTTTTGCAGGAGTTCCAACTACAGGAAATGCGCTAATGACATTGAATAAGAATGGAAGGGTAGGTGTTGGAACGGTTGACCCGCAAGCTAATTTCCACACGATTGGAACAAGAAGATTTGAAAATACTGCTGCCGGGACGGTAGCAACTGGATCTGTATTGACCGCGACGGATGCAAATGGTACCGCAGAATGGCAGGCTCCCAGAAGTCAGACTGTAATAGGAAATTTAGGAGGTGGTTATAATCTTCCTTTCGCTAAAAGTACAGATATGAGATATACAGGTTCATCTGTTACTTTGCCACCCGGGAAGTGGATGGTTACCGTTACGCTTCTTATAAACCCTGGCGGAACTTTAGCTGCGGATGACTGGATGTTTGTAAGAAGTACATTCTCAGATCAAAACTTAACGACAGCAGGGCAGATAGGAATACAATCTGCAGACGTTATCAGACCTACTTTAATTAGTTTTCAAATTGCGGGACCTTATACTGGAGGGCAAAAATATAACGTTGCAACTGGTGCTGTTCAGATCAATAATACTTCTGGAGGAAATAAGACTTATAGATATGTTGTTGGAGGTACGGAAGCTAGTAGAACGGTAGCAGGTGCTCAGTTAGCAGGTGTTGGCGGTAGTTGGTCAGAAAACTCAATTGTTGCTACGGCAATTAATTAATTAGATAAAAAACACTAGTTGAAAAAATAATTTTAGTTGTGTTTGTGTATAAAGATAACAGATTGATACAATTTTCTTCTGTTATCTTTTATCCACAAAAAAGTAACTCCCTCAGTTACATTTTAATTTAGATGAAAAAAATTAATGAAGAAGGTAAATGTGAAAAAACACTAATATTATGAAGATGGTAAATGTAGAAAAGGCACAAGGATTCTTGTGAGATGAAAAAAAAAAATTGATGAAGACGGTGAATGCAGAAAAATTAGAGTCACTTTACATTATGTAGAGTGACTCATTTATATTGATGTGTTTTATAAAAATGAAGTTATTCCTGTAATACAAATTTTGCCAAAGGAGCCATTCTTGCTTTATTAAGGCTTAATGTATTACCGTTTACAGAATAATTATCAGCTGCCAATAAAGCTTTTGTGAATAATTGTTCGGTTTCCAGATCATCACAAGCCATCATGGTAGACATTCCTTGGTTGAATTTGATGCGCATCACTTCAGGTTTGATTTCGAAAGTTCCGCCAACGCCGTTGCACCCGCCATTTCCTTCGTATCTCATTTCTTTCATATTTAATGAAAAATAAGGATTGCTTTTAGGATTTTTAAGAGCGATAGGTTTACCATTGATTTCTGTAAGTTTCCAGGTTTTTCCTGTAATATCATTTGATGTTGTTGGAGGAGTAGGAGGCATAGGCTTGCTCATACACGATGCTAAAAACATCACCAAAAACAGACTTGCTAAATGATTATATAAAAATTTCATAGTTTTAATTTTAATGCGTGATAATTTTTAATAAGATGCCATTTTAGTGGAAGCTGGTTGTTGCTTTTCCTTAGTATGATGGAACAAAACCATATCAACATTCTTTTTCAGGAAAGTAATATTCCCTCTGATGTTTGAATATTGATATTCTGCATTGGAAGCAGTATACTCGGGAAGGTCTTCACTTTTTTTCAATTCATAAGTTTTGCCATCCAGATGTACAGTCATTGTGTTTTTAGAATTGTTGATCGCAACTTCCATTTGATCTCCGTAGGTATCCGTGAAAACATCTTTGGTGATGTCATCCGTATTTACGGGTTGTATAGTGTTGGTAAGGGTTTCTGATTCTTTTGCAGAGTGCCTACACGCTGTTACCGAAAAGGCAATGATGCCGAAAATAATGATTTGTAATAATTTTTTCATAGTGATAAGTGATTTGGTTTTCCATGAATTAAGTGTTAAAGTGTTATAAATTTACAATTATTTTTAATATAAATATGTTAATTTTACATAAATTAATTAATAATTTTTATTTTAGAGTCTTTTGTAAGCTTGTAAATTGTCGATTTCATTTTCTGTATATATCTAAAAAAGGGAGTTTTTTAAGAACTCCCTTTTATTTTTTTATGGTGCAGTGATTTGATCAATTGTGAAAAATGCTTTAGTTGTATTACATATTCCTGCGGGGCATGTTGTTGCATTTCCTTGGCTGGCGTAAGTTGACGAACCCATCATATAATCCAGCTTATAAAAAACTTTGTCATTTCCGTTGGTTGTTGTCCATGCGTAAAGGCGATGCTCAGGCATTCCTGCGGCATAGGTTTCAGCATTTCCCCAAGATGGAAATGTAGAAGCTGTTTGTGCTGTGGCAACGATAAGTCCGGCTCCGTCAATTCCACCATCTCCTGCCCAAACTCCGGGAGGAAGCCTTAATTGATTTTGCTGGTTTCCGCCAGATCCTCCCCACAGCCAGTGTTCGTTTGCTATAATATCTACACTGGCAGCACTATTATTTCTGATTTGTATATTAACGAAAGAAAAGCCGGTATCGGTAGGAATAAAGGTTCTTATCGAAAATTTACCATCAGGGGTTGTGATAGAAAGACCGTATCCTGCTCTTCCGTTTTCGTTGGTTGCTACTAAGGGACCTATCACTGCTATGTTCTCAACATTTGCCAACGTGTTGGTTCCGCTGTTGTTTCCGGATGATGTGTTAAAAACCCTCCATTCGGCACCATTCCAAAAATAATATCCTTGGCTCAAAACTGGCCCGGTATTATAAATAAGCAGACCTGTTGCGTTAGGGTTGCCGCTAAGCTGCATGGTTGAAGATGTTAAGCTGATTCGGGGTCCCAATATTCCTTTATTTGCAGAACTGATGTCTAAAATAGCTGAAGTGTTAGGAGTTGTAGTACCTATTCCGGTACTTCCTGTAGAAGTGACGATAAAATCGTTGGCTTGTTGAGCGGCTGAGGGAGCGCCTGTTGCGGGATTGTCTTTTGCTCCATCCACGTGTAGTGAATTTTGAGGATTCGAGGTATTAATACCTATTTGTGCAAATGAGAGAGCTGACGTAAACAGCAATCCTGCTAATGTTAAATTGTTTTTCATAGTTACAGTATTTCGTGGTTGTTATGGTTTTTTTTATGGTTTGAATTTGTTTGATTCAAATAATTATAACAAATGTTAAAAGGAATTAATGTTGTCATAATCGATAAAATCATACAAGAAAACAAATCACTTATTAGTTATTTATTTCTGAACTAAAATTAAATAAAATATTGATATAATCTTAAATTATAATAAAAATATTAATGATAATTAATTTTATGTGTTGAAAAAATAATTTAATTGCATGAAATTTATTAATATTAGTATTCTGTGAAATCACAAATTTTTAATAATTATAGTGTTATTTCAGGTCTGAAATTTTCAGAAAAAACAGTATTCATCGGTTTTCAGCTTATTTAAAGGAGAGTTAAATATTGTTAATATGTGTAATTATCATAAAATTTGTTTGAAATGTATTCAAACTAAGAATTACATTTGTGCCTTGAAAATGAGAAACTACATCGTATACTTTTTGACCAGCTTATTTCTGCTATTCGTAGTGGAAAGTAAGATCAATGTCAAAACGTTGAAAAACGATTATAACTCTCATACTTCTCATAATTTACCCAAAAGAGCAAACCGCTTAAACCAAACCTACGAAAAGCTTTCTATGCAGCAGGCTCCGGATGATGCAAGTAATGCTTATTCCTTAGAACTTGCGGAAGATGACTTCCAGTTGTCGGATACGGTACAGTCTATTGTATTCTTTGCAAGTGTTTTTACGCTGGTTTATATTTTTGGGTTAAAAAGTTTCAAAAAATTAAAGCCCGCAATTCACGGCTATTTATCTGAATTTTCTTCAGTTAAAACATTCATTCTGATTCGTTCTATCAGAATCTAAAATTTCATTTTTCGATTAGTTTTCTGCTTTTTATTTTAAGCAGAAGATGTTCTGCGTTGTGCTGTAGGTGAGCTCACATCGCCAAAATACTCATTACCACAATTTTTCTATTTAAAACATTAACGATTTATATAAACTCTAGTATTATGATGAAAAGAGTTGTCTCAAGCTTCGCGCTTGGCAGTCTTTTGTTGTTCGCAAGTTGTAACAGCAAAAAAGAAGAAAAAGAAGAGGTTACAATCTATCCGGTTACAAACCCCGTAAAAATGGACACTGTGATCAGTAAAGAATATGTAGCGCAGATCCAGTCTGTAAAGAACATCGAAGTTCGTGCACAGGAAAAAGGTTTTCTTGAGAAGATCTTTGTAGACGAAGGTCAGTTTGTACATCAGGGTCAGACATTGTTCCGAATTATGCCAAAATTATATCAGGCAGAATTATTAAAGGCGCAAGCTGAGGTAGCACAGGCTACTATCGAATTGAAAAACGCAAGTACATTAGCCAACAACAACATTGTTTCTAAAAATGAAAGATTGATGGCAAAAGCTAAGTTGGATGCGGCAAGTGCGGAAGCAAAACTTGCTCAGATTCATTTGTCGTTCACGGACATCAAAGCTCCATTCTCAGGAATTATCAACAGAATTCCTTTGAAATTGGGAAGCTTGATTGATGAAGGTGATTTATTAACATCTCTATCAGATAACAACGATATCTACACCTATTTCAACGTTTCCGAACCAGAATATCTGTCTTATCAGACGAATGTTGCATCAAGAGGAAGCAATCTGGTTTCTTTGGTGATGGCAAACGGAGATGTTTTTCCTCAAAAAGGAGAAGTTCAGACCATCGAAGGAGAATTTGACCGCGAAACAGGAAATATAGCATTCAGAGCTAAGTTTCCGAATCCTAATAAATTATTAAGAAACGGCGAAACAGGAAAAGTACAAATGACTTTACCGCTTAAAAATGCTTTAATTATTCCACAAAAAGCAACCTACGAAATTCAGGATCAAAAATATGTTTTTGTAGTGGATAAAAACGGAGTGGTGAAGTCTAGAAATATCAAAGTAGCTTATGAGCTTCCTGATGTTTATGTAGTTGGTTCTGGACTTGCTGAGGGAGATAAAATTCTTCTTGAAGGAGTTCAGAAAGTAAAAGATGATCAAAAAGTTCAGGTGAAGTTCCAGGATCCGAAAAAAGTTCTTCAATCATTGAAATTAAAAGCAGAGTAGGACTCTATAAATGAAATTATATGTTTAAGAAATTCATTCGCAGACCTGTTCTGTCTATCGTAATCTCATTGATTATCGTATTTATGGGAGTCCTGTCGCTGGTAAAACTTCCGGTGACGCAGTTCCCTTCAATTTCTCCGCCTAAAGTAAACATTACTGCAGAATATCCCGGAGCCAACAACGAATTGTTGATCAAATCCGTGGTTATTCCGTTGGAAAGAGGTCTAAATGGTGTTCCCGGAATGAAGTATATGACTTCCGATGCCGGAAATGACGGTGAAGCTTCTATCCAGATTGTATTTGATTTGGGTACAGATCCAAACGTTGCAGCCGTTAACGTTCAAAACCGTGTTTCTTCGGTGGTAAATAAACTTCCACCATTGGTAGTGCGTGAAGGGGTGAAAATTACCCGTGAAGAGCCTAACATGTTGATGTACATTAACTTGTATAGTGATGATCCTAAAGCTGATCAGAAATTCCTTTTCAACTACGCAGATATCAACGTAATGTCTGAATTGAGAAGGGTTGGTGGAGTAGGTTTCGCTGACATCTTAGGAACAAGGGAATATGCAATGCGTGTTTGGCTAAAACCTGATAGAATGACTGCTTACAATGTTTCATCCGATGAGGTAATGGAAGCATTGAATCAGCAGAGTTTGGAAGCGTCTCCCGGTAAAACAGGAGAAAGTTCAGGAAAACGTTCTCAATCATTTGAATATATTTTAAAATATCCGGGTCGTTTTAATAATGAAAAAGACTACGGAAATATTATCCTTAAAGCAAAACCGGGAGGAGAATTTGTAAGATTGAAAGATGTTGCGGATATAGAATTCGGTTCTTCAATGTATGATATTTATTCTACATTAAATGGAAAACCTTCTGCAGCAATCACGGTTAAGCAATCATACGGATCCAATGCAAGTGACGTTATCAAAAATGTTAAATCTTTGATGGCAGATCTTCAAAAAAATAACTTCCCGAAAGGAATGCATTACGACATCAGTTATGACGTTTCCAGATTCTTGGATGCATCGATTGAAAAGGTAATTCATACACTATTTGAAGCATTTATCTTGGTAGCGATCGTAGTATTTCTATTCTTAGGAGACTGGCGTTCAACCTTGATTCCGGCGATAGCTGTTCCCGTTTCATTGATCGGTACGTTTGCCGTAATGTCCGCCTTTGGAATTACGCTGAATATGATTTCACTTTTTGCCCTCGTAATGGCAATTGGGGTCGTCGTCGATGATGCGATTGTAGTTATTGAAGCCGTCCACGCCAAGATGGAAGAGAAAGGTCTTTCTCCATTGAAAGCAACGGAAGAAGCGATGCATGAGATCAGTGGAGCAATTATCGCGATCACTTTGGTAATGGCATCTGTGTTTATTCCGATTGCGTTTATGTCTGGTCCGGTTGGGGTATTCTACCGTCAGTTTTCAATTACAATGGCTTCTGCGATTATCCTTTCAGGGGTGGTAGCATTAACGTTGACACCGGCTTTATGTGCTTTAATTCTAAAAAATAACCACGGAAAAGCTAAAAAAAGAACTCCGATCACTATTTTCTTAGATAAATTCAACAATTTATTTACAAAAGGAGCAGGGAGATATGAGAAAATGCTGAACAAAACAGTGACGAAAAAAATGGTAACACTTCCGTTATTATTAGCGTTCTGTTTATGTACATTTTTCTTAAGTAATTCACTTCCTTCAGGGTTTATTCCGAGTGAGGATCAGGGGATGATCTATGCGATTATTCAGACGCCTCCGGGTTCTACATTGGAAAGAACAAACCAGATTGCCAAAGAATTATTGAAAGAATCTGAAGATATTGATGGTGTACAGTCTGTTTCATCATTGGCAGGTTACGAGATCTTGACGGAAGGTACAGGTTCAAACTCAGGTACTTGTTTGATCAACCTTAAAAGCTGGGAAGACCGTAAAGAATCTGCCGCCGAGATTATTGAAAAGCTTGAACAAAAAGCTAAGAATATTCCGGGAGCAAATATTGAATTCTTCCAACCGCCGTCTATTCCGGGTTATGGTGCTGCAGGTGGTTTTGAGCTTCGTCTTTTAGATAAAGCCGGAAGTGGAGATTATCAGAAAATGGAAAAAGTAAGTAATGACTTTGTTAAAGAACTGAAAAAACGTCCTGAATTGGGTTCTGCTTTCACCTTCTATTCTGCGAGTTTCCCTCAGTATATGTTGAAAATCGATAATGATTTGGCCGAACAAAAAGGAGTTACGATTGAAAATGCGATGGATAACCTTTCTAATTTGATAGGTTCCAACTATGAAACCAGTTTCATCCGTTTCGACAGACCTTATAAAGTAATTGTTCAGGCAGGTCCTCAATATCGAGCGTTACCGAGTGATTTATTAAAGTTGTATGTTAAAAATGATAAAGACCAGATGGTTCCGTATTCAGATTTCATGCATTTGGAAAAAGTGTACGGTTTATCTGAGATCACGAGACATAATATGTACAACTCTTCTGAGGTAAGTGGTACTCCTGCACCGGGATACAGTTCTGGACAGGCGATTGCAGCCATTCAGGAGGTTGCCGATAAAACACTTCCGCGAGGTTTCGGTATCGACTGGGCAGGTATCTCGAAAGATGAGGTAAGCCGTGGAAATGAAGCGATTTATATATTCTTAGTGTGTTTAGGATTTGTTTATTTAATTCTTGCCGCTCAGTATGAAAGTTTTATTCTTCCATTACCAGTAATTCTTTCGTTACCGACAGGTATTTTCGGGGCATTCTTATGCTTGAAATTATTAGGATTAGAAAACAACATTTATGCTCAGGTGGCAATGGTCATGTTGATCGGACTTTTAGGTAAAAATGCCGTATTGATCGTGGAATTTGCCGTCCAGAAGAAGGCTGAAGAAGGAATTCCGGTGGCGCAGGCTGCTATTGAAGGAGCTGCGATCCGTTTCCGTCCGATTTTGATGACATCATTTGCGTTTATTGCAGGTTTGATTCCGTTGGTAATGGCAACAGGGCCGGGTGCAACAGGAAACCGAACGATTGGTACAGCCGCGGCAGGAGGTATGTTGATCGGAACTATTTTCGGATTAATGATCATCCCTGGATTGTACTACATCTTTGGAACGATTGCCGAGAAATCTAAATTGGCAAAATATGAAGAAGAAAATCCTTTAACAGAACAAACCGAACCTTACAAACACGATGGAAAACATGAAGACTTATAATAAATATATAGCAGCCATTGCTTTATCGCTTGTTTTAGCAAGTTGTAAAGCGCCGATGGCGACCGTAATAAAAGATGAGGTGAAAGAAAATATGCCTCAAAATTTTAATCAGGAAGAGCAACAAGACGCCAATAATAATAGCGGAACAACTCCTTGGAGACAGTTTTTTACGGATCCGAATTTAGTTTCTTTAATTGAGACAGCTTTAAAAAATAATCAGGAGCTGATGATCACTTTGCAGGAAATTGAAATTGCAAAAAGTGGTATTTTAGCTAAAAAAGGAAGATTAACTCCAACTGTTTCTGCCGGAATTGGCGCAGGAGTTGCTAAAGCAGGACGTTACACAAGCGAGGGAGCTGGTGACGCTTCAACCGAAATCGAGCCCGGAAAAGAAATGCCGGATCCGCTTGGTAATTTTGAAGGTGGATTAATGGCCAATTGGGAAGTTGATATCTGGAAAAAGCTTAAAACAGAAAAAGAATCAGCCGTAGCACATTATCTGTCTACGGTTGAAGGAAAAAACTTTGTTCTTTCAAATTTAATTGAAGAAGTAGCTGATAATTATTATGATTTATTGGCGCTTGATAATCAATTGGATATTATTCAGCAATATATCAAACTTCAGCAAAAAGCATTGGAAATTTCTAAAATTCAAAAAGAAGCGGCGGCGGCAACTGAATTGGCAGTGAAGAAATTTGAAGCTGAATTAGCAAAATCAAAAGCTTCAGAATATACAATCCGTCAGAGTATTACTGAGAAAGAAAATCAGATCAATGCTCTTCTGGGAAGATATCCTCAGCCGATTGTAAGAACGAAGGAGAGTTTTATGTCGACAATTGCTCCGACTGTTTATACAGGAATTCCGTCACAGTTATTGGCGAACCGTCCGGATATTAAACAGGCTGAATTAGAATTAAAATCATCAAAACTAGATGTAGAAGCAGCAAGAAAAGAGTTTTATCCTTCATTGGAAATTTCTGCAACATTAGGATTGGAAGCTTTTAAACCTTCTTATTTAGTGAAGTTGCCGGAATCTATTGCTTCAAGTTTAGCAGGAGAATTAGCGGGACCGCTTATTAATAAAAGTGCGATTAAAGCTAATTTTCAAACGGCAGATGCAAGACAGATCCAGGCGTTGTATGAGTACGATAAAACGATTCTTAATGCATATTTGGATGTGGCCAATTTAATGTCAAAAGTTAAAAACATAGATCAGTATTATCAGCTAAAGTCTCAGGAAACAAAGGCTTTGGATGAATCTATCGATATTGCTAATCAACTATTCCGAAACTCAAGAGCAGATTATCTGGAAGTTCTTCTGAACCAAAGAGATGCTTTGGATGCCAAAATGGAACTGGTTGAAGCAAAACAAAAACAGCTGAGTACAGTTGTTGATATTTATAAGAGCTTAGGCGGAGGCTGGAAGTAATTATAAATCCTTAATGTTTTAAAAAAGAAAAGAGGCTGCCCATATGGAACAGTCTCTTTTCGATTCTAAACTGAAAACTTTAATAAAGAAAGGTTCTTTTACAAGAACCCTTCAAAATTTACCTGCAGGAAATGACCACAACTAAATTGAATATTTCAATGGATATTAGTTTTTATATGAAAAGGTTATTAGTTTTTTTTAACAAAGATTAATTTTAAAAACCAACCTTCCTTAAAAGAAAATTCCCAAGAAGGAAGGCGGTATTTTACTGTACAATCATGAAATTATATTTGTTTTCTTCAAAACTTATATTTGGTGTTTTTGTGTGTTTTTACCCTTCTAATGTTTTTTTGTTTTTACAATCTTACTGTACTTTCCAGTTGTTCCCATTTAAAATCTGAGGCCGAAATTATCATCTTGAATCGATTAAAAAAAATACTTGTTGTCTTAATTTATAAATTTATACGTCCTAATTTATGAATTAGTTATATTTAATGTATTGATTAATAGGGTGTTGTTTTGTAAAATGAAAATAATGCTCATGTTGGTATTAATTCAATAATCAATGAGAAAAACTACTCAATTTTATGTACTTTTGATCGAAATTAGGACACTGAATGTTCATCGGGGTGACAAAAAAAATATTTTTCATACTTTTTATCGTTTTTTTTAAACTTCTTCTGTCCCAGGAAGGCTATAGTGATTTTCAAAAATTGAGACAAAAATTTGAGAATCTTGAAGAGAATGATGCAAGGGCTTTTCCGTTTCTTCAACCTTATATTTCTAAAGCAAAAAAAGAGAAGAACTATAAAGAATTGGTTCAGGGATATAAAGACGGTGTATTTTATTCTACTGAAAATAAGATTAAATTAATATATTCAGACAGTATGATTTGGGCGGCTAATCAGTCCAAAGATGGTGACCTGAAAAGTATAGCCTATCTTGAGAAAGGAATTATATATTATTACCATTATAAAAAATTCCAGCAGGCACTTAATGAATATCTCAAAGCTTATGAATATTCTAAAAATACAAAAAATGAATATCTGAAATATCAGAATTTATATCATATTGGTGTTGTAAAAAGCTATTTAGGATACTATCAGGATGCCTCGGAATTATTTAAAAATAGTCTGGAATATTATGACAGAGAAAAATCCAGATCCGATCTTGGCCCAAATGCAATTTATAATAATAAAAAAGGGTATTTGAACTGTCTTCATCAGTTAATTATTTGCTACAGACATTTAGAGCAATATAAAGAAGCGGATTCTGCCATACAAACCGGACTTTCCGAAGTAGGAAATAATCCTGACTATGCTCAGGAAAAAGGATATTTTCTTTTATCCAAAGGTATTTCTGAATATCGGAATAATCAATTTCAGTCGGCATTATCAAATTTAAATCAATCACTTTCTTCAATTAAAAAAAGCCGGGATTTTGCGAGGCTTTCGCTTGATTATTTTTACATTGGAAAAACGTATTATAGTTTAAAAAATGCTAAAGAATCGATGATATACTTTAAAAAAGTAGATTCTATTTTTAAAGAAAATCAGTTTATTCTTCCGGAATTAAGAGAAAATTATGAGATCTTAATTGATCAGAGTAAAAAAGAGAAAAATCAAACGCAGCAATTATATTACACAACCCAACTTTTGAAGGCAGACAGCATCATGTCTAAGGATTTTATTTATTTATCTCCAAAAATTCACAAAGATTATGACACAAAAACGTTGTTGGAAGAAAAAGAAAAGTTGCAGAAAATCAATTATCTAGGAACGATTGTAATTATTGTTCTCATTATCTGGGCAATCGGAATGGTTACTTTATTCACCAAAAGACATAAAAAAGCGAAAGAAGTAAAGAAAAAATATGTTTTATTGGAAGAAAAATTCACAGTCCATCAAACTGAAAATGTTCCTAAGAAACTGGTTTTCGCTGTAGAAGAACGAAAATCGACTCTTAATGAAAGTAAAGTTGAAGAATTGCTTCAAAAATTAAAATCATTTGAGGATAAAAAAGAATTTACCCAAAAAGGCCTTACCCTAAGTAAATTAGCCACTCAATTGAATACCAATTCTAATTATCTTTCTCAGGTTATCAATGACTGTAAAGGAATGAATTTTAATAAATATTTGAGTGAATTAAGAATTAATTATATCACCAATTTACTATTCGAAAACAAAGAATATCTTAAATACAGCATTGAAACTCTCGCCAAAGAGTGTGGTATTGCCTCAAGACAAAACTTCTCTGATCTCTTCTTTGAACTCAATGGAATTCGCCCCACAGATTTTATAAAAAACAGAAAACAGGAGCTGGATAGTAAAAATAATTTGTAGAAATTAAATACTACTTAAACTAATTTTACAATATTTATAAAAAAATAGACTTAAATTTATAGTATAATTTCAGTGTGAGTGAAATTCTCACATGAGATTAAAAAGATTTTAAAGAGTGATTTAAAAATGGTTATGAAGAAAATGGCTATTATAATTTTAAGAATTTTGCAGTTTTTTTGCTTTAGCTTTTTTTTATTTTACTTATTAATGGCATTAGGAAGTAGCCATGAAATTCCTTTTCAAACTTATTTTAAAATTGGAACTGTAGGACTATTCTCAATAATTTCATATTTATCTGCTAATTATATGAAAAGCAGAAAGTAGTATTAAACTTTTACTATTATCATTTAAAGAGTTATTTCTTTCTCAGTAGATTTCATTTAAATGTATTAAGTATAATAAAACTTTTTATAAAAAACCAATCACCATGAAAAAAATCCTTTTAATCATTCTGGGAGCCATTATTGTATTAATTATAATTCTGCTCATTAAAACTTTCACTTATCCTTACAAAAAAAATAGTTCAACAACTACAAAAGAATGGAAAGTTGTAAAAAATGATTCCGCTGTTCAAAGATTTTCAAACGGACTAAAAATCGCAACAATTTCAACAGGTGAATTGGGTGATTTTGATTATTCAACATTTGATACATTTAAAGAATATTTAAAAAAATCCTATCCCGAAATTTATCAGAACACCGAAAACTATGAAGTTAATAAATACGGATTGGTTTTTAAACTAAAAGGAAGCCAGCCTAATCTCGAACCTATTCTATTTCTTTCTCACATGGATGTTGTTCCTCCCGGAGACGCGGATATTAAAAATAAGGAAGAAAATATTTTCAGACCAGATGATAAAGCTTTACAACGGGTTACAAAAGTTGCGGAAGATTGGGATTATGCGCCATTTTCAGGCGCGGTTGCCAACGGAAGAATCTATGGAAGAGGTACAATTGATATGAAAGGAATGCTTTTCTCCTTAATGGAATCCATGTCGAATACAATTAAAAGTGGTCATATTCCGAAACGTGATATTTATCTGGCTTTTGGGTTTGATGAAGAAGTGGGCGGACAAAAAGGGGCGGCACAGATTGCAAATCATTTCAAAAAACAAGGACTGAAATTCGATGCTGTATATGATGAAGGCGGATTGGTATTAGAAAAAGGAAGTGTAAAAGGTATCGACTCAGATGTTGCCGTGATAGGATGTGCAGAAAAAGGATTTTTATCAGCTAAAATCAAAGTAAAAGGCTTAGGCGGACATTCTTCCATGCCTCCCACAGAAAGCGCCATCGGAAAAGCTGCTGTCATTATGCAGAGGTTAGAAGACGATCAGATGAAACCAATTATTACGCCTTTAATTAAAGAGTTTTTCGATAATATCGGAGGCTCGATGCCCTTTGCCAATAGATTGGCTATTTCAAATCAGTGGTTATTGCAGCCTTTACTTTTGTCTCAGTTGACAAAAAATAATACAACCAATGCTTTAGTTCGCACAACAACGGCTTTAACGATGATGAAAGGCAGCGACGGAACCAATGTTCTTTCTCCAGAAGTAGAATTTGTGGTTAATTTCAGACTGCTTCCGGGAAATACGGTTAAAGATGTAAAGGAACATATTGCAAAAGCAACAAAAGGCTTTGATGTTGAAGTAGAAGAGATTGATAACACCCGTGAAGCTTCTGCTGTTTCACCAACAAATACCAAAGCTTTTAAATTGATAGAAGCCGGAATTAAAGAAATTTACCCAACTGCAATTGCTACACCTTATCTTACGGTTGGTGGTACAGATGCCTATAAATACCAAATTGTAAGTAAAAATATTTACAGATTCATGCCAATTAAAATAAATAATTCTGAACAACAATCTATCCACAGCACGAACGAATATATCAGTATCGAAAACTATCTTAAAATGATCCATTATTTTGAATTTGTAATGAAGAATTATGATAAGTGATGACTATATGCTTTAAGCAGTAAGCTTTAATATACTTTAAGTTTAAATTTTCCATCGAGTTTGTCATTCCGGAGGAATCTAGATGTAGCTTTTAAATGTAATATAGTTGAGATTCCTCCGGAATGACAAACTTGATAATAATCTGATATAATTAATTGATACAAATCTTTGTTAACTTTGCTGAGTAAAACGCCTTTGCGAACCTTAAAAAAGTATAGTAGTCAAAAAAACTTAGCGCCCCTTGCGTTAAAAAACATCAAAAAAGATACCTACAAAAATCTTTCAATTAAAAAATAACACGTCAAGTTTTGTCGCATTACCGCTATAGCTTTGTCATATCAAAATACAGAGTTATGGAAATGCCGTTTTATTTAAGTTTCAATGAATTTCAAAATCGCTATTACGATAATCTTGAAAAATGGTTCGAAGAATATCATAATACAAGCGAAATAGACTATCTGAAAAGCCTTGCAGAGTTGTACAGCCCTTATCTGTACTACAATTTTGCGAGCGACAGATTACAGTCGGATGCATCTATTCAGATTAAAGACTGCTTTTTTCCATATTATGAAAAAATTGGACTTTCGTTCTGTACAAGCTGTGAAAACGGGAAACAAATAAAAAACGGAATAAATCATGTATTCGAGTGGAAAACAATCACCATGATGGAATATGCTCAACATATTTTAGATAAAATCAACAGGTATTTTTCAACGAATAGCATTTCTCCAAAAACAGAAAATGTGCTGGATTATATCAACGATTACGAGATCGTCACTTCTAAAGACGGAGCGGGATATTGCGTAAATTATAATCAGCATCAATCAACAATTCCTTTCTTGAAAGCGTATTTACCTTGTTACGGACAAACGGTTAACATCGCTGTGTACAGAGATTTTATGTTCTCTATTGTTCAGATTGCAGAGTTTATTGATCAAAAATTAAAATCAATTCATGCTTTTGAACATTCTATTTACAGCAAAGCGAGATCTGAAGCGAAATTCAGAGTGCAGATGAGTCATCAGTTTTTGACAATCTGTAATTAATAATTAAAACCAAAACATTCATATATAGCTAAATTGTAGTTTGAAAAAAGTTAGTAGATTTTTCAAACAGAAATCCCAGTCAATTTGATTGGGATTTTTTTATTTAATCAAAAGATAATTGCATTACGGTTTTCCTTAAATTTTGCCTACCTCTTTTTACTATATTTGAAAAAAGTGATCATGGAAAAGCTATTATTTCTATTTATAATTGTATCGTGTGGTGATAAATACACTGCAGAAATGGAATATACTACAACATTTCCTATTACGAATAATGTAGAATTGCAAAAGGAAGATTATAAATTTAATTCCAAAACTGATAGAGCTGCAAAAATTGAATTTGTAACGATGGCAAATATCTTAAGCAACTTATCAAATGATATTGAAACTAATTTCGTATCAGGAACTCTCAGAAAAAATGATAAAATTTTAGAAATTGACTTAGATCAAAAAACAATTGATAGTATAAACGACAGATCAAAAAAAATGCTTCCAAATGTAAATTTTAAACCTTTTAAATAGCTTCTGATATTACTGGAAAATAAATTTATTTTTTATATAAAATAAAAAAGTCTTAAGTTTCATACTTAAGACTTTGATTTGCAGAGAGGAAGGGATTCGAACCCTCGATACAGTTACCCGTATACTACCTTTCCAGGGTAGCTCCTTCAACCACTCGGACACCTCTCTATTTGAGATTGCAAAAATAGGCTATTTTATTGAACTGACAAATTATTAATTCAATTACTCAGTGATTTCTCCGCATAAACTTTTCGCGAAATTATCAGCAAAAGTTCCCGTGTAACTAGGATTGTCAATTAAATGCATTGCTTTTGTGATCGCGCTTTCGGCCGTAATATCATTTCCGCTAATAGCTCCGATTCTTGAGAAAATATTACTATTTTCATACTTTCCGAAAGATATTCCGCCTGAAATACACTGACTTACAACTACAATTTCAGTTCCGTTATTTCTGATTTCCTGAAGCGTCTCCTGAGTTTTTTCACTGCTGAAAATAGTTCCCGAACCAAAAACCTGAAGAATTAAAACCTTCATTTTCGGAATTTCTTTGAAGTGGCTTAAATGCATTCCCGGAAAAATTCTCCAGAATAAAATATCTTCTGAAATATGTTCATCCACATGAAATTTTACATCAGGTTCGCAACGGTATAGATTATCTTTAACGATATTTAAATGAACACCGGATTGTCCCAAAATAGGGTAGTTCGGACTGGAATAGGCGTCAAAATACTCCGCAGAATACTTCAATGTTCTGTTTCCTCTTAATAATTTATATTCAAAATAAATGGCAACTTCCTGAATGACAGCTTCATCATTTTCATACAAACTTGCGTAATACAAGCTCGTCAGAAGATTTTCTTTAGCATCAGTTCTCAAATCTCCGATGGGAAGTTGAGAGCCGGTAAATATTACGGGCTTTTTCAAACCTTTTAACATAAAACTCAATGCAGAAGCGGAGTAGGACATGGTATCTGTTCCGTGAAGAATCAAGAATCCGTCATAATCATCATAGCTTTTAAGAATATAATTGGCGATGATTTTCCATTCTTGAGGTCCCATATCCGAAGAATCGAGCGGTTTGGCAAAAGGATGAACGAACACTTCACATTCCATCAACTTCATTTCGGGCATTTTTTCGAAGATATTTCCAAAATCAAACGCACGAAGGCTTCCGGTTTCGTAATCTTTCTCCATACCGATGGTTCCTCCGGTATAGATGAGCAGGACTTTTCGTTTCATGTAGTACTTTTATTAGAATTTCACAGCTGTTTCAGGTTCGTTCCTCAAAATTACGTTAATTTGCAAAGATTTGAAAATGAATGGAAGATTTAGCGAAAACTTTTGAGTATTTAAAACAATTTTTAACAGACGAAAGATTGAGAAAGATCGAGCATTTTTCTCCGGAAAGTTCTGATTTTGTGCTTCCTGTGATGGACGATGTGTACCAGTTCAGAAATGCGGCGGCGATTATAAGATCGGTGGAAGCTTGTGGTTTTCACAAAGTTGTCGCGATGGAAGAGGAAAATGTATTTGATCCGAATCTTACTGTAACTAAAGGTGCAGAAACATGGGTTGAAGTTGAAAAGATGCCAAAAAATATTGATTCTTTACAAAAAATTAAAGATCGAGGATATAAGATCTTGGCCGTATCATTGGAAAAAAATGCAGTGATGCTTCCTGATTATCACATTACAGAACCTATTGCCTTAGTTTTCGGAACCGAAATGGCAGGAGTTTCGGAAGAAGTAATTGATTTTGCAGATGAAACGCTGGCTATTCCGATGTTTGGCTTTACGAGAAGCTTTAATGTATCGGTGGCGGCAGGAATTTGTATGTATGAATTAAAACAAAAATTGATTAATTCTAACCTCGATTACAAATTAAGCGACGAGAAATTATTGAAAATGAAAATCCGTTGGGCAGTAAATTCAATGCAAAGCGGACAGCAGATTTTTCAGAAATATTTGAGAGATCATAATCTTAAAATATGAAAAAAATAGTATTTCTTATATTTTTAACAATAATAAATTGCGCTAAAAAAGCTGAAAATAAAGTCATTATTAATGCCGATTCGGATAGTTTGATCGCGCAAATTATAACTCCTGAAAAAGAAGATACTGCAACTGTTCCATTTTCCAAATCTTTGACGGGAAATGGTTATTTCTACACACTTGAAGGTGTAAAAAATTCCAATGAAACAATTGATTTTAAATCAATCAATATATTTTATAAAAGAGAACTTCATCAGAAAATTATATTTGATACTGTTTCTGTTCTTAATGAAAATGAAGCCTATTTTAGCATCGATAAAGATGCTAATTTTGATGGATATAATGATCTTGAAGTGGTGAATCAAGTAGGAAATTACTTTTCAAGCTCAAGTTTTTGGCTTTATAATAAAAAGGATAAAAAATATATTTATTACAAACCTTTCGACAGTATTATCAATCCCAGAATTGATTCCAAGAATAAAGCCATTATTTCAGATTATCATGTTGGTCCATCAAATTTCTATTCCAAAACATATGAATGGAAGGGGAAAAATCTTATTTTACAAAGTATGAGAATTGATGAGGAAGGCGAAGTGACTGAAATGTATAGAAAAAATGGAAAACTAATATCCAGATAAATATTAATTTTCCATATGTTCTAATTTATGAAATGTATTGGGTGTTTATTCAATATTTCCCCAAAAACTCCAACTCGTTCCATTATAAAAACACACCAGTTTTGCTACGGGATCGTAGCACATCATCCCTGCTGATGGTGATTTTACATTGGTTGCAGGATCAATGATTTTAGGTAAAATTAAAGCTTTATCATTCGACTCTAAAACTAAAACTCCTTTAGCCGTTGAATCTGGTGCTCCAATGATGACTCCTGCTGATCTGTCTTGTTCAGTTCCGACAAGTAATGTTTTTGAAGCACCTGTCTGACCTGTAAGCTCGATCCAATTGGCACCGTTGTAATATTTTACTTTTGAAGAAGCTCCGTCAAAAACAAAAGTTCCTGCTGAAGTATCTGTCATGTTGATATTATTGGCTACCTGAGGAAGTATAATTCCTTTTGTAGTTCCTTCAGGAAAATCTACCAGTCCGCTACCGTCTATAGATTCTTTCTCTATACCTATTTGAGCGTTCGCAAGAGCAGATACAAAAAAAGATATAATAAATAGATTTACTTTTAAATTCATAATTAATTACATGTTTGGTTAATACAGCTCCATTGGGTTCCGTCATATATTTTTAGACATAAGTCATCGGTGTCGAATACAATCATTCCGTTTACAGGAGTTGCAATTGATTCTTCCGGATCAGGAATTCTTGTGATTACAAGCCCTTTGTCGTTAGATTCGAGTGCTAAAAATGCGTTGTTCATATCTGCAGGCCAGTTTGCTGTACTTTTTGAAGCTCTTGTTGAAACACCTATTTTGGTAATTTCAGGAGTTCCTGTTGCACCTGGTTTATAACAAGGGCATGCGAATGATTTTACAACATTTGAATAAATAAGACATCCTCCGGGTGGGGTTACGACAACGTTATATTCTGCAGCAGAATTATCTGTTATGGGAATAGAATAATTACTGTTGGTTCCTCCGGAAATAGGAGCACCGTTTTTATACCATTGATAAGTACCTAAACCGGGCGTTACGGATAAAGATAGTGATGAACTTCCTGTGGTTCCCGTACAAGGTCTTGAACTTGGACTGTTAGCTACGGCAATAGTAACAATTGGAGCCGTTCCAAATCCTGAATAATATCCTCCAAATCCTGCAGCACCACTGGCTCCGACTAATTCGGCCTGAATGGTTCCTGCAGAACTTACTCTTACGTTTTTAATCGTAGCTGTTCCTCCCGCTGCGGTAGCAATGTTATATCTGTAGCTTCTCCAGTTGGCATTTCCCGGTACGGCTGTACCTGCTGCGACAGTTGCTGTAAGCGCGGTTCCACCTACCGTTACAACGGGGATGTTTGCTGTTCCGCTTGCGGCAAGTACCGCAAGTTCTGTATTGTCATATGAAGTTGTTCCAATCTGTTTAGCATCCGGAATCATATTTACTGATGTCTGTCCGAAACACGAAAGCGGTGGAATAAACATAAAACTGTTGGTATTAAGCGCAGAGCTTCCGAATATTTTATGAAAAACATAGACTGCTTTATTTGTTTTCAGGTACATGTTTTTGTTGGTGAAAAAACTGGCCGGAACGATTTGATAATCTCCAATATTTACTAATGTATAACTTGGAGTGGTGTTGGCGTTCATGGTTATTTTTGTATTGGCTTCTGTAGCGACTACAATTACTCTTTCATAAGCTCCGCCATTTCCCTGCATGACAACATATTCGTTTCCTAATTGTTCTACAGGAACCAATTGGTCTACACCAAAGTCACGACTGTCTGAAAGTGTTCCGGTTTCAACACTTCCTTGTTGCATTAGCCCTCCTACGGTAACAGCGATATTTTTATCTGATGATATTTTAGCACCGAGCCAGCCTCTATCTTGTAAACTGAGTGCATTAAGTTTTACTTTGGCGTACAGTACAAAAGACTGTCCTTTTTGTAAGGTTCTTGTAAAGGTAGTTCCTGTTAATGGTGTCGCACTGGCTCCGTTAATAAATTGTGTCCCGGAATCAATATTAGAAATGGTAATAACCGTATTATTTTCGGTAGCCATCATGGAGACCATGTTTCCAACTTCGGGAACATTCGTTGTAAATTCGTTGGGTGTTCCGCCCCAGAAGAAATTTTTCCCTAAAGCTACTTTTCCTTTTGTAAGAACAGATCCTGCCTGAGAACCGGATAATCCTCTATAATTGACGAAAAAATCATCAGCAGAAGTGAATAACAATCCTCCTATATTGGCAGGGATTATCGTTCCGGCTCTGGTAGTTGCTACCGTCATGGGAGATGATCCCGGCGGTAAAACTACGTTTGATGCGTTGATGACCGCAATTCTTACAGGAGTAGTATTGCTAAATGTCACAACACCCGTCGCAACGTTAGCGGTTGTTGCTGCATTAATATTATAAACAGACAGTCTTGGAATGGTAGTTCCATCGGCCATTCTGATATTTACCGTAATATTTGTTGAAGATGGAGTAGAAAGATAGATATACTCCTCAGTTATGGTAGTTGTATCATATGCTCCAAAAATAATGGGCTGTAAATAATGGGTGTTATCGAGTTGTGAGAAAAATAATTTAAATATAAAAAATGCTAAAAATAAATAAATACGCTTCACGATATGTTAGTTTAATCGCAAAAATATTAAAATAATACTAAAATATTCAATTATTAGTGATTAATTTTAAGTTAAATAATTCCAAGCTGCAACAAATATTCCTGCAGTTTCCGTTCTCAATCTCTGATTTCCCAGTGAAACAGCTTTAATTCCTTTTTCGGCTAAAAGCTGAATCTCTTTATCAGAAAAATCTCCCTCGGGGCCAATTAGAAAAGTAATATTATCTAAATGCGGAATTTCCTTTAATTCAATCCTTTCTAAATTTTCATTACAATGTGCCACGAAAGTCTCTTCTGGATTAATATTTTTCAGAAAATCAGGAAGTTTAATTAAATCATTAATTACAGGAAAATGAAATCTCAAACTCTGCTTTGATGCGGCAATAGCCTGTTTTCTTAATTTATCAATATTGATATTTTTACGTTCTGTTTTTTCAGTCTGTAAAATAGTGATCTCAGAAATTCCCATTTCCACAGATTTTTCTACAAAAAATTCAATACGGTCAATATTTTTCGTTGGAGCAATCGCAATATGAAGTTTCGGATTAAAATCTGGCGTATCATTTTTAATTTCAGAAACCTCGATATTGGCCTTTTTGCCTTCGATCACTAATTTTCCGGAAGCAACGTTTCCTTTTCCATCGGTTACGTGAATTTCTTCACCATCTTTCATACGAAGAACTTTTACGATGTGTTGCTGTTCTTCGTCATTAATTATTACTTTTCCGTTACTGATTTCGCCAAAAAAAAGTTTCATATATTGATATTTAAAATCTGCCTGAATTTTATTTACAAGTGACTATTAAAAGGTAATTTCATTATCGCTTAAAAATGCCACACCGGTTTTTATCGTGGTATAAATATCACCTTCACAATCTCTGTATGAACATGAGTAAATTTCTTCAATCCACTTATTATTCATGAAAATTAAATTCAAATATTCGTTTTTTCTTAAATTATTTTTGATGGATAAAAAATCTCCTTCTTTAGGTTCGTAAGAAAAACTAAATACATTTTCTGAATTAATTTTCTCTACGATCTCTTCCTTTATATTTTGAACATATCCAATTTCTGAGCTTATCATTAAATAATCTTCATCTTCAGATTTTTCTGTCACTTCATTTTTTCCTACAATGGTTTCTAAAACCCAATAATATTTTGAGTTCTTTTTAGATTGTGTTCCAAGTATTTTTTCTTCTAACAATATTTTCATAAATCGTATTTTGCGGTTGCGGAAGTTCTCAGATCCGTAAATTCACCTCGCTCAAATTTTAACTGAGCAACCATAGCGATCATTGCCGCATTATCGGTCGTATATTCAAATTTTGGAATGTAAATATTCCAGCCTAATTTCTCGTTATTGTCCTGCATCGCTTTTCTCAAAGCAGAATTGGCAGAAACTCCACCAGCGATTGCGACTTCTTTTATATCTAATTCTTTGGCAGCTTTTTCAAGTTTAGCCATTAGAATTTCAATAATTGTTCGCTGAACAGAAGCACAAAGATCATTTAAATTGTCTTTAATAAAATCTGGGTTCTTTTTAACTTCTTTTTGTATAAAATATAATACAGAAGTCTTAATTCCACTGAAAGAATAATCGTAATTCTCTAATTTTGGTTTATTAAATTTAAACGCATCAGGATTTCCTTCTTTAGACAATCGATCGATAATTGGGCCTGCCGGATAATCTAAATCAAAGATCTTTCCGATCTTGTCAAATGCTTCTCCTGCTGCATCATCGATGGTTTTTCCAATGATTTCCATGTCAAAATAATCCTTCACCAAAACGATCATCGTATGTCCTCCGCTTACCGTAAGGCATAAAAACGGAAACTTTGGCGGCATAGGATTTGCATCCTCGATGAAATGTGCTAAAATGTGTGCCTGGAGATGGTTTACTTCAATCAAAGGAACGTCCAAGCTCATTGCTAATGACTTAGCAAATGAAGTTCCTACGAGAAGAGAACCCAAAAGTCCGGGTCCGCGAGTAAATCCTATAGCAGAAATAGCATTTTGTTGTATATTTGCTTTAGTTAGAGATTTTTCAACTACGGGTATTATATTTTGCTGATGCGCGCGTGAAGCTAATTCAGGGACAACACCACCATATTCTTTGTGGATTTCCTGATTCGCGGCGATGTTTGACAGAATAGAATTTCCCTTGATGATAGCTGCTGATGTGTCGTCGCAAGACGATTCAATACCTAAAATTATAGAGTCGCTCATAATAATGGCAAAGTTAGAGAATAATAACGAGAATGAGAACAAAAAATCAGTAGCTGGAAACTTAGGTGATCAGGTACACAAGACTGTGGAGGATGTCGAGGGAGTTGTGAAGGAAGCAGTTAAAGAAGCGTCTGAGCTGGCTTCAGATGCCATTCATCATCCCGTTGAAACTGCCGGAGAATTTGGGAAACAGGCAGTAAAAGATGTCACAAGTTATACTTGGTGGGCAAAATTGTTGTTGATTCTTTTTTGGCTGGTATTAGGTCTCATAACTGCAATTGTTATCATTATTAATCTTCCTGCAACCAAGCAATGGGCTGCAGATCAGGCTTTACAGATCGTAAATCAGGATTTTAAAGCTGATATGTCTACAGAAAGTGTAGAAGTGAATTTTTTTGGAAATGTAAAGATCAAAGGTTTAAAAATTAAAGATTATAAAGGTTTTGAATTTATTAAAGCAAAGGAATTTACCGCCAACTCAGATTGGTTTTCTTTGGCTACAAATATTGGTAAACACAATTCTTTAAGTTTTAATTCCTTAACCCTGAAAAATGCAGATGTCCAGGTAATTACTTATAAAGGCGACAGTATTTCAAACTTTATCCGCTTTACACAATTGTTCGACAGCGGTAAAAAAAGAGATCCAAGCAAACCTCCTTTTCAGCTGAATTCCAGATTACAAATTATTGATTCTAAAGTTTCTATCATTAATCAAAATTCGCCTGGCGAGCCCGGAAAATGGTTAACAGCAACAAAATTCAATCTAAAAGCTCCGAATGTTAAAGTAAACGGAACCAATATTTCTGCTTTAATTAATAATATGTCCTTCGTCACAACAAGATGGGGGAAATCTCATTTTGTAGATACTTTTTCTACGGAACTTTCGATGTCACAGGATTTTCTTTTGCTTAAAGATTTAACATTAAATACCGATCATACGCTTTTACAGGGAGATATTAAGTTTAATCTTCATAAAGGTTCGTGGGCCGATTTTGCCGACAAAGTACGTTGGGATATGAATCTTAAACAGGGAAGCCAGTTGAGCGGTTATGATATCAGTTATTTTGTAACGAATTGGGATAATTTTAAACCATTCAATGTTTCCGGAAAAATGACAGGACCATTGAATAAATTTCACCTTGAAAATTTCCTGATCAGAAATCCTGATGTAAATATTGCCACTCAGACCATGAAGGTTAATAATTTACTGAAAGGTAATTTTTTAATTGAAACCAATAATCTTTCAACAGATTTTACATACAAAGACCTGAAAGCAATGATGCCTTCATTCATTTCTAAAAAAATGAAGAATTTCGCTGATGATTTCGGGAAATTAAAATATAACGGAGCAGCAAGAGTTACTCCAGAACAGGTTTATGTGCCAACCGGAAATCTAATGACAGGAATCGGACAGGCAAAAATCACCAAGTTTTCTCTTACAGGATACAGTACGCCTGTTCCAAAATATTCGGGATATGTTGAGGTGAATGATTTAAATACTTCTGTCATTACTAAAAACAAATCGGTTGGATTAATTTCAGGAAAATTTGATATCAACGGACAGAGTTTCGATGTTAATACGATGCGTTTGACTACAAAATCGCAGATCACAAAAATCGAAATCATGAATAAAGAAATTAATAATCTTTATTTAGACGGTTTGTTGGATCACAAAAAATATAACGGACTTATCACAATTAATGATGAACAGGCCAAAGCAACGATAAAAGGTTTAATAGATTTCAGTACTCCAAAGATTTCTATGAATGTAGATGCTGATGTTGATCATTTAAATATGAATTATTTCACGGATAAACCCGGAAGTCAGATCGTAAGCGGAAAAGTTGTAGGTAAAATGGCAATGACTTCTATTAGTGATCTGAATCTGGATGTTGAAGCCAGTAACATCAATTTTGCGACTGCTACCCAAAAATATGTCATTCCGAATGCTAAAATAAAAACGTTCTTGGAAGCGGGCGGTCGAGTGATCGATGTTGATGCGCCGGGAGCTGTGAACGGAAAAATTTCAGGGAAATATAATCTAGCCGATCTTGTAGGAATGGTCGAAAACGGTATCGGAAGAATATTAGTAGGTCCACCGCCGAGAAAATTATACAGAGGACAGAATTTTGCCATGAACTTTAATGTTCAGCAAGGTTTGGTGAGCTATTTTATGCCTGATCTTAAACTTCCTCAAGGAGCTGTAGTTGATGGGCAATATGATGGAAATTCAAATAATTTAATCTTAAATCTTGATGCTGCTTCCCTGAAATACATCATGACTAAAAAGGTTGAGATTACAGAAGCGGATAAAGCTTTAGCGGAAGCAAATCCTGCCTATAAAATTAATGACAGAGATAATATTACCAGAGACAGTGCAATGGTCGACAGTGTTATGGTGAGAATTAATACGGCCAATCTTGACGAGCAGATCTACGCTAAAATAAACAGGGTAGAATACAACAAAAACATATTAAAAGATGTCACGTTAAGCGGTAGAAATGAAAATAATAGTATTCTTCATTTAGCAACAAAATTCAAGCATGGAAGTCCGGAAGATGAGCTTGATGATAAATTGAGAGAGTATGCTATTAATGTCAATCAATCTACGAATGCTGGTGGAGATTTTGTATTTAAATTTGAGCCTACAGAAGTTAAATTTAATGAAGTTACTTGGGCGATAGATACAAGTCCGGAACTCGATCACTCGATCACGTATCGTAAAGCAACGTCCGATTTTGATATTAGAAATTTAAAGATTTATTCAGATAAAAGTTCACTGTTTATTAAGGAAGCTCAGTTTAAATCTGCTAAAGATTTTTATGTAGATGCAGATATTGAAGATTTTGCTATTGAAAAGCTTCTGGAAATGCAGTCCGGCGGTAACTCAATGAATATTAAAGGTCTTGCAAACGGAAGTGTAAAGATCAAAATGGATAAGAGTACGCTTCAGCCTTTGGTAGACCTTACTGTCGACGATATCATGATGAACGGAAATGATATGGGAGATCTTACCATTTCAGCGACAAATGGTTTTTCATTGAATGTGTATGATGTAGATATAAAAGTAACGTCGGCAGGAGTGCTTGGTGGAAATAATTTAAATCTTACAGGAACTGTTAACAATAATACTTCTTCGCCAACGATTGATTTAACAGCAGAAATGCGTGAATTTGATGTGTCTTTTGCTCAGCAGTTTGTACAATCAGTTTTTGGAAATTTAAGGGGTAAAGCAACTGGAGATCTTAAAATCAGCGGAAAATTAAACAACCTTGATTACAGTGGAGATATTGCCATGAAAAGTTTTGGTTTAAAACTTTTATTCACGGGAGTAGATTATTCATTTGATGATACGGTGATTCCTTTATCTAAAGGTTTGGCGGTACTTAACAATATAAGTGTTCACGACGGAAGATCAAACTCACAAGGGACAATTTCCGGAGCGATTCAGTTTGAAACGCTTTCTTCAATGGGGGTCAACCTTGTAATGAGAGCCGATAATTTATTAATGCTGAACACCACCCAAAAAGATTACGATTTGTTTTGGGGAAGAATTTACGGACAGGGCGATCTCTATGTTGACGGACCGGTTTCGGGATTAAGTATTTCAACACCAAATATGAAAGCGCTGAATGGAAGTACATTCACATTCAATTCAAGTTCTACATCAAATGTTGAAGAATTTAAAATGCTAAGATTCCTGAAAGAAGGAAAAGATGGATTAATCACACTCGAAGAAAAGAAAAAAACCGGAGCCAATATGAATATCGATTTCGATCTTGATGTTGATAAAGGTACCACGGTAAACGTATTGATTGGAGATGATGTAGGAAATATTACGGTAAAAGGTATTGCAGATAATTTGAGGTTCCAGATGAGCCGACAGGGAAATATTGCAATGAACGGAACCTATAAAGTTGATAACGGAACTTTTGTTTCTAAAGCGATTCTTAACAAGACTTTCCAAATTGCAAACGGAAGTAGCATCCGTTGGGATGGTGACGCGATGAAGCCTGCTCTAGATATTAAAGCCAATTATGTGAGAATGGTTTCCAATGCGGGGGAATATTTAAATATGGGAAATATACAGCCGATCAGTATCTTGCTTCAGGCTAATATTACGCAGTCTCTTATTGATCCTAAAATTGATCTGAATGTTTCGGCATTGGATGTTTCGAGTCAGGTAAAAGAAACTTTAGCTGCCAAAATGAGTCAGGAGGGAGAGAAGGTTTTACAGTTTGGTTCGGTTCTTTTGTTAAATAGTTTTAACGTTTCAAATACAGGTGGAGTAGATGTGGATGTTGCCGGAGTTGCAGAATCGTCCGGATATAACTTGCTTTTAAAGCAATTAGGTTCGGTTCTTAATGCAATGAGTAATGAATTCCAGATCGACCTTAATTATGTAAAAGGAGACCAGAATTCCAATACGGGAGATCGGGCAAATGCAGGGGTTAGCTTTGCGCTTTCGCCTAGAATCAAAGTAAAGACAGGGCTGGGAATTCCTTTAACAAAAACCGAAAGTACGGAAGCAAATTACCTTTCCGGTGAAGGATCTATTGAATATGATGTGTCTAAAAAGAACGACGGAAGCTTAATTTTAAGAGGATATTCCAAGCCAAGTAATATTGGAATGGGTGTTGGAGCAGGAACTAACGGTTCTGCTAATCAAGCCTATGGAGGGGGTGTTGTATGGAGTCGCAGCTTCAATTCTTTGTTCAAAAAGAAGAAAAAAGATAAAAAACAGACCGAGTCGAAAACTGAAATAAAAACAGATTCTGTAAAAACAGGGGGCAAATAATCAGAATATTTTAATGATTTTTATCATACATGTTAATTATTGTTAATGTTTGATATAATTTTCATGGTTAAATTATTTTTCCTAAATTTGCAAAGAATACATAGGATTTTTAAGGAAATTGTAATTTAACTAATATGAACTATCAACTGGACGAAATAGACAAGAAGATTCTTGACTTCTTAGTAGAAAACACAAGAATGCCCTTTACTGAAATTGCTAAGCAAATGGATGTTTCTGCGGGTACAATTCACGTAAGAGTGAAAAAAATGGAGGATGCAGGTATTATTTTGGGATCATCCCTTAATATCGATTATGGTAAGTTAGACTATCATTTTACAGCTTTTATCGGAATTCTTTTAACAAAATCAAACCGTACACAAGAGGTATTGAAAGAGCTTACAAGCATTCCAAATGTAATCGAAGCGAGCGTAATTTCAGGAAAATATAATATTTTCTGTAAAGTAAGAGCTAAGAATACGGACGATGCTAAGAGAATCATTTATCAGATCGATGACATCCAGGATGTTATGAGAACTGAGAGTATGATCTCTATGGAAGAATTCTTAAGCGATAAAAATAGATTGATCAACGCTATTTCTATTTAATCAAATTTTAAACGAATTACTATAAAAGAACTTATGAAATCTCTCATAAGTTCTTTATTTTTGTACCTATGGAAGAATACAGTTACTTTGACGAGGATCCGAAGAAAGGATGGGGCTTTATTTTGGCATTTGCCGCTTTGATGTTATTTACGGTAATGGGATTGGGAATTGATGTAGATGAATACCTGCAGCACGAGTTTCTTAATATCCCAAGATGGTATTTTTACGTAATCTTTTCAATTGATGCATTAATGATGATAAGTCTGGTGCTGATGTTCTTTTATAGAAAAATAGGGATTTTTGTATTTCCTGTTTTATTGGTTCTGCATTTCTTTATGCACAACTATTATTTATCAACGTTTTTATACACAGACGTTACGAACCTTTTTCTTTTTACAGGATTTGGAATGTTGGCGATTATCCCGAAGTGGAAGTTTTTTAAATAATTTTTGAAGCTGTTTCCCGCTTTCCACTGTATCTTTTTTATTACGGCCTCCGCTTCGCTCCGGCCGCAACAAAAAAGGATGTCGTTGCAATCGGGGCTAGGGCTGCAGTCACTTATTTAAACATTTGGAAATAACCATAAATTTTGTCATTCTGAAAGAATCTGGGCAAGAATTTTTCCATTCTATTTTCTAATACTATATTGAGATGATTCCAGCATGACAAACTTTGAAAATATGTAGGAGAAAATAAAAAGCTTAAACAGTTTGCCGAAAAACCCCTAGACTTTAGTCAAAAAATAAAGTGGATAATCAAGCTCGAAAGTTTCATGGAAAATCACAAAATCATTTTGGGTATAAAAAGCTCTGTTTTCAGGTGTTGTTGTTTCAACATAAATCAGTTTGTTTTTGTAATACTCTAATGATTCTTTTAAAAGCTGAGTTCCAATTCCTGTTCCCTGACTTTCCGGAATAACTGCCATTAACCATAACTGCACAAAATTTTCTTTAGGATGAAAGTTTTTCAGCAATTTTTCTCTTTTTAAGACCTTAAATGTGTTTTCGATACCAATGCAGGCGAATAATAATTTAAGCTCAAGAATAATTCTTTTAAGGCTGAATTTAGCATTGTCAAGATATAATGTGCAACCTTTATTGTTTTCGCTTAAAAATACAGTTCCATATAAAATTGACATGTCAAACTGATATTCCATTAATGCCTGAATTCTTTTTTGCCTGTTGCCTGAATTTTTCACAACATAATTAATCGAATTTGGAATCAACACATCAACAAAAGCCTGACATAAAATATCAACTACTATTTTCCTGTCGCGAAAACTTGCTTTTTTCATGCTAAAATTAAAATGCAAATAAACAAAAAAAGCACCCAAACCTGGATGCTTTCATTTATTCTTAAAAAGAAAAATTATTTATCTAAAATTCTCTTCACAGCTTCTTTCACGGCTGTAGAATCGATTTTATATTTTTTCATTAATTCAGCAGGAGTTGCAGATTCTCCGAAAGTATCGTTTACCGCAACAAATTCCTGTCTTGTTGGTCTTTTTCTAGCCAACATTCCGGCAATTGATTCTCCTAAACCACCAATATAGTTATGCTCTTCAGCTGTAACAATCTTTCCTGTTTTTTCAACTGATTTTAAGATGATTTCTTCATCCAAAGGTTTAATGGTGTGGATATTGATTACCTCACAAGAAATACCTTCTTTTTCAAGTTCATCTGCAGCTACAAGAGATTCCCAAACCAAGTGACCTGTTGCAACAATCGTTACATCAGTTCCTTCCTGAAGCATAATTCCTTTTCCGATTTCGAAAGGCATATCTTCCGGAATGAAAACTGGAACTACCGGTCTTCCAAATCTTAGGTAAACTGGTCCTTCAAAATCAGCAATAGCTAGAGTTGCCGCCTTAGTTTGATTGTAATCACAAGTATTGATTACTGTCATTCCCGGAAGCATTTTCATCATCCCGATGTCTTCCAACACTTGGTGAGTAGCACCATCTTCACCCAAAGTAAGACCTGCGTGAGAAGCACATATTTTTACATTTTTATCAGAATAAGCTACTGACTGACGGATTTGGTCATACACTCTTGAAGTAGAGAAATTAGCGAAAGTTCCTGTAAAAGGAATTTTTCCTGTAATACTAAGACCTGCAGCAATACCGATCATGTTCGCTTCAGCAATACCGATCTGAAAGAATCTTTCTGGTGCTTTTTCAATGAATTTCTCCATTTTCAAAGAACCGATAAGGTCTGCACAAAGTGCTACTACATTAGGGTGTGTGTCAGCAAGTTCAGCTAATCCAGCTCCAAATCCTGAACGTGTATCTTTTTTTTCTGTATATGTATATTTCATTTTGTTAAAATTTTTGATAATTGATAAATTATAGTTGATAAACGATCTTGTAACACATCATTTATCATTGATGATTCATCATTTATTATTAATAGTCTGCTGGAGCTTCTAAGTATAATTCTTTCATTGCTGTAGCCAATTGATCATCATTAGGAGCTTTTCCATGCCAAGCATGAGATCCCATCATGAAATCTACACCGTTACCCATCTCCGTATGAAGAATAATGACAACTGGTTTTTCTTTTCCTGTCTCAGTTTTTGCTCTCTCTAGGATGGCAATTACTGCTTCAAGATCATTACCGTTTTTCTCTTCCAAAACAATCCATCCGAAAGCCTCCAATTTTGCATGAAGATTTCCTAATGAAAGTACGTTGTCTGTACTTCCGTCGATTTGTTGTCCGTTATAATCAATGGTAGAAATAATGTTATCCACTTTTTTAGCAGAAGCATACATCAGAGCTTCCCAGTTTTGACCCTCCTGCAATTCTCCATCTCCATGTAAAGTATATACTAAAGAGCTGTCTCCGTCTAATTTTTTACCTTGAGCTACACCTAAAGCTACAGAAAGCCCCTGACCAAGAGATCCGGAAGCGACTCTGATTCCCGGAAGACCCTCATGAGTAGTTGGGTGTCCTTGCAATCTTGAATCTAATTTTCTGAAAGTACTCAGTTCTTCAACTGGGAAAAATCCGAATCTTGCCAAAGTAGAATAGAATACCGGTGAAATGTGTCCGTTTGAAAGATAAAAATGATCTTGATTTTTCCCCTCCATTGTGAAAGGAAGGCTATAGTTCATTACCTTTCCGTAAAGCGCCGTGAAAAATTCTGTACAACCTAAACTTCCGCCCGGGTGACCTGAATTTACAGCATGAACCATTCTTAAAATGTCTCTTCTGATTTGTGTAGTAAGAGATTTCAACTCTTCGATACTTTTACTCATTATATCTGATTTATTTACACGCGAATTTACAATTTTTTAATGGCTTACAAAAATGTAAAAATCCGAGCCTAAAACTCGGATTTTGAATTATTTAAATATTTTATTGCTTTAACAGCCTTTGATGATGGATGTTAACAGTTTTATTAAAATATTATTAATCTTTTTTAACTTAATATTGTAACTGAATCTTTGCCATTGATTTTTTAAATCTTCGAATCTCAACAACGTAATTTTTTCATCAATAGGGGTGGGCTTTAGCCCGTCCAAACCCAAAAGCCTAATCAATTGGCTTTAGCCAAAACTTAAAATTATTTCTTTCTAATCAACCAAAGCCCAAAGAAAGTCAACAATCCATTAATGATCAACAACTCCAATCCTATTTTGAAATCTCCGAAAAGAGTAGCCTGATATTTATCGATAAAATAAGAGATAATCGGCGCTGCGATACAAACGTAAGGAACCAATTTATCAACAACTTTATATTTAGTGAAAATTCCGAAAGCAAAAAGTCCTAATAGCGGTCCATAAGTGAATCCGGCCAATTTAAGAATTAAACCAATCATGGAATTATCATTAATAATTTTAAAGATAACAACCATAACTAAGAAAGAAGCAGCAACAATTAAGTGAACATTTTTTCTGAATTTTTCCTTCTTTTTAGTATCCCAAGGCTTGTCTTTCATTCCAACAATATCAATACAAATTGATGAGGTAAGCGCCGTCATAGCACCGTCTGCACTTGGAAATAAAGCTGAAATTAAAGCGATAATAAATATAATTGAAATAAATCCTGGCATATGATTTAAAGCCACTTCAGGGAAAATTTTATCTCCGAAAATATCTTTTCCATTCAATAAAAATTCTTTTTTAGGAATTCCGTCTTTAATAATTTCTGTGATGTGACCACCTTCGCTTTGTCCAAAAAGATATAAAAGTCCGCCCATATAAAGGAATAGTGAAATCACACCCAATAAGATGAAACCAAGCGTTACCATATTTTTCTGAGAATCTTTCAGCTTTGTTACAGAAAGACTTTTCTGCATCATTTCCTGATCAATTCCGGTCATGGTGATGGTAATAAATGCCCCGGCAAGAATTTGTTTGATGAAAAATCCGGGAGAATTAATATCGAATTCAAATATTTTAGTATAGCCTTTATCGCCCATTGCGGTTAAACTCTGCCCAACACTTAGATCTAAATGATTCAACATATAAACCGTACAGATAATCAATCCTAAAAGCATGCAAGAAGTCTGTAAAGTATCTGTCCAGACAATGGTTTTTACACCTCCTTCATAGGTATAAAGGATAATCATGATTAAAATAATTAAGGTCGTCACAATAAAAGGAACTCCTAAACTATCTAAAATAGTGATTTGAAGAATATTAACAACCAAATACAATCTCGCTGTCGCACCCACTAATCTCGAAACAATGAAAATCCACGCTCCCGATTTATAGGAAAGTTGCCCCATTCTTTGCTGAAGATAACCATAAATTGAGGTTAATTTTAACCGATAATATAAAGGAAGTAAAACGTAGGCAACCACAATATATCCGATAAGATAACCTAAAGTAATCTGTAAATACGAAAAACTGTCTTTTCCAACGGCACCCGGAACGCTCACGAAAGTCACTCCAGAAAGTGAAGTTCCGATCATTCCAAAGGCAACAAGCATCCAGTTACTTTTACGGTTTCCGATGAAGAAACTCTCATTATCACTGCCTTTTCCTGTTTTGTAAGCTACCCAAAGGAGTAGGGCGAAATAAATGATAATGATGGACAATAATATAAGTGGAGACATATTTTATTCGATTAAAATTTTACAAATATAGTTTTTTTATGGTGTGTTAAAAAAGAAAAAAACCTCTCAGTATTGATAACTGAAAGGTTGATTTATTTTCTGTGTTTAATTTAAAACTAATTAACTAAAACATCCTGAAGTTCTTCACTTTTCTGGAAACTAGCCTTAGCAAACGGACAAAGCGGAATGATTTTCTTGCCATTTTGCCTTGCGAATTCTACCGCAGCCAAAAGCATTTCTTTACCAACACCTTTTCCGTTGTGTTCTTCGCCTACCTCGGTGTGATCGATGATGAATCTTTCTTCACCCGCCCAAGTGTAAGTCATTTTTCCTGCTGAGATCCCGTCTATGAAAGCTTCAAAACTTCCGTGTTTTTCGTCGTTGGTTTGTTTTACTTCTATCATATTATGAAAATTTGGTTTGAATTTCTATATCGTGAGTTAATATTTTGTGTACAGGGCATGCATCAGCTATCAAATGAAGCCTTTTCATCTGTTCTTCGTCAAGATTTGTGCCTTCAAAACTGATATTTCTTTTGAAAACACAAAGTTTTGTCAAAGGAAAATTTTCAAGTTCTACTTCTACATTTATTTTTTCTACATCCCATTCTTTTCGGTCGATGTACATTTTTAATGTGGCTGCGGTACAGCTTGCTAATGATGTTGCCAGGATTTCAAAAGGATTAAAACCTTTATTCTGTCCGCCTTTATCTACAGGTTCATCCGTGATCAGTTGGTTTTCGCCAGCCGTTACTTCGGTGTAATATTTTTCTTTTCCTAAAACTGCTTTTACGGTTACTCCCATTATTGTTGTGTCTTGAATTTATAACTTAATGCTCCGGAAGGGCACAGGTCTATTTGATTTTTAAGTTCTTGAGGAGTTGCATTTTCAACTTTTATCCAAGGTCTTTCTTTTGGATTATAAACTTTTGGAAGAGTTTTCACGCAAACTGTTGAATGGATACATTTTTGAGGTTGCCAGATAACAGTGATTTCTCCATTGATGTATTCGTGTGTTTCCATACTAATCTTCTTTTAATGATCTTTCAATTCTTTTGTCGGGAACGAGCCATAGCAAAGCAGAGGCGTAATAAAAACCTATTGCAATATAAGGATAAAAAAACGAAGTCACGATCCCTGAAATATAAAAAATAATCGATATATACTCTTTAAATTTAGAATGTATTGCTTCTTTTATCTTCGAGTTTTCGCCTTCATTTTTTATAATTAAATTTTCCAGAATGGTATACGCAATCCCAGCCATTATTAATCCTATGCCATAAACTGTTACTGGATTTTTTGCAAAATGAGTTTCACCAATCCACTCTGTGGCGACGGGCATTAATGAAAGCCAAAATAACAAATGAAGATTGGCCCAAAGAATATTTCCGTTCACTTTTTTTACAGCCTGAAACAAATGATGATGGTTATTCCAATAGATTCCGATATAAATAAAACTAAAAATATAAGCCAAAAACTTTGGAATAAGAGGTTTCAAACTTTCCCAATTAGTTCCTTCCGGTACTTTTAATTCAAGCACCATAATTGTAATAATAACAGCTAAAACGCCGTCACTGAAAGCCTCTAATCTTCCTTTTGTCATTAGTTTTTAACCTGAATTTTAAAATTTTCAATTTTTTCCTTTAATTCTTTAAGCATTTCCGGATTGATGACGCCACTTTCTAAATCGAAGTTTTCGTAAAATTTAGAAAGAGAAAAAGTATCTTTAATATCAGCTCCAAAGTTTGGAAAGAACGTTTTTGCCGTATTCATCACATTTCCTCCGCCGTAACCTCCGGGAGAAGTACTCATCAAAAGCATTGGCTTATTCTGAAAAACTTTAACATTAATTCTTGAAGCCCAATCGAAAACGTTTTTAAAAGCTGCGCTATACGATCTGTTATGTTCTGCAAGCGAACAAATAATCACGTCGCATTCTTCTATTTGCTTTAAAAAGTTGTGCGCTTCATCCGGAAAACCTTTCTTTTCCAGATCAACAGAAAAAGTAGGCATCGTGAAATTATTAAGATCAATTAAATTAATTTCTTCATCCTGAAAATCTTTCAAAACAAATTTTACCAATTCTCTGTTAATTGAAGTGGAAGAGGTACTTCCTGCAAATGCTAATATTTTCATTATTTAATACTTTCTGTTATTTTTCTGGTGAATCTTGTTTTACTTTTTCCTGATAATCTGCTTCTAATTTTTCAAGTTTTTGAAAATAGACTTCTTTATCTGCAAATAGTTTCGGATTGTAAGCATCTCCTTCTTTTCGTTTTGTGTGCAGACCAAACTGACTTCCATGAGAGGCTACCCAAATGTCAAAATTCACATTTTTCATCGCTTTAAATGTATCACCATAATCTTTCTGAATCGTTTGATACGTTTTTACTTCAGAGAATTTTTTGTCATCAATAATGATCGAAGGCAAATTGGCAATTAAAACTTTATAGGTTTGATTTTTATCTTTGGTTTCGAATAAAAAACTACAAGATCCTTTTGTATGTCCCGGATGATGAAGTAAAGTCAGGGTCGTATTCCCGAGTTTTATTTTAGCATTATTTTTCAAAAGATAGTCAGGAGTTACTGGTTTAAAAGTTACTCCGTATTTTCCTAGTTCGTAGTCTGATTTACCGCCGCTTTTTAATTCTTCTGCATCTTTTTCATCAACATACAATTTAGCGCCTGTTTCTTTTTTTATGTCAGCCATTGCTCCCATGTGGTCAAAATGAGCCTGTGTCAAAGTAAGAATTTTTATGTCCTTATAATTAAAACCAAGTTTTTTAATACTATTCTTGATCATTGGAAACGAGCCCGCTAATCCTGTGTTGATAAGAATGTTCCCTTTATCAGTAACAATTAGATAAGATGCCAAATCGTAAGTTCCTACATAATATAAATTTCCTGCAATTCTGAACGGCTCATAAGGTTTTGACCATTCTTCAGGATTGTTTTTAGGCTCATTTACGGTCTGAGCATTACTTAAAAAGGATGTAATTATTAAGAATACAAGGATTATTCTATTCATTTATTTAGGATTTATGAGTGAAAATTCTGAGATTTTAAAGTTTATTTTCTGTTTAAAATAGCTTTTGGAAGTGGCACAAATTCGTGTTCATCGCCTGGAACTAAAGGAAAAGCATCGTGATTTTGGTCGTTCCAATTTACTTTCGCCTGATCGATTAATTCTTTGTCTGAATTTACAAAATTCCAGAATATAAAACGCTCTTCATCAAAAGGTTCTCCTCCGAAAAGATAAACAGTTCCGTTTTCGCTCATTTCGAACTCACAAAGTTTGGTTTCTTTGGCGATCATTAATTGTTTTGAACCGTAAGAATTTCCGTCTGTAGTAACGGTTCCGTCCAAAACATACATGGCAGCTTCACCGTAAAGATCTTTTCCGATGCTGATTTTTTGAGCCGTTTTTGTTTTAATTTCAATAAAAAATAATTTACTGTGAACAGGAACCGGAGATGTTCTTCCAAAAGCTTCTCCTGCAATTAATTTATATTGAATATTACCTTCTTCCCAAACCGGAATTTCATTCGCTTCGATATGATGAAAGGTTGGTTCACTTTGTTCTAAATGTTTTGGAAGTCCGACCCAGATTTGAAATCCGTGAAGTTTTTTATCGGTATGTCTTAAATATTCAGGGGTTCTTTCTGAGTGAACAACACCTTTTCCTGCGGTCATCCAGTTTACGGCGCCTGGTTTAATTTCAAGAGCACTTCCGATGCTGTCTCTGTGGAAAATTGATCCTTCCAAAAGATAAGTTAAGGTTGAAAGTCCGATATGCGGATGTGGCGGAACATCAAGATTTTGATAATCTTTTAATTCAGATGGTCCCATATGATCGATAAAAACGAAAGGTCCGACTGCTCTTTTTTCACGGAAAGGCAATAATCTTCCCACTAAAAAGTTTCCTATATCTGCTGATTTTTCTTCTATAATAAGTCCGATGTTTGACATGGCTAAAGTTGTTTTTTCAATTTTTGTTTACGCTAATGTAATCAATATTTCCAATGGTTATGGTACTTTAATGAAAATTAAAGTTGAATAGATTCTTGTTGGATAAACGCAAAGACGCAAAGAATTTTTTAATTATTCTGTTTTAAGGCGCAAGAAAATCGAAGATTTTCAATTTCTAATCCTATTTAATTTGATAGTTGTTTTATACTCAATCAATTTTATCGCAGATAAAATCCTTGCGCCTTAAAATAATCAGTTGTTAATTAACTTTGCGTCTTTGCGATTATCCAAAAACTCAATTATAAAGGTAAGAAATAATTAAAAATTAATCCGCCAAATATCCAAATCTTCCCAAATTATAATCCTCAAAAGCCTGCATAATTTCTTCTTTTGAATTCATTACAAACGGGCCATGTGGATAAATAGGTTCGTCTAAAGGCATTCCGCTGATGATTAATACAATTGAATCTTCAGATGCTTCAATGGTGAAATTTTCGCCTTCATTCTGGAATAATACCAAATGATCTGATGGTGCTTTTTCTTCTCCGTTTATGATGATACTTCCTTCAACAACCAAAGCTGCGGTATTAAAGTTTGCAGGAAAATTGAACTCCGCTTTTCCTCCTGTTTTTAATTTTGCATTCATCATGTGAACCGGACTGTAAGTAAATGCAGGGCCTTTATGATCGTTATATTCTCCTGCGATGATTTCTATGATTCCGTTGTCACCAAGATCTACTTTTTCCATATCGGAATTTTTGATTGCCTGATATTTTGGACAACTCATTTTGTATACTGAAGGAAGATTTACCCAAAGCTGAACCATTTGGAAAATTCCGCCTGTTTTTGCCCATTCGGTTTCATGATATTCTTTGTGAAGTACGCCTTTTGCAGCGGTCATCCATTGTACATCGCCTTCACCGATAATTCCTCCGCCTCCTGCGCTGTCGTGATGCTCAACTCTGCCTTGATAAGCTATAGTTACGGTTTCAAAACCTCTGTGAGGGTGTACACCGACTCCTCTTGGTGTTTCTGTTCCGTTGAAATGAAATTTTGAATTATAATCGAGCATAATGAAAGGATCCATTCTCTTCATATCCAATCCTTGTACGCCCGGAATAAAATTATGCACCCTAAAACCGTCACCCACAAAATGTGCAGGTTTTGGAGATACTACGATTTCTACTTTTTTAGTTGCCATAATAGTGTTGATTTTATATAAGCAAAGTTATTAAAGTTGAAAATCAGATGCATTGATGTGTGATAAGTAGTTGGCTTGTTCTGAAGTTAAGAGATGCGAAAATGGGAGATGTTGAAATATAATTTTTTGTATTATGACAAACCTCACAGGTTTTCAAAACCTGTGAGGTTTATTATGTGGAAAGATTCGATTCTAGATCCCTGTGGGATGACAAACTTTGCGGTTACTTGAAATGTCAAATACTGGGCAAATACCCTAGCCGCGATTGCAGCGAAAGTCCTTTTGAAAAAAAAGATTGTAGCGGAAAGCGGGAAACAGCTTCAAAAAATATTAATTAAATTGGTGGAATCTCTAATTTTAATCCTCTTTTGATTTCATGTTTTTTCCATCTGAGACATGAAGTCTTCTGAAAACAAGTCCGGAAATGATGGTTAAAATTCCGACAGTCAGAAATGTATATCGGAAAGCGTTGTGTATTTCTCCTTCGATTAAATCTGTATTTTCATATAATTTTAAAACAATTAAACCAAATGCGATCCCAAAACCAATGGCAAGTTGTTGATTGACGGATATTAATGAGTTTCCACTGCTTGTTTGAAAGTTTCGCAAATCTGCAATGGAAATGGTGTTCATTGAGGTGAATTGAATCGAATTGAAGAATCCCAAAACGGCAATAATCGGTACAAACCAATATAAAGAAGTGTGAATATTCGGAATAGCTAATAAACAGATTAAAGTTCCGATGATGAAAGTGTTGACCATCAACGTTTTTCGATAACCGAAAGTATCTAAAATTTTAATGACATAAGATTTTCCAAACATGGCGGTTAAAGCCATCGGCGCGATAATCCAGCCGGAAGTTACCGCGGATTGTTTGTACGCAATCTGAATCATTAGCGGTAATAATAATGGAATAGCACTGATTCCTACTCGCGTTGCCAAGTTTCCTACAACGCCAACACGAAATGTTCTTACCTAAAAAAGATTTAACGGAAAAATAGGATTTCCACCTCTTTTTGCATGTCTGTAATAATAATACATGAATAAAAATCCTAAAATAAACACGACCAAAACGGGAGTTGTATTTTGAAGATCTCCAAAAAGTTCTAACGAAATGGAAAGTAGGAGAGAGGCTGCCGCAAAGATCAAGAAGCCTTTTAAATCGAAATCGGGGGACTCAGATTTGTAATTAGGCATGTATTTGACACCTAAAATAATTCCGATGATACCGAACGGAATATTAATTAAGAAAATCCAGTGCCACGAAAGATAATCTACCATGTAACCTCCGACTAATGGACCTAAAACAGGACCAATCAAAGCAGGAATGATGGCGAAATTCATTGCTTTTAATAATTCATTTTTATCGAAAGTTTTAATTAAAGCTAATTTTCCGACGGGAGTCATTAAACTTCCCCCAACACCCTGAATTACTCGGGCAATCACCAAATGCGTAAGGTTTTGCGAAATAGCACAAAAAAACGAACCCAAACTGAAAAGTATTAACGAAAAAATAAAAACTTTTCTTGTTCCAAAACGATCGGCCAAAAAACCGCTTGCCGGCATAAAAACTGCTAGTGTAAGAACGTAACTGATGATTGCGTTCTGCATGTTAAGTGGAGATTCCTGTAGGTCTTTTGCGATGGAAGGCAGGGAAGTATTTAAAATTGTGGAATCCAGCATCTGCATGAAAATCGCAGTGGCAAGAATCAGTGGAAGGATTTTTTTTATGGATGTTTTGGGTTGTTCACTTACTTCTGACATATGATTTTTACTGAAAATGAAAACTTTTCAGATTTGTTTTTGTTCAAAGAATTGTTCTTTTTTAAAGCAATATTTATTCCTTAATGAGTTTTTTAAACAAAGATTTTATGTAAAATAATAAACTAAGTCTAGATTCCTTGGGAATAGCAAATTTAGAATTGATTTCAACAAAAAAGTCTTGCGATGTTTCACAAGACTTTTTGATTTATTTTCTAGGCTTTTCTACTCCTTTCCACTCGTCACCAGCTTTTCTGTACTGGCTTAGTTCGTAAGTTTTGAAATCCGTTGTTTTGTATTCAATGTTATCAGTATTCTGTTCAAAAGGCATGATGTAGTAAAAATCTACATCTGTTTTATCTGTTTTAGTTCCTTTTTTAACTGAAGGTACATATTTAGAGAATTTATAACTTGGAAGATACTGCTTCACTCTTGCATAGAAAGCTTTGTTTTCTTTCTCTTCAGGAATGATATCTACAATATTGAAATCATCTTTTTTCTTATTGATCCAAAGATAATAAGTTTTCTCTTCCTGAGTTTTTTTGTTCAAAGAGTTGAAAGCAAATAATTCTTTCGGTACCAATTCCTTGATTTTTTCAGGATCTACTTTTGTGAAATATTCTCCCTGAGAAGGATCAACATACGTCTCTAAGTTTAACATTAAGACATTGTTATTCTCGAAATTTTTATTTTTAAAATATTGATTTAAAGATAATTCTGCTGTTGCTCTTAATTCTTTACCTCTTGCATCCAGTTTTTTTGTTGGATTTTGAGGATTTACTTTTTTCACAAACTCATACAAAACCTTAGGCTTAACATCCTTAAGGTGTGGATACGTTTTTAGCTGTTCAGCTTTTGCAAGCCAATAGAATTGTTGATAATAATCATCCTTTTCATTATCCTTTACGCTTTTGTATGTTAAAGCAAGTTTTTTTGAGTTAAGATATTTACCAAATTTACCCTGACCAAAGGTAAAAGTTATAGATAATAAAGCAAAAAAGATAGTAATGTTTCTTCTCATTTTTATAAAATTGATTTTTCGTTTTCCAAATATAATTATTTATTAGATAATATTTTTGATTGTCAGTTAAATTATATCAATTTATTATTAGTTTTTCAAAAGAAAATCCTGTATCGCTACAGGATTGATAAATTTTATTGTTAGGTAATAGGATTCAGGGCTTAAAAATTAGGTTTTTAGCTTACTGTTTTAAATTCTATTTTCCTAAACCCTAAACCCTAAACCCTAAACCCTAAACCCTTTTATTCATATGAAGTTTCGTGAACTTTTACAGATCTTCCGCTCGGATCGTTCATTTTTTTGAAAGCTTCATCCCATTCCAAAGCAATTGGGCTGGAACACGCAACAGATGGAACAGATGGAACCGTAGCTGCAGCCGTTTCACTTGGGAAATGTTCTTCAAAAATTGTTCTGTAACGATACTCTTCTTTGTTTTGAGGAGTATTTAATGGGAATCTGAATTTCGCATTAGTCATCATTTCGTCAGAAACCTCTTTTTCAGCAACTTCTTTTAAGGTATCGATCCATGAATAACCAACGCCGTCCGAGAACTGCTCTTTTTGTCTCCACGCTATAGATTCGGGAAGTAAATCTTCAAATGCTTTTCTTAGAACCCATTTTTCGATTTTTCCTTCAGCAACGTTGATCATTTTATCTTTTGGATTAACAGCCATCGCAATATCCATGAATTCTTTGTCTAAGAAAGGTACACGACCTTCAATTCCCCAGCTCATTAACGCCTTGTTGGCTCTCAGGCAATCGTAAAGGTGAAGTTTTCCTAATTTTCTTACCGTTTCATCATGGAATTCTTTTGCATTCGGAGCTTTATGGAAATACAAATATCCACCGAATAATTCATCGGAACCTTCACCGGAAAGCACCATTTTTATTCCCATTGATTTAATAACTCTTGCCAAAAGATACATCGGAGTAGAAGCTCTGATGGTTGTTACATCATAAGTTTCCAAGTGATAAATTACATCACGAACAGCGTCCAGACCTTCCTGAACAGTGAAATTAACTTCATGATGAATTGATCCGATATGTTCTGCAGCTTTTTTTGCAGCAATAAGATCGGGTGAGCCTACCAAACCAACAGCAAAACTGTGTAATCTTGGATACCAAGCTTCCTGAGTATCGCCACTTTCAATTCTTTGTCTTGCAAATTTTGCGGTAATTGCAGAAATAACAGAAGAATCCAAACCTCCTGAAAGAAGCACGCCGTAAGGAACATCACTCATTAATTGTCTGTGAACGGCATCTTCAAGTCCTTTTCTGATCTTAGAAATATCAGTTTCGTTATCTTTTACATGATCAAAACTTTCCCAGTTTCTTGTGTACCATTGTTGAAGTTCAGTTCCATCCGGGCTGAAAACAAAATATCCGGGTAAAAAAGTTTCAATAGTTTTGCAAACTCCTTCCAACGCTTTTAGTTCAGAAGCTACATAATAGTTTCCGTTTTTGTCCCAACCTTGATATAATGGACAGATTCCCATGTGATCACGGGCGATCAGATAAACATCATTTTCTATGTCATAAAGAGCAAAAGCGAAAATCCCATTTAGTTTTTCGATGAAATTTTTCCCGTATTTTCTATAAAGAGCTAAAATAACTTCGCAATCTGACTGCGTTTGAAATTCATAATCAGGAAATTCTTCCTTTAATTCTCTATGGTTATAAATCTCTCCGTTTACCGCTAAAACAACGTTCCCGTCTTTTGTAAATAAAGGCTGCTTTCCTGAAGTAGGATCTACAATAGCAAGTCTTTCGTGAGAGAAAACTACTTTTTCATTTTGAAATACGCCACTCCAGTCCGGACCTCTGTGACGAATTTTTTTTGACATTTCTAAAACTTGAGGTCTTAATATTTCGGTTTTTTGTTTTGCATCAAACAAACATACGATTCCACACATTTTTTATCATTTATTTAAAGCAAAAATAGAATTGTAATTTAAAAATAACAACAAAAAATACATAAATGTGAAAAATTTTAACTTAATAAATTGTTTAACGGTAAAATATTAATTAAATGTACTAATTATGGCGATTTTGATTAATATTTTTCACATCTACATATTAATTCATTATTACATACGAAATAAAAATGAAATATTTATTAATCTATGTTAATTAATTATACGAATTTTTGCCCTTACTTTGTGGCTCGAAATAATTTTTTTTCATCATTTGTGTTTTTACCTTCTTGCAATCCCATTGCAAGAAGGTTTTGTTTTATTGGGACCCAAGTAAAACGCCTGATACATTCCACGAACTGAAACTTGTTCCTTCCGTTGGTCCCTGAGGTATTTTTACCTGAATGGTGTGCTTCCCTGCTTTTAAATCTCCAAGAGGAATAAAGTTTGGATTGGTAACAGTTCCCGGGCACCAGTTTGATCTGCTTAGGTCTGATGATGAAAGTCCGTCCGGGAAATTTCCAGATGCAGGATTATACAGTCGGTAAGATCCGCAATCCGATCTCCATGGAACAAAAGAAAACGCCATTTTCCCATCAAGGAATATAGAATTGGCTTTAGGAACAAATTCGTCTCCATTTTCCCAACCGCCGTGGCCTGTAGTTGTATATCTCAGCTGTGCATTTTTCAAATCTTTTTGTAACGTAAATTCTACAAAAAGCCCTTTATGGTTATTGAACATGGTTGAATAGTCCTGTCCGGCCATTTCCATAATGTTGAGTGTATTGAAAAGTGGAATGACCGTGTTATTTTTATTCACAGCCTGATCACTTTTGTGAATTGTTATTTCCAAACTTACTTTGTGACCGCCTTTGTCATAGTTACCAATAAAAGTACCGATCCAAAGTTCTTTTTCAGAAAGGGAAGGTTTTAATTCAGTGATATCTTGACGATAAGGTGTGATTGTTTGCCACGTTTTTCCTTTTAATTCAATGTGATTAAATTTTTGAGTACCAAAAGCGGTAAAAAATCTCATCATTTCGGTTGCAGGAGTATAATTTTCGGTTGAAGTTATACCATAATACTGCTTTCCGTTGCCGTTGTCATAAAGAGGAAGTGTTTTTGCTCCTTTTTCTAATCCGTCAAAGAAAGATTGAGATTTATCTTGCGGAATAAAGAAAACGGTTCCGGTTCTGTCGTAAGCGTCGCCGTTGGACTGTTGCTTAAGTTCAGCAAAAATTAGTTCACCTTCTGAGATTTTTGGGAACTTAATTTTTTTAAGTATAATTGTTCCGTTGGCGAATCTTTTTATCTGTTCATCTGATTTTGATTGATCAGAAAAATTAATAGTTTCATTTTCAAAAACTTTTAAAGTAGTAAATCTGCTTTTCCAAAGAAGATCTTTATAACCTAATAAATCTGTAGAATTTATAGGACCTTTTAATAAAGTTTCAATATCTGTTTTCTTAACTTTTTTAATTGAATTGGCTGTTATCACAGAATTTTTATTACGCTCAACTTCCAACACCAATCCTAAGTTTTGACCTAAAGTTGACGGTCCACCTTTGATTTTTAAATCATTCGTATACCAAACTTCAATGGTGTTTGAATTGATTTTTGTAACCGCTTTCTTGCAATTATAACCTAGAATTTTTTTCGTTTCGTTTGTGAATTCAAAAGTTTGTTTTCCTACAGATTCTACATCAGAAGTTGAAATAATTTCGTTAGGCTTTAAAAATCCATAAGAAACAATAGTATTTGAAGGTTTTTCGATTTTCGTTATTTCAAAAGGATAATCGCTTTTTTGTTCTCTGATTTTGTTATTTAAGATAAAATTTTCCTTTTCATTAGCCCAGACTAAAGTCGGAGTTTGATCGGTCAATACTTTTCCGTTGTAAGAACTGATGTATTGGATTTCGTATGTCTGAGCAAACGTCAAACAAAATAAAAAGAAGGTAAAAAAACTGAATAAAATTCTTTTGCGCATAATAGAGTAGGTTTATCACAAAGATAAAATTTAGTTAACATAATATCAACTTTGTGAATTTTCAAAATAGCTTTTATTAATAGGTATGAAATATTTACATGATTGTTACGTTCAAACAAAAAATAATAACCATGAAGCGATTTTTTCTGCTTTTTTTATTTCTATTTTCATCATGCTTTATATCGGCACATACGTCAAAAGTGAGAGTTGGAACTTTTGGAAATGTGAAAACATATTTTTCATCGAGTTTTAATTTTGGAGAAAAAACAATTGAATCTGAAGAGCTTAAAATTCAGATTATAGGAAGATTTTCAAAAGTAATTTCTGAAAGATTGGGATATTCTGATACGATTTTAATAGAACACAGAACTTATTACGCTCATAATCCAAATCAAAAATTTTTTATTTTAGAAAATAATAATTCACAATATAAAGTTGCAGTATTAGAAGATGGAGCAGTTCTTAAAAGTAATAATAAAGGTTTGTCAATCAGGATTATTGGTAATGAAGTTCAGGTTGTTGATGTTTTAAAATTAATTGAATATTCTATTCTAAATAGAAAGAAACTTAATAAAAAGTTGGTTCCTACAGATTATTACTTTGGTGAAAAAAATAAATTGTCAATTTTAGTAAACACGAAAGATTTTATACAGAAAATAATAAAAAAAGAATCAAAGTTAGTTGATGATATAATTAATGAAGAAGTTATTTTATTAGATAATGGCTCATTAGGAACTCAAATTTCATGGAAGAATAACGAATTTATATTTGCAAAAAGCACAAAAGATTTGAAGGAAGACAATGTTTATAAAAACTATTATGTAACTTATAAAGTTCTAGATTTTAGATACTATATTACTTCTTTTGATTGTGATTATTTTCTAATTTTTAATAATAAAAATACATTTACTTATTTTGACGGAATAGAAGAAAATACTTCTCCGAAAATAAATGTTGAAAAGAAAGGTTGGTATGTATTCAATTTAGTAAGAGAGAAGCTAGGCAGTAGAATTATTTTATACGATACGAGCGAATATTTTTATCTGTATGATATCAACAAAAAACTACTCCAAAAAATAGAGTAGTTAATGTATTTTGATAATGTTAAGCTAATGTTTAAGCAAGTCTTTCAATCAAAGCCATGTAGAATCCATCATACCCTTCGCTAGGCATTACTTTTTCTTCTTTAACCATTTTAAAATCTGCATTATTTTTCAAGAATTCTTCAACCTGTAAATTGTTCTCAGAAGGTAGGATAGAACATGTTGCATACACCATTTTTCCGCCTTTTTTAAGAATTTTAGAATAATCCTGAAGAATTTGCTGTTGTTCTTTTTTAATTCTATCGATAAAATCTTGGTCGATTTTCCACTTACTGTCAGGGTTTCTTTTCAAAACTCCCAGACCTGAACATGGCGCATCGATCAATAATCTGTCGGCTTTCTCATGAAGACGTTTGATTACTTTGTTGTCAGCAATCATACGTGTTTCAATGTTGTGGGCTCCGGCTCTTTTTGCACGACGCTTTAGCTCAGCTAATTTCCATTCGTAGATATCTAAAGCGATAATTTGTCCTTTATTGCCCATTAAAGCAGCTAAGTGAAGCGTTTTTCCACCTGCACCTGCGCAAGCATCCACAACTCTTTGTCCTTCTTTTACATCAAGGAAATATCCGATTTTTTGAGAAGTCGCATCCTGAACTTCAAATAATCCGTCTTTAAATGCAGTTGTAAGAAAAACATTCTTTTTCTCTTCCAATTGTACTGCATCTGGATAATTTTTTACAGTGTAAGAAACAATATTGTCAGATTCTAGGTCAGAAATAAGTTCTCTTGGTGTAGTTTTTAAAGCATTAGCTCTTAAAACGGTAGGAGCGCGCTCATTCAGAGCTTTCATTTCTTTCTCCCAAATTGGACCTAATTCTCTTTCCAAAGTCTCAACCAACCATTCAGGAATAGAATGCTCAATTGCTTTGGTAGGAACAGTTCCTTTTTTAAGCTTAGTGGTGATATCAGCGATTTTTATTCCTTCAAATTCTTCAAATCTTTTATAATTTGTTTTGCTCCAAAGTAAATATGCGATAATTAGTTTGTAAATATTATCAGGTTTTACGCCTTCTCCCATATAATATTCCAGACGTTTTTTCCAACGGATGATATTATAGAAAATCTCAGAAACAACGGCTCTATCCTGGCTTCCCCATTTTCTGTGAGCTTTTAAAAGTCTTTCGATTACTTTATCGGCGTATTTATTTTTCTCGAAAAATGTTTCTTGTAAAGCATCGTGAATTCCGATCGCTAAGTTTCTGTGAATAAGTTCCATAAATTGCTTCTCCTGTTTTGAATCTGCAAAAATACGAAAATTATAAATGGTATTAGTTATGATTTATAAGTTATGAATTATGAGTTTTTCACTAGACAATAACTTCCATCTCTCAACTTAAGCTTCCAACTGATTAATTATAAAATTTTACCTTTGCAAAAATTAAAAAATATGAGTGATACTGTACTTTGCCCGAAATGTGGTTCCGAATTTACTTATCCAAGCGATAACATGACGGTTTGTTCTCAATGTTTCTACGAATGGAATCCTGAAGAAGCAGCTTCTGAAGCTTCAAACGAAGGAAAAATCCTTGATGCTAACGGAAATGAATTACAAGACGGTGATTCTGTAGTTGTTGTTAAAGATCTTCCTGTAAAAGGCGCTCCAAAACCGGTAAAAGCAGGAACTAAAGTGAAAAATATTCGTTTAAGACCAGACAGCGACCATAATATTGATTGTAAAATTGATGGTTTCGGTTCAATGGCTTTGAAATCTGAATTTGTAAAGAAAGCGTAATTACGCTGTAAGCAATAGGCTTTAGGCAGTAAGCTTTTCCATGTTTGCTGCCTAAATTCCACAAAAAAAAGGAAAGAATTGGACAGTGTTATCTTTCGAAGACTTAATTGCAGAGCCTGCTAATGTCCGCCTAATGGATGAAAGAGAATTAACCAAAAATTTCCTTATGCTGTGGTACTACAAATCTAAGAAAAAGATTGATAGATTATAACCTTTTTTATCCACAAATTAATAATAACTGTTAGTAAATGTGGTAATTATGATTTTTAGAAGCTGTTTCCCGCTTTCCGTTACAATCTTTTTTTTCAAAAAAGGATTTTCTCTTCAATCGGGGCTAGGGCATTCGTCGCCATCATTATTTTTTGTCATTGCGAGTAGCGAAGCAAAGAAGCAATCTCATTTCAACAAAATTAAAATTAGTATCATGTAATAAATAGCGTTGTTGGGATTCTTACTGAATGACAAACTGTATGCTTAAAACCTTAATCAAAAGAAATATTAACCAGATTTTCAAGCTTTCCATCAGTATAAACAACAAGTTCCTTATCCTCCATTTTCAACTTATTCCAATAATGATTTCCTGCAAATCGACTTTCTAAAACCTCTGCTTCAAAACCATTTTCAGAAATTGTAACCTCTTTCGGATAATAAGAAAATTTAGAAAGTTTTAAATCTGAAATTTCACTTTCATTGAAAATATTCACTTCCCCAAAAAGCTTTGCAACATAAGAATTGTAAGGATTTCTATACGTTTCTTCCGGACTTTCATTCTGAATTAATCTTCCTTCCTGAAGAATAACAATCTGGTCAAGCCAAGGCATAATATCCTGCAATTCGTGAGTGGAAATGATCAGAGAAATATTATGTTCTTTCACATATCTGAACAATTTTTCACGAAGTTCAATCTTTCTGGGAAAATCCAGATTACTGAAAGGTTCATCTAAAATTAAAAGCTTCGGAAGTACAGAAAGTGCCCTTGCAATGGCAACTCTTTGCTGTTGACCACCACTTAAGTATTTAGGTAAAATAGTTGCAAATTCTTCCAATCCAACAACTTCCAGAAGTTCGGTTACGGTTTCTTTTTTCTTTTTCAGATCAATATTAGAAATAAATTTTCCCACATTATCAGCCACGGTAGAATAGGGCATCAGATCAAAATTCTGAGCCACAAATTTCATTTCCGCTTCACCGGGAACTAAGTTTCCTTTTGGCCCGAAAAGTTTGGTTTCGTTAAAAATAATTTCACCACTTTCCCAGTCGAGAAGTCCGTAAATCAAATTTAATAAGGTAGATTTTCCACAACCGCTTTCCCCCGCCAATGCGATGATCTTTCCCTCTTCAAACTTGATGTTGAGGTTCTGAAACAGCGGTTTGTCTTTGGTATGTGAGAAGTATAAATTGTTTATTTCTAATAGCATATTACAAATGTAGCGATTTTAGGAAAAAATAAAATATTTTATTATATTTACAGGTAGAATAAAAATATATCAAAAATGAGAAAAAAACTGTTTTCGTTAGCTATTCCTGCTCTTTTTACTGCGGTTGTAGTGGTTTCTTGTAATAAAGACAAACCTCTTACAAGCGAAAGTAATGAAGTTGCAACAACTAAGGACGGTAGCCAGTTTACATTGGATACTTTAAACAGTAAAGTGGAGTGGAAAGGATATAAAGTCTTTAAATCTGAAAATACTAGCCATTTCGGAACGATTAAGTTTGAAAGTGGTGACGTCACAGTAAAAGACGGTAAACTTGAAAGCGGAAAATTTGTTGCTGATATGAATTCTTTAACATCAGTTGATTTAAAAGACGATGCTGATCAGTTAGGAAAATTAAATGGTCATTTGAAAAGCGGAGATTTCTTCGAAGTAGAAAAATTTCCCACAGCTTCTTATGAAATCACAAAAGTTACTCCGGCTGCGGAGGGTGATTACAACACATTGCTAGACGGTAACTTAACGATTAAAGGAATTACAAAACCTACTCAGTTTAAAGCCAATGTTTCTGTAAAAGATGGAGTAGTGAGCGTTGCAACTGAGCCTAAGGATATTAAAAGAGAAGAGTTTGGCGTGAAATTCCAGGCTCCTGCTGAAAACGGAGTCATCAAGGATGAGGTAACTCTTCAGATCAACGTTAAAGCTTTAGAAAAAAAATAATTTTTTTATTTAAGTGAAATAAGTGATTGAAGTCTGCCTCCGAAAAGAGGCAGATTTTTTTTGGTTCAAATAAATTATTAAACTTAAAAACCGTATTTTTGCAAAACATTTTTGAAAGTGTAGAATAATGATAGAAAAGATAGAAGAACTACTTGTTGAAGTAAACGGCTTTAATGCTACATCTAGAGAGGAGATAGAGAACTTCCGAATTAAGTACAATGGTAAAAAAGGTGTTCTGAATGATTTTTTTGAAAAATTTAAAGAAGTACCGAACGACCAGAAGAAAGAATTCGGGCAGAAGATCAATACTCTAAAGCAAGCGGTTGCTGTAAAATTGGAAGATTTGAAAACATCGTCTGAATCTTCTATTATTTTAGAAAAAGAAGATCTTACGAGACCTGCTTTTCCATTGGATTTGGGTTCAAGACATCCAATTAATGTGGTGAAGAACAGAATTATCGAGATTTTTAAATCTATCGGATTTGCTGTTGCAGACGGACCGGAGATCGAAGACGACTGGCACAACTTTACAGCCCTTAATCTTCCTGAATACCATCCGGCAAGAGATATGCAGGATACTTTCTTTATCGAGCAAAATCCAGATCTTTTGTTGAGAACGCATACTTCTTCTGTACAGATTCGTTACATGGAAGAAAATCAGCCGCCGATCAGAATTTTATCTCCGGGAAGAGTATTCAGAAATGAAGCAATTTCTTCACGTTCGCACTGTATTTTCCACCAGATTGAAGGTTTGTATATTGACGAGAACGTAAGTTTTGCAGATATGAAGCAAACGATCCAGTTCTTTACGACTGAGCTTTTCGGTAAGTCTAAAATCAGAATGAGACCTTCTTATTTCCCTTTCACAGAGCCAAGTGCTGAGATTGATGTATATTGGGGATTAAACTCTGAAACTGACTACAGAATTACAAAAGGAACAGGTTGGTTAGAAATCATGGGTTGTGGAATGGTAGATCCTGCCGTTTTGAAGAATGTAAACATTGATTCTGAGAAATATTCAGGATACGCATTCGGAATGGGTATTGAAAGAATTACAATGCTTCTTTACCAAATGAGTGATATCAGAATGTTCTTCGAAAATGATATCCGAACATTGGAACAGTTTAAAACTTTATAATAAAAATTAAACCTCCGACAACTTCGGAGGTTTTTTTATAGAAAAATATCTATAACCCAACCGATATATATCTACGCTATTTAAAACAATAATACACTTTGATGTTGGTATCTTTGTATCAACAAAATGAGAAAAAAAAATTATTTTTTTGCACAAGTGAATGAAAACAAAACCTCCGAAAATTTCCGGAGGTTTTTTGTTTTTAATTACTGACCTTAGAAACAAAACGTAATTAAAAACTGATTATTAAAAAACTTATACAGTACTTATTATTCTTAAAAGATGCTTCAACGCAGCTCCACATGACATTGGTTCGGAATAATACATAATTAAACAGCTCGTATTAAAGATGGTATTAAGCCTGTTGAAGCATCAAACTAACTTTTCATATTCTTCTTTTTCGTCCAGGTTTTTACTCGATTATAGTCTAAAAAGTAGGTCAGCTTTAACGAAAAATTATTCACCATTGGTTCGCTGAAGAGTGTATCATAATTTTTCCCCACATTCAATCTTGACATTTCAAGATAATTTGAAGTTGCATTTCTGTATAATAATGTCAACTGACTTCCGGGCGCAAACCACCACGAAAATCTTAGATCAACATTCCAGGCATTGTAAGTTCCATCAAGGTTTTTGGTGAAATTATTGGTTTCGGCTAGACTTCCGTCTTGGTTTAAAGTATAAAAGTTTTTATAAGTAACATCTGAAAAATAATGTCTGAAAGTTAATGTTAAAGCCATTTTTTCATTAAAAGTATATTTTGAGGTTAAAGCATTTTCGTACGTATTTCTTTGTCTTCTTCCGATGAAAATATCCGTGTCACTTTTTCCGGCAAAACCTGTTTCATTGTTGCTGAAACTTGGATTAAAACTCCAGTTTACATTAAATTTATCCGAAAATCTGTAACGCAATCCGAAATTAGTGAAAACCTGATTTCTTCCTTTTTCATCAAATGCATAATAATCGACCGTAAAATTATACTGCAGTTTTTTTCTGCTGTCACTTTCAAACCAAACCCAAGAATCAAAATATCCGGGAATTTTAAGGTGTCTTCCAAAGGTTCTGGGTTCGTAAATATCATTTTGCCCGAAAGGAGTAAATTCAATTCCACCACCGAAAACTCTGAACTTTTTATCAGTAAAACTATTGTTATTATTGAAAACAAAATTTGAGTTTAAGAATGGTTCAATTCGATGAAAATAATTTAGATTAAAATTCAAGTAAATATTGTTGAATTTCTCTGTTGGCTGTAAAATTCTGTAACCGTACCAAGCATTATAATTCGCAAAATTGGTCTTAGTTGAAAATCCAAGATCATTAATATCCCAATCTTTTGTTGTGGCGTTTCCGTTTAATGAAAAACGGTGTTTTCCTGCAATTTTTTCAACTCCGGCTTCTGCACGACTTCCAAATTTTGTTCCTTCATCCATCACCCAACTTCCTTTCAGACTTCCGAAAGTTTTGTAGGTATTTTTCTTGTTGATTAAATCCCAAAGAATCCCTGTGGAATTGGCATCCCGGAAATCTCCTTCTCTGGTTACATTGGTGTTTACAAGGGAAACCGATGAATTTCCGTTGAATCTCTGATCGAAAACTAACACATTATAATTCGTCCATGGTTCTACAACTTCTTTTCTGGTTTCGCCTGTTTCATTATTTAAAATTGTAGCTTCCATTTTTTGAGTTATTCCATTAAAAAAGCCAATTCCAAGCCCTTTTTTTGTTCTTCCTGAAATTTTAAAAGCATTGAATAATTTTACTTTTGCAGGATATTCTAAGACTTCCTCGTTTTCGTGTGTTGTTGGATATCTTGAAGGCTCTCCACCGACTCTTCTTGAGTAAAACATTCCGCCTTTGCTGAATAATTCGGTTCCTTCAGTGAAAAAAGTTCTTTGCTCGGAAAATTGCTGCTCGAACGGACTTAAATTTAAAATAGAATTATCAAAATTAGCCTGTCCAAAGTCCGGAATTAAGGTCATATCAAAAGTGAAGGCATCATTAATTCCATATTTTACATCCATTCCGCCATTGAAATTTGTTGTGGTTTTTCCGTCAAAACTATTGACGTAACTTGAAAAATAAGGTGTAAAAGACAATCTGGTAGGAGGATTGATGTTTTCGATACCTTGTAAAATACCATCAAAAAGTGTGTAAGAGTTTTTAGCATTATCTACAAAATTCCAGTCGTAAAAAGTTTTTGTCCGCTGAATTTTTCTAAACATATTCATTCCCCATTCCTGAACATTATTCTTTGGAAATCTCAATTCGGAGTAAGGAATTTTTATTTCAACAGCCCAGCCTTTATCGTTGATTTTTGCTCCACTGTACCAAATGGAATTCCAGGTATCATCTTCTCCGTCAGTCGTTAATTTGGCATCATATTGCACACCTGCTGCAGTTACTACAAACTCCAGACTTTGCTGTTTGTCATTATATCCATTTAAAGCAAGACCAAAAAAATCATCATTGCTGATTCCGTCTCTCTCCGTTAATTCTTTTGCAATCTTTTTGGGAGTTGGATCGTACATTTGAGCAGCAAAATAAATTCCGGTATCATCATATAAAATTCTGACTTCGGTTTTTAAAGAATCTGGCTGAGGTCTTCCATTATTTGGATTTCTTTCAATAAAACTTGTCGCAATGGGAGCGTTTTGCCATTCTGCATCATCAGGAATTCCATCAATTTTTGGTGATGATGAGGTTTTAGTGATAATAATTTTTTTTCTTACAATATGATCATCTTCTTTTTTCTGAGAATACGCTATCAATGAGTGAAATAGCAGACAAATGATCAGTAATTTAGTTCTCATGTTCTTAGTGTTATAAAATCAAGACAATCTAAAAAGAGAATTTATTACATCTAAAAACAAAAATGTCTGTAAAAATTTTTACAGACATTTTCAAAATTAAAAAAACTAACTATATTTTATTTTGTGAATTTCAAAGGATATTTCACATTTTTAAAGTCATCAATACTGGCTTTTAAAGAGCCTACGGCCAATTCTGCTTTCAATAACATCGGAACGTGATTCGCATCATTAGAAACCCACATCGTCACACCTTCTTTTTCTTTGAAAACCCTTCCGCTTTTTACAGACGGAATAATTTTTAAACAGTTAATGGTTCCGAATTTTGTCTTTAAATTTTCTGTTCCTGTTACTTTTAACTGGAAAGGAAACATTTCATCATCAATCCAGACGTTCATGTTGATTACTGTTCCGACTTTCAATTCAGCCGGGCTTTTGCTTCTTAAATAATAGAAACAGGAAAGCATATCCTGAACTCCTTTTACTGATTTTATAACCTTAGAGCCATTAGCTGGAGTTTTTTTATCGGTTAAAATTAAAGTTTGATTATCGTGATTGAAAACAGTTTCAAAATGCTGTGTATATCCACCTTCTTTTACGTTTCTTACATAGAAACTTGGAAGTCCGGTTTGTATGTTGATAAAACTTTCATACAAATCTTCTACTTTAAAAAATGCTTTTACAGCACCCGTTGTAGACCCAGTTCCTTTTACATAAAGATGCGGAACTCCTTGATAAGTAGTTGTTTTTGTGGTTAAATTTGCGGTTCCGGCATTAAGAAAACCATAATGGATTCTCAAGGTTAAAGATTCGCCGTTTGCGATATTATCTATCTGAGCACTGCTCAAACAGAAAATGAATAAAGTTAAAATATTAAATATTTTCTTCATACTAAGAGCATTAACAAAAAGGTTGCCAAATTTAAAGTTTTTATTTTTTTAATGATATTTGATAAATCTCAGCTTTTTATTTAGACTGAATTAAATATGCTTAGCATTAAAATTAGTAAATTTGCAGCTATACTTATAATTAAATTATCTTATTATTATGATAACTACTGATATATTGATCATAGGAGCCGGACCAACTGGACTTTTTGCTGTTTTTGAAGCAGGTTTATTAAAAATGAAGTGTCACATTATCGATGCACTTCCTCAACCTGGAGGCCAATTGACTGAGCTTTATCCTAAAAAACCTATTTTCGATATTCCGGGGTATCCTTCGGTGAATGCAGGGGAATTAATTGATAATTTAATGGAGCAGATCAAGCAGTTTCAACCTGGTTTTACATTGGGAGAAACAGCGGTTTCTTATTCAAAAGTTGATGATGAGTGGTTTGAAGTTATTACCAACAAAGGAACTGTTCACAGAGCAAAAGCAATTGCAATTGCAGGTGGTTTGGGAACTTTCGAACCTAGAAAACCAACTTTTGAAAATGTAGCTGATTACGAAGAAAAAGGTCTTGAATATTTCGTTAAAGAGCCTGAACATTTCAGAAATAAAAAAGTAGTTATTGCCGGAGGTGGTGATTCTGCGCTTGACTGGAGTATTTTCTTGTCAAATGTAGCAAGTGAAGTTACTTTGATCCACAGAAGAAACGAGTTCAGAGGAGCATTGGATTCTGTAGAAAAAGTACAGGATCTTAAAAATCAAGGAAAGATTAAATTAATTACTCCAGCTGAAGTTACAGGAATCAAAGGAGATGGAAAGGTAGAATCGATCACTGTTGTAAAAGATGGTGAAGAAGCTTATGATCTTGAAACTGATTATTTCATTCCATTATTCGGATTGACTCCAAAATTGGGAGATATTTCTAAGTGGGGCTTGAATATCGAGAAAAATGCAATCGTTGTTAACAATGCATTAGATTATCAAACAAATATCGATGGAATCTACGCAATTGGAGATATCAACACCTATCCGGGTAAATTGAAATTGATTCTTTGTGGTTTCCATGAGGCAACATTGATGTGCCAAAGTGTTTATAACAGATTAAATCCGGGTAAAAAATACGTATTAAAATATACAACTGTAAGTGGAGTAGACGGGTTCGACGGAAGCCGAAAAGAAGCTGAGAAAGCTGTTGTGAAAAAAATTGATTAAATTTGTTGCCAGTTGACGGTTATTAGTTGTTAGTTAAAACGAACTTTTACCATCAACTAAAGAAGACAATCAACTATCAACTAAAATGAACGATATTAATATAAAAATCACCGATAGAGACGGTGTAACTCACGATATTGTTGCTCCTACGGATATGTCCATGAACTTAATGGAAATCATCCGTTCGTATGAATTAGCAGAAGAAGGAACAATCGGAGTTTGTGGAGGAATGGCGATGTGCGCATCATGTCAGGTATACGTGATCAGTGATCCGGGACTTGTAGAAATGGGCGATGAAGAAGATGCAATGCTTGCAGAAGCTTACCATGTGAAGGAGAATAGCAGACTGGGTTGCCAGCTGCATATTGTTGAAGAAATGGAGGGCCTTGAAGTGGAGATTGCTCCTTATCCTTAAAAGGTTTTTAACTTAAAAATATAAACTCCTGAAGATTTTCTTCGGGAGTTTTTTATAAAATTAATTTTAGATATTAACTTGTTTGAAGTATAAAGTTTAAAACACCTTGATACATTAAATTAACTTGTTCTATAGTATATTCAGAGTATTTTCCATGAGCTGCTCTATTTCTTAAATCTAGCCAAGCTGTAATATTTTTTTGCTCCAATACTCCATAAACACCATCTTTTGTTAATTCTGCATTTAATACATTAGCTTTTTTAGGAATATAATTATCTCCTTTACTAATTGTTACTTCAATTAAAGAATTTTCACATAATTTCCTTAAATGTTCCTCTAATACTGAGCCTATCATAACTGCAGCAGGATCTTTGTATTTTTCATCTAGTAAATATTTAGCCATTTCTAAAAAATCAGTAAATACTTCTGATGTGACTAATTTTCTTAAACTTTTTAACCAATCTAACTCAATTTCGTGTTTAATTGAGTATAAAATATTTACACCAGCTTTAGCTTTATTAAAATAATTATGATCAACTATTTTGATAAACTCTTTATAATAAGTATGGTTTTCTCCATATAAATTTGCAATAAAGGATAATGATAAAGTTTTGAATCCTGCAAGTAATCCTTCATCTACAAAATCATCTGAAAATTCAGAATATCTTTTGGATCCTAATAAATTATTTCCCTTTTCAATTATAAGATCAATTCTGGTAATCAATTCTTCTTTTTTCATATTAAGTTTTATGGTTATAATATCAAATATAAAACATTAAAAAAAATATCCAAAATCAAACGACTTTGGATATTCAATATAGCAATGTATTATTTTATTTCTGAGGAATATTCGCTAAAATATCTTTTAGGAAACTCCAGAATTTCTGTGCAGAAGGTATATTTGCTCTTTCGTCAGGAGAGTGAGCACCTCTGATTGTTGGTCCGAAACTCACCATTTCCATTTCTGGATAATTTGCTCCGATGATTCCGCATTCTAAACCTGCGTGACAAGCTACAACTTGTGGTTTTTCTTTGAATTTATCGATGTAGATTTTTTCCATCAACTGAACGATTTCAGAACCCGGTTTTGGTTTCCATCCCGGATAAGAACCACTGAATTCTGTATTCATTCCTGCTAATTCTGCTACAGATTTTAACTGTTCTGACACAGAATCTTTAGAAGAATCAACCGATGATCTAGAAAGGTTTAAAATCTTCACCCCCCCTTCTTTTAACTCAACTCTTGCTACGTTGTTTGAAGATTCTACCAAATCTTTAACATCCGGACTCATTCTGTAAACACCGTTGTGAAGAGCTTTTAATGTTAAAATAATCTTCTTTGAATCTTCTTCCGAAATTGCTTTATCTGAGCTTGTTGAATTTTCAATATTGATATGAAGAGCAGGTTCAACCGTTGCAAATTCTTCTAGAATCTCTTTTTTAAGACCATTCGTAATTTCTTCAATAAATTCTTCAGCATTTCTCACAGAAACGATGGCAACACCTTCTCTCGGAATAGCATTTCTCAATCCACCACCGTCGATAGAAATTAATTGAATATTTTCTTTTGCTAAAGCTTTGTAAAGTAATCTTCCTAAAATTACATTTGCATTTCCGAAACCTTTATGGATGTCCATTCCGGAGTGACCGCCTTGCAAACCTTTAACTTCAATTCTTACAATTTGTCCGTTTGAAGCTTGCGTTTGATAGTTTTGAGAAATCGTAACATCAATTCCACCTGCGCAGCCGATGTCAATTTCATCGTCTTCTTCTGTATCAAGGTTTAATAAAATTTCACCTGTCAATTGTCCTGGTTTTAGACCGATTGCTCCTGTCATTCCAGTTTCTTCATCAATTGTGAAAAGTGCTTCCAAAGCCGGATGCGGAATGTCTGAACTTTCTAAGATCGACATAATAGTAGCCACTCCTAAACCGTTATCAGCTCCTAGAGTTGTCCCTTTTGCCTTTACCCAATCTCCATCGATTTCCATTTTAATTCCTTCAGTTTCGAAATCAAAATTTACATCATTGTTTTTCTGACAAACCATATCCAAATGCGATTGCAGCACAATAGATTTACGGTTTTCCATTCCTGCAGTGGCAGGTTTTTTAATAATTACATTTCCTACTTCATCAACCGTAGTTTCCAATCCTAGATTTTCACCAAATCCTTTAATGAAAGCAATTACTTTTTCTTCTTTTTTTGAAGGTCTTGGAACAGCATTAAGTTTGGAGAAATTTTTCCACACTATTTGCGGTTCTATATTAGATAATTCCATGAAATTTTATTTTTATCAAAATTACGAAATAAAAAATGCTCCCGTAAATCTGGAAGCATTTTTTATTTTTGCTAGAAGCTAGAAGCTAGAAGCTAGAAGCTAGAAGCAGTTAGCATCCACATTCACCATAAATTGGCATTGTTTCAACCGTTCCGTCTGGTTTTTCAATAGTCAATGTACCTTGAAATAACAAAGCCTCTTCACCTTTTATTTTTTTACCTTTTACAGAGATCTTGTAATCGTCAATTTCGATTTCTTTGCTCAGTTCTTCGTCAGATTCCATATCGCTTGAAGAGATAAGATTCATTGCTAATCTTTTACCATCAAGTTTCATGTAAGCTGTTTTTCCTACGTCATCAGCGTAAATGTATTTTTCTGCTTCAAAATCTGCTTTATTTCTTGCAAAATAGCATGAACATTCTTTAATTTCTTTAGGAAAAGCAATAGTTTCAACTAAAATTTTACCTGTAGAAGCTGTCGTTTTTGCAGAATCCTGAACAATGTTCAGTGAATCTTTAGCTGTCGAACTCGAAACTGTTTCTTTGTCTTTTTTACAAGCGACTAATAAGAACGCTGAAAAGAAAATAATTAGGTATTTCATTGTTTGTGGTTTATATTATTTATCCTCTGCCTCTTTCTAGAAGAACCATCATCAATAATGAAAGAACAACTAAACTTTCGTCTTCGTCATCAATATCGATTATTCTGTCAAGCTGAAATCTTCTTCCGAAGAATGAAGGCATTTTTTTTAGTTTAAAATATTCTTTTCCGTCAACTCCTCTTACAGTGTAAGCCGGATTAAGGAAATATCCTGTAAACATACCGATAATTGGGATCTCACTTACCATTCCGTCGAAGAATTTTGTCCATGCATTATCCTCTGTTACAGTGAATTTTGGCTGATCGTTTGAGTCTAAAATATTATAAGTAGACTTCCAAATAGAACGCATCCCTTTTCTGGCCAATCTTCCGTAATTTTTCTTATCAATTAAATCATTTAAAGAATAGGATGAATTAAAATCGATCCATTTATTCGCCTGAATTCTGAAAAGCTCTTTTGATTTGCTTTCGTCGTTGAAGATGATCACATCTTCTTTCAATTTAAACATTTTTTGACGAACATACGCAACGGCATTTCCGTTTTTGTCCGTAATATTGAAGTCACTGGCTAATGTTGTGATCTTGAATTTAAAATCCAGTGGATAATTTAGGTTGTTAAGTACCATTTAGTTTATTTTTTTCTCAGATTAATATTAAGTTTCCAAAGATAATTTTTTTATTGGAATTATCTCTGGATTTAGCCCCCGTAAAACTACGGAAAATCATCTTTTTGTATTATTTTTGTAGTTATGGATTACCCTAGTAAAGTTTTGGCAAAAGCAGTGGATGAGATCTCTGGATTACCCGGGATCGGCAGGAAAACAGCTTTACGTTTAGCATTACATTTATTGAAACAACCTAATTCCAGAGCGACGACTTTAGGAAATTCTCTGATCAATTTAGTTAACGAAATAAAATACTGCAAAGAATGTCATAATTTCTCTGATTTTGAGATTTGTGAGATCTGCAGCAATCATAAACGAAATGACGAAGTTATTTGCATCGTAGAAGATGTTCGTGATGTTATTGCGATTGAAAATACAGGAAAATACACAGGGAAATATTTGATTTTAGGCGGAAAAATTTCCCCGATGGAAGGAGTTGGACCGAATCAGTTAAACATTCCGAGTATTGAAAAGAAACTTAATGCTGGACAGGTAAAAGAATTTATTTTTGCATTGAGTGCAACGATGGAAGGAGATACCACCGCATATTATATTTACAAGAAATTCAAAGGTTTTGATGTGAATTTTTCCAGCATTGCGAGAGGAATTTCAGTTGGGGACGAGTTGGAATATGCTGATGAAATTTCTTTGGGAAGATCGATTATCAATAGATTGCCTTATAATGAAGCAAGCTAATAAATACAAGTACAATTGATTTCCTATGAAAATCTTCGATATTTTTCCCAACCATATTTTAAACAATACAAAAAAGTACAGCCTTTTTTTGATCTACGTTATTATTAACTCACTCTTTGTTTTAAAATATGGCGAAAAGTATGGATTTCCTTTATTGGCTGTTTACATTATTGCTATTCTTGGTATAAGTTTATTTTATATTAAAATTGAACTTAAAGATTTATTTTATAAATACATATTCTGGATAGGAGTGATTTCATTTTTTACATTTAGTATTTATTTAAATTATACTGTTAATGGCTTATCTTTGAATGTAGACAGATGGTCTGCAATGGAAATAGGTATAAAAGCTCTGTTGAATGGTCATTATCCCTATAATATTCCCGATCATATGGGACGAGAATCTTCTAACCTGCCGATGTTGATTATTTTAGGAATGCCTTTTTATTTAATATTTGGGAGCGTAGGCTTCTTGCAATCATTCATTTTTTTATTCTTTTCATATTTAATAATTAAAATATTTAATAATTACAAGCAGAGATTAGCAGTATTGATATTGCTATTTTTTTCTCCAAGTTATTTATGGGAAGTGTATGTCAAAAGTGATTTGTTTTCCAATTTTATAATAGTTTCAGGTTTTGTATTTTTGATTTGGCAGAATTTTATAATAGAAAAAAAACTGAAGCTGGAATTGGTTTCAGTTTTAACAGCTTTAATATTTCTTACGCGCCTTTCTGCAATTATTCCTATTATTTTATTATTTTTTAAAAAGTTTTGCAATTTTTCTTTAACTGAAAAATTACGCTTTGCATCAATTTTTACTGTAACGATCTCATGTATTTTGTATTTGTTTTTTCATAATGCAGATAATTTTGATTTGATAATAAAGCATAATCCGCTTACGATACAAGGCGCAAAGCAACCTTTATTTTTAAGTATTTCATACATCATATTAGCTTTTATTTTGTCCTTTAGATTGAAATCTTTTTATGATAGTATTTATTGGACTGGAACCTTACTGTTTATCTGTGTTTTTGTACCTTTTATTATCTATTTAACGGAGTACGGTTACAATGATATTGTCAATAATTCGATGTTTGACCTGAGCTTTTTTAATATGTCAATGCCGTTCGTGATATTGGGCACAGTGTATGGATTTTTAAAAAATAACTATCAAAAAGATGTAGTATGATTTCTGTAATTATCCCGATGTATAATGCGGAAGAGTCTATATCTTTTGCTTTGAATTCTGTAAAACAACAGACTTTTCCTCAAAAAGAGTTCGAAATTATCGTCATCAATGATGGTTCGACAGATAAAAGCCAAGTTATTGTAGAGAAATATATCACAGAAAATCCCGAAATGAATATTAATTTGATCAATCAGATTAATGGTGGGGTTTCTAAAGCACGAAATACAGGCTTGAAAATTTCAAAAGGAGATTATATTGCTTTATTGGATTCAGATGACGAATGGCTTCCGGAAAAGATCAAAATTCAGATCAATTATTTTGAAAATATATTGATGGATATTGATTTTCTAGCGACTGCAAGGAACAATAATAAAATTCTTTCTCCATATCAAATTAAAAATAACCTTGCTGAAATAACATTCAACAAATTACTTATAAGAAACGAAGCTCAGCCATCAACGGTTATATTTAAAAGAAAAATTCTTGAAAATACAGGCTATTTTGATGATAATCAAAGATATGCAGAAGATGTAAATTATTGGTTGAAAATTTCTTTGAAGAATAAAATGTATATTTTGAACCAAAGTTTAGTCAGTGTTGGAAAAGGAAAAAGATCTTTTGGTGTTTCAGGTTTATCTGCAAATCTTTCTGAAATGAGAAAAGGATTCCGTAAAAATCTCTATGAAATGTACAAACTGAAAAAAATATCATTCATCCAATATATCTTATTTAGGCTTTTTTACAAAGCAAAATACTTACTTTTGCTAGGCAGGCAATTTTATTATAGCAGCAACATAAAAAAATAAAGTTTTTACTAATTCATAATGAAAATACTCATCACCGGTGGAGCTGGTTTTATAGGAAGTAAGCTGTCATTAGAGCTTACAAAGAAAGGGCATGAGGTAACGGTGTTGGATAATCTTTCGTCACAGATCCATGGAGAAAATCCATCGGAAGATTCGCCTTTGTATAGGAGTATTTTAAATAAAATCAACTTTATTAAAGGAGATGTTGCAAATCGTGAAGATTGGGAAAATGCGATTGAAGATCAGGATGTAATTGTTCATTTGGCAGCTGAAACAGGTACCGGACAATCAATGTATCAGATCGAAAAATATACTGAAGTAAACGTTTCAGGAACAGCAAAAATGCTGGATATTTTGGTTAATAAAACCCATCAGGTTAAGAAAGTAATCATCGCATCTTCCAGAGCTATTTACGGTGAAGGAAAATATCTTCATCCCAAGCTAGGATTGGTTTATCCCAAGCCAAGAAAAGTTGAAGAAATGAAAAACGGAGATTTTGAAGTGAAATACTCTGACGGACAAGTTCTTGAAGCTCTTCCAACCGATGAAGAATCAAAAATTCATCCAACGTCTATTTACGGAATTACCAAGCATAATCAGGAGCAAATGGTCATGACAACCTGTGCTGCTATTGGGATTGAACCTGTTTCATTAAGATTTCAGAACGTGTATGGAGAGGGGCAGTCCTTATTGAATCCTTATACCGGAATTTTATCCATCTTTTCATCACAAATACTTAATGGAAATGATATTAACGTCTTCGAAGACGGTAAAGAATCAAGAGATTTTGTACATGTTGACGATGCTGTGGAAGCAACGATAAAGTGTATCGAAAATGATGAGGCGAATGGCGAAATTTTTAATGTAGGAACAGGAGTTTCCACTGCTGTAACTGCTGTTGCCGAAAACCTGCGAAAATTTTACAATAAAGATTTCGAAATTAATGTTTCCGGACAGTTTCGTTTGGGAGACATCAGGCATAACTTTGCGGACATCAGTAAAATTAAATCAAAGCTAAATTTTCAGCCAAAAATTTCTTTTGAAGAAGGAATGTCGAGGTTTACAACTTGGGTATTACAACAGAATATACAAGATATAAAGTTCAAAGAATCGTTGGAGGAAATGAAGGTTAAAGGGCTTTTAAAATGATCAGTTTAAAACATAAAAAAATACTTTTCTTATCGGTTAGCTTTTTTAAATACGAAAGAGCTATTGCGAAAAGATTGACTGAGCTAGGTGCTGAGGTTGATTTTTATGATGAAAGACCTTCCAATTCCAATTTTTCAAAGGGAATTATCCGTTTGAATAAAAGATTGTATCAATCTCAGATCACGAAGTATTATAATACAATTTTAGACGAGATCAAAAATAAGAAATACGATTGTTTTCTATTAATAAAAGGCGAAGCAATCCCGGTTTTTTTTCTTGAAAAAATCAAAGAATTAAATCCTGAAATGGAAATGATTTATTATAATTTCGATCCATTAAAGGAATATCCAAACCTTATCTCAAATCTCAAATATTTCGACAGAAAAATTACATTTGAATATGATGATTCTATCAAATATGGATTAAATTTCCGACCGCTTTTTTATCTGGATGAATATAAAAATTTAAATCAAAATTCGAAAGCTTTTGAATATGATATTGTATTTATCGGAAGCGCACACACAGATCGTTACATCGTAGGAGAGGAGGTAAAAGCCAAGGCTGATATTCTTAATTTAAAGACTTTCTTCTATTATTATGCAATGGGAAAGATGGCCTTCAGAATTAAAAAACTGATTGATAAAAATCTAAAGAAGTTTGATAATAATAAATTAAGCTTCGAAAAACTGACTCACCAGCAAATCATCGATTATTATCAGAAATCAAAGTCTGTACTTGATATTAATAAACCTTTTCAATATGGTTTAACGATCAGAACGTTTGAAGTTTTGGCTTCAGGAAGAAAACTGATAACAGCGAATACAGATATTAAAAATTATCCTTTTTATAATTCTAAAAATATATTAGTTCTTGATCGTGAAAACATTCAATTAAACGCTGAATTCTTCAAAACAGAGTTTGAACCATTAGATAAAGAAGCACTGCATATGATGTCTTTAGATTCTTTTATTGAGTGTTTATTTATCTCGAATCAGGATGATTATTGGAATCAATACAGATAAAAATTAATTACAGTAAATAAAAAAAATAACTCTCGAAGCCGAGAGTTATTTTTATATGTAAAAATATTATTTGCTTATTTTGCCGGTGTCGCAGGAGCGTTAGCCGGAGTAGCTGTTTTAGAAGCCGGAGCAGATTTTGCAGGTGCTTCTTTTTTAATTGATTGTTGAGCAGGAGCCGCTTGTGTTGGCTTTCCTGTGATTACAACGCTTACAAGGATTAGAGCGATAATAATTGCGCCTAAACTCCATGTTGCTTTTTCCATGAAATCATTGGTTCTCTGTACTCCGAACTGTGCAGAAGATGCACCTCCGAATGTACTTGAAAGACCTCCACCTTTTGGGTTCTGAGCCATAACAACGATTACTAATAAAACACTAGCAATCATAATAAGAACCATCAATAATATAAATATAGTATCCATTAATTTGATATCTTTTTGAATGGGCAAATTTAATCTTTTTTTACCGAATGACAAAGAAAGATGTTCGCAAATGTTAATAAAAATAAAAACGACAACAATTGTTGCCGTTTTTTATATGAAATTGGTTGTTCTTATTTGAAATCAGAATCTTTTGCCTGATTGATCTGATAAGACTGTACCGTTAAATTAATATCCATTCCGCCCATATTCTGAGTGATTGTGAAAGGTAATTTAACCCCTGAAACATCCTTGTAATCTGCATAGCTTGTCGGGATAGAACCTCCTTCTCCAGCTTTTACTTCACCAGTTTTCAAGCCAGTTTTTACGCTGTAGTAATATGTTTCTTTTGCTCCTTTTACTACGTAAGAATCTTCGTTGTTGTATTTTTCGATTCCTGCAAGTTTGTACTCAGCAGATTTTGCAAAAGCAAGTTCCGGGAAAAGTTCAACATCTTTCGACATATCAGCTTTTTGCTTGTCGCTAAGAGGAACTTTTTTTCCTTGAGCTTCCATGTAACCGTCTTTTCCGTCGAATACAATTTTTTGAACTGTATTTCCCATCATGCTAACATTCATCGCCATTTTTCCGTTCTTTCCCTGGATCATTTTCATGCTCATATCCATTCCCTGAACTTTAGTTGTAGCATCAGAAGAGATTGAAGTTATCTTTTGAACAGCAGCTAAACCTCCGATAGCATTGATGTATTTATCAGCAACAGATCCAATTGTTACGCTTGCGTCAACTTTCTGAGCAGCCGGTTTTGCAACAGGATTTGCGTCCTTATCAAAGTATTTTACAGGGTAACCTAATTTTTCCAATCCTTCAGAAATATCAGAAGCTTTACCAGCGATGAAAATTCTGCTTTGGTTTGGTAAAATAGTAGCTTTTACAGCATTTGTTACGTCTGCAGCAGTTACTTTATCAATTGATTTTAAATAATTTGTATAAAAATCAGAAGGAAGATCCTGAACTTTTTGGTTTAAAGCAAATCTTGCTATCGTTTCAGGCTTCTCTAAAGACATGATGAAAGATCCTTTCAATTTAGCTTTAGCATTTTCCAATTCTTCTGGTTTTACAGTAGAAATTGCGTTAAGTTCATTCATGAATTCCTTAACCGCTTTGTCTGTAACCTCGTTTCTTACACTTGCTTCAGCAGAAAAATCCGGTGAATATTTACTTGCAGTCATGCTAGAATAAGCTCCGTATGTAAATCCGTTTTTCTCACGAAGATTCATGAAAAGTCTGGCTTCACCACCACCACCTAAAATATAGTTGGCCATTGTAGCAGGGAAGTAGTTCGCATCTTTCATTTTCAGCGTGTTCAGGTTGTTTACAGAAACAACAGACTGTACAGCAGAAGGAACATCCACAACATTGATCTCTGTTTTAGCTACGTTAGAAGCCGGTTCTAGAGCTGCAAATGTTGTATTTGATTTTTTCCAGCTACTGAATGCTTTTTCGATCAAAGGTTTTACCTGATCAAATTTTACATCACCAACAATAACTAAATAAGTGTTGTCCGGAGAATAATATTTTTTGTAAACGTTCTGTACGTCTGCTAATTGAATTTTGTTGATAGATTCAACCGTTTCAAATTCACCTCTTGAAGTATTTTTTCCATACATCAAAGCGTTTGAAACTCTGTTTGCGATAGAAGAAGCATTTTTCTCATCAGATTTCAGTCCTTCAATCGTTCTCTCTTTTGAGTTTTGAATTTCTTCCGCAGAGAATTTAGGATTAATAATCGCATCAGCCATTAAACCTAAAACTTCAGGGAAATATTTTGAAAGTGAATTTGCAAAAGCTCCGTTTGAAGAGAAATTTAAGCTAGCTCCAAGGAAATCGATTTTCTTGTTGAATTCGTCTTTGCTTAAATTCGTTGTTCCGTTTTCAAGCTGTTCTGCCATGATTGAACTTACTCCGGAAACAGTTCCTTCATAATATGGAGGTCTGTCCATAGAAAGGTTGGCGCCTACTCTTGGTAACTTGTTGTTTTCAACTACCATTACCGTAAGACCGTTGCTTAACTGGAAAGTTTTTGGCTTAGCAATGTTGATGGCAGGAGTTGGCCCCGGCTTCGGCATTGCATTAATATCTATTTTTTGTGCAGAAAGCATTCCTGTGAATAAAAATGCTACCGCTATATATGTTAATTGCTTTTTCATTTGTAAAAAATTATTTTTTTTCAGGAACGTAGTTAATAACTACTCTTTGGTTAGGGTTAAGATACTTTTTAGCGGCATTTTGCAGGTCTTCTCTTGTGATACCTCTGTAGATGTCTATTTCTTTGTTGATTAAGTTGGTATCTCCCATCAAAACGTGGTTTGTTGCCAATGAAGCAGCAATCCCCTGAATGCTCGAATTCTGATTTACAAACTGATTTTCAAACTGATTTTGAAGTTTCTGATAATCTTCCTGAGAAATTAAAGTTGTCTGAAGTTTTTTGATCTCAGCATCGATGTCTGTCTGTAATGTCTGCTTAGTGGTCTGTCCCATTGGGATCGCGAAAAATGCAAAAATTCCATAATCTTCAAGACCTTGGTTGAAAGCCTGCACCTGAAGTGCTTTTTTCTCCTGATCTACTAATTTTTTGTATAAAACTGAAGATTTTCCACTGCTTAAATAAGAAGAAAGCATATCTAAAATATAAGCGTCTTTTTCTTTGTTAGCAGGTGTTCTGTAAGCGAAAACATATGCAGGAAGCTGAATGTTAGGATCTGTAGCCGTAACTTCTTTTTCCTGAGTAATAGGAGCGTCTTTCGGGTAATCTTTTGGATACAAAGTTCCTTTAGGAATTGCTCCGTAATATTCCTGAATCCACTTTTTAGTTTGCTCAGGCTTAATGTCTCCTGCAACTACCAAAGTAGCGTTGTTCGGAACATAGAATTTTTTATAGAAAGCCTGGAATTCTTCTAATTTAGCAGAATTTAAATCTTCCATAGAACCAATTGTTGGCCAGTTATACGGGTGATTCGTGAATAGATTTTTCTGTACTGTTGTGAATAGATTTCCGTAAGGTTGGTTATCCATTCTCAATCTTTTTTCTTCTTTTACAACCTCTCTCTGAGTATCTACCCCAACTTGGTTAATAACAGCATGACGTAATCTTTCAGACTCCATCCAAAGACCTAATTGCTCATTGTTTGAAGGGAAAGTTTCGTAATAATATGTTCTGTCGTTCGTTGTGTTGGCATTGTTTTGTCCTCCGTTTGAAGAAACTATTTTAAACCAGTCACCTCTCTTGATGTTTGGAGTTCCTTCAAATAAAAGATGCTCGAAAAAGTGAGCAAAACCCGTTCTTCCTTTTACTTCATCCTTTGCACCTACGTGGTACATTACCCCTGTTGTAACTACCGGCGCCGAATTATCCTGATGAAGAATTACGTGAAGCCCGTTTGGTAGGTCATACTCTTCGAATTTAATTTGTTGTGCATTCAAAGCCATTCCGAAGAAAGCCACTGCAGCAACAGAAAGAAGTCGTTTTTTCATAAAATAGAAATTGTTTTGTCAATTAGTGTTAAAAATACTTCAAATGTTACATATAAAATATGATTTTTTTTTGAATGAAATAATGATTTATTTAATAGATGCAGATGATCAATCTAAAATTTGAATTCTCCATATAATACACTAATTTTGTGTTCCCAAAATTTTTTTGCAGTATGGATTATCTGAAAGGACTCAACGAATCACAATATGAAGCCGTTACCACATTACAAGGACCTCTGATGGTGCTTGCGGGAGCGGGTTCCGGAAAAACGCGTGTACTGACGATGCGTATCGCTCATTTGATAACGAATGGAGTAGACCCTTTCAATATTCTGGCGCTAACCTTTACCAATAAGGCAGCAAAAGAAATGAAAGAACGTATTGCAAAAGTGGTTGGACAAAGCAATGCAAGAAGCCTTTGGATGGGAACGTTTCACTCTGTTTTTGCAAGAATTTTGAGAATTGAAGGTCATTACTTGGGCTATCCTTCCAATTTTACAATCTATGATCAGCAGGATGCATTAAATGTTATCCGAAAAGTGATCAAAGACATGAATGTAGATGCCGATTTGTATAAACCGAAAAAGGTTCAGTCAAGAATTTCGACTTATAAAAATAACCTGATCACGGTAAAAGCCTATTTCAACAATCCTGAATTGGTTGAAGCTGATGAAAAAGCTAACATGAAATTCATCGGACAGATTTATCAGAAATATGTTGAGCAGTGTTTCAAAAACGGAGCAATGGATTTTGATGATCTATTGTTGAAAACCAATGAATTATTAACTCGTTTTCCGGAAGTTTTAGCAAAATATCAGGACAGATTCAGATATATTTTGGTAGATGAGTACCAGGATACGAACCATTCTCAGTACCTTATTGTAAAGGCTTTAGCTTCAAAATTTGAAAATATCTGTGTGGTTGGAGATGATGCTCAGTCTATTTACTCTTTCCGTGGCGCGAATATTTACAATATTTTAAACTTTAAAAAAGATTATACAGACGCAGTAACGGTTTCTTTGGAACAAAATTATCGTTCAACACAAACGATCGTAAATGCTGCGAATGTTGTGATTGCTAAAAACTTACAGCAGTTTAAGAAAAATGTTTTCAGTGAAAATGAATTAGGAGATAAAATCAAAGTATACCGTTCGCTTTCCGATGCTGACGAAGCCAATTTCGTTGCCGGAAATATCTGGGAATTAAGAAATAGAGATCAAAGAAAATACAGCGATTTTGCTATTTTATACAGAACAAACTCTCAGACGCGTGCTTTTGAGGATGCGTTGAGACGTAAAAATATTCCGTACAAAGTGTATGGAGGTCTGTCTTTCTACCAAAGAAAAGAGGTTAAGGATTTGATTGGTTATCTTCGATTATTGGTGAATGAAAATGACTCGGAAGCGTTGATGAGAATCATTAATTATCCGACAAGAGGAATCGGGGAAACGACTCAGAATAAGTTGATTGTATTTGCAGATTCTCAAAATATTCCGGTATCTAATGTTTTAGATAATCTTCCGATTTATGCACCACAATTAGGTTTTAATAATGGAGTTTTAACAAAATTGAGTGATTTCTGGTCGATGATTAAGGCATTTCAAGTGTTGTTAAAAACGGAAACAGCCTACAATGTTGCAATGGAAGTTGCCAAACGAAGTGGTTTAATTAAATTTTTAAAAGACGATCAGACTCCAGAAGGAATTTCACGTGTAGAAAACGTTCAGGAATTAATGAATTCCATGCAGGGGTTCATTGAAGAGCAAATGCAGTTAGAAGACGGAGATCCAAGTTTACCGAATTTCCTTGAAAATATTGCTCTTTCGGCGGATACACAAAATAAAGATAATGAGGATGAAATGGTTTCTTTAATGACCATTCACCTTTCAAAAGGACTGGAATTTCCGGTTGTTCACTTGGTTGGTTTGGAAGAAAACCTTTTCCCAAGTTTTATGAGTTCTGCAACCAGAGAAGATCTGGAAGAAGAAAGACGTTTATTTTACGTTGCCTTAACGAGAGCTGAAAAACAGGTGTTTTTCTCATATGCTGTTTCCCGTTTTCAATGGGGAAAAATTACTGATGCAGAACCTTCAAGATTCTTAAGTGAAATTGATGAAGAGTTTATTGAATTTGTGAATCCTGCGATCGAAAAACGTTTCATTAATAATACTGGTGTAAAATCAAATATTTTCGATGAACATCCTTCTGAAATGAAAAGTTTCAAAAGAGTTGAGAAGAAAAGTATTGAAAAACCAGAAGGCTCAAAACCAATTGCTGAACCAAGAAAATTAAAACCTGTAAGTACAGCTAAAATTATTAACCCAAGCGGAGCTTCTTCTCAGGATATAGTAGTAGGAGACAGCGTAAGACACGACCGTTTCGGAATCGGACAGGTAACTTTCCTGGACGGTACAGACCCTCAGAATATCAAAGCAAAAGTAGTTTTCATGCATGAAGGTGAGAAAAACCTGATCTTAAAATATGCTAAGCTGACGAAAATATAATTCGTCATTGCGACGAGCAAAGCGATCTCAAAATAATTTCCCACAGATTACACAGATTTGCACAGATGATTGCGTATAATCTTTAAGTTTAATTAATTGAAAATATGCATAAACATCTGTGCAAATCTGTGTAATCTGTGGGAAATTTAATATAAATTTTAGTGAAAATTCAAGTAAAGAATTAGTCCTCAAATTTCCATCTCACAAAAGCTTCCATCGCCTCATATTCTGCAAGTCCCAAATCATCATAAGCTTTTGCAGTTTCGCGATTACGGTCTTCGGCACGTTGCCAAAATTCCCTTGCATCATCACCAGGAAAAACAGCTCTGTCTTTCTGACTTTGATGTTTAAAAATAGCGTGTTTCTTTCTCTCTAACTCCTGTGGACTGATTGGAACGGCCATTTCAATTTCGTGAGTTTCAAATTCATGCCACGCACCGCGATACATCCATAACCAACAGTCTTTTGCCCAATTTTCTGTTTTTCTTAAACGTTTTAATGCTTCTAAAATAATATTGAAACAAACAATATGAGTTCCATGAGGATCTTCAAAATCTCCGGCGGCAAAAACCTGATGAGGTTGTACTTTTTGAAGAAGTTTCATTGTTAATTCAATATCCAAATCGGTAACCGGATTTTTTTTCGTTTTTCCACTTTCGTAAAAAGGAAGTGACTGGAAATGAATATGATCATCCTCTAAACCACAATAACGGGCTGCAGCAATAGCTTCTCCTTTTCTAATCAATCCTTTAATGGTTTGAATTTCAGAAGTATCTACCTGATTCGGTTTTTTCTGATCAATAAATGAGCGCATATTTTGATACATTTCCTTGAGCTTTGTGCTATCCATTCCCATTTTTTCGGTAAAATCAACATTAAACTCAATAAAACGGAGTGCATCATCATCCCAAACGGCAGTATTTCCCGAAGTTTGATACGCGACATGCACATCGTGTTTTTGATCTACCAACCGAATAAAAGTTCCGCCCATCGAAATAACATCATCATCAGGATGTGGAGAAAAAATAATCACACGTTTTTGAGACGGTTCGGCTCTTTCAGGACGTTGAGAATCGTCTGCATTTGGTTTTCCGCCAGGCCAGCCTGTAATCGTGTGCTGTAATTTATTAAATATATGGATATTAATATTGTAAACTGGACCTTTTTCGGTGGCTAACTGAGCCATTCCATTGTTATTGTAGTCGTCTTCTGTTAGTTTTAAAACAGGTTTTTGTAGATGATTGGCAAGCCAGATGACGGCTTTATGGATCAATTCATCAGTCCAAACGCAATCTTTTACCTGCCAAGGAGTGTCAAAACGGGTAAGTTCCGAAGCGGCGGGTTGATCGAGAATAAACTCGACATTATTTGATAATTGGAGATAGGTCGCGGGAACTTTTCCGGAAATTTTTCCTTCCACGGCTTTTTTAATAATAGAAGCTTTTTTGCGGCTCCAAGCCATTAGAATGATTTCTTTAGCTTTAAAAATCGTTCCGATTCCCATTGTAATTGCTTTCGTGGGAACAAAACTTTTTCCTCCAAAATCTTTTGCAGCATCTCTTCGGGTAAGATCGTCCAGTGTGACAAGACGAGTTCCTGAATTGGGCGCAGAGCCTGGCTCATTAAAACCAATATGTCCTGTACGTCCGATTCCAAGAATCTGGATGTCTAATCCGCCAAGTTCTGCAATTTTCTTTTCATAATTTAAGCAAAATTCGGGAATATCTTCTAACGATAAAGTTCCGTCCGGAATATGAATGTTCTCTTTTTCTATATCAATATGATCGAAAAGGTTTTCATTCATAAAAGTGACATAGCTTTGAGAAGCATTGGGTAGCATTGGATAATATTCGTCAAGATTAAAAGTGATTACATTTTTAAAACTTAAATCTTCCTCTTTGTGTAATCTTACCAATTCGTTATAAACTGCAATTGGTGTAACTCCAGTTGCCAAGCCGAGTACGGCAAAAGTATTTTCTGCCTGTTTTTTCCTAATAATATTGGCGATACGATGAGCTACATTAATGGAAGCAGATTTTGGATTTTCGAAAACTGAGACGGGTAATTTTTCAAAACGAGTCTCTTCGAGTAAATTTAATTTTATCATATTATGTGTGATTTAAGAGTAAATATAATAAGTTATTATTAATTATTAATCAGTGTTTTGGCATTTTTACATCATGTTTAAATGAAATGATTGATTGTCATAAGAACAGTTGGTGAAATACCATTTTACTCTTTAAAAATTAAATTGACGGTGATTTTTAGATGGAAAATTTATTTAATGAATTTAAAGGAAAATATTTTTACAATTTAAAAGTCTATTAATTTTGTAGACTAATAAATATGATTTACATTTGCTCCTCAAAAAACATAAATTATTAATTATTTTAGAAAGTCTATGAAAAATAAAAAGACAATTTTTTCAGTTTCCGTGCTTTTTTTCTTGGGAACTTATACATATGCTCAACAAAAAGATACTTTAAAGACGGGAGATGTAGAGGAAGTGGTAATTCTGGGGTCAAGAAGTGGGGCGAGGTCTAAAGTTGACAGTCCGGTTCCTGTGGATGTATTTAATGTGAAAGAATCTTCGGTTATTCTTCCGCAAACCAATATTTCTCAGATCTTAAATTCGGTTGCACCATCTTTTACGTCCACAATTCAGACGAATGCGGATGGAACGGATCACCTCGATCCTGCCCAATTGAGAGGACTTGGCCCAGATCAGGTTTTGGTTTTGGTGAATGGAAAAAGAAGACATACTTCAGCTTTGGTGAATGTCAACGGATCGCCAGGAAGAGGAAGTGTTGGAACGGATTTAAATTCGATTCCATCGTTTGCATTAACCAGGATTGAGGTTTTACGTGACGGAGCTGCCGCCCAATATGGCTCGGATGCGATTGCCGGGGTGATCAATTTAGAATTGAAAAGAGATACCGGAAAACTAACCGGACAAGTAAATTACGGAGGTAATTTGACGCCAACAGCCAATGATCATACCGGAGATTTTGACGGACAGAATATTCAGGTTGATCTTAATTATGGAAATAAAATTGGTAAAAAAGGCGGTTTTTACAATATAACATGGACTTCACAGTTCAGAAATCCAACTTACAGAGCAGGAATCGAAAGCGGTACGATTTATAATGCTTACAACGCCATAGAACAACGCGCTTTGAATAATGGAGTGAATCTTTCTTCCCTTTTTACAAATATCGGAAGTACACCAAACTCTCAGCAAATTATTAATTCTATTCATCAATATGCTCAGGGTGTAAATTATTTTTCAGTAGATTTTCAAAATCAGATACAATCTGCCACTACAATCTCTGCTTTACAGGGGCTTTTAAATACAAATGTAACGGATCAGGAATTGGCCTACAGAGGGCAGGATAGAAAAGATTTCAACATGCAGGTTGGGCAGTCTAAGCTCAGCAATCATCAGTTATTTGCCAATATTGAAATTCCAATAAATGATAACTGGAAAGTCTATACTTTTGGCGGTTACAGCTACAGACAAGGGACTTCCGGAGGTTTTTACAGAAAGCCAAATCAAAGCAGAACATTTACAGGATTGGCAGCCAACGGATATTTGCCACAGATCGGAACTGACATTCAGGATTTGTCGCTTTCTGCAGGAATTAAAGGAAATTGGAGTGGTTGGAATATTGATTTAAGCAATACTTTCGGGCAAAATTCATTTGATTATACCATTCAAAATACAGGAAATACATCGTTGAGATTTGCTTCACCGAGCGAGTTTAGTGCGGGTGGATTAAGATTCTCTCAAAATACAATCAATTTAGATTTTTCTAAAAAATATGATGTCTGGAGCGGAATTAATGTTGCTTTCGGAGCAGAACACCGTTATGAAAATTTCAAAATTACAGCCGGAGAAGAAGCGTCATATGCAACATATGATGTAAACGGAAATATTTGGAATGGTAGCTCTGCAAGACCAACAGATTTCTTCGGAAATGCACTTCCGGGAGGGTCGCAGGTTTTCGGCGGTTTCAGACCTGAAAATGCTGTGAATAAAAACCGCCAATCGGTTGCAGGGTATGCAGATCTGGAATTTAATTTCACAGATTGGTTATTGGTTGATGCAGCAGCGAGATATGAAAATTATTCCGATTTTGGTTCTACTTTTAACTATAAACTGGCTTCAAGGATAAAATTAGATAAAAATTTAAATTTCAGATTTGCGGGTTCTACAGGTTTTAGAGCTCCGTCGATTCATCAGATTTATTATAATGTAACGTCTACTTTGTTTACAGACGGGGTTTTAAAAGAGGTTGGAACTTTTAGTAATGATTCAAAAGTTGCCGATTTATTAGATATTCCAAGCTTAAAACAGGAAACTTCAAAGTCTGCAAGTGTAGGTTTTACCTATAAAATTCCTGCTGCTAATTTAACGTTTACAGCAGATGGATATTTTACAAGAATTGATAACAGAATTATTCTTACAGGACAGTTTGCGAGAGCGTCAGTTTCTCCTCAGGCACAGGCGGCTATGGATGCGGCCGGAGTAAATGCCGTTCAGTTATTTGCCAATGCAATTGACACGGAAACCAAAGGTTTGGATGTGGTTATCAGTCATAATTTAAGGTTTTCCGGAGTGAAATTGGACAATAATTTTGCGATCAATCTTAATCAGACTAAAAAAGTTGGAAATATTCATTCCTCAGGTTCTTTACAGGAAACAAATTTAGAAAATGTCTATTTTTCTGAAGCCTCAAGAATTTATCTTGAAGAAGCTGTACCAAGGGTAAAAGCAAGTTTATCGAACCAACTTTCTTGGGGAAAAACAATTGTTTATTTAAGAAATACTTATTTTGGAAAAGTAACAAGTCCGGATATCATTGATGCCAACGGAAACGGAATTGTTGAAACGAACGAGCATCAGCAAATTACCCCAAAAATCATCACGGATCTTTCTGTAGCTTATCAGTTTACAAAAAATATTGGACTTACTTTAGGGGTAAATAATTTGTTTGATATTTATCCTACAAAAAATCTTACGGCATCTACCAATAACGATCAATTTATCTATTCGCGCTCTACATCGCAGTTTGGACAGAATGGTAGATATCTGTTTTCAAGACTTAATTTCAATTTTTAAATGTTTTTTTAGCTTTCTATTATTATTTATTAGGAACGGATTCTTTATGGGGATCCGTTTTTTATTGACAAACTTGTTTAAACTTATTATTTTAACCACAAAAGGAACAAAAGATTAAGTATATTATTTATTTAAGTTCATGATGAACAGCAAAGAAGAACACATAAGTTTTAAAAATCTATGATTTTTAATCTTTTGAGGGCTTTTGTTTTCAAAACAGTTAAATTTTAAATAGCTCAATCATTGCTTTTGTACCTTTTGTGGTTAAAATAATAAGTCTAAACAGGCTTGATTATTCGTAATTTGATATAATTGAAAATCTTAAAAAAACAGTTATCCATTTTAATTTTAGAAAAAATTGTCTTTTAAAGGGTTAAAATATTTAAAGTTGAACTATTTTTGGTGTCCGATAAAAACGACAAAACAAATAATGAAAAACCTCAATTTTTACTAAGAATGGGAACTTTTTATAATAATGCGGTATGTGATATCTACATGGGAAAGGGTGCTGGTGCCAAGCTTATGCAGGATATAAGAAATGCAAAGAAAAACGTGAAAATTGTTTCTCCCTATCTTTCTCCTTTTTTAATTAAAGAGCTGATTTTTCTTCATTCCAGAGGGATCAATATTAAACTTATTACGAGTGATGAGATTGAAGATTTTTATGGATATGAAAAAAATATTCACAAACTCATCATTCAAAACAAACATGTTGATCAGAAAGCAAAAGAAACGAGAGATAATTTGGAGAGTTTGTCGGGAACTCTACTCTTTGCAATGATCGGTTTGACAGTTGTTTTGTTTCCCTTAATGTATCTTTTGAAAGACTTGAAATATGGACTCGTCTTTATCATTGTCGTTCTTATTTTTTTCGCAAGAGATTCTATGGTTAAGAAAATTAAAAACACCAAAGTCTATCATTACACCTATAAACAGTTATTTCCTTTCAAGGTTTTTGTTTCTCCAAATAATGGAAATTCTTTCAATAAAACGTTTATTCACAGTAAAATTTACGTTATTGATGATGAAATTGCCTATTTAGGATCTCTTAATTTCACAGGAAGTGGCGTAAAAGAAAACCACGAAACAAGAATAAGAACTACCGATGTTAACGCTGTTCAAAAAATTATAGAAGAAGTAAAAGATTTGTTTTTTAATTCAAATCTGGCAGAAAGAGATATTCAGTTTTGGGGAAGTCAATTGTATGATGAGCCCGGAAATTAATTAGTTTTTCTTTTGTGAAACAATAAAATTTACCATTTCATCATCAATTTGATGTAAATAAGTTTTGTCAGTCGTTCCGAATCCGTGTATTCCGTCTTTTACGATAATTAAAGAATTTTGTACGTTGGCTTTTTTGAGCTTTCTACTGAGCTTTTTAGATTGTTTTAAAGGAACTACTTTATCTTTATCACCTTGCACAATTAAAGTCGGAACAGCGTTATCTGCATACGTTATCGGAGATACGGTTTTAAAATATTTTACTACTTTTCTTTTGTCTTTTTTGATATCATATCCGGAAATTCCATTGACAAGATTTTCTCTTAAAGTCACGATTTTGTTTGAAAATATTAATCCAACGAAAAAAACAGGTACTTTTCCGATTCGGGTATGAAGAAGTGTATTAAGATCTGCCGGCCCGAAATTATCAACAACATAATTTACTTTTGCAGAATAAGGCGCGAGTTCAGGACTTCCAACAAATTCATTATCCTGAGTATAAGCTGCAAGCATAGAAAGATGAGCGCCCGATGAAGCTCCGAATAATCCAATATTATTGGTGTCGAAATTATATTTTTCTGCATTTTTTCTCACCCAACGTATCGCATCTTTAGTGTCTTGAAGTGGTAGTGGAAAATGAATGTTTTCGTTTAATAAGGTATAATTTATCGCAATTACTGCATATTTTTTTTCAACCAATTTTAAAAACATGTCTTCAATATAAGTCTCAGATCGTATGGTTTTATCACCTTTTACCCATCCTCCTCCGAAAACGTAAATTACGACGGGAAGTTTCTCGGATGATGCATCTTTTGGAGTGTATATATCCAATTTCATCTCATCTCCGTTTGCATTGGTTTTGTAGACAATGTTTTCAGAAACATTTGTTTTTTCCGGCAACAGAGTACTTTTTCCGGTTTTCGGTTCAAATGGAAGCTGAGAAAAACCTAACGTAAATGAACTTAAAAATAAAATAAAAAACAGGTTTATTGAAAACCTGTAGATTGATGTATTGTTTATGATTGATTTCATATAATATTTTTTGAAAGAGAGTACTATTTTACTAACTCTTCAAAAAGTTTACCAAAAGTCTTTTCCAAGTCTTTAGATTTCCCCGGATGAGGTCTTGAAGTTTGAACAACAGAACTTCTCACAGCCGTTAACCAACGAAAACGTTCTGGGATTTCAAACTGTGCAATAGGCCCGCCATCTTTATCTCCATTTGCTATTTTTTGGAAGCTTTCCAGATTTTGAATGATGTCGTCATAATCCAACTTGCTGTGCATTAGTTTGAATTTATCGGGACATAAATAATAATCTACCTTGATAAATTTCTCTCTTTTTGAGAACATAACGAGTCCGACATTGAAAAACTCTTCTCTCTCAACCTTCGGTACCAAGCGTATTACAGCGTATTCGTAAATTTTATCCTCTTGCATTTTTGGCTTCGTTTAAAAAGATTTCAGAATTTTCTAATCGTGTTTTCAGGAAGTTGAAATAGATCTCACGAATTTCTTCAGGCGTTTCATCGGCGTCATTCCAATGCAGCCAATCTTCAGGAATCAAATTAACGATTTCTCTGAAAACGGTATCATTCAAAACTTCTTTCGCGAACTTATCGGCTTCATCCAACATTTTTGCCTGTGGAAGCAAAACGTGGTCTTTCACATATTTGAACGGAGTTTTCGCTGCCGTATCAAAATTCTGCCAAGAATGATGGAAATAAAATGACGCACCGTTGTCAATTACCCACAATTCTTTATGCCACATCAAAAGGTTGGTGTTCTTAAAAGTACGGTCGATATTAGTAATAAACGCATCCAGCCAGACAATTTTTGAAGCCAAAAGCGGATCAACTTTTATACTCGAATCATATGTAATCGAGCCGGAAAGATAATGCAGTCCTAAATTGAGTCCCTCAGAATTTTTCAATAAATCCTGAATTTCTTCATCTGCTTCTGCTCTTCCAAAATCTACATCAAGATTGATAAAAACCAATTCAGGAATTTGCAGTCCTAAAACTTCTGTTATTTTTCCTCCTAATAATTCAGAAATCAACATTTTAACGCCATGACCAGCGCCACGGAATTTCAAAACATATTTAAAATCATCATCAGCCTCTGCCAAAGCCGGAAGCGAACCTCCCTCGCGAAGTGGCAGAATATAACGCATTACGGTTACCGTTCTTAAATCCAACATATCGCAAAAATAAGATTTTACTTTGTGTTTAGGTGTATTTTTAATATTTTTAAGTGAAATATAGGTAATCAATAAAATATATAGTTTGTCATTCAGAACGAAACAAAGTGGAGTGAAGAATCTAAACGAGAATATAGATTTCTCATTCTTCGAAATGACATGCTGCTAAAATCGAAAATCTCTGATTTTCTTGCGCCTTAAAACGTAATTAAAATAAAAACTCTGCGCCTTTGCGATTAACCAACAAATAAATAGAACAAAATCAAAACATGAAAATCACAAAACAACAAAATATAATCATCACAAATCCTGAAACCAGAGAATTTCTTGCAGACGCATTTTATCCGGAAACAGATGAAAAATTACCGTTAGTCATTTTCGTTCATGGCTACAAAGGTTACAAAGATTGGGGCGCATGGGATTTAATGGCTGAAAAGTTTGCCGAAGCCGGATTTTTCTTTGTTAAATTCAATTTTTCCCACAACGGAACGACTGTTGAAGATCCTCATAACTTTGCAGATTTGGAAGCTTTTGGAAATAATAATTATTCTAAAGAACTTTCCGATTTAGGTGTTGTGATTGATCATTTTGTTAAGCATCCGAATGTGGATGATCAGAAAATAATATTAATCGGACATAGCAGAGGAGGAGGGATTTCTATTATTAAGACTTTTGAAGATGAAAGAATTAACGGGTTAATCACTTTGGCAAGTGTGGATACATTAGAACGTTTTCCGAAAGATGAAGCTCTGGAAAACTGGAAGACGAAAGGAGTTTACCATGTGTTGAACGGACGAACAAAACAGGAAATGCCACATTATTATCAATTTTTTGAAGATTTTGAAAAAGATGAACATCGTTTTGATGTAGAAAGAGCAACAGAAATGGCGAAAGCTCATGTCTTAGTTATTCACGGAACAAGTGATGAAAGCGTAAGTGTGAAAAATGCGGAACATCTTCATATTTTAAACCCAAATTCTGAATTGTTTTTAATTGAAAATGCCAATCATACGTTTGGCTCAAAAGAACCTTGGGAAGAAGAAAATCTACCAAAAGAATTGAATACAGTTGTTGAAAAATGCATTGAATTTATCAACGATAAGATTGTCAATGAATAAAGAAAGGAAGCTGGAAGCAAGAGGTTTGAAGTTTTCATACTGTGAAAATTAGCGTTTCAATTGTAACCTCCATCTTCCTGCTTCCAACTTCCTTTCTAAATTATTTAACTAAAATTTTCCAAGCCCCATCAATTTTACTTTCCAATAATAATTTTTGAGCTTCTTGATGAATATTTTCGTCTTCATGACAGTTTTCAGAGGGTAAAATCTCAACGTTGGCAAGCATTCCCAGATCGTTTCCTGTAAATACTTTACTGTATTTTATAGCATCAGGAAGAAGATCAAAACCAATTCCTTTTGTTACCAACGGTTTTGGAACTTCAAAAAGATTATTTTCATTATTTCTGGAATACCAGTTTCCGCCGAGACGAGCGACCATATCGAGTTTTTTCTGATCTAAGTTTCCATCTTCATTCAAGTATTCTTCTCTGATATGAATTTTCTGAACCTCACAAATAACCAGATTTCCTGCACCACCCTGATCTCCCAAAGATTTTATTTCTAAAACTTTACATTCAAAGTTGACAGGACATTCTTCAATTAATTTAGGTTGAACCAGATCGGCGTCTTTCATGGTTAAGCCCGATTTGATGAACTCATTTACTCCGTCACCATATTCTGTAGAAGCTAAAGAAATTTGCTGTACAATCGGGAAATTTACAGTGCCGATGACCACTTCCTGAACTTCTAAAACGTTTTCTAACGTATGTTTCGTGGTATTGTCACGAACTCTTCTTGAGGGTGAAAAGATCAATATCGGAGGAACCGTACTGAACATATTAAAAAAACTGAATGGAGATAAATTATGATTTCCGTCTTTATCCACCGTTGAAGCCAATGCAATCGGTCGTGGTGAAACGGCTGTCTGCATGATGGTTTGTAGTTGTACTGAAGATAATTCGGAGGGGATTACTGTTTTCATATTTTTTTGATACTAAAGCTTTTGTATCTTAAAAATAGATGCTTCGACTTCGCTCAGCATGACATCGCTAAAAATTAACTGCTAAAAAAACAGCTAGTATTAGCAGTGTCATGCTGAGCGGAGTCGAAGCATCTAAATATTATTATTAAAAGTTTAAATGTTATTTAGTAGGAATAATTTTTCCACTTACTTCACCGAAACCAACTCTTACACCGTCTTTTTCAGACCAGGCTTTCATTGTTACAGTGTCGTTATCATCGATGAATTTTCTTTCCTGACCGTTACTTAGTTTGATTGGGTTTTGACCTCTCCATGTCAACTCAAGCATAGAACCGAAAGATTTTGGATCGCTTCCTGAGATGGTTCCACTTGCATACAAGTCACCAACTTCAAGGTTACAACCATTTACAGTGTGGTGAGCTAATTGCTGCGTCATGTTCCAATACATGAATTTATAATTGCTTTCAGAGATTAGGTTTTCTTCACCGTTTTCAGGCTGTAAGTAAACCTCTAAATTGATATCGTAATTTTTATCTCCTTCAAATTTTAAATAATCTAAAACTTCAGGATCCTGTGTAGGAGAAGCTGTTCTGAACTGCTCTAAAGCTTCCAAAGTAACAACCCAAGGAGAAGCTGATGAACCAAAGTTTTTAGCTAAAAATGGCCCTAGTGGAACATATTCCCAAGCTTGAATATCTCTCGCTGACCAGTCATTGAAAATAATCATCCCAAAAATAGCGTCTTCCGCTTCATTTGTGGAGATACTTTCGCCCATGTCTGTATTTTTATTGATGATGAAAGCCATTTCTAATTCAAAATCCAATTGTTTTGATGGTCCGAAAACTGGTTTTTCTGCATCAGCAGGCTTTGTCTGACCTTTTGGGCGGTTAATATCCGTTCCTGAAACCACAATTGATGAAGCCCTCCCATGATATCCTACAGGTAAATGTTTCCAGTTAGGTAATAATGCATTTGCAGGGTCACGGAACATTTTTCCAACGTTGGTAGCATGCTCAATGCTGCTGTAAAAATCAGTGTAGTTCGGAATGTGAACCGGCATCATCATTTTTACTTTATCCAAATCATAGAAAGCGTCTTCAATGGTTTTCTGATCTTTAGACAAGATAGAACCTTCCAGTAATAATTCCTGAATTTTTAAACGAACAGCATTGGTTACAGGTTTTCCCAGTTCAATAAATTCGTTTAAGGTATATGCTTCAAAAACATTGTCTTCTAATCCGTCAATGTCTTCAAAATAACTAAGGTCATACAATGTCGCAAGATCAACGATCTGATCTCCGATTCTTGTACAACATCCGATATATTCTTTGTTAAAAACTGCTACTCCGAACGGAATATTGTGTATTGAAAAGTCCGAATTGGAGGAATACTCTACAAATGATTTCATAAGATTTGAATTTAGTTTAGATTATTAAAAAGATTGCTCCGTCGCTATGCGCAATGACGAGTGTTCTTCCAAGATTTATATTATTTTTTTGAATACGATGCTTCATCGATCCATCTGTCTTTTGTGTTGACATCGATAAGATACAGAATGTCTTTTTGTTTCGTAAGCAGTAAAGTTTTGGTAACCGGAATGGGAACTCTTTTATTTTCAAGCATATTTGCTCTTAAAGAAATAATGTTCTTTTTTCTGATAATATCTCCTGTGAAAACATTTGAACTGCTTTCTCCGGTGGCTTTATCGTCAAAAACTTCTACATAAGTAGCATTTTTTCCTTTAATAATAATAAAATCCCTTTCTGTATGATCTTCCGCGTCTTTAATTAAAACAAATTTTTTGTTGTCTACGCTTTCATTTTCCAGATGTTGATTAATGCCTTTTTTTTCTTCAAGGATGGTAAGAATTTCATTCATTGATCCGTATTGAGCTTTTACACCCAATGCTCCCAAAAATAAAATCCCGATAAATAATTTTTTCATATAATGTGTTTATAAAAAAGTTTTGCCAAGACTTTGAATCCTGACAAAACTTGTAATTGTATTTTTTAATTAAAGATTACCTCTTTTCTCTTGCTCTCTCTCTAATGCTTCGAACAATGCCTTGAAGTTACCTGCACCAAAACTCTGTGCACCGTGTCTTTCAATGATTTCGAAGAAAAGAGTAGGACGGTCTTCAACAGGCTTTGTAAAGATCTGTAAAAGATATCCTTCCTCATCATGATCAATAAGTATACCTAAATCCTGTAATTTTTTTAGATCTTCATCGATATGACCAACTCTTTCAGGAACCATGTCGTAATATGCTTCCGGTGGAGCAGAAAGGAACTCTACACCACGTTTTTTAAGTTCAGTTACTGTATGAATGATGTCTTTTGTAGCTACAGCGATGTGTTGTACACCTTCTCCTTCGTAGAAATCAAGATATTCTTCTACCTGAGATTTCTTTTTACCTTCTGCAGGCTCGTTGATCGGGAATTTTGCGAATCCGTTTCCGTTTGACATTACTTTAGACATCAATGCAGAATATTCTGTGTTGATCTGTTTGTCATCAAAAGAAAGAATGTTCACAAATCCCATTACTTTTTCGTACCATTCTACGGTAGGAATCATTCTGTCCCAATCTACGTTTCCAACGCAATGGTCTACATATAATAAACCTGCATCTTCCGGCTGATAAGCGCTTTCCCACTTTTGGTAGCCAGGCATGAAAGGACCTTTGTAGTTTTTTCTTTCTACAAACATGTGAACAGTCTCTCCGTAAGTGTAAACTCCGGACATTCTTACTTCACCATGCTCATCTGTTAAAGTTACAGGCTCTAAATATGGTTTTCCACCTCTTTTTGTAGTTTCTTCGAAAGCTTGGTAAGCGTCATCTACCCAAAGTGCCAATACTTTTACTCCATCACCGTGTTTTTTTACGTGTTCGTTGATTGGTGAGTCAGACTTAAGACCAGTCGTTAAGATAAGTCTAATTTTTCCTTGTTGAAGAACATAAGATGCACGATCTCTTACTCCTGTTTCAGGACCAGCGTATGCTACAGACTGAAAACCGAAAGCGGTTTTATAATAATGAGCAGCCTGTTTAGCATTTCCTACATAAAACTCAATGTAATCTGTACCATTAATTGGTAAAAAATTCTCTGCTTGAGCAATTTTTTCGGCAAATGTAAGTGTTGACATATTTTCTCTTTTACTTTTATTTTATAGGTATGCAAAATACAAAATTCCTTGAAACCTTAAAAATATTAATGTGGAATCCTTGAAGATAGTTAACATAATCATAAAGAAGAGTTCATTTAAGTATATTTAAGTTTCTTATATCACGATTAGGTTATCTACATTTGTATACACAAAGCAAGTGGAAAAAAAATATTTCGAAAATGTGAAAGCCGTAGATCTCTACGGCTTTCATTTTTTTATGTTATTCGGTTTTCTTATTTAATCTTCCTGCGTCGGGATTATAGTTGTCCCATATTTTCCAGATGTTGTCTATTTTTTTGATGAAATAAATCTGTGTATTGAGTTGATTTACAAAGTGTTCTTCGCCAGATTCGCCAACTTTAAATAAAAGATTCCAGAATTCCTGAGACTCTAATATTTTTTTATCGGGTTCATCGGTTACAATATGAATGTCAAAAACTTCAAAATTTGAACGGTTGTTTTTTGTTACTAATTGAAAATCTCTTTCACATAATTCTCTGCTGAATTGCGATGCTCTTTCCAAAAACGGAGAATCATCAAAAACTAAGGGTTTGAATAATTCTGTTCTATGATTGGGGAAATTCTTATAAAATTCAAAAACGGTAGCACAATATTCATAGACCAATTGTTTTAAAAATGCCTGATCATCGGAATCATTCTCCTGTTTTTTCTCTTTTACAAACTGTATATAAGCGTTCAGGTCTTTGTAACCTAAAAAAATACATATTTTATCTAAAGTTTTTAAAAATCTTAAATCATTATGGGTTTTATCCTGATAGTCATTTTCGAAAAAACGTTGTAAGGTAACATGCGAAATAGTGTTTCCTATTTCGAATTTTTTTCCGCCCTTCATCTCTTCAGATTCCGACAGCTCATCTTTGATGATCTCAGAAAGAATTATATAATGGCTTCTTTTCCATTCGTCAACATTCCCTAAAACTGAGTTTTTTACTTTAGAATGTTTTATGACTTCCTCCCTTATCGAATTATATATAGTCTTCAAGTTTCTGATTTTAAAAAGGTTTTTATCAAATATTCTGCCAAAACCTTAAGGCATTTTTACCATTTCTTTATGTTAAGTTAAAAGTACGTTTTTTTTACATTAAATAAAATAAATCAAGAAATAATTTAAATATTAACGCTATTAATGTTTAAATCTTTCAAAAGCTGCTCTTTCCAACATCTCTCTGTCATCGGGGTGTGCAATGCTGATCAATTCCTGTGCTCTTTGGCGTAGATTTTTCCCGTAAAGATAAGCGGTTCCGTATTCCGTAACCACCCAATGAATGTGACCTCTCGTAGTTACAACGCCCGCTCCCTGTTTTAGGAAAGGAACAATTCTGGAAACGCCTTTTTTAGTTCTTGAAGTGATGGCAATAATGGGTTTTCCGTCTTCGCTCAAGGCGGCACCTCTCATAAAATCCATTTGTCCTCCGATTCCGCTGTATTGCATTGTTCCGATAGAATCTGCACAGACTTGTCCGGTAAGATCAATTTCAATGGCAGAATTGATCGCCACCATTTTATTGTTTCTCATAATGTTGATTGGGAAATTAACATCACTCACATCTTTGAAATCAAAAACTGTATTATCATCTACGTAATCATACAGTTTTCTTGTTCCGAAACAGAAACTTGTAATCGTTTTGTTATCATGATAGCCTTTATATTTATTGTTGATAACGTCGCTTTGAATTAAATCAATCACTCCGTCGCTCAACATTTCGGTGTGAACTCCAAGGTCTTTATGATTTCCTAAACATTTTAAAACCGCATCAGGAATAGTTCCGATACCCATTTGTAAAGTTGATCTGTCATCAATTAATTCAGCCACATTTTTTCCAACAAGCATTTCGTCGGGGCCAACTTTAGAACCGTAATCTACTGTTTGAAGCTCTTCTTCATGCCAAACCAATTTGTGAATTCTGCTGATGTGGATCATTCCATCACCGTGGGTTCTTGGCATTAGAGGATTTACAATTGCAACAACCAATTTTGCAGTATCTACTGCCGCTCTTGCAACATCTACCGAAGTTCCTAATGTGCAAAATCCATGTTTGTCTGGTGGAGAAACAGTAATTAAAGCAACATCCAGCGGTAAAATATTTTTTCTGAAAAGAATAGGAATTTCACTTAAAAAAATAGGAACATAATCTCCATTTTCAGAATTAACTGCATTTCTTACCGGTGTGGAAACAAATAATGAATTGACGAAAAAACTGTCTTTATATTCTGGTTTAGCAATTTCTACAGCTCCCTGTTGAGTGATAGAAACCATCTCTACATTTTGAAGTCTGTGGGATTGTCTTGCCAATTCATCAATTAAATAATTCGGAGTACATGCACTTCCATGAAAAAACACTCGGTTTCCGCTTTTGACGGTATAAATTGCTTCTTCTGCGCTAATATAATTATACATATTAGAGTTTTTAATTTTTATCTCTTAAAGATAATTAATATTGTATTTATTTGCTTTAAAAATGGCTGTGTTTTTTTCAAACATTTGTCATATTTTAGAAAAAAAATAAGGACTAAATACCTTGGCATTCACTCCTTTATTTATAGTATTGTTGTGGGATTCTTAATTAACCTGAGTTTGGAGAAATTACTGCTAGGTAGAAAATACCAACACAGATGCGTAAACAATTTTATAGTGAATATTTTGGAAAGTCTGATGGCATATTTTTCTTTAAAAAAAACCGTCATTAAACTTGAATAAAGTAAATGACGGTCAATTATTTTTAAACTTTGCCTATATCAAACTCAGATTAATTATAATAAAAATATTTTTTTGAAGAATCTGATAATTAAACAAAGCAGAGCTCATCGCATGCCGAAGTTTTGATAAACTAAACTCTTATAGCGATGATTGTACTTTTGTCATGATATTATAGACCATAAAGTCTTTTACATACGCATACCGTATGAGTCGAATTTTCCGGATTATAGCAAAAATCTTCAGGAAACACTTCTACAAATTGATTCATTAGTTGAACACAAGTGACACGTGTTGGATTATCTCCTCCTTTTACATTTTTTAGCTCGTTTCTCTTCAATTTTTTAAGATTTTTCATAAATAATTTATTTTATTAGTTTTTCCTACTCATATAGCTTTTCGGATTACGCTTTTTAAATCTGTTAAATTTAATAATTAATTCCAATATATATGATTTATTTCAAAAATAATTGTTTCTTTCCAAAAAATACCGTCATTTAAACCACCATTACTTTAGGATTCGTCATGAAAAATAATGATGGTCAAATATGTTAACCATACCTCACAAATTTGCGAAAAAAGACGCTTTAAATAAAGGATTTAAGGCGTCTTTTGGATGTATTTAGCGGTACTTTTTTAAATTTTAGAAAGAATTTTTACTGCTTTATTCCAACCATGAAGTTTTGTATGACGGATCTTCCACTTTCATGGCTTCTTCCGTAATTTTCAATGGACGGAAAGGGTCTACCATCACCGCATATTCTTCAGTGAATTTTTTACCAATACTTCTTTCCATAGCTCCTGGGTGAGGCCCGTGAACGATTCCTCCCGGGTGAAGCGTGAAATCCATTAAATCGATATGATTACGACTCATGAAATCACCTTCTGTGTAGAATAAAACCTCATCAGAATCAATGTTTGAATGATTATAAGGCGCAGGAATTGCCTGTGGATGGTAATCGTACATTCTTGCACAGAACGAACAAACTACAAAATTATGCGATTCAAAAGTCTGGTGAACTGGTGGCGGTTGGTGAATTCTTCCTGTAATCGGTTCGAAGTTTTTAATATTAAATTTATAAGGATAAAAGTAACCATCCCAACCTACAACATCAAACGGGTGCGTTGCATAGATGAAATCAGTGATTTGATTTTCTTTTTTTACTTTAATTAAAAATTCCCCTTTTTCGTCTTTAGGTTCAACAAAAGTCGGTGCGATGATGTCTCTTTCGCAGAATGGAGAATGCTCCAAAAGCTGTCCGAATTCGTTTCTGTATCTTTTTGGCGTGTAAATCGGAGAGTGGCTTTCCACTACGAAGAAAACGGTATCATCAGAGTTTAATTCAACCTGATAAATTGTTCCTCTCGGAATAATCAGATAGTCACCAACAGAAAAATCAAGATTTCCTACAAAAGTTTTCAAAACTCCGCTTCCGTTGTGAGCATATAAAAGTTCATCACATTCAGCATTTTTGTAGAAATAATCCATCGACTTTCTTGGTTTTGCCAATCCCATTTTCAGGTCATTGTTCACCAAAAGTATCTTGCGGCTGTCCAAAAAGTCGTCTTCAGGAGTTACATTCATTCCCTTAAACATTCTTGGCGTCACGTTTTTGTCAACGGCGATTTTCGGAGTTACATCTTTTGGTTCCCCAATAGATTTTATTTGAGTCGGACGGTGAATATGGTACAGCAAAGAGGAGATTCCATGAAAACCTTCCGTTCCGAAAAGCTGTTCGTAGTAAAATTTATCTTCCGGAGACTTAAAAATAGTATGTCTTTTTGGTGGGATTTTTCCCGACTGGTTATATCGCATTTTACTTTTATATGTAGTTTCTCAAATTTAATAATTTTTCATGAATTGTTTTTAAGAATATTTTCCATGGAGTTTTGTTGTTCTAAAAATAATTGTTAGATTTGTCTAACAATTTTGATTCATGAAACGAATATTATTCTCTATTGTCTTTTTATCCAACTATTGTTTTTCACAGGAAATGGATAGTTTGAATATAAATCAATCAAAAAAGGTTGATTCTGTAAAAATTCCACAACGGGAAGAAAGGACAAAGTTAATCGATGATGTTGTGATCACAGGAACCATAAAACCGATCAGCAGATCGAAAAGTCCCGTGGCAGTGGAGATTTACAGTCAAAAGTTTTTCCAGAAAAATCCGACTCCGAATATTTTTGAGGCTATTGCAATGGTAAACGGCGTAAAACCTCAATTGAATTGTTCGGTTTGTAATACGGGAGATATTCACATCAACGGTTTGGAAGGACCTTATACGATGATTTTAATTGACGGAATGCCGATTGTAAGTTCGCTTTCCACGGTGTATGGTTTAAGCGGAATTCCGAATAGTTTGATTGAAAGAGTGGAGGTTGTAAAAGGCCCAGCATCTTCTCTTTATGGTTCAGAAGCGATGGGCGGAGTTATTAATATTATCACTAAAAATGCTTTGACGGCTCCGAAATTAAGTGTCGATCTTATGACAACAAGTTGGGGTGAAAATAATCTGGATTTTTCAACGAAATTTAATTTTGGGAAAAATGTTGCTTCATTATTAAGTTTAAATTATTTCAGTTTTAATGAAAAAATAGATCAGAATAAAGATAATTTCACAGATTCTGCTTTACAAAATAGAATTTCAGTTTTCAATAAATGGAATTTCCAAAGAAAGGAAAACAGAATGGCTAGTTTTGCGCTGAGATATTTGTATGAAGACCGTTTTGGCGGCGAAATGCAGTGGAATAAATCTTACCGAGGAAGCAATGAAGTGTATGGTGAAAGCATTTATACCAATAGAGTAGAGGCTTTCGGGATGTATCAATGGCCAATGAAAGAAAATATTATTACTCAGTTTTCTTATAATTTTCATGACCAAAATTCTTTTTATGGAAGCAATCCGTTTGATGCCACACAAAAAGTAGCTTTCGTTCAGACGTATTGGGATAAAAAATTGGGAAGTCATGATTTGATTGCAGGAGTTACTTACAAAAGAACTTTTTATGATGATAATACTCCCGGAACTTTATCAGGAGACGGAGTAACAAATGAGCCGATGAAGTCACCTATTTTGGGGGCATTTATACAGGATCAGTGGGAAATTAATGATAAAAATACGTTGTTGTTGGGGTATCGATATGATTACGATAGAATCCATCATTCTGTGCATTCACCGCGTTTTGCATGGAAATTTTCTCCGAATCCTTATCATACATTGCGGTTTAATTTTGGGACAGGTTTCCGAGTGGTGAATTTATTTACAGAAGACCATGCAGCTTTGACTGGCTCTCGTGAAGTGGTGATTAAAGACAATTTAAAACCAGAGAGATCGATTAATGGAAATTTAAATTATGTTTGGAAAATTCCTGTTGGAAATAAATTAATTAATTTGGATGCTTCTGCTTTTTACACCTATTTCAGCAATAAAATTGTTGGTGATTTTGATACTGATCCTCAGAAAATTATTTACGATAATCTTCATGGATATGGTATTTCAAGAGGTGCTTCAATGAATGTAGACTTGAGTTTTAGCTTTCCTTTGAGTGTTAATTTAGGAGTAACTTACCTTGATGTTTATCAAAAATTTGATGGAAATGATGAAAAAGTTCAACAGCTTCATGCTCCAAAATGGAGTGGAACGTATAGTTTGACCTATAAATTTCCGAGTAATTTGACGATTGATTTTACCGGACAGTTTTATGGTCCGATGCGATTGCCTGTTTTACCGAATGATTATCGACCGGAATACTCTCCGTTTTATTCATTGGCGAATATTCAGGTTTCCAAAAGTTTCAAATCAGGATTTGAAGTGTATTGCGGAGTGAAAAATATCTTCAATTTTACTCCAAAAGATCCTTTGATGAGACCGTTTGACCCGTTTGATAAGCATGTTGATGACCCTATTAATAATCCTAATCATTATACTTTTGATACCACTTACGGATATGCTCCGATGCAGAGAATCAGAGGGTTTCTGGGTGTAAAATATACTTTGAAATAGTAATATCAATATGTAAGAAATATTTAACCACAAAAGGAACAAAAGAAATGATAGGAAAAAAAAATGATAAAAGTTTACAAAATGTAAAAGTTCTTAGGCTCGATTGTTTTGTAAGCTTTTAAGTATCTAAAAACGACTAAAAATCTTTTGTCTCTTTTGTGGTTAAAAAAATTGAAGTAATGAAACTTTTAACGATATTTTTATTTTTAATGTTTGTGCCTTGTCTTTGTCTCTCGCAGATAAAGACAGGCACTTTTTCAGACTTGGAAATTCTACAGAAAGAAACTCCAAAACCTACAATTATCCACCTTTATACAGATTGGTGCTCCGTGTGTAAGATCGAATCTTTTAAATTGAATAAAAACAAGGATCTGGTTAAAATGATCAACGACAATTTTTATTTCATCAATTTCGAAGCTGAAAAAACGAAAGATAAAATACAGTTTCAGGGAAAAGAATTCAATTATTTACCGAACGGAAATTCAGGAATACATGAATTGGCGTTGGCTTTATCTAAAAATAAAAAACAGCCTGTTTATCCGTTGTGGATTATTTTAGATTCAAAACAAAACTTGGTGTATTATCATGAAGGAGAATTTAAACCTGAAATGATGAAGCAGAAACTGTCGGAGATTTCTGCTTTGTAAACTTTTGTTGGAGAATCGCAAAGGCGCAATTTATTTTAATAACTATCTGTTTTAAGGCGCAAGGATTTTATCTGCGATAAAATTTAGGAATGCAATTATTACAGAGTTAATATAACATGACGCTTGGTAAAAATCTTTGATTTTCTTGCGCCTTAAAACAGTATATCATTTCATTCTTTGCGCCTTAGCGTTTACCAACTTATATTTCTTATTGATTTAGCGGATGATTATGCATAAAGTGAATTTTTAAAAATTCAAAAAAAATCTGCGAGAGAAATTTAAAAAATTAATTTTTATCCAACCATAATTTCACAAGTTCAGAATGATCTTCCACCCACTTTTTTGCAGTGGCTTCTTTGTCTTTACTGTCTTCCATTTTAGTTAAAAGATCGCCCATATTTTCATCATCAAAATGTACTTTAGAAAAGAATGTTGCCAATTCTGGGTGATCTTTGGCAAAGCTTTTTCGGCTGTAGGTTTTAATCTGTTCTGCTTCTCCAAATGTCTTTTTGGGATCTTCCAGAAACTTAAGCTTCATTTTTCCAAACATCCAGTGGGGTTGCCATCCTGCTACAACAATCCATTCTTTACGTTTGATCGCATTTTGCAGTTCCGTAATCATAGCAATGGTTGAGGAGTTGATTTGTTTATAATTCAATTGATAATCAATAATGGCTTTATCCGTTCCAGAGGTCAATCCGGCTCCCTTTTCAATTCCAATGATTCTGTGATTAAATTGATCCTGATGCTGATTTAATTCTTCTATCGAATTAATCGGAACATATTCAGGAACTACCAAACCTATTCGGCCGTTGTCATAATTGGTTCCAAGGTTAATTAATTCTGGAAATTTTGCAACTTTTGTTGCGTGAGTGTAGGGTAGCCATACCCCCATAAAAAGGTCTGTATCTTCATTATTCATCGAAGCTAGAATCATATCTGTTGAAGCTTTCTGAATAATTACGTGATATCCTTGTTCATCCAGAATGGCTTTGGCAACATGCGTCATGGCGACATCTTCTGCCCAGCCGTCAACCATTCCGATGGTTATATATTTAGAGTTTTTTATATTTTCACATGAATTTAATATGCTGAATACAGCGATTAAAATTGGAAAAAATAAGTATTTTAATTTCTTCATTTTATTGTTTTTTCTTTACAAATCCTTGGGTAATTCGGTCAAGAATAATGGCTAAAATCACAACGGATAATCCACTTTCAAATCCTAATCCGATATCCAGATTATTAATTCCTTCCAATACTTTTTCACCTAAACCGCCTGCAGCAATCATTCCGGCAATAACCACCATGGATAATGATAATAATATCGTTTGGTTGATTCCTGCCAAAATAGTTTGCATGGCTAAAGGAAGTTCTACTTTAAATAAAATCTGACGGTTCGTAGCTCCAAAAGCTCGGGCTGCTTCTACAATATCTTTCGGAACAGCTTCAATTCCCAATGTTGTTAATCTCACCGCGGGTGGCATTGCAAAAATAATAGTTGCAAAAGCTCCCGGTACTTTACCAATACTGAAAAATAATACAGCAGGAATTAGATAAACGAATGCAGGCATTGTTTGCATTAAATCCAGCATCGGGCGGATGATTTTTGCAGCCAATTTGCTTTTAGCAGCCCAGATTCCCAAAGGAACAGAGATGACCAATGCGGTAATGGTTGCGACAAAAATTAGGGCAAGGGTTTCCATGGTTTCTCTCCATAATCCCATTAAAAATATTAAAGTAAGTCCTGTTACAGTCATAATAGCAATGCCCTTTCCTGCTTTCCACCATGCCAATAATGTAAAAAGGAGAATGATAATATAAAAAGGAGTGTTTACCAAAGCCCATTCAATCCCCATGATGGAGGAGTTTCCTACATGTTTTATGACATCGAATACTGGTTTCCCGTTTTCTGTGAGCCAATTGATTACAGTTTCTACATATTGACCAATATCTATAGTTTTATTCATTTTATTGATTGTTTGCGATTTCTTTTAATTCTATGATTTCTTCTTCGTTAAACTTTGTAGCTTCTATCACGAGGGATAATTGACTGATAAGACCCAAAAACTTATTGTTTTCGTCCACAACAGCAATGGAAGATTTACTTCCGGAAATTAACGGTAACATTTCCTCAACAGTAGCCTCAGGATAAACAGAAGGGACATTGCTATTGATTACAGATTCCACTGTAGGTTCTTTTCTTCGGGCAATCATCATAATATCGCTGAGCGTCACAAAACCAAGAAATTTATTTTGAAAATCTACGACAGGTAAGTTTTCCAAACCAGTTGCTCTCATTTTTCTTAAAGCACCTTCAGGACCGTCTTTTCTGAATCTTACTACTGTAGGTTTATCAAACATCAAAGATTTCGCAGTAATGATTGTTTTACGGTCTACTTTTTCCACAAAAGCTTTTACATAGTCGCTGGCAGGATTGGTTAAAATATCTTCGGCTGTTCCTATTTGCTCTATCACACCGTCTTTCATAATGACGATACGGTCTCCAATTTTAATGGCTTCGTCTAAGTCATGGGTAATGAAAACAATGGTTTTTTGTAGGGTATCTTGCAATTCAAGCATCTGATCCTGCATTTCAGATTTGATCAAAGGATCGAGAGCGGAGAAAGCTTCATCCATCAATAAAACTTCAGGATCGTTCGCCAAAGCTCTTGCCAATCCAACTCTTTGCTGCATTCCTCCTGAAAGTTGAGAAGGGAACTGATTTTCAAAACCATTTAAACCTACAATGTCTAATGCTTTTTGAGCTTTTTCATCACGAGAAGCTTTATTTTCGCCTCTAATTTCCAGTCCAAAACCTGCGTTGTCTAGAATATTATGATGAGGTAGCAGTCCAAATTTTTGAAATACCATACTCATTTCCGTTCTTCTTACTTCCAGAAGTTCTTTGTTATTTTTATCAGTAATATTATCATCATTGATATATACTTTTCCTGAAGTAGGTTCATTCAGTCGATTAAGACAACGCAGCAAAGTAGATTTTCCACTTCCTGATAATCCCATGATGACAAAGAATTCACCTTCGTAGATTTCAAAACTCGCTTTGTTGATTCCAACGGTACAACCCGTTTTTTCAAGAATTTCCTTTTTGGAAAAACCTTTGTCTAAAAGTTCCTGTGCTTTTTCTTTGTTTTTGCCAAAAATAATCGTCAGATCTTCAACTTTAAGTTTTACTTTTCTACCGTTTTCAATTTTTTCCATATTCAGAATTTTTGATTAATAAATGATCTAAGAAACTGTACACAAATTAATGATTATACGTTTAATCTTCGTTGTTCTGCTGATGGCGATAGTACAAAATAGTCTGTAATAGCTTTTAATGATAAAAACTTTTTACAATAAAATATGAGCATAAAAACCTGTGGCTTTATGTTTATATTTTAAATATTTCAAATAGATTATACTCTAGAAGAAGAGTGAATCAAGTAAAAAAGAAGTTAATCTTTTAAAGAGATTCTACAAATAAATTACTGATGATGTAATTACAGATATGTGTACTGAACAACTTAGATTTCTACATTTCATCAAAATGCAGGCCAGCATAAAAAAGCTGTGTATCAATTTCTTATGACAGTGCAAATTTACGAATTATATATTAAATGGATTTTTTAAGGCCTAAAAAGCTGGTTTTAAGCCTGATGATGGAATGAAAAATTCATGAAAATTTAGCTGTAAAAATTTAGCTAAAAAAAAGATTTAGATGAAAAGTTTAAGTTTTTTAAAACAAAAAATTATCTCTGCATAAGATGAAAGAAATTACTCAAAACAACGGCAATAATTCCCAAAATAGCGGGCAGTGCCTGAACGAAAAATATTCTTTTAGTTGCAGAAATAGCACCATAAATTCCGGCAATAGCGACACAACTTAGGAAAAACAGAGAAACATTGGTTTGCCATTTCGGATCTTCAATCAATAAAGACCAAATTAATCCTGCAGCCAGAAAACCATTGTAAAGTCCCTGATTAGCGGCTAAACCTTTTGTGGGCTTGAACATTTCTGCGGGTAAAGCAGCTTTGAAAACTTCCTTCCCTTTTGTTTCCCACGCAAACATTTCCATCCAGAGAATGTAGATGTGTTCTATTGCGACTAAGGCGATCAAAATTTTTGCAACGATGTCCATGATTTAATGTTTTTTAGAATTGTAAAACTAAAAAAATAAAGTTAAGTTTGAGTACTAAATTTTACAATGGAAACTTTCAAGGCACATTTAGATAAATTCATTACGATCAACGATGAAGAATTTGCTTCTATTATTTCTTTTTTTCAAGTTCTGAAAGTGAAAAAGAAAGAAAATCTGATGCTTGAAGGCGATGTCTGTAAATTTAAATATTTCGTTTTGGAAGGATGCCTGAGAAAATTTTTTATCAATGAAAAAGGAGTAGAGCAAACGACTGAATTTGCCATCGAAACCTGGTGGATGTCAGATACTTTTGCTTTTGAAAAACAGATGAAATCAAGCTTTAATATTCAGTCTGTGGAAAATTCCAGAATTTTGGCTATCGATTATCAATCTCAGGAACTTTTGTTGGAAAAGCATCCGATTATGGAAAGGTATTTTCGAATGGTGTACCAAACTGCTTATGCGGCGGCTGAGAAAAGAATCCGTTATATTTATGAGATGACGAAGGAAGAATATTATGTGCATTTCAGTACTTTGTATCCTTGGTTTATACAGAGAATTCCACAATATCTGATTGCTTCTTTTTTGGGGTTTACTCCGGAATATTTAAGTGAAATCAGAGCAAAATTACGTTCTTAAACCAGTTTAAGATTTTTACAATTTAGAAGTCGCAACTTTGCCCTGTTAATAAAAACAAGAATTATGACAGGCAAAAAAGATTTTCAATTCCCGCAATTATTTTTAAGGTTAGCCATCTCTGTGACAATGCTTTCCGCAGTTGCCGACCGATTCGGATTTTGGGGTAAAAACTCAGCTTGGGGAAACTGGGAGAATTTTGAAAAGTATACCCAACAACTCACTTCTTTTCTTCCTGAAAGTTTAAGTATATTTTCAGCCTATTTCGCGACTTTTTTAGAAATTCTATTCCCTTTATTATTGCTTATTGGATTTAAAACGAAAATTGCAGCTTACGGCGCAGGTTTTTTACTACTTATTTTTGCTTTATCGATGACGATGGCTTTAGGAGTCAAAGCTCCTTTGGATTATTCTGTCTGGGTAGGAAGTGCGGGTGCATTTTTATTGGCAAGTCAACATCAGTTTTCATTAAGTATCGACGAATTAATCAAGAAAAATTAATCAAATAAATATAAATAATATGAGCGCAAGAGTAAACATCGCGACAGCAGAATCAGCAGCTTACAAAGCAATGATGGGATTAGAAGGATATCTTCAGACGATTTCTTTAAATCATATTCAGAAAGAATTAATTAAAATCAGAGCTTCACAAATCAACGGATGTGCTTTCTGTTTGGATATGCACACAAAAGATGCCATGAAATATGGAGAAACTCCACAAAGAATTTATCTTTTAAATGCCTGGAGAGAAGCTTTGGAGCTTTACACAGAAGAAGAGCAAGTATTGTTGGCAATGACGGAAGAAATTACTTTGATCAGCCAAAAAGGTCTTACAGAAGAAACATATTACAAAGCAAACCAGTTGTTTGATGAAGCACAAATCGCTCAAATCATCATGGCGATCGTTACCATCAACGGTTGGAACAGAATTGCAATAAGTACGCACATGCCAATTGCAAAATAATTTTCAAGAATAAGTTATTTACCAAAAAGCGCTTCCCAATGTTGAGAAGCGCTTTTTTCTTATTATGTAATTTTATTTATTACTTACAATTCAGTTGCAGAACGTTTGCATTCAATGGTTGTTCGATTTTTCGTTCTAATTTTTGGTCATTCAAGGTCACGTAAATTTCCATTGAACCTGTTCCAACATGAAGAGACAAAATATGTCCGCCAAAAGCATTGAATTTGTCATCAGTTGCAACTCCATGAACGTGGATTGACGGACCTTTTTCATTCCATGCAATAGAACCTGTCAAACTTCCCATTTCTACTTTGTTGAATGTCTTCGGATTAAATTTTTTAGCATTAAAATCATAAAATCCAAAAGTTACATCCGATGCAAAACCAATTCCTGTAAAACTTGCAGACGGAATATTCTCTGTTTTTGCCAGATTTTCAATGTTGGCAATCACGTCGTCGCCTTGTCGAAGTACCATTAGATAACCTGTTGGTGTTTTTATATAACGACAATTTTCTTTTTGTTGTGCGGATAAATTATTCATAACTAAAACTGTAAATAATAAGATAATAGTTTTTAATACGTTCATAATCAATAATATTTAAATTTTATAATGAAATTTTTACACCAAATCTTTAATAAATCAGTTTTAAATTAAATTTCTTTCAATTCAGCATTAATAAAATTCAATTCATCCTGAGAAAGATCGAAAGACATTGCTTTTGCATTTTCAATCGCTTGTTGAGCGTTTCTTGCTCCTGCCAAAACGACTGTTATTGCGGGTTGTAAAGTCGTCCAGCGCAAAACTAATTGTGATAGAGTTGCTCCTTTTTCTTGGGCAATTGGTTCAATTTTCTCTAAGAATGTTTTTACTTTATTAAGATCAAACTGAGAAAAATATCCGTTTCTGTGGTCGTTGTCTTTTAATTTGTCTTCTTTGAAGTATTTTCCTGTCAAAAGACCTCTTTCCATCGGACTGTATACGATAATTCCTGAATTATTTTCCAAAGAATAAGCAACCAAATCGTTTTCAATCGCGCGGTTCAACATGCTGTAAGAAACTTGATTGCTTACTAAATTCAGCGTTCTGTTGGCTTCCTGCATTTGCTCAACACTATAATTGCTTACTCCGGCTGAAAGAATTTTTCCCTGTTGAATCAGTAATTCCATAGCTTCCATAGTTTCACAGATACACGTTGTGCTGTCCGGCCAGTGAAGTTGCAAAAGATCGATGTAATCTGTTCCCAATCTTTTTAAACTTTCATCAACCTCCTTAATAATATTCTCTTTTGAAGCGAATTTATAAACAGGAATTTTTACACCATTTTCTTCTGCATCGAAGAAAAATTCTCCTTTTCCATTGTTGCTTCCATCCCAAACCAATCCAAATTTCGTCAATAACTGAATCTTTGAACGGTCTTTTCCTTTGATGGCTTCTCCGATCATTTCTTCACTCAGTCCAAAACCATAGAATGGGGCGGTGTCAATAGAAGTTACACCATGATCCAAAGAAGCATGAATAGAATCTATAGAGTCTTTTTTCTCATTTCCACCCCACATATTTCCACCGATTGCGAAGGCTCCGTGCGTAATGACGGATAATTCCAGATCTGTGTTTCCTAATTTTCTATATTCCATTTTTTTTGTCTTAATTTTTTAAGTTGATTTAACCACAAAAGGCACAAAAGTTTTATTGAAACACTTTAGACCACTTTAGTTTTAAGGTTTAATGTATTGAAAACAGTAAGATCGCATAAGTCGAAAATCTTAGATTTTCAAAAACTTAAGTGTTCTTTTCAACAAAATAATTTTAGCTTAAAATAACTTAAGTATAAAAGTCTTTTGTGACTTTTGTGGTTAAAATATTTAACAATTATTTATTTAATTCCTTTAAAATAGCCTCACCAACACTTTTTGCAGATTGAGGATTTTGCCCTGTAATCACTCTTTGATCTGTCACTACATGATTCTGCCAAAGTCCTGATTTTTCAAACTTCGCTCCTCTTTCTTTTAATTTATCTTCCAAAAGAAAAGGAACAACATTGATCAATTTCACTTCAGCTTCTTCTTCATTGGTAAAAGCGTTGATTTTTTTACCGTCAACTAAATATTTTCCATCATTCAATTTAATATTAACCAAACCAGATGGTCCGTGGCAAACTGCAGCTACAATTCCTCCGTTTTCGTAAATTTTTGAAGCGATAGTTGCTAATTCTGTATTGTCGGCAAAATCCCACATGGCTCCGTGCCCTCCGGCATAAAAGATGGTTGAATAATCATTAGGATTTACTTGTGATGGAGTCAAAGAACTGTCAATTTTACTTTTGTCTTTGCTTTCCCAAAACTCTTTGTTTACGGGATCTTTTAAATCAAATCCATCAACGGGAGGAGTTCCACCTTTTGGACTTACAAAATCTATTTCGTAACCTGCTTTGTGCAAAACTTCCCAAGGATGCGAAACTTCCCCAAGATAATATCCTGTATTTTCGCCTGTATCACCTTTTTTGTCATGACTGGTAACGACAAATAAAATTTTCTTTTTCATATTTTTTGATTTTTTGGTTTGAGACTGAACAAATCCTATCGTGAATAGGGCAAGGACTAAAAACGCTAATTTTTTCATGATTTATATGAATTGTATTGAGGTATTTTTTTTAACCGCAAAAGAATCAAAAGATTTCAATACGTTATAAGACTTTCAAAAGTGAACAAAATTAAAAACATTACATTTTGTTCGCTTTCATATTTCTTTTTTTTCAATCAATTCTTTGTCTCTTTTGTGGTTAAAAAACTATACTCGTTTATATTAAATTTTTAAATAATATTAGTTAAATAAATCTGAGGTTTTTCCTGCAATTTTTCATCAACCAAAGCTCCGAAAGCCTGAATATACGGTTGTTGATTATGTTGAGTTAAACCTTCCTGATTTTTCCAAATCTCATAGAAAACAAATTGATTTTTATCTTCAATTCCTTGATGTAGCGTGTACAATTCGTTGGCTTCTTCTTTTCTGGTTTCTGTCACCATATTTTGAAGAACTTCCAAAACTTCTGTTCTGTGTTCTTCTTTTGCTTTAATTACTGCGGTAAGATAAATTTTCATTAGACTAATTGTGGTTTTAATTCCTGTTCAAAAATGTTGGTAAGATGTTCTTTGTAGATTTTCATATCACGTTCGATGTTCGCATTTTTTTCTACATCATGGAAGTGAAAACTTTCCATTTTTTCTAGAGAAACAAAGGCATTCATTCTATGGAAACCAAATAATGGTCCATTATCTACACTTGTTTCATTGAAAAATTCTCCAGGAAGCGTAAAAGCAGTTTCAGGGGCATTCCAGCTTGTAGTTACCATGTATTTTCTTCCACCCAACATTCCTCCGGTTCCGTAATTGATCTGCGGATTGTCTGAAGTTCTACCGTCACTCATATAAATTCCCTTGGCGTGACCTGCCGTGAAAACTTCATCAATATATTTTTTCAATCCATTCGGTAATTGGAACCACCAGATTGGAGTGTGATAAATAATAACATCTGCCCAAACGAATTTTTTAACTTCCTCATCTTTATCGTAACCTTCGTCTACCGTTGTGATTTTTACTTCTACATTTTCAAATTTTTGTAGAACTTCCAACGTGCTGTCTGCAATTGTTTTATTATATTTTCCTCCAGAATGTCCGAAGTTTTGTCCACCGTTAATGATTAATACTTTTTTCATTGTTGTATGATTGTTTAAATTTTACTCTGCAAAGTTAGGTTGGGGTTTTGTATAATAAAAATAGTATAAATTATAGTGAAGTATCAGAATTGTGATGGTTTGAGTTGGGAGTTAGCAGCCGGGAGATTGAAGTTATCCAGCACGAAAATTTCAATAACAGAATTAAATCGAATTTCCAAATAATTCAAAAAGTACTTTATCATTATCTTAACCGGAATGGCTCCTATCTCCCAACTTCTAGCTTCCAACCTAATTAAACTTCCCATTTCATGTTCAAATATCATGTTGATCTTGAATCTGTTTCTAAAATTTCTCATGTAATTTTGTTTAAATAATTTGAATGAAATAAGATGCAGATAGCAATTTTTAGCGATGTACATGGAAATCTTCCCGCGTTGGAAGTTGTATTAAATGATATTGGACAAAGAGGAATTCATCAGAAATTCTGCTTGGGAGATTTGGTTGATTTTGCACCGTGGGGAAATGAAGTGATTGAAAAGATCAAGAACCTGAATATCCCTTGTTTGATGGGAAATCATGATGAAAGAATTGCTTTCGATATTCCTGTAATTCCTTTGACTAAGCATTCTGAGGAAGAAACTGCTGCACGGTTTTTAGCGATTGATCATTCTAAAAAACATATCACAAAAGAGAATAAAAAGTATTTGTCGGAATTACCTTTTCACTTAAAATTAAATTATAAAATTGGAAAAAAACATTGGAATATTCAGTTAGTCCATTCAAGCCTAAAAAGCAATGATACCTATTTGTATGAATCTGAAAATGATAATATTTTTCTTGATTTATTAAATGATTCTCAGTCTGATGTTGTCATTATGGGGCACACTCATTTGTCTTTTAAAAAATATTTTAATGGTAAATGGGCGATTAATAGTGGCTCCGTTGGTCGATCAAGAGAAGAAAACAGATTGGCTTCCTACGTAATTTTAACATTGGATGAAGATCATATTACTCCTGAAATTATTCAGTTGGAATATCCGCTTGAAAAAGTTGCTCAAAAAATCGAAGAGAGCGAAATTCCAAATTATTATGCTTCATTTTTAAGAAACGAAAAACTATCAGTATTCTGATTATTTTGTAACTTTGTATCATGAAAGTAATAAATGAATTGTAAATAATCAATTCGCTTTGCTTGTCAATTTTTTTAGCTAAAGAATTTCATAATTCACTTTGAAGCAAATTGACTATTCACTAAATCAATACAATTATGGTAAATTTAGAATGGTACAGAACATTTAAAGCAATCTACAAAACCGGAACATTAACGGGAGCGGCAGAAGCTTTATTCATATCACAACCCGGAGTAAGTCTGCATTTAAGCTCTTTGGAAGCTTATGTTGGATATAAATTATTCGACAGAACCGGAAGAAAAATGCATCCCACGGAAAGAGGAAAAGTATTATTTAATGCAGTTTCCGAGCCATTGACAAAACTTGAGGATGTAGAGAAAAATTTTCAAAAATCTACCGAAAAAACAACTCCGACGATAAGTGTAGGCATGTGTTTTGAAACTTTTCAGACCACTTTGGAGCAGTATGTTTCTTCCTTGCCTTTTAATTTAATCATCAGTTTTGGAGAATATCCCGAAATGCTGGATCAGTTGGATAAAGGAATTTTAGACCTTATTATTACGCCTAAAAAAGGAATTTCTCCTAATATTCAGCATGAAGCTTTTTCATCCGAACAGATTATTTTGGTGGGCGGAAAAGACGTGGATACAGAAAGTTTCAAAAAAGTATTAAAATCAAAAGATAAAGAACAGATTGAAAGTTGGTTAAAGGAAGAAAAATGGTACGGAACAACGGGAGATATGGAGCATCTCTTCCAGTTCTGGACCTTGAATTTTGGACATAAACCGGATTTCAGAGCAAATTATATCGTTCCTAACTTAAATTCAATCATTCGTTGTTTGAAGGGCGGAAAAGGATTGGCTGTAATTCCCGATTTTTTATGTAAAAATGAAATTGAAAGCGGAGAGGTGAAATTGATCTGGGAAGGTGAAAAAAAGTTAGAGAATACCTTGTATTTTGGATGCCGTAAAAAAACGAATTATCAATCAGAAATTGCTCATATTAAAGGATTATTCAGACAGGTAATGAGTAAGGATGAAGTTTTGATTGTTTAATTTCTTGCGTTAAACTAAAATTTTATAAATTCATTAAATTTTCATAATAGGAAATTAGAGGTTCGATTAGTAATTAACAGAAAAAACCTGCACAAGGCAGGTTTTTATCAGTTATAGATGAAATATAAATTATTCCTTAATGAATTTTTTGCTTGTATTTTCCTTACCTCCAATTAGGTTTAAAAAATAAATACCTTTTTCAAAGTTTCCGATATTTATTTTTGTAATTAGCCCATCTAATTTTTGAGTATGGATGGTTTTTCCTAACATATCAGTAATGGTAACTTCCATAGAAGGTGTGAAATAATCAAGCTTTAAAGTCATATTATCTTTTGCCGGATTGGGAAACACATTAACTGTTGTAGCATCTTTCACAAGTTCATTAGTTGCCAGATTATCTTGAGCAAGTTTTACGACCCAAATATCATAATCTCCATGATTTCCACTTACATCTCCATTGGTTGAATTTGAACTTCCAGCAATGACATAACCGCCATCTGTAGTTTGAATAACAGAGGTAGCTTCATCACTTCCTGATCCTCCTAAACACTTTTGCCATACAATATTTCCTGTGGTGTTTAGCTTTACAGCCCAATAATCATAAGAAAGAGGTGATTCTCCAGGACCTGTACTTGAAGGAGCATGATATCCTGTTACCTGACCATCATTTGAAGTGGTGCTTCCTACAGCCAAATACCCACCATCAGCCGTTTGAATGATAGAAGAAGCGTTATCTACCTTAGTTCCTCCTAGAGCTTTCTGCCATTGAAGATCTCCTGTAGAATTTAATTTTACGATCCAGGAATCGTCGCTTCCATGATTTCCTGTTACGTCTCCATCATTAGAAGAAGCGGAACCAGCTACAATATAGCCACCGTCTGAAGTCTGTACAATAGATCGAGGTAACTCTTGATAGGTTCCTCCGAAAGATTTTTTCCAATAAATAACCCCTCCATCAGTATTTAATTTTAGGATCCAGTAATCTTTACTACCATGATTTCCTGTTACATCACCATTGTTGTTTTCAGCATATCCGGCAACTGCATATCCACCATCGCTGGTTTGAACAATACAAGTAGCCCTGTCATCTCCCGTTCCTCCTAAAGATTTTTTCCATTGAAGATTTCCATCAGAATTTATTTTTACGATCCAATAATCTACATAACCGTTATTTCCCGGTACATCGCCATTGTTTGAAGAAGAATTTCCTGCAAATATATAGCCACCATCTGTCGTAGGGATCATTTGATTGATAACATCATAATTTGTTCCTCCGAAAGATTTTTGCCAGTAAATAATTCCGGCATCAGAATTTAATTTTAGAACCCAGCCATCTGTAAGTCCATGATTTCCTGTTACATTTCCATTGTTTGAATCAGAGGTTCCTGCAACCACATATCCGCCATCAGCAGTTTGAACGATAGAACTCCCATAGTCAGTTCCTGTTCCTCCTAAAGATTTTTGCCATTGAAGATTTCCTGTTGAATTTAATTTTGCGATCCAGTAATCCTGACTTCCGTGATTCCCTGTTACATTCCCATTGTTTGAATTAGATGCTCCGCTAATCATATAGCCTCCATCGGCAGTTTGAATGATAGTGTGTGCTCTATCGGAGTTTGTTCCTCCTAAAGATTTTTGCCACTCTATGGCCGGAGCTTGTGCAGTAATAGCACTTGAACAAAGAATACCTATAAAAGGTATCATTTTCTTGTAATTGATTTTCATGGTTTTGTTTATTGAATTTAGAGGCGCAAAGATATCATTTATAAATGAAATAAGATTTTTTTATCGTTAATGGAAAATACATACCGAGGTTATAAAAATTAAAATCTAAAGTAAAATTGGTAAGCAGAAATTCCAAAATTTTATCGGAAATTTGTTAGACATCATATTAGTAAAATTAAAATAAAGATTTATGAGTCAAAAAACATATACAGGACAGCCTGTAATTACATTAAATAACGGAAATGATATTCCGGCTTTAGGCTTTGGTGTCTGGCAGATTGATGACCAAAAAGTGTGTGAAGATACGGTAATCAAGGCTATCCAAACGGGATACAGAATGATCGACACAGCTTCTATTTATCAAAATGAAATAGGAGTTGGAAATGCTATAAAAAACAGCGGAGTAGACAGAGAGGATTTATTTATCACTTCGAAACTTTGGGTTCAGGATACTTCATATGATAATGCAAAAAGTGCTTTTCAGAGAACATTAGACAGATTGCAGCTGGATTATTTGGATATGTACCTTATTCACTGGCCTTATTCTGATTTTGTAGGAGCTTGGAAGGCGTTGGAAGAGCTCTATCATGAAGGAAAAATAAAATCAATTGGTGTTTGTAACTTCACGGTTGAAAAACTGGAAGAATTAAAAGCTAATTCAAGCATTCTTCCGGTGGTTAATCAGATCGAATTACACCCAATTTTCCAACAAAAAGAATTGCAGGTTTATAACAGAGTAAATAATATTGTTACTCAACCTTGGAGCCCACTTGGAAACGGAAATGCAGAACTTTTAAATAACGAATCTTTAAAATCCATTGCTGAAAAACATAATAAAACGGTTGCTCAGGTTATTTTAAGATGGCATTTGCAGGAAGGTTTCTGCGCGATTCCAAAGTCTGTGACGCCGTCTAGAATTGAAGAAAATTTCAATGTTTTCGATTTTGAATTATCGGAAGACGAAATGAATATCGTTCGTTCTCTAGATACCAACAAAAGAATATTCTTTGATCCAAAAGATCCGGAGTGGGAGCAGAAAATGCTGAATTCTGTTGCGGATATTTAATTAAAACTCTCGCAGATTATGCAAATCACGCAGATTTATTTACGTAATCATCTGCTAAATCAGCTCAATCTGCGAGAAAATTTTAAAAGTTATTTCAAAAATCATGACTGCAGAACAATTCATATCAAAACTTTCAACATTCAAAGATGAGAAAGAGATTGACAAAGTTGAGAAATTTTTCAAAGGAAATGATGGGGTTACAAAGCATTTTGGGGTGAAATTCGGTGATGTTTTCAATACGGCGAAGGAGTTTTCCGGGATGTCTTTATTAGAAATCAATCATTTATTGGATAGCGATTTCTATGAAGTGAGAATGGGAGCGGTGAGTATCATGGATTTTCAGGCTGGAAATAAAAAAACATCTGCCGAAAAGAAAAAACAGCTTTTTGATTTATACATTCATCGTCACGATCGCCTTAATAATTGGGATTTTGTAGACAGAGCCGCAAGAAATATTGTTGGTGAATATCTGATAGATAAACCAAGAGATATTTTATATGATTTAGCGAAATCCGATGATCCTTGGGAAAGACGAACGGCAATTGTGGCAACTCATGCTTTTATCAGGAAAAATGATTTGGATGACACTTTTAAAATCGCTGAAATTCTTGTTCATGATTCAAACGAATTGATTAATAAAGCAGTCGGAAGCTGGATAAGAGAAGCCGGAAAAAAGGACAAGAAAAGATTGTTGGATTTTCTGGAAAAACATGTAAAAACAATGCCATCATCTACGTTTTCCTATGCAATTGAAAAATTCGATCCGGAAACAAAGAAATATTATAAAGAACTGAGGAAGCAATAGTTATTGCTTCTTTTTTTGATTTTTAGTTGAAATTATTTTTAAATTTTCTAAAATTAGATCTAACTTTACTTTAACCAAAAACTAAAACCAAAACCATGTCAAAAAAAGAGAAAAAACCAACTTCAAATGCGTTTCCGGAACCTGTTAATGATCAGATCGAAAATCATCTAGATGAAGCTCCGGCAATTGCATTGAGAAATGTTTATCAACAGGCTGCACACTCTACAGGAATTATGTTTGAAAATGCAGTGAATAATCAGAACCAACAAAATATTCTTGGTCAAGCTGCAACAACACAAGGAATTATGCAGATTTACAGCTTAGATACGGCTGCAGATGCTGTTTCTGTTGAAAAAATGTTGAATGAAAATGAAGTAGATCACTATCATGTTCGTGTTCAGAAAAATAAAAAATAATATTGAAAATTGAGGAATCTTATAATAGCAGTATAAAAAGCTTAATTAAAATTGTTTTAATTTTGTAGACTTAAAACATGTAATGTTAATTATGAAAAAATTTATTCTGCCATTAATACTATTTTCCTTTTTTGGTTGTAACGGTAATGATGAAGATCAGAATATCAGCAGTAAAGCTTCAATTATCGGAAAGTGGTATATTGAAAAATCTGAGATATACCGGTCTTTAAATCAGCAGATACAGACTTCTTTCTCAACGGATTGCCAGAAAACCAGCACGCATGAATTTACTTCTTCCCATGTTATTTCGATTTCTTTTGCCCAAAACAATAATACCTGTGAAAAAACAGATGCTGTAGCAAGGAAATATACTTTCGATAAAGGAAATGGTAAATTCTGGTTTGAAGGTGAGGAAAATTATCCGTATTTCGTGATTCAGCTTACTTTAACTGATATGGTTATTGAAGATAGGACTCAGGATTTTGACGGGGATGGTATCAAGGACGTATTAAGACGTTTTTATAAGAGAATTAATTAAAATAAAAACTCCTTTCAAATCGAAAGGAGTTTTTTATGTGAAATTTATTTCGTTAAGTCTAATCCGCCAAAATTCCCCGAACTCATCATCAGGAAAACACCGTTAGTTTTATCCAACGTTTCCCAATAAGCGTGAAGTTCTTCGGCATTGGTAAATACTTTTAGATTTTCGTTTTTAAATTTTTCTTTAATCAAATCAGGTGAAATCGGATCCATTCTTTTGATTTTTAAAGCATCTTCAGAATAGAAAACGATGGCTTCTTCCAATCCATCCATGGCGTGATCGTATTGCTCTAAAAATACCGGATTTAAGCTTGAATACGTATGAAGTTCAAGGAAACCGTATTTTTTCTCATTTTTAAATTGCTCACAGAAAGCTTTTACAGCCGCTTTTACTTTACTTGGCGCGTGTGCAAAATCTTTGTAAAGCGTTCCTTTGTCTTCTCTTTCTACTTTTTCAAGACGTTTTGAAGCGCCTTTGAAACTCATGATTGCATCATAGAAATCCTCATCCATAATTCCCAACGTGTGGCAAATATGTCTTGCTCCTTCAAGGTTTAATAGATTGTGCGCTCCAAACACAGAAAGTGGAATATCTCCCATTTCGGTTTTTAAATAAACCTGTCCGTTATTGATCTCGTATTCAGGAGTTTTATAAGGTATTTTTCTGAAATAATTTTCAGCTGCTTCCACAACTTTTACGACCTCAGCATCTTCTTCATTATACACCAAAACACCGCCCGGAGTAATGCTTGCAACGAATCTTCTGAACTGCTCAATATAATCATCAAAAGTTTTGAAAACATTGATATGATCCCAGGCAATTCCGCTCATTAAAGCGATATTGGGTTGATACAGTAAGAATTTTGAACGCAAATCGATAGGAGAGGAAAGGTATTCATCACCTTCCAATACCATAAAATCGTTATCCTGAGTAAGTTTTACCATACAGTCGAAACCTTCCAACTGAGCGCCCACCATGTAATCAACATCTTTCTGATGAAAATTTAAAACATGGAGAATCATTGAAGTAATTGTAGTTTTCCCGTGAGAACCTGCAATAACAACTCTGGTTTTGGTTTTAGACTGTTCGTAAAGAAATTCCGGATATGAGTATATTTTTAAACCCAGTTCTTTTGCTTTTGCCAATTCGGGATTGTCCTGATGAGCGTGCATTCCGAGAATTACGGCATCAATATCAGAAGTTATTTTTTCCGGAAACCATCCCAATTCCTGAGGAAGAATTCCTTTCTTCTCAAGTCTTGATTTTGAAGGTTCAAAAATAGCATCATCCGAACCTGTCACCTGATATCCTTTGTCTTTTAGTGCAATAGCAAGATTATGCATGGCACTCCCGCCGATAGCAATGAAATGGGTATTCAACTTATTTACTGTTTTTTAACATTGTTATTAATGATCTCCTGGAAAGCATTTAAAATGTTGTTCCAGTTTGTTTTATAATTTGGCATTACCAGACTTGCATCTGTTTTACTGCCTTCATTTGGACCTTTTTTAACATTAATAGAAGTAGATACATTGTCGTATATTTTTTTACGGTCTTCCTGTATTCTTCTAAAATTGTTTTGAGATAGAATGTTATCTAACTTTTTTAGATCCTCATTGGTAATTTTAAAATCCTGTTTAATCTTTTTTCCCTGTCCCTCAAAAGAGTAATGCGCATTGTTTTCTTTGATAAGAAGATTCTCATAAATCGGGGCAAAACCACCGCTTTTAGAATAACTTATGTCAAAATCCGAATATACTTTTTGGCTGTTACAAGAAACTAATACTATGATTGCGAATAAGATCCCTATTATTCTTTTCATATTTAATCTACTTTAATTATCTGAATCCTTTTGTTCTAATTTTTTAGCTTTAAGTTCTTCATCATAATTGTGTAGTATATTGAAATCTTCTGTCTGCTCAATGGCAGTCATTATTTTCAACAAAATTTCCGGTGCTTTTTCGTTATCATAATCGATATCGAGAGGTGCTTTAAACTCCATGGTAGGTTTTACGCCTGTTACCTTTACACGGAGGCCTTTTTTATCGAACGCTCTTCTGAATCCATTAATTTTAATAGGAATCACAATCGGGCGCTGATTTTTAACCAGTTTTGCTGTACCTCTTCTTCCTTGCGCAAAAGCCGATGTAGTACCTTGAGGGAAAGTAGCTACCCAGCCGTTGTCTAAGGCTTTCATAATATTATCAACCTCCGTAAGATCTACCATTCTGTTGACATTCTGGCCTTCAGCTCTCCAGGTTCTTTTTACGGTTACGGCGCCTGCAATTTTAAAAATTTTTGGAAGAATACCTTTATTCATGGTTTCTTCGGCGGCAACGTAGTAAAAATCGATCTTTGGATTAAGTAGATAGATCGGGTTTTTTATACTGTCTAAATATCCATTGTTTACAGCACAGAAAGCGTGATACATTGCTGCCACGTCTGCGAAATAAGTCTGATGGTTACACACGAAAAGTACATTGGAATCTGGAAGATCCACAAGATGTTCCGTGCCTGTAATTTTTAATTTATTAAAGCCATTGAATCTTCTGTAAGAGACAATTCCTAAAATAAAAATGATTAACCTTTTTAAAAAATAAGGAGTTCCGAATGCATCGGTGAAAATATTTTTTTTTGCCATCTATCAATTAAACACAGTTGTGCAAAGTTACATTTTTTTCAACAATTGACTGAATTCACTTAATATCATTGCCGTAGCTCCCCAGATGATGTATCCGTTGAAATTGATGACCGGAACTTCATGTCCGCCGGCGCTTGGTAAAGCCATTATTTCCGGCTTATCGGGAAGGTTTAGGAAAGACGTGATGGGAAATTCAATGGTTTCTACCACTTCAGTATGTTGTAGGATAAATTTCGGATCTTTTTTGGTATATGAAATGTAAGGATAAACATAGAAATTACTTGGCGGAATGTAGATCGGTGACATTTCTCGTATGATTCTTACATAATGCTTTTCAATCCCAATTTCTTCTGCAGTCTCGCGAACGGCAGTTTCTGCAAAATCTTTGTCCATTTCCTCACGTTTTCCGCCTGGTAGAGAGATTTGTCCGCTATGTCTGTCTCGTTCGTTTTCAGTTCTTAATATTAATGGAAAATACCATTCATCGTCTTTAATGTACAAAACAATATTTACGGCAGCGAATTTTGGATTTTTTGCTAATACCTCGTCATACGTAAAAACAGGACGTGAAGGAGGTGAAAAAAGACCATGAGCATGTTCTCCTGGTAGTTCAACACTTTTAATTTTTCGTAATAAATCTTTTCCAAAATTTTCCATAGCTCAAATTTAGCAATATATACTGAAGAAAAGAAGAGGCAAAAATGTTAATTAATGATAAAAGGACGAAAAAATATGTAACGAATAGTTCATAATCAATAATAAATTTAAATGAAACAATCCCCGTATTTATACGTAATTACTTACAGTGATGACCTATAAACTGTAAACGGTTACAAACACTACCGTAATTAGTGATTTTGAAAATTTGCCCTTTTATAGTGGTTCGCCCCATTGCTTTAGCGTCTACCTTTGTCAGACTATTAACCAATTAATTTTTATTAAGATGAAAAACTTTATAACAGGTGTGTTTACACTAATGGCCATGGGTTTTACTTTTGCACAAGCAAATATTGATGTAACAACTCAAACTGGAAACTGGAACGTTGCTACCGTAGACCAAACTGGTCTGGTGAATGTCAATACTCTAAATCAGGATGGAAATCGAAATACTGCTGATATAGATCAGGTGGGAGCCTTCAATACCAACACCGCAGAAAGTATCGGAAACAGAAACTCAATAGACGTAGATCAATTGGGAATTGGAAACTCCAATGAAGTAAGCCAAACAGGAAATAGAAACTCTGCTCAGACCTTACAGGTTGGTATCAGTAATGAAGTCTATCAAACACAAATGGGAAGAAGAAATGAAGTTGTTGCTATACAGGGAGGTTCGGATAACCTGATCGTTCAATATCAAGATGGAAGAAGAAACAGCGCAACTGCTGTTCAGCTTGGAGATGATAATGAAGCTCTGCAAGTACAACTTGGAAGAAGAAATGAAGCTGTAGGAATTCAGGTGGGAGATGGTAACTCCCTTGTACAATATCAAGATGGTAATGATAATACAGCTCTTCATGCTCAGGTAGGAGATGATAACATAGCCATAGCTTTTCAAATGGGAAATGATAATCTTGCTGCAGGTTTACAAATGGGATCTGATAATGAGTTATATCAATTTCAAGTGGGAAATGACAATATAGCTGTCGATCTTCAAATGGGAGATAACAACTTTGCTGCAATCGGACAAAGTGGTGATTCTAACATCCATTTGGGAGCTCAGGTAGGAAACAATAATTCAATCATGGTTAATCAATCAAATTAGGGAAAGTACATTACAAATCTCACTTAAGGAGGAGCTGCGGCTTCTCCTTTTTTTGGTTAAAATTTTTTGATGATTTTAAACGTAACCATAAACCGTGATTTTTCAACTGTAACGGGTAGGTGTGTTTTATAGGGCGCTGTAATCCAGTAACTTTAATAAAAATTAATACCATGTTTAAATTAGGGCTGAGTGTATTCGCACTTCTCATTTTCTTGCCTGTGAAGTCACAGCAGGTAGATTGGGATCGGATCAACAGCAATACAGTTCTTAACGTTATTGCCGGACAGAATCCTGATCAGATGATGTCTTATTCCAATGTCATTCAGATTGGTGATGCGAATAATGCTGAACTTTCTCTTAATGCTAAAACCAATATTTCTGTAAAACAATTGGGAGATTACAACAGTCTTTACTTTAATAATTCATTTACTGATACTGAAACCAAAACAGCTATTACAACCCAGGGAAGCAACAATATTATTGATGTTACCGGAAGCAACAGTATTTCGGACGGCCTTCAAATACAGGTGAAAGGAGACAATAAAACGATTTTCATGAGAAACTATTAAAACCCCGATGATGAAAAATTTTTATTCTTTGATTTTGTGTTCTTTTATTTTCCTGTCTGTTTCGATAAACGGACAGGAAGATAAAAAAATCAATGCAAAAATTGAGAGTAAAATAATGGAAGGGCAGATCAATCTAAAAGGTGTAGTCACCAACTCTACCGCAATTTATAAAGAACTCAATTATCTTTTGGTTTCTATTAAAAAAGGAAACGGAGGAAATCTTTCAAACAATCAACAAAGTGGGAAATTTTCTATTAATCCTAATGAAACAAAAGTTTTGTCTGAGATTAATGTTAACCTTGAAAAAAAAGATGCCTTGAAAGTTTTTCTTTATGTAAAAGATGAAGAAACTCAAAAATTAATCGCCAAAGACAGCCTTGAACTTAATAATGATTCATTTAAAAAGAAAGTCAGCAAAGTAGAAGAAGATGTTGTTTTTGAATTAAAAGGATTAACCATCGATGAAACCAAAAGCAAAGTCGGAAAAGATTTTTATGATTTTTTTTACCTTCAGTACAGCCAGCTTCCTGATAAAAGCAATTCTGCTATTACCATTTCTGAACTTCCCGGCCGTGGAACCAACGGACAGATCAATATCGAAATTGATGATAAAGTAGTCTACAGTTTTATGACCAATCCAAGTGAAGATTATCTTAAAGAACAATTAATTAACAGTTTAAAATACATAAAAGAATTTAATGCAAAGAAAAACCTTATAAAAAATGAATTTATATACTAAAAACGTCCGCCATGAAAACTTTAATACTCATTTTGATCTTTTTTGCAGGGATTTTCCTCGGGAAGTCTCAGCAACTCGTCTACAAGCCGGTAAATCCTGCATTTGGGGGAGATACATTTAATTATCAATGGCTTTTAAGTTCAGCAAATGCCCAGAATCAATTTGATCAAAAAAATGATTACAGTGATCTGCTGGGAAATTTGAATTCTGTTGACGGTTTCAGCCAAAGTCTTAACCGACAGGTTTTGAGTGAACTGTCCAGAAAATTGTTTGAAGATCAGTTCGGAGAGGGAAGTATACAACCCGGAAATTACCTTTTTGGGTCTATGTACTTACAGGTTACGACTACCGCTCAAGGACTTTTAATAAATATTTTGGATACCAGCACTGGCGATCAGTCCGAGATCGTAATTCCAAAATAGAATAAAAAAAAGTAACTAAAAAACCAAACTTACCATGAGAGCTTACACTTACACCAGAATTTTTTTCTGTGCCGTCATGTTGTGTGTCATACAGGCGTGCAGCTCGTTATTCGGATTGCCGTCCAATCCCGAAAAATCTACGATGGGAGAGAACACGTCTTACACCGCAGAATTGAAAAATTTACCCTTACCTAAAGAAAAAGTCGTTATCGGTGTTTATAAATTCAGGGATCAGACAGGGCAATACAAACCTTCTGAAAACGGAAATAACTGGAGCACCGCCGTTCCACAAGGTACTACAACTATTTTAATCAAAGCTTTGGAAGACAGCAAATGGTTTATCCCGATCGAAAGGGAAAATATTGCCAATCTTTTGAACGAAAGACAGATCATCAGATCCACAAGACAGGAATATTTAAAAGATGCCGAAAAAAACAGCCAGGCTTTACCACCACTTTTGTACGCCGGAATTCTTCTGGAGGGTGGCGTAATTTCCTATGACAGCAATATTATGACAGGAGGATTGGGCGCCAGATATTTTGGAATTGGAGCTTCAACTCAATATCGACAAGATAGAATTACGATTTATCTTCGAGCTGTTTCTACGTTGAATGGTGAAATTTTAAAAACAGTTTACACCTCAAAAACCATTCTTTCAACAAGCGTTAACGGAAGTTTTTTCAGATATATTGATACTGAAAGATTGTTGGAAGCTGAGGTTGGAATGACTCAAAACGAACCCGTTCAGCTTGCCGTATCTGAAGCCATCGAAAAATCTGTGAAATCATTGATTGTTGAAGGCATCAGAGATAAAATATGGGGAAAAGCAGTAGATAATACAGTAGATTATCAGGCTTTGATCGATAATTATAACAGAGAACAGGAGCAAAACCAAAACAGAGCCATCGGAAATAAGTTTCCGGATAACCAAAGAGGAAAATTTTCGATTTTGGCTCAGGCTGAAGGACAAAAAATTAAAGATGATTACATTAATCCTAAAATGAATATTGGCGGAAAATTAGGGTTTAAATATTTTATAAGTCCAAGTTTCAACGTTGAGGTTAACGGCAGTTATTTCACATTGGAAAATCAGAATATTGTTAAAAGAAATTATTTCGTTCCTGAAGTTAATCTCGAATTTTTAGTTTTCCCTAAATATAAATTCACGCCCTACATTTATGGCGGTCTTGGAGCTATGTATTCTGAGTTTAAACCTAATTATAAAGGCCAGGTAGGAGGCGGATTAGAATATCTGATTGATAAAAATGTTGCTGTAAGAGCTTCAGCACAATATGATTTGGGTTTTAAAGATAATTGGGAAGGTTTGGTGAATGGTAAAAGAAAAGATCAGGCGATGCGATTTGCGTTGGGAATCAACTTTTACATTGGTAACAAATAAAAACATAAACTATGAAAACTTTAATACGAATTATCAGCATAATCATCTTTTCTATTTGTTTATTTTCCTGTAACGAAGAGCTTGTAGATCAGGCTCAGACAGGAATTTTAAAAGGAAAAGTGGTGAAAAGAGGAACAAACGAACCTATTGCCAATGTGAAAATATTCACAGCGCCAACAACGCAAACCGTTTTCAGCGGAACAGATGGTTCTTTTGAAATAGCAAATATGCCTGTAGGAAATTATTCTGTAAAAGCAGAATTGTCCGGTTATCTTACCAATTTTCAGGCGGTTAATGTGCAAAACCAGAATCAGGTCGTAACCGTAGTTTTTGAAATGGACGATGACGAATCATTAAATTCTCCACCCACAACACCACTGTTACTAAGTCCGGTAGACAACGCGGTGAACCAGCCTTTGAGTGTAGAATTGACATGGAACGCCACCGATCCCGATACGGCAGATGTTTTGAAATATAGTTTAACAGTTAAAAATAATCTTGACACTAACGTGATTCAGGTTAATGATTTGACGGCGAAACATTATTCGCTTTCAAATTTGAAGTTTGGTGTAAGTTACTTCTGGCAGGTGTCTGTTTCGGACGGCATTCACCAGCCAGTTTTAAGTTCAATCAGTAAATTTACCACCAATACGGTTCCGTCTAACCGTTATCATTATGTTCAGAAACAAAACGGAAATTTAGTGATTGTCTCAAGTGATGCTTCTGGAAATAATTTCCAATTTACCAGCTCGTCCTACAACAGTTGGCGACCACGGAAAAATAATAATGCCGGATTAATAGCTTTTTTAAGGACAGAAGGCGGAAGCGCACATCTTTATACCGCAAATCCTGATGGTTCCAATTTATTTAAAGTAACATCGGTTCCAGTAGCGGGTTTTAATAATTTTGAAATGGATTTTTCCTGGAGTACAAACGGACAGGAGCTTATCTATTCAAATTTCAATAAATTATATAAAATTAATAAAGACGGAAGCGGATTGACGCTCATCTACACAACTCCCGACGGAAGCATGATCTCAGAATGCGACTGGAGCTATGACGGAAGTAAAATTGCCTTAAAAACCAATGATTTCAGCGGTTATAATGTCAAAATTTATATTGTTGATATGGTCGGAAACGTTGTTAAGACCATTCTCACAGGAGTTGCCGGAGCTGCCGGAGGACTGAATTTCTCCGTTGACGGACAATTGTTGCTCTACACGAAAGATGTTTCTGCCTATCAGGACGGAAGCGGAAATTACCGCCAGCTTGATTCGCGAATTTTCATCTATAATCTAGCAACGAATACAAATATCGATATTTCTACCGAAAGCGATAAACCATTAGGAACAAATGATCTTGATCCTAGATTTTCGCCCAATAATGCACAAGTTATTTTCATGAATACTTCTAATGATAACGTTTCTCAGAAGAACGTTATGACTATTGATCTGAGCAGTTCTATGACAGATCTTGTAAGAACTGCTCTTTTCAGTAATGCCGAAATGCCGGACTATGAGTAGCTGAAATTTAAATAGTGAAATGTGAATTGTCAATTTTGCTTCGCAAATCAATAATTGTGAATAGTGAATCTAAAAAATTGACGATTCACTTGCAAAGCAAAATTGACAATTCACCTTTCACCATTCAAGCCTAGATTTTTTTCATATATTAAAAAATTCCAAACCCCGTAAGGTTTGGAATTTCTGGTTAATTAGTTTTGGTTAGTGATCAGTCAATCATATGATTTTCTAGTGCGTATTTTACAACTCCGACGGAGTTTTTTACGTTTAGTTTAAGGAGAATTCTTTTGCGGTGCGTTTCTACAGTATTGATGCTGATGAAAAGTTTTTCGCAGATATCTTTACTGCTGAGGCCGTCGCAAATGAGTTTTAAAATTTCCATTTCGCGTCTTGTGAGAGGATCTTTGATTTGAAGTCTTTTTTGAGCCTGCTCACTGCTGATGAAATTAATCATTCTGTCTTTCGCGTGATCACAAATATAAATTTCGTTAAGCAGAAGCGCCTGAATAGATTTTATAAACTCGTCGTATCTGCTGTTTTTATCCAGATAGCTCTTAATTCCTTTATTAAAAAGCTTTCTTATATCTACAATATCATAGCTGTTGCCAATAATGATAATTTTTATGTTTTTATTTTCTGATGTTATGCTTTCTACAGATTTATAAAGTTCCGTAAGCATAAGCATGTTTGAACTTATCATGAGAAACTCGGGTGGATCCTTTTTTAATTGTACTGATAGAGCTTCGTAGCAATTGAATACATCAATGGTATTAAAAATCTTACTTTGAATCAGTAATTTTGATAAACCTTCGGTATATAACACCGGCTCATCAAAAATGGTTAATCTGGGCTTCATCATGGTTAGTTTTGTTTATATAAAAATATAAAAAATTATTTACATTTTAAACAAAATAATCATAATATTGTTCTTTTTTTTAACAATAATTATAGTAAAGTTTAATTTTATTGATTATTCGTTAAATAATTCTCTTTTGGTGGAGTTTTTGTTTGAAAATTTAGAGTTATTGTTAGATAAATCTAATATTCATCGGATTTTGAAATGGTTAAAAATATTAATAAAATTATTTAACTAACACGATAGGGATATGTTTCACAGGGAAATTTACCGAGTTCGCAATGAAACAAAATTCATTTGCCTTATGATGAAGCTCTTTTGCTTTCTCAATCATTGATTCTTCTGTAATTATGACGGTCGGATTGAGCGTAACTTCTCTAAAATGTCCACTTCCGTTGGAAGTTTCTTCCATAATCTCGGTTGCGTTGTCGGTGTAGTTTGTAACAATAATTCCGGCTTCTGAACAAAAATGCAAATACCAAAGCATATGACAAGATGATAAAGACGACAGAAAAAGATCTTCAGGATTATGTTTTGTCTTATCTCCATGAAAAGCAGGGTCGGAAGAAGCTTCAATAATAGCTTTATTTTCTGCGGAAATTGTGTGGCTTCTTTCGTAGCTTCTATAATTGCTGGTTCCTGTTCCTTTATTGCCTGTCCATTGGATGGTGGTTTTATAGTGGTGGTCTTTACTCATTGTGTAAATTTATTTTGTTTCAGCTTAAAAACAAAAAAGTATTCACTAAAATTTAGTAAATACTTTTATAAGATTAAATAATATTTTTTAGATGAAAAATTAATTCTTCATCAATTTTTTCACAACTGTGTTTCCGTTCTCAAAAGTGATTTTTGCAAAATAAATTCCTTTTAACAATTCTGAAACATTTGTATTGTTGTCTTTTAAAGTTTTCACCATTTTCCCGTCTGTAGAATAGATCTCTATTTTGTTTACTTGTTCTTTTGATTGGTAAACGAGGTTTTGTTTAACGGGGTTTTTAAAAGAAATTTCTTGGTTGTTTTTTACTGTTTCCGCAGTAGATAATGTGACATTATTAAGCAAATATTTTACAATATTATTACTTCCATTAGCTATAATGTTATTGTCATTAACGATCATGTCTCCAATAATACCCAAATCAGGATTGGTTTCTGAATAATAATTGAAGCTAGGATCTATTGAACCATTTTGATTTAATTTAGAAATAAAATATCTCACATCACTACCTTCGTTCATTCCTCCGATATAATAATTGCCATCTTTTTCAATAATACTCAGAATCCATGTAGTAAAAGGAAGAGAAGTAGGATCAAAATTAAAGGTGTTATCCAATGTTCCGTTAGATTTTATTCTTCCAATTTCAGCATCCATATTAGAATAGACGATATTGTTATTGCTGTCCATATAAGCACTGCCAACATATCCGTAAGGAATTGAATGACTCATTATTCCATTATTTCCAAAACTTGTAAGGGGCTGTCCGTTGTTATTGTATTTTTCAATCGTTGTACCACCTAAGACTACAACATTAGATTGATTATCTAGAAATATAAATTTTCCATCGGCAGTTGTAATAAATCCATTATTTCCAAAAGTGGTATCAATACTTCCGTCTTCATTTAACCTGTAAATTACTTTATAATGAAGATAAGAAGGTGAATTGGGATCAAGCGCTTCTCCATAAAGGATGATCTTATTGTTTTGAATAAGTAGCCCATAACCACGAACATTCATATCTGAACCAACATTATTGATCTCGGTTGTTCCATTAATACCAAATGCGGTGTCTAATTGTCCGTTAGGAAGGATTCTGGAAATAGCTGCGTTTGAATTATCGAAGCCAAAAATAACAAGCTTTCCGTCAGTTTGTTTTTTTAATTGGCTGTCATTGGTTGCATAAGGTAACTTGAGCTCTCCGTTGTTTCCAAAAGAAGAGTCTACAGCTCCGTTCGTGGTAAGTTTTGATAGGAAAGATTCGTAATTTCCTGAAGTTGGATTGTCTTTACTGTAAGTGAAATAAATACTTCCATCCAGATTTTGAGTCATTCTAGACCATGAATTGTTGTTCGCGATAGGGTATATTCCGTTTGAAGCGAAAGAAAGGTCTTTAGAAATAATTTGCGCACATACACTTTGGACTACCAAGATTAGTCCTAGTAATAGATTTTTTTTCATTTGTTTGTTTTTTTAATTTTATAGTAAATTGAGTCTGCAATTTTACTAAGAGAATTTATCTGTACAAAAATAATAAGTGTTACATACGTATTACATGGGTTTAATTAACTGATTAACAGTTTTTTTATTTATATGAAAACAAAAAAATTAATTCTTCATCAATTTTTTCACAACTGTTTTTCCATTCTCGAAAGTGATTTTTGCAAAATAAATTCCTTTTAATAATTCTGAAACATTTGTATTGTTATCTTTTAAAGTTTTAACGATTTTTCCATCTGCAGAATAGATCTCTATTTTATTTATTTGTTCTTTTGATTGGTAAACTAAGTTGTGTTTAACAGGGTTTTCAAAAGAAATATCATTGTTACTTTTTATAATATCCGTTGTGGATAAAGTTCCGGTATTAAGGAGATATTTTACGATAAATCCGTTCCCTCTTATAATAATATTATTGTTATTAATAATCATTCCTTCCGCATCAGAGTCTGTTTCTAAATAATCATTAAAAATAGGATCTGCCGAACCATTTTGAGTAAGTTTTGAAATTAAATTGTTTGGATAGCCAGCTCCTCCAATATAATAAGCTCCGTCTTTCTCGGCAATACTTTGAATCCATGAACCTCCGTTCAGACCAGAGTTTATATTTGAATTATAATTAAATGTATTGTCTAAAGTTCCATCTGGATTTATTCTAAGGACTTCATCATCAGAGTTTAATGAGAAAATAATTTTATTGTTGCTATCAACAAATATAGTCTTAGTACTGCCGTAGCCATAGCCGTTAGAATTGAGTAACGCTACCATTCCATTATTTCCAAAACTGCTTAGTGGCTGCCCGTTTGAATCAAACTTTCGAATAAAACCGCCGTCACTACTGAAGCAAATAATATTAGATTGATTATCTGTTTTTACGAATGTCCTGCCTGCAGGAGTACCTTGTGTGGCTACATACCCATTATTACCGAAAGTGTTGTCTATAGTTCCATTGGCATTAAGCCTGAGAATTACATGTTGCTGTTGTATATTTTGACCATAATTGACGGCATGAACAAGAATTTTTTCATTCTGTAAAAGAATTCCAAAGGATGCATAGTTTTGATCAGCTATAAGGGAAGGGATGATTGTTGTTCCGCCCGTTCCAAAAGTCGGATCCAACTGTCCGTTGGTAAGTATTCTTGATACTGCTACAGATTGTGTATTAGTGAAACCAAAAACCACCAATTTTCCATCTGCTTGTATTTTTACTTCATTCAAGTAGCTATTATAGGGTAGCGGAATTGTTCCATTACTTCCAAAAGTAGGATCTAAAACTCCATTGGCTGTAAGTTTTGATAAATAAGATTCGGATACATTAATTATGGGGTAAATATTTACATTATGAGTAAAATAAATCCCGCCAGCAGAATCTTGAGCCATTGACCATGTAAAGTTTCCGGGTAGTGAATATATCCCGTTTGAAGCGAAAGAAAAATCTTTAGAAATAATTTGCCCGAAAGCAGTCTGTACTGCAAGAAGCAGCACAAGAAATAAATTTTTAGTCATTCTGTATGAGTGTTTTAAGACTGCAAATATAACAAAAAAACCTCCAGACAAGCTAGAGGTTTTAAAATTTTGTATTAGTTAGAATATCCTATCAATTCTTCCTTTTTCGAATTGTAAATCTTGTATTCTAAATATTTAAAAGAATCCCTTGGGATGATAGTTACCCATTTCTTATACTTGATAAACCATTTCATCTGGATGCTTTTAATACCTTTTGTAAGGTAAGCTTCAACGAAAGGGTGTACGTGCAGATAAAGTTTTCCTTTATCCTTTTGTATAATATTTCTGATAGTTTCTTCCATTCTTTCCACAATAACGATCGGAGCGATGATTTCTCCGTCTTTATTCGGGTTATCTTCTTTTGTTTCGATCTGTTTTTCCTGACGGTTTCTTTGTCTGGTAATCTGTATTAATCCAAATTTACTTGGAGGCAGGATCTTGTGGCGAGCTTTGTCGCGCATCATTTCTGCTTTCAGATGTTCAAAAAGATCTCTTCTGTGATCAGGGTTTGGCATGTCTATAAAATCGATAACGATGATGCCGCCCATATCACGGAGACGCAATTGTCTTGCGATTTCTGTTGCTGCCATTTTGTTCACGTTCAGAGCGTGTTCTTTATTGGCTGCATTTCCGGTCGTGATGTTATTTCCGGAGTTCACGTCAACTACGTGCAGTGCTTCTGTGTGTTCTATCACAAGGTAAGCACCTTTTGAACTTGGAATATTTACGTGTTTTCCGAAGCTTTGTTTAAGCTGTTTTTCTACGTTATAATATTCGAGGAGAGGGATGTGTGAATCGTAAAACTGAACAATGTTTTTTCTTTCCGGAGCAATTACTTCTACGTAATTTTTCATTTCTTCCACCATTTGCTCGTCATCACAGATGATGCTTACAAAATCTTGGTTGAAATTATCTCTCAGAATAGCCGAAGCTTTGTCTTCTTCGCTTAAAACTTTAGACGGAAACTTGTTTTTCTGGATGTTTTTAAAAGTGCTTTCCCATTTCTGAATCAGCTGATTCATGTCATTATGTAGGTCGGCCACTTTTTTTCCTTCTGCAACAGTTCTTATGATAACGCCAAAACCTTCTGGTTTGATGCTTTCAATAAGAGTTCTCAGTCTTTCTTTTTCCTCATAGCTTTTGATCTTTTTGGAAATAGAAACTTTATTGTCGAAAGGTATTAAAACCAAAAAACGTCCCGTTAAAGAAACCTGAGTTGAAATTCTCGGTCCTTTTGTAGAAATAGGTTCTTTGGTAATTTGAAGCAGAACAAGATCGTCTTTAACGATTACTTTTTCTACTGTTCCGTTTTTGTCGATTTCGGGTTGTATCTCGAAACTTTTTAAACTTGAAGTACTTTGTTTTTTAGAAATAGTATCTTTTAGAAACTTTTTGTACGTAACATACTGCGGTCCCAAGTCCTGATAATGCAGAAACGCATCTTTATCGTAACCGATATTTACGAATGCTGCATTAAGGTTCGGAGCCAGCTTTTTTACTTTTCCTATAAACAAATCTCCAACTATAAAATCACTTTTGTCCTCTTCCTCATGAAGTTCGCATAGTCTTCCGTCTTCTAGCAGTGCGATCTTCGTAAAGTCGCCTTCATGCGAAACTATTAGTTCTTTCTTCATTTTGTTGTAAGATAAAATTATTAAGATGTTGTGAAATTGGTGTGGTTTTTATCAGGGTGATTAAGTTTTTAAATTTAGGAATTAAATTAAAACCACCGTACTTTATTAATAAAAATAAAAGTGACCACTCCTGATTTTGCACAAAATCTTATAGTTGTTGCAAAACAAAAATATAGTCGGTGAACTTTAAAAAAATAAAACCACCAACTATATTGTTATATTATAAATCTCGAAAAAAAGAGATTATTTTTTCTTGTGTCTGTTCGCTCTTCTTCTTTTCTTTCTCTTGTGAGTTGCAACCTTGTGTCTTTTTCTTTTCTTTCCGCTTGGCATAATTTTAATTTTTTAGTAACTAGTTAATATTCAGTTAATTTCTTATTTTACTGTAACTTTCGTTTTTACTTTCTCAACAAAAGATTTTGATGGTTTGAAAGCAGGAATGTTGTGTGCAGGAATTTCAATTGCAGTGTTCTTAGAAATGTTTCTTCCTGTTTTTGCTGCTCTTGTTTTAATGATAAAAGAACCAAAACCTCTTAGATAAACATTGTCTCCATTATACATAGAAGTCCTGATCTCCTGCATAAAAGCTTCTACAACTTTCTGTGTTTCATTCTTTTCTGTTCCCAACTTATTTGAGATGGTGTTTACCAATTCTGCCTTTGTCATTTCCTTTTTAAATTTTAAATTTTAGGTGTGCAAATTTAGTTAAAAAAATTGAATACTAGCAAATTAGTCACGAATTATTTTTCGGTAAAAGGTTGAGATTTTAATGTTTACTCTATATTATGTTTGCGTTAAGATAGTATTACATGCTGGAATTGTAGTATCCGTTTTCTACGCAGAAGCGTATCAGATGGAGTTTTGTTTTCAATCCGAGCTTTTCTGTAAGCCTGTTTATATAGGTGTCGATTGTCCTTGTGCTGAGATTTAATTTTTCTCCTATTTCTTTGTTACTGAAGCCTTCATAACAGAATTTCATCAACTGAATCTCGGTAGAGGAAAGTTCTCCCTGGCTTTTTTTCTGTCTGTCCATGTACTCCTGAACGGCCAATGGCTGTTGCTCCCACTCTTTAGAATAGGCTTCGTAATCAAATGTATTGGATGCAATTTGACCTTTGACAATATCTTTTATGACACTGCTTTTTTTCTGACAATAAAAAGTATTTGGGATTTTTGAAAGGATCTCCGCCATATCTTCCTGATAAGTCCCGGAATAAGTAATGATCGGCGTCTCAGAATTGCTTTTTCTGATGTATTTTATGGCTTCGATTCCGCTTAATACCGGCATAAAAAGTTCAATAATGAACACATCTTCCTGTCTTCTATAAATCCTGTTTACAAGCTCGTGGCCGTTGTTACAGTCATTGAGAAGCATATAAAAAGGGTTCTCCATAAGGGTTTTGATCATTATTTTTTTAAAATAAAAATCGCTGTCTGCAATAGAAAATCGTACGGTATTAGTTAATAGTTTACTCACTTTAATATCGATTTGGTGTAAGATATTTAAAATTTAGAGGCCTAATGTATGAAAAACTAATTAAAGTGAAAATTAATCTTAAATTAAATATTATGACAGTATTTTTTAACTAGATAATTTAAATATTGTGCATAAAATTTTTTTTTTATATTTTCACCTGCCAAACAAATCACAAATATATGTCTTCGAATAGGGAGAAAAAATTAAACAAATCAGACGTTAGAATAGGCATTTGGAAGTTTGTTCTATCTTTTGTCGTCTTATCAGCCGTTTCTTTCACCAGTGTCTTTTTCTTTTTTAAAAGTTATGACACCCAAAGGGAAGGAATTAAAAAACAGGCAGACGAATACCGCGAATTACTTACCCGCAGCGACCTGCTGAGGACCCATGTCGACAGCATTTTATACAGAATGAACCAGCTTGATATAAGCAAGGTTGATAATGATATTTTCCTTAAAAACTATATCATGGACAATGTACGAGATGCCAAAAACATCATGGGAAAAGACAGTGCAGACAACTTTAAGCATTATTCTATTCTGATGAAACAGTTGGAGCCTATACTGGCTTTAAAGACACAAATTGTTACTGTTTCTTACAAGGAACAGATCGCATTAAGGGATTTAAGTGAGTGCCGAGGCAAGATCGGGATCGCAAATAATGAATTAAGGCTGGATCCTACAAGGAAATTTACCGGAAGTAGAAAAAGAAGATAAATACAGAAATTATGCAGGGACAAATCACATTATCAAAAAAGGAAAGGCATTATCAGTTTCTTTATTTAGTACTTATGCTTTTCGCGGCACTTATTTTTCTGGGAATTATTTTTTTGAAAGGTTTCGAGTCGCCGTTTTCCGATGAAGACGTTATTTCTGTTCAAAATCTGGAGCAGAAAGCCAAATTCGATCAGCAGCAAAAAGTTACTCAAAGAGTTTTAGACAGCACATTTACGCAAATCAACAGACTTACGAATGAGGTTCCTCAGCCTTTTGAGGAAAATAATATCATGAACGGCATCAATGATGTTGCTAATTCTTTTGAGAATGCCAATGTATTAGATATCAGAAAAGAAGCTTATCCTCAGATCGCCAAGTTTTACAAAATGTTCTTCGACGATAAAAAAGTTATTTCAAGTAAAACCGAAAACATAAAGAATTTTGAAAAACAGTTTGACGAATGCTCAATCGGTTTTAAAGAAAAGAAAAGTCAGCTTTTTCAGCGTGAAAATGCTTTAAAGGCAAGAAACCAATAACCAAAATTCAAAAAAAACATTAGGAACAAAACACATCACAATTATTAACTATGAATTATTTTCAAAAAAACAAAAAGAACATTATCATTGGTGTTATTGCAACTTTGCTCATAGCAGCCCTGGTTGCATTGTGGTTGCAGAAGAAAGTCATACACTCCGCTGATGACATTGTGGGAGTGGTGTATCCGTCTTCTCTAAAGGTAGGAGATACACTTTTATTTGAAGATAAAACCCAGTTCGCAAAAACCAAAAGATGGAATTTCGGAGACGGTACAACTTCTGATAAAAGCACAGGGTTTCATTTTTACAATAAACCCGGATATTATTCGGTAACACTTATCGTGGATAATAAATATTCCAAATCTTTCCCGGTAATGGTTTCTGCAAGAGGAATTCCGAAACCAAAGGATACGTTGAAGATTAAAACTTTAATCGATGCGCCATCTCAGGCAATGAATTTTGAAAATGTGCAGTTTCGTGCAGTTTCTGACGCAAAACAGTTTACATGGAAATTCGGTGAAACAGGAAATATAGATTCCAAAGACAAAATGGCAATCTATTCTTATAAAAAACCGGGTGATTATGTAGTTACACTATACACAGACGAAAGTCCAGAACCTATTTTGCATCACATAAAAATTCTTCAGGGTTATGATGCTTTGGAAGAAGAAGTGAGCGTGGAAGATGCTTATGCTAAAATTGATAACGATTTTAAATATCATTTACAGCAGATCGCGAACGGAAACAGCTTCAATACACACTACAATTATCTGTTGAGAACCTATCTGTGTAACAACGAAAACACGGTTGTGAAGGTAAATGACAGTAAGGCAAATAATTTTTACATGTATTGCGCAGGACTTCAGTTTGACAAAAACAACGTCATCCAGACTGTAAAAGTGAATTTTGATGATACGCAGAACTGTGTAACCAAAGTTGATATTAATCAAAGCAAATAATCGTCCTTTCGGGCGCACCAATCATAAAAGATAAATTAGGATGAGAAATAAACTTCCTCTAGCAGCATATTACATCGGAGTTTCTGTATTATTGACGAGTTGCCAGGTAAAACTGCCGTCGAAAAAAACTCCGGAACCTTCACAATACGGACAGGTTGATAACTCACCGGTTGTCAATGGTTTTCCTAAAAAATCAGTGCCGTGGATCGCTATCTCAGACAGATCCAGAAATACGGCCTATCTTGATAAAAGTGATGAAAAATCATATAAAGAAGTTAAGTTTTTAGAGCCGTTAATGGTTCTGAAACACCGTGACGGAATGGTAAAAGTAGCAGAATATATTCCTGATGCTTTAATGAAAAAAGTTTCGTCTAAACAGATCAAAACCTACGGCTGGATCCCCGAATCCGATCTTCTTCTTTGGAGCAATTCTTTAAAAAGCGAAAAAACAGGTTTTCCTGTAAGAGTAGCGGTTTTGCCGAGCAACAGTGATGTTATTAAAAGCTCTGAGAGATATTACAAGAATGATTCGATCATGGTATTTAATTCACCAAGTTTGATTGAGCAGGCAAATGTTAAGATCCCGAACGGGCAAGTCGTTTACGTCTACAAACAGGCCGAAAACAACAAAAGATTTCTTGTAGGTAAAAGACCATCGGTTGATATGGATAGTATCAGCACGAGCCTGTATGGATGGGTGAGCTCAAATGTAATCTCGGCATGGGGTGAACGTTCTGCCGTGAAAATGAAAAATACAACAGGAGTTTCAGAAACTGCTTTAGGTTTACATGAAGGTTCTCCGGGCGGAACCGATGTTGAGAACAGAACTGCCGTTCTTCTTACCGACGTCAACAAAAGAACACCTCTTGAAAATATTTATCCGGTAACATTGCCTTTAAATGACGCTCCGACGGCGGATTCTAAAACAAAGTATTTCACCAACATTTTAGATTACAGTAAAAACTATGTTTTCAATGTTTTAGGCGAGCCGATTTACTTCGATCGTTACAGAGAAATTACAGAAAAAAATAAGAAGATCAATATTGTTTTTGCTTTAGACATCAGTGCTTCGAACGCGCCGTATGCTCCAATCGTAAAATCGTTATTACAGGATCTTCAGCTTAGATTTGAAAAACCTTCTTATTTCAATAATGTGAAATATGGAGTTGTTTTGTTTAAAAATAATTCTTGTGGGGACAATGTAGCGGTATCAAATTTAAGTACAGATTATAGCAAGATTACAACATTCATCGATCAAAAATCGAATGAAATGAATTGCCCTAGCAACAGCGGTTACCAACCTGTAAACGAAGGTTTGATGGCTGCCGGAAATCTTCTTTCAAACGTTCCGGATGAAACGAATATTGTGATCACTGTCGGAACTTCAGCCAATCAGGGCGGAAATATGTACGGAGTGATTAATTCTCTTACTCAGGCTCAGGCTAGATTAATTATGTTCCAGACAAGTGCTAGATCATCAGATACTTATAATGATTTTGTATTACTTTCTGAAAATGTTGTCACCAACACTGCTAAAAATATTGCTGAGCTTAAAAAACAGAAGATCATCAATCAGAATGATGTTTTAACGAAGAATAATTTTAGTCTTGTAGAAGGAGATGAAGGATTTTTCTCATTAAATTATCCAAAACAGAGTATGTCTCAAGGTTTTGTTATTTTCCCGAAAAAAGGGGATATCGCAACGCCGGGCTATCTTAAAAAATCTGTTGACAGCTTGATCGCTCAGGTTACTTTAGATAATGAAACTTTAGATAAATCATTAAATGATTATTTCCACTCTTCAGTTGGAGCGGGAAGAACTGATGTTGATTTAAAATATAAATATCTGTATCCTGGACTTACAAATCCGGTTCCTGCAGGAATTGCAGCACAGTTGATCAATTACGGAAGTCCGTTTTTGGTGAAAGGTTTCATTCCAAAAGAATTAAAAGAGTTTAAACCAGGCCTTGAAAAAGGTATTTTGATCTCAGAAACGGAATATGACAATCTTAAAGCTTTCTACACTGAAGTTTATCTTAAAACTGGCGCTGAAAGAGCAGATTTTAATCAGTCAAGTGCAATTAATGAATATATCAGGTTGCTGAAAAAGTATAATCCTACCAATAAATTTTTGGATAAAAGCGATTTATACGAACAGCCAATGTCTTATGCAGTAGGTGTAAGTACCGGTTTTGATAATTCTGAAGAAGAATTAATGTCAAAATATAAGCTGAAAGGTTGGAAAAAATCTAAGATTATTACCAATGAAACGGCAAGAACTTACTTCCGTCATTACAAAGATCTGGCAGACAGAATGCTTACGCACAGAAACAATCCGGCGGTAAAAATTCAACAGAACGGACAAACATTTTATTGGTTAAATGAGTACTTCATGCCAACCATGATGCCCGTTGAAGAACCCGAATATACTAAACATTAATAATGTATAATATTGAAAAGCAGAAATTTATTTCTGCTTTTTTTATTTTTTAACGTAAATTTTTTATCTTTATAGAACCCAAATCACACAAATATGTCAGATCAATCATCACCTCATGACGGCAAACACTTTGTCGTTCAGAAAGGCAAGGCTGAATGCAATCAGGGAAATCAGTTTCCTCAGTATAAAGTCACGGCCCATAAACAGCATTATTGGAATGATTCTGAAGGAAGTGCAGATTTTCTTGCTGTAACAGAAGACGATCTCCAGTTCAATCCTCCCGGGCCAAGTTTTGGTCAATGTAAATTAAAACCTAGTTCAGGTGGATATTTGCCATGCTCGTATTCTCCAGCCGGAAAATGGCAGAAAACCTACGACAAAGTGAAAGTAATGGACAAAAAGATCGTTACCGAAGAATCAGAGCTGCAATGTGTTATAGGAGGAAAAATTACGATAAAAGACCACGGTCAGCGTGGAGAAATGAGCAAGCAAAATGTAAAAAATGCAGATGCAAAAAGCGTTCAGCACATTAATCCGCTTGTGAAAATAGACGACTTCAAGGAGACTGTTGAAGAAAGTGAAATAGATGCTTATTAACTCTTAAAAAACTTTCTGATATGTCTAAACAAGGAGTTTCAAAAATATCCGGAAATCCTGCTCCAAAAGTAGGAGAAAAGACCCTGTATTCAATTACGGGATGGTATCCTTCGACACCAAAAAATAAACAGAATCCGGCATTGGTAACATGGGAATTATTTAAAAAACGTTCCAACGGAAGTTTTACCACCACCAACATCAAAAAAATAGGTGATGGCAATTTCACTTTCGGGGAAGTAGCCTCAAAACATACGTACCGCCTGGAAGCATATCTTTATGAGCCTGAAGGTAAAGGTTCTACAACAATTGATATTACGCCACAACCTGCCGGAGTCCCCAAAATTAATAAAGTTGAATTACATTATGTTGATGATTCAAAAGGAGCTGTTTTTAGCTATACCGAAAAATTGGTTGCCAAAGCTCAGTGTGTAAATCTTGCAGGTGAGAAACTGTTATTCACGCTTTGGGAAGATGATGCAAAAGGCGAAGGGCATAATTCAAACAACCTGTTTGTTGATAGTAAACAAGGAGTTGTTGGGAAAAATGGTATGGCCACTGCAGAGTTTGTTTTAACAAAAGCTTTAATGCAAAAAGCTTCCAAAGGAGAAACAGATCCCGAAAAAATGGAGTTTTACGTAACGGTAGAATATTATAAAAATAAAAAACATGCTACCGCTAATATCGACGTAAAAAATCCCGAACATAAACCTAAACCTGCAGAACAGCCAAAACCTGCCCCAAAAGCACCTGCTTCAGAGCCTCAGGGTAAACAACCTCCCAAAACAAAAGATTCACCTGTAGGACAGGAACCTGAAGCTAAAGCAGAAACTAAAGGGACAGCTGAACCTCAGAAACCTGCCACTCAGCCAAAACCTGAAGGTAAAAGTACCAGTGTTGTAGATAATGTGAAAGTAGAAGGTCTTCTGGATGCTTATTTTGCTAAAGAAGAATTTAAAAAAGAAACTTCAGAAGCTGCGGGACAGCATCAGTATACATTCCAAAGCAATAATAACAATATTGATAAAGATAAAATTGCAGGAATCATTAAAACCAGAGTTGATGATTTGGTTAAAAATGATAAAAAATATGCTAAACTTGAGGATATCAAAACTGCGCTCACTCAAACTTCTTATAAAAAAGGTGAAAGTATTTCTGTAAATTTATACAAACTTGGTCCTGAATTCGTAAGAATCAACAATGCACCTCTGGATGAGGAAGTGTATGTGGTTGCCAGAACGATGTTGTTGGATGGTAAAGAGGTAAGTATTAATATCAGAGAAAAGGATGCGATTTTAGTAGAAAAAGATGCCAATTTACCGGTTTTAGAAGGTGTAGAAAATGGTAATGAAATTACAACCTTAAAAGCCACTGCACAAGATGGCTTGGCAAAAGTAAAAATAAAACTTCGTCCAAAATCTGATGAAAATTTAGTTACTTGGAAAGATAAATTAAGCGGAATAAAAGACGGAACTTATACTTATAAATTCGGAAGTAATGGAAATAAAACGGCAACTGCAGAACAAAAAAAGAAAATAGCAGGCATTATTGCCAATAAAATTAAGGATGAACTTGAAAAAGAGAAAAAATTCCCGAAAATCGAAACTATCGAAAAAGCTTTAACCAATGAAGTTTATAATAAAGATGAACAAATAACTTTCGATGTTTATAAAAGTGTGACAGAATATCTTTGGTTAAAAGCAGAATGTACAGGAGATGTTAAAAAGCACGACGGGGAATTCCTGAAAAAAGACGGCGCTTATTTTGAAATTGGCAAGAAATGTGAATGTGAAGCAAGAATCAGAGCATTTATGAGAATGCTTAGAGTAGGCGAAGGTACAGAAGGCGAAAAAGGCTACACGACGCAATATAGCGGAACACAGTTTACAGATATGACCAAACATCCTGAGAATGTGATCACAGCCGGGGCTTATTCATCTTCAGCAGCCGGAGCTTATCAGATAATGAGGTACACTTGGTGGTGGCTGAAAGGAGAACAACTAACCAGCGACAATAAAAAAGCAGGGGTCTATGAAGAGGCTCATGATTATATTAAAAAATATTCGGTGCCCGATTTTACTGCAGAATCACAGGACAAACTTTGTATTTTGATTCTTAAACATAAAAGAGCAGGAAGTTTACCATTGATCACCAAGAATCAGGTAAAAGAAGCACTGGAACAATATGGAAGTTATGAATGGGCAAGTTTACCGCCGGGAAGATACGGACAGCCTGCTCAGACAATGACTGCCGCTTTAGAAAAGTATGACAAATTTTTAAAAGAAGAATTGGCCGGTACTTCCGATTTACATCTAAAAAAAGGATTTTTAAAAGAATTCGGAATTCAGTGTAACTGCGGAAAAATCGGAGGAAGTTCAGAATGGCACAATCCTTTGGATAGTATGCAATTGAGAGGATGGTATTCAGATACACAATGGTCGCCAGGCAAGAGTGATTATCATGGAAGAACAGGCGGTAAGCATGATGGTTTAGACCTTTATGCTCCTGTAGGAACGCAGATATATGCGTGTGTAGATGGTGAGATCACCTATTTAGAAGATCCCAACGGATACGGAAACAGGACGTTTTTAGAAGGTAATTATAACGGACAAAAATATTTTTTCATGTATTGTCACCTTTCAGAATATACAACGGGTCAGGTAAGTGCCGGAGATCCGATCGGAAAAACAGGACAGACAGGAAACGCAAGCGGACAGGCTGCAAAAATGGCTCACTTACATTTTGAGGTCAGAAAAGAGAAGATGTCGAAACCGTCTTTTAATCCGCTTACGGAAATTACAGAATTAGGAACGGATGTTAACGTGAGTCCGGACCAAAATAACCAAACAGGAACATAAATGAAACGTAACGTAATTTTTTATTTAGCGCTGTGTATGTTAGGATTTTCATGCAAAGAAAATCGAAATCTAACAGTAAAAAATGCAGCAGCTGATATCAATGTAAAGAATGAAAATAAGTATAATATTCCTTCAGATTTAAAAATTCAAAGTCAGGAAGAAGTAAATATTGACGGTGATCCTGAAAAAGAAGTGATCATTACAGCATCAGATTCTGCGGCTACCAATACGCATGAATTTTGGTTTAAAAATGATAAACTGATCTATCAGTTTACCTATCCATGGGCTTCGATCAATAAAAAATGGCTCGTAGATCTGGATAACGATGATAAAAAAGAAATTGTAAGGGCTCAGGGATATGAAGACGGGGTAGATTATGCTATTTATGATATTGTTGATAATCAGCAAAAACCGGTTTTATATTTTAATCCGGTTCTTCAGGATAGTCGATTTCCCAGTGTCTATTTATGGGCTTATCCTAATGATATCACGGAATTGATTCTCAATCCACAAAAGGAATTACAGGTTTCTTTAGATAATAATTATCAAAGAGATGATGAGCATACAGTTCCGGATAATCAGAAAGAATTACCTTTTATATTCTTCAAAGGTCAGACAAAGCAGCCGGATATGAGGATATCTAAAATGAATCAACCTCAATCTATGACTCTCGCTGGGATAGTGAACAGTGTAAGAAATAATGGTGGGACATTCGCAAAAACAGCTCAGTCAGACAAACAGTGGATAGGCAATTACACAGGTCGTTTTCTGAGAATGAAAGAAGAATCTGGTGATCCTCGAGGCTGGGGGCAGATCTCGGTTAAAATTGATGGTAATTCAGCTAAATTTCAGCTAGACAGTTATGTTGAGAATCTTAAAAAAGATTTAATAATAATAAATACAACGCCGGATGAAATAACACTTGCTGAAAAAGATAATAAAAACTCGGCATTTACAATTTCTAAAAACAAAAGTAAATATGTATTGAAAAGCAGTTTCATTGATAAAACAGTAGGTGAAACAAGCTCATACGAACTGGAAAAAAAGTAAAATAAATAATTTTATTAAACCTAATTTTTTTAATAGATTCATAAAAAGCAGTGTGCAAATTTTGCATGCCGCTTTTTATTTTAATTAATCTTTAAATATTGATTTTAAAAGAATTTAGTAATGTAAAATTATTTTTTAGAAGAATATTTTTAACTAAATTGCTTAATATCAAAAAAAACAAAAACTATGATCGTTCATTTTATACTTCATGGGGAAACACTGGAAAGTATATCTGAAGAAATTAAACTCGAAAACCCCAAATACCTTAAAGAATACCACAATAAACGTTGTGCAAGGGAAGATTATATCCAGGATGAACTTATTCCGCGGAAAAAATTATTAATTCCTGAATTAAAGGATATCAACGAATATAATTCAAAAAATGATGCTCCCTTCAAACATCCCAAACTGAATCCCAAATTATCTTTTGATCCCGAAAATTTCAGCAAAATATTTGATGTAAATATCACGGAAGCCGCAGAAAATGAAGATAAAAAGAAAAGCAATTTTATTTCTTTTACGGCTTCTTTAAAATGGGTTAAAAAAGATTCCAACGATCATATTTTCCATCTTTTTAAGAATAATTTTTATGATCAGTCAGGCAGCAAAACGTCTGATTTGGCTACAGAATCTATCCGTTCTTTGAATCCGATAGTCATTAAAACAGATTCAAAAGGAAAACTTATTAATATCAGTCTAAAAAAAGAAACGATTGATAATTTTAAATCTATAAAGGAAAAACTACTTGATTTTTTTCCTGATAAATATGCTAAAATCTACATTGATGAATTTGAAATGGCGGTTCTCGATCAGAGCTTATTTAATGAAAGAATGAAAAATGATAGTTTCATTAAAACCTATTTTGCATCTGTAAGAAATGAATTTGTAAACGGAAAATCTTATGTTGAGCAAACGATCGGTGAAGAAAATATTCCCGTTATAATTCAGCAAAAAGTTGGCGACGAAAATCATGCTCAGGAAATAGATATTTTACAAACATTTCAGTCTCCCAATAAGGAAATTGACTATAACGGAAAATATACACTGTTTTCAGAGAATGGATTAATAAAAAATATAGAGTTTAAATACGTTATTTTCCAATCTACAATCAAGAATGTGACAAGTTTAAAGATCCATGAAAAATCGTAAACTATCATTAATAAAGGGTTTTTAAAGTTTCGTTTTTATCAACGATCGTAGAATTACTACATCAAATCGTAGAATTACGACAAATTTTTAAAATTGTTTTCAAATGCTTTCAAAAAAAAATTAACCGTTTTATCTTTGTTAAACAATCACTGAATCACAAAATATTATTAACGATTAAAAATTTACTATCATGGCAGCAAATTCAAGAGGAATTTTAAAATTCAACGGAGGCGAAGGTCAAAAACTATTGAAGCTGAATTACAGCGTTTCAAGATCTACAGATGTATCTGGTAGAGTAGCGTCAGACCCCTCAAACGCAATCATTAAATTAACCGTAGAAGCAACAGAAAAATCAGATATTCTGGAAAGCTTACTAAACGGAAAGTACAAACCAACAAGCGGAGAAATTACTTTCAACAAGTCTCACGAAGAAGGTACATTAATTACTTTGAACTGGGAAAACGGATACGTAATTCAGCATGAAGTAGACTTCGACGCGGTGGACGAAAACAGCATGTTGATCAGCTTTATCATAAGCGCAGAGAAGATCAATTATGGTAATTCTGCTTACGAAGGTCTATGGCCGTCTAGCTAAAATCTACACATAATCAACATTCATAAAAAAGACTGTCCCCTCAAGGCGGTCTTTTTTTACCATTACCCAATATATCCATTTCAGAATGTGAATTTTTTTATCATTTTTCAATATTTTAATTAAAAATATACTTTTAAACTTAGCTGAGTGAAACGCCTTTGCGAACGAAAAATATTTCTCAATCATTTCAAAAAAAATCTTTGCGACTTTGCGTTAAAAAAAGCAAATACTCATATATTTTTTCCAGTAATGTTAACTATCTCACATTTAAAAGACATATCTAATATTATTGAAAAAAAACTAATATCTTAGTAAAGAATAAAAATTTTAACGATTGTGGATTAATATTTGTTTAAAATTTAATGAAAACATAATCAAAACATCATACACCGAAATCAGATATAGTATTAATTTTTGAGAAAAATAGTAAAATGGGAGTACTAGTAACCAACGAGACAGTAAAACAACTTTTTCATATTGCACAATCAATCGCGAGAGAAAATTATAATGCCACTTACGGTGGTCCGCATATTCTTCAGGCTTTAATGCACAAAGATATCGGGCTTAATGAATTTTTAAAAAACATAGATAAAGATCCGGGATATTTTTACGAATGGGCAGATGTCCGTATTGAAGATTATCCTAAAACCACGCACCTTCCCGATGAGGCTAAACAGGATGAATTTGTAGACAATATTATTGAGGAAGCAGATGATATTCGTTTGAAATTAGGGCTGGACGAGATCACTCCGATTTGCCTTTTAACGGCTATCGTGAAGCCGCAGGTTGTTTTTTCATTGCAACAGTTGAAATCATTACCGCTCAGAGAACACGAAATATTCAATTTATACAGAAAAGATACACCATTTGGGAATGCCGAGGATGATGGAATATCTTCTTTATTTTCAAATGGCTCAGACTATTCCGATAATTCTTTTCCATCCATTAAAGCCTATTGTGTCGACAGAACGGCACAGGCCAGAAAAGGAGATCTGGAAAATATCATCGGAAGAGATAAAGAACTGAGAATGTTGGTCGAAATTCTTTGTAGAAGAACGAAACCCAACGTAATTATCATCGGAGAACCGGGAGTTGGTAAAACTGCTTTGGTAGAAGGTTTCGCCACTGAAATTATCAAAGGAAACGTTCCCGAAATGCTTAAAAACGGAACGCTTTTAGAACTTGACACGGGAGCTTTACTAGCCGGAACTTCTTATAAAGGCGAAATTGAAGACCGTCTTAAAAAGATCATTACCGAATGTAAAAAGATCGAAAAAGCAATTCTTTTCATTGATGAAATTCACACGCTTTTAGATCCAAAAGGAAGCATCGGAAATGTTGCTAATTTATTAAAACCTGAATTGGCAAGAGGAGAAATTACCGTTATTGGAGCTACAACTCAGGAAGAATACAGAAAAATTATCGAGCCGGAACAGGCTTTTAATCGTCGTTTTGAAGTTTTAACCGTCAACGAACCGGACGAAAAAACGTGCGTTAAAATGATTGATGTTTTATTAGAGGGTTATAAAAAACACCACGGAATTGAAGTTGAAAAAACTGCCCTTCCGGAATGTGTCCGTTTAGCAAAACGTTATGCAAAAGGTAAAAAATTACCCGATGCAGCAATTGATTTGTTGGATAGAACGATGGCCGCAATTAAAATGCTTGACGAACTTTCAGAAAAAGAATTAGAAAGCTGGAAAGGCATTTATGAAACCATTTTACAGGAAGAATATCTGGATGATAAAGACAAAGCAGACGAATTAATTTGGAATTATAATTTATTGAGAGATAAAATAAGTCCAATTTTGTGGGGTTCTTTAAGTGAGCAGCCACAAATTGACAATTCAATGCCTGTCGAGGAAATTCAGAAAATAATTGAAGAAACATACGCTGAACTTTTACAGCACGCATCAAAGAAAAGAGAAAAGGTAGACCGTTTGGAACTGGCTGCTGTCATGGCTGCTAAAACAAATATTCCAATCGGGAAAATTCAGGCTCAGGAAAAAGAAAAACTTCTGAATATGGAAGGTCTTCTACTGAACAGAGTTGTCGGACAAGATCATGCTTTAAAAATCCTTTCTGATGCGATCGTTGAAAACCGAAGCGGATTAAACAAGCCCGGACAGCCAATCGGTTCATTCTTCCTTTTGGGACCAACGGGAACAGGGAAAACGGAACTGGCAAAATCAATGGCAGAACTACTTTTTAATGATGAAAAAGCGATGGTTCGTTTTGATATGTCTGAATTTAAAGAAGAACATTCTGCTGCACTTTTATACGGAGCGCCTCCGGGATATGTTGGCTACGAGGAAGGAGGTATGTTGGTGAATAAAATTCGTCAGCAGCCTTACACGGTAGTTTTATTTGATGAAATTGAAAAAGCGCATCACTCGGTTTTTGATGTCTTTTTACAGATCATGGATGAAGGAAAAGTGCATGATAAGCTTGGAAAAGAAGGAGATTTCAGCAATGCGATCATCTTATTTACTTCAAATATCGGAAGCGAAGAAATTGTAAAACAGTTTGAAGAAGGAAAAGTTCCGCAATCACCTGCATTAATGCAAATTATGTCGAATTCAGGTAAATTCAGACCGGAATTTTTGGCAAGAATCACAGAAATTATTCCTTTTGCACCGATCACAGAATCTATTGCGGAAAGAATCTTTAATATTCAGTTAAAATCACTTCACGCATCGCTTCACAGATTAGGAATGACCTTAAAAATTACAGATGAAGCCGTGAAAAACCTTGCATTAGGAGGATTCAGCAGTAAATATGGAGCGAGACAGATCTCAGGAGTAATCAGAGCGCAATTGGCAAGACCAATTTCAAAAATGATCGTGAGAGAAGAAGTAAAAGCAGGACAAACACTGAATGTAGACTGGCAAGATGATCAATTAACCTGGAAAGTAGAATAAATAAAGTAAAAAGGCAGATTTGCTATTTTTAACAGAGCAGCAGATTTGTCAAAAAATATAAACATGAACTTCAAAAATATTTTTTTAGGAATAATATTGATGAGTTTTTCACAATTTGTGAACGGACAATTCCTCGCTGCATCCGATACTTCGGAAAACAGCGTGAGGAGATATAAAAATATCATTAATTCAAACAAAGAGATCGTTGATTTTATCGAACATTCTCTTGCTCAAAAAGGATTACCGAAACATTTGAGAAATCTGGCTTTGATCGAGTCTCATTTTAACAGAAATATCACTTCTGGAGCAGGAGCAGTGGGCGCTTGGCAGCTTATGACCTCTCATGCCAATCAATACGGACTTTCGGAGCAGAATCGTAATGATTTGTATAAAAGTACAAAAGTCGCGGTGGTTTCTCTGACGAATCTTTATAAAAAATATAACAATTGGGTAACCGTAGTGGCCGCCTACAATTGTGGAGAAGGAAATGTTGCCAAAGCAATGCAGGCGGCAGGTTCTTCACAGTATCATATTTTTTCTAAATATCTTCCGCAGGAAACCATTAATCATGTCAAAAAATATTTAAATGCATGTTACGCAACCGGAGAATTGCAGAGCGTTTTAAGCAACTATAATTCTTCACGAATGAATACTGTTTTCTTTGTAAACGGAGGAAGCAGAAAAGATAACTCCACGTTGGCAGAAACAGAGATCAATGCAGGATTTAATTTAAATGTAATTGCGGACGAGCTTGATGTAGATGTTGATAAACTTCTCTCATGGAACCCGGGAATTACAGAAGAACTTCAAAATAAGGGCGAAAGTATGTTGTATCTTCCAACAGATCTGATGCCTGATTTTTTATTGAGGAAAACGAAAATACTTTCCAGGTCTATTAAAGAAGGAAAATGATATAAAGAACCAAACACCACACACCAAACCACAAAATAACACGGGGAGATAATGTTTAACCTATCTAAACGCAGATAATATGAAAACAGAATCACAAAATATACTGAACAGTCCTTCCTATCGTCCGTCACAGAATGCAGACGGTGTATCGGAAAGCCACCACGCCGGAATCAACAGGCTGGTGAAATTATCTTTGGTCATTGAAGGTAAAGTAATCAAGTATTACAAACACTTCAAACTGAAACAAAGCGCACAGCGTCATCATGAGTTTACGCTCACTTTGGCGCATGACACGTTAGGAAATAACCAAAACCATACCTTGGAAGAGGCTAATAAATTCCTCGGAAAACGTCTGACAGCCGTTATTTCATTCAAAGACATAGAAAACAGCCCTGAAAGAACTTTTGTTGGAGTAATTACAGGAGTAGGATTCAGTCAGGAAAAGATGAGCCTTGGAAATATTGTTCTGTCTGGTTTCAGTCCGACCATTTTATTGGACGGAGCCCGTCATATTCAAAGTTTTGGAGGCGATAAACCTGTCAATATGGGAATTATCGCTGAAGAAGTAATAAAACAGGGAATCGATAAAAGCCGTTTTGATATCAGAATTGATGCGAACGATTATTCTCAGATCATTTATAGCAGTCAATACGACGAAACGCACTACAATTATCTTGCGAGAATGGCAGAAGCCTATGGCGAACAGTTTTATTATGATGGAGAAGTGCTTCATTTCGGTAAACTTCCGCCTCAAAATAAACCAATCAAACTTATTTATGGAAGCAACGCCAACGATATTAAGGTTGAATTAAAAGCAAATCATACAAAACCCCAGTTTTACGGCTACAACAGCAGTAAAAATGAAAAACTAACGTCAGGAGCAACGCCAATTCAGCATGTAAGCGATTTAGCAAAAACCGCTTATGAGCATAACGATAAAATTTTCAAGACCCCTGCACTTCAGGTGGCACCAATTAAAGCATCAACGCATCTTGATGTTGAATATTCTCAAAAAAGTACCTCAGGAAGTGAAGCGGTAAATGTATTTTCATTATCAGGAAATACGACTGTTCCGTTTTTACATCCGGGTTGTGTGGCTGATGTTCAGATGAGAAAGGTTGATACGAATGAAAGTTCTTATTTCACCAAAATCATGGTAACGGAAACTACACATGAAATTGATACGATTGGACATTATACTGGAACTTTTGAAGGAATAGCTTCAGACACCGGATTTTTACCAAAACCGGAATTCACGATGCCAAAAGCTGAACCGCAAATCGCAACCGTAATTTCAAATGCCGATCCGGAAGGACAGGGAAGAGTTCAGGTGAGATTCGACTGGCAAATGAATGATACAACACATTTCATCAGAATGATGAGCCCTGACGCAGGAGGGACGGATCAAATCAGCCAAAACAGAGGCTATGTTGCCATTCCCGAAGTTGGAGATCAGGTGATGGTGAATTTTGTTCACAGTCATCCGGACAGACCTTTCGTAATGGGCGGAATGTTCCATGGCGGAGTTGGATTAGGCGGTGGTGTGGATAACAGAGTAAAATCAATTCAAACCAGAAGCGGTCACCGAGTGGTTTTCACGGAAGATGAGAGTATCATTATTACTGATAAATCCGGCAACGAAATTCACTTGGATACCACAGGAAGCAATATCACAATTACCGCTCCCGAAACCATGACATTGAATTGCAGAAATATGAATATCAATGTTGGTGAAAATATGACAACCAACGTCGGAGTTAATAAAATGGATACCATTGTGATGAATCACAGCGAAAGCGTAGGTTCTATGAAATATGTTTCTACCGGAGCCGATTTTATCACCAACGTAACCGGAAAAATGACGGAATTTATTCAGGGAAATAAAGAATCTCATACAGATAAAGACAGACTTCGGGTAGCAAACGGACAAATTACTACGCAAAGCCAGGGAACTTTTGAGCAACATGCTGAAAAAGAAGTTCAGAACAACTCGGGACAAAAATCTAATAATTACTAAATCTTTTGTAAAATGGGCAAGGAATCTTACATAGGTGGTGATTATATAGAGACAACCGGAGGTGATGCCAAAGTTTTTGCCGGAAAAAGTATTGTAAACTCTTCTGCAGACAAATTTGCCCAAAAAGGCAAAGAAAAGGGGGTGAGCTACAACGTGAGTTCGGCACCTCCGTCACTGGGAAGTTTAGATCTGATTAAGATTAAGATCAATACAACTTTTGATATCTGTCATGATGAGGTCACGGATTTCAGCGATTTTAAAAACTTCTGGATATTGGAGGATAAAGGGAAATATTACCATTGGCTGATTCTTAGAACCAATACCTTAGACAAAAATAAACCTGATCCTTTACCGATAACGCTTGCCAGCACAGATAATTTTGTGTTCACAGCTACCTTTAAAACCAAGGGTTCTATGGCCTGTAAAATCAGGGTAAAGGATGGAAATAATAAATATATTTTTAAAGAACAGCAACATCCGAAAAAAAACAAGGATGAAGAACATGAATTAATATTTACCTGCGATACTAAACCCTATAAAGATACCATACAGTTTTTAGAAAACTTCACCCTTAATTTTGAATATTCTGAAGACGGAACCAATTGGATCCCGATGAAAAGCGTTAAATTTTGTCTTTATCTTACCTGGAAAGAACCTTTATATAATAATTTTGAAAGCCGTTCTACAGGAAATGATACGATGCAGATGAAATGCCAGGCCAATAAAAATCAAAAAAATATATTTGAAACTTTACTGTGGCTGGGCTGCAAAGGCGGAACAGGAAAAGGAAATTCTTCCAAAGTAAAAGAGGAAAACGAAGAAGCGGTTTTAGATTCTGTTTTTAAACAATTTGAGGGTTTAAAAATCCTGAGACGAAGAGAGGGACAGACCAGACCAGATAAAACACCCTATTTTTCAAAAGACTGGAGTACACAGGGACTAGGCTACTGGAGAGGAATTAGCTCTGAAACAGCAAACACGCTGACAGATCCTGCAGATCCAAGAGCTTACATGTTCTATGATGCATCTACAGGCGCTTATATTGAAAGAACCAGCAGGGTTATTTTAAAATATGGGGAATTCAGATGTGGAGAATGGACGGCATTTTTGCTCTACATTGGGCTTACACAGGGTATTGTTTTAGATCAATTTGCAATTTTTTCAGGAAATGGTCATGATAACAGCATTATGTTGAAGAAAGCCACTCATTTTATTAATTTAATATTTTTGGTTAAAGGATGGAATATCAAGGATCCTCAAGCTCCAGATTTGCCGGTTTCCACAAAGTATCGCGCGCAGGGAAATGCCAATCCGCTTCATTATTTTTCGGATCATGTTTTTACTTTGTTTGAAAGAAATGGGGTGAAAAAATACTACGATGCATCTTACGGTCTAAGATTCAAAACAGGGCAGAAAACAAGTAAGAAATTATTGGCAGAATATTCTACATCGGCTTTAACGGGGGTTTTGTATTTGAGAGAAAAAACTCCGGGAAAAGCAGAATATAAAACCATTACAACTAATATGGAACAACATTTGGTCATTAGTCTTTTTAAAGGACTTGGCGGAGCCCCGTATGTAACTGATGATAAAATAACATATACATTATGAAAAGGTTAATTTTTTTATTTTCATTTTTTATTATTAATACTCATTTTTTATTTTCACAAATAAAAGACAAAAATATGGACACGATATCACTTACAGATAATATAAAATTATACTCCCAAAAGAAATCCGACAATAATAGTATTGACTGGAGTTTGATTTTAAATGCCAATAATAATGAAAAGACTTTGATCAACAAAAAGAATCAAATTCCGGCAGGAAATCAGTTTATTAAAGCGTCAAAAGATTATTTTCTGGATGTTCCTAAGTTAATTGACGGGTTTTCCTACAAAGATAATATCTACTTTTTTGTTTTCATAGAAAGGGCACTCTGGGTATATCATTCAGGTTTGGGTGGAGGAAACATTTCCAGAGTTAAAATAATGGATATGATTCCCGGATCTGTTGACAATTTTGGAGACGCCAAATTTTTTATAGAAAAATGTGAGGATGATAATGATACGTATTTTTCTGTAACGCACTCAAGAGTTGGAAGACAAGTGATTAAGTTTTTTGAATTAGAGAAAAATCATTTTACCGTAAAAGAACTGGAGTTTTCTGAAACAGATACCGTTTTATCAAAGGAAGATCACGATATTTTTTATGATAAAAACCTAAAAAATGATAAAGAAGAGATAAAGAAAGTTCTCAGGAAAGTTCTCGTAAATAATGTAAAGGAAGAAGATAAATTTAATTATCTGGGAACTTTAAAAGGGACTAATGGTACCTACTTTTTGTATTCTGATAAAAACATTCATTTTCTACTCTTTACCAATAATTATGAATGGATTTTATCTAAATATAAAGAGAGGGTTTTAAAATAATCTTTCCGCTATTTTACTATATAATATTGCTCAATTCTGAATTGGGCATTTTTTTAGCTTTTTAAATTTTAATTAATTTTTAAATCCTGATTAAAAAATATTGCCAAAAATCGTTAATTTAATCTTAAATAAATCTTAATATTTCCCGATTTAGTGTGAAAATTTGCATTAATTCAATATTGATAAATTACTATGAAATCCTTTTAATAAAGGAGATTTTCAATAATTTTAAATCAAAAGTCGTAGAATTACTACATTAAATCGTAGAAATACTACAAAAATTCAGATTAAGGTTTAAAAACTTTCAGGGTAGGAATAAGGAGTATATCTTTGCTATAGAAATCAATCACCAAATCACAAAATATTAACGATTAAAATTTACAAAACATGGCAGCAAATTCAAGAGGAATCTTAAAATTCAACGGTAGCGAAGGTCAAAAATTATTAAAGCTAAATTATAGCGTATCAAGATCTACAGACGTTTCAGGACGTGTAGCATCAGATCCTTCAAATGCAATCATCAAACTTACAATTGAAGCAACAGAAAAATCAGACATTCTGGAAAGCTTACTAAACGGGAAGTACAAGCCAACAAGCGGAGAAATTACTTTCAACAAGTCTCACGAAGAAGGTACATTAATTACTTTGAACTGGGAAAACGGATACGTAATTCAGCATGAAGTAGACTTCGACGCGGTAGACGAAAACAGTATGTTGATCAGTTTCATCGTAAGCGCAGAAAAAATCAATTATGGTAATTCTGCTTACGAAGGTATCTGGCCAGGAGGCACTAACTAACAGTTACAATCATCTTAGTAAAAATAAAATTGGTACAGAATAGTGCGCTCCTTACAGAGTGAGCTATTCTGTTTTTTTTTTGAAAAATAAATTATTTCAGGTTTTTAAGATTTAAAATATTGTAATTCAGTTATTTTAAAGTTTTAAAACATTGATTAATTAAAAATTTATTTGATTTTTTATCGAATAAATTTTAGCATTTAAAACACATACACACCAATTAACCAAAATCAAAAGGTTATGTTTCAGGATGATAACACGCCAAAAACTCCGGCTTCCAAAACCGGAAAACCATCTGTAACCAAACAAATGGGTGAAACGGCAAAAACACAAGCTGTAAATAAAGCGAGCCAGAAAATTCAGGAAAAAACAAACGGAAAAGTTCAGAAAGCAACAGAAACTCTTGCAACGGCTCAGGCGTACACAGGAATTGCCCAAAATGCTTCCGGAATGTTTATGAATCAGGTAAAACAGGCAAATATTCCGACTTTAGTTGAAGATAAAGTCTGGTCTAAACAGCCTACTTCCAAAATACACAACGCCGACGCAATCCCTGAAAGTCAGTTTTTAGGGATCAATCGCGTGGTAAAACTTGACATTATTATTGAAGGTAAGGTCATTAAACATTTCAAACATTTTAAATTAAAGCAAAACGCAGTCAAACATCACGAATTTGATCTGATGCTTGCTCATGATTCGCTGGGAAATGCAGAAAACCATAATTTAGAAGAAGCCCAAAACTTTTTAGGAAAACGAATTACCGTTATTTTTAAATATAAAGATGTTGAAGACGGTCCCGAAAGAAGTTTCGTCGGCGTTATTACAGAAGTCGGTTTCAGTCAGGAAAAAGGAAGTCTGGGAAATATTGTTCTTACAGGTTTCAGTCCGACGATTTTGTTGGATGCAGCTCCACACATTCAAAGTTTTGGAGGAGGTCAGGAAATAAGCCTGAACAGTATTGCTGATCAAGTCATTAAAGAAGGGTTGGGACAAAATAAATTCGATTTCAGAGTAGATTCCCAACACGGAAATGTTTCTTACAGTTCTCAATACGAGGAAACTCATTACAATTATCTCGCAAGAATTGCTGAAGCGTATGGCGAACAGTTCTATTATGATGGTGAAGTTCTTCATTTCGGGAAACTTCCGCCACAGGAACAACCCGTAAAACTCACTTATGGAAGCAGTGTAAATGATGTTAAAATAAAAATGAAAGCCCAGCATGTAAATCCCACTTTTTACGGTTACAACAGCAGTAAAAACGAGAAATTAACGACAGGGAATTCAAAAATAAATCATACTTCTGATATTGCAAAAAGAGCTTACGAGATTTCAGAAAAAACATTTCAAACGCCCTCGTTAAGGGTTGCTCCAATCAAAGCATCTTCTTTTATGGATATTGATGCTTCCCAAAAAGGAACGGCAGGAAGTAAAGCTTCTAATGTATTTGTAACCTCGGGAACAACTACAGTTCCGTTTTTGTATCCGGGATGCATTGCAGACATTGAAATGCGTAAAACAGATACCAATCAGACTTCTTATTTCACCAAATTAATGATCGTAGAAGTGAATCATGAAGTAGATGCAAGAGGTTATTACACAGGAACTTTTGATGCGATAGCTTCAGATACCGGATTTATTCCGCGACCAGAATTTCAGCTGCCAAAAGCCGAACCTCAGTTTGCAAAAGTGATTTCCAATACAGATCCGATGAGTCAGGGACGTGTGCAGGTTCAGTTTGATTGGCAAAATGGCTCAACGACCACAGAATTTATCCGAGTAATGACTCCAGATGCAGGAAGTAGCGATAAAGTGAATAAAAATCGAGGTTTTATGGCAATTCCTGAAGTTGGAGATCAGGTAATTGTGAATTTTGTTCATCAACATCCCGACAGGCCTTTCGTAATGGGCGGAATGTTCCACGGAGGAGTTGGCGGTGGTGGCGGACAAAATAATAATATTAAAAGTCTAAGCAGCCGAAGCGGAAATAAATTAGAACTAGATGACGGCGCAGGCTCGGTTTTCCTTACAGATCAAGGTGGTGCGAACATGAAATTTGACGGTGCCGGAAATGCCACAACCAACGCCAACAACGATAAAACAGTTTCGGTAGGAAATAATAACACCGTGAATACGGGAAGCAAGAACATGATCAATGTAGGAAGTAAAGATGGTGGCGGTGCAAATTCTATGTTTTCTATGGATAATGCCGGAAATATTTCGTTGGAATGCGATACGAATATCACCATTAAAACAGGTTCAAGTTCAATCACATTAAACACTGACGGAACCATTATTCTCAGCGGAAAAATAATTGGAATCGGCGCTGAAGGAATCGGAATTGCAGCTTCTAAAGGTGTTGATGTTTCTTCTCCTGCCAACCATATCGGTGGCGGACAAACGAAAATTGACGGCGGTGATGCTTTTATTAATTAAAATCTGATATGAGTAATTCATTTAAAATAAAAGAAAAATTCTCTGAACAATATACGCTGATCATCGATTCGGATATCAAGGCGGTGAATGTTCACATGACTTCCCGGTCTCAGTTGAGATGGGATTTTAGTGTTTTAAAAGTGGAAGAAGATTTTGTTGAGGTTAAAATCATCATGCTGGATCATATTTTACTCGAAGCCAATAATCCGTTGATTAAAGAAATTGCAGCGTTAACCAGTGCTTTTTCAAGGTTGTACAACGAATTACATTTGAGAATAAATAATGATGGAAAAGCCATTCAGGTTTTAAACATGGATATTATCCGTTCAAAATGGAGCCAGACAAAGGCTGAAATGGAAAAAATTGCCGAAAATAATCCAGACATCAAAAACGCCATTGTTTTAAATGATAATATTTTTCAGAATCAGGAGAAATTGATCGAAGGAATCCAGAATAACGAATTTTTTCTAATGTATTTCAATAAAATTTATGGGAAAAAAGTTCCGTCAAGTTTTAAAGATAATGCCTTGAATTTCTTCAATTCTGCCAACGTACATTGGAGTTTTAATCTGAAAAATAGTTCCAATCCACTGCTTTCTTCAGACGAAATGATCGTAGAACTTTCCGGTGAACCTTCCATTTTATTAAATATTGGATTTTACAACAGAGCATATGTTCAGTTCTCTAATCAGATTGATACAAGTAAGCTCCAAACTTCATTAAACGAAAAAGGAATTTACAGATTTGATGAAATTACAGGAAGAATGATCGAAGCTTCTTTAACCAGAGAAGAGATCGCCGATCCTGAAAACCTTTACACAAAATTGAAATACACATTTTATAGTGACGAAATTTTTAAATATAAAATGTCCAATGAATACCTTACAAAAGAACAGTCTTGATATAAAAACTTTTAGCAGAGGGTTTTCTATAAAAAATTATCATTTTGAATTTAGATTCAGACGTGATAAAAAAAATGATGTCAAAACCTTTTTTGTTTTCATTGAAAAAGGATATCAGAAAGAACAACAGGAATTTATATCAAAAATTGGTTATGGTCTCGAGCATCAAACCATTAATAATAGAAACAAAATAACAGCCCATACAAGAAAACAAATCTTAAAAAAAGCATGATATGGGGAATAAAATTATAACAGAAAAAGATTTCTGGATGTGTTCCAGCGGAGCAATGCCCGCCCAGTTACAGGGAACCAGAAAAAGTAATAAAAAAAGTTCGGGAGACGTGTATATTACCGTTGCAGATACCGCAACAAGCAGTTGGATAGATTTCGGATGTACTAAAAATATGTTGTTGGCTGCGATTTTAACAGCAGTTGCAGTCATAGTTGTGGTCGCATTAATTATTGGAACAGGAGGTATTGCCGCCATTGGTTTAATGGGAATGATGGCGATTGGTGCCGCAGCAGGATTTGCAGGAGGTGTCATCGCAGCCGTTGACGGAGCCTTAAAATGCGGACAAAAAAATGCAACCGCAAGAACCTGGGACGGAAGCAAAAATAATATGCTTCTTACCGGAACTCCCGCCATAACAGGTGATCGAACAATGGCTTGCTCTATTGGAGGAGTCGTAAAATTTGCCCCCGAAATCAAAAGTTGGACACATGCTTTGGCTTTGGGTGGATTTAATTATGTCACTCAATTGGCTGGATGTGCTTTAGGCGGAGCCGGAGTTGGAGCCGGAGGTTTTCTTGTTGCCGGTCTTGCGGGCGGCTCGCTTGCGCTCGCCGCACCCACTTTTTCTAGTGTATTATCGAATGTTGCAGGAAGCTTTACCGGAATTTGGGGCGGAAGCCGGGCTCTTTTCGGATTAAATTCTCTGGCCAACGAACATGCGTATGGAAATGTTCAGGATGCCGGAGATGCCGGATCGGCTTTAGTTAATGGCGGTATTCCCGAAATTGGAATGGGACAACGCATATTTTCAGGGCAGGCACAACCTTCCGATTACCTTCTTTTCTTATATTTGTTAAACATAAGAGCAAAAGGGCCTAAACCTCCTGTAGAAGAACCAAATGCCGGTGGTGATAAAGATAGAAGCACACCTTCTGATAAAGATGGGAATAATAACCCTAAAGATAAGGATGGCAATCAAACACCTGAAGATGAAGGAGCAAATGGAAGTAAAGGGCAAGGAGAGAATAAGACAAAGCCTAAGGATGGAGATGAAAGAAATACTTATGAAAGTCCTCCTAAAACACCTGCAGAAAAATTAGTAGAAGCTACAGAGGCAAAAGCAAAAGAAATTGTAGGAAGTCAAAGTGCTTCAGAAAGAGGTCCTTGTCTGTCCGGAGTATATGATCCGGTTACTGGAAAAACTTTTTATGGTCAAAACTTTAAAACTAATGCTACAGGTAGAGCTGCTTATGAAAAATGGTTAACAGATCCTCCTGAGTTAGGCGGAGCAGATCCTATCATCAAACAAAAAGTTGCCGACTATGAGGCGAAAATTAAAAGTGGTGAAATCAAACCTCCTGAAACGGCTGATAACAGATTGGCGGCACATTCAGAAATAAGAGCTTATGATCAGGCTTTGAAAGCAAGAAGGGAAGCCGGTTTGCCTGTGGATGAAAATTCAATCAGAGAAATGGATCTTCATAATAGGGATCTTCAAAATAATGCAATTAAAAATAATGGAGGAACTCCTCCACCTAAAGTAAGATGTCCACACTGTGGTTTCTTAACTGATGGAATTAATACACACGGACATAATTAATAAATTATGATTAATAAAAATATAGAATTAAGACTTGAAGATATTGACGATCGTTTATTTACAAAAAATGATAGAAACGGTTACGCCGTATATTTTTTAGATCAAAATTTAACCCAGCCGTTTACAGGAGAGATTTATGTGAAATTTAATGATACCATAGAATCCGAAGCTGAATATAAAAACGGCTATAAAAACGGAATTGAATACATCTATAATTCAGAAGGAAATTTAGAACAGACCAATGAAAATAGAGGAAATGTAATTTTCGGAATTTCAAAAGAATATGATGAAGATGGAAATGTGGTAATTGCCAGTATCGTCTATAATAATGACTACCTTAGATCTGTAGAATCTGTTGATAACGAGATTCAGGAAACAAAAGCTTATGATGATAAATTCGGAGAGTCTTTACCGGAATATATTCAGAAACTATTGAAATTATCCAATGAAGAAGTTTTTAAATATGAATTTAAAATCAATAATCCATATTTAAATTATAAAGATTAATTTAAAACCAAACCAACCTCAAATATTTAAACATGAAAAAACTACTCTTAACTTTTATCATAGCAAGTTTCTCATTATTTTCAACCGTAAACGCTCAAACAAATCCACTTGCCAAAACAACTTGGGAAGTTGAAAAAATGAACGCCGACGGAAGCGCTACTTTTAAAAAAGCAAAATCAATCAAATTTCCGGCAGAACAGCCTAAATTTAATTTTCTCCAGTTTGAAGCAGATAAGAAATTCCATACCGGAACTTCATGTTTTCACATGATGGGAACTTATAATGTTTATGAAGATAATCAGGTCGAAATAAGCGAAGGCATGGCAGATATGGCCGGTGATTGCAAGGAGCCAAAAACATTGAACGGAACATATAATTTTAAAATAGATAAAGACCGTCTTGAGTTGACTCCAATAAAAGAATAAGCTTTACTATTCATTTTGTTGATTGTGAAGTGTGGATATTGGTATAATTTTAGTGTATCACGTTATCAGTAAAAACATACACAATGAAATTAAAATTGATCACAGCAACAATAGCAGTAACTCTAGCTATGGTAAGTTGCAAAAAAAATGAAACTAAACAGGAATCAGTTAAAGATTCCACTAAAGATTCTACAGCACAAACAGCCCAAACTTTAATTGATAGTTTTAAACAAAATAAAAACGAAAAGGCTTTCTTAACAAGTTTATACAAAAAACTTGGACAGGAACCGAAAGATGATAAAGGAACACCTTATCGTTTGATTAAAACAGAAGAAATAAAACTTTACGGATCAGACAAACCGTACACTCTGGCTTATGTAGACGAAATTGATGGAGCAATGGCTGGCTGGCCATGGAAAAATCTTTTCGTTCTCAATGATAAAGGCAAAATACTAACTCAGTATGAGACAGAAAAGTATGAACCTGTTGTTGTTTTTGAAAATCAGTCACCTCTATTAATGGTCACTGACGAAACTTCAAAAGGAAATGGAGATCATCATTTTATGGGTATAAAGAACGATACTATTAAAGAATATTTAAATACTCATGGATTTCAGGGTATTCAGACTATTTATGGAGGATATCGTCCTACCACTTTGTCATATACACTCAAAGACATTAATAACGACAAACAGAAAGATATTATATTTACGGGTAAGAAGAAAAATAAGCCCGTCTATTTATCTTTTGTTTGGGATGCAAAAAAAGAAAGCTTCGAGCCTAAAGATTCAATAGGTATGGCACCATAATAAGTTTTATTTCAATATACATATATAAAAGAGAATCATATAATGGTTCTCTTTTATTTTACATTAGATTCTAATATAATTAAGAATTACAAATAACATATCTCTTTGTTTTAAATTAAAAGAAAACACTTTTTCTTATATTTGTTCATTATAGAAAATATGGAGGCAACACAAGATAAAAGGTTATTTCTCATCGATGCTTATGCGATGATTTTTAGAGGATATTACGCATTGATTAGAAGTCCGAGAATAACGAGCACAGGGATAGATACCTCTGCAATTTTTGGATTTACCAATTCATTGATCGAATTGATCAGAAGAGAAAGACCTTCTCATTTGGCCGTGGTTTTTGATGTCGGACAGGCAAGTGTAAGAACAGATGATTTTGCAGAATACAAAGCTAACAGAAGCGAAACTCCGGAAGCCATTAAGATTGCTATTCCATACATCCACAGAATTTTGGAGGCGATGCACATCCCTTATTTAGGGGTTGAAGGTTATGAAGCGGATGATGTGATAGGAACCATTTCATGCAAAGCAGAAAAAGAAGGGTATACCACTTTTATGGTAACTCCGGATAAAGATTTTGCCCAATTAGTTACCGATAAAGTTAAAATATACAAACCAAGTTTAAAAGGAAGTGAAATTGAAATTTTAGGTGTTGAAGAAGTCAAAGCTAAATATGAAATTGAAGATCCAAAGCAGGTGATCGATTTCTTAGCAATGATGGGTGATGCGGTAGATAACATTCCCGGATTGGAAGGTGTTGGAGAGAAAACTGCCATGAAATTCCTAAAAGAATTCGGAAGCATAGAAAATCTTTTAGCCAATACGGATAAATTAAAAGGTAAGCTTAAAGAAAAGGTAGAAGCTTCTGCCGAGCGCGGAATTTTATCTAAAAAACTAGCAACCATTATCTGTGATGTGCCTGTAGAATTCCATCAGGAACAGTATGATCTTGAAACTCCGGATTTTGAAAAAGCAAAAAAAGTTTTTGACGAAATAGAATTCACAAGACTGTATGAAAACCTTTACCGTGCTTTTGCCCATTCTCAAACAGAAGTTGTGGCTAAAGATTCTACAGCAAACGGTGAAGAAATTTCTCAGCCCACAGAAACGCCTCAACAAAAAGTAGCGAAACAAATCGGTCAGTTAGATCTTTTTGCCAATTTTGAAGAACTGGATCAGGCTACTTCTACAAAATCCAGCATTGAGCAGAACGAACATTTATATCAATTTGTTGATAACTATAAGGCTCAGAAAATTTTAGTTAAAAATTTATTGCAGCAAAAAGCGGTTTGCTTTGATACAGAAACGACTTCTCTTAATGAATTAGAAGCCGAATTGGTCGGAATGAGTTTCTCCTATAAAAAAGGATTGGCTTACTATGTTCCTTTGTCTGAGGATAAAGGCGAAGTATTGCAGACACTGGAAATTTTCAGACCGTTTTTTGAAAAAGAAGACTTGCTTAAGATCGCCCACAATCTGAAATTCGATTATAAAATTCTAAAGCAATACGATATTACTGTTCAAGGAGCAATGTTCGACACGATGATCGCCCATTATCTTCTCAATCCTGACGGAAGACACGGAATGGACTATCTTTCAGAAGTTTATTTAAATTATAAACCTGTTTCCATTGAAACCATTATCGGTAAAAAAGGGAAAAATCAGGGAACTTTCAGAGATGCAGATCTGAGAACACAAACCGATTATGCGGCAGAAGATGCAGACGTAACTTTCCAGTTGTATGAATTGTTTGCCCCTCAATTAAAGAAAGAAAACTTAGAGGATCTTTTCTTCAATATCGAAATGCCGTTGATGGAAGTTTTAGCTAAAATGGAATTATCCGGAATTTCTCTGGACGAAAAATGGCTGGCTCAGGAAAGCATCGACCTTGAAAATGATTTAAGACAATTAGAAGCTAAAATATTTGAAATTTCGGGTGAAGAGTTCAATATGAATTCGCCAAAACAATTGGGTGAAGTTTTATTTGAAAAAATGCAGCTTGACCCGAAAGCCAAGAAGACCAAAACAGGTCAATACGCGACTTCAGAAGATGTATTGCAGAAATTGGCTTCAAAGCACGAAATTATTCAGCATATTCTTGAATACAGAACGTATCAGAAATTAAAATCAACGTATGTCGATGCGTTGCCATCACAGATCGACAAAGATGAACGTGTTCATACCAATTTCTCACAAACTACGGCTGCAACAGGTCGTTTGGCGAGTGTAAATCCCAATTTACAGAATATTCCGATCCGAACATTAAGAGGTCAGCAAATTCGTGGAGCGTTTGTTTCAGCAGAAGGGAAAAAGATTATTTCTGCCGATTATTCACAAATTGAACTTCGTTTGATTGCCGAGATTTCTGGTGAAGATAATATGATAAAAGCCTTTCAGGATGGTGAAGATATTCACGCTTCTACCGCTGCGAAACTGTTTAACATTCCATTGGAAGAAGTTTCCAAAACCCAGAGAAGTCAGGCCAAAACAGTAAACTTTGGAATCATTTATGGTCAGGGTGCATTTGCATTGGCAGAACAAACAGGTTTGTCTAGAACGGAAGCTAAGCAAATGATCGAAGCTTATTTTGAAACCTATCCAAAGTTGAAGCAATACATGGCTGAACAAGTCAATAAAGCCCGTGAGATTGGTTATGTTGAAACTATTTTAGGCAGAAAACGTCATTTAAAAGATATTAATTCAGGAAACTTTGTGGTGAGAGGCCATGCCGAAAGAAATGCCGTGAATGCTCCTGTTCAGGGAAGCGCGGCTGATGTTGTGAAAATGGCGATGATTAAAATCCAAAAAGAACTGGAAAAAGAAAAACTTCAGACAAAAATGTTGCTTCAGGTTCATGACGAATTGGTATTTGAAGCTCCAATTGATGAGGTTGAAGTCGCTACAAATATCATTAAAATTGAAATGGAAAATGCCATTGAAACGCAAGTTCCGTTGTTGGTGGAGATTGGAGTAGGGAATAATTGGCTGGAAGCGCATTAGGAATATCCTCTTTTCTATAAATGCTTCGACTTCGCTCAGCATGACATCGCTAAAAAATTACTGTTATAATAATGCAGTTGGTATTAGAGTTGTCATGCTGAGCGAAGTCGAAGCATTTTATCATTAAATATTTTAACGAAAAACAAGAAACTACCAATCTTTAGAATCAATCTTATTATAAGCATTTCTAATCACAGCTTCAGGATCGACATCTTTAAATAAAAATCTCTGTTTTTTAAGGTTAAATGTTTTTGATTTTGAAGGCATTTCTTCATCCATGGTATTGATCACTTCTTGACTTAGCTTTCCTTTCCTTTCCTTTCCTTTCCTTTCAATACTTCATAATTAAGAGCCTGATGACTGCCTGCGCCCATATTGTAAGTTTCAATATAGGTAAGAATCAGGTCACTGTTTATATATTTAAATTTACTGAAAAGATTTCCATTCGGACCTGTTGCGTATAAATTGATGCTTAATTGACCTTTTTCAATGCTGATGTCCTCAGTGTCATAAATCTTGTATTGGCTTTCTGTATATTCTGCGGGGAAAACAGTTTCAGAGGTAGTATCTAAATGAAAGGTTTTATTAGAATTTTGTAAAATAATTAAGACAGTTCTTCCTGCTAAAGTATCCGATTTTTCTCTTAATACCAAAGCCATATCTGAAAGTCCGTCATTATTCAGATCACCCTCTGCTTCATATTGTATTTCGTAAGTACTTGAAACAAAATCGGATACTTTTTTTCCTGTTTTCGGAAATCCTGATAACGATTCTACTTCCTGATCTTTTACAACAGTTTCAGAGAGGTTTTTCTTAGTAAGCGTGTCGGTTTTCGGTTGTGTGGTCGTCTTTTCTTTTTTATGACAAGAATAAACTATAAACAGGAGAGAAATAAAAATGGGAATAAGTTTTTTCAAGGATATTATTTTGTGGTTTGCACAAATTTAGTTTTTATTTCTTTAAAATGTAATAAGATAATAGAAACGCAGCCCAAAACAATAACCGGCAAAATCGACTGTAAAATAGTGATATATATTTCTTCCTTGAACAAATAAGTACTCCAAGAAGATTCTCTTTCTACAAAAATGCTATAGTTCCAGAATAGCCATAAAGTAACAAGAAGAATGAATTCTATTGCCATTTTCAGGTATAAATTTTTGAGTAACGATAATATTGAAAAAAAGATAGAGAGGAAGAACGCTGTCAGCAACGAAATAAAAAATGCATCTTCAAAAAAACTACAGTCTAAACAGCTACTAGAAGTGTTATCTGAAAGTTTCCCCATTGACCAGTACGTATGAAAAAATGTTGCAATAAATAGTATGAAAAATGCGATTCCATTCTTCTTTAAAAATGAGATGATCTTAGATTTTATGAAGGAAATCTTTCTTTTCAAATGTTGTGTTTTTATTAATTTCAATCTGAAATTTGATATTTCGTGTCTGTAACTAATTTTCCTTGGGATAAACAAATGGGATTTCCTTTCTCATTATATTTCCAACCAAGGTTTATAGCTTCTATTATTTTTTCTTTAATCATAACCGGAGTTACGCTTTTAATAAAGTCATCACCGTAACCATAAGACCTACCGAAATTAACATTTACAAACAGTAATTGTCCTTCATTTTCATACTGAACGGGTATTGAATATTCATCATTATGTGCTTCATTATGTGAGATTTTCCTTCTTATTTTCCAATTAAAAATCTCTCCGTTTACATTTATTTTTCTAAGACCTTTTTTTGAAATTGCCATATTATATTTTTTGAAAAATTAATGATCATTTATAAATATATAATCTATTCAGAGAGCTGAGATAAAAGTTTTGTTAATTCTAAAATTTTCGGTTTTAAATTGTCCGAATATTCAATAGAAAAAAATATAATATTTCTGTCATCTGAATCTTTTGCAGCCTTTATACTGATGTTTTCATTTATCATAAAGTTAAAATAAATATTTTTTTCAGTATCGGTTTGGTGAAGTTCATATTTTAATTGTTCATAATCAAGATGGTGAAAAAAATCTAGTTTTTTGCATAATAGATTAATGCCAGTTTGAAAATGTGTATTAAAAATCCAAAAATTGTATTGATTGTTTTTTTTCATATCGATGAGATTTTACTCTTTTTTTAACTTAGAAAATCCCTTTTGATAAGGCTCAAATTCCATCCTTCTAGAATTGAATTTATATTTTTTTGTAATTTGAGTATTAGTTTTATCTTCAATATCCAGATCTATAAAAACTAAAACACCATTTTTCAAATCGTATTCACCAAAATAATGCATGCTTTCGCCATGCCAATATTCATTTATTTCAAAAGTATTATCTCTATAAAGTTTAACATTATATCCACCAGACTTTAATTGTAAGTTTGGTGAAGCATGTAATTTGTATTTAATTTCTTTATTTGAATGTAAATAATTGAAATAAAAATTGATAGATAATAAAGTGATTAATGATAATAATGTAATATTTGTTGTTGTAAAACTTTTGCTTTTTTTAGAATCATACACATAAAGAATAACAATAGTAATTGCAATAACTAAGAGGGTTAAGGGTAATATTATAATATTACTTTTTGAAGCATTAAAATCAGTATAAATTTTTGTGTTGTGGATTAATACAATGAAAAGAATAATCAAAGTTGAATATTTGATTAAAAAATTTAGTACTGATTTTAAACTAAACATTTTATAATTTTCTAAACACTAAACTCAATCTTCCCAAGATAAACCAAGCTAAACATTTCGTCTTCCACAGAGGTAGGTTTTGCAATTTGTCCGCTGTTTAGGAAAATCAAAGAATTGATATCAGCTTTAATCTGAAGCTCATTGATCCTGCTCACTAAAGTTGGAAGCCATTGATCTGCAAAAGAATATTCTGAAAATTTATCATAGATGTTATTGTTGGTGTCATCAAAACCATATTCTACAAAATCATAATCCAGCCAAATCGTATCCTGAGATTCTGCAAATTTTGAATTATGGGTTTCATCAGATTCTTCTTCCACATAAAATTCTTCATCTTCATTCACGAAGTCTTCAAAATCTTCTTCACTGCTGAAATTTCCTATCCAAAAATCTAGTATTTGCGTGTCCATAACTGTTTTTATCTTCTTTTAATTTAATTGACCTCAAAGTTATGACAATATTTGCAAACCCTTCAACAGAAAATACGGCTATTAGGGATTCTTATCTGTATTGATTTTGTATTTTGATGAAATTTTTATTGTACTCTTTTTCCTAGCTCACTCTCCTGAATAGTTTTCTCCAGTCTTGAAATCCGTGTCTTTTCCTGCTTGGCACTCATAATCCAATGAAGCATTACTTTTTTATAAGACGGCGCTTGATTATTGAAAAATTCCCAAGCTTTTGTATTGGCTTTAAACTGTTTTTCATAAATGGGATCGAGCGTTGCAATTTCTTTTTCGTGAGAATAAATGGCAGATCTTTCTTCTTTTCTTAGCTCAAATGCTTTTAAACCTTCGGGCTTCATTAATCCGGCTTTGGTCAGTTCTTCCGCTTTTTTGATGTTGATAACACTCCAGATACTTGTCGGTTTCCTTGGTGTGAAACGGTTGCTGTAACTTTCTTCATCAATTGATCTTCTCACGCTATCGATCCACCCAAAACATAATGCCTGATCAACGGCTTCAGACCAGATCATCGATGGTTTTTTGGTTCCGACTTTATAAAATCCTACCAACAATTCTTTTTCAGTGGCATGGTTTTTCTCGAGCCATTCTCTGAAATCACTGGGTGTGGCAAAAAAAATTGCGTCCATTTTTATGTTTTTTTTGACAGGTTATTTTCTATTGATTGTATTCTTTAATTTTCTGTTCCAATCTTTTTTCCAGATATTCATTTCCACCACGAAGTTCTTGGAGAATGATTTCGGCTTCGGCTTTATATTTTTTGATTTTTTCTTCAGACCAATGAGCGGGTGGTGGTTGAAGATTCGTAATTCTATCCGCCAACTTTACAGCCCAGACTTCTTTGGGAAGCTTTTTTATGCGGTTTAAACTATCCATCATTTTTTGATCTTTTTCCAGATCTGCATTTTTAGTTAACGCTAAAACACCTTCGGCAACAGGTTTACTAAAAATGTTTTCAAGTTCTTCATAGATTGTTGGAGTATCTTCCAGAACATCATGAAGTAAAGCAATTTGAACAGCCAATTCACCATCAAAATTTTCTGTTTTTTCGGAAGCCAATAAGATTTCCATGGCAACGTTACTCAAGTGGACAACGTAAGGAAGATCAGTTCCCGGAATGGTTTGGTTTTGATCTGTATGTTTTTGCGCTGCAAATTTTATAGTTTTTTGATAGATATCCTGAATGCTCATGTCTGGTGATTGCTTTTTCTTAAAATAATTTATAATCGAATATAATCAATTTATATTGATCATCTTTCTGTTTTTAGTTTCGGGCGGGAGCGAAGCTCCCGCCCGAAACCTGAAATACATTTTATCCACCATTAAAAATTTTCATAAGATTTTCAATCGCATTTTCAGAATGCATCAATACCGTATTTTCTAAGGTTAATCTTGTAACCTCAGAAGCTCTTTCGAGCATTTTATTTTCATAAGATGAAATGGCAGTTTTTATATCTTTAAATTCATCATTTGTTAAGCATCCAGCCAATTCGTAAGCATCTTGCATTGCCATATTCACGCCTTCTCCGGCATAAGGTGGCATTCTTATATTCGGAAGTGTTTCCCATTTTTGATTAAGAGGGTAGTGGTATTGCGGACGTGGAATAATCGAAATTTCATCACTTTCAAATAATTCCTGCCAGATTTCATCCCATGAACTGTATTCTTTTTTGAACCATTCTGCGACCTGCTGTTTTTGAGTGAAATCTATTCCAGAATTTTTTACCCAATGTTCGTCAGTGTTACAGCCAGTGTAGAAAGTCAAGGTTCCATCTTCTTTGGTACTGAACAATAAGGTCTTTTCATCATCCAAAGCGAAAACTTTACCACCCTCAACGAGTTTCCAAATTTTTGGAGAATTCATTTCAGCATTGTAAATATTACCTTCGACCATCGTTACTCCTGAATAAATAGGCTGAATATCTGTAACGTAAGGTCGGATTTTAGAGTTGGCTCCATCTGTAGCAATCACGATATCTGCATAGTAAGAAGTTCCTTTTTTGAAATGCAATAACCAGCCATTCTCATGCTTTTCCATGGAGAGAAAATGACTGTCCCAAACCACAGTATCAGGTTGTAAAGATCCTAATAATATCTTACGGAGTGGAGCTCTGTCAATTTCAGGTCGGTCCTCGGAATGAGAGTTTTTCTCGGAATGTTCATTTAAATAAATATTCAGATTTTTATCTATTACTTTTAATTTTCCTGCATTGGGACGGTAATGTGCTTTGAAACCATCCATTAATCCGGCTCTACGAAGGGCTTCTAAACCTGATTCTTCATGTAAATCCAACGTTGCTCCTTGCACACGAACTTCTTTGTTGATATCTCTTTCATATACTTTTACCTCAGCATTTTTTAACTGTAAAAGTCTGGCTAAAGTCAATCCTCCGGGACCACCGCCGACAATGGCTATTTTTTTATTTTGTATTATCATAACGTTTAAATTATGATACAAAATTACTTTTCAGGAAGAATTGAAAATTGTATAAATCGGTCGTTTTTATTTTGATTGAGTTCTTTTGGAAGAAATCCGGATAGTTTTTTAATCTCTTTGATGAAATGAGATTGATCTGTAAAATTCTGCTCAGGAAATAATTTTCCTTCTTTAATATGTTGAAAAGAAGCTCTGAAACGCAGAATTCCACAATATGATTTTAATGAAATACCAAATTGCTGGTTAAAATAACGGTTAATTTGCCGTTCGCTCCAGATTACTTTTTCTGAAAGCTCTTTTACGGTTAACGCACCTTTTTCAGAATAAATAAGATCAAATAAATTCAATTTTCTTTCATCCGTTTTTTGAGACTGAAGTTCTTCCTGTATTTTTTCGGATGCTTTTTGACAAAATTTTTCAAAATCGTTTAAGTCATTAACCGAAAAATTCCAGAAATCAAGAGGTAACCTTTTCACTTCATTTAGTAGTTCCGAAACTGAAGTATGAAGAATATATTCTGCGGCCAATAAATTAAAACTTACGGCAAACATTTTAGTTTTTTCAGCAATTACGATTTGTTCGGGATGTGTACAAATTCCCAATAAAACAATATGAAAAGGTTCTTTTAACGACTGAGAAAAGATCAAATCGATCCTGCCGTCGGGGAGAAGAATAACTTCCTTATTTTCTGACGGATTATCCAGCATCCAGAAGCTTTCAACAAAATCTTGAAGCGATGAATCTGGTTGAATGGATTGATAAATTAAACTGCTCATTAAAGCAAATTTACTTAAAAACTAAAATAGTATAAGGTTCATTCTTTTGTCCTGCCGGTGGGAAAATAAACCTAATGTGAAGTTTATTTTTAAAATAATCAACAAAAGTTTCTCCGCCGGGAATTTTTCCGGTTTCGGTTTTTTTGTAGCCTAAATCGGTTATTGTTTTTAAGTATTGATCATACTCATTTTTATTTTTAAACTGAAACTCAACTCGGTCTGCCGACTTTTCATTTGTATATTCAAATTTTCCGATCTTATATTGAAAATCCGGACTGTCGTATTCATATAAATTGAATTCTGAACTTTCAGTTTTGTCGTAATAAGAATATTTCATCTTTTTAATTTCAACTTTAAATGATGGCATATCCATTTTATTGAATTTTTCTAGCTGTTCCAATGAAAAGGCCTGTCCAAATCCTTGAAAATGCAGAGTTAAAATTAATATAAGTGTTGAGAAAATTTTAAAATGATTCATGTGAAATTAATGTTTTAGGATTGGAGTTTATAGTGTTTTTATTTTGCTGATGTAATCATTTAATTGATCACTTTTAACTTCAATATCATCAGAAATTCCTTTTCCCACTTCTTTATAAGGATATTTCGTGCGGTCAATTAAAGTTCCTGTTGTAATGACTAAAAAGGCATTGTCCGGCAATTTAAATTCTGAATTATCTGAGGTTAATCCTTGCGTATTACAGCCTACGATTTTTACATTTTTCTGTCCTTTAAAACTAGCGACTACAAATTCTCCTGAACTTGATGTTTTCTTATTGGTTAAAATATAAATGGGTTTATTTTTATTCTTGATTTTAATATCCGAAATAGGAATCGCGCCTATTTTTTGTTTCCCGAAATAAATACCATCATTTTTACTCATAAAAAAACTTATCGCTCCAGAATTATCCATAGATCCTGATGCATTATCGGTATCTAAAAAAGGGCGAATTGATTTTAACATGGGAGAAAACATTCCTCCTTCATTATCTCTAAGATCAATGATCCAAAGCTTTGGATTAGCTTGATCTAATTTTTTTACCTTATCGAAAAAAATCTGTACATATTCGTTCCAGTCATCCTGATTCATATTTCCGATGGCGGGTACTGTGATATAAGCCATATTTTTATCAATCAAACTGTCTTTTGGATAAGGGAATTCCACGCCAACGTCTTTAAATCTTTTTAAATAAGCTTCAATGACTTCAGGTTCATAAAATTTTGAATGATGATCACCTAGTTTTCCAAGAATATCTCTAATAATAGGATAAGTTTCTCTAATGGTTTTCTTTTCGTTAGCTTGTTTCAGATAAGTTTGTTTTATTGTTGCCCAATCAATACTCTTTTTATTAACGGAATTCTGCTCCATGAGCTGAATGGCTTTTTCAACATAGGAAGCAGGAGTTTCCTGTGAATAGATTTTTTCTGTAAAAAGAAATAAGCTAAATAAGGTGAAGAGAAGAATTCTTTTCATAAGTATTGATTAGTTTTAATGAATCGAAGATACTTATAATATTCGCTAACAGTATTTTGTATAATTGCTTTTTTATAAAATATTTTTCTCTCTTCTTCCATCCCAGATTGAAAGTATAATTAATTCAGATTTTGAAAATTCATAGAAAATCAAATAGTCTCTAATAATCTTAACCCTAACATCTTTAATGTCAGTTTTTCTGCCAATTGTAGGATGTTCTGCTAATAGTTTAATGGTCTCAACAATTAGCTTGTTAAGTTTTATACTGAAGGTTTTAGATTTGTTTCTAAGAATCCAATATTCAAGAATTTCTTTTCTTTCGATATTGGCTTTGAGTGTCCAGATTACTTTTCTTTTAGCCATTCTTCAATATCTTGATTGGCTTTATCTTCCGTAAGGTAAGCGGAACTTTTATATTCTTCTCTCGCTTCGGCAATTCTGTCTTTTTGAGAGTCGTTAAGGATATAATCATTCTTATCCAATTCAAAATCTAAAAGTTTTTGAATCTCTTCGATGAGTCGGATTTCCTTTAATTGGGTGATCCTATTTATTAAATCGATTTTTAAATCTGACGTTTTCATCTGTTGCGAATTTAATTCAAATTTAGAAAATTTTATTTTAAATATTTATTCTACACCAAAGGCAACTTAAAATAAAAAGTACTTCCCTGATTCAGCGAGCTGTTCACACCAATTTCGCCATTTTGTTTTTCAATGAAATTTTTGGAAATCGCCAAGCCTAAACCTGTTCCGTTTTGATGCTCTCCGGGAACCTGAAAATAACGGTCGAAGATCTGGCGATGGTATTTTTCATCAATTCCGCTTCCTGTATCGGTGATGCTGAATGTTACATATGCATCTGATTTTTCAACCAAAATCTGAATATTTTCATCCTGAAAAGAATGTTTTATGGCATTGCTCAAAAAATTATTCATCACCCAAACCGTTTTATCAAAATCGGCAGAAACAAAATTGTTTTCCTCTAAATTATATTGGAAATTAATAGCTATATTTTTCTGTTCAGCCAGCTTTTCAACATTTTTAATGGCGGTCTGAACAATATTTTTGGGCGAACAACTTTCAATATGTAATCTGATATTTCCTGTTTCAACTTGTGATAAATTCAGGAGTTCTCCAGTAATATCCAATAAACGCTGTCCGTCTTCGTTAATGCTTTTCAACAATTCTTTTTGTTGCTCATTCAGTTCACCGAATTTTTGATTGCCTAATAACTGAACTCCCATTTTAATGGCAGAAATTGGAGTTTTCAGTTCGTGAGAAATGGTTGCGATAAAATTAGTTTTAGCAAAATCCAATTCTTTAAAAGGCGTAATATTTCGGAGTAAAATTACTTTTCCGATGTATTTTTTCTCTTTTTCGCCGGTTTTTACAATGTTGATGGGAACAATTTCCTGTTCAAAATAATTTTCTTTATTATCAGTGACAATTTTTATAGGTTCTTTTACTGGATGATCGATGTTTTTTAAAAGTTCTCTTACTAAATCATTGTTGATCGCCACTTCATGTGCTGTTTTCCCGATGATTTCTTCTTTTCTGAGGTTGGTAATTTTTAAAGCTTCATCGTTGATCATGTAAATAAAATGATTTTCATCGAGTCCAATTACAGCGTCGTGCATATTATTAACCAATGTTTCAATCCTTTTTTTATCCATCAATTGGGTAGAAAGGGTGCTGCTTTCATATTCCTGCAGCTTTTCCGCCATGATGTTGAAAGAATTGGCAAGGTCATTAAACTCTTCACTTCCTTTAAAATGAACCCTTTCATTATAATTTTTATTCGCAATTTGCTTAATACTGAAAGTCAGCTGATTAATAGGTTCTGCAATGGTTTGAGGTAAATTAAACAACAAAGTAAAAGCGATCAAAAAACAAACTGTTCCAATACTTACGATCCAGAAAGTGGCATTTTCTGCGGTGATAATGGCGATATCACTCTTGCGTTCAATGCCTTTCATATTCAATGACATGATTTTAGCCAGATCTTCTCGGATGAGTTTTTCTTTTTCGTTGGTGGGATGTTTTAAATAGCTGTCGAAATGCAGATTAAGATTTTGAGTGGCTTCTTTTTCACCAAATTCAGTGAGATTTTTTTCCTGTAAAGCATTATTTTTTTTGAAATCTTTGATGGCAATTGCGCTGTCTGTACTTATTTTATCCAGTGCCAACAACATGTTTTTGGAGAATTCTAAACTGTTGTAATTGGCGGTAAGAATTTTTTCGGTATCAGATTTTAATTTATTGATATACACAGAGCCGATCACCGAAAGTAAAACGATCAGTAAGAATAAAAGACCTACGCCGAGGGTAAGTTTGGTTTTAATTTTCATTGTGTTTAAGATAAAATAATAATATCGATCTGTCGCTCATTCAATCGGTTCATCAGGGTGTAGATCCAACTGTAGCCGGAAAGTCTCTGCCAAAGCTTTGCGTGGGGTTTTCCGATGCAGACTGTGGTGATATTATGCTCAACTACATAATCTAAAATTCCTTTATGCACACTGTTTTCTTTTATTCGGATCACTTTTGCACCTAATTCCTGTGCTAAATTAAAATTATTAATCAAATATCTTTGCTTATCTAAGGCTATTTTTTCAGGATTTTCAGAAGGTTTCTGCACATATAAAACCGTCCACGGACTGTTATAATAACTCGCCAATCTTGAGGTTTTCCGGATGATATTTTTGGCGATTTTTTCGTTACTGCTGATGCATGCGAGAAATTTTATAGGTTTAAAATTTTCAGTCTTAACCTCTGTTTCCACCTTCTTTTCAACGTGAGTGGCAACTTCTTTCAAAGCCAATTCACGAAGCTGTAAAATGTGTCCGCTTTGAAAGAAATTATTTAAAGCGGTCTGAATTTTTTCTTTTTTGTAAATCTTACCTTCTTTCAGTCTGGTTAAAAGTTCGTCAGCGGTTAAATCGATATTCACCACTTCATCGGCTAAGGCTAAAATTTTATCTGGAACGCGTTCTGAAACCTCAATTCCTGTGATTTTTTTTACCTCTTCATTCAAACTTTCAATATGCTGAATATTCATCGCACTGATGACGTTGATCCCGTTGTCCAGGATTTCCAATACATCCTGCCATCTTTTTTTATTTTTTGAACCTTCTACATTGGTGTGTGCCAATTCATCCACCAAAACAACTTCCGGATGTTCATTGATAATTGTCTGAAGATCCATTTCTTCAAGATTTTTGCCTTTATAAAAAGCAGATCTTCTCGCAATTTCAGGAATTCCGTCTACTAAAGCTACGGTTTCTTCTCTTCCATGAGTTTCAATGTAGCCAATCTTCACATCAATGCCGTTTCTTAACAAAGCATGGGCTTCCTGAAGCATTCGGAACGTTTTTCCAACACCTGCACTCATCCCAATGTAGATCTTAAATTTTCCTTTTTTGGATTTTTGAATGAGCTCTAAAAACTGCTTTGCTGATGATGACATTGATTTTATTCTTTTTAATTTTATTTTTTGAAACATAGGTGTTGTTGGAAGCAGGAAGTTGGGTGATGGAAGTTATTATTGCGTATTATTTACTTCCAGCATCCAACTTCAGACTTCCCGCTTTTTAAAACCAAGCGGCTAAACTCGTTGTAATAAAAAAGTTTCCTTGTTTAAGTTCACCGTTCTTTGCAAAGATCGCATCTTTTGACGTAAAACCCCTCGCCTCGGTACGGAATACGACATTCTTTAAGATCGCATAATCAACATTCAGAGAATATCCATAGGTCTGAAAACCGTTGGGTGTTTTCGTGTTGATAATTACTCCGTTTTTATCGTTGTAATATTCCAATCTTCCGGCCAATGCCCATTTATTATCTAATTGATATTTCATTAAAATATTCGGACTATACCAAATATTATATTGTTCACTTCCTTTTAATTTCTGCTCGGCTCCGATGTCAAAACCTAGAACAGTCGAAAACTTTTCTGTCAATTGAAAACTTCCATACAAATCATGAAAATAACGCATTTTTTTCTCTTCTTTTGATTTATCGTTTCCGATGAATGAACTGCTGTTTAATGTAATTTTTTCATTCGGTTTATAGGTTAATTGATGTCCGAAAGAAATGTTTTGATTGCCTTCAGGTTTTGCGATACGTTGCCATCCATTCAGAACTAATCCGCTTACAAACCATTTTCCATTGTCTGAAGTGTAGGAAATTTTTGCTCCCGTTTCAAAATAAGGCGAATTTTCTGCGGCGAAACTCCTGGTCAGATTAATATTATCTTTTCCGATCGCGCTTTCCCAACCGATGTGAGAAGGCATTATTCCGGCATCGATCCATAAATTTTTGTTTTTGGAAATTTTAATTCCAATATTAGCCTCATTTACGTAACGTAATGCTTCCTGTTCTGCAGCCATATTGTCTTGAGCATAAGTTCCAGCCATTAACGCAAAATTAGCGCGTAAATTTTCACTTTGATAAGCTGCTTTTACAAGTCCTAAATTAAGATTCAGTTCATTATGACGATTATATGAGTATAAAAAATTCTGACGGAGATGATTGTAAGGTTCATTAAAATCATACGTGTAAAATAGTTCAGCATACGCCGAAAAAGTAACTTTATTGTTTGTTTTTAATGAATCTGATGTTTGAGCTTTTGAGAAAAATATTCCCAATAATAGACTTGTTATGATATATTTTTTCATGGTAGTGATAACCTTTTTTGACTTAGGAGCGTTAAGAAAATTAATAATTTTATTTTAATTGATCCAAAGCAATATTTAGCTTTAAAACATTAATCTTTGATGGCCCGAAAAGTCCTAAAAGAGGTTTTTCTGTTTGATTATTAATAAGATTTTCAATTTTTTCAAGGGAAAGATTTCTTTCTTTAGCAATTCTTTTAGCTTGGTATAAAGCACCTTCTTCAGAAATATCAGGATCTAATCCACTTCCGCTTGCGGTTACCAATTCTACAGGAACTTTCGCCGTATTCATTTCTGGGTTTTGCATTTTTAAAGTGTCAATTCTTTTTTGAACCGTTTGCAAATATTCTTCATTACTTGGTCCTTTGTTGCTTCCTGCGCTTCCCGCTGCATTATAATCTACAGCAGACGGACGACCGTGAAAATATTTTACAGATTTAAAATCCTGACCAATATTAGCATAAAATTTTTGTCCGTTATGGTTGATAATTTCTGCGTTTCCTTGGGTTGGTAATGCTTTTGAGCATGCGTAAACAATGCCTAAATAAATTCCAACGATAACTAACATAACTAATGTTAACCTGAATGCTGATATAATATGATTTTTCATTTTAATTAAATTTTTTTGAATTAATTGAGGGAGGATGGAAGTTAAAACGTTGCTATATTCACTTCCAACCTCCAGCTTCCAACTCCAAGCTTTTTAAAAGAACAAACTGATAAATAAATCGATAATCTTTATTCCGATGAATGGTGCGATAATTCCTCCCAAACCATAGATCAAAAGATTTCTTCTTAATAATGCACTTGCCCCAATCGGTTTATAAGCAACACCTTTTAAAGCCAACGGAATCAGGATCGGAATGATAATCGCATTGAAAATAATGGCTGATAAAATAGCTGATTCCGGAGTGTGAAGATTCATGATATTCAATTTCTGAAGTGCCGGAATAAACGTGATAAACAATGCCGGAATAATGGCAAAATATTTAGCAACATCATTCGCAATACTGAAAGTGGTCAAGGTTCCACGGGTCATTAATAATTGTTTTCCGATTTCTACAATCTCGATCAATTTTGTTGGATCATTATCCAAATCAACCATGTTTCCGGCTTCTTTAGCGGCTTGAGTTCCACTGTTCATCGCAACACCAACATCGGCTTGAGCAAGAGCGGGAGCGTCATTGGTTCCATCACCCATCATCGCAACCAGTTTACCTTCCTGCTGTTCTTTTTTGATGTAATTCATCTTATCTTCAGGTTTGGCTTCTGCGATAAAATCATCTACACCGGCTTTTTCTGCGATAAATTTGGCGGTTAAAGGATTATCTCCCGTTACCATCACCGTTTTCACACCCATTTTTCTCAATCGTTGAAAACGTTCCTGAATTCCTGTTTTAATAATGTCCTGAAGTTCAATAACGCCCCAAACTTGTTCATTAACAGAAACAACTAAAGGTGTTCCCCCGTTTTCAGAAATTTTAGTTGTTGCTTCCTGAGTTTCGGGAGGGAAAATATTTCCGGCTTTTTCAGTCAGTTTTTTAATTGTATCGTAAGCTCCTTTTCTAATTCTTGTGTTTTCAAAATCAATACCTGAAGTTCTGGTTTCTGCCGTAAAATCAATGTAGACAGGATTTGGAACAAGTAAGTCTTCAGATTGTAATTGGCTTAATTCAATAATAGATTTTCCTTCCGGAGTTTCATCGGCAACAGAACTTAATGCCGAAGCTTTTATAAATTCATTAATATCAATATTATTTGATGGATGAAATTGCGTTGCTTTACGGTTTCCAATGGTGATCGTTCCTGTTTTATCCAGCAATAGAACATCAATATCTCCTGCAGTTTCAACCGCTTTACCACTTTTTGTGATGACGTTGGCTCTTAAGGCTCTGTCCATCCCGGCAATTCCAATCGCAGAAAGCAGACCTCCAATCGTTGTGGGTATCAAACAAACGAAAAGGGATATAAATGCCGCAATGGTGATTGGCGTCTGCGAATAATCTGCAAAAGGTTTTAAAGTAACTGTAACGATAATGAAAGTAAGGGTAAATCCTGCTAACAATATGGTTAAAGCGATCTCGTTAGGTGTTTTTTGTCTTGATGCGCCTTCTACAAGGGCAATCATTTTATCTAGAAAAGATTCACCCGGTTTTGTGGTGACTTTTACTTTTATTCTGTCGGAAAGTACTTTTGTACCGCCTGTTACTGAACTTTTATCTCCACCTGATTCTCTGATAACGGGGGCGCTTTCTCCTGTAATGGCTGATTCATCGATTGTTGCTAAACCTTCGATAATTTCACCATCCATAGGGATCTGATCACCTGCTTCACAAAGGAAAATATCTCCGAGTTTCATTTCGGCAGACATTTTTAAGGCTGTTTCTACTTGGAATCCAGCTTTGTTGTCTATTATTAATTTTGCCGGAGTTTCCTCTCTGGTTTTTCTCAAGGTATCTGCCTGTGCTTTTCCTCTTGCTTCCGCGATGGCTTCAGCGAAATTGGCAAATAAAACTGTGAAAAATAAGATAATAAATACTAAGAAATTATAAGTAAAACTTCCCTGTGTTTTATCACCTGACAAGCTAAATAAGCTCACGATGAACATGACGATTGTTCCGATTTCTACCAGAAACATGACAGGGTTTTTAAACATGATTTTCGGATTCAGCTTAACGAAAGACTGTCTTATGGCTTCGTTAATCAAATCTTTTTGAAACAATGTTTGTGATTGATTTTTCATTGATTTTAAATAATTTAAAGATTTAGGAATTTAGAGATTAAGAAATTAGATTGTCTTTGAGATTGATTTGAACATTACCTTGATAGATTTAGTATGAAGTAATTTCTAAATTTCTCAATCTGTTAATCTCTTAATTCCCAAAATATTGAAGTTGTTCTGCAATTGGCCCCAATGTAAGAGCAGGGAAGAAAGACAGGGCAGCGATTAAAAGAATGACCGCTAAAGTCATAAATCCAAAAGTTGCGGTATCCGTTTTTAAAGTTCCTGCACTTTCCGGGATGTATTTTTTCTGAGCTAAACATCCTGCAATTGCAATCGGACCGATGATCGGGATAAATCTTGATAACAGCAGCACAACTCCTGTTGAGATATTCCACCAAGGGGTGTTGTCGCCCAATCCTTCAAATCCTGATCCGTTGTTGGCGGATGATGAAGTGAATTCATACAACATTTCACTAAAACCATGGAATCCCGGATTGTTTAATGTCTTGGCTCCAAATTCAGGGAAATAAGCCGTTAAAGCTGTTCCTACAAGAATTAAAAAAGGGTGAAATAAAGCAACGATCATCGCGATTTTCATTTCTTTAGCTTCGATCTTTTTACCCATAAATTCGGGGGTTCGTCCGACCATTAAGCCACTCATAAATACGGCAAGAATGATGAATATAAAATAGTTAAGAATTCCGACTCCACAACCACCGTAGAAACAGTTGATCATCATCGCTAAAAGCTGATTCATTCCTGAAAGTGGCATCGTACTGTCATGCATGGCATTCACAGATCCTGTAGAAATTACGGTTGTTGCAATACTCCAATATCCTGAAGAAGCACTTCCGAAGCGGATTTCTTTCCCTTCCATAGCTCCCAAATGATTATCGGTTCCCATTTCTGTAATTAATGGATTTCCATTGGTTTCATTCATAACATTCGGAACGGCAAGAGCCAGAAAACCGATGGTCATTACGGTGAAAATAGTCCATGAAAGTTTTCTTTTCTTTAAATAAAAACCTAAGGCAAAAACCAACGCAAAAGGAATGATCATCTGAGTAACCATTTCCGTCATATTGGTCATGTAATTGGGGTTTTCTAACGGATGCGCAGAGTTGGCACCAAAGAAACCTCCTCCGTTGGTACCTAAGTGTTTGATAGCCACAAAAGCAGCAACCGGACCTCTGGAAACATCAACTTTCTGACCTTCAAGATTGGTGATATGGTCTTTCCCTTCGAAAGTCATCGGAGTTCCATTAGCAGAAAGAATGAAAGCCACCAAAATACTGATCGGGATTAATATTCTGATCATTGATTTTGTGAAAAAATCGAAGAAATTACCTAATTCTGTAGTCGTTTTTTCTTTAAATGCTTTGAAAAGTACGGCCATAGCAGCCATTCCGGTAGCAGCTGTTACAAATTGTAAAAACATTAAGTATAATTGACTTAAATAACTAACTCCCGTTTCTCCTGAATAATGCTGTAGATTACAGTTTACTAAGAAAGAAATTGCGGTATTAAAAGCCAGATCGGGCGACATATCCGGGTTTCCGTCTGGGTTTAAGGGAAGTAATGATTGATTTAATAGGATGAAAAACCCAATGATGAACCAAACTAAATTAATGGCCAGCATGGCAAACATATTCTGTTTCCAAGTCATCTGACGGTTAGGGTTGATCCCTGAAACTTTATAAATAGCATTTTCAATCGGTTGAAAAATTTTATCTAAAAAAGTCTTTTTATAACCGTAAACATCAGCAATGTATTTCCCTAAGAAAATCCCAATAACTAATGTGATCGCGAACATCGCTATGATGCCTAAAATTTCTGTATTCATGATTTTGATTAAAATTTTTCAGGTTTCGTTAAAACATAACAGATGTACCCAAAGGCTAGTATTGAAAGGATAAATAAACTCCACATAATTTTTTATATTTTGTCGAAAAAATCAACAGATTTGTATAAAAGCCAAAACAGTACTGCGAAAAGCAGTATTAAACTAATGAGCATCATGATGTTACAATTAAGGTTAATAAAGTAAAAAGTACATACGATACAATCAAAAAGCTGAATTTTGAATGCTCCCGTTTTTTGAACGTTTTTCTTGAAATTGTCATTTTTAGAATATTTTATTTATATCCATAATGCCAAAAGAAGAACCGTTTTGTCTAAATTCAAGGTAAATGCTTTGCTGGTAATGTGTTGCGAGATTTTAAGGTAATGTAACAAAACAGAAAAGCCTATCAAAATGATAGGCTCGTTATTATAATGATAGGATGTTTTAGGTGAGAGGCAGTAAGCTATAAGAGAATTTTAGCGTAATAATTTCAAACTCTCAAACACTAAAATTCTCAAATCCTCAAACTCATCTCAGTTCGTACTCTTCCAATTTGCGATACAGCGTTGCAATACCGATTTCCAGCAATCTCGCGGCTTCGGCTTTGTTTCCTTTGGTGTATTGAATCACTTTTTGAATATGTTCTTTTTCTAAAGATCGCATGCTCAAAGAATCTTTTTCTGTAGAAGTCACTTTTTCAGAGTAATGAGGCAGGCTTTCTTTATCTAAAATGTTGTCGTTCATTAAGATTAAACTTCTTTCGATGGTATTTCTTAATTCCCGGATATTTCCTTTCCAGTCGTTTTTTTCTAATTCTTTATAGTATTCCGGGGAAACCTGAACGGAAGACAAATGCAGTTTATTCGAAAAAATATCAATAAAATTTTTAGCTAAAACTTTTAAGTCTTCTTTTCTTTCGCGAAGTGGGGGAAGATTGATTTCGAAAACATTCAACCTAAAATATAGATCTTCTCTGAAATGTCCCTGTTTTATTTCGTCTTCTAAATTCCTGTTGGTGGCAGCAATTAACCTGAAATCCGATTTGGAAACTTTGGTTTCGCCCATTTTCATGAATTCTTTGGTTTCCAGCACACGAAGTAATTTTGCCTGAAGTTCGATGGGCATTTCACCAATTTCATCAAGGAATAATGTTCCGCCGTTAGCTTCTTCTACGAGCCCTTTTTTATCTTTTATAGCTCCTGTAAAAGAACCTTGCTTGTGCCCGAAAAGTTCGCTTTCTAAAATTTCTTTGCTAAATGCTGAACAATTGATTGCAACAAAATTATTCTTCTTTCTGTCACTTCCTTCGTGAATTGCATTCGCAAAAACCTCTTTTCCGGTTCCGGTTTCGCCTGTTAAAAGAACGGTTGCATCTGTTAAGGCAACTCTCTCTGCCAATTTTTTAGCCTGAATAATTAAAGGAGAAATTCCAATAATTTGATTGAATCCTTTTTGAATATTACTTTTTTGAACAATCTTTGATTTATTGTCTTTTGCTTTTTCCAATGTTTTATAGACCAACGGAATAATTTTCTCGTTATCGTCACCTTTTACTAAATAATCGTAAGCTCCGTTTTTCATCGCCTGAACAGCATCCGTGATATTTCCGAAAGCGGTCATCAAAATGATTTCAAGATGAGGATATTTTGTTTTGATGGATTTCACAAGATCAACACCGAAAGCATCGGGAAGCCGGACATCACTCAACACAACATCAAAGTCGTACTGTTCGAGCATCGTCATTGCAGAACGCGCTGTGGAAGCTTCTTTTACGTTAAAATTTTCTTGGGAAAGGATCATTCCTAGTAATTTCAGGAGCTTGATCTCATCATCGATGATCAGAATGTTTCCGGACATGGTTGTAATTTTGGGAAAACTTAATGCAAACTTAGATAATTATTTTGGAAAAAGGCTAAGAAAGATGAGAAGGAAAAGATGGATTTTGTTGTTGGGGAGCCTTGTCAAGGTTTTAAACCTTGACAAGGCTTTTGGGAAGAAAAATAATTTCAAAGTTTAATAGAAGAAAACTATTTGATATGATGACTTCATGACAATTTACAGACAAAAGCCTAGCCGCGATAGTAACGGTTACCCCGCAACATGAAGTGGAAGAGTGGGTGGGTTTGGTGTTGGGAACGTTGGCGTGAGGAGTATGAGTGGATAGCGCGAAACAGCTCCTGAAAAAATAAGTAATGAGTAATTGGTAATAAGTAATTAATTATCGTCACAATAGATGTAATAATAGGAAAAGTAGAAAGTGTTCTTTTTTGATTGCTTACATTTGTATACATTCCAATCTTAAAAGAATGAAAATGAATTTATATATGACCGACAAAAGATATAAGGAGACAATTCATACCGATAACAATAATTACGAATATACTACCATAACTCAGGACGAAAATAAAGTAAGAATCTATACTCTGAAAAACGGATTGAAGGTTTTTCTTGCTCAGAATTTTGATGCTCCAAGGATTCAGACCTACATTCCTGTAAGAACGGGAAGCAACAACGATCCGTCTGATAATACAGGTTTGGCACATTATCTTGAACATATGATGTTTAAAGGGACTTCAAGATTAGGAACTCAAAACTGGGAAAAAGAAAAGGTTTTACTAGACCAGATTTCTGACTTATATGAACAACATAAAGCAGAACAAGATCCTGAAAAAAAGAAAGAAATCTATACAAAAATAGACGAGGTTTCTCAGGAGGCGAGTCAGTATGCAATTGCAAATGAATATGATAAAGTAATTTCTTCATTAGGCGCAAGCGGAACGAATGCCCACACTTGGTTTGACGAAACCGTTTACAAAAATAATATTCCGAATAACGAACTTGAAAAATGGCTTAAAGTCGAGAAAGAAAGATTTTCTGAATTGACGTTAAGACTTTTTCACACTGAATTAGAATCAGTTTACGAAGAGTTCAACAGAGCGCAGGATAATGATTCAAGATTGGTGAATTATGAGTTGATGGATGCTCTTTTTCCAACCCATCCAAATGGTCAGCAAACGACTCTAGGGAAGCCAGAGCATTTGAAAAACCCTTCTATGAAGGCTATTCATAAATATTTTGATGAATATTATGTTCCTAATAATTATGCAATGGTTTTCGTGGGTGATCTGGATTTTGAAGAAACAATTCAGCTTGTAGATCAATATTTTGGAGTTATTCCTTACAAAGAATTACCAAAGAAAACCCCAATCATTGAAAAACCACTTACTGAAATCGTTGAGCGAACAGTAAAAAGCCCGACGACACCAAGAACTCAATTGGCTTGGAGAACCGAGAGCTATGGAAGCCGAGAAGCGATATTAGCCGATATTGTAGCAAATATTTTAAGCAATAGAGGAGAAGCAGGATTATTAGATTTAAATATTAACCAGACGCAAAGAATGCTTTGGGCACAAGCTTTTTCGGTTGGGTTGAAAGAATACGGATATTTTTCAATTGTTGCTGTTCCGAAAGAAATGCAGACATTGAATGAAGCCAAAGAAATGGTATTGGAGCAGATCGAATTGCTGAAAAAAGGAGATTTTCCGGATTGGATGCTTCCTGCCATCATCAATGATTTTAAACTTCAAAGAATGAAAGCGCTGGAAACAGCCGATGGTCTTGCAACTAATCTTTACGACACTTACATCAAAGGCAGATCTTGGGAACAGGAACTGAGCGAGATGGATGAATATTCTACCGTTACCAAAGAAGAAGTTGTTGATTTTTCGAATGAATTCTTTAAAGATAATTACGTTATCATTAACAAAGAAAAAGGAGTTAACGATAAATTATTAAGAGTTGATAACCCAGGAATTACGCCAATAAAAATCAACCGTGAAGCGCAATCTGAATTTTTACAGGAGATTTTAGCAGAAAAAACAGGAGACATCCAACCAGAATTTATTGATTATCAAAAAGAAATAAAAACGGATGTCGTTAAAGATAAAAAACTAAGTTTCGTTAAAAATAAATACAACGAAATTGCTCAGGCTCACTTTATTTTTCCTTTTGGAAGTGATCACGACAGAGATTTGGGAATTTCTACCCAAGTTCTTCAATATCTCGGGACCGAAAAATTTTCTCCCGAAGATCTTAAAAAAGAGTTCTTTAAAATTGGGGTAAGCAACGATTTTAAAACCTCTGCCGATCAACTTTTGATCTCATTGAGCGGATTAGAAGAAAACCTTGAACAGGGAATTGGATTGCTTCAACACTGGATGCATAATGTAAAGTCAGATCAGGAAATTTACAATCAGTTTGTAGAAACCATTCTTGAAAATCGTGAAGCAGTAAAGAAAGATAAAAACCGCATTATGACGGCTTTGACGAACTATACAAAGCTTGGAGAATTCTCTCGTTTTACAGATATTATTTCTAAAGAAGAGCTTGAAAGCACCAATGTTGAGGTGTTTACAGACAAAATGAAAAAACTGTTTGATTATCCTTATCAAGTATTTTTCTACGGAAAAAACTTTGAAAACTTTACTAATTATATTGAAAAATATATTGAAACGGCAAGTCTTCAAATTCCTGATCCTAAAAAATATCCTGAACCTGAGACCAAAGGAAATGTCTATTTCATGAACTACGATATGGTTCAAATGGAAATGAGCAAGATCGGAAGAGGAAATGAGGTCAACACCGCAAACTTCGGAAAAATCAATGTTTTCAATGAATATTTTGGAAGAGGATTGTCTTCGATAGTTTTCCAAGAGATCCGTGAGAGCAAGAGTTTGGCGTATTCTGCATACGTTTCTTATGCTGCCAACGCAGAATCGGGACATCCAGATTATATTACGACATACATCGGAACCCAGCCCGATAAATTGCAGATTGCAGTTGACACAATGAGCGAATTGATGAGTGAACTTCCTGAAGTGCCAACTCAGTTTGAAAATGCCAGAAATGCCGCCTTAAAACAAATTGCATCAACAAGAATTACACGAACTACTATTTTCTTCAATACCTTAAGGTTAAAAAAAATAGGCATTTCGCATGATTTTAGAAAAGATATTTATCAACAGATTCAAAGTCTGAAATTTGATGATGTGAAACAGTTTTATCAATCAGACATAAAACCTGTTCATTTCAATACGGCCATTATCGGGAAAAGAGAAAACCTGAATATGGAAGCTGTCAACCAAATGGGAGAGTTTAAAGAACTGACATTAAAAGATATTTTTGGACATTAAAATAGGAGCCACAAAGTGGCGACTTAACAAAGGACAGGATGAAGTCAATAAAACAACATCGAAAACAATATTCAAAATGATATTCAAACAAAAAGAGGCTTCTTATGAAGCCTCTTTTAATTATTAGTCTAAAAAATTATTTATATTCCTTATATTTTTTATTATTGCTTCTTCACTTTCTTTAGGTGGGTTTCTACCAAAAGCACTAAAAAAAGAACTCAATGGATCATCCATCATATCTTTTCTTTTTTTATAAAATTTTTCATACGTTGTAGTAATGCCATAAGGAACCGAGGGAATTGGTTTTTTCACATATTTTAAACCGACTAAAGAAAAATTAAAATAACCTTTAGAATCATATGCTTCTAAAACTAAACCCGGTAAACCTTTAAATGTGTAAGGGCCTTCTTGAACAGGAATTTTGTCAGTAAACCAAACAATTATTTGTTTTTTACCATATTTAGTAGTTGCTTTTCTACAATTATATCCCTGTATATTTTTAGTTTCATTTTCAATTTTCCATATAATTTTATTTGGAGCTTCAAAATTATAATTGTCTCTTGAAATTTGATCATAAATTATTAATTTTTCATTCGAAAAATAAACTTCAGGTTTAAATTTTGCTTTTGGGAGCAATCCTCCATTTATTATAACTTGCCCATTTACAGAATTTTCTACACTTTTTTTTACAGCTAAAATTGCCAAAGAATCTGCTGTATCTTTGTAGCCGCTTTTAAAAATAGAAGTTTTTTTTCCTATTAATAAAGAAGTAATTTCTTTTTTTTGAGTTTTAATATTCGCGGTATCTATTAAAAATGTAGCTAAATAATTACATTCTAAATAAGTACTATCTATTTTTTGGCAAAAAAATAAAGAAGTATAAAACATCGAAGAAAAAATACAAAGTTTAAATAAAATATTATCCACCATAGTCTGCACTTCCACACATAAATTCGTTATATAATGTGCTATTTGCACTCATGCAGGCATAAGCATGTGCTTTTGAACCAGGATTACCAAGGTCGTAACATACTGTGTCAACTGCGTTTGCACCAGAATTACACCAAGCTACCATTGGGTAAGATTGGCAATATTGCTGTGATTTAACTTCTTTTTTGGATTCTTCTGCGCTTATTGTTGGTTTTGCTTCAATGATACTTTTTGCACTGAGTAATCCAGCTACGCTAAAGGTCGCTAATAATAATAGTTTTTTCATAAATTGTTTTTTTTAATGATTAACGGTTCGAAACTAAAAAAAATATTTTAAATCCAAAATTATTTTTCTAAACTAATTTATGTCATCACACAATCACCATCGCCATCCTGAAAATGAGGATCAAAGCCGTTGGGAAGGTTTTTAATAAGTTGTTTGTGAAACATATACCGTCTTTCCATATTTCGTTGATGGATTTTTGGAAATATATTCATTAATTCTGCTTTTTTGTTGAATTCTGTTTGATAGCTTGTTAAAGAATTAATTTTATTCTTTACAATAAAATGGCTTAAAAATGTAACAAACTGTTTCAGATCAGATGTTGAAAACAAATAGGATATTTTTAAGTGACCGTCTCTTACAAACAAAAGGGCACAAATTTTTAAAGCATTCTTCGTATCATAAATTTTTATCCAGAAATATTTAAAGCTTTCAGAATAACTGGAAAATAAATAGTTTTCTTCTTTATTTTTGCTTTCCAAAACCCACGGATTTTCTATTGCCCAATTGAGTTCTTCTGCATTTCTGTTTGTATGAAATTTTGAGATGAAACCAGCACTTTCTGCATCTATTTTATCAAGAATTTCAAATTTGAAATCAGGTTTTTGAATGAAGCAGTTTTTTACTGAAATAATAGAATTTAATACGGAATCTCCTAAGCTGAGAAGTGGCTTTAGATGCTCTGTTTTAGGCTTTTTTGAAGGAATTATCGTTGCCAGATCTGTCCGGAAATAATATCTTTTTCCAATTTTAGGCTGAATGTATTCAAAAGTACCCATTTTATTGTAGAGTCCTTCTGCTTCTTTCGTAAATTCTGTGAGCGCAAGATTCTCATTATATTCTTCAAATGCCTTTTGTAAAAGGGATTGAGCAATTCTTTTTCCTCGGAAATTACTGCTTACATACAACGTACTCAACCATGCATAATTAAACACTTTTCCATCAATGATAAAATTATCAGGAAAACAACCAATATAACCGGCTAAATTGTCATCGTCAAAAGCTAAAATAAGTAACGTTTGATCATCATTTGCCTTTGGATTATTGATGTGAGACTGAGCTCTGTGTGCTGTAATTGGCAGAAAATCGTATTTTTTGAAATCTCCGGATGATACAAATTCTCCCAATTGTTTTTTATTAAATGTCTTTAAATGTATCATTTCCTTAGAATTTTATTTTTATTTAAAATACCTTTTAATTGATAATAAGTAATTTCTTTTTTTAAGATCGTTTCTGCATTTTCTCCAGTTTCCATCGGGATTCTTTGCAGGTTTTTTGAAATGCTGTCGAGTTTTATTCCTGCGCTTCCGAAAGTGCAGAACATTTCTTTATTTTTAAATAATTCATCAAAAAAAGCTTTTTCAACGCCGAAATCTGTAAAAGGAAAAGCAAAACTTTCATAAAGAAAATCATTGTTCTTTAAATAATCAAACGTTTTCCTGGTCGTCTCTAGTTTTTGATTTAATGACAATTCATTATATAAAGGATGATCCCAACTGTGAGAAGAAATTCCAAATCCTTTTTGAGTTAATGACTTTAATTGATCGAAGTTTAAATAAGGTTTTTGTTCTTTTAAAAATGAATTAATATTAATTTCAAGAGCTTTCGTAAGCTTATCCAGAATTTCTGTCTGATGATAATTTAACTGTAATATTTTCTGTTTATTTTCTGATTTCGAATCGCTTTTAAACTGAAGAATATTATAGATTTCTGGCCTTATTTCTTTATTTTTTTCAATTTCATTAATAATCAAACTTGCCTTGCATCGAAACATTAAATCTTTATTATCAATGAAAGCAGGATTAATGAAATTGATGGCATAAATTCCTTTTCTTTCTAAAATCGGAACGACTACATCATAAAATTCCCTGAAACCATCATCAAAAGTAAGTAAGGCAATTTTCTTTTTAGGTTTAAAATTTCCATTGATAAAATCCTTAAATTCTCCCCAATTCACAAACTGGAAATACTTTGATAAGTAATCCAGATCTTGCTCAAACTGTTTTACATTTTTATAATTAATGATATGATTAAGATGAGGTAAGTTTTCATCAGAAACACAATGATAGACAGGTAAACAATAGGGAAGAGGAAACGATTTTTCGATGTCATTTCCTGCAAAATTGGCTAATAAATTTATGATTTGCTGTTTCATACAATAAAAAAGAATCTATTTAAATTAATATTAAAAATTTAAATAGACTCTTAAAGTTATCATTAAAAAAATTACTTTATCACTTTCATTTCATCGATAAGCCATTTAGAATCAGCATATTTATCGATAATAAAAAGAATATATTTGGTATCAACCATGATATTTCGGCTGAAACGTGGATCATAATTGATGTCACTCATCGTTCCTTCCCACTGTCTGTCGAAGTTTAATCCAACAAGATTTCCGCTAGCATCCAAAACCGGACTTCCAGAGTTTCCTCCTGTTGTATGGTTCGTTGCAGTGAATCCCACAGGAACATCGCCTGTTTTATCTTTATAATTTCCGAAGTCTTTTTTGTTGTAAAGATCGATTAGTTTTTTGGGGACATCAAACTCATAATCTCCGGGAACATATTTTTCAATAACTCCGGCTAAATGTGTCTGGTACCCGTAAGAAACACCGTCTCTTGGAGTTGATCCTTTCACTTTTCCGTAAGTTACACGAAGCGTAGAGTTGGCATCCGGGAAAAATTTTCTATCCTTGTCAGTAGCAATTTGTTGAGCCATGAACGTTTTTTGTAACGCATCAATTTTTGTCTGAAGAGACGTAAATTGAGGATCAGCGGTTTTCATATAAGTATCTCTTATTGAAACGTAAAGCTGATAAACAGGGTCTTTTTTAATCGTTTTGATTAATTTATCCTGATTAGAGAAAGCTTTCTCAATGTCTGTACTAAGATTTGCTCCATTCACAGAAGTTCTTCCCGTAATAATTGAATTTTTCGAAATATCTTCAATAACAGGAATGTTTTGAGCTTCATTTTTATACTTGTCAAAACCTGCAGGTAAGAATTGTGGAGCCGTTTTATTAGCATATAAAGCCAATAGTTTTGCGGTTACTTTTGCATCCAATTCTGCGCTGTAATCTTTGTAGAATGCAGTTAATTTCGTTTTAAGTTTAGTCAACTCTTTTTCATCCATTCTGCCGGATTCTACAGAAGAAATGTAAGTATAATAGTCACTTGCAAGCTTTAAAGTTTCTGCATTTTTAATGACTTCTGTGTAATAGGCATTATTTAAAGCAAAAGGAGCCTGATCGTTGTATAATTTATTCAATTGATCTAAAGTTGCCTTCACCTCATGGTTTTTAGACACTAGAGAACCTTCATACATTACTTTTTTCTCAACGGCGTTGGATTTTTTCAAACCTTCAACTTCACCGATCCATTTTTTCCAGTAATTGGCAACAGAAGCAAATTTTGAAGCATATTTGATACGCGTTGCATCGTCTGCACGCATTTTTTCGTCTAATGTTTTCAGAGCAACATCACGTACGGCAATTTTTGCAGGATCGATTTCTTTCATGATCTTTTCTACAGCAATTGCAGGAAGATATTCCGTTGTTTTTCCAGGGAATCCGAATACAAAAGTGAAGTCATTTTCATTTTTATCCTTGATAGAAACCGGAAGATAATGCTTTGGAGTATAGGGAACGTTGTCTTTTGAATATTCTGCAGGGTTGTTGTTCTTGTCAGCATAAATTCTGAACATAGAGAAATCTCCGGTATGTCTCGGCCAAACCCAGTTATCGGTATCAGAACCGAATTTTCCGATGCTTTGTGGTGGTGCGCCTACTAAACGAATATCTTTATACGTTTCGATGGTGTAAGCGTAGTATTTATTTCCGTAATACATTGGTTTTACAGAAATAGATTGAAAAGATTCTGTTTTTTGTGAATTTTTATAAACCTCAATATTGGTGTTGATCTTTTTGGTAAGATCTGGTTCTGTAAGGTTGTCTGTACCTTCTAAAATTTGATTAGAAACATCCTTGATGTCTACAATAAAGTCTACTGTTACTCCCGGATTTGGAAGTTCTGTACTCATATTTTGTGCCCAGAAACCGTTTGATAAAAGATCATTTTGTACGGTAGAATGAGCCTGGATCTGACCAAAACCGCAGTGGTGGTTTGTCAATAATAATCCTTTTGGAGAAATGATTTCGGCAGTACACCCTCCGTTGAATTGTACCACAGCATCTTTTATGCTTGCTTTTTGAGGATTGAAGATGTCTTTAGCAGAGATTTTCATTCCTAAATCTTTCATTTCCTTTTCATTGAGCTCTGTTGGGATCCACATTCCTCCGTATTGCTGTGCAAAAGCCATGGCAGCCGGCAAAAGAAATACAGATAAAAGTATCTTTTTTGTCATAATCAAAATTTTGCCCTAATTTACAAAGAAAATGGGAGATTTTGGGTATGAATTATCAGTTAAAAGCGATAAAATGGATAGTTAATTATTGATGATCGATAAATCATTAAAATGATGCTGAATTTGTTATTCAATATTAATTATAAATGATAATTGTGCTTTATGTTTTTAATCTAAATTTAAAACTGATAGGCGATTATTTTAGGATCATTCATTAATTGTTTAATTAATGTTTCATGATGTTTATTCTTGCCCGTGAGTCTCCAGGTTGTTGCCAGATTTCCTACAGTGTATTGCTGTCTTATCATCAGATATTTCAAATTATTATTTCTGAATAATTCTTCACAATGCCTTATTTCATCGGAAGCTACAATGGCAATTTTATATTCTCTGATCTTATGATTGTTGTCGATAAAAGCCTGAAGATAAGTAAGCGAACTTAAAATTAATAGAACCAAAACGGTTCCCAAAAGAGATAAATAAACATAGCCGGAACCTACAGCCATTCCAATTGAAGCGGTTGCCCAGATCGTTGTTGCAGTGGTGATTCCATCGATTTTATTATCTCCTTTAAAAATAACTCCGGCTCCCAGAAAACCAATTCCAGTAATGATATTTGCGGCCAAACGGTCAGGATTTTGAACACCTATTTTAATGGAAAGTATGGTAAACAGACAAGATCCGAAGCATACTAAAATAAAAGTACGCAACCCTGCCGATTTGTTTCGATATTCTCGTTCTGCGCCTATGAAAACGCCCAAAAGAACAGAAATAAATATCAATAACAGCTCATTTTGAATAGAATGATCCTGTAAAAATTCCATTTTTTTAATTTTAAACTTCTATTAATAAAAATACAATAAAATCTTCATCTATAAACATAAAAAAGACTGCCTATAAAGACAGTCTTTTGGTTGGCTGTTGAATTGAATTAATTTTTAATAAATTTCTGTGTCACCGCCTTATCTTTTGTAGATAATTTGATGATATAATTTCCTTTTGGAAGCTCAGAAACATTGATTGAGTTATTTTTTACACCTGATGAATTAATGATTCGTCCGGTTGTATCATAAATCTCTGCTTTAACGATTTCTTTATCAGATCTAATTGATAAAATATCTTTCACAGGATTCGGATAAATACTGAAAACATCTTTGTTTTTGTTGCTTTCTGAGGTTGCTAAAACGGTTTCATTCTGAATATTTGTTGTGAAAGTATTCGTAATGATCGGATGGTTGTAATCAAAATAGATTTTAGCCGTATTACTGAAACTGTCTCCTAAAACTAAGGTAGATTTTGTCTTAATTTTGAAAGAAACATAACCATCATTATTCGCATCATCAAAAGGAAGCTGAATGTTTTCAAAGATAAATTCAAGCGTGTTTGGATTCGTAATTTTTGTTACAAAACTGTGACTTCCGTTAAGAGAAACGATGGATGAAAGATCAAATTTTGAAGCATCGATTTCGTCTTTTACAACGATGTTTTGAGCGTTTCCGTTTCCGGTATTTTCAAATCTGATCAGATAATGAACATATTCTCCAACCTGTGTTTCAGCAATGGATGTTCCTTCAAGACAGGTTTTGTCATTCGGGTCAAATGAATTGACAACGGTTTGATTTAATGTAAACGTATTATCTAAAGGCGTGTCGTCCGTAGCTCCGTTGATTTGTGCTGTGTAATGAAGAACATCACCGCCATTCAGAGGAGGAGTTGCAGTTGGCGTGTTTAATTTGAAAGTTACCGTAATTTCTTTGGTTTCAAACGGAAGAAGGTTGGTGAAGTTCCAGTTTAAAATTCCGATTGTTTGTGAATTTGGAGCCGTTGTAGCATTTAAATAATTCATCACATTATCATTGAAATTGAAATTTAAACTTCCTGATTGTGTAGTTGTTCCTTTGTTTTTGTAAACAATTTTATATTTTGCGTCGAAACCTGGTCTGGCAGCAGTAAGCGGAATGGCAACAATTTCTAAATCGTTGTGTGTACCGTTTGCTGAAATGCAGAAGTTCTGAGCCAAAGGACTGGCCTGTGTTGGGAAATTTGCTGTTAAACTAGAAGGAGAAATAGTGAAATAAGCAGGATTTTCAACAACAGGAGTAATTGTACTAGAGCCACTTAATACAGAAATTGAATAATTTCCCGAGCTGTTAGCAATATATCCTCCGGAATTGCTTCCATTTACAATATTAAACTGCTGAAATGCCTTATTTAAGTCATTTGCATCACAGCCATTGTTATTGGAGTCATATTTCGTATTCCCTTGAATCGTATACGTGGTTCCGCCGGGAACAAAAGAACAATAGCTATTTACTTCAACATTACCAAGACCTGATGATATTAATTTAGCAGATACCTGTTGAAGGTTATTGGTGTCGCAGCATACGTAAGCCAAATTGGGCAAATAAGCTACAGGAGCCGGACTGAAATTCAAGATCGGATTTCCGTTTTTTATATTGATATTGGTTAAAGAATTTCCCATTACACTTATTCCGTCCAACAACGTATTTTGACTTACATCCAGACTTGTTATGCCATTTTCACTTAGATTGAATGATTTTAATCCTGTAATTGGTGAAACATCAAGTGATGTCAGCGCATTTCCTCCAATTCCCAAATTGATAATGGCCGGAGTTCCTGTGAAGTTTAGTGAAGAAATATTGGTTGCTGATAAGCTTAAAGCTTTTAAATTGGGCTTATTTTGAATGTTGATTGATGTTATTAAAGGAGAGTTTAAAACTAATAAATTATCCAGATTATTAGTGTTTTGGATGTTTATTGAACTTAATAATGAGTTGTTATCAACATATAAATACTCCAAAAGACTGGCGCCGCTTACATTTAATGACGGCAGTTTTGTATTTTTAATACTGAAATGCTTAAGTTGGCTTAAAGGACTTAAGGTTAATGAAGTAAGATTAGGTTTATCAATAATGATTTTTTTTAAATTTATATTATTAGAAAAATTTAAACTTGTAAAATTTGTATTGGGAAAAACCCCGTCTCTTACCTCAATTTCTTCAAGTGCCGTAAGGCTGGAAATATCTGCACTGGCTAAATGAGCGTTACTTACAATGGTAAGTTTTTTTAGGGTGGGGTTTTGTAAGAAACTCAGGTTGGTAACGTATCCGCCGTTGGTGACTAGGCTAAAAGTTTCAAGCTGAGTACAGCCTTGTGTGACGATTGTACCTATGGCATTGTTGCCGATGTATAAGATTTTCAGATTTGTCATATTGCTTACATTCACCTCGTTGATGTGGATGTTTCCCTGTACAGTAAGCATTCTTAAATTCGCAAAGCTCTGGATCCCTGTAAGGTTATAAATCTGGGTTTGGTTAAATGATAAGCTTGAAATATTCAAAGCTTCGCTTACCTGAATTTCCCCATCGTTATTGGTGTCGATTACGGTCATATTACCGTTGAGATCCTGTGCAATAAAATTCCATTGGTTCGCGGATACCAGTTTAGCCTTAAACTGAGGATCCGGAAAATTAATAATTTGTGCACTGAGTGAAAAATGTGCTAGAATTAGCACAAAAAAGTAAATGTTTTTCATGGGTTAGTGATTTGGTGTGCTAAATATACAAATAAAATAGTATTGTGAAAAATATTTGCTTTTTAATTTTAATTATTGAATAAAAACAATCTATCATTGTGTTTTATTTAAATTTTTATTAATTTTTGGCTGATTTGAAAATTTTTAAGCCACAAAAAAAGACTGCCTTTAAAGACAGTCTTGTATTTTATAATTTATTTTTTGAATTAATTCTTAATAAATTTCTGAGTCATCGTTTTATCTTTTGTAGATAATTTAATGATATAATTTCCTTTCGAAAGTTCAGAAACATTGACCGAATTGTCTGTTACACTTGCCGAATTCAAAATTCTTCCGGCAACATCGTAAATTTCTGCTTTCACGATTTTTTCTTTTGATTTAATAAACAAAACATCTTTTACAGGATTCGGATAAATGCTGAACTGAGTTTTATCATTATTGATTTCAGAAGTTGCTAATACATTCTGAACCGTTGTTGTATAAGTATTCGTAATGATTGGATGGTTGTAATCAAAATAAATATTCGCTTTATTACTGAAGCTGTCGCCAAGGTTTAAAGTAGATTTTGTTTTAATTTTAAATGAAACATATCCGTCATTAGTCGCATTATTAAATGGAAGCTGGATGTTTTCAAAGATAAATTCTACAGTATTTGGATTTGTAATTCTCGTTACAAAATTATGACTTCCGTTCAGTATAACTAAACTTGATATGTCGAATTTAGAAGTATCAATAACATCTTTTACAACAATGTTTTGTGCATTTGCTGTTCCAGTATTTTCAAATCGGATTAAGTAATGAACGTAATCTCCGACCTGAGCCTGGGTAATAGAAGCTCCTTCAAGACAAGTTTTATCATTCGGGTCAAAAGAATTGACAACCGTTTGGTTTAATGTAAATGTGTTGTCTAAAGGCGTTTCATCAGTTCCGGCATTGATTTGAGCTGTGTAATGTAGTATATCTCCACCATTCAAAGCCGGTGTTTGCGTTGGAGTATTTAAAGTAAATGTAACTGTTATTTCTCTTGTTTCAAATGGTAAAAGATTGGTGAAATTCCAGCTTAAAACTCCTGTTGATTGAGAATTTGGCGCGAGTGTGGAATTTAAATAATTCATCAAATTATCATTATAATTGAAAGCAAAAGTTCCTGATTGCGTTGTTGTTCCCTTATTTTTGTAAATGATTTTATATTTAGCATCAAAGCCAGGAACTGCAGCAACTATCGGAAAAATTAGAACTTCAAGATCATTGTGACTTCCATTCGCAGACATACAGAAGTTTTGGTTAAAGGGGCTTGTTTGTGCAGGAAAATTCGCGGTTATACTTGTTGGCGAAAAATTAAAATAAGTTGGGTTTTCTAACACAGGTGTAATTGTATGATTACCGGTTTGAACAGGAATTGAATAATTTCCTGAAGCATCTGCTATCATATTTCCGGAATTAAAGCCATTCGTTATTGAGAATTTTTGAAACGCTTTTATAGGATCATTGATATCACAACCATTGTTATTCAAATCATATTTCGTGCTTCCCTGCATTGTGTAAAAATTCCCTCCGGGAGTGAAAGAACAGTATGAATTTAATACAACATTAGGTTGATTGTAAGAATATACAACCAGTGCATTTATCATTGCCAGCTCAAAATCATCAACACATATATAATGTAAATTTGGGGTGTTTGAAAAAATAGGAGTTGCTCCTTGATCATAATTATTTTTTCCATTCTTAATATTAAAGCTTATAAGATTAGGATTATTAGAGAAATTAAAATTGCCAAGCTTTGTGAGTTGCCCGGCATCAATTGTAGTGAATAGATTATTATTAATGTATAAATTCACCAAATTAGGAGTTTCCTCCAGCGAAATTGCTGTAAGTTTATTATTTGTAGCCGAGATATTTAGTAAATTATTGTTGTTATTTAAAATTAGTGTTGTAATTAAATTATTATTACATTCTAGGGTCATCAGATTTGGAAAATTAGAAATATCAACTGATACTAATTGATTTCCACTACAGGAGAGAGTTTGCAGATTTGGTGTGCTAATAACTGAGAAATTAGTAAGTTGATTATTAGCGATAGTTAGATTCTGCAGACTACTTAAATTATCAATAGAAAGAGCCGTAAGATTATTATTGGCTACATGTATAACTTCAAGATTGGATAATCCTGATATTTGTAGATTTGTCAGAGCATTACTAAAAGCAGATAAAGACTTAAGATTAGCAAACTGATTAATACCTGTAAGATCAGTAATCATATTACCAGTTTGGCCGGGAATAAAGAGCTTGGATACATTCAATGCTTCTGAAACCTGAATTTCTTGATCTCCATTGGTATCAATCTTTATGTTATTATTGTTAATATCCTGAGCAATACTATTGGTAACATTTGCTGCTAATAATTTTGCTTTAAAAACAGGATCCGGAATATTCACAATCTGCGCCTTAAGCCCAGAAAACAAAATCATAAATACGATTAAGTAGATTTTTTTCATGTATTATTAGTTAGTAGTTATTTTTTTAATTAAGTGGCAAAAATAAGCCATTGAAACTGAATCTCAATGGCTTATTATGTTAAATGTTTTCTGAAAATCTATTGTTTTTCAATCAAATCCAAAAACTGTTGTTCATCCAGAATCTCAATCGTTCCGATGTCCTGAGCTTTTTTTAATTTGCTTCCTGCTTTTTCCCCAACAACAAGGAAATTCAGGTTTTTAGATACAGCAGAAATGTTTTTTCCACCGTGTTTTTCTACCATATCTTCCGCAGATTCTCGTGTGAATAAAGATAATTTCCCTGTGAAAAGGAAAGTTTTTCCGTCTAAAACATTAGATAAAACCTCATTCGTATTTTCTCCTTTTTCAAGCTGAACGCCGTAAGATTTCAAACGTTCAAGCATCAAAATATTTTCAGAATTTGCGAAGAAATCAACGATACTTACTGCGATTTTGGTTCCGATATCTTCAACCTGACAAAGTTCTTCTGCTGTTGCTGCTTTTAAATCATCGATCGTAGAGAAATTTTTGACTAATTTCTTCGCAACCGTTTCTCCGACGTGTTTTATACCAATTCCATACAAAACTTTTTCAAACGGAATTTCTTTAGAATTTTCGATTCCGGTGATAATATTTTGGGCAGATTTTTCCGCCATTCTTTCTAAAGGAAGAAGTTGCTCTTTCGTTAAAGTATAAAAATCAGCAGGATTTTCAACTAATTTTTCTCTGTAAAGTTGTTCGATCGTTTCACTTCCCAAATTGTCGATGTTTAAAGCTTTTCTTGAAACATAATGAATCATTCTTCCCACAACCTGTGGTGGACAATGAAGTTCATTCGGACAAAAATGAATCGCCTGATCAATAATTTTCACTAATTCTGTTCCGCATTCAGGACAGTTTTTAATGTATTCGATCTCTTTGCTTTCGGAAGTTCTTTTTTCTGTGTTTATGCCTACAATTTTAGGAATAATTTCACCTCCTTTTTCTACATAAACGAAATCATTTTCATGAAGATCTAGTTTTTTGATAATATCTTCATTATGCAGAGAAGCTCTTTTTACAATCGTTCCGGCTAATAAAACAGGCTTTAAATTGGCAACAGGAGTAATCGCTCCAGTTCTTCCGACCTGATAAGCAACGCTTTTTAATTCCGTTTCTACTTTTTCAGCTTTAAATTTATAAGCCATTGCCCAACGTGGAGATTTTGCGGTATATCCAAGCTGTCTTTGTTGTTGTAACGAATTGACTTTTAAAACAATTCCGTCAATTTCAAAAGGTAAATTATGACGTTCTGTATCCCAGAAATTGATAAATTCTTTCACTTCATCCATCGTAGAACAAAGTTTTGCCTGTTGTGAGGTTTTGAAACCCCATCCTTGCGCTTTTTGAAGCAGCTCCCAATGTGTTTCTGCAGGAACTTCTTCCGAAATATATTGATATAAAACCGAAGAAAGAGAACGTTTTCTTACTTCTGCGCTGTCTTGCATTTTCAAACTTCCGCTTGCAGTATTTCGAGGATTCATAAAAGGATCTAAACCTTCTTCTTCACGCAGTTTATTAAGTTTATCGAAATTTTTTCTTGTTAAATAAATCTCTCCACGCATGAAAAACTGACTTGGAAAATCTCCTTTTAATGTCAAAGGAATATCCGAAATCGTTCTCACGTTTGCTGTGATCTCATCTCCCTGAAAACCGTCTCCACGTGTTACTGCCTGAACCAATTTTCCGTTTTCGTATAGAATGGAAATGGAGGCACCGTCATATTTTAATTCAGCTACAAATTCTACAGGATCATCAATCGTTTTAATGATTCTTTTTTCCCAATCTTCAAGATCATCAAAATCATAAGAATTATCCAAAGAATACATCCTGAATTTATGCTGAATGGTCGGGAAATTCTTAGTTACAGCCCCACCAACACGTAAAGTCGGAGAATTGATATCATTAAATTCCGGATACTGTGCTTCAAGATCTTGAAGTTCTTTTAATTGAGTATCAAATTCAAAATCTGAGATGGTGGCCTCATCAAGGATGTAGTAATTGTAATTATGCTGATGTAGCTCTTCGCGGAGCTTTTCTATCTTTTGTTGAATGTTTTCAGGCATTGCTATTCTATCTTTTAAGCAAAAATAACTAAACTAATTGCATTTAAAAAAATAAGACAATTAAATATTGTGAGAAAATTAATATCGCGTAACATATTCCAACGAATTGATTTTGTTTAGAATAAATTTCATGTTAAAACTAATTTAACATAATGTTGTAATAAAGTTTAAAAAACGTTAAAACTCCCGTAAACAGACGGCTCATAAAGTCAGGATACCTTTGCACAGCTAATTTGAAGATATGAAAAAAGTAAAGATTGTATTAGGGTTATTGTTTTTGAGTTTTGGGACGGTAGCGTATGCACAAACAACACAAGCTTCTATTTTGGGAAAGGTTATCAATACGGGAAACAGTGCTCAGGAGAAAGTAAAAGTGACGATCATAAATGAGTCCACAGGTTTCAGAACGGAAACCGAAACCAATTCAAAAGGAGAGTATATTTTTAAAGAAATTCCTCTTGGTGGACCTTACACGGTGATCGTAAATGATGAGAAAAAAGAGGGATACACTGTGAATTTTGGTGATCAGGTGACGGTAAATGTTGACTTGGCAAATAGAGAAAAAACCATCGAAGAAGTTGTCATCACAGGAAATCTGAAAAATAAAATCGGAAATTTAGGTGCTGCAACAGCTATTTCTGCAAAGAATATCGGTATTTTACCGGTAAACGGAAGAAATTTCACCAACCTTACAGAACTTTCTCCATTAAGTGGAAAAGGAGGAAACTTGTCCGGACAATTAGGATCTTCTACCAACTTTACGATCGACGGGATGACCGCGAAAAACCCAACATCTGCAGGAGCGACAACAAGCCGAAGCGGTGCACCTTTTTCAATCTCGATTGAAGCGGTTCGTGAATTTAAAATTACAACCAACCAATATGATGTGACGCTTGGAAGAAGTGGTGGAGGTACGGTAAGCGCCGTTACAAAATCTGGAACGAACAAATTTTCAGGAAGTGCTTGGGAATATCTGAGAACAAATTGGCTTTCAAGTCTATATGATATCAGAGGAAATAAAAGAACGAATGATTTCTCAACGTCTCAGTTCGGATTTTCATTGGGAGGACCAATTATTAAAAATAAATTACATTTTTTCGTAGCTTGGGATCATCAGTTGGATTCAAGGCCGTTGGTGATTGCGGATGTTCAATCTAAAGAAGATGCGTTGAGATTTGGAGTTACGAATGAAACGCTTAACCAAGTTTTAGACATTGGAAGAGCAAAATACGGTATTGGAAACTCACCACAATTCGGGACTTTTGATAAAGTAAGAAATTCTGATGCCGGATTTTTACGTTTAGACTGGCAGATTAACCCTAAAAACTTGTTAACCATAAGGAATAACTTTACTTACGATTTAAATAAAAACGGGTTGGCAGATAACACAGCGATCAATTTCTTTGAATCTTACGGTAATGATAAAAACTTAGACAACAGTTTGTTACTGACTTTGAGGTCAAATTTAAAGCCGAATATGACCAACGAATTAAAGGCTCAATATTTATATACGCAACAGGATAGTTATCAGAATGACGAGTTGGGACATGCGGTTCCAAGAGGAATCGTAGAACGTGTGCAATCGGTTATTGATGAAAAGAATAAGCCGACAACAAGTATTCAGTTTGGAGGACATCGTTTTGGTCAAGAGGGCTTTAGAAATAATGTTTTCCAGATTGTGGATAACTTATATTACAACACGGATAAAATTAAATATACTTTCGGTGCAGATTTGATGTACACAGGTTCAAAATCAATATACGGAAGTGAGGTTAACGGAAGATTTCATTTTGATGGGTTAACCAATTTTAATAACCTTGTTTCAAACAGGTTTTACAGAGAAGTTCCTTTGGTAGATGATACTTCTGTAAGATCTAGTATCTGGAATGTTGGTGTTTATGGGCAAATTCAGACTAAAATTGCAAAAGGTTTAGATTTAATGGCTGGTTTAAGATTAGATTACGGAGGTTATCCGAAAGCTGAACTTAACCAAAAGTTACTTGATGAAATGGGTATTAGAACGGATAATCAGATTAAATCATTTATTATTCAGCCAAGATTTCAGTTTGAGTGGAATATCAATGAGGGAAATAAAGATTTCTTAAAATTCGGAGCCGGAATTTTCTCTTCTGACATTAATAATTATATGGTTATCAATAACTTGGTTTTTGATGGAAAACATTTGGCAACGGTAGATGTTAATCCTTCAAAAATTGGCTTGACTCCTGATTTTGTAAACTATAGAAATGATTACGGAACAGTTCCTACACTTTCTCAGTATCAGCTTCCAACGATCAATTATACTGGAGAAGATGCTAAAATTCCAATCGTTTACAAAGCAAATATTTCTTACACTCACTTCTTTAATGAAAGATTCAGAGCGGGAGTTGCGGGTTATATGGCTTTAGGAAGAAACAATTATTTCTATTATGACAGAAACATGCAGGCAAATCCTTTTTTCACGTTGAATAATGAAGGCGGAAGAGGAGTATTTGTTCCTGTAAATACGATAGATCCTACAAATGGAAAAATTGATTGGAAAGAGGGGACAATCAACAAAAAATTCGGAAGAGTGTTGGAACTTGTGAGTGACGGTAAAGTAAACCAGTTCTCGTTCGTGGTTGACACAAGTTACCGTTATTGGAGAGACGGAGAAATTACCGCAAGTTATACATGGTCTGATATTAAGGACAATACGTCTTACAATGGAAACGTTGCCAATTCAGCGACATTGTCTACGCTTGTTCAGAGTGATCCGAGAGACTTGAGAATGACGTATTCGGATAATCAGTTCCGTAATAAAGTCGTGTTGTATGGTAACTCGCCAACGATTGCAGGATTTACAATCGGTTTAAGATATTCAGGAATTGGAGGAACGCGTTTCTCTCTGACTTCCGGAGGTAATATTAATGGAGATTTCGTTGATACTAATGATTTGGCGTATATTTTCCCGAATCTTACTCAGCCTTTGCTTGATGATCCAGAAGTTGGAAAAGCGTTAAAAAATTACATTACCGATTACAATAACAATATTGCAGAAAGAAATGGTGGTAAAAACGGATTTTATGGAGTTTGGGACATTCGTGTAGCGAAAAAAATTAAATTTGATAAAATCGGAGCATTTGAGCTTTCGGTTGATATTTTTAACCTAGCCAATTTGTTGAACAAAGAATGGGGTGTAAACAAATCATACGGAAATACAGCATTGTACAGAATTGACAAGTTTGACCCGATTACAAAACAATTTGTGTATTCTAAAAACACCAGTGGTTTAGCACCTTTATCTGGAAATCCATACCAAATTCAAATTGGAGCAAAGTATAGTTTCTAAACAAAATATATAATGGTGAATGGTGAATTTTGCTTTGCAAGTCAATTGCTAATTATAAAACATTTACTTTAAAAATTGACAACGAAGTTAATTCACTATTGACCATTCACTTTTAAAATTATTACCTTTATCTAAAAGTCTCACGGCTTTTTAATATTAATATCTAATTATATTATGAAAAATTTTATCTTAGGGTTAGCAGTTTTAAGCACAGTTTCAATGAAGGCACAAACCCAGATTATCGCACACAGAGGTTATTGGCAGACGCAACCTCCGACAACGGAAAATTCAATTAAATCATTAGAAAATGCCCAGAATTTAAAAATTTATGGAGCTGAGTTTGATGTGAGAATGACGAAAGACGGTGTTTTGGTCATCAATCACGATGAGCATCATGCAAAAATGGAGATTTCTGAAACCAATTTTAAGGATTTAGAAAAAGAGAAATTATCAAACGGTGAAAATTTCCCTACGTTAAAAGATTATTTAAAACAAGGAAAAAAAGACAAATCGTTGAAGCTGATTGTTGAGATCAAGCCTGATAAAACAAAAGAAAAAGAAGATGAATTGACAGCGAAAACGATCAAAATGATCAAAGATATGAAGCTGGAATCTCAAAGTGAATTCATTTCTTTCAGCTTAAATATTTGTAAAGAAATCAAAAAATTGGCACCTACATTTAAAGTTCAATATCTGAACGGAGAATTGTCACCTGAACAAATCAAAAAAGAAGGTTTAGACGGAATCGATTACCATTACAGCGTTTTCGATAAAAACCCAACATGGATTTCTGAAGCGAAAGCATTAGGGTTAATCACTAATTCCTGGACGGTAAATGACACTGCGGTTTATGACAAATTAAAAGCTCAGGGAATCGGTTTTATCACGACAAACATTCCTGATCAATTAAAAAATAAGTAATTCTTTATTAAGATTAAACGTTAAGCAAATTTTCCAAAAATAAAGCTTAAATTAATAATCTTAATGATTTCAATAAATAATCCACCTGTCTCTTTTTGAGGCAGGTTTTTGTTTTTTAAATCAATTTATTTAAAAATTAAACATTCAAAAACCTCTTTAATAAAGGAAAAAATTATTATATCAAAAAAGGACAATAAAACTAAGTAAATATAGTATGCTATTCATATTAAAAATGCTTAATTATTTAACCTGTTGTTAACCAAATGAGTGTGATTTTTGTTAATCATAAGTTAATATTTTGTTTAATATTTCTTTAATAAATGTTAAAGTCTTGTTAAGATCGTAGTCAGAATGTCGGTCTAATTTTGCGCAAACAAAAAAGGTATGCGTAAAGAGACACAAAAGTTGTTGGTTTTGTCACTGCTCGGGCTCGTCAGTGTCAGTCTGACAGCTCAGGAGAAAGCTAAAAGAGACACTATTAAAAACATTGACGAGGTTGTGGTAACGGCTTTAGGTATCAAAAGACAAGACAGATCTTTGGGATATGTTGCCGAAACCATTAAGTCCGAGGAATTATTAAGAACTCAGAACAATAACTGGTCACAGGCATTGGAAGGAAGAGTTGCCGGTCTGAAAATTCAAACAGCAGGAGCCGGGCCTTTGGGAAGTTCTACCATCAAATTGCGTGGTGATATTTCCATGAATGCGAGTGAGAATAACGCTCTTATCGTTATAGATGGTGTTCCGATGAATAATAACACAACAGGAACAGGTTTTTCGGCTTATGGCGCAGGTTCTAAAGCAGATTTGCCAATCGACTACGGAAACGGAATTAATACAGTAAATCCTGATGATATTGAATCCATTACGGTCTTAAAAGGTTCTACAGCATCCGCTTTATATGGTTCTAGAGGAGCAGGTGGAGCAATCATGATCACCACAAAATCCGGAAAAAGCAAGAACGGAAAAATACAGGTTTCTTTAAATTCTTATTCAAGTTACGATACCGTGTTGAAATGGCCGGATTATCAGTATGAATACGGTCAGGGAACGATGCAGAAAGACGCCAACGGAAACTATTTTTATTCTTATCAGGTTTCGGCAGACGGGCTTAATACTGGGGGAACAAGTAGTGCTTTCGGACCGAAATTCGCGGGACAGTATTTTTTCCAATATGATCCGGCAACGGAAGGTCAAAGTGCGACAAGACAACTGTGGCAGCCTTACAAAGACAATATCAAAGGTTTCTGGAAAACAGGAACAACATTCTCAAACAATATTTCATTAGAATCTTCGAACGAAACGACATCTTTCAGGTCATCTTTAACCTATTTAAAGAATGAATGGATGATGCCAAACACGGGTTTCGACAGATTTAATGCAGCTTTTTCAGTTGATCATAAATTAAGTGAGAAATTAAAAATCGGGATTAAATTCAATTATAATAAAACTAAGAGTGACAACTTGCCTGCAACGGGTTACAGCAACCAGTCGATCTCTTATTTCATGATCTTCCAAAATCCGAATGTTGATTTATCTTGGTACGCGCCGATCTGGAAATCAGGGAAAGATCAGGTTGATCAGATTCACCCGTTCAGTTCGTTTATCGATAATCCATATTTGATTGCTTACGAAATGCTGAATGGTGTTGATAAAAACTTCATCACAGGAAACGTAAACCTTAATTATAAAATTACTAAAAACTTCGAAGTGTTGGTGAGATCCGGAATGGAATTAACCAACGAACTGCGTACCCAAAAAAGACCTTGGAGCTCTGCAAACTATCTTCAGGGAATGTATAGAGAACAGCACATCAGGTTGATGGATTTAAATAATGATATCTTATTTACGTATAAAAATAAATTCAACGACTTTGATTTCAGTGCATCGGTAGGAGGAAATATCCGTTACACAGAATACACGATGAATGATTATCTGGCAGACGGACTTCTGAAACCGGGACTTTATACAATGCCAAACGGAATTTCAAACATCAATAAATTTGCAAAACCAAGTGATAAGCAGGTTAACAGTACGTATGCTTTGGCAACTTTAGGGTATAAAAACAAAGCTTTCTTAGATCTTACGGCAAGAAATGACTGGAGCAGTACGCTTCCGCAAGAGAACCGTTCTTACTTCTATCCATCGGTTTCTACATCGTTCATTCTTTCAGATATTTTCAAGTTAACGTCTGATAAATTTAATTATTGGAAATTAAGAGCTTCATGGTCTACAGTCGGAAACGATACAGATCCTTATATGTTGATAAAATACTATAATAACAGTGATTTTTCAGGTTCTGTAGAATCTCCGGCGTTATATCCGAACCCGAATCTGAAGCCCAACATGATTACAAACATGGAAGCAGGGATGGATTTCAGTTTTATTAAAAACAGGATTAATTATTCCATAACGGCTTATCAAAACAATTCTAAAGATCAGATTGTAAAGATTCCGACATTATGGGAAACGGGTTACAGCAATAGAGTGATCAATGCAGGAGAGGTTAGAAACAGAGGGCTGGAAATGACTCTAAATACATATCCGATCAGAAATAAAAACTTTTCATGGAGCGTAAACGCCAACTGGTCTCTGAACAGAAATAAAATTCTTTCTCTTCCTGAAGAGTTCCACGGCGAGCCTTACACAATGGCAAGTGTAGGTGGAGTAGTATATTACAACGCATTTGTAGGTGGTTCATTGGGTGATATGTATGGTTATGGATTGATGTATTCTCCTGATGGACAGGTGATTTTCAACGCGAGCGACGGTTTAACAGCAAAACCTACTCAAATGAAGAAGATCGGAAACGCATATCCGGAATGGAGAGCAGGTCTTCAGAATGAATTCAGATATAAAAATATTACGGTAAGTTTCTCATTTGACGGTCAGTACAAAGGAATGGCATATTCACAGTCTCACCATAAAATGACAGAACAGGGGAAGTTAGAGCATACATTAATCGGAAGAGATAACCCTGGAGGTTTGATCGTTGGAGCAGGTGTTGTACAAAATCCTGATGGTTCATTCTCTCCCAATACAAAAGGAGTGTTGGCATCGGCTTATTACGCAGATTATTACAGAAGAGCCAACGTAGAAACGAATACTTTCGATACTTCTTTCATTAAATTAAGAGATGCCAGAATTTCATATTCTTTCCCGAAAACAGTGACCGAACAGCTTAAAATCACAGATCTGACTTTAGCATTATTCGGAAGAAATCTTTGGATGTGGACGAAGTTTCCATTATTCGATCCGGAAGCGGCAACGCTTAACGATAACCAGATTACTCCGGGAGTTGAGATGGGACAGTTGCCAACAGCAAGAACGGTAGGTATTCAGCTTAATGTTAAATTCTAAAATTTAAAATCATGAAAAAATTACTTTTAAATATTTTATTAATTACAGGAATTGGTTTTGTTTCAGTTTCTTGTGACAGGAATTTAGATGAGGTTAACGTTGATGAAAGTAGAGTCAATGAGCCAGTAGCTTCAAAATTATTAGTTCCGATTCAGTACAATATGTCTGCGATCAACTATATGAGAGCAAACGATTTCACATTTGATATCATGCAGGTTTCTCTTGATTTTCCGAACGAAGGAAACTCTCTGAGCCGTTATTATGTAACAGAAAATACAGGTGCAGGTTTTTGGAACAACAGCTACAAATGGCTGATGCAGATCAGTGATATGAAAAAAGCGGCAATAAGAGATAATGATGTTAATTATCAGGCAATTGCAATGGTTTTAAATGCTTGGGTTTATTCAAATCTTACGGATACTTACGGAGATGTTCCGTTTTCAGAAGCTTCTAATTTGGATGGAGGTATTTCTCAGCCGAAATTTGATAAGCAGAAAGATATTTATATTCAATTATTGAATGATTTAAAAGCCGCAAATTCACTTTTCGTTACTACAAAATTACTGACAGGTTCAGATCTTTTCTACAAAGCAGAATCCGATGCCAACGGAATTATAAACTGGAAAAAATTCTGTAACTCTCTTTCATTAAGATTATTGACAAGGATTTTAAAGAAAAACGGTGAAGTAAACGTTAATGAAAGAATTCAGGAGATCATCAATAATCCTTTGGTTTATCCGATTTTCCAGAGCAATGCTGAGACTGCAAAATTAAACGTAACCGGAGTTTCCCCACTTCTTCCTCCGATCGCCAGACCACAGGATTTCACAACAGGAAGAGCCGCTTCCGCATTTTTTGTTGAAACTTTAAAAGCAAATAATGACCCGAGAATGGCTTTGTTTTTTGGTCAGGCAAAAGATTTGGCAAGTGTAAATATTGGGTATAAAGGGGCTCCGTCAGGGTATACTTACGGAACGGTATTTAATTATCAGCCTTCTAACATGAATCAGAATTTGGCAAAAGCTCCATTAAATATTTTGATTTATCCATATGCAGAATTACAGTTCACCTTGGCAGAATTAGCAAACAAGGGAATTATTCCCGGAAGTGCGCAGACTTTCTACGAAAATGGGGTAAAAGCAACCATCGAGCAATGGGGTGCTGTGATGCCTGCTAATTATTTTACCAATCCGATTGTGGCATATGATGGTTCTTTAAACAAAATATATCTTCAAAAATACGTTGCTTTATTCTTTGTAGATCAACAGCAATGGTTTGAAAAAAGAAGAACAGGTTTCCCAATACTTCCCAACAATGGTGGGCTTTTAAATAACGGAGATCTTCCTCAAAGATTAATGTATCCTCCAAATCCAAAGGTTTTGAATACTGCCAATTATCAAACTGCAGTTCAGCAAATGGGTGGAGATAATATCAATCTTAAAACATGGTGGAATCAATAATAAGTTGAAAAATTTAAGTCAATAATTAAGCTAAGTTTAAATTAAAATATAAAAATTAACCACAAACTTAAGCATAAAAATTAACCACAAAGTTTGTCATTCCGTAGGAATCTAAACTAAGTTTTTCCAAGATTGTTGAGATCCTTTCAGGATGACAAAGAGGATGTGAAAATAAAACCACCTTAATAATTAAAATAAAATGAATATAAAATTTTTAATGCCTTGCTTACTAATTTCAGCAATGGCATTTTCTCAAACCTCTGTTTCAGGATATGTATTTGAAGACACTAACAAAAACCTGAAAAAAGAAAATAAAGAAAAAGGAATCGAAGGAGTAGCGGTTTCAAACGGAACTCAGGTAGTTTTGACTGATAAAAGCGGAAGATACAGCTTACCAATTCAGGAAAATCAGACGATTTTTGTGATCAAGCCTTCAGGTTATATGACGCCTGTCAATGGAAATAATTTACCTCAATATTACTATCAATATAAACCAAAAGGTTCACCTGCAGATTTCAAGTACAAAGGAACTGCGCCGACTGGAGAACTTCCAAAAGAATTAAATTTTGCATTAAACAAGCAAAACGAAAGCAAAAATTTCGACATTTTGGTTTTCGGAGATCCGCAACCTTACACAGAAAAGGAATTGGATTATTTCAAAAGATCGATTGTAAACGAGGTTAAAAACACCAAGAAAAATGCAGTATTGGGAATCAGTTTAGGTGACTTGGTTGGTGATAATTTAAGCTTACAAAAACCTTACGCAGATGTAATGAAAGAAGTTGGTTTGCCTTGGTACAATGTGATGGGTAACCACGATATGAACTACGATGCAAAAGAAGATTTGCTCTCAGACGAAACATTTGAATCTAATTTCGGACCTGCGAATTACTCTTTCAATTACGGAAATGTTCACTTCATTATTTTGGATGATATTTTGTATCCCGATCCAAGAGATGGAAAAGGATATTGGGGCGGTTTCCGTGAGGATCAGTTGAAATTCGTTGAAAATGATCTGAAATTGATTGATAAAAGCAAATTGGTTGTCGTTTCTTTCCATATTCCGTTGGATCATAAAAATGAAGATAATTTCAGAAATGCAGACCGTCAAAAATTATTTGATTATTTGACTCCTTTTCAAAATGCTCTGATTTTATCGGCTCATACACACATCCAACAGCAGATTTTCTACGGAAAACAAGCAGGTTGGAATGGTTCAAAAGATCTTCACGAATATAACGCAGGAACAACGTGCGGTGACTGGTGGTCAGGAACAAAAGACGATGCAGGATTGCCGACTTCAACCATGAGAGATGGGACTGCAAAAGGATATTCTTTCATCAGTTTTAATGATAATCAATATAAAGTTAAATACAAAACAGCCGGAAAACCGGAAGATTATCAGATAGGTTTATATGTTCCGAAAGCAATTCCTCATCCGGGCAGAACTTCCGCGAAAATCTTGGCTAATTTCTTCATGGGAAGCAAAAAAGACAAGGTAGAATACAGAATCGACGGCGATCAGTGGGAAACAATGGAGTACGACGAAACGTTGGATCCAAACTTTGTAATGTCAGTTTTCAAATGGGATGCTACTCCAAATCTTTTGCCTGGAAGAAGACCTTCAAACCCGGAAATGTCAAAACACATTTGGACGGGTGCTTTTCCTAAAAAATTAACATTAGGAAAGCATAAAGTTGAGGTGAAAGCAGTGGATATGTATGGGAATCAATTCACAACAACACAAGAATTTGAGGTTCAAAACCCTATTCTTATTCCTTAGTTTTTATTTTTTTTACTATACTTTCAAGAAACCGATTCCTTTTTGGAGTCGGTTTTATTTTTTTTTAAATTTAAATACAAATCTTTTTAAACACAAATAAACACAATTAAAAGGTGTGATACTATCAATAGGAACGGGCTTTAGCCCGTTTGTTGAGATTAACAATTCAATTGGCTTTAGCCAAAACTTAAAAATATTTAATTAAAATTTTTGTGGTTAATAAATTTGTGTAATCTGTGAAAAACATTTGTGCTCATTCGTGTTTAAACAAAAATGACTTTCGTAAATTTGCTTAAACGAATAAAATACTATCAAAATGAATATACAAGGAAAAAATGCCATCGTTACAGGCGGAGGAAGAGGTCTTGGTAAAGCGGTTGCTTTGGCATTGGCAAATGAAGGAGTAAATATCGGAATTACAGGTAGAAATGAAGAAAACCTTAAAATGACAGTTGATGAAATCCAAAAATTGGGAGTGAATGCATGTTATGCTGTTTTCAGTATGGATAATGAAATTCATGTAAAATCTGGAATTGAATCTCTGGCAGAGCAATTAGGCGGAGTCGATATTTTGATCAACAACGCAGGAATCGGAGACTTCGGAACAATCGAAGAAATGCCTTCTGAAACTTGGGAACAGGTGATTAAAACCAATCTTTTCGGAGTATATTATGCTGCAAAAGCAGTTCATCCTTTCATGAAAGCAAAAGGAGAGGGAGATATCGTCAACGTAGCATCCACAGCTGGATTAAAAGGCGGTCCGAATATGTCAGCATACGCAGCTTCAAAAGCAGCGGTAGTTTCTCTATCTCAATCGATGATGGCGGAGTGGAGAAAACAAAACATCCGTGTCATCACATTAACGCCAAGCACAATCGCTTCTGATATGTCGATCCAAGGTGGATTAACAGACGGTAATCCTGAAACCGTTCTTCAACCGGAAGATTTCGCAGAATGGGTAAGAGATATTTTAAAAATGAACAGAAGGGCTTTGATTGCAAACGGTTCTATTTTCTCTACAAATCCATAATTTAGAAATAATTTTCATATCAATAGGAGCGGGCTTTAGCCCGCTTTTTTATACATAAAACATCCTGGCTTTAGCCAAAAATTAAATAATAATTGTCTAGATCCTTCCAGGATGACAAACTGAATGGATAATCATGATGCGATCTTTGCTGAGTGAAACGCCTTTGCGAACTTAAAAACATAAAGCTTATCAAAAGAACTTTGTGCTCTTTGCGTTAAAAAAAGTAAACACTTCGACTCCACTCAGTGTGACATTCCCAATGCTAACAGTTTAAAAACAAAAAGTAATAATTACTTTAAATCAAAAAAGTAGTTTTATTTTTGCAACAAATTATTGACATGCAAAATTATTTAGAATTCGATTTCAAAATTTCTCCGCTTCAGCCTTGGAGCGATATATTAATGGCAGAGCTTATCGAGATAGGTTTTGACAGTTTCACAGAAGAATTGGAAGGTATTTTAGGATATATTCAGAAAGATTTATTTAAGGAAGAAGAACTTAAAGCATTACCACTTTTCCAGAATGAAGACGTTAAAATTGAATACACTTTCAAAGAAATGCCAAATATCAACTGGAACGAAGAATGGGAAAAGAATTTCGAACCAATAAATATCGATGATAAAGTATTGATCAGAGCAGAATTCCATGAATCTGTTCCGGGAATGCATGAAATTATAATTCAGCCTAAAATGTCTTTCGGAACGGGGCATCACCCAACAACGCATTTGATGATCCAACAGATGATGGATATCGATTTCAATGGCAAAAAAGTCTTAGATATGGGTTGTGGAACTTCGGTTTTGGCGATTTATGCCAAACAAATTGGAGCTGGAGATACAAAAGCGATCGATATTGATGAATGGTCAGTTGAAAATTCAAAAGAAAACGCTACAAGAAACAATGTAGAACTGGATATCGAGTTAGGAACTGCCGAAAACTTAGGAAAAGAAAATTACGATATTATTTTAGCGAATATCAACAGAAATATCTTGATTTCAGACATTCCAACTTATGTTTCTGTATTAAATGATGGCGGAAAATTATTACTTTCAGGCTTATGTTTCTTTGATGTGGACGATATTCTAGAAGTTTGTAAAGAAAACGGACTTGAATTGAAAAAACAACTTCAAAGAGAAGAATGGGTAAGTTTATTGCTTGAGAAATAAAACACTGCAAAATATTAATATGAAATCTTTATTTACAGTTTTATTTTTATTAATCATTCAATTCTTTTCTGCACAGGAGGAGGAAATTGCCTATGCCAACGGAATTTTTAATTTTGAAGAAAATAAAACTCAAAAAATATTCACAGATTGGACTAGAGTAAGACAGTCACCAAAGGTCGATGCTCAAATTCTGGATTCTTTGCAAACCAATCAACAGGTTTTGATCATTAAACAGGATGAAACTATTTTAAAATTAGGAGAGCGAAGAGCAAACTGGTATAAAGTATCCTATCAAAAAGACGATAAAACCTCAGAAGGGTACATCTGGGGCGGAAATCTTTGTGTAGGTTACAGAAATAAAAACGGTTATGATTTTCTTTTTGGCTTAACGAAAACAGTTAATAAAAAAGACAAGCAATATCCTGAAATTATTATTAATCAAAATATCGCTGCTGTAAAAGTAGTCGAAGGAAATACATTAATTGATGAGGTTTCCTTTGATACTGGTTCTGCAGAAAGTTTGAGCTATGGAACGTTTACTATTGAAAGTAATCATAAGCTTAATAATGTTGAATTAACCTTAAAAGCGATGGTTTCCGGTGAAGCTTGCGGAATTGCTAGTTATGATCAATATGTTCTTTTTAAGGACAAAAAACTGATTGCCCTGCCTCAATTGATGAATGTTGGTGATGCCGATGTTTATTATCACACCGAAGAATTTATTTTTCCAAACGACAAAGGCGGAATTCCAAATGCTTTTATCTTTAAAATGGAGGAAATGGAAAGAGACGATAAAGATCGTGAGAAAAAGAAAAAGTCCTCAAAGATCTATCTCTGGGACGGAAACTCTTATAAGTTGAAATAAATTTTAAAAAAATAAATATGAAAACCACTGTATATTTACGGTGGTTTTGCTTTTTATATAATACTATGAATTATTTTGTATACGGACTTGAGCATATTTATACTGATGAGACTCATACGGGATGTAAGTTTTTAGGATATTTTGACGACGCTGACAAAGCGGAAAAAGAAAAGCAAAGATTATTACATTTTCGCGGGTTTTCAGATTATCCCAACGATTTCTATTTGAAAAAAATTGGATTAAATAAAATAAATTGGCAAAACGGCTTTATAGATGTTGTAGGTGAAATAGGAAGAGATTATTTACCGGAAGATGATTTTGTTCCTGATTATAGTCAAATAATTAAAGAACTAGATTTAAAGACGGTCTTTAAAGTAAGCCATACTTATACAATTCATACATTTTTAGATGATGAACGAGAAATAGGCTTATTCTTTGATGAAAAAAATGGCAAATGATGTTGTTCATTTCCTCAGACAAAAAGATGGATTTAATAAGTATCCGGATGATTTTATAATTAGTGAAATTTTACTGAATGATTGGCAATGGAGTTCAGGATTTGGATAATGTCTGAAAATTGTCTGAAAAATCACAATGAGTTTTTGAAGCTTTTCCCGCTTTCCACTATATCTTTTGCTTCGCTTCGCTACACAAAAGGATGCCGTTGCAATCGGGGCTAGGTTTGTGTTTATTTAAAGATTTGTAATAAAACAAAAAAACCTCTCAAGATTGAGAGGTTTCTGTGAGCGCGTCAGGATTCGAACCTGAGACCGTCTGCTTAGAAGGCAGATGCTCTATCCAGCTGAGCTACGCACCCATTAAATAATTTTGAGAAAACTATTAAAACAGTCGGGGCGGCAGGATTCGAACCTGCGACCTCCTGGTCCCAAACCAGGCGCGATGACCGGACTACGCTACGCCCCGATTAGGTCATCTAAAACAACGAATATTACCTTGTTTTTTGTGGGTGCAAATGTATAGTTTTTTTTTGAATTATAAAAATAAAATTTCAAGAAAATAGCTAACGTCTTAAAAATGAAACAATTTTTCTTTTAATTAACTTTAATCATAACTAAGAATAACAATGAAATCTCGAAATCAAGTACTTTTAAGAGACTACTCATTTTTATTGTAGTAAACGCCTTTTTACCTTTTTCTACTCAAAGAAATTAATATGATTAATAATTTTAAAGAGAATGCAGGAGTCAAAATTTTAAATGAAAGTTTTCAATTGAAAATTAATGAAAAAAGAAAATTCTTTTAGAAAAACTTTATATTAGTATAAAACAGTATTTTTAATTGAAGTGAAATACCAAGAATTTAACTACAAAAACAAGCCAGAAATCGAGCAAATGCTAAATGATGGCCAGAATGTTTCCGAACTTATTATCGGAGCTATAAATGGTGTCGACGATCAGCAGTGGTTGGAAGAGCTTTGTATTAAATATATTCTTAATGAAGATTTCGGCATTGCCCGAACCGCGATATATGGAGTAGGTGATATTGCAAGGATTTACCGTAAATTATTAAATTTCGAAATAATAAAAGAAAAATTTACCCAAATTCAGGATCAAAGATTGAAATATGTAGTTGAGGATGTCGAAAATGATTTTGAAATATTTTTAAAAGAATAAAAAAGGCTTAAAAACAAAAAGACTCACAATTAAAATTATGAGTCTTTTTGTGAGCGCGTCAGGATTCGAACCTGAGACCGTCTGCTTAGAAGGCAGATGCTCTATCCAGCTGAGCTACGCACCCATTGAATAGTTTTGAGAAAACTATTAAAACAGTCGGGGCGGCAGGATTCGAACCTGCGACCTCCTGGTCCCAAACCAGGCGCGATGACCGGACTACGCTACGCCCCGAGTATAATATAAGGTAAAGAAAAAATGCGGAGGGTAAGGGATTCGAACCCTTGCGACACTTTCGCGTCGACAGTTTAGCAAACTGCTCCATTAACCACTCTGGCAACCCTCCTTTTTTCTTTAATTTTTAATGATCGTTGTTCTGTTATTGCGAGTGCAAATATAGAATAGATTTCTTTATTTACCAAATATTTTTCAAGAAAAATTTGCGTATTTTTGAGCTGATAAATGATTAAAAAAATAGACCAATGCGTAAAACATTATATATCATCGGATTAAGTGCTTTCGTTTTTTCGTGTACTCCACAACAAAATGCGAAAAAAAGTTCTTACAAACCGAAAACCCCAGTATCACAGCCAAAAACTGCAATAAAAACACAAACTCCTGAAAAACCAAAACCACAAATCACAAATGATCACGGTGTAGAATTTTTTACTACAAATATTGCAGATGCAGCTAAAAATGATAATACCGCGAGTTACGGTTCTATCGTTTCAGCAAAACCCGCAGGATATAAAGTAGTGAAAACGTATTTCCCTGCAATCGCTCAAAACTTCAGACAGAGATATCTTATCTTACATTATACGGCGTTACCGGATGATAAATCGATAACTGTGCTTAGCCAACAGGCTGTAAGTGCACATTATTTGGTAAATAACACTGGAGATAACGAGATCTATCAATTAGTAGATGAAAATAAACGTTCTTATCACGCCGGAGTAAGCTCTTGGAGAAATGATAAAAATCTTAATGATACTTCTATCGGAATTGAAATCGTAAATGCAGGTTACACCGCAGATGCAACAGGAAAGAAATTATTCGTTCCTTTCAGTGATGATCAGGTGAAAAAAGTGGCTGCTTTGGCAAAAGATATTATTACAAGATATCAGATTCCTGCAACTAATGTATTGGCACATTCAGATATTGCGCCTACCAGAAAGCAGGATCCAGGACCGTTTTTCCCATGGAAAAAACTTTACGATCAATATCAAATAGGAATGTGGTACGATGAAGCTTCAAAACAAAGCTATTATGATTTGGCGACATCTACAGATTTTACTGCAAAATACAATGATCCGACATTTATTTCAAGTGTTCAGACTCAATTGCAAAAATTTGGATATGGATTAGATCTAAGTGGAAAATGGGACGATGGTACCAAAAAAACAATTGAGGCCTTTCAATATCATTTCCGTCCGCAAAACTATGATGGAATTATGGATGCCGAAACATGGTCGATATTACAAGCTTTAAGTCTAAAATACCCTGTAAAATAAATATAAAGCGCATCGGTATGATGCGTTTTTGCTATATTTAAAACTATAAAAATTTAAAAAATCTGTAATGGAAAATTTCAGAAAAGAAAGTGATCTATTAGGTGAACTCTACGTTCCTGTGGATGCTTATTATGGAGTTCAGACCCAAAGAGCGATTGATAATTTCAAAATTTCGGGACAGTTGCTTTCTTCATACCCCGACTTCATAAGAGGATTGGCTTTTGTGAAAAAAGCTGCCGCAAAGACCAACTATGAATTAGGTTTGCTTGATGAAGAATTATATTTCAAAATTGCTGAAACTTGTGACGAATTAATTTCAGGGCAACTTCACGACCAATTTCCTGTAGACATGATTCAGGGCGGGGCGGGAACTTCGATTAACATGAATGCGAACGAAGTAATTGCCAATAGAGTGTTGGAAAAATTAGGTAAAAATAAAGGTGAATACGAATTTTGTTCGCCAAACGATCATATCAACCTTTCACAATCAACAAACGATGCATATCCTACTGCTATAAAAATGGGATTATTGCAGATGAATATTGGTCTTGTGGACAAACTTCAAAAAATTGTTGAAGCTTTCCGTGCGAAAGGAGAAGAATTTCAGGATGTCATCAAAATGGGGAGAACCCAACTTCAGGATGCTGTTCCAATGACGATGGGACAGGAATTTGAAGCGTTTGCAGCCAATTTGGAAGAAGATATTTCTAAATTAAACAGCAACGCAGATCTTTTTGTTGAAGTAAATATGGGAGCCACAGCAATTGGAACGGGAATTAACGCTCCGATTGGTTATGCTACACTTTGTGCTAAAAATTTAACTCAAATTACAGGTTTTCCAATCGTTTCTGCTCCAAATTTAGTTGAAGCTACACCAGATACAGGTGCTTATGTGATTTATTCTTCCGCAATGAAGCGTCTTGCCGTGAAATTATCAAAGATTTGTAATGATCTGAGATTGCTTTCTTCAGGGCCAAGAGCGGGATTGTTTGAAATTAATTTACCTCCAATGCAGCCGGGTTCTTCAATTATGCCTGGAAAAGTAAATCCGGTAATTCCGGAAGTGGTTAATCAGGTTTGCTATAAGGTAATTGGAAATGATTTAACGGTGACTTTTGCAGCGGAAGCTGGTCAGTTACAATTAAATGTAATGGAGCCCGTACTTTCTCATGCGATAATGGAAAACATTAATTTCCTTTGCAATGCTTTAGATACGCTTCGTGACAAGTGTGTTGTCGGAATCACTGCAAACAAAGAAGTGTGCTTAAACATGGTTAAGCACAGCATCGGAATTGTTACAGCTCTTAATCCTTACATCGGTTACAAACAGTCTACACAGATTGCAAAAGAATCGTTGGAAACAGGAAATAGTGTATATAATTTAGTGTTGGAAAAAGGATTGCTTTCACAAGAAAAATTGGATGAAATCCTTGATCCTAAGAACATGCTGAAACCTCATAATAAATAATATTTTCTGTGAGTAAGATCAACAAAACTGTCAAAGCATTACAAAATATAGCTCAAGATCCAAGCTTGCTTAACTTGGTGCTTAACGACAGAAATGTAAAGAAAAAAGAATTTCTTAAAAAATATCCTCATTTGGAAACCCTTCCTCAGATCAACCTTCTTGATCTGAGTGAAGGATCTTTTGATGAAACCATTGATTTATGCTTTCTGGACGGAGGTTCAATTCCTACAGATTTAGCCTTGTTAAAGACTTTAGCAAAAGGAAAGAAAAGCTATTTTGAAATCGGAACATGGAGAGGAGAAAGTGTTTGGAATGTTGCAAAAGTGATTAACGATTGCACAACTTTTAACCTTTCAGGAAAAGACCTTTTGGAGCTAGGTGTAGATAAAAAATATGCCGATCTTCACGGAATTATTTCCAAAAAAAATCCTGAAATCCTTCATTTAGAAGGAAATTCGAAAACGTTTGATTTTGGAGGTTTAAATAAAAAATACGACCTTATTTTCATCGACGGAGATCATTGCTATGAAATGGTGAAAAACGATACTGAAAAGGTGTTTAAACATCTTATGCATGAAAATACGGTAGTCGTTTGGCATGATTACGCCTTTAATCCAGAAAAGATCAGATATGAAGTTTTTCAAGGGATTTTGGATGGTTTGCCTAAAGATTTTCATCAAAACTTATATCATTTAGCCAATTCGATGTGTGCTGTTTTCATTAAAGGTGATTTTAAAACCAAGGCTTTTGAAAGTTTACAGGAACCTGAGTTTTTATTTGAAGTAAATTTGAAAATAAAAAAATAGGTGAAATTTTTAATTATCATCCCTGCACATAACGAAGAAGGCAATCTCTCATTCACTTTAAATTCTTTACAACAGCAAAGTTTTAAGGATTATAAAGTTGTGGTTGTTAATGATGGTTCAACGGATAAAACATCCGAAATTATCAAGAAATATACGGATCAGGATTCTCGTTTTGAAACCATAAATCTTCAAAAATCTGCTCATCAACCGGGTTCAAAAGTGGTTAACGCTTTTAAAAATGGGTTAAAAACTCAAAATATAAATGAGTTTGACATCATTTGTAAGTTTGATGCAGATATTATTTTACCTGAAAATTATCTTGAAACCATAGAGGAATCTTTTCAAAATAACCCAAAAAATGGTTTGATTGGAGGGCTTTTATATATCGAGAAAAATGGAGAATGGATATATGAAGGAAATTCAAATAAACATCACGTGAGAGGTCCGATGAAAGCTTATCGAAAGGAATGTTTCATCGAAATTGGAGGTCTAAGAGAAACATTAGGCTGGGATAATATTGATTCTATTTTACTTGAAAATTTAGGTTGGAAAGAAGTCGTTTTGTCTGAATTACAAGTGAAATTAATTAAAGTAAAAGGCGCTGATTACACCGTAAAAGAATCTGATTATTACGGAAGATATTTTTATTTTCTAGGCTTAAAAAGATTTCTGGCTTACGTTGCATCTTCCAAAGAAGCTATGAAAAGCAAATCGATTCCATTTTTCTTCCAAATTATTAAGTCTTACGAAAACTGCAGATCAAAAAAACTGGAAATGAAAATCACGAAAGACGAACAAAAAGTTATCAACAACAAGCGTTGGGAAGCTTTGAAAAAGAAATGGTTAAAGATTTAGTAAAATAGTTAAGCATACAGTTTGTCATTCCGTAGGAATCTAAATCCCAATTATAAAAGGTATTGTAGAGATGCTTCCAGCATGACAAAGATGATATAGGTAAGATTATTGTTGTCGCAAGATTTTTTGCATTAAAAATATCAATAGGAACGGGCTTTAGCCCGTTTAATAAATCAAGAAAATCAATTGGCTTTAGCCAAAACTTAAAGTGAAAAAAATAGCCTACATAGAAATAGACACTCACGCAGAAATTGCACAGGATTTTATTGAAATCATGCAGGATTCGAATGAATTTGAAGTAGATTATTATTTTTCGCAAAGAATTAAAAATCAGATAAAAAAATCAAGAGAAAATATATTTCTGTCTGATAGTTCAATGATTATGGATCAGCTGAAAATAAAAAAATACGACCTGATTATTATTGGAACTGTTCATCGCTATTTCAACACATTTCAAGCTATTACAAATAAATTTAATACGGCAATTATAGTTCATAATATTAATTTTACCAATATTTCAAAATCTGATTTAATTAAAAATATCCTGAAAAAAGATCTGATTTACAGATTGAAATTATGGTGGAAAGAAGGACTTTTCTATTCTTCAAAAGTTTATAAGAAGGCGAAAAATTTATTGGTTTTAGATCAGGAATTAGCTTCTGAAAAATATACATTCCTTCCTCTTTTTTACACTAAAAATGTTCAGAATTCAGAGAATAAAGTGTTGAAAATAGTTATTCCTGGAGGTGTTTCTCAAATGAGACGAGATTACAAAAGAGTATTTTCAAATATAAAAAAATGGGAAGATGATTTAAAAAATAGCCCAAATTCAGGAAATAAATTAATTGAATTTATATTTTTGGGAAAAGCTGACGGAAATGAATTACGAGAAATTATTAATCTGGAAAAATCTTCAGAAAAAATTAATATCACCTACTTTTCAGAACGTATTTCTCAGGTTGATTTTGAAAAATGGATGAGTGAAGCAGATGTTTTATGGTGTCCTATTCAGCAAGAAACTGAGTTTTTCAGTCAAAAAGAAATCTACGGAACCACTAAAATGACAGGTAATCTTGGCGATGCGATCAAGTATGGAAAATTGGCTGTTTTTCCTAAGAATTATCCTTCGAAACTAGATTTCATTATTCCTGAGAATGATAATTTAATGGAACAGTTTATCCAACTGAAAAATATTAACTTCGATTTTCAGAAAAATTATAACAAAAAATTGGTTCAGGAGAATTTAGAAAATATTTTAAATCAATTAATTACTACTTGATTTTAAAAACACTTTTTATAAATCTGATATTTAAATAATCCTCAATTGGGAAGATTTTAGTGAAATAATTTCCAATATAAATCAATACTAAAACAACGGTCGGTTTGTAGATCAAATTGATGAAGTTATTATCAAAAGTAGGCAACACAATCGCAACAGTTATCGCTAAAGTACAGATAATCGACACAAAAATCATTTCAATTGTCAACGGAGAAACTTTAAAAACAACATAATTAAAAATGATTTTAATAACGTTGTAAGTTGTTAGTGAAATTGCTGTAGATAAGGCAATTCCAATCAATTTAAGGTCTGTGTTTTTAATGAAATAAAGATTCAGACCAATCGTTAATCCTGCCAATAAAAGCATCACTAAAATATTGAAACGATAGTATTTAGAAAGTGAAATAATATTTCCGTTGAACCCTGTGGCAAGGTCAACTAAAACCGCAGAACCCCAGATCCAAACTACGGGTTCGTATTCTCTCAGCATTGTTCCGTTTTTAGGCATAAATTGCGTTAAAAAAGGAAATCCTACCATGATGCAGGAAAATAAAACGGCGCCTAAAAAATATAAAGATAAAGACGTTTTTTTATGAAATCTGTCCAGTTCTTCCATATCTCCGTCTGCCAGTGTTTTATTAATAATTGGCGCAGAAATATTAAATAATCCCAATTGTGGAATAGATATCAAGGAAATTAAAGCGTATAAAACTGAGTAAATTCCGACTTCTTCCATTCCTAAATATTCTCCAATCATAAAGCTATTAATGGCTAAATAATTCCCGAATGTTCCCAGAAATCCAAAAAAACTATAATTAAAAAACTCTTTCCAGAAATTATTTTTCTTAAAATAATCTGTGTTGAAATCGAGTCGTATTTTTTCTAGTTTATTCGTGTAATAAATGTAACCGAAAAGCATTAAAGTGAAAATCCCAAAGAAAAAAGCAAATGCAACTTTCTGTGAAAAAGCAAAATAGAAGAATAAACAAAATGCTCCTAAATTGGCTATTTTCGGAAAAAGATTATCAAAAATATTAGAAACAACGATTCTTTTGTAGTTGGAAGTGTATTTATTAAAGATCGCACAAAACGAAAGAATTAAGATCAACGGAAGAATCATTTCTTTGCTCTTCCAGGCTTCCGAGAGTTTGAATTTAGGATAAAAATAGGGGAGGACAAAAAATATTACACTGAATACAACAAAATTAATAAGAACTGTAAGCAAAGAAAGCGAAAGCATATTCTGTTTTTTGCCGTCTTTTTCTACAGTGTGAAAAAATTTCACATTAGAATAAGAAATTCCTAAAACAACAAAAGGAACCAGCATTTCAGCTGCAGGAAGGATGTAGCGCAATTTTCCGTAAAATTCAAAATCATAAGGGAAAATGAAAATTGCAGAAATTGTACCCAACAAAAAACCAATATAACCGATAATGGAATATTTGAAGCCTTGCCTTGCTACTACGCTCATAATAATATTTTAAAGGTTTTTAGGTATAAAAATAATGTTGTTGATGTATTCCGTTTTATTTTTTTCGTCGTTGGTGTTTTTTGTTAGAATTTCTTCAGTCAGTTTTTCAAGCTCAAAATTATGTCTGTTTAGATATTTGGCTTCATATCCCCAGCTTTCAACCTCAGAAATTTCATTCCAGATGGGTTTGTCGTGGTGTCTTTGCTCCATTTCAACCATCAAAGTCGGTAAAAATTGCTGAATGATTTTTTTTGCTCCTAAAAGCGTTTTCATTTCATTTCCTTCAACATCTATTTTGATGAAATCCAGTCTGTTAAAGTGTTCAATTGCAGCCCAATCATCTAATTTAATGACCTTTACTTTTTCGGTATAGCTTTTTTCTTCGCCCTTTTCTTTATATAAAGTGTTCAGCGTTCCTCGGGACGCGATCATTTTACCATTGATAATGGGAACTTTAAACTCGGCAGTTGTATTTTCGTCAGAAAGTGCCAGAGGAAAAACGTTTATTCTCGGGAATAATCTTTTCAGGCGGCGGTACAGTTTTTTGTTGGGTTCAAAAGCATAAATATGGTTATGATCCAACTTGTTTTCCAGCTGATAGAGGAAGGTTCCAACGTTGGCTCCGATATCAAGAATGACTGCTTTTTTGGGCAAATATTCTTTGATCCAGACCAATTCTGGTTCTACATTACGAGCCGAAAAATTATCTTTATTAAGATGGTTTAAGGTCTTAAAATATCTTTTTTTATAGAAATTCGGACTAATATATTGTAGTTTTTCTGCAATTCTTTGGTATAAAGACATCCTGAGTTTTTTGACGATCAGCAAAGATAAGCAAAAATGTTAAACTAATGTTAAATTTGTTTGATTGTAATGGGTTGATTATCAGTTGTGAAAATATTTTTTTCAAGCCTGTAAATAACAAACTGGATGTTGAATTTTTATTGAATTAAATAAATGGTGTATTCAAAAAATCATTAAAAGGTTTCATGACTTTAAAAATCTCTGACATGCTTTTCGCTGCATTTTCATCTAAAACTTCTTCGTCTTTTAAATTATAAACCACAATGAAGCTTTTTAATTTTAAATATTCACCCATCGGATCTTCTTTTTCAAAACCTTGAGGAACTTTTTTCAACTTGTCGTCTTGGTCTAATTCCGGGAAGTACTTTTTGAAATCTTTATTGTTGATAACTTTCATGAAATCGTCTCCATATAAAGAAATTTCTTTTCTTACTTCTTTCAAAACAGAGGATTCCGGCATGTAAATTCCGCCTGCTAAAAATGATTTTCCGGGTTCTATGTGAAGATAATATCCGCCTTTCTGACTTCCTTTTCCCATTCCTAATGAGGCACCGAAATTGGTTTTGTACGGGATTTTGTCTTTTGAAAATCTCGTATCTCTGTAAATTCTGAATAATGCTTTTTTTGGATCTAATTTTGCCAACTCTTCATCAAATCCTCCCATTTCATTGATCAGCTCTTCAAGAAAAGAAATTACATTTTGCTGAGATTCTGTGTAAAGATTTTTATTTTCATTAAACCATTCGCGATTGTTGTTTTTAGTCAACTTTTTGATAAAATCGAACGTTTTTGTAGAAATGGTAGCGGACATGTTTATATTTTAAATCAAATTTAATTAAATCTCTTTTATACGCCAAATAATATATTTTTTTAATGATTCACAATTATTTAACTCGATAACAAATAATTTAATAATCGCCGTCTTGATTGAGATTTTGTTACATTAAAAATAAAAATTTTAGGGTTTTTCTGTTGAAATTTTAAAATATTTAGGGTTTTGGAAATTAAAATTATTAATTCCGTAATATTATATAAAAAGAAATCCAAATATTAATTGTATATTTGCAGAAATTTTATAATATTTAATGAATTTATTTACGGAGTCCAATTTAAGTCCTGACATTCTTAAGGCAGTTGGCGAACTGGGTTATGAAAGCCCAACAGAAATCCAAAAACAGACTATCCCTTTTATTCTTTCAGATATTCGCGACTTGATCGCACTTGCGCAAACAGGGACAGGCAAAACAGCAGCGTTTTCGCTTCCGATTTTGGATATGATTGACGATACGAGTCGCAAAATCCAATTTTTGGTGCTTTGTCCGACACGAGAACTATGTCTTCAGATTTCTAAAGACATAAAAAATTACTCCAAATACATGAAAGACATCAAAACTACAGCAGTTTACGGTGGAAGCAGTATTATGGACCAAATTAGATCTCTAAAGGATAAGCCACAGATTATTGTAGGTACTCCAGGAAGAGTTATCGACCTTATCAACAGAAAAGCATTAGACTTTTCTGCTATTCATTGGTTAGTTTTAGACGAAGCTGATGAAATGCTTTCAATGGGTTTCAAAGACGAATTGGAAACAATTTTGAGAGAAACTCCTGAAACAAAACAAACTTTCTTATTCTCTGCAACGATGAATAAAGAAGTGGAGAGAATTTCTAAAAATTATCTTACAAAACCACACCGTATTTCTGTGGGTTCTATTAACGAGGTTAAAAAGAACATCAAGCATGAATATTACGTTGTTGGGTACCGTAACAAAAAAGAAGCTCTTAAGAGATTAATTGATGCAAACCCTAACCAGTATTCAATTTTGTTCTGTAGAACAAGAATGGAAACTCAGGAAGTTGCAGATTTCTTAATGCAGAACGGTTACGCAGCTGATGCTCTTCACGGAGATCTTTCTCAAGCGCAGAGAGATACTGTAATGAAGAAATTCAGATTGAAAAACATCGATATTTTGGTTGCGACAGACGTTGCAGCGAGAGGATTGGATGTTGATTCATTAACTCATGTTATCCATTATTCTTTACCAGATGATCCTGAAGTATTCGTTCACAGAAGTGGAAGAACAGGTAGAGCAGGAAAAGACGGGATTTCAATCTCTTTAATTAAGCCTGAAGAAAGCAGAAAATTAAAGCAGATAAAATCTACAACGAAAATTGATATCGTTGAAAAAATTATACCAACAGGACAAGAGGTAATTAAAGCTCAGGTTGGTGGAGTTTTCGAAAAATTATTCACAGAACACGAAGATATCTTCGAATTTGATGACAGCTTGATCCCGGATCTTAATGCTTTCACAAAAGAAGAATTGGTACACAAATTATTGCAGTTCCAATTGAAAGATCTTGCATTGTACTACAAAGATAAACATGATCTTGTTGAGCAGAAATTCAGCTCTAGAGATGATGACTATCCTAGAAGAGACAGAGATAGAGGTCGTGACAGAGATAGAAGCAGAGGAGACCGCGATAACAGAAGTGGAGACAGAGACAGAGGAGGAAGAGAACGTGGTGGAAAACCAAGAAGAAAGAACGAAGATATGGTAAGATTCTTCTTCAACTTGGGTAAAAAAGATCAATTGAAGAAATTAGATGTTTTAGATATCATCAACAAAGCAACTACACCTGCGGGAGGTAGCAAGAAAAGAGCTGAAATTGGTGACATCGAAATTCTAGAGAAATTCTCTTTCTTTGAGATTGAAAAATCGTTTAAAGGAGAGCTTTTGAATAATATTGCATCAATGAAATTCAAAGGAAAAGATATGAGAGCTGAAGAGGCGAATTAATACTCATTCCAAACTATATAAAACCGGCATCAAAGCCGGTTTTTTTTGTTTGATAATCAGGCATTAATGTAATGTTAACAAAACTTAACGTCAGATTGTTTCAGGTAAGGTCCTTTTTTAGGAAATTTGCACAAAATTATAAATACTTAAAAATGGGAATTGGTAATATTTTCCACGCTTTTCAACCAAAAGACAAAATCTTCTTTGTACTTTTCGAAAAAGTAACAGAGAACCTAGTTGCAATGTCTGAAGAATTCAACACCGGTATCAAAGATTTCGATCTTAACGATGACTCTATGTTGAAGAAAATGAGCGACTATGAACACAAAAATGATGAGCTTACTCATGAGATTTTTGTAGAATTGGGTAAAAACTTTATCACTCCTTTCGATCGTGAAGATATTCACACGTTGGCTACTGGTTTAGATGATATCGCTGATTACATCTATGCTTCTACAAAGTATATTTTTCTTTACAAGTCTCCTGAACTGAAGGCTTATTCAGATTTCTCTTTACTGATCCACAAAGCTTGTCTGGAAATCCAGAACGCAATGAAAAACCTTAAAGGGTTTAAAAACATGGAGCAGGTAAAAGAAGCTTGTATCAAAGTAAATTCTATTGAAAATATTGCAGATGACCTTCTTTCCAATTCTATGGTAGAATTGTTTGAAACGAATGACGCTATCAATATTATCAAAGTTTCATCTGTACTTAATTATCTTGAAATAGTAACCGATAAGGCAGAAGATGTTGCCAATACTATTGAGAACATCATGATTAAATACGCCTAAACAATATAACAAAAATGGAATTTCCTATTTTACTGATAGTTATTATTGCGCTGGCTTTAATTTTCGATTATATCAATGGTTTTCATGATGCGGCCAACTCGATTGCGACTATCGTTTCTACAAAAGTTTTAACTCCATTCCAGGCTGTACTTTGGGCAGCGCTTTGGAATTTTGCGGCTTTCTTTATCGCTGCTTATATTATTGGAGAATTTAAAATTGGTAATACAATTGCCAAAACGGTTAACGAGAACTTTATTACATTAGAAGTAATATTTTCAGGTCTTATTGCTGCAATAGCCTGGAACCTTTTAACGTGGTGGTTTGGGATTCCTTCATCATCATCACACACTTTGATCGGCGGGTTTTTAGGAGCGGCTTTAATGCACGCCTTTATGATGGATTATCACGAAGTTGTTGCTGCTCATCCTGAGCTAGGAATGTGGGATACGTTTAAGACGGCTGCTTATCAGGTAACGACACAAAGCGTTGTTAAATTTGATAAAGTAATTCCTATTTTCTTATTCATTTTTATGGCTCCGATTATTGGGATGATTATTTCAATCATTATCACATTAATTATTGTTCACCTTTATAAAAAATCGAATCCGCATAAAGCAGATCAATCATTTAAGAGATTACAGTTGGCTTCTTCGGCTTTGTTCAGTTTAGGACACGGTCTGAATGATGCACAGAAAGTAATGGGTATTATTGGAGCAGCGATGATCTATTATCACGTGAATATGCTTCAGGATCCTGTTTATCTTAATATTCCTTCTGCAGGACGTTTCGATTATTTTGCACAACATTATATTTGGGTTCCTTTGGTTTCTTTCATCGCAATTGCATTGGGTACAATGAGTGGTGGTTGGAAGATCATTAAAACAATGGGAACTAAAATCACTAAAGTAACTTCATTGGAAGGTGTAAGTGCTGAAACAGCAGGAGCAATTACTTTATTTATTACAGACCATTTTGGTATTCCTGTATCTACAACACATACGATCACAGGTTCTATCATTGGAGTTGGTTTAACAAAAAGAGTTTCCGCGGTAAGATGGGGAATTACGGTAAGCTTACTTTGGGCTTGGGTATTAACGATTCCTATCTCTGCAATTGTTGCAGGAATTACTTATCTTTTGGTTACATTTTTAACTTAAAATACAAATTCAAATAATAAAAAAAAACTTTGTCCATTTGGGCAAAGTTTTTTGTTTTATAAAGCCCTGAAAAATCGTATTTTTGTTGAAATTATATGATTTTATGGAATTTTTAGACAGATACCAACAAATTGTTGCGGACGCCATTACCAAGTACACTTTTAAAGATAAACCTACTGAATTGTACGATCCGATGAACTACATTATTTCCCACGGTGGAAAACGTCTTCGTCCGATCATGGTGTTGATGGCTTGTGATTTGTTTGGCGGCGATCTTAAACAGGCGATCAAACCTGCCTTGGCAATCGAGTTTTTCCATAACTTCACTTTGATCCATGATGATATTATGGATGAAGCTCCTTTAAGAAGAAATAAACCTACGATTCATACTTTACACGGAATCAATGTGGGAATTCTTTCCGGAGACGGATTGATGTTAAAGGCTTACAAATTCTTTGAAGACCTTGAACCTGAAATTTTTAAAGCTTGTATCAGAATTTTTACACATACCGGACTTCTTTTATGCGAAGGTCAGCAGTATGATATCAATTTTGAGACGCAGGAAAACGTAACTTTTGATGATTATATCAGAATGATTACGTATAAAACAGGTGTTCTAAGTGCATCTTCTTTCGAGATCGGATCATTGATTGCTAAAGCTAATTTTAAAGATGCTAAAGCAATTTTCAACTTCGGAAAACACATCGGGATTGCTTTCCAGATCATGGATGATTATTTGGATGTATTCGGAGATCAGGCGCAGTTTGGAAAAAAACATGCAGGTGATATTTACGAGAACAAAAAAACAGTTCTTTATCTGATGGCGAGAGAGCATGCAACGGACGAAGAAAGAAAAGAACTGGATTATTGGTATTCTAAAAAGACAGATAATATCGACAAAGTTTATAACGTTGAAAAGATCTTCAGAAGAACTAAAGTTGACGAAAAAGCCTTGCGTTTGATCGAAAAACACAACGAAATCGGTCAAAGCTACCTTAAGAAAATAGATATTCCGGAAGAAAAGAAAAAGCCGTTTATAGAACTGGCGAATTATCTTTTGAGAAGAGAGAGTTAAATTAGGTAATAGGATTTAGGGCTTGGGAATTAGTTCCTTTCAAACGGTGCAAGCTAAGCCCTAATTCCTAAATCCTAAACTTTATACAATGAAATTCAGGACTGAAGTTGAGATCAAAGAATCAGAGAAAAAAATAGAAATTGAAGATAAAATATTTTCAATAGGTTCATGTTTTGCCTCTGAAATGTCAGATTTATTTTATGATGGCCAGCTTCAAACCGTCAACAATCCGTTTGGGACTGTTTTTAACCCGTTTTCAATCAGTAATTCCATTAAGACGCTTCATGATTCTGATTTTTATCATGAAGAGGATTTAATCACCTTTAATGATGAATTTATTTCTTTGGATCATCACACGAGTTTCGACACAAGATTTGTTCATCAGACCTTAGAAAAAATAAATTCCAAAATTGAAGAAGGAAATCGGTTTCTTCAAAATACCAATTGGGTAATCATAACTTACGGAACTTCATTTATTTATGAATTTCTTCCTAAGAATAAATTGGTTGCCAATTGTCATAAAATTCCCCAAAAATTCTTCGAAAAGAGATTGTTGACCCATCAGGAACTCACAGATTCCATTTACAATACGATTTTAAACCTTAAAGATATTTGTAAAGATGATGTTCAGATCTTATTTACGGTTTCACCAGTTCGTCATACGAAGGATGGAATGATTGAAAATCAGTTAAGTAAGTCAAAATTGATCACAGCTATTCATGAAGCGATTTTATTGTTTGAAAATTGTCATTATCTTCCGATTTATGAGATTTTAATGGATGATCTTCGGGATTACCGCTTTTATAAAGAAGATATGATACATCCGAATTCTCAGGCAGTAAATTATATTTTTGAAAAATTCGGGAGCGCTTATTTTTCTAATGAAACACAGGATTTTATTAAAGAAAATTTTAAGATCAATAAAGCTTTAGAGCACAGAACGAATGACGATAAAGATCCAAAATACCTTGAGTTTAAAGAAAAACTGAACGAAAAGATTGAGGCTCAACGTAAAAAAGTTAAACATAAAATATTCCAGTTTTCAAATGATCGACTTTACAAAACTTGATTATTTAAAAGAGGGAAATAATAAGCAAAAAAGAGCTTATGAAGTTCTTACCAATCACGAAATTTTCGAAAAATTAAGTAATTATTCACCCATTTTATCCGGAACAATTCCGATTGAAATTGATGTTGAAGGTAGTGATTTAGATATAATTTGTGAGGTTAAAAATGAGACCGAATTTCTGGAAGTTTTAAATCAAATTTTACCTCAAAATATTGATTTTACAATTGAAAAGAATATAATTAATAATGAAAATTGCATTATTTTGAATTCTATGTTGGAAGAATTTCCCATCGAAATTTTCGGACAAAATAAACCGACAACAAAACAGAATGCTTATCGACACATGATCGCAGAATACAAAATATTACAGGAAAAAGGAGAAGATTTTAAACAAAAAATAATAGAATTAAAGAAAAAAGGAATCAAAACAGAACCCGCTTTTGGCTTGTTGATGAACCTTGAAAATCCTTATGAAGATCTATTAAAATTTTAAAAACAATGATTGATACACATACCCATTTATACTCAGAAGAGTTTGATGAAGATAGAAAAGAAGCTATTCAAAGAGCTTTAGATAAAGGAATTACAGAGTTTTATCTTCCGGCAATCGATTCAGAATCTCACGAAAAAATGCTGCAATTGGAAGCAGATTATCCGAATCAGATTTTCTCAATGATGGGACTTCATCCTTGTTATGTAAAGCCTGAATCTTGGAAAAAAGAATTAGAAATTGTTAAAAATTATCTTGATCAAAAACATTTTCCTGCAATCGGAGAAATTGGAATTGATCTGTATTGGGATAAAACGACATTAGATATTCAGGTTAAAGCTTTTGAACAGCAGATTGACTGGGCAATTGAAATGGATCTACCAATTGTAATTCACACAAGAGAAAGTTTTGACGAAACTTTTGAAGTACTAGAAAGAAAAAAACATCCAAAACTTCGCGGAATTTTCCATTGTTTTTCAGGAGATTTAGAACGGGCAAAACACGCAATCAATCTGAATTTCATTCTGGGAATTGGTGGAGTAGTGACCTTTAAAAATGGTAAAATCGATCAATTTTTAAACGAAATTCCTTTAGACAAAATTGTTCTGGAAACAGATTCTCCATATCTGGCTCCCGTTCCTCACAGAGGGAAAAGAAACGAAAGTTCTTACCTGGATTTGGTTGCCGGAAAGCTGGTGAATATTTATGGTAAAGATTTTTCTGAGATCGATAGAATTACAACTGAGAATGCAAAGAATTTGTTTAAATAAGATCAATAGGAACGGACTTTAGTCCGTTTAACAAAAAAAATAATTCCAATTGGCTTTAGCCAAAATCAAAAAATAAAGCCTTCTCAAATTGAGAAGGCTTTTATATTATTTTTTTCTGAAAAAGCTCTTGTTTTTAGGCTTCTTTCCGGCATCTACTGCTGGTTTTTTCTTAGTATTCGCAGTTTGAGACGGTCTAGGAGATCTTGCACCTGCAGGTTTATTATTAGAATCTCTTTTCTGTGCTACTAAATTATCTGTGTGAAAAGGGTGATCTTTTACAATAGGAATTTTCATTCCGATCAGCTTTTCGGTATTTTTCAGGTTTAATAAGTCAAGTCCATCTACGAAAGAGATTGAACTTCCCTCTGCACCCGCTCTTCCTGTTCTTCCGATTCTGTGAACATACGTTTCAGAAACGTCGGAAAGCTCGAAATTAACAACGTATTTAAGCTCGTCAATATCAATTCCTCTCGCTGCAATATCTGTTGCAACAAGAACTCTTGTCTTTCCTGATTTAAAATTATTTAAAGCATTCTGACGGGCATTCTGAGATTTATTCCCATGAATAGCTTCTGTAGAAATTTTGCTCGCCTGAAGTTTTCTTGCAATTTTATCTGCTCCATGTTTCGTTCTTGAAAAGACTAAAACGGAATCAGAAATATCATTTTGCAAAATATGAGTAAGAAGATCTAGTTTGTCATCTTTTTCAACAAAATAAACCGATTGTTTGATGGTTTCAGCTGTTGAAGAAACAGGAGTAACTTCTACTTTTACAGGATTATTTAAGATAGAATCTGCTAATTTCTGAATTTCAGAAGGCATTGTTGCTGAGAAAAATAAAGTCTGTCTTCTCTGAGGTAAAAGTTTAATAACTCTTTTTACATCATGTACAAAGCCCATATCCAACATTCTGTCGGCTTCATCAAGTACAAATATCTCAATGTTTTTTAAACTTACGATTCCCTGAGCAATAAAGTCAAGCAATCTTCCCGGAGTCGCCACCAAAATATCAACCCCTCTTCTAAGAGCAGTTTCCTGGCTTCCTTGTTTTACCCCTCCGAAAATCACCAGTTCCTTTAATGGAAGGTATTTTCCGTAAGCTTTAATGTTCTCTTCGATCTGTATCGCCAATTCTCTTGTCGGAGTCAGAATAAGAGCTTTTATATTTTTGTTTTGTACTTTATTTTTGGATAAATTTTGTAAAATAGGAATGGCAAAAGCGGCCGTTTTTCCGGTTCCGGTTTGTGCACATCCTAGGAAGTCTCTGCCATTTAAGATTTCAGGAATAGATTTTTCCTGAATAGGAGTAGGGGTTGTATATCCCTGTTCCTGAATTGCTTTTGCAATGGGGTCTATTAGGTTTAGGTCTGTAAAATTCAAATGAATTATTTTTTTATTTAAAGTAAAAATTCCCTCAATGTGAAGGAATTATATTATGCAAAGGTAGTTTAAATATTTTTAAGTATATTACTTGACTTTGGTCCATTGCTGATTAAGTTTTAAATCTTCAAAAAATTTGTAAACTTCAATCAATTTTTCGCTTCCTCTTTTTCCATAATCTTCCACTTTTTTTGAGGTACCATCGGCAAAATTTACAGTTAAATTAGAACTTGAAAGATCTGATACGTTTTTTTGTCCATAGTTTTCATTTAAATTTTTAACATCTAAACCATTTAATAGAGAAACTAATTTATTATAATCTGCTTCTTTAATTGTTGCTTTAAAGGTTCCTTCGCGAGGTTTTGAAAACTCATCTTTTGAAGGTGTTTTTGTAAAGTTAAAATGTTCCGCTTCTAAAACCGCAGTTCTGTCAGGATTGATAGTCATCGCAAATACAGGACAAAATCCGAAACAAGGTGTTGTTTTATATTCAATTGTAGAATATTGTGATTTGCTATTTTGTGAGTTTTGTGCATTTTGAGAATTACACGAAAATAATACAACAAATGCAAAAAGACCTAGTAAATATTTCATAGTTTAAATTTGATTGGAGTCTCTCAATAATTGTTCCAAAAGATATGGTCTAGTCAATAATTAAAGAAAAGTTCATAAAGGCTCTAGCAGAGGGAGTTTTTTGTTGTTATAATGTAATGATTTAGATTAATTACATAAAATATTCTATTATAAATGATATAATTTTACTTGAATTTAAAAATTAATTTATAATCATGAAAAAAACTACAATTTTAATTGCAACAGTCTTAGGTTTTGCTGCAAATGCACAATCATGGAATCTTACAGGAAACGGAGCAACTAGTCCAACTACTAATTTTTTAGGAACTACAGATAACCAATCTCTTGTTTTTAAAACTAATAATATAGAATGGATGAAACTAAATACTAAAGGGAGGGTAATATTTCAGAATATAGACAGCGGTTCAGGTTTGGATAGTAACTTGTTTTTAGGAGGAGGAAATGATAATTTTGTAGGATTCGCCAATACATCAGTTGGTATAGGTGCACTTGTTAGTAATATAGGAGGAGGAGCAAATACAGCTTTAGGTGCAAATAGCTTAAGAGCAAATGTATCAGGAGGGCAAAATACTGCAATAGGAGTAAATGCTAACGCAAATAGTACTATTGCTACAGCTAACACTGCTGTAGGAGGAAATGCAATAAACGGTCTTGGAACATCCAAAGCGAATACAGCAGTTGGTTTTGCTGCTCTTGCAAGATACAATGCTACAGTTAATGATAATATTGAGAATAATACAGCAATTGGTTATGGTGCAATGTCAGGAACAAATTCAGGTGTTGGAAACTCAGCCCTTGGAAAAAGAGCTCTAAGCGGAGTTTCTAGTGGAAACAATAATATTGGGATAGGTATTGAAACAGGAAATAATATTGCAGCAGGTAATGAGAATATTGTTATTGGTAATAATTTGAACGTTTTAACATCAGGAGGAAATAATCAGCTAAATATTGGAAATTGGATTATAGGAAATAATGGTACCATTGGGATCGGACAATTCACCAACCAATTGCCAGCAGATGGTGTTTCTCAAGATGGAGAAAAATATAAACTTTTCGTAAAAGACGGTATAAGAACAGAAAAAGTAAAAGTTGATATTGCAGCAAGTAATGGCTGGGCAGATTATGTTTTTGAAAAAGATTATAAACTAATGCCATTGAATGAGCTTGATCAATTTATAAGTAAAAATGGCCATTTGCCTGAAGTTCCAACTACTGAAGAAGCTATTAAAAATGGAATAGAGCTAAAAGAAATGAATATTCTACTCTTAAAGAAGGTGGAAGAGCTTACTCTTCATGCAATTGAACAACAAAAGCGTATTGAAGCTTTAGAAAGTAAGTTCAAGTAATATTAAATTTGAATTTATGAGAAATAAAATATTACCTCTATTATTAATTGTTTCATCCTTTTCTTTTGGACAAAATAAATTCTTTTATGTAGAGATTCCAAGTGAAAAGAATGTTCCAAAAATAAACAAGACAACAGATAATAAAATACATCTTGTACATACTGATCAGGAAGTAAACAGACTGTTTTCAAATTATTCGATATATAAATTTGAAAAAGCATTTCCTACTTCAAAAACTGAAAAACTGAGAAATGTGTATGTACTAGAATGCAGTAGTTTTGATTTGAAGGATCTATTATCACAAAGATTCGGAAGTTATTTTCCTAATACAGAATATGCTTCTCAGCCTGAGTTATTATATACACCAAACGACTATCATTTTTCTGGAGACTATCTAAACTCCAAAACTTATGATTTAATAAATGTAAAAGAAGCATGGGATTATAGTCATGGAGATCCCAAATTTTTTGTTGGCATTTCAGACACACCTGCAAAATTAGATCATCCTGACCTGAGCGGAAAAGTATTTTCTCTATATTCTAATCCTGTAGCTCCTGATGGTCATGGGACAGCAAGTGCAGGAATAATAGGGGCAAATACAGATAATAATCTGGGTATTGCAGGAATTGGTTTCAATTCTTCTGTATTAAGCTACGGAATATCTGTCGGAAGCATGCTTGAACTTTCACAAAATGGGGCTAGAGTAATTAATGCTAGTTGGGGTTCCGAGCTTTCTCAGCCAAGCACCTATGAGCAGATGATAATTGATGAAATTCACGATAATGGTAGTGTTATTATCGTATCCGCTGGAAATGGGACTGTTTCCGGATCAGGGAATCCCTTCACGTATTATTATCCAGCTAGCTATAATCATGTTATAAGTGTGGGTGGTGTTGGATCTCAAGATGTTGGATGGATTGCAACCTATGGAAGTTCGGCTGGGTTGCCTTCAAACTGGAGAGATAGAGTTGAGAATCGTCCCGGAAATCCTAACACAACTTTTCAAACCAATGATAAAGTTGATATAATGGCACCTGGTTTTGGTGGCTTCTCAACTGTATATTTGACTACTGTTCCTCCGCAGGGTACTCAGGAATATAACAATTATGGAGGAACTTCAGCTGCAGCTCCACATGTTTCAGGAACAGCAAGTTTAATGCTTACAGCAAACGGATGCTTAAATCCTGATGAGGTTGAATCAATATTAAAGCTTTCATCTGTATCAATTGATGATATCAGTACAAATATACCATATATTGGGAAAATTGGTTCTGGTAGAGTCGATGCAGGAAATGCAACAAAAATTTCATGGCAGATGAATCCTTCTAATGGAGGTGAGGTCAATGTTAAAGATAGACATTTCGACAGGTGGCATTTTGAATTACTTAACTCTCCGCAAAAAATAAGAATTGAAAATCAATCGTTCACTGATAATGCGGATATCCTCTTCAGAGCAAAGGAATATATTTTAATTGATACTGATGTTTTATTAAAACCTGGACCAGGCAAAAGTGATTACTTATTTGTTTCTAATGAGAATACTTGCTTCAATTTTAAACCTACTTTCAATCCGAGTAATATAATCACAGATAAGAAAGCAGATTTTAAACAGGAGACTTATAACGATCTACAAAATAATGACATAAGTATATATCCTATTCCTACTAAAGAAAATATTTTAATAAAATCTAAGATTGACTTTAATACAGCAGAAATTAAAATATATGATGGCAATGGTAGGTTAGTACAACAAAATATAATCAATAATAAAAATAATATTATTTCAATTAACCTTTCTACACTTGTAGCTGGCAATTATATTATAGAAATTTTATTTGATGGTAAAAAACATTATTCTAAAAAAATAGTAAAGCAATAAAATAATTTACAGTAAACAAAAAAGGATAAACAGCAATGTTTATCCTTTTTTTATATTGTATAAGATATTTTCTTATCCGTGCAACTGCTTCCAGATCGCATCTTTCAATTCCATAAGACCTTCTCCTGTAACTCCTGAGAAAAATAAAGGTTTTTTATTTTCAGGGAATTCTGCAGAGATCTCTTTTCTAAGCTCTTCATCCACAAGATCGGATTTTGAGATAGAAATGATGAAATCTTTATCTAATAATTCAGGGTTGTATTCCTGTAATTCATTTTCCAAGATTTTAAACTCTTGGAAATGACTTTCAGAATCTGCAGGAATAAGGAATAATAGGATCGAGTTTCTTTCAATATGTCTCAGGAAACGGTGACCAAGACCTTTTCCTTCCGCTGCACCTTCAATAATTCCCGGAATATCAGCCATTACAAAAGATTTGTAATTTCTGTAGTCTACAATTCCTAAATTGGGCGTTAAAGTGGTAAAAGCATAATTGGCAATTTTCGGTTTAGCAGCAGAAACAGATGATAGAAGGGTTGATTTTCCTGCATTAGGGAAACCTACCAATCCAACATCAGCTAAGATTTTAAGTTCGAAAACGATAAAACCTTCCTGACCGTCCATTCCCGGTTGTGCAAATCTAGGCGTTTGGTTGGTAGAAGATTTGAAATGTTCGTTTCCTTTTCCACCTTTTCCACCTTCCATCAGGATGATTTCCTGACCGTCTTCCAGGATTTCACCAACGATTTCTCCGTCTTCATTTTTAGCGATGGTTCCGATAGGTACATTGATATAAATATCTTCTCCGTAAGCTCCTGTAAGCTGGTTTTTAGCTCCATTCTGACCACGTTCTGCCTTTATGTGACGCGTGTATCGAAGAGGTAGTAAAGTCCATTCATGAGCATTTCCTTTCATGATAACGTGACCACCACGTCCTCCGTCTCCACCATCAGGACCTCCTTTCGGAATATATTTTTCACGACGAAGATGGGCAGAACCTGCGCCACCATGACCGCTTTTACAATGAATCTTTACGTAATCTACAAAATTTGACATAATTCTTTTAGGGTTTAGGCTTCAGGGATTAGGGAATAGATTTGAGCAATGCTAAATCCGAATCCCTAAATTCTAAATCCTTATTTTATTTTTTCTACTTCAGCAAAGAGCTTTTCAGAGATTTCGTTGATCTCGCCAACTCCGTTTACCTCTACATATTTTCCTTGCTGCTTATACAATTCAGCTACTTCAGCTGTTTTTGCATAATATTCTTTAATTCTGTTTTCGATGATTTCTACATTGCTGTCATCGGTTCTTCCGCTTGTTTCGCCTCTTTTCAGCAATCTTTCAACCAAAATAGTATCTTCTACGATTAATGAAAGACAAACATCGATGTTGTCGTTTAATTCATCTTTTACGATTTTTTCCAAAGCTTCTGTCTGAACTGCAGTTCTCGGATATCCGTCGAAAATAAATCCTGCAGCATCCGTTGGTTTTCTCAATTCGTCAATCAGCATATCGATCGTTACCTGATCCGGAACCAATTCTCCTTTATCAATGTAAGACTTTGCCAGTTTCCCAAGGTCAGTATCATTTTTCATGTTGAATCTGAAAAGGTCACCTGTTGAGATTTGTTTTAAATTAAATTTCTCGATCAGATTCTGAGCTTGAGTTCCTTTTCCACTTCCTGGAGGGCCGAACAGAACAATGTTTATCATAATGTTGAAGCGCTTTTGGCAGTTTGCAATTGGCTTTTACCATTAGCCTATTTGCTTTTAGCCTTTAGCATTTTTAAGTTATTATTAAATTTATTTCTTTATTTTACTTTTTTAGGCTAAAAGCTATCAGCTAATAGCCAACAGCGTTTAATGGTTGATTTGTCCGTCAGATAATTGATATAAATTCGGAAGGTTTCTTCCTAATTCATCATAATCTAAACCATAACCAAGAACAAATTTGTTCGGAATCTCTTTTCCGATATAATCTAATTTGAAATCTTTTTTATAAACTTCCGGTTTCAATAAGAAAGAAGCGATTTTTACAGATTTTGGACGCTGTGTTTCGCTAAAATATTTGAAAAGGCTTTCAACCGTATTTCCTGTGTCTACAATGTCCTCTACAAGGATGATGTGACGGTCTTTTACGTCCTTCGTTAATTCCATTTTCTGGTAAACGATTCCTGTAGATTCTGTTCCTGCGTAAGAACTCATTTGGATGAAAGCAATCTCGCATTCACCTGGATAATGTTTCAAAAGGTCTGAGAAGAACATGATAACTCCGTTCAAAACACCAATGAAAACAGGAACTTCGTCCTTGTAATCTTCATAAATTTTTAAAGCTGTTGCTTTTACGATCTCCTGAATTTCGGCGTCCTCCAGATAAGGAACAAAAGTTTTGTCGTGAACTTTAATACTTTCCATAAAATTTTTAGTAGTTTGCAAAGTTACGGATTTTTGATGAAAGTTTTTAGCGTTTAAGACTAAGAGTGTTTTAAGCTTTAAGAGTTGATGATTTTATACTGTAATGTTATTTTGAATGGAGAAAAAGTGTGAAGAAGAATCTGTTTTGCAGTATTTTTCATAATGATTTTCCAATCTCTTTGTCATCCTGAAAGGATCTAAATAACATTTTTAGAATTGTAATATTGAAAGATGCGTGTCTAGATCCTTTCAGGATGACAAACTTTCTGAATGTTTCGAGGTGCTGAAATGGCGACAAATACCCTAGCCCCGATTGAGTGAAAATCCTTTTTTGAAAAAAAAGATTGCAACGGAAAGCGGGAAATAGCTCCTGAAAATAAGTAATGAATAATGGGCAATGAGTAATAGAAAACTAAATAGAAGAATGTTTAAAAATTATTATCTTTGCGACTCACAAAACCCAGAAAACGATAATGTAGGATATAATTTCTTTCAGATTTAATTGAACAATAACGAAAATGTTATTGAAGTTTAACCTTAATTAAGAAAGAAATCATGCTTTTTCTACACAATATATCTTTTGGGTTTCCTGCGGGGAATCTGCTTTTTAATTCTATTAACTTAACGATACAATCAAATACAAAATCGGCTTTGGTCGGAAGTAACGGCATGGGGAAATCTACCTTGCTGAAAATTATTGCGAATGAAATTGAACCTTTGGAAGGAAGCGTCAATATTCAGGGTGATATTTTCTATGTTCCGCAGATGTTCGGGAATTTTAATCATCTGACAGTTGCTGAATGCCTAAAAATCGACAAAAAATTACATGCACTTCAAAAAATAACGAATGGAGAAGTGGATGAAATGTATTTCGAAACTTTAAATGACGATTGGGATATTGAAGAACGCTCTAAAATCGCTTTACAGTATTGGGAACTTGAAAATTTAGATGTAAATCAAACATTAGAAAGCCTGAGTGGCGGACAAAAAACAAAGGTTTTTCTAGCGGGAATTCAAATTAATCAGCCTGAAATTATTTTATTGGATGAACCAACGAATCATCTTGATTTGGAAGGCAGAAATCTGCTGTATGAGCTTGTTGAAAAGACAAATTCGACGGTTGTAATTGTCAGTCATGACCGAACTTTATTGAATTTAGTTGATACTATTTTTGAATTGAGCAATCAGGGGATTTCGACTTATGGCGGAAATTATGATTTTTATGCCGAACAAAAAGAAATTGAAAATGAGGCGTTGCAAAACGATATTCATTCCAAAGAACGTGCGTTGAAAAAAGCAAAAGAAAAGGAACGTGAAACTTTGGAACGAAAGCAAAAACTCGATGCGCGAGGAAAAGGAAAGCAGGAAAAATCGGGTGTGGCGAGAATTATGATGAATACGTTGAGGAATAATGCCGAGAAAAATTCTTCAAAATTGAAAACGATTCACGCTGAGAAAATCAATGATATTTCTGGTGATTTGCGGGATTTGCTTTCGTCTGTGAGAAATGCGGATCAAATGAAAGTCAATTTTAATGATTCAGAACTGCATTCCGGGAAGATTTTGATTTCGGCAGCGGAAATTAATTTTAAATATAATGAAGAAAACCTTTGGCAGGAAAATCTCAATTTTGAAATTAGAAGTGGTGACAGAATTTCTATCAAAGGTTCGAACGGTTCGGGAAAAACGACTTTGATAAAGCTGTTGTTGGAGGATTTGAAACCGTCTGTCGGAAAAATTTCGAAGTCGGATTTTAATTCGATTTATATTGATCAGGAATATTCTTTGATTGATCGAGATTCAACGATTTACGATTTTGCTCAAAAATTCAACGATAATGCGTTACAAGAATCTGAAGTGAAAACATTATTATCAAGATTTTTATTCGGAAAAGAAACATGGGATAAAATAGGTGATGTTCTGAGTGGCGGTGAGCGTCTGCGACTTCTTCTGTGCGGACTTTCCATCAGCAATAAAGCTCCTGATATGATTATTCTCGATGAACCAACGAATAATTTGGATCTTCAAAATGTAGAAATTCTAACCAATTCTATTAAAGATTATCATGGAACTTTGTTAGTGATTTCACACGATGAGATTTTTTTGAGGGAGATTGGGATTGATAATGAGATTGTTTTAAGCTAATCACAAAATTAATATATTTTTTGTCGTTCCTTGGTGGTTTTGAGAATCTTAGTCATCAAGGAATTGCATTATAAACGCTCCAAAGTCCATTGATAAATATCATTCAGAATATCTTCTCTAATCTCTTCATTTAATATTTCATGTCGCATTTGAGGATGCAGTTTTACATTTACATCTTTAAAACCATCAATCCTTAAATTCTCAACAGTCTGGGTAACTCCTTTTCCAAAATCGCCTATGGGATCATTTTGTCCGCTAATAAACAGAAGAGGGAAAGATTTTGGAATTGTTTGTGCCCAATTTCTTGCCGTCGCTTTTTTATAAATACTGAATAACGCATAAAATGCATTGTTGGTAAAAGGAATTCCACAAAGTTCATCCTGAGAAAAAGCATTTCTGTTGGCGGGATTCAGACTAAGCCAGCTTGTATCACTGAAATTGTTGTCTTTTTTGAATTTCTGGTTATTGACAATCGTAAAAAGAGTATTGAAAAAAGTACGTTTGTGAGGCGTTATTTTGTTGGCTAACGAAAAATAAACTGTTACCAAATTAATACCTGCCAAAGCTCCTCCCGTTCCTGTAATAATTGCCCCCGAAAATTGATCACCCATTCTTTGCAGCAAACAACGCGTAATAAAAGAACCCATTGAATGTCCAAGAATAAAATGAGGAACATTCGAATATTGATCCATCAAGTGTTTACTCATCTTTTCTGAATCTGTAATCAATCTTTCATCCGGATTATTAAGTTGAAAGAAACCAATATCTTTTTTGTCTTTTACCGATTTTCCGTGCCCTAAATGATCATAAGTCAATACCGCAAATCCTCGATTGGCAAAATATTCCGCAATCTCCGAATATCTGCCACTGTGTTCCTGCATCCCGTGAACGATTTGTAAGGTTGCTTTTACAGGAATTGTTTCAGGATAGAATAAAGTGTAAAAGAGTTGGGTTTGATCATCTGTGGTTGTAGATAGGTATCCTGATTTTTGTAGGGGTTTCATGGTTTAAGTATTTGAAGGATAATAAAAGATACATAATTGATGAAAGAAAGTGATTCTGCTATATCTAAGTAATAATATAATTTAGACCTTTAAAATTGAAATATCTTTAATCTTCATATGGAAGTATATCATCGTCTTCATATCTAAATAATTTTAGCATTTGTTTTTCAGCCTCTTTTAGTTTACGATGTTTTTTACCTTCATTAGTTTCAACGGGTTTATCATTTATAAAATAACTATCAACTCTTAAAACTTCATATCCAGTAATTTTAGTTATTCCTTCATTATCAATTTTTTTATTGATTTGTAATTGACAATCAATAGTAAAACCATTTTTAAACTCAACTTGTCCTTTTTGAACTAATTCTTTAAATTCTGTAGACTTCATCAAGAATGGGATTGGGTCATTTTTATATATTCCTGTCCATTTATAATAACCTTTTTTAAGAACAGGAGATATTATTTCAATCCTTGCATCACTTATACTTTGTGGCTCAATAATATCTGAGTGTAAAATAAATCGATTAAAGTTTTGCTTTTTTATAAAGTTTTCTGAGATTGTTTTGTTATTTTTATCTTCTATTTTAAATGAAACTTTATCTATTTTTTCATAGTTAATCAATTGTTCATAAAAATTAGAACGGCGCTTTTTTATAATAATATTATTTTCAAGTTTTCTACTAATATTTTGTATTTGTTCTTTTGCTTCTTCTATTTGATTTTGATTTAATTCTTGATTTAATTTTTTATTCTGTAATTCAAGATTTTCGTTTTGTAATTCAATCCTTTTAATTTCTAAAGAATCTTTTTTATTATCTAAAGCAACTTTGTCTTTGTCCTCAAGAATTTTATCAACAAAATGCTCCGTAAGCTTCTCTGCTGTTTTAGTAATTGGAGTTACTATGATTGCGGTAATAACTCCTAATACAATAGCTCCAACTATTACTGCATTTTTTCTTTCTTGTTTTGATAAAACTTTAAAAATTTGTCTAAAGCCACCCTCACCATATGGCTCAATTTCTATCGATATTTCAGTGTCTAACTCTCTCGAAATCTCCTGCATTATGGCAATTATTTCATATTGAGATTTGTTTAGAGTTATTGCATCAATTGTATGGCTATCATCATTAAACCAATAATGAATTTCTAACTTTTCAGAAAATAGTAGAGAATTTGGAATCATGATGTTATAAGTTTTATGTTTTTTAGAAATAAATATAGCAAATTATGATTAAATATTATCAATTCTAGGTTTATAGAATCTAAAGCCCACATTTTCCATCCACCCAAAAATAAAATCCACCACAAATTTGGTCACCCTATTTTTTAAAAGTAATTTTGCATGAATCTAAAAACAAAAGTAAAATATGTCAACTTACGTAGTTGTAGGTCTTCAGTATGGAGATGAAGGTAAAGGAAAAATCACGGATGTTTTATCTGCAAAATCGGATTATGTTGTTCGTTTCCAAGGGGGAGACAACGCTGGTCACACGGTTTATGTGGGTGAGGAGAAATTTGTTTTACACCTTCTTCCTTCAGGAGTTTTGCAGTGTAAAGGTAAATGTATCATTGCCAATGGAGTAGTGGTAAATCCTAAATCTTTCATTAGAGAAGTAGGCCAGATCGAAAGCAAAGGCCTTAGAACAGACCACATTTTTATCAGCAGAAGAGCGCATGTGATCATGCCTTACCACATCCTTTTGGATACTTACCGTGAAGAAGAACACGGAGGAACTCAGATAGGAACTACTAAAAAAGGAATTGGGCCATGTTATGAAGATAAGATCGCAAGAATCGGTATCAGAATGGTAGACCTTTTAAATCCTGAAATTTTAAGAGATAAAATTGAGAAAAATCTAAAGGTTAAAAACTCTCTTTTTGAAAAATATTACGGAAAACCGACATTAGACGTTGAAGAAATTTACAACGAATTTTTAGAGATCGGAAAACAACTTCAAGACAGAATCGTTGATACTGAGGTTGAATTGAACGAAGCTATCAGAGATGGTAAAAACGTTTTATTCGAAGGAGCTCAGGCGTTGATGCTAGATATCGACTTCGGAACTTATCCATACGTAACTTCATCTTCTCCATCTACAGGAGGCGTTTGTACAGGAGCTGGTGTTCCGCCAACTTCACTTAAAAACCTGATCGGTGTTGCAAAAGCATATTGTACAAGAGTAGGAAACGGACCTTTCCCTTCTGAATTGGACAATGAATTAGGAGAAAGCATCAGACAGATCGGAGGTGAGTTTGGAGCTACAACAGGTAGACCAAGAAGAACAGGTTGGTTAGATCTAGTTTCTTTGAAGCATGCTTGTATGATCAACGGAATCAATAACTTAGTAATTACGAAATTAGACGTTCTTACAGGAATTGAAAACCTTAAAATCGTAACTCATTACAAAACTGAAGATGGAAAAATCATCGATTATTTCACTTCTTCAACAGAAAAATTATACAACTATGAGCCGATCTACCAAGATCTACCGGGTTGGAACGAAGATCTTACACAAGTAAGAAGCTATGACGAACTTCCAGACAATGCTCAGAAATACATCGAGTTTATCGAAAAGTATTTAGGAATCAATGTTTACTTAGTTTCAGTAGGACCTGAAAGAAGTCAAAACATCATCAGAAAAGAATTATTCTAAGGAATATTTTAAATAAATAAAAAAGAGGCTATCAATTTTGATGGTCTCTTTTTTTTTTTGTGTCATTGCGAGGAGCGAAGCGACGAAGCAATCCTTTCATAATTAATCACAAAATAATCTGTGTAAATCCGTAAAATCTGTGGTCAAAAAACAAAAAAATCTCCCACAAAAAAATGCAGGAGAAAAAAGGTAGGTATCAACGCAAAGGGAACTTTAAAAATCAATGCGTCAAAATATAAATTGGTTAATCAGTTTTTAGAATATTTGGCATAAGCTTTCGCTAGTTTTTCATCATATTTATTCAATTTGTAACCTCCGCCATTATAACCTTTTGCGAAATTTGCCCAGCTTTTATTTCTCAAATGAACTAAAAGCCCGTTTTTCTCAAGGAATTTTCCGAAAGCTTTCAAATGCTCGCCTTCATTAATTTCCATTTTTGAAACGAAGTCAGCAGTGTCAATATATCCAAGATTTTTAGCATGAAAACCCATAATTTGGAAACTTCCCCAAGAAGCGGAAGATAACGCTGCATCTTTAAATTTCGGATCGTTTCCTAAAGTCATTGCTTCATTCAGTCTGTCGTATTCCTTCACCCCGCCTTGATAATAGATTTTCGTCCATTTTGGATATAGAACATCTTTATGATTAGCATTGTAAAAAGTATTTGGATCAATTCCTCTTTTCTTTAATTCGTTCCAGAAAATGTGTCCTTCAAATAAAATTTTAGGTTTATTGTTAATTAAAAATCCTTTTCCGCTGCTCTCGATTTCATTAACGGCTTTTACGGCTGCCAATTCAAGATCGTATTGATTAGCAAAAGTAATCAAGTCACTTTCTTTCAAAAATTTATCTGCTGAATTTGTCGGAGCCGGAGCTGAATTCTTTTGAAGTAAAACCGTCCACGTTTTCATTCCGACAATTCCGTCAACGACTAAAGAATTTTTTCGTTGAAAATCTTTCACGGCTTCATCAACTTCCAGAGAAAAAGAATCTGAAATTTTGATGTTATATCCTTGTTTATAAAGAAGTTCACAAAGGGTAGTGACTTCCGGTGATTTTGTGTAATATTTTAAAAGTTTCATGGCTGTTAGTTTTTTAGTTATAAATGATAAATATAATCGGTGTATTTTATCGACATAGGAAGCTGTAGCGTTAAGAAAATTAAAAATTAATCCGTTAAAAAATTCCCACTGTTTGAAGCACGAGACAGATTTAGAGTCGAAAAACAAATGTTGATTTCGTGCGAGTTTTGGGGATTTTAGGATTAAGTTTTAATTTTTAGCGAAAGATTCCAAGTCTTGAATTTTTGATTCTTTTGTTTCAAGACAAAAGAATTTGATAAAAAAATACTTTAATTAATCGGTACTTTCGGCATTCTCTCACAAATCATCCCAATTAAAAAGTATGATTTAAATTTCACTTCCTCTCTTTGAAGTTTGTAGTCTAAATTCATAGGATTGACGTTTACGACGCTGAAATTTTGTTGCAAAACAGCGTAATCATCAACTCTCAGTTCAATGCTGTATTCTCCGATCGGAATCATTTGGTTGATCATTCCGATTTCGTTGGTTTCTATCTCGAAGATCCTGTTGTTGTTCGTTCCTTTGATGGAAATAGCGCATTTGTAAATCGGATCATTATTTATTTTATCAAAAACCCTGAACTGTACCATTGCTGAAGTTGGCTGAACCTGAATGGGAACTCTTATCGGAACAAAAATTCCGGGAACTCGTATTGGCGTGGCGACAATCGGAGTGATGGGTTTTACTGGAGCAACAGGCTGAACCGGAGTGGCAACGTGCGGAGTAGGAGTAATTGGTCTTAAATTTCTTATTCCACCTAAAGCACTCACATTTATTCTATTATTGAATGCTATATTTGGATTCATTTTTGGAACTTCGGTCACTGTTTCAAGGACAGGTTTTGCCGCGAATTCCATTGTTGATATTTTTGCGTTTTCCGGAGTGTCAGTTTTTCGGGATAAGGTATTGAGTTGGTCAGATTTTATGGTTCTAACATTCGTTACGGCTTTCAGGAACTTCTGATTGTTATTTTTGTTCACAAAAAGCTGTTGTTTCATGATCAACGGACCGAAATAAATCAGTTGATTAGGATTATTTACCGTATCATTCGTGATGGATGGATCTAAAATTATTTTTAAATTTTTAATCAACATCATTGTTTTCGGGAATGCCGGAAGCTTAAAATCATTGGAAATGGTCTGTCCGTCTGATATTTTTTTAGCTTCATTCCATTGAAAAAGAGTAGACATCATAAAATTTTTGTTGAACCAGTTTCTTTTTAAATGAACAAAAGAATATTCCAGTTCTACGGCTAGAATCACGCTTTCATCATAATCAATAGTAAGAATTTCTGATGGTAGATTTTCATTGGCATTTTTTGCTTCAGAATGTAAATTATCAAGCTCGGATTTTTCAATTCTCATGCTGTTCCAACCAGATTCATTTTCCATAAAATCATATGGAATAAAATTAATATCGTGAATAGAAGAATTGCTGATCACATCCGTTTTTTCTGCTGCAGTAAAGGTATTTTTTGCATTTTGAGCCATTGCAACATACAAATCTGCTTCGGAAGTTTTATTGATCTTTCCAAGTTCTTTTTCAATGAGATCTTTGAAGCCTTTTACTTTCCATTCAGAAAAAGCAAGCTCTTTTATATTGTTGAGATTGAGTAATTGGTCGTTCCAGTTCTTTTTTTCTTCATCAGTATCTAAACTGTCAAATATTTCCAAATGAGAAGTGATTTTGTCGACCGCCATTTCATGGTTGGTTAGATATTTTTTATAGGCTTTAAATTCTTTAGTATCATTATTTTTAGCATCATATAATATAATGCTTTTACTTTCTAAGATTTTATCTAAATTTTCCTCAATATTTTTTAGGTTACTCTTATCCAGAATATCTCTGTAAATATCAAATAAAGAATTGTTCGGATTCAAATCCCAGAAATTTGAAGAAATTGGAACGGAATTCAGCTCATAAGCCACGTTTTGTTTTTTAATGATAGAAAGCGATTTTTTCTGATCATCATTCAGTAGACTTTGAGGTTTTAATAATTCCAGTTCTTCGTTTTCGTATACTCTCAGAGAAGGGCAGATCATTGGCAGATCATTCTCCATAGAGCTTTGAGACGCGTAAATGTTTCTAAGCTTTTGATAGACGGCAACAAAGTATTTCATGGTAATTGGTTTTGGTTAATAGGTGTTTTTAATTGGTTTTAAATCTAAAAACATTAAGTTCTTCGCTGAGTGAAACGCCCTTGCGAACGAAAGTCACAGTAAGTTTTTCAAAAAAATCTTTGCGAACTTTGCGTTAAAAAATTATCAACAATCAAAAATTTTATAAATAACCGACAGAAAAAAGCTCCTGCCGGTTATTCTATTGAGAAGGATATTATGATTTACCGTCTGTCCAAACTTTGATATCTGGGTTTGGATTTGGAGATTTTGGAACTACATGACATTTGTATCCGATAATATAGATACCGTTTGACTGTAGTTTTTTACCGCTCCATTTTGCATCAGTTTGAGAATTTTGGTTTTCGTAATCGTGACTTCCGCCAAAGACGAATGGTCCGATTCCCACTGCCGCTCCAGAACTGATTTTTGTGCTTGCTGCTTTGTACGCTGTACTATTTTCACTGAAATCTAACATTACATCTCTTGCAATGATCAATTCTGTAACGATCATTGGCATTAATCCTTTTCCTTTACCATCACTGATGATGTCTCCGTTTAATGATTGTGGAGAAGTTTCGTGAAGTTTCCAGTATTTTGATTCTACAAATTCTTCGCTGAACCATCCTCTTTCCACTCTTACTTTTCCAAGTTTAAATGATATTTTAAGGTTGCTGAAATCAGTATTCATCGATGTTCTCGTAGTGTTTCCACTATTTCTTGCTCCGATACTGAATAATCCCATGCTGAATCCTGCACCTGCGCTCCAGTTGTGAATTGTTTTAGAATAATCGCTGTGCGCACTTCCTTCATACATTGAAATTGTTGGCCAGTTTTTAGATTCTTTTAAAGCATTTGCTGAGATTGGAATTGATGGTGAATAATTAATATAATCGATCACTCTAGTTCTCTGGCTGTTTCTGAATTCCGATTGAAGACGTTTTTTGATGACCAACATGTGTTTTTCTTCAATTTCGCTCAGATAATTCTGAATTCTTTCAACCGCTTCTTTGTAACCTAGAGATTGCCATGCTTTTAACGCTGCATCTTCTCTTTTTTTCATGTTTTTACCGTCGATTGACAGTCTTGCCATTGCATCAGGATCACCATTGTCGGCATCTGTTCTTATGGTATTGTTGGTTTCTACAACATCATAATATTTCATTTGATACTCAATATATTTAGAATACATCGGAGCTACAAAAGTTTGGTGTAATTCCGGCTTGTTTAGGTCGTCTACCGGAGCGTTTTCGTCAAAATCAGGATTTTTTACTACTTTGATTTTGAAAAGTTTGTCTCTTAATTTTTCAAGATTTTTTTCAACCTTAGGATCCATTGGAGTATCTACAACTACAGACCATTGCATCAAATCTTCGTATACTTTTGATACTCTTTTTGATGAATCATTAAAAATTGTCATCTGTCTTCCGTTTCCGCTTGGTGTAAGTGGTGGCAATTGAGATGGGATTGCGTCTACCATTGCAGAGAACTGTTCCATTTGAAGATATTTACGGAACTTGCTGTCTTTCATTGCGTTTTGGAATTCCTCTAAATTAGTTTTAGGATTTCCGTTGGCATCTAAGATTGGTTTTCCTGTTCCGTCCAATAATGGTTTTGGAGCCGGAGCGTTTCCGAATAAACCGTTTAATGCATAATCAAAAGTGTCTTCTGTTAGCGTAAGTCCGATTGGGTCGAATGCGATAAAGTCATTTGGACCGATTGAATCCGGATCTCCACCGTTGGTTACAGAATCGTAAACTTGTTTTAAAAGCATGCTCATTAATGAGTTTGATCTAGCTTCTTGAGTTAAAGTTGGCATAATTATAAGTTTTTAAAATTTTTCTTGCTTACTCTTTTCGGTTTTCAGCATTCCCCGATTTCTTATGGTACAAATGTATTTCGGGTTGAAGAAGAAAGTCTCAGTGTTTTTCCGATTTTGAGAGTGTGGTTTTTACTATTTTTTATTTTACGTTGAATTTTTTGAATTAAAATGAAGTTATCATTGAAAAATAAAAATCTTATACCTCTTATTTTTAGACTGTTATTATTTTTAGCATAGTTAAATTTTAAGATTGTTATAAAAATTTTCAAAATATTGCAGTTTTAACAATTTTTTGGCAAATATTTTGATATTGAAACAATGCTTATCGATAAGAGCTACTAAAACTAATAATCACCTTATATTAACAGTTTAAATATTTTAAGTGATGAAACACCTAAACACTAATCAGGAATTTCGCTTTAACGAGATCCTATTCGAGCATCGTAACAAAGAATATGGTGCTTATGCTTTAAGAAATGAATCAGACAGAATACTAACCAAAGCGCTTTTTATAGGAGTGAGTTTGTTGGCTGCGATTTCGATTACTCCATTAGCTATTTCGGCTTTCAAAACAGATGCGCCAACAGAACAGCCGCCTAGTATTCATGAATTTATCCCTATTGATATAGTAGAGACGCCTCCGGTAAAAGTTACGCCGGTTCAGCCTCCTGCTGTGGTTCCAGAAAAAGTGAAAACTTATGATGATAGATTACCAGATCCTAAAAAGGTTTTAACTAATGAAAAGAAAGATAATCCGGAAGATAGAGTGAATGCGGTTGCAGGCACTCAGACATCACCAGGAAAAGAGGTTACAACACCTGCTTATGTTCCAACAGCTCCAACAATCGGAACAGGGCCTGTAATTAATACTGCTCCGCCAACAATTCCTCAACCTGTTGATAAAAACAAGATTCTTAGCGGTGGAGAACTTGCTGTTGAAGCTAATTTTGAAGGTGGAATTAATACTTTCAGAAATAAAGTAATAAGCAATTTTGACGGTTCAGGATTTGAAAACGAAGATGTAATGAAAACTACCATTACTTTCATCGTAGAAACAAATGGAACTATCTCAGGAATTAAAGCTGATGGTAAAGATGCTAATTTCAATAGTGAAGCTATCAGAACTATTAAATCTATCAGAGGAAAATGGGTGCCTGGGAAAAATAAACAAGGTGAATCAGTAAGAAGTTATTTCAAATTTCCAATCTCAATGAAGTTTGATAATTAATATAATTATTCACAATTTGATATAATTTAAAAATCTTTGTAAACTTTGCTGAATAGAACGCCTTTGCGAATCTTAAAAGCATTAAGTAGTCTAGAAACCTTTGTGTGCTTTGCATTAAAAATAACATTATTATTAAAAGCAGGTATTCAAAATTTTAAATACAAATCTTGACAGTTATCCACAAAAAGCTAATTTTTGTGGATAATTTTTTTTATACTTAAAAGGCTTATTAACAATATTTTAACTCAATTTTAGTTTTCGCCATTCACTAATAGCAAAGAAAAAAGTGTATTTTTGAAGCTTAAAGTTCTAATAATGGCAAAAATCATAGGTATCGCTAATCAAAAAGGAGGAGTTGGAAAAACTACAACAGCTGTAAATTTAGCCGCAGCATTAGGGGTATTAGAAAAGAAAATATTAATAATTGATGCTGATCCTCAGGCTAATGCAACCTCCGGTTTAGGAGTGGAGGACGTTCAGTATTCTACATATAACTTGCTGGAGCACAGTGTTGATACAAGAACATGTATCAAGAGAACAGCTACACCAAACCTGGATATCGTTCCTTCTCACATCGACTTAGTTGCTGCAGAGATCGAATTGGTAGACAAAGTAAATCGTGAGTACATGCTTAAAAAAGCATTACAAACTGTAAGAGATGACTACGATTATATTATCATTGATTGCGCACCGAGTTTAGGTTTGATCACTGTTAACGCTCTTACAGCAGCAGATTCTGTAATTATCCCGATCCAATGTGAGTATTTTGCTTTGGAAGGATTAGGGAAATTATTGAATACAATTAAAAATGTTCAGAAAATCCACAATAAAGATTTAGATATCGAAGGTTTGCTTTTAACAATGTATGACAGCAGATTGAGATTGTCTAATCAGGTTGTAGAAGAGGTAAATCTGCATTTCCCTGAAATGGTTTTCGAAACAATTATCAGCAGAAATGTAAGATTGAGTGAAGCACCAAGTTTCGGTGAAAGTATCTTAAATTATGATGCCGAAAGTAAAGGAGCAATCCAATACATTCAGTTGGCAGAAGAGGTTTTATTGAAGAACGAGAATTTAGTTAAGAATTAAAAAAGGCTTAAAGCCAAAAGCTTAAAGCTTAAAGCATAATATGAAGGACAAAAAAAGAGCTATGGGACGTGGTTTGGGAGCAATTTTAAGTGCAGAATCCAAGGCTACGGTCAATTCTGCTACTGATGAGGGAGCAGATAAGTTTGTGGGAAGTATCGTAGAAGTATCGATTGAAGATATTTATCCGAACCCGACTCAGCCAAGAACTTATTTTGATGAAAAGGCATTAAACGAACTCGCGCAGTCTATTAAAAACTTAGGCGTAATTCAACCAATTACGTTAAGAAAAGATGGCGAAAAGTTCGAAATTATATCTGGGGAAAGACGTTTCAGAGCAAGTAAACTTGCGGGGTTAACTTCTATTCCGTCTTATATTCGTTTAGTAAACGATCAGGAGCTTCTTGAGATGGCTCTTGTTGAAAATATCCAGAGAGAAGATCTTGATGCGATTGAAATTGCATTAACGTATCAGAGATTGATGGACGAAATCGGTCTTACTCAGGAAAATTTAAGCCAAAGAGTAGGAAAGGATAGAAGTACTATTACCAACTCTATCAGATTGTTAAGATTAAATCCGGATATTCAGAACGCGATCAGAAGTGGTGAAATTTCTGCAGGTCACGGTAGAGCAATCATCAGTCTTGAAAATGAAGAAGATCAGCAGACTTTATTTAATTTAATTATTAAAGAAAAACTGAATGTTCGTCAGACTGAACAGGCTGCTGCTGCATTGAAAAATCCAAAATCACCGGCTGCCAAAAAAGCAACGATTGAACTTTCAAATAATTATAAGAGAGTACAAAAAACAATTGCTGATATTTTAGAAGTAAAAGTGGAGATCAAAGCCTCCGGAAATGGTAAAAAAGGTAAAATTGTTCTGGATTTCAAAAATGAAGACGAGCTGGAATATATTTTATCTCATATTAAATAAATGAAGAAATTATTTTTCACTTTTTTCTTGTGTCTGTTTGCTGTTGCTTATTCACAAGTAAATCCTAACGATACAATTCGGGTAGAATACCATCCGAAAGACAGTATCTCTGCCGCAAAACCAGCAAAATCTGAAGCTAAAATAGTTGCAGATCTTGAAGGTGCGAACGGGCCAACCAAAAAAACATTAAAACTAAATCCTACAAGAGCGGGATTGTATTCTGCTGTTTTACCTGGATTAGGTCAGTTTTACAATAAAAAATATTGGAAAGTTCCTATCGTTTGGGGAGCTGTTGGAGCCGGTGTAGGAATTGCAATGTGGAACGACAAGCAATACAAAAAGTACCGAGAATACTACATTGCCAAACTGAACGGAACTCCAAATGAGTTTGTAGACAGTCACCCGTGGCTCGACAAAGTTGCATTTGGAAATGCACAGGACAGATCAAAAAGACAAAGAGATTACGCCATCGCAATTACAGGATTAATTTATATTCTGAATATCGTAGATGCCGTGGTAGACGCACATCTTTACGAAAGCCGTCACGACCCGGATTTGACTTTTACTCCTGCGGTTATTCAGGATCAGTATGGTATCAATCCTCCAAAAACAGGGTTGAGTTTAAGTTATAGATTTTAATAATTAATATATAAACTGTTTTTAATTAAGCTCTTTGCTGAGTGAAACGCCTTTGCGAACTTAAAATATGCATAAAGATTTTAAAGTTAAAGCTTTGCTATCTTTGCGTTAAAAAAGAACAGATAAATAATAAAATATGAAAATAGCATTAGTTGGATACGGCAAAATGGGCAAAATCATTGATGAAATTGCTACAAAAAGAGGTCATGAAGTTGTTGCCAGATTAAAAGAAACTCCAACTGCTGAAAACCTTAATAATCCAGATGTTGTTATTGAATTTTCTTTGCCGGAAGTAGCTTATAACAATATTAAAGCTTGCCTTGAAAACCAAATTCCTGTGATCAGCGGAACAACGGGTTGGTTGGAGAAAAAAGAAGAAATTGAAAAAATTGCTGTTGAAAATAATACAGCATTCTTATACGGCTCAAATTTTAGTTTAGGCGTGAATTTATTTTTTGCTTTAAACGAAAAGTTGGCTGATTTAATGAAAAATGTTGATGAATACTCTTGTCAGTTAGAAGAAATTCATCATGTTCACAAGCTTGATGCTCCAAGTGGAACTGCGATTTCTATTGCAGAAGGTATTTTTAAACATAATCCGAAATTCAACGCATGGAAACTGGAAGAAACCCAAGGAGATCAATTGGGTATTTTTGCTGTGCGTGAAGATGAGGTTCCGGGAACTCACAGTGTTTATTACAGAAGTGAGGTTGATGAAATTGAGATTAAACATACAGCATTCAACAGAAATGGTTTCGCATTAGGCGCTGTTGTTGCTGCAGAATGGATCAAAGATAAAAAAGGAAATTTTACAATGAAAGATGTTTTAGGTCTTTAATTTTGTAACAAATTCCCTACATTGTAAACTAATAGTTGTGAATGGTGAGATAGTCAATTGTCAATAGCAAAATCTATTATCATTTATAACTCACCATTTATCATTTATATTATTATAGATTAGGCAAGAAAAATTTATGAATTATTTTTTAACTTATACAGTATACGTCCTCATTTTATCTGTATTAATGGGACTTTCAACTTGGAAACTGTTCAAGAAATTAGGGTATAGTCCGCTTTTTGCGTTTATCCCTTTTTATAACTATTTCATTATTTTAAAAGAAACAAAACATCCGAAATGGTGGGCTCTTTTGTCGTATTTACCGATTGTTGGCCCGATCATGATGTCTGTTTTTCATATTTATTTAATGAAAAAATTTGGGAAAAGCCTTTTCCAGAATCAGTTGCTTACGGTGATCCTTCCATTTATTTATATGGCAAGTGTGAACTATTCCAAGGATGTAGAGTTAGAAGATGAAAACGAATTATTCTTAACCGACGAAGAGAAAAACGCAAAAAAGAAAGACTCTTTCATAGGTTCTATTACTTTCGCAGTGGTTTTTGCAACCATTATTCACTCTTTTGTAACACAGCCTTTCGGGATTCCTACAGGATCTATGGAAAGAACGTTATTGGTAGGTGATTTCCTTTTCGTAAATAAATGGAGTTACGGTTACAGACTTCCAATGCGTCCTTTGGCAATACCGTTTTTACAAGGAACAATTTTTGATTCGGGTGAAAAAGGAAACCCTAAAGACGACCCAAAATCTTATGTTGATGGAGTAAAGCTTCCTTATGAGAGAATACTTCAATTCAATAAACCTCAGAGAAATGATGTAGTTGTTTTCAATTATCCTCAGGATTCTGTACATACGGCGATCGACAGAAAAGATCCTTATGTAAAAAGATGTGTGGCTGCTGCTGGTGATGTTTTTGAAATGAGAGGTGGAAGACTTTTTGTTAATAATAAACCGGAAGTTGTTCTTGGAGATCAGGAAGTTCAACACGGATACACAGTAAACACAGGAAGTCAATTAGATATTCCAAGTCTTTACAATACCTATGGATTTTTGCCTGTAAGAGAAATGCAGACGGATAAAGGATTTATGTATGCTTTTCAGGGATTAACTGATAAAACGGCTGCAGAGATCAAAGCTCTTCCGAATGTGATCGACATGACGGAGAACATGTATCCAAAAGATTCTGCAACAATTTCATATAAATTAAATGCTGATAAAACGGCATACACAAAAAGTATCGACACTACACAATCTATTTTCCCTGTCAACAAACCTTGGAACCAAGATTGGTACGGTCCGGTTAGAATTCCTAAGAAAGGTGATGTTGTAGCAATCAACAAAGAAACTTTACCGATGTATCAGTGGATCATTTCTGAATACGAGCACAATAATTTAGAAAAGAAAAACGATAAAATTTTCATCAACGGAAAAGAAGCGAATCAATATACGATCAAGCAGGATTATTTTATGATGGTGGGAGACAACAGAGATGCTTCTTTGGATGCAAGATTCTTTGGTTTCGTTCCTGAGGAAAATATAGTTGGGAAGCCGATGTTTACATGGATGAGCGTTCAGGGAGTTTTTGCTGATGCAAGTTCTACGTATCAGGCTCCAAAAAAAGTTCGTTGGGACAGAATGTTTAAAGCGACAAACACTGGTGAAGCCAACAAAACTTCATATTGGTGGATCGCTGCGATGATTCTTATCTTATTCTTTGGATGGGAATACTTCATGAAATTATTCGGGAAAAAGAAAAAAACAGAAGAAGATTTATAGTTAAAATAAATTTAAAAATAAAATGAAGTATTTGAAAGAATACTTCATTTTTGCATTATGATTATGAAGAATGTATTATTACCGGTATTTTATTTACCGCCAATTTCTTGGTTTTCAGTTTTTTTGAATGCTGAAAATGATGTTTTATTTGAACAATTTGAAAGTTTTCCAAAACAGACGTACAGAAGCAGAACCAATATTTTTGGAGCAAACGGAAAGCTTACATTAATAATCCCAATCAGTCACACCGGGAATAGAGAGTTTAAGGATACAGAAATTTCTTATAGAGAAGATTGGAGAAGTCTTCACTGGAAATCAATCAAAACAGCTTATCAGGGCTCTCCTTATTTTGAATTTTACGAAGATAAATTGAAAAAGATTTATGAATTAGAGGAAAAATATTTAATGACTTTTAATTTAAAAGCCATCGAAATTCTTCAAAGTATTTTAAAAACAGAAAAGGCACACTCTTTGAATGTAGAATATATCAAAAATCCTGAACAGATCAATTTCAGAGAAAAGTTCTCTGCAAAATCACCTTCTGAATTCGAAATGGAAGAATATTACCAGACGTTTTCGGATAAATTCGGGTTTTTAAAAGACTTAACAATTTTGGATCTTATTTGTAACAAAGGACCAGAATCTTTGACTTATCTTAAAAATATTAAACAATCATATTAACATGAAATTGCTTTGTTTTATAATTATTCAATAAAAGCGGATTCATATAATATTTGATAATAAACAAACAACTACATATGAAAAAGGTATTATTAGCTGCTGTTTTTTTAGCAGGTTTTAGTTTCACTTTTGCTCAGGAAGCACAAGCGGTTAAAGCCAACCAGAATGAGGATAAAGACCTTATGACTTGGTATCACAAAGACTTTGCTACGTCAAAAGTATATGGTGTAAATACGGAAAACGCATATAAATATTTAGAATCTAAAGGTCTTAAACCTACAACTGTTGTTGTCGGAGTTTTAGACAGCGGTGTTCAGGTTGATCACCCAGGTTTAGTGAAAAATGTTTGGTCAAATCCTAATGAAGTTCCAAATAACGGTAAAGATGACGATGGAAACGGATATATCGACGATGTTCACGGATGGAATTTCATCGGTGGAAAAAATGGTGATATCGACGTTGATAATATGGAGGTAACGAGAGTGGTTGCTAAATATAAGCCTCTTTTCGAAGGAGATGATTCAGCTAAAAATAAAGCTAATCAGACAAAAATGCCTGAAGACTTCGCAATGTATATGAAGGCTAAAGAAATTTTCACCAAAAACAGTGTTGAAGGTAGACAAGCTATGCAAACGTACACGATGATTACTGATCTTATTCCTAATATGGTAAGATTATTAGGTGGAAAATCAGTAACTGCAGAAAATATTGCGGCTATCAAAGCTCCGGGGGATCAAAAAGATGCGATCGCTCTTAATGTTTTAGGTCAGGTTTCTCAAAGCCCTGAATTTAAAGGAAAATCTGCAGCAGATTTCGAAATAGGAATGAAAGAGCAGATGAAAGAAGCTCTTGAGCATTATACTCCTCAAGCTCAGCAATATGATTTAAGTTATGACCCAAGAAAATCAATCGTAGGCGATAATTATGATGATTATTCTGAAAAAAATTACGGGAACAATCATTACGAAGGTCCTGATGCTACCCACGGAACTCACGTTGCTGGTATCATCGCAGGATTACCTCAAGGAAAAGAAATTCAGTATGGAGTAGCTTCTAAAGTAGCTAAGATCATGTCTGTAAGAACAGTTCCAAACGGGGATGAAAGAGATAAAGACGTTGCAAACGCAATCAGATATGCTGTAGATAATGGAGCTAAAGTTTTAAATATGAGCTTTGGTAAACCGGTTTCTCCGGGTAAAAATGTTGTTTGGGATGCATTCAAATATGCTGAAAGTAAAGGAGTTTTATTAGTGAAAGCCGCAGGTAATGAAAATGAAGACGTAACTGAACATGTAGCTTATCCTACAAACTATAAAAACGTTACAGACGAAAAACCACTTGTAAACAACGTAATTGTTGTAGGTGCAAGCACAAATAATAATGATGCTTTGAGAGCTGATTTCTCAAACTTTAATAAAAATAAAGTAAATGTTTTTGCTCCGGGTGAGCAGATTTATTCTACCGTAACAAAAAGCGGATACAAATATCTTCAGGGAACTTCAATGGCTTCTCCTGTTGTAGCTGGAGCGGCAGCAGTTCTATTGGCATACATGCCGGGATTAAAGCCAGATCAGATAATTGAAGCTTTAGTAAAATCTAGCAATCCAAGTACGACAAATGGTTTCAGTGATTTCTCTCAAGCCGGAGGAGTTATTGATGTAAAAAGAGCCGCTGAATACGCTTACACGAATTTCTACAACGGCAAATCTTCTGATGTAAAAAAGGCTACGAAATCCGTAAAAAAGACTGTTAAAAAATAACTTATCTACCTGTATTTAAGGTTCCAAGATAGAAAGTCCGAATTTTTCGGACTTTTTTTATTTTTATTATGCAATTTTGGCACGGTTTTTTATAACTTTATAGTAACAAAATAATAAACAACAAAATGAAAAAGTTACTACTTGCAGGGATGTTAGGAACATCACTTTTTGCAGTGTCTTGTTCCACAGTAAAGAAAGCTGAAACATCACAGAATCAGAGATCGGAATTTCTTAAATTAAAAGGGGATTGGCAGATTGTAAGCATAAATTACGATAAAGGACTTAAAATTAAACCTTTTGATGAAGGGATTGATGCTCAGTGTTTTGTAGGGAGTCATTGGAGATTTATTCCAAATAACTACACAGGTGCTATTACCGTGAACGGTGGCGGAAACTGTGGTTCTGGATTTACTCAGCCTATTAAATTTGAAGTGAAAGACGGAAATACTTTTATGTTCAAAAAAATTGCTGATGGAACTAAAGCTAAGCAAAATTTAGCAGGATATACTTTAGATGTGATCAATCAGACTACAGATCAGTTTTCTTTAGAGCAAAATGTTCCGTTTGACGGAAGTACAGTAAAAGTTGTTTACAACTTCGAGAGAGCTGGAATGAAATAATTATAAACATAAAAGATTAAAAAAGATGAAATTTAATAAATCATATATCGGAGGCCTATTCTTATCATCAGCATTGCTATTGACAAGTTGTGAGGCAGTACAGAATTCTAATCACCAGCAGAGAGGTACAGCAGTAGGTGCTGCTTCGGGAGCTGTTTTAGGTGGTATCTTAGGTAACAATGTTGGTAAAGGAGGAAATGGAGCTTTAGGGGCTGTATTAGGAGGTATTATTGGTGGTGTTGCAGGTAACGTTATCGGTAACAAAATGGATAAGCAGGCTAAAGATATCAAAGAAACTTTACCGGGAGCTGAAGTAGAAAGAGTAGGGGATGGTATTAAAATTACAATGAACGAAAGTATTGTAACTTTTGCATTTGATTCTTCAAACCTTACATCTGTAGCTCAGACTAACTTAGATAAATTAGCTAAAGTTCTTGTAGATAACCCTGATACAAATATTAATGTTTACGGACATACAGACAGCAAAGGAGCAGACGATTATAACATGAAGCTTTCACAAAGAAGAGCTGATGCTGTAAAAGCTTATTTGGCAGGAAAAGGTATTGCTTCAAGCAGAATGTTTGCTAAAGGAGAAGGAGAAAGCATGCCGGTTGCAACAAACGATACAGATGAAGGAAGAGCTAAAAACAGAAGAGTAGAGTTTGCTATTACAGCAAATGAAAAAATGATTAATGATGCTAAACAAGGGCAGTAATTAATTTAACATATAAATATTTTCTTAAAGACCGCTTCGGCGGTTTTTTTTGTATTTTTATGCAATTATTTTTTATTTTGAAATTGTTATTTTTGCAACTGAAATACCATAGATGAAGAAATATTTAAAACTACTTCGCGTAGAGCAATGGGTGAAAAACCTTTTTGTATTTGTCCCCCTCTTTTTTTCAGGTAATATCAAAAATGTAGAATTACTTACAAAAAGTATTTTTGCTTTTGTTATTTTTTCGCTGGCGGCGAGTGTTGTTTATATTCTTAATGATTATAACGACATTGAAGCAGATAGCAAACACCCTGAAAAACGCAGAAGACCTTTGGCCAGTGGAGCCATATCGAAATCAAGAGCGATAGGAATTCTTATTGGTTTAATGATTATTGATATTGCGCTCGTATTCTTGGCACAAACCTATTTTCATGAAAATCTTTGGAAGTTCGCGACGATTATCGGGATGTATTTTGTAATGAATCTGGCTTATACATTCAAATTAAAGCATGTTCCTATTATTGATATTTTTATTATTGCAACAGGATTTGTTTTAAGAGTTTTAGCAGGAGGTTATATTACAGCAATTAATATTTCTCAATGGGCGATTTTATTAACTTTTGTTTTGGCATTGGTTTTAGCAATCGGTAAAAGACGTGGAGAGCTTATTAATGCTCAGGTTTCGGGGAAAACAAGAAAAGCATTAGATGGTTATAATGTACAGTTTGCAGATATTGCACTTTCAATTTCTGTGACATTGGCGATCGTTTGTTATTTGATGTTTACGTTATCGCGAGAAGTTCAGGCAAGATTTCATGAAAGAGTTTTTTATACCGTAATTTTTGTTGTTTTTGCTTTTTTAAGATATTTACAGCAGACATTGGTGTACAACAGAACAGAATCTCCTACAAAAATTGTCTACAGAGACAGATACATACAGGTTACCTTACTATTATGGGTGGCTGCATTTTTAATTCAAATTTACTTTAAAAAATGAAGCCGAATTTTATACAAAAAGTCACAAACTGGGGCAATTTTCCCATAGTGGAAAAAGAAATGAAGTCTGAAGACAGCTTCAAAAAAATAAAAGATTTTGTCGTTAATCATAATGAAGTCATTGCCAGAGGAAACGGAAGATGTTACGGAGATGCTTCATTGGGTGAACATATATTTTCTACTAAAAAATTAAATAAATTCATAAGCTTTGACCGTCTGAATGGAATTTTAGAATGCGAATCGGGAGTTTTACTTTCCGAAGTCCTTGAAATTTCTGTTCCGCAGGGCTATTTTTTATACGTAACTCCGGGAACGAAGTTTGTTTCGGTTGGCGGAGCGATTGCATCTGATGTTCATGGTAAAAATCATCACGCAGAAGGCTGTTTTTCGGAATATGTGATCGAGTTTAAATTAATGACCGAAAGCGGCGACATCATCACTTGTTCAAGAGAAGAAAATATCGAAAAATTCTGGGCTACAATTGGCGGAATGGGTCTTACGGGAATCATTCTTACCGCAAAATTTAAGCTTAAAAATATAGAATCTGCTTACATCCGTCAGGAAAGTATTAAAGCAGAAAATCTTGACGAAATTTTTACATTATTTGAAGAAAGTGAAAGCTGGACGTACACCGTTGCGTGGATTGACTGTCTACAAAAAGGAAAGGATATCGGAAGAAGTATTTTGATGAGAGGTGAACATGCTTTTCAGCATGAGCTTCCTCAGAATTTAACTAAAAATCCTTTAAGGTTAAAGAAAAAACTACAGCCGACGGTTCCTTTTTACTTTCCGAATTTTGTTTTGAATTCACTTACGGTGAAAATTTTTAATCTGTTATATTATAAAAAACAGTCTAAAAAAGAAGTGAAAAGTTTCATCGATTACGAAACATTTTTCTATCCTTTAGATGCTGTCAATGAATGGAATAAAATTTACGGGAAATCAGGTTTTATCCAATATCAGATGGTAATTCCAAAAGAAACAGGAAAAGAAGGAATGAAAAAAATCCTTGAAACCATTGCAAATAGCGGAAATGGTTCTTTTTTGGCAGTTTTAAAACTTTTCGGAAAGAATAATCCTGACGCATACAATTCGTTTCCTTTTGAAGGTTACACGTTGGCGCTGGATTTTAAAGTTAATTCAAAGCTGAAAAAATTGGTTGAGCAATTAGATAGTATTGTTCAGGAGTTCGGAGGAAGAATTTATCTTACCAAAGACAGCATGAGCAGATCATCGCTGACCAATTATCTTAAAAATGTTCAAAGTTCCAAATTTGTGTCTTTACAGCACAAAAGAATCATAAATAATAATTCATAAATGATAGTTCTGGGAAGTACGTCTGAGGTAGCTCAGGCTTTTGTTGAAAAAGCTTTGCAAGAGGGAGAAAAGTTTGAGAAAATTTATCTTTTCACGTCTAGTAAAGAAACTACGGAAAGGTTTGCAAGACACATCGATGTGATGTTTCTACAGCAATCTGAGGTTATAGAACTGGATCTGATGAAGGAAATTGATTATAATCAGTTTGATTATGTCAATTCAAATGTATTATTTTGTGCGACAGGATATTTGGGAGACGGAACGGAAGAAGGCTTGTATGATAATAAAAATACAGAGAGAATTATTGATATTAATTACTCAAAGTTAGTTCCTGTAATGAATTATTTTGCTCAAAAATTTGAAAGCAGAAGATCAGGAACCATTATAGGATTATCATCTGTAGCAGGAGACAGAGGAAGACAGAGTAATTTTATTTATGGAAGCGCAAAAGCAGCTTTTACGGCTTATTTAAGCGGATTAAGAAATTATTTGTTTGAGAAAAAAGTTCATGTCATGACAGTAAAACCTGGTTTTATGGCCACAAAAATGACAGAAGGCTTACCTTTAAATCCAAAATTAACGGCAACTCCAAAACAGGCGGCGGCTTGTATTTATAAAGCATTCAAAAAAGAGAAAAATGTTGTATACGTTTTACCGATTTGGGGCGTTATTATGATGATCATCAGGAATATTCCTGAATTTATATTTAAAAAATTAAAGCTTTAATTAAAATGAAAAAATTGTATTGTTTTGATTTTGACGGAACCCTTACCTATAAAGATACCATGTTTATGTATCTTAAATTTTATGATTCTGCAAAGTTTCGGGTACAATTTTTAAGACATATTCCCCTTTTTATTTTATTAAAATTAAAATTGGCTGAAACTGAAAAAGTAAAGAAAAGTTTCATCGGATCTATCCTGAAAGGCCAGACTCAGGAGAAAATAGAGAAAAAAGCCAAGCAATTCTTTGAAGAGAACTATCCAAAGATCGTTCGCGAAAATGCGCTCGATTTTATTCAAAATATCGATAGAGATAATACACAAAGTTTATTGGTGACTGCCTCACTCGACATTTGGACAAAACCATTTGCCGAGGCATTACAAATGCAGCTTGTTTCCACGCGTGCAGAGTTTAAAAACGGAGTTTTTACAGGAAATTTCATTGGTAAAAACTGCAATGGAAACGAAAAATTAATGAGAATAAAAGAAGAAATAAGCAATTCTAAATACGATAAAATCATCGCTTTCGGAGATACTTCGGGAGATAAGCAAATGCTTAAATGGGCGAATGAAGGACATTACCAATTTTTTCACTAATTTTGGGTGAGTAAAAAAGTAAAAATGAATAAACTACTTATTGGGCTTTTAGCGCTTTCTATGAGCTGTACAACTGCAGTTTCTCAGACTGATCAATCATCCAAAAAATCAGAACAAATGCGGAAAAAAGCAGAAATTCTTGTATCAGAATCTCAGGGCGGAGCAGATCAGCCCGGATTTTCAATTGTTAAAAATGAACAGGAGCTTCAAAAAGCAGTGAAAGGTGGTAACTCAAATCTTATCGTAGAAGCCGGAACTGAGCCTGCAATTAATTACCCAAAATTCCCAAAAGATAAAAAAGTAGTTTTATATAATTTAGGAATGTTCAGGTCAGGAGATCACAGAATTTCAGAAATTAAAAGCGTTTCTGTGAAAAACAATATTCTGTATGTAGAAGTTCCTTTCGTAGAATCTGGTGGTATGGAAATACAGGTGATCTCAAATCCTTGGGTATTATTTACCGTTCCTTCAGACTATCAATTCAATTCTGTAGAATTAAAATATTCAAAATAAAAATGAATAAAGTATATTTAGATAACGCTGCAACAACGCCTCTTTCGGAAGAAGTTATTGATGCAATGGTTGGCACCATGAAGATGAATTTCGGAAATCCGTCTTCAACTCACAGCTTCGGTCAGGAAGCAAAAATTCTTCTTGAAAATGTAAGAAGGCAGATCGCAGATTATCTTCACGTAACTCCGGCTGAGATCATTTTTACCTCTTGTGGAACAGAATCTAATAATATGATCATCAAATCCAGCGTAGAAAACCTTGGAGTAGAAAGGATCATCAGCTCTCCATTGGAGCACAAATGTGTTTCTGAGAGTATCTTGGATATGAAAAACAGAAAAGGAGTAGAGGTAGCTTACATTCGTCCTAACGAAAAAGGAGATCTTGATCTTAATAAACTAGAGGAATTATTAAAAGCTTCTGATAAGAAAACGTTGGTGAGCTTAATGCACGTCAACAACGAGATTGGAAATATTTACGATATTAAAAAAATAGCAGAATTGTGCAAAGCAAATAATGCACTTTTCCATTCAGATACAGTTCAGACAATGGCTCATATGCCATTGGATTTTTCTGATATTGCTGTAGATTTTGCTTCTTGCAGTGCCCATAAATTCCACGGTCCGAAAGGTGCAGGTTTTGCTTTCATCAGAAAAGCATCAGGATTAAAAGGTATTATCACAGGCGGACCTCAGGAAAGAAGCCTGAGAGCCGGAACTGAAAACGTTGCAGGAATTGTTGGTTTGGGTAAAGCATTAGAGATTTCTATTAAAAAGATGGAAGCTTATGCAGCCCATATGCAGGAAATTAAAGATTATGCAATTGAAAGATTGTCTGCTGAGGTTTCAGGCATTAAATTCAACGGAAGAAGTGCTGAAAAGGAAAATAGCCTTTATACGGTTTTAAGTGCTTTATTGCCTTATAAAAACCCTCTGATCGGACTTCAGTTGGATATGAAAGGAATTGCAATTTCTCAGGGAAGCGCGTGTTCTTCTGGAGCTTCAAAACCTTCAATGGTGATGATGATGGTGTTGTCTGAAGATGAGATGGATGGTTGTACCCCGTTACGTATTTCGTTTAGCCATATGACAACTAAAGCTGAAATTGATGCTTTGGTAAGTGCTCTGAAAGAGATTTCAAGCGATTACGCTATAGAAAAAACAAATGTTGAGCATAGATAGTCTTATTACTGAAAAGTAGTAATTTTGAATATTGAAATCGACGATTAAAAAGAATATAATATTAATTAAAAATAAAAAATAAAATGGCTTTAGAAATTACAGATAGCTCATTCGCAGAGATACTTTCAAAATCAAAAGAACAACCGGTATTGGTTGATTTTTGGGCAGTATGGTGTGGACCATGTAGAACATTGGGACCAATCATCGAAGAAGTAGCAACAGATTTTGATGGAAAAGCAATAGTAGGAAAGGTAGATGTAGACAACAATCAGGAAATTTCTATGCAATATGGTATCAGAAATATCCCTACAGTTCTAATTTTTAGAAACGGTGAGGTTGTTGATAAAATCGTTGGAGTAGCTCCAAAAGAGACGATCGCTGAGAAATTAAGTGCACACTTATAAAAAAAATAAGTTTGATAATGAATGCCTTCCGTTTTTGGAAGGCTTTTTTTTACTAAATAATTTGCAGGTAAGCGAAAAAGTTGTAGCTTTGCAATCACAAAAAAGAAACATAGTTCTTTAAATTTACAACAACGAAAATTTGATCCGGTAGTTCAGCTGGTTAGAATGCCGCCCTGTCACGGCGGAGGTCGCGGGTTCGAGTCCCGTCCGGATCGCAGAAGTTTTCTCAATTTACTTTAAAAAAATTGATCCGGTAGTTCAGCTGGTTAGAATGCCGCCCTGTCACGGCGGAGGT